>NZ_LZSG01000044.1 GCF_001665395.1 Mycobacterium sp. 1164966.3
AACCGACAGCACCCAAAATCCCCCTAAACGGCATGGCTTGAGGGGATTTTGCGTCTGCTCGCGAACCCTAAACGGCCGAGGGCAGCGGACCCCGGGCGGCCGCCCCCCCCCCCCCCACCCGGTAGAGCCGGTCGTCGGCCAACGCGGGAGCCATGATCTGCAGCCCCACCGGCAGCTGGTCGTCAGGGGACAGCCCGGAGGGCACCGACATGCCGCAATGGCCGGCCAGGTTCAGCGGCAGGGTGCACAGGTCGAACAAGTACATCGCCAGCGGATCGTCTACCTTCTCGCCCAGCCGGAAGGCGGTGGTCGGCGTCGCCGGCGACACCAGCACGTCTACAGATCGGTAGGCCTCGTCGAGGTCGCGGGCGATCAACGTCCGCACCTTCTGAGCTTGGTTGTAATAGGCGTCGTAGTAGCCCGCCGACAAGGCGTAGGCGCCAATCATGATGCGCCGCTTGACTTCTGGCCCGAAGCCAGCCGCCCGGGTCAACGCCATCACCTCTTCGGCGCTGTGGGTGCCGTCGTCGCCGACGCGCAGCCCGTAGCGCATAGCGTCGAAGCGCGCCAGGTTGCTCGACACCTCCGACGGCAGGATCAGGTAGTAGGCGGCCAGCGCGTAGTCGAAATGTGGGCAATCGACTTCACTGACCTCTGCACCGAGCGCCCGCAACTGCTCGACCGCGGCCTCGAACGACGCCAGCACGCCAGGCTGGTAGCCCTCGCCACTGTGCAGCTGACGCACCACTCCGACCCGGACGCCCTTCAGGTCACCTGTCGCACCGGCCTTCGCGGCACCGACTACATCGGGTACCTCGGCGGCGATCGACGTGGAGTCGCGGGGGTCGTGCCCGGCGATCACCTGATGCAGCAGCGCCGTGTCCAGCACGGTGCGCGCACATGGGCCACCCTGATCCAGCGACGAGGCACAGGCCACCAGTCCGTACCGGGAGACAGTGCCGTACGTCGGCTTGACGCCGACCGTCGCCGTCAGCGCGGCCGGCTGACGGATGGAACCGCCGGTGTCGGACCCGATGGCCAGTGGCGCCTGGAACGCGGCCAGTGCCGCCGCACTGCCCCCGCCGGAGCCGCCCGGGACCCGCTCGACGTCCCACGGGTTGCGGGTCGGGCCGTAGGCGGAGTTCTCGGTCGACGAACCCATCGCGAACTCGTCCATGTTCGTCTTGCCCAGGATCGGGATCCCGGCCGCGCGCAGCTTGATGGTCAGCGTGGCGTCGTAGGGCGATCGCCAGCCCTGCAGGATCTTGGAGCCGCAGGTGGTCGGCATGTCGACGGTGGTGAACACGTCCTTCAACGCCAGCGGTACTCCGGCCAGCGCCGACGGCAGAGCTTCGCCGGCAGCCAGCGTCTTGTCGACGGCGGCCGCCGCACTGAGTGCCTCGTCAGCGGCCACGTACAGGAAGGCGTGGTAGCGGTCATCGGTCGCCGCGATCTGGTCCAGGCAGGCCTGGGTGATCTCCACCGACGACAACTCGTTGGCGGCGATCCGGGCGGCCAGCGTCGCGGCGTCTGACCGCACGATGTCCGTCACTGGCTTTCCCCCAGAATCTGGGGGACGACGAAGCGGCCTTCAGCGGCTTCGGGCGCCTGGGACAGCGCCTGCTCTTGCGTCAGGCACGGCGTCGTCTCGTCCGGGCGGGTGACATTGACATCCTTGAGCGGGTTGTCGGTCGCTTCGACGCCAGAGACGTCGACGGCCTGGATCTGGCTGACGTGGGTCAGGATGGCGTCCAGTTGGCCGGCGAAGCTGTCCAACTCGGCATCGGTCAACGCCAGCCGGGCCAGCCGGGCCAGGTGGGCCACCTCGTCGCGGGAGATCTTGGGCACGAGCGAAAAGCCTAGCTCGCCGCGTCCGTCGCGCTGGCGTGACGTTCGGCTCCCGCCGTCAAGCTGGCGTGACGCTCGGCAGGCAGAACGCCACTCCCTGTGCAACAGTGTTGGCCGTGCCTTCCTACCTACTGCGCATCGAGCTGGCCGACCGCCCGGGCAGCTTGGGCTCGCTGGCTGTGGCGCTCGGCTCGGTGGGCGCCGACATCCTGTCGCTCGACGTGGTGGAGCGCAGCGGCGGCTATGCGATCGACGACCTGGTCATCGAGCTGCCGTTGGGAGCCATGCCGGACACGCTGATTACCGCCGCCGAGTCGCTGCCCGGCGTCCGGGTCGACAGTGTCCGTCCGCACACCGGTCTGCTCGAGGCCCACCGCGAGCTGGAACTCCTCGACCACGTCGCCGCGGCCCGCGACAACGAATCGAGGCTGCAGGTTCTGGTCGACGAGGCCCCGCGGGTGCTGCGGGTGGCCTGGTGCACGGTGTTGCGCGCCACCGAGGCCGGAGTGCAGCGGCTGGCGGGCAGTCCGGGTGCGCCGGAGACTCGGGCGGATTCGGCGCCGTGGCTGCCGATGGAGCGTGCCGCCCCGCTCGACGGTGGCGCCGACTGGGTGCCGCAATCCTGGCGCGACATGGACATCACGATGGTCGCGGCGCCGTTGGGCGATCCGCACACCGCAGTGGTGCTGGGACGCCCGGGCCCGGAGTTCCGGCCGTCGGAGGTGGCCCGCCTGGGTTACCTGGCCGGCATCGTGGCGACTATGTTGCGCTAGGCCGACGGTGGCGACCCACTTCGCCCGGCTCCGCCGCGCTCGCGATCGCCACTAAACCCGACGGTGGCGACCCGCTTCGCCCCTCTCCGCCGCGCTCGCGATCGCCACTAAACCCGATTTGGTTCAGGCGACTTGGTGGCAACCACTGGGTCGTCGTCCTCCCAGAGCAGCAGTTGACGAACCGCCGGACGCGGCCCGTACGGCCGCAGCATCGTGCTGGCCGGACGCGGCCGCACCCGCTGCGGCCACCAGAACCAGCGGCCCAGCAACGCCGCGATGGACGGTGTCATGAAAGAACGCACGATCAGCGTGTCGAACAACAAGCCGAGGCCGATGGTGGTGCCGATCTGACCCAGGACCACGAAGCCGCTGAACACGAACGCGCACATGGTGATGGCGAAAACCAGTCCGGCCGATGTCACCACCGAACCCGTGCCGGCCATCGCGCGGATGATGCCGGTCTTGAGTCCGGCGCCGATCTCCTCCTTGAAGCGGGAGATCAGCAGCAGGTTGTAGTCGGATCCCACGGCCAACAGCAGGATCACTGCCAGCGCTAGCACCACCCAATACAGTTGGACGCCAAAGATATACTGCCACACCAGGACTGACAAGCCGAAGGACGCACCAAGGGACAGAGCCACCGTGCCGACGATGACCAGGGCCGCCACCAGACTTCGCGTGATGAGCATCATGATCAGCAGGATCAGCGAGATCGCGGCGATTCCCGCGATCATCAGGTCCCACGTGGCGCCGTCCTGGACGTCCTTGTACGTGGCCGCGGTGCCGCCGATGTAGACCTTGGCGTCCGCCATCGGGGTGCCCTTGACAGCTTCGTGCGCGGCCTTCCTGATCGGTTCGATGTGTGAGATGCCCTCCGGGGTCGCGGGGTCACCTTCATGCGTGACGATCATGCGAGCGGCCTTGCCGTCGGGCGAAAGGAACAGCTTCAGACCACGTTTGAAATCGGGGTTGTTGAAAACCTCGGGCGGCAGATAGAAGGTGTCGTCGTTCTTGGCGACGTCGAATGCCCGGCCCAGCGCGGTCGCGTTCTCGATCGCGGACGCGGTCTGGGCGTAGATGCCCGACAGGGTGGCGTAGTTCGCCATGACCAGGTCGCGATTGGTCTGCTGACTGTCGATCTGCGGCGGTATCAATGCCACCAGTTTCGGCTGCAGCGCATCGAGTTGGTCCAAGGTGGCTGTGAGGTCTTCGAATTTCTGGCTGAGCGCGTCGATGCCGTCGAGCGCGTCGAAGATGGACCGCAGCGCAAAGCAGACCGGGATGTCGTAGCAATGCCTTTCCCAGTAGAAATAGCTTCGGATCGGCCTGAAGAAGTCGTCGAAATTGGCGATCTTGTCCCGCAGATCGTTGATCGTGGCGATGGTGTCGCGGAAGTTCTGGGCCTCACTGTGCGTGGTGGCCGCCAACTCCTGTTGCAGGGCGTATTGCTGCTTCAGCAGGTCGATCGTCTTGGCGAGCTCGCCGGCCTGCTTCATCAAGTCGTTGGCGCGATCTCGTTGGTAGGTAAGGTTTTCGGTCTGGTCGGCGCTTTGCGCGCTGATCTGAAATGCCAGTGAGCTGTGCACCAGCGGGGTTCCCAGCGGCCTGGTGATCGCCTGCACCTGGGCAATGCCCGGCGTGTGGAAGACCGCCTTGGCCACCCGGTCCAGGATGAGCATGTCGGCGGGGTTGCGCATGTCGTGATCGGTTTCGATCATCAACAGCTCCGGCTCCAGCCGGGCCCGGGAGAAGTGCCGCTCGGCGGCGGTGAACCCGACATTCGCCGGCGCACTGGCGGGCATGTAGGGCCGGGTGTCATAGCTCGTCTTGTATCCGGCGAGGGAAAGCAGGCCGATGAGGGCCAGCGCGCATGCCACGGAAAGGATCGGGGCGGGCCAGCGGACGATCCCGGTGCCGATCCGCCGCCAGCCGCGCGTTCTCATCGCGCGTTTGGGTTCGAAGCAGCCCACGGCGGCGCCCAGGGTCAACACCGCAGGAGCCAGGGTCAGCGCGGCGGCGAGCGCAACGAGAATGCCCAGCGCGGCGGGAATGCCGAGGCTTTGGAAATACGGCAGCCGAGTGAAGCTCAAACAGAACACCGCGCCGGCCACCGTCAGGCCCGAACCCAGGACGATGTGAGCTGTCCCCCGAAACATGTTGTAGAACGCCGCTTCTCGGTCCTCACCGGAGCTGCGCGCTTCTTGATATCGGCCGACGACAAATATCGCGTAGTCCGTGCCCGCCGCGATCACCAGCAACGTCAGCAGGTTCGTCGAGTACGTCGACAGCCCGATGATCCCGGCGTTTCCGAGAAAGGCGACGATTCCCCGGGCCGCGGCCATCTCGATGAGAACCGTCAACAACACCAGGATCATCGTGATGAAGGAGCGGTAGACGAACAGCAGCATCACCGCGATCACCCCGACGGTGATCGTGGTGACTTTCGCGGTGCCCTTACTGCCCACTTCGAACTGATCCGCAATGAGCGGCGCAGCGCCGGTGACATACGCCTTGACTCCCGGCGGCGGCGGGGTGCGCGCGATGATGTCGCGAACGGCGTCGACGGACTCATTGGCCTGGGCCGAGCCTTGATTGCCGGTCAGGTTCAGCTGCACATACGCGGCCTTGCCGTCCGTGCTCTGCGATCCCGCCGCGGTCAGGGTGTCGCCCCAGAAGTCCTGCACGTGCTCGACGTGCTTGCGGTCCTGCTCCAGCTTGCGGATCAGCGTGTCGTAGTACCGGTGGGCGTCGGCGCCGAGCGGCTGGTCACCTTCCAGGACCACCATTGCCGAGCTGTCGGTGTTGAACTCGCGGAACACCTGGCCGATGCGCTTGGTCGCCTTCAGCGCGGGCGCATCCGGTGAGCTCAGCGCCACGTTATGGACTTTGCCGACGTCTTCCAGTTGCGGCACAAGCGCATTCGTTACCGCGGCCAGGGCCACCCACAACACCAGGATCGGCACCGAGAGCCGCCGGATGGTGTGCGGGAGACGAGGCGGTCGGGGGCTGGTCATCCGGACTTGTCCAGGCAGAAGGTGTATGCGTCCGGTGTGTTGACGGTGCGCTGATCCTTTACTTCGCCGTTGACGATGATGCGGCAGCCGATGGTGTCGCCATTGCCCTGCGCCACGACATTGCCCAATACCGCGGGCTCGGTCGTGGTGATCGTGAACGACCAGGGCAACGGCGCGTTCTTGACTTCCTGCGGTTGCGCGTTGACATCAAGGTAGTTGATGGTCGCCACCGCCCCCGGCGCGCCGAAGACTTCCAGCACGACGTGTTTGGGGTTGAACGGGACGATCTGGTTGGCGAGGCCGCTGTTGGCGGATACGTCGTTGTGTGAGCCGAAGATTCCGTGCAGGCGGTAGATGGCAAATGCCGCGGCTGCGAAGACGATCACCGCGACTAACGCCATCCACCCTCGCTTGACCAGGGGCGCAACCGAAAACCTGTTCACCCGTTTACCTTTCGACGCTCGGGCGATTCGGCCACCTGCATGCGGCACCTCGCGCGCGACCGATGGGTATGACAGTACGGTACTGGACCGTACTGCACAAGAGACGTGACCGTACACTTTACGGCCGGGTTGACACCCAGCCTTCTTACCTGGCGCACCGGGTCAGGCCGGGGATGATGAAGTTGTCGACGAGCGCTTCCACCGTGCTACGGGTTGGCGGATGGTCCGGGACGAGGGACCGGAAGATCAGATATCCCGGCAATAGGTCCCACAGGTCGTCGGTGATGGCGGCCTTCGCGATCTCACCCCGCTCGACGGCTTCGCGGAGTACCTGCTGCATCAACGCTTTGCGCTGATCGATGAAATTGTGCTGAAAGGCGTCGTTGAGTGCGGGGTGGCGTGCCACCTCGACCAACACTGCACGGATGGTACTGGCATGCTGGCGTGACTGCTGGCAACAGATCTCGCCGAGCTTGAGCAGATCGCCGCGCAGGGTGCCGGTGTTCGGCGGGACGGCCACTTGGCGGACGCCCTCGGTGAACGCAGCCAGGACCAGTTCGGCTTTCGACGGCCAGCGCCGGTACACCGTGGCCTTGCTGGCCCGGGCGGTGTTGACCACGGCGTCCACCGTCAACCCGTCATAGCCGTGTTCTTGCAGCAGTTGCAAAGTCACTGCCAGCAACTCGGCCTCGCGTGGCGACCACGGTGATGCGTCGGTGAACGCGCCGGCAGTCTGGGTCATAGCGCCCACCATAGAACTGCAGCGGTCGTGTGGCCGCCTATTGGGTGGCGAGAAGTTCCCCGAGCACTTTCTGGTTGCGCTCGAGCCACTCGGCTTCCTCGCCGGGTGCGGGCATGATCAACCCGGCTTCCATGATCGAGGTGGGATCGATCTCGCTCAGGCCGATCAGCAGTGCCCGGGCATCCTGGCCGGTGATCGAGACCCAGGCTTGCGACAGTTCGGTGAGCAGGCGCGCCCGCGTCTCCCGGTCCCGGCCGGCGCGAATCGTGCCGTTGATCGCCGAACACCGGTTGGGTTTGCCCGCGGTGAAGTAAGCCGACGGGTCGTACTCGGTGAATACGACGTTGACGAATCCGCGCGGTGCACCCGTGACGCGGCAGTGAACATCGGTGATGGCCTCGGCAATGGCGGCACGCTTGTCAGAGCTGAGCGATCCCGCCGCGACGAGGCACTGATAGAACGGCATTGGTCTACTCTCCTCCATCGGGGCCGTCGGCCAAAAGCTTTCGGAATCCCTCTTCGTCGAGGATGGGCACCCCCAGCTCGACCGCCTTGTCGTACTTCGATCCCGGCGAATCGCCCGCGACGACGTAGGAGGTCTTCTTCGATACCGAGCCCGCGGCCTTGCCGCCGCGGGCCACGATCGCCTCCTTGGCCTCGTCGCGGGAAAAACCCGTCAGCGAGCCGGTGACCACGATGGTCAGCCCGGTCAGCGTGCGCGGAATGCTTTCGTCGCGCTCGTCGGCCATCCGCACTCCGGCCGCTCGCCACCTGTCGACGATCTCGCGGTGCCAATCAACGGTGAACCACTCGGTGACGGCCGCTGCGATGGTTGGCCCTACCCCCTCGACCGCCGCCAGCTGCTCGGTGGACGCCTCCCGGATGGCGTCGATGTCGCCGAATTCAGTGGCCAGCGCGCGGGCAGCCGTCGGCCCGACATGGCGGATCGACAGTGCGACCAGCACCCGCCACAGCGGTGCGACCTTGGCTTTGCCGAGGTTGGCCAGCAATCGCTTGCCATTGGCTGACAAATCGCCGGCCTTGGTCCGGAACAGCTCGGTGCGCAGCAGGTCTTCTTCAGTGAGCGCGAACAGGTCACCTTCGCTGCTGATCACCCCGGCTTGCAACAGCGCGACACCGGCCTCGTAGCCCAGCACCTCAATGTCCAGAGCGCTTCGGCTGGCTACGTGAAATACCCGCTCGCGTAGTTGTGCCGGGCAGCGCTGGGCGTTGGGGCAGCGGATGTCCGCGTCGCCCTCCTTCTCGGGCGCCAGCGTGGTACCGCACTCGGGACATGTTGTGGGCATGACGAATTCGCGTTCGGATCCGTCGCGCAGGTCGACCACGGGACCCAGCACCTCGGGGATCACGTCGCCGGCCTTGCGGATCACCACCGTGTCGCCGATCAGCACCCCCTTGCGCTTGACCTCCGAGGCGTTGTGCAGCGTGGCCTGCCCCACCGTGGACCCCGCGACTTTCACCGGAGTCATGAACGCGAACGGCGTGACCCGCCCGGTGCGCCCGACGTTGACCCGGATGTCGAGCAGCTTGGTCTGCGCTTCCTCGGGCGGGTATTTGTACGCGATGGCCCAGCGCGGCGCCCGCGAGGTGGAGCCGAGTCGGCGCTGCAACGCCAACTCGTCGATTTTGACGACCACGCCGTCGATTTCGTGGTCGAGCTCGTGGCGATGCTCGCCCCAGTAATCGATGCGCTCCTGCACGCCGGACATGTCATCCACCAGCGTCGTGTGCTCGGAAACGGGCAGCCCCCAGGCCTTTAACGCCAAATAACCGTCGTGTTGGGTGGGTGGCCGGAATCCTTCGGTGTGCCCCAGTCCGTGGCAGATCATTCGCAGTTTGCGACGGGCCGTGACCGCCGGATCCTTCTGGCGCAGTGAACCCGCGGCGCTGTTGCGTGGGTTGGCGAACGGCGCCTTACCGGCCTCGACCAGGCTCGCGTTGAGCGCCTGGAAGTCGTCCACCCGGAAGAACACCTCGCCGCGAACCTCGAGGACCTTGGGCACCGGGTAATCGTCACTGGCCGTGAGTCTTTCCGGGATGTCGTCGATGGTGCGGGCATTCAGCGTGACGTCTTCGCCGGTGCGGCCGTCACCCCTGGTGGCGGCTCGGGTCAGCCGCCCGTCGCGGTAGACGAGTGACAGGGCGACACCGTCGATCTTGAGCTCGCACAGGTAGTGCGCGCTGTCGCCGATCTCAGCGTGGATGCGCCCGGCCCAGGCGGCGAGTTCGTCGCTGCTGAATGCGTTGTCGAGGCTGAGCATTCGTTCGAGGTGGTCGGCCGGCTCGAAGTCGGTGGCGAACCCTGCGCCGCCGACCAGTTGAGTGGGTGAGTCGGGAGTGCGCAGCTCGGGATGCTCGGCTTCCAGCGCCTCGAGCCTGCGCAGCAGCTTGTCGAACTCCGCGTCGGTGATGATCGGTGCGTCACGCACGTAGTAGCGGAACTGGTGTTCGCGCACCTCCTCGGCGAGGTCCTGCCACTGCCGCAGAACTTCGGGGCGCAACACGTCGGGCGAGCTCACCCTGGCAGGCTATCGAAGCGCTCCGACAATCGCGCGCGAGGTCGTCACATGACACTCAGGCCCCATGGCCCGTTGGGGTTAGGCGCGATGTCTGTGAACTGACGGCTTTCCGTCCAGATTTCACCCGCACACCCCAGACTTCACACCCAAAACGCTTGCCTACCTCAACCGTGACAACTGCTGCGCGTCAAGCTAATTGATGCGCCGGTCGCCCGAGTCCTCAGTCCTCCACATACGCCCGCAGCCAGTCGACCGCGGCATCCCACCGACGTGACAACTGGGTGAGATAGTCGCTGGCGCGGGCCAGCGGCTCCGTCTGCACAGTCCAGACCCGCTCACGACCGCGTCGGCTGCTGGTCACCAAGCCGACCGACTCCAGCAGCAGCAGATGCTTGCTGGCCGCCTGCCTGGTCACCGGAACCACTTGCGTCACTTGCGAAGTAGAGCTCGGTCCGGCGTCGCAGAGCCGCACGATGATACGCAGCCGATTAGGGTCGCCGAGCGCGTCGAAGAGCGGCGCGCCGACGACGGCGGACGCCCTCACCGCTCCAGATACCTGCGCACGAGATCGGTTTGGATGGCCCAGCCTTCCGAATTGGCCTCGAAGGAGGCATTGCGACGCGCTTCGGGGATGGCGTCGAAGCCGGATTCGACGATGGTGAGCCGCACGCCATCGGGGGTTTCCGACAGGGTGAATTCGACCAGCGTGGTCGGCTCGCGGTCATAGTCGACATGCTGGTCGATCGCAAACGGATGCCAGCGGTAGGCGAAGCGCCGCTGCGGCTCGATCGCAACGATCTGCCAGACGCTCTTCACCCCGGCGTGCGCTTCCTGACGCTCGGCGACGCCGGCGTCGACGGTGGTCGGGACAATTGCCGCGGTGACGGTGCCACCGGCGATGAAAGGGCCGTCGAAGCGCACTCCGAACCACTGCCCGAACTCCTCGGCGTCGCTGATCGCGCGCCATACCCGGTCCAGCGGCGCCCGCAACAGCACCTGTTTCTCGATCCGATCGATGCTCATATGCAACCTCCTGGTTGCCTTTCAGCCAACCATGCCCGATGACAAAACGCAACCTTTTGGTTGCCTATCAGATCGCCTCGGGGTCCTGACTGAACGCTTCGGCGGCCTTGCGGGCGAGCTCTATCGCGGTGCGTGCCCACTGCGGAGTGGCGCCGGCCAGGCCACACGCCGGGGTGACCCCGATGCGGTCGCGCAGCGCCGAGCGGGCGAAGCCGAGCCGATCGGTCACCTTGACCACGGCACCGGCCACTTCCTCGGCAGATGGCCGTCGGTTCGGGGCGCTGGTGGCCACCACGCCCAACATCACGGTGCGGCCCGATTCCACGAATGCGGCAACACCATCCAGATCGGAGGCACTCAACGTGCTCGCATCCACCGATACCGAACGAATTCCGCTGCTTTGCAACAAGTTCCACGGCAGCCCGGGCGAACAGCTGTGTAGCAGCACATCGGCTCCCACGCCGATGACGCAGGTGTCCAGCAACGCCCCGGCCACCGTTTCGTCAAGCGCGGCAACCGGACTCAGTGCGGTAACCCCGGTCAGCCGACCGTCCAGTGCCGCGGGCAGCGACGGCTCGTCGAGCTGCACCACCACCGGTGTGTCGAGGCGACGGGCCAGGGCCGCCCGGTGTGCGGCAACGCCTTCGGCCAGTGACGCGGCCAGGTCGCGCACAGCGCCCGCGTCGGTGATCGCCCGGTGGCCGTTGGCCAGCTCGAGCCCTGCAGCCAGCGTGATCGGCCCCGGCGCCTGCACCTTGAGCACCCGCCCGCCGCCGCGCAGACCGGCCGTCTCCCACGCCTCTTCGAGGGCGTCCATGTCCTCGTCGAGCAGGCTCACCGCCCTGCGTGTCACCGCTCCGGGCCGCGCAGCGATGCGGTAGCCGCGCGGCATGGTGTCGAGGGCCACGTCGATCAAGAGCGCACCTGCCCGGCCTAGCATGTCCGCGCCCACTCCCCTGGCGGGCAGCTCGACGATGTGGGCCAGTGCATCGGCCAGCTCACCGACGACAACCTCGGCTGCCTGCCGTGCGGCGGTGCCGGGCCAGGATCCGATGCCGCTGGCCTTCACCGCGAGCGGTGCGAAAACACTCACCCGCCAACCGTATTCGAACTATCCTCGAACACCGGTCACCAGGGGTGTCTTGCGGTCGCCGGCTTGGGTAGGTTCGGGGGATGGCAGGGTTGGCGCGGTCGCTGCTTTTGTGCGGCGCGCTGTTGGCGACGGCGGCGTGCACGCGCGTGGTAGACGGCACTGCGTTACCCGGATTCGGCCCCGCCGCCAAAGGCATTCAGGGCGTCAACGTCGACCGGATCCTGCTCGAACAGCCCCGGATGGGCGCGATCACCGGCGCCGGTGAGCACCTGACGATCATCCCCACCATGGACGGCCGGTCTCCGGTGGATATCGAAGGCCTTGCCCAAACCGCGCCGCTCGCGTGCCGGTTCATCTACGCCGAAACCGCAACGTTCGGGCCCGACGTCGAGGAATTCCACAAAACCACATTCCAGGACCCGCCGGACGGCGCCCTGATCTCTGAGGGCGCTGCGGCCTACCGCGATGCCGCCACCGCCCGGCGCGCATTCGACACCCTGGTCAGCACCGTGCACGATTGTGCGGCCACCCCGGACGGCCTGTCCTACATCGGCACCTGGAAGGCTGATGCTGATTCGCTGCGTATCCGGCCCGGGGGCTGTGGCCGTGATTACCGCGTCTTGTCGGTGGCGTTGCTCGAGGTCACCTTCTGCGGCTTTCCGCCCTCGGTTTCCGACATCGTGATGACCAACATCGTGGCCAACATCCCGCGCTGAGTTCAGCGGCCTCCGGCAGGGCAGCGCACGCGGTGAACACGGCGACCTGGAAATACCGGTAAGCTCCCCGTCGTGGAACCCGGGGACCTCGAATCACGCGTCACCGCGCTGGAACACCAGGTTCGCGACCTGAGGACACGAGTGCAGGCGAGCGAACAAGACGCCGCCGCCGCCCGGGTACTGGCCGGAGCCGCCGACCGCGACGTCAGTGAGTTCCGCGGCGAGCTCCGCGAGTTCCGCAGTGACCTTCGTGAGTTCCGCCAAGCCACGACGGCAAGTTTCAACGCCATGCGAGAGGACTTTGTCGACCTCCGCCAGGACTTCGTCGATCTCCGTCAGGACTTCGCCGGCCTCCGCGAGCATGTCGATCAAGGCTTCATCGAGATGCGTGGCAAATTCGATGCCACCGCGGCGGGACAACAGCGAATCGTAGAGCTTCTGCACACCATCGTCACCGATCAAGGACCAGACCAGCGGTCCGAGTAGGCCTTCGTGATTTCGCTCAGTTGCGCCCGCGTGCCGGCGATCGTCGCGCTGCCCAGCACCTCATCGCCGTCGGGGTCAGGGCGGTACAGCACCAGCGACTGGCCGCGCGCCACGCCGCGCAGCGGGGAACGCAATCCGACGACAAGCTCGGCGCCTACCAATTCGGCTACGGCACTGACTGTTTCGCCATGGGCCCGGACTTGTACTACGCATTCGAGCGGTCCCGACGGCGGGGCTCCCCCGGTGAAAACCGGGTCACGTCCCGTCAGCTCGTACACGTCGAGGTCTTGTGCGTCACCGACATGGACCGTCGCGGTGCCGGCATCGATTGCCGTGACATAGCGGGGGCGGCCGTCCGGGCCCGGTCCGGCGATGCCCAGGCCTTTGCGCTGACCGATGGTGAAACCGTGCACCCCGTCATGCTCGGCCACTACCGCGCCTTCGGCGTTGACGACGGCGCCCCGGCGGACCCCGATGCGCTCGCCCAGAAAGGCTCTGGTGTTCCCGGACGGGATGAAGCAGATGTCGTGGCTGTCGGGCTTGGCGGCGACGGCCAGGCCGCGCCGGGCCGCTTCGGCACGGATCTGCGGTTTGGGGGTGTCCCCGATCGGGAACGCGGCGTGACGCAACTGCTGGGCGGTCAGCACCGCCAACACATAGGACTGGTCCTTGTCCCGGTCGACGGCGCGCCGCAGGCGTCCGTGCGACAGCCGGGCGTAGTGGCCGGTGGCTACCACGTCGAAGCCGAGCGCCAGCGCTCGTGCAGCCAAGGCCGCGAACTTGATTCGCTGGTTGCATCGCACACAGGGGTTGGGGGTTTCCCCGCGGGCGTAGGACGAGACGAAGTCGTCGATCACGTCAGCCTTGAACTTTTCCGCGAAATCCCAGACATAGAACGGTATTCCGAGAACATCGGCGACCCGGCGCGCGTCGGCGGCGTCTTCTTTCGAGCAGCAGCCGCGCGAGCCGGTGCGCAGCGTACGGGGCGCGCTGGACAACGCCAGATGCACACCGACCACGTCGTGCCCGGCGTCGACCATGCGGGCGGCGGCGACCGACGAGTCGACACCGCCGCTCATCGCGGCGAGCACCTTCACCCGGACGACCCCGCGGCGGCCAGGGCGGCGCGGCGGGCGCGCTCGACGGCCGCCGGAAGCACACGCAGGGCGGCGTCGACGTCGGCTTCGACACTGGTGTGGCCCAGGGAAAGGCGTAGCGACCCACGCGCGCTGGCCGGGTCGGCTCCCATCGCGATCAGCACATGCGACGGCTGCGCCACGCCGGCGGTGCAGGCCGACCCGGTCGAACACTCGATTCCATTGGCGTCCAACAACATCAAAAGAGCGTCGCCCTCACAACCGCGGAAAGTGAAGTGCGCGTTGCCCGGAAGTCGCAATGCGCCTCCGGCGCCGTTGAGCCGGACGTCGTCGATCTCGGCCAGGACGCCCTCGACCAACCGGTCGCGGAGCGACCGCAGCCGCGCGCTATTGGCCTCCAGTCCGTCCACGGCGATCTGCGCTGCCGTGGCCATCCCGACGGCGCCCGCGACATCGGGCGTGCCGGAACGGATGTCACGCTCCTGCCCGCCACCGTGCGACAGCGGCACACAGCCGACGTCGCGGCGCACCAGCAGCGCTCCCACCCCCGGCGGACCACCGAACTTGTGGGCGGCGACACTCATCGCCGAGAGCCCACTCGCCGGGAAATCGACGGGCAGCTGACCGACCGCCTGAACAGCGTCGCTGTGCATCGGTACACCGAATTCGGCTGCGACAGCCGCGAGTTCGGCCATAGGCATGATGGTGCCGACCTCGTTGTTGGCCCACATCACCGATACCAACGCGACGTCGTCATGGGCTTCCAGCGCCTCGCGCAGCGCAGCCGCCGACACCGAGCCGTCGGACCCGGTGGGTAGCCAACTCACTTGAGCGCCTTCGTGTTCGGCAAGCCAGTTCACCGAGTCGAGCACCGCATGGTGTTCGACTTCCGTGGTGATGATGCGTCGGTGTCGCGACTCCGCGTCACGGCGGGCCCAATAGATGCCCTTCACGGCCAGGTTGTCGCTCTCGGTGCCGCCGGCGGTGAATATCACCTCCGACGGACGCGCGCCGAGTTTTTCCGCGATCAGCTCACGGGATTCCTCGACGCGCCGCCGTGCTGTGCGGCCGCTGGTGTGCAGCGACGAGGCGTTACCGACCGTGCCGAGCACAGCCGTCATCGCCTCGACGGCGGCGGGGTGCATCGGGGTGGTGGCAGCGTGATCCAGGTAGACCATGACGCGCCCCAGAATACCGGCCGGCCGAGACGGTCAGCTCCCTCAGGCCACCAGCACGTGCTCGTGACCCGATTGCCGGGCAATCCCCAGCTGAACCGCGCTCTGGCAGCGCCGGGCCAGCTCGCGACGGTCGCTACCCGGCAGCTGCAGGGATTCCACCCGCACCCGCGCCACTGTGCGGCCCGCCGACAGCAGCCGCCCGACGGACCGCAGCAGGCTGTCGTCGCCGACGTACGCCGGGATGGTCGATACGGTTCCGTCGACGTGGTGGTACGTCAGCCGAAGTGGCTGGACCGGGCGGTTCGTGTCGATCGCGGCCTGGAACATCGCCGGATAGAAGAGTCCAGAACCGCGGTGGTCGCCGCCGGCAGCACCGCACCAGGTGGTGCCCTCCGGGAATACCACCACGGTCTGACCGGCCCGCAGCCGGCGGGCGACGGCGTCCACCACCCCGGGCAGGCGCCGCAGACTGGCCCGTTCGATCGGGATGATCTTCAGGATGCGGGCCACGACGCCGGTCGCGGGCCCGGTGAACATGTCGGCGCGGGCGACGAAGGAGCCCGGCAGCACTGCACCGATGGCGAAGGCGTCCAGCCAGGAAATGTGGTCGCTGACCACCAGGACGCCGCTCAGGTTGCGAATCGGGCTGCCCGACACGGTGATTCGAACTCCGAAACAGCGCAGCACCAACCGGCAGTAGCCGCGTTGCACCCGGGTGCGGCCAGGTAGCGGCACAGCCAGCAACGGCAGCCCCGGCAGCAGCAATAGCCCTGCCACTGCGCGGCGCGCCACCCGTAGGTACACCAAGCACCGCCGCCATCCGGCTGCGTCGCGAACACTCACACAGCTCACGTCGCACGAGGCGCGGGGCAGCCAGGCATGGCCGGTGTTCACGGTGCCGTGCCGCCGGCGATCGTCGAGGCTGCTGACACCGACCGCAGCCGCTTCAGGTACCGCGTGTCGGCGTTCTGCTTGCTCAGCAGCACGCAGAAGTCACCGACGCCGAAATCCGGGTCGTGGGCGGGTTCACCGCACACCTGGGCACCCAGGCGCAGGTAACCGCGCAGCAGCGGCGGCACCGACGGTCGTTGCGGCGGTGGAATGTCGTCGAGGGCTGTGCCGTTCACCCGCACCGGGCGGTACGGGCGCACCCGGTAGTGGCGCGCAACGGCATGGCGGCTCAGCACGAAGTCCCGCACTCCGCGCAGCTCGGCGCCCGGAGCCTGGCCATCGCCGTCGATGGGCACCGATACGCACCCCGTCACGTAGTCATAGCCGCAGTGGTCCAGGTAGGCCAGGATGCCGGCCCACATCAGCAGCACCACACCACCGTTGCGATGCCCTTCGCGCACCGCGGCGCGGCCCATCTCGACCAGCGACGGTCGCAGCGGGTCGAACGCACCGACATCGAATTCCGTTGCGGTATAAAGTCCCCCGGCGGCGATAGCACCCGTCGGCGGCAACATCCGGTAACACCCCACCAACTCACCGGTGTTGTCTTCGCGAACCAGCAGGTGGTCGCAGTATTCGTCGAAGCGGTCCTCATCTCGGTGGCTGTCACCCGACAGGGTGAAGCCGGGTGCGCTACTGAACACCTGGTAGCGGAGCCGCTGCGCCGCCTCGATAAGGCTGGGGTCGGTCGATAGCAGCAGGGAATAGCGCGGCCCGTCAGCCGACCCCGCAACCGGGGAAGCCGAAGATCCGCCGGGTTTGTCGCCGGCTATCAGAACAGAAGCAATGCTCATAGGCACCAACGTGTCGCAGACGATGATCCAGCCGGCATCGCTGCGCTGACATGTCGGTGCACGTCAGATGACTAATTGTGCGGATTTGATCCGGCGATATGTGATGCGTCGAGCAGAACCTCGCCGGTGTGACGAGGATCGCTCTCCGGCACTTCTGAAGTGACGTGCTTTTAGTGTGAACTGACGGCTTTGCGCGTGAATCCTGGGCTTTCATTGTCACTCTAGGGCGGGAATCGGCGCGGATCTTCGCCCAGGATTCACCTTGAAAGCCCAGGATTCACTTTGAAAGCCCAGGATTCACGCCGAAAGCCGAAGACGAACGCCGCCACCGGCGCCACGACATAGGCCTCTTTGTCCGGCTCCCAGCATCAATCGCTTTGCGACGGAGGACTAGCCCTTGCGGGCCTTGATCGCCTCCGTCAGCTGTGGCGCCACCTTGAACAGGTCGCCGACCACACCGTAGTCGGCGATCTCGAAGATGGGGGCCTCTTCGTCCTTGTTGACCGCAACAATGGTCTTGGAGGTCTGCATGCCGGCGCGGTGCTGGATCGCCCCGGAGATGCCCAGCGCGATGTAGAGCTGCGGCGACACCGTCTTACCGGTCTGGCCCACCTGGAACTGGCCCGGGTAGTAGCCGGAGTCGACCGCGGCACGTGACGCGCCGACGGCGGCACCCAGCGAGTCCGCCAGCGCCTCGACCACGTTGAAGTTCTCGGCGCTGCCAACTCCACGACCACCGGACACCACGACTGTGGCCTCGGTGAGCTCCGGCCGGTCACCAGCGACCGCGGGCTCGCGGGCGGTGACCTTGGTGGCGTTCTCGGCGGGCTCCGGCACCTCCACCGTGACCTGCTCGCCCGCGCCGTCAGCCGGCTCCGCCTCGACGGCACCGGCCCGCACCGTGATCACCGGGGTATCGCCGTTGGCCTGCGCCTCGACGGTGAACGCGCCACCGAAGATGGAGTGCACGCCTTTGCCGCCCTCTTTGACCTCGACCACGTCGACCAACAGGCCCGACCCGATCCGCGCTGCCAGCCGGCCGGCGGTCTCCTTGCCGTCGGCGCTGGCGGCCAGCAACACCGCGGCGGGAGCCGACGACTCGGCCAGCCCGGCCAGTACGTCGACCACAGGGGTGATCAGGTACTTGTCGACGGCGTCGGACTCGGCGACGTAGATCTTGGCGGCTCCGGCCGCCTTGAGCCCGTCGGTCAGCGGGGCGGCGGTTCCCGGCGCACCGACGATGACGGCAGCCGGCTCGCCCAGCGCACGGGCGGCGGTGATCAGTTCGGCGGTGACCTTCTTCAGCGCACCTTCAGCGTGCTCGACGAGCACGAGTACTTCAGCCATGGGTTATTCGCTCTTCTCGTCTTGGATGGATCGTCTCAGGAGGCTTTTCAGATGATCTTCTGGCTAACCAGATACTGCGCGATCTGATTGCCGCCTTCGCCCTCGTCGGTGACCTTCTCACCGGCGGTCTTGGGCGGTTTCGGCGTGGACGACAACACGGTCGACCCGGCGTTGGCCAGCCCGACCTCGTCGGACTCCACCCCGATCTCGGCCAGGGTCAGCACCGTGACCTCCTTCTTCTTGGCGGCCATGATGCCTTTGAAGGACGGGAAACGCGGTTCGTTGATCTTCTCGTTCACGCTGACCACAGCGGGCAGGGTGGCTTCAAGGGTGAAGACGCCGTCATCGGTTTCGCGCTCACCGGTGACCTTGCCGCCCTCGACCGACAGTTTGCGCAGGTGGGTGAGCTGCGGCAGGCCCAGGTACTCGGCGATGATGGCCGGCACGGCGCCCCCGACTCCGTCGGTGGCTTCGTTACCGGCAATGACCAGCTCGGTGCCCTCGATGGTGCCCAGCGCCCGCGCCAGGGCCCAGCCGGTCTGGATGACGTCCGAGCCGTGCATGCCGTCGTCCTTGAGGTGGACGGCCTTGTCGGCGCCCATGGAGAGGGCCTTGCGGATCGCCTCGGTGGCGCGCTCCGGGCCGGCGGTCAGTACCGTCACCGACCCCTCGACTCCGTCGGCGGCCTCCCTCTCGCGGATCTGCAGCGCCTCTTCCACCGCGCGCTCGTTGATTTCGTCCAGCACGGCGTCGGCGGCCTCGCGGTCCAGCGTGAAGTCGCCGTCGGTCAGCTTGCGCTCCGACCAGGTGTCTGGGACCTGCTTGATCAGGACCACGATGTTCGTCATGAGTGTGGTTCGTCCTCCTCGAAGGGCGTCCCGCAGCAGTCGGCTGCAGGACCTCGGTCAGGCATTCAGCAACCGCACGTCCCGGTTACTAGCGGGTAACTTTGCGCGGTTCGCCTTCACACCATAGCGGGTCGCATCTGCCGAATTGCCCGCTGCTCCTCCGTCCGGCGCCCCGGACGGTGCCTTATGGATAAGGGCAGCCGGGCGGCGTGTTCCGTCTTCCGGATCCACCGTCCGGTTCGCGAATCGCCCGGTAGGGGTTAGCCTGCCTATGCAATGAGCGCATTCGTCCCCGATGTTCCCCGCCGGAACCCCGACGACATCTCGTCGTCGGCCTCCCCGGCGGCGTTGACGCTGACGGGCGAGCGAACCATCCCCGATCTGGACATCGAGAACTACTGGTTCCGGCGCCACCAAGTGGTCTACGAGCGGCTGGCGCCGCGCTGTGCGGGCCGGGTCGTGCTGGAAGCCGGCTGCGGCGAGGGTTACGGTGCCGACCTGATCGCCGAGGTGGCCAGCCGGGTCCTCGCGGTGGACTACGACGAGTCCGCGGTGGCCCACGTTCGCGCCCGCTACCCCCGGGTGGAAGTAACGCAGGCCAACCTGGCCGATCTCCCGTTGCCCGACGTTTCGGTGGATGTAGTGGTGAACTTCCAGGTGATCGAGCACCTGTGGGACCAGGGGCAGTTCGTTCGAGAGTGCCTGCGGGTGTTGAGCCCGTCGGGCCTGCTGATGGTGTCGACCCCCAACCGGATCACCTTCTCGCCGGGTCGCGACACCCCGGTCAACCCTTTCCACACCCGTGAGCTCAACGCCGACGAGCTCACCGAGCTGCTGGTCGAGGCGGGCTTTTCCGACGTGTCGATCAGCGGGGTGTTCCACGGGCCGCGGCTGCGCGAGATGGACGCCCGCCATGGCGGCTCGATCATCGACGCGCAGATCGCCCGCGCGGTG
Source organism: Mycobacterium sp. 1164966.3 (assembly GCF_001665395.1). Taxonomy (GTDB): domain Bacteria; phylum Actinomycetota; class Actinomycetes; order Mycobacteriales; family Mycobacteriaceae; genus Mycobacterium. The sequence goes on from NZ_LZSG01000044.1 coordinate 19,848, forward strand.
GCCGACGCACCCTGGCCGCCCGACCTGATGGCCGACGTCGCGTCGGTGACCACAGCCGACTTCGAAATCGAGACCCGTGAAATAGACAACAGCTTGGACCTGATCGCAATCGCGGTGCGCCGGTGACCGCGCCGGGAGACCGGGTACCCGGCTTGTTCACCCTGGTGCTGCACACCCACCTGCCCTGGCTGGCGCATCACGGCCGATGGCCGGTCGGCGAGGAGTGGCTCTACCAGTCGTGGTCGGCGGCCTACCTGCCGCTGCTGCGCGTGCTGCGCACCCTGGCCGACGAGGACCGGCACCGGTTGGTCACCCTCGGCATCACGCCGGTGGTGAACGCTCAACTCGACGACCCGTATTGCCTCGACGGCATGCACCACTGGCTGGCCAACTGGCGGCTGCGTGCCGCCGAGGCCGCCAGCGTCCGGACATCGCCCAAGTCGAAGTCGGCCGGTTATTCGGCGTGTACGCCAGAAGCGTTGCGGGCCTTCGGAACTCGTGAATGCGCCGAGGCCGACCAGGCGCTCGAGGAGTTTGCCACACTGTGGCGGCACGGCGGCAGCCCACTGCTGCGGAGCCTGATCGACGCCGGCACGGTGGAGCTGCTCGGCGGCCCGCTGGCGCATCCGTTCCAGCCGCTGCTCGCGCCGCGGCTGCGCGAGTTCGCGTTGCGCGAAGGTTTGGCCGACGCGGCGTTGAGGCTTGCCCACACCCCGACCGGGATCTGGGCGCCCGAATGCGCCTACGCCCCGGGCATGGAACACGACTACGCCGCAGCCGGAGTCACGCACTTCATGGTCGACGGCCCGTCGCTGCACGGAGACACCGCCCTAGGCCGACCGGTCGGTGCCACCGACGTGGTCGCTTTCGGCCGTGACCTGCAGGTCAGCTACCGGGTGTGGTCGCCCAAATCCGGCTACCCGGGTCACGCCGCCTACCGCGACTTCCACACCTACGACCACCTCACCGGCCTCAAGCCGGCCAGGGTCACCGGCCGCAACGTCGCCTCGGAAGCCAAGGCACCCTATGACCCGGAACGCGCCGACCGCGCGGTCGACGTGCACGTCGCCGACTTCGTCGACGTAGTCCGCAACCGGCTGCTCGCCGAGTCCGAGCGCATCGGGCGTCCCGCTCATGTCGTCGCGGCATTCGACACCGAGTTGTTCGGACACTGGTGGTACGAGGGACCGACGTGGCTGGCGCGCGTGCTGCGGGCCCTGCCCGCCGCAGGCGTGCGGGTAGGCACCCTGAGCGACGCGATAGCCGGCGGGTTCGTCGGCAGCTCGGTCGAATTACCGCCCAGCTCTTGGGGTTCCGGTAAGGATTGGCAGGTGTGGGCCGGCGCGAAGGTGGCCGATCTGGTTCAGCTCAACAGCGAGGTGGTCGACACGGCGCTGAGCACCGTCGACAAGGCGCTGACCCAGACGGCATCGCTGGACGGGCCCATCCCCCGCGACCACGTGGCCGACCAGATCCTGCGCGAGACGCTGCTCACCGTGTCCAGCGACTGGCCGTTCATGGTCAGTAAGGACTCCGCAGCGGGCTACGCGCGCTACCGGGCCCATCTGCACGCACACGCCACCCGGGAGATCGCCGGGGCGCTGGCCTCGGGGCGGCGCGACAACGCGCAGCGGCTGGCCGACGGCTGGAACCGCGCCGACGGGCTGTTCGGTGCCCTGGACGCCCGCAGGCTGCCGCGATGAGCTGCGTGCCGTCCCGCGAGCGTGCGTGTTTGTACAACGACACGGCGTCGCATGCGGCATTCTGTGCACCCTCGCGCAGGGGCCGCGCGTGAAAATCCTGATGGTGTCGTGGGAGTACCCGCCGGTGGTGATCGGCGGCCTTGGCCGGCACGTGCATCACCTGTCCACCGCACTGGCCGCGGCGGGTCACGACGTCGTCGTCCTTTCCCGCCGTCCCTCGGGCACCGATCCCAGCACCCATCCGTCGTCCGACGAAATCAGCGAGGGTGTGCGGGTGGTCGCTGCTGCTCAGGACCCGCACGAGTTCACCTTCGGCAAGGACATGATGGCCTGGACCCTGGCGATGGGACACGCCATGGTCCGTGCCGGGCTGTCCCTGAGGCAACACGGCAGCGACCGTCCGTGGCGGCCCGACGTCGTGCACGCACACGACTGGCTGGTGGCCCATCCGGCCGTTGCGCTCGCCGAGTTCTACGACGTGCCAATGGTTTCCACGATCCACGCGACCGAAGCCGGACGGCACTCCGGCTGGGTTTCGGGAGCGCTCAGCCGCCAGGTACACGCGGTCGAATCGTGGCTGGTGCGTGAATCCGATTCGCTGATCACGTGTTCGGCGTCGATGGGCGAAGAGATCACCGAGCTGTTCGGTCCGGGCCTGGCCGAAATCACCGTGATCCGCAACGGAATCGACGCGGCGCGCTGGCAGTTCGCGCTGCGGCGTCCCCGTACCGGACCGCCCGAACTGCTCTTCCTCGGCCGGCTCGAGTACGAGAAGGGTGTGCACGACGCCATCGCCGCGCTGGCCCGGATCAGGCGCCATCACCCGGGTACCACGCTGACCATCGCCGGTGAGGGCACTCAGCAGGACTGGCTCGTCGAGCAAGCGCGTAAACACAAGGTGCTCAAGGCTACTCGTTTCGTCGGGCACCTCGGCCACGCCGAACTGCTCGCCATGCTGCATCGGGCCGACGCCGCGGTGCTGCCCAGCCACTACGAGCCGTTCGGGATCGTCGCCCTGGAGGCGGCCGCGGCTGGCGCTCCGCTGGTGACTTCGAACATCGGCGGTCTGGGCGAAGCGGTGATCGACGGCCAGACGGGGGTGTCCTGTCCGCCCCGCGACGTGGCGGCACTGGCCGCCGCCGTGCGCAGTGTGCTCGACGATCCGGCCGCCGCGCAGCGGCGCGCGCGTGCCGCCCGCGAACGTCTCACCTCGGACTTCGATTGGCACACCGTTGCGCAGGAGACCGCGCAGGTGTACCTGGCCGCCAAACGCGGCGAACGCCAACCACAGCCGCGGCCGCGCATCGTCGAGCATGCTTTGCCCGATCGCTGAGCGCTGCCCGGTAGCGTCGTGACATGGGGATCGAATACTCGAGCGTCATCGACGCGCCGCGCGACGAGGTCTTCGCTTGGCACGCCAGGCCCGGTGCGTTCAATCGGCTGTCTCCGCCGTGGCAGCCCCTGCGGCTGGTCACCGAGGCGGCCTCGCTGAAGGACGGGCGCGCGACGCTATCGCTGCCCGGCGGTCTGCGCTGGGTCGCCAAACACCAGCCGGACGGCTACGATCCGCCACGCCGTTTCGTCGACACCATCGGCAGCGACGGCCCGGCGTCGCTGCCGGCACGAATCGTGGTGCGGTGGCGGCACATCCATGAATTCGAAGACGTCTCCGCATCCGAGACCCGGGTCGTCGACCGGGTCGACACACCGGTTCCCGCGTCGGCTCTGCGACCCATGTTCGTCTACCGGCACCGGCAGTTGGCCGACGATCTGGCCGCGCACCGGCGGGCGGCCGAGCATGGCCTTGCTCCGGCGACCGTCGCCATCACCGGGTCGTCGGGACTGGTGGGTTCGGCATTGACCGCGTTTCTGAGCACGGGCGGCCATCGCGTCGTCCGGCTGGTACGCCATACCCCGCGCACGCCGGACGAGCGGCAGTGGCAGCCCGACGAACCCGACCCGCAACTGCTGGCCGGTGTCGACGCGGTGATCCATCTGGCCGGCGCCTCGATCGCCGGGCGCTTCACCGACGAGCATCGGACGGCGGTGCGCGACAGCCGGATTGGCCCGACGCGCCGGCTGGCCGAACTGGTGAGCGGTTCCCCCGTCAAGGTGTTCGTGTCCGCTTCGGCGATCGGCTATTACGGATACGACCGCGGAGACGACGCGCTCACCGAGGACAGCGATCGCGGCGACGGGTTCCTCGCGGACGTCGTCGCGGACTGGGAGGACGCGACCGCGCCGGCACAGCAGGCGGGAGCGCGGGTGGTACAGGTGCGCACCGGTATCGTGCAGTCGCCGCGCGGGGGGACGCTTCGGCTGATGCGTCCGTTGTTCAGCGCCGGATTGGGCGGACGGCTCGGGGACGGCCGGCAGTGGTTGTCCTGGATCGGGATCGACGACCTGGTGGACATCTATCACCGGGCGCTGTGGGACAACGCACTGTCCGGCGCGGTGAACGCTGTTGCGCCGCAACCGGTCCGCAACGCCGATTACACCCGCACCCTGGCTCACGCGCTGCGCCGTCCAGCGGTGTTGCCGGTGCCGCCGCTGGGGCCGCGGCTACTGCTCGGTGAGCAGGGTGCCCGCGAACTCGCGTTCGCCAGCCAGCGTGTCGTCCCCTCCCGCCTTGACCAAGCCGGGCACCGGTTCCGTCAGCCCGATCTCGATCAGGCGTTGCGGCATCTGCTGGGCCGCTGACGGGCACTGAGAGTCCGGTCAACTTGCGTCCCTGCCCTCGCGGCTGTGCCGGTAGGCGCGTGCTCGCAAGTCCGCCAGCCATTCCGGATACAGCTCCAGGCCGGGCGCTGTGTTGATGACGGGGTCGAACGACACGTCCTTACCCCGGCGCTCATCGAGGACGCTGGTGAGCGTCACTCTGGCCACCGGCTCGAAATCGGACCTGCCACAGGCCTGATCGAACACCACCTCGATTCCGCCCTGTTCGATCCGTTCGCGGACAGCGTCCAGCGATACGCCTGGTCCGGGGATTTCGGTGGTGATCCGGGCCTGCAACCACCAGAGCTTCCCGCCGTAGCGCACTGGCATCAGAGTGGACATGTGCTGCCCGGTCCACGACGTCACCGGCCGTAACGTCAGCGTCCGGCCGAGGAGCCCAGAGCCGGCCGACACCAGCAGGATGTCCCACTGTTTCGCATCCGCCGGAACGCGGACAGCCAGCCCAATGAAGTCGGGCAACGCCCCAGGCGTCCCGGTGGCTTTGGACAGCCGGGCGACGACATCGGACGACGGGATCGGCAGCCCGTCGTCCGCAGGTGCGATGCGTTCGACAGCGCCTTCGGCAAGCACACCGATCGGATGGAAGAACCGCTTGCCCCGAATGGCGGATCCCCAGCCGAAGGGGCGGGCAAGGAGATCGGAAAAGTTCACCGGCGGCGAATTCCCGTTCTAAGCCGGCCGAAACCAGGCCGCTGGTTGATGATCAGATGACTTAACTATCAATCTTCTTAACTGAAACTGGTTCGGCCGTCGTGCCGAGCGGGAACCCCATGCGCCAAGGCAACATAACGAGAGGTGAAGCAGATGGGGGACAAGAAGAAGTTCGAAAAGGGCGACAAGGTGCGGTGGAAGAGCCACGGCAGCACGGTCCACGGAACGGTTGAGCGCGAAATCACCTCGGATACCGAAGCCGCGGGACGGACCGTGCGCGCATCTCCAGACCAGCCGCAATACCAGGTCCGCAGCGACAAGACCGGCGCGGATGCCGTCCACAAGCCGCAGGCGCTGCGGCGGGTCGACTGATTCGCACCGGTGATCACAGATGGCCGAACCTGACGAAGAAGCCACCTGGAAGCAGTTTCGCGCGACAGTCAATATGACCGCGCGCGAGCTGCAGAAGTGGCTTGACACCGACGAGTCGAAAAGTGTGGGACAGCAGCAGGACAACGCAGAGTCCACGGGTCATGCCAGCGGGCGCCGCATTGTCAACATCCTCCAAACGAAACGAGCCGACCTCACTTCGGACGACTACGCACACATGCGCAAAGTGGTGAACTACGCGAAACGCCACCTGGCACAGCGGCCCAGCGGCGTCATCGATGACACCGCTTGGCGTTACTCGTTGATGAACTGGGGGCACGACCCAGCCAAATCGTGAGCGCGCCGGCCGGCGGCCCGAGAAACCCGTACCAGGGTTGGACGACCGCACCCGCGTCCCGCCGATAAGCTGTTCGGCGGAACGCTAAGAAGGATGCGGATCAAGTGACCAAGCGCGGCGCTGCTGACCGGCGACCAGACCGAGCCGAACTCGAAAAGCTGATGTCGGCTGACCTGCGAGCTCTCACCGCGCAAGCCGACCGTATCGGACGGCACTTCGCGCGCGGGCACGACGTCAGCGGCAGTGATTTCCACGCCCTGCTGCACATCATGGTCGCCGAGACCACCGAGACACCGTTGACGCTGGCCCAGTTGCGACAGCGAATGGATTTGTCTGCGCCCGCCATCACCTACCTGGTGGATCGGATGATCGACTCGGGCCACATCAGGCGCGAGGCCGACCCGGCCGACCGCCGCAAGTCGCTGCTTCGCTACGAGAAGTCCGGCATGGCGTTGGCCCGGGCCTATTTCACGCCGCTGGGCGGCGAAGTGCGCTCCGCGATGGCCGATTTACCCGACCGCGATCTGGCCGCCGCTCATCGAGTCTTCACGGCAATGATCGCGGCCATGACGACGTTCGAAGCAAAGGCGGCCAAGCAAGCCGAATCGTCAGCGACCGGCGCCAAGCGAGGCCCGGTCAATTCGCGACGCCGCGTAGTTCGGTGAAAGCTGTTGCCGCAACGTACTCATCCGGGCTCGGCCCCTGGCATGGGGGCGCCGGGCTCGGTCGGCAACGTCGTGCCCGCATTGCCGTCAGGCCGACGCTGAACCGAGCGCTGCCACAACTTCCATGCCGCAACGACGCCGACGGCAGCCAGCGTTACGACGGCCGGCCAGAGCTCCAACTGCGCAAGCCACAAACGTCTTTGAACGCGCAGCACTTTGCGTTCTGCACGCATTAGTCGTGCCGATGCCGCTCGCACGTCCACACCGCGCAAGGTACCCGGACGCCAACCGTTCGAAACTCCTGCCTCGATGCGCACTCTGACCGAAGCGGTGCGGCAGTTCGCGCCGAACGATGTTTGGCGAACGGCGCCTCGTGGGAATGGAGAGTTATCGGCGGGCGCGAAGTCGTCGACGCCGCCTGAATCGGGAGGTAAATATGGCAGAGCGAAGTGGACCCTTGGAGGCCGTCAGCGGCATCGTTGAAGGGCTGAAGGGCAAGGTCAAGGAAGTCGTCAGCATCGTGACCCGCAACGATCAACTGGGTCGCGAGGGCAGGGCGCAGCAGGACAAAGGCGAGGCGCAACGCGACGCGGCCAAGCGGGAAGCCGAGGCCGAGTCGGCCCGTGCGAGTGCCAAAGCCGCAGAGGAGCGGCAGAAGAAGAACCAGTAGCGCACTTCTTACCCGTGATGGGCCCAGCCGGTTTGGTCCTGCTGGGCCCATCACGTTTGTTTGTCCAAACACACTCCCGCCAGCTCCAGTCTGGACAGTGCATCATATTATTCAGTAAGTTAACGTTTAAGATGATGAACTTATGCTGTGGCTCGACGGCCAAACTATGGCGGAGGCTCAAAGCGGATCGTGCGAGCCAGACGTCCGGCGTTTAGCGCTGCTCGGGCAGGGTATGACGGCGGGTGTTCGAGCCCTTCAGACCGTGCCGCCCAAGCCATTCGAAAGGGGGGGTAAATGCGTGCTGCGTCACCGAGGATGGGGTTGGTCCCGACGCCGGCGGGGTGGTCGGTGGCGGACGACTTCGGCGCTTGGCGTTCGAGTGTGCGAAGGGCTGTGCTAGCTGCCCTCGGGGACTTCGTCGCCTCACGCCGCGCCGCTGAGCTGGATGGGCTGTGTCTCGATGCCGCCGGCGACGTCTTGGCGGAATTCGTCCGTGGCGGCAAATGCCTGCGATCGACCTTTATGTACCTCGGGTGGCTGTGCGGCGCGCCGCCGAACGACGCGGCAGTACGGGCCGCGGCCAGCTTGGAGTTGCTGCACGCCTTCGCACTTATGCACGACGATGTGATGGATGATTCGTCGCAACGCCGTGGCCAACCGTCGGTTCACCTTCAATTCGCGATCTGGCACCGCGAACGCGGCTTGTCCGGCTCGGCGCGGCGGTTCGGCGAATCGTCGGCCATTCTGCTGGGCGATCTTTGCCTGATCTGGGCCGAACAGATGCTGCGGGAAAGCGGTGTCGACCCGCGGTGCCTGCAGCGAGCCTGGTCGCGCTATGACGCCATGCGCATCGAGCTTGCGGTCGGCCAGTTCGCCGACTTGACGTCCGATGTGCGTCAGATGCCGACCCTGAAAGATGTGCTGGACGTGGCACAGCGCAAATCCGGCAACTACACCGTGCGCCGCCCGCTGGAAATCGGCGCAGCGATGGCCGGCTGCGATGAGCGCACCTTGTCCAGTCTTGGCCGCTACGGCGTCGCGGTGGGCGAAGCGTTTCAGCTTCGCGACGACCTGCTGGGGGTTTTCGGCTCACCCGAGGTCACCGGAAAGCCTTGCGGTGGAGACCTCCTCGAACGCAAGGCGACCAGCGTCATCGTGGCCGCCCACCAGATGGCCGAGGGGCCGGCCCGACGACAGCTGACCGAACTTGTGAACAGCGCCGTGCTCGACGACGCAGCGGTAGAGCGTTGGAAAGAAGTGATTTCCGCGACCGGGGCAGTGCAGTGGATTGAAGACATGATCAGTCGTCGCGTGGTGGCGGCCCGGAAGGCGTTGAGCGACCTCGCTATCGACGGCCAGATTCGCAGCGCGTTGGCGAATATGGCCATCGCTTGCACGGAACGCTGCGAATGACCATGCGGACCATCGGCGGACGAGGCGACCACATCGTCGTGATCGGCGCGGGCCTGGCGGGCCTGTCGGCGGCACTGCACCTGGCCGGCCGGGGCCGGCAGGTCACTGTGGTAGAGCGGCACCAATGGCCGGGCGGACGGGCTGGGCGGCTCGACATCGACGGCTACCGGATAGACACCGGCCCGACAGTGCTCACCATGCCCGAGGTGATCGACGAGGTGTTCGCGGCCGTAGGCGAGACCATGTCCGACCGGCTGGATCTGCTGCCGGTCGATCCCGCTTACCACGCCGTGTTTGCCGACGGCAGTTCCCTGCAAGTCCATGCCGATCCCGACCAAATGGCAGCAGCCGTTGAGGAATTCGCGGATCCCCGGCAGGCGGAGGGCTACCGCCGGCTGCGTGAATGGCTGGAACGCCTGTACCGCATTGAATTCGACGGTTTCATCGCCGCCAACTTCGACTCCCCGCTGTCCCTACTCACCCCGCAGTTGGCGCGGCTGGCCGCGATCGGCGGCTTTCGCAAGTGGGACCGGATGGTCAACCGCTACATCTCCGACCCGCGGTTGCAGCGGGTATTCACCTTCCAGTCGCTGTACGCCGGGGTGGCGCCGCGTGACGCCTTGGCGGTCTATGCGGTCATCGCCTACATGGACACCATCTCGGGTGTGGTGTTTCCGCGCGGCGGCGTGCGGGCGCTTCCCGAGGCATTCGCCGCTGCCGCCGTCGACGCCGGCGTCCGGTTCTGCTACGGCACGACGGTTTCCGGGCTGGAAACCGGCGCCGGACACGTCAGCGCCGTGCACACCGACACCGAACGCATCCCCTGCGACGCGGTGGTGCTCACCACTGAACTGCCGCAGACCTATGCATTGCTCGGAAGAACACCGCGCCGCGCGATCGCGCTGCGCCCGTCGCCGTCAGCGGTCGTAATCCATGCGGGATGTCGCAGCACCGAACCGGAAACGGCGCATCACACCATCTTGTTCGGTGAAGCGTGGAATGAGACTTTCACCGACATCATCCGAGACGGTCAGCTCATGCGGGATCCGTCCTTGCTGGTCACCCGTCCGACCGCAACCGACCCAACGCTGGCGCCGGGCGGCCGAGATCTGCTGTATGTACTGGCACCCGCGCCCAATCTCACGCGGGGCGGGATCGATTGGGAGGACGCCGGCAAACCGTACGCGGACAAGGTGTTCGAGTGCGTCGAGCAGCGATTGATACCCGGCTTGCGGGAGCATGGAACCATACTCGACATCGTCACCCCCGCCGACTGGGCCCGTCAGGGCATGGCGGCCGGCAGCCCGTTCGCGCTTGCTCATACCTTCGCCCAGACCGGCCCGTTCCGCCCGGCGAACATGGTGCGCGGGATTGACAACGCGGTGCTTGCCGGGTCCTCCACCGTGCCCGGCGTCGGCGTGCCCACCGCCCTGATCTCCGGGCGGCTCGCCGCCGATCGCGTCACGGGGTCGCCCGGACCAGCCACTCGCGCGCAGACACACCTCGACATGAAGACCGGACGATCGTGATCCGCAGCGAGCTGGACGCCGCAGGAATCAACAATCCCCGGCTGCGAGACGGGTATCGCCGCTGCCGGGAAATCAATGCCGCCCACGGCCGTACGTTCTTTTTGGCCACCCGGTTGCTCGCACCGGATCAACGGCCGGCGGTACACGCGCTCTACGGCTTCGCGCGCTACGCCGACGACATCCTCGACGAACTCGATCCGAAGATCGGCGGCGAAATACGCGCCCAGCGGTTGCAGCAGCTTGCCGACCAATTCTTCGGCGCCGATGAACATCAAGCCAATCCGGTACTCGTCGCAGTGACCCACACCGCGCGCCGCTACCAGATCAGCACCGAGCTGTTCGTCGACTTCCTGGCTTCGATGCGAATGGACCTCACGGTCACCGACTATCCCGACCGCCGGGCACTCAACGCTTACATGCGTGGCTCCGCCGAAGCCATTGGCCTGCAACTGCTTCCGATACTGGGCACGGTGTCCGCCCCCGAACAAGCCGCACCCTATGCAGCGGCACTGGGCAGGGCGTTTCAGCTCACCAATTTCCTGCGCGACATCGACGAAGATCTGCTACGCGGCCGGATCTATCTGCCCGCCGACGAATTGGGCGCCTTCGGCGTCAACCGCGACCTGCTGATGTGGTGTCATACGCACCGCCGCACCGATCGCCGGGTCCGACAGGCGTTGGCAGCCCAACATGAAATCGCCCGGGAGACTTACCGGTTCGCCAGTGCCGGGATCGGCACGCTCGCGCCACGCTCGCGGCCCTGCGTGGCGACAGCGACCGCGCTGTATTCGGAGATTCTGGATTGCATCGAAGCTAGCGACTTCGCGGTGTTCAGTCACCGGGCAACCGTCGGCAGAGCACGACGCCTGCAGGTGGCCGGCGCCGGCCTGATGCGGGCGTGGCGGGCACGAAACGGCGCCGCATGAGTGATCGCTGGCAATACCTTCTGGTCCTGGCGGCATGCCTGGTGATCACCGCGCCCCTGGAGATTTTCGGTGCCGGCGTCTACCGCCGATGGCGGCGCGCAGCACGGGCCGTTCTTCCGGTGGCGCTGCTGTTTCTCATCTGGGATGAGATCGCGGTCGCCGGACACGTGTGGAGCTACGACGGCCACTACCTCACCGGCGTCAGCATCCCGTTCGGCGTGCCGATCGAGGAGGTGTTGTTCTTCCTCGTCATTCCGCTGTGCGCGCTGCTGACCTACAACGCGGTGAGCACCATCGTCGATCGGTTCAAGCGCCGATGACCGGTCTGGGCTACACCGTGCCGGCGGCCGCGGCCGTCGTGATCGTCTGCGCATCGGAACTGATGCTGTTGCGCACCAGCCTGTTTCGGCGTCCGGCCTACTGGCTGTCGATGCTGATCGTGCTCGGCTTCCAGATCCCGGTCGACGGCTGGCTGACGAAACTGAGCTCGCCCATCGTCAGCTACGACCGGCGCCAGATCACCGGTCTGCGGTTTCCGTTCGACATACCGATCGAAGACTTCCTGTTCGGCTTCGCGTTGGCCACCGCGGTGCTGTTGTTGTGGGAACGGCAACATGGGCGTCGATGAAGCGCGCTTGCGTCCCGGCGGCCTGACGGATGCGTTCGACGTCGGGGCCGCAGCATACGACCGATTGGTCGGCGCCAGCCCGGGCTACCATGCGGATTTACGACTCTCGGCACGCCGCATGCGAATCCCGTTACGTGGCCGGGGCTTGCGGCTGCTGGACGCCGGATGCGGGACCGGCGCATCGACTGCGGCATTGCTCGCCGTCGCACCCGAAGCCGACGTCATCGCGGTCGACGCGTCACGCCGAATGCTCGACATGGCGCTCGCCAAGAACTGGCCCGCCTCAGTGCGATTCGTGCATGCATCCGTAGAGGAACTCGATGCGCATGGCATCACCGGACCGTTCGACGGCATCCTGGCCGCCTACCTGGTGCGCAATCTGGCCGACCGGGACAGCCAGCTGCGCCGCTTCTGCGCGCTGCTACGGCCGGGTGGCACCTTGGCCGTCCACGAGTATTCGGTGCGCGATTCGCCTGCGGCGGCCCGAGTTTGGCGGGCGGTCTGCTGGGGCATCATCATCCCGGCCGGCTGGTGGCACACCCGAGACACCACTCTTTACCGGTACCTGCTACGCAGCGTGCTGACATTCGACGGCGCCGCACAGTTTCGGCGGCGGCTCGCCGATGCCGGGTTCACCGCCGTACACAGCGAAACGATGCCCGGCTGGCGAACCAACATCGTGCACACCTTCCTGGCAGATGCGCCATGATGAACGACCACCGAAGTGACCGTCGCCGCCAGATCCATCTGGCACCAGCGGGATTCTGCAACCCCAGTCGGCTGCCGGGGCGGCCCCGGGCCATCGTCGTCGGGGCGGGCATAGCCGGGCTGACCGCCGCCACCGGACTGGCCGAACGCGGCGTCGCCGTCGAGGTCGTCGAACGCGAGCGTTACCTCGGTGGGCGTGTCGGCGGATGGACCGAGCAGCACGACGGCGCAACGCTTGCGATGAACCGCGGGTTCCATGCGTTCTTCCGGCAGTACTACAACTTGCGAGAGCTGCTGCGGCGCATCGATCGGCGCCTGCGCATGCTCACCCCTGTCGAGGACTATCCGCTGGTCGACGGCACGGGCCGGCGCGACAGCTTCCGCGGACTCCCCCGCACTCCGCCGTGGAACGCGCTGGCGTTCGCGGCACGCAGCCCGACATTCCGGCTGCGCGACTTCGCGCGCATCGACGCTCGCGCGGCCGCGCCGCTGGCCGCGGTGTCGGTGCCGGAAATCTATCGGCGCCTCGATCACCTCGACGCCGAGACATTTCTGAAGAGTATCCGTTTCCCGGAGGCGGCAAGGCATCTCGCGTTCGAGGTGTTTTCCCGCAGCTTCTTCGCCGACCCGGCCCAGCTGTCGGCCGCCGAGTTGGCAACGATGTTCCACATCTACTTCCTGGGCTCCAGCGAAGGACTCATCTTCGATGTCGCCGACGCTAACTATGACACCGCCCTCTGGCAGCCGCTGCAAAGCTATCTCGAGGAGCGAGGCGTGCGGTTCCGGCGCGGCGCCAGCGCGCTGCGTGTCGACGAGCGTGGGGCGAAAGGCTTTCGGGTACATACCGATTCCGCCGGACATCTGGATGCCGACGCGGTAGTACTGGCCACCCACGTCGCGGGCCTGCAGCGCATCGTTGCGGCGTCTCCGGGTTTGGCCGACGACACCTGGCGCGCACGCATAGCAGCGATGCGCATCGCGCCGTCGTTCGCAGTGCACCGGCTGTGGCTCGACCGCCCGGTGGCGCCCGGCCGCCCGGCGTTCTTGGGCACGGCGGGCCACAAACCGCTCGACAACATCAGCGTGCTCGAGCGCTACGAACACCAAGCGGCGCAGTGGGCCCAAGCGCACCGCGGGTCCGTCGTCGAGCTGCACTCCTATGCCCTGGAATGCGCGCCGTCCACCGCGGCCGCCATGCGACAGCTGCACCGGCTTTATCCGGAAACCGCGGCGGCGCAAGTGGTTTACGAGCGGGTCCTGCATCGTGGCGACTGCCCACTTTTTGCCCCGGGGACGTATGCGGACCGGCCGGGAGTGGTCAGCCCGGTAGACGGCCTGGTACTGGCGGGCGACGGTATCCGGGTCGATCTGCCGGTAGCACTCATGGAACGCGCCGCAACCACCGGCTGGTGCGCCGCCAACCGATTATTGCGGCGATGGGACCTCGCCGGACACTCGTTGCAGACGGTGCCCAACCACGGCCGCATGCCACTGCTGCGCTGGCTCGCCACCCGTGAAGGATCGGATCGACGATGAATCTTTTGCAACGCCTGGGCCAACGATTGCCCAAAGACCTTCCGTTGCAGTCGGTCCCGCGGACACTTTGGACCGACCAGCGCCCGACATATCGGGAGGCGCAGCCTTCGATCATCGACGCCGCCCTGAGGCGGTCCCAGTCCAGGCCCACCGGCAACTGGTACGCGTTCGCGGCGAGTCGCGCCATCCGACCCGGTCGGCCGTTCGGGTCCGGCGTCGCCGGAACCGAAATCGTGGCCTGGCGCGACCAGCGGGACCGCCTACGCGTCGGTCCCCGAAGTTGTCCGCACCTCGGGGCTGATCTGGCCACCGGCGCGGTGCACCGCGGCTCGCTGATTTGCCGCTGGCACGGACTGACCTTGAGCGGCGCCGCATGCGAATTCGGGTGGAAACCGCTGCCCAGCCACGACGACGGTGTCCTCGCCTGGGTGCGCCTTGACCAGGTCGGTGGCGAGACGCCGATGGACGAGCCGGTGATCCCGGCCAGACCCGGTGGCGCCACGATCACCGCCGTTACCCGGCTGGTCGGTGCATGCGAACCGCCAGACATCATCGCCAATAGACTCGACCCCTGGCACGGCGGATGGCTTCACCCCTACTCCTTCACTCGGCTCGAGGTGCTCACCACGCCCACCGAGCGCGCCGACCAATTCCTGGTAGCGGTGACCTTCCGGATGGGCCGGGTGGGCGCACCCGTGGTCGCGGAATTCGGCTGCCCCGATGCACGCACCGTCGTGATGCGGATCGTGGACGGTGAAGGGAGCGGTAGCGTGGTCGAAACCCACGTCACGCCAATCGGTTCAGGGCCCGACGGTCGTCCGCGTACCGCCGTGCTGGAAGCGACCATCGCGCATTCCGACCGTCCGGGTTTCAAACGTGCCCGCGCAGCGGCGCCGTTGGTCGCACCGCTGATGCGCTTTGCGGCCAGCAGACTCTGGCGCGACGACCTCGCCTACGCCGAGCGGCGCTACCACCTGCGCTCCGGTGACAGGCGTGCTTAGCCCGGCGCATGAAGGGGTAGACACAACCATGAAAAGTCGACCTTCCGTTTCAGGCCGGAGCTCCGAATCCGGTTCTGTGGCTGGCACATCGAGTACCAGGGGTTCACCGTTCACCAGGCTCTCGGCGGCCTGGTGGGCGCTTGTCGTCGGGTTGGTGATCCTCGTCGTCTTGCTGATATTCGTGGCGCAGAACACCGAGTCCGTCGCCGTGCACTTCCTCGGATTTCAGTGGAGTTTGCCCGTCGGGGTGGGCTACTTGTTGTCCGGCGTGGCCGGGGGGAGCATCACGGTGCTGATCGGCGCCGCACGAATGATTCAACTGCGCCGGGCGGCGAGGCGAACCATCCGGTCGGTTTGAACGTTCGTCGAAAATGCAACGCGGCCTCGCACGCGAGGATGGCTCGGCCACCCGGCACGCGTACTTTGTCGTCGTGGCAGCCACCGTCTGCGCGCACATCGCTTACCTCATCTACGTGCCCAGCGGCGGCTTTCTCGCCCTTCGCTGGCCGCGGACCCTCGTACTTCACGTGCCCGCCGTTGTCTGGGGCATCGCCGTGGTCGGGCTGCATCTCCCCTGCCCGTTGACCCAGCTGGAAGAGTGGGCACGCGCTCGCGCGAACCTGAACCCACTGCCGCAGTCGGGCTTCGTTGACGGCTACCTCGCTGGCCGGTTAGTGCCGCCCGGCCGCACCGGAGCTGCACAAGCGATGGCTTTCGTCGCAGCTGCTGTCTCGTGGGCGGTATTCGCTGCACGGCGACCCGCAATGAAAGCCGCTGCGCGGCAACCAATCAAGCGAAGCTTGGCGGCTCCGGCCAGTCCGTGCGGTTTCATACCAGTAACTTAACTATTAACCTAATGAACAGGGCAGGTCCCGGGGGTTCGGCTCGCTCGGGGGGGACCATGCGACGACAGCCGAAAGGAAAGCGATCACGATGGAGACACCGAAGCGCGCCACCGTTCGGTTGAGCATCAAGCGCAATGGCGAACACGCAAGTCAGGCAACCGAAGACGCCGAGGCACGAGATGCCGCGGTGCAGGCCGCCGGGAAGATGTCCGAGGCACTGGAGACGATCGAGCGGGCGCGTGGCCACCTGTACGCGTTCCACCAGCTGACCGGGCGTGCCGACCTGCAACTCGATGCGGTGGTGGAAGAGCTGCGCGAAATTGGACAGGACGACTTGGCGGAGCGCATCAGCTACGAGCTGATCGGTCGCAATGTGCTACCCGGGCGGTGGAGCTTTCAGGTCATCGATGACTACGATGAAGGCTACTACCAGTGCTTTCAGGAAATCGAACGGCTGACGCGAGCCCGGCTTACCGGCGGGCGGCGGCACGTGTTCGAAGCCGAGATGAAGGAGCGTCGGCGCACTGCGGGGCACCCCGCTCATACCGCGGCCCCCCACGACGACCCGACGGACTAGTCAGCGCGGCGCCCACATCGTTGGGTCAGCAGACGCTGCTCGATCAGGTGCGCGCCACGGGCGACACCGCCAGTCGCGGCGAAACCGGCGGCTACCCGCCGTGCACCGTCGGCCATTGCGACCGTCTTCCGAACAGCGGCGCGTAGCCGTGCCTCGGTGAGCCGCTTCTCGGGCAACCGGACCCCGCATTCGGCCACCTGGACGCGACGCGCGACTTCGGCCTGGTCGCGGGCGAAAGGCACCGCGCAGACCGGGATACCGCGGTCAAGGGCTTTGACCGTGGTGCCCATGCCGCCGTGGGAAATGACGCAGATCGCGCGGTCCAGCACCGCACCATGAGGCAGGAACCGGCGCACCGTGGCGTTGGGTGTCCGCGGCAGCCCACGCGGTACCCCTGCCGGGAACGTGGCTACGACGTGAACCGGCTCATCGGCCAACGCACGCAACGCGATACATCCCAACCTGACGTCCGCCTGCGCAATAGAGGACGTGCTGACCAACACGATGGGCCGGTCGACGCCGGCCAGCCAATCCGGCTCCGTCGTGGCCGCCGGCTCGAAAACACACGCACCGATGAAGTGCACCGCGTCACCCCAGTCCGGATGCGGGTATTCGAACGGCTCACCACCGACGGCCAACAGCAGCGGCGCCCGCCGCATAAGCGCGTCGACGGACTCGACCGTCGGAATGCCCAGCGCCGCCCTGATCGCGTTGATCCGCGGCAGCACGGGACGATCGAAGACGAACCTGACGAACGGCCGCACTGACGCATCGCGAACACTTCCGACCAGGCCGGGTAGCGGCCGCAGACCCGGGCCGAACGGTGGCGCCGCCGCCGATCGCAAGTACGGCGTGAACGGTGAAAACACCAGCCAGGGAAGGTCGCCGGCGTCGGCCATCGACATTGCCCCCCAACAGTTGGCGTCGACGACGACCGCGTCGGGTTGCACCCGGGCAATCGCGCGCCGGAGGTCGTCCACCTCGATCACCGCACGACGGCACAGTACGTCGATGGACATCTTCAGCACGCCTAACGCGTTGCGCGCCAAGCGATCTTGTCCGACGATGGCCTCGATGCGCGGGTCGACCTGCTCGGCATGCAGGCCGATTTCACGCAAGGCCGTGACCTCACCGGCCATGGTCAGCAAGTGAACCGTGTGACCCCGCCGGGCCAACTCGACCAGCAGTGCGGCCAGCGGGTACAGATGACCCAGTGCGGGTGACCCGTAAGCCAGGATTACCGACATCCGCGCTCGCTATGTGATCGGTGTCGCGCCCAAGGCGTGCAGCGTGCGCAGATCGCGCGCACCGCAACCGTGCAGACAGATGCGAAGCTCGTCGATAAATCGCTGCAACCACGCCGTCACGGCAGCGCCGGACTCGATCGCGACCGAGAGCAATGGTCGCGCCACCGCCACCACGTCGGCGCCCAGGGCGATCGCTTTGGCCGCGTCCATACCGGTCCGGATTCCACCGGAGGCCACCAGCGGAATGTCTGGCAGCGCGGCACGCACCTCCAATATCGCTCGGGCAGTGGGTATCCCCCAGTCGGCCAGATCCGGGTAGCGCACTTCGCCGTAGCGCACCAGCTGCTCGACCCGCGACCATGACGTGCCACCCGCGCCCGCGACGTCTATGCCCGCCACCGGCGGCTCGCCCGTGTACCCCAACAATTCGGCGACGGCGGCGGCGCCGATGCCGTGCCCTACCTCCTTCAACAGCACCGGATAGCCGAGCATGGCGGTCACGTCGTGCAGCCGGTCCAACGAGCCGCCGAAGTCTGTATCACCATTGCGCTGCATCGCCTCTTGCAACGGATTAGTGTGCACGGCAAGGGCATTGGCGCCAACCCGGTCGAGTGCGCGGACAATGTCGGGCACCGCATCCTTGGTCAGTTGGGACAGCCCGATGTTGCCGAACAATAACACCTCGGGTGCGACGTCACGCACGGCGAAGCTGGCCGCGGCCCGCTCCCCTTGCGCGCTGTCGAGCATGATGCGCTGCGACCCGAGCATCATCCCGATTCCGAGCCGCTGCGCTGCTATGGCCAGATTCCGGTTGATGGTTCCGGACAGCTCCGCGCCGCCCGTCATGGCGCCGACGAGAACCGGCGCCCGCAACCGCGCACCGAAGAATTCGACGGACAGCTCGATGTCGTCGAGGCTGGTCTGCGTCAGTGCGTTGTAGGGCAGCCGATAGCGTTCCAGGCCGGTCGTGAGACCCTGATAACCCACGTCGCCGTCGAGGCACACGTCGATGTGGCGGAGCTTGCGAGTTGTCAGCTCGCCGCGATCATCCGCCACGATTTTCCGACGATCCTTGCATTTCGCCGTTCGATCCCACAACTTAGTTAAGCACATGAATGTTTCAGATACTTAACTAGCCTGCTCATGCAGAAAAATGCCGCGTGCCAGTCAGGCTGCCTCAGGCCACATTTCGCATGGAAGTCACTACTGGTGCTGATGTCCGTTCCAGCCCGCAATCCGAACCGGTCCTCGACCCGGTGACTGGCCGTCGATGTACAGCTGCTGCATGACGGCCTGCCAGGACTCCGCCGTCGGACCCGAACCCGCTGTGCCCTCGTACAACCCGACGATCACGGCATGGTTGTCATCGGCCAGGGTGTACACCGGTCCGCCCGTATCGCGTCCGTCCGAAGCCACCCCGGTGATGGCGAACCGGTTGTTGTTCACCGTGCCGACGCGGCCACAGGTCTCACCCGTCGAGATTCCGAAGTGGCACACCCAATCGCCTTGCTGCGCGTGCGTTCCGGGCTTGGATTGCAATTGGCGTCCGGTAGGCAGTACGTCCGTCGCCTTCACGTCGTCGGCCAACTTGATGACCTCGTACTCCACATCTGCCGACGAGCCGTCTCCGGCCGGGGTGGCGGCGTCGTGGCGCGCGGTAACCACTCCGCCGAGTACGTTTCCGTGATTGTCGGTCACCACGGACGCGCCGTCGCATTGACCGGTGGCCAGCGCGATCCGTAACGTCATCTCAACCATTCCGAGCGTGCATATCGTGCTGCCCTGACGAATTTCCATACCGGGAAACGCGTTGGCAACGGGGTCGGCCTTAGCCGGCGCTGCTAGACCCAAAAAGGCGGTGGCGAATGCGGTTGCCAAACACCAGGACGCGCGGTGCACCGCCTTCATTGATACGCACCGTCCCTCGCGCCTGAAAAGGATGAACTCCAAACTTGTCATTGGGCCACACCTGTAATCCGGTTCACGCCGAATACCCGGTACTCACTGACCCAAACCGCCGATAGATAGACGAATTCGAAACTGGTGCCCCAAGGATACCGAAGAATGCGGTTTGCCGACCCTTTTCACGTATATGCCCAGCGTGTCAGGATGCGTGGGCGAATCATAGATCGGAGCCGCAGGATGACATCGCACGACGAAAATGGCCGCTACTTCCCCTATCGCTACGACCTTCGGCTGGCCCCGATGTGGCTACCCTTCCGGTGGCCCGGACAGCAAGGGGTGGTCCTCACCGACGACGGCCGTTTCCTCGCGCGCTACGGTCCATTTCGTGTCGAGGCGCCCTTGTCTTCAGTCGTCAACGCCCATGTCGCAGGCCCGTACCGGTGGTGGACGGCCGTCGGGCCCCGGCTATCGATGGTCGACGACGGGCTCACATTCGGAACCAATGCGACGGCGGGCGTGTGTGTCCATTTCGACCCCCGTATTCGCCGTGTAATCGGGCTACGTGACCACTCGGCGCTGACCGTCACCGTCGCCGATACCGCAGGGCTGGCGGCTGCCCTCAAAGCCAGTAGTTAGCGGCCCATCCGGTCTAGCTAGCCCCAACTTCGGCCTGGAATCGGCGCATGGCGGCGATAAGCGCGGCTAAGACCCGGTGTGCAGCCGCCAGATCGGTGTCGGGCAGGCCCTCGAGCTCGACATGGGTAAGCATCCTCAGCGGGTCGAAGAACGACCGTGCTGCCTCGAGTCCGGCTTCGGCGTAGCGCAGGATCACCTTTCGACGATCCTCGGGATGCGAGTCCCGGCGGACGTGCCCGGACTCGATCAGCCGGTCCACCAGGTAGGTGATCGCCCCGCCGGACAGGCCCATCCGCTGGCTGAGATCCCCCGACGTCATCGGCCGCCCGGCGGTTTCAGCGACCATGATGTGCAGCAGCGCACGGAAATCGGTGGGACGCACCTGATGCGCCGCCGCGAACAGCCGGCCGATCTGGTCCGATTCTGCAGATACCTCGCGCAGGTCGGCCGAGATCAGCGCCTCCAGCTCCGCCCGCACCCGGTCCTCAGGGTTCATTGCGTCTTGCAGCATATCCGCATCCCGGCAATCATTTAAGTTGGTTAATGTTTTATTTATTGAAATGCTTACCGGCGTGTGGGATCGTCTCGCAGCGGCCGTGACGGGCCGGCGATCGTGGCTGTGGGCGTTAGGGGCAGTGCTGCTGGCGAGCGTTTTGATGGTGCTGATCGGCGGCAACGCGGCCGCGGGCCAGCCGCCACCGGAACTGCCGGCCGACTCCGACGCGGCGAAAGTCGATTCGCTGGTGCGCCAGTTCCCCGACGGTGACCAGGCTCCGCTGATCGCCGTGGTCACCCGCACCGACGGCACGGTCCTGAACTCCGCCGACGTCACGGCCGTCGAGCGGGCCCGCAACCGGATGCAGGCGCTGACCCAACACGCTCCGGCGCCCGGCCCGCCGATCATGGCCGCCGACGGCAAGGCAGCGATCGCCATGGTGACCATCAGCGCCGATTTGACGGGTCTGGCGCTCAACAACCGTGTCGCCGAGCTGCGCAACGCCGCACACCGTGACCTTCCGGCCGGCCTCGAGGCGCACATTACCGGCGGTCCCGCATTCGGCGCGGATATCGCCAACGCCTTCGCGCATGCCGACATCACGCTGCTGGCGGTGACGGCGTCGGTGGTCGCGCTGCTGCTGATCGCCACCTACCGTTCACCGGTGCTGTGGCTGCTGCCGCTGCTGGTGATCGGATTCGCCGACCGGACCGCGGCGGCGGTGGGCACGGCGGTGGCGTCGGCAACCGGCCTGAGCTTCGACGGGGCCACCTCCGGAATCACCAGCGTGCTGGTCTTCGGCGCGGGCACCAACTACGCGCTGCTGCTGATTTCCCGCTACCGCCAAGAACTTCCGCGCTACGCCGATCACCGCGACGCGCTGCGCCGCGCCGTGCTAATGGCCGGACCGGCCATCCTCGCCAGCAACGCCACCGTGGTGCTGGCGCTGCTGACCCTCACCCTAGCCGCCGGCCCGAGCACCCGCAGCCTCGGCGCCCTAGCCGCCTGCGCGCTGGTGGTTGCCGCGGTGTCGGTTCTGGTGGTACTGCCGCCGCTGCTGGCGCTGTTGGGCCGGCGACTGTTCTGGCCCTTCATACCGCATCCGGACAGCGCAGGAGCCGCGGCGGAGGCGGGGCCCTGGCACCGCGTCGCCGAACGGGTGGCCCGCCGTCCGGCCCTGGTTGCCGCGCTGGCGATCGCGCTGCTGGGCACACTGGCCACCGGCCTGCTGGGAACCGAAATCGGGCTGTCGCGTACCGAGCAATTCCGCGTTGCGGCGGACTCGGTGTCCGGATTCGACACCCTGGCAAGGCATTTCCCCGCCGGCTTGACCAACCCGACGGTAGTGGTAGGTGCGAGCGCGGGCGCACCGATACTGCAGCCTGCCATCGCTACCACTCCCGGCGTGGTCTCGGCGACCGAAACCGGACGGTCGACCTCCGGGCTGACCAAATGGTCGGTGGTCATCGATGCGCCGCCGTCATCCGGCCAGGCGTTCAAAACGATTGCGGCGCTGCGCCGTTCGGTCGAAAGCGCCTCCCCCGGAGCACTGGTGGGTGGCCCTGACGCGCAAGCGCTCGATGTGCGCGACGCTGCACAACGCGACCGTCTGGTGCTGATCCCCGCTATCTTGGCCGTCATCCTGGTCGTCCTGTATGCGTTGCTGCGGTCCGTGCTGGCGCCGCCGACGCTGCTGGGCGCGACGATCCTGGGTGCGCTGGCCGCTCTCGGAATGGGCAGTTGGGCCAGCATCCACATTTTCGGTTTTCCCGGCCTGGACCAGAGCACGCCGCTGTTCGCGTTTCTGTTCCTGGCCGCCCTCGGTGTCGACTACACCATTTTCCTGGTCACTCGCGCCCGCGAGGACGCCGCGGACCACGGCGCCTCCCAAGGCATGATCCGTGCGGTGTCGGCCACCGGCGGCGTGATCACCAGCGCCGGAATCGTTTTGGCTGCGGTCTTCTGCGTGCTGGGCGTATTGCCCCTGATCGTGCTGACCCAGTTGGGCATCATCGTCGGCCTGGGCATCCTGCTCGACACGTTCGTCGTGCGCACGCTGGTGATCCCTGCCCTGTTCACCCTGATCGGCGACCGGATCTGGTGGCCCAATGACCCGACCGGCGCTAAAACCGTTGAGCAGCAAGCGGAATCAGCCCACGCCTGACATCACCGGAGGCCGTTATGAAAAAGTACACGTTGGCCGGCACCACCCTGGCGGTGGGTGCGGCGGCAATCAGCGGCAGCATTGCCAGCCCGAGCCGCACACCCGGCTGGTACGCGCTGGTGCGCAAGCCGTCGTACCAACCGCCCAGCGCCGCCTTTCCCGTCGTGTGGACCACGCTGTACGGCGATATCGCGGCCACCTCCGCGATAGCGATCGACCGATTTCGTGCGGCGGGCCGACACGATAATGCACGGCGCTACATCACCGCGCTGAGCGTCAACCTAGCGCTCAATGCCGGATGGAGTTGGCTGTTCTTCCGCTACCACAAACTCGGTGCGTCCGCACTTGGCGCCGCCGCGCTGACAGTCAGCAGCGCCGACCTGGCCAGGCGGGCCGCCGAAGCGGATCCGCGGGCCGGAGCCGCGCTGTTGCCTTACCCGCTGTGGTGTGCCTTCGCGACGGTGCTATCCACCCATATCTGGCGACTCAACCGCTGACATGCCAACGCTCTTGTGGTTTCGACGCGACCTGCGGCTGCGGGATCATCCGGCGCTGGCCGCTGCGGCCGACGGCGAGGAGGTGCTGGCCTGCTTCGTACTCGACCCGCGCCTGGTGGCTTCGTCGGGTCAGCGGCGGCTGCAGTTTTTGGGTGACTCGCTGCGGCAACTGCGCGACGACCTGGGTGGGCGGCTGTTGGTGACCAGTGGGCGCCCCGAGGAACGAATTCCTCTCGTCGCCAAGGAAATCAGTGCTTCCTCGGTGCACATCTCGGAAGATTTCGCGCCGTTCGGGCGGCGTCGCGACGAACGGGTGCGTGCGGCACTCGGTTCGGTGCCGTTGATTGCCACCGGATCGCCGTATCTGGTGTCCCCGGGCCGCGTCACCAAGGAGAACGGCACTCCCTACAAGGTGTTCACACCGTTTCTCCGTGCCTGGCGCGACGCCGGATGGCGAGAGCCGGCACGATCGGGCGCCGGGTCGGCACGCTGGCTGGACCCGGCGGACCTGAGCATCGACCCCTGCGAAATCCCTGATCCCGGAGCCACTCTCGCGTTCCCGGCCGGGGAGAACGCGGCACGCTCGCAATGGGCGGCGTTCGTCGCCGACGGACTCGGTCGCTATGCCCAGGGCCGTGACCGGCCCGACCTCGATGCCACCAGCGGCATGTCGGCGCATCTCAAGTTCGGCACCATCCATCCGCGCACCATGGTCGCAGATCTGGACCTGCGCCGCACCGGCCCGCAGAAATACCTGCGCGAGTTGGCCTTTCGTGACTTTTACGCAGCGGTGCTGAACCACTGGCCGGACAGCGCATGGCGCAACTGGAACAGCGACTTCGACGCCATCAAAACCGACACCGGCGCGGAGGCGAAGCGGCGTTTCGAGGCCTGGAAGGCCGGCCAAACCGGGTTCCCGATCGTCGACGCGGGGATGCGTCAACTACGCGCGACCGGTTTCATGCACAACCGGGCACGGATGATCGTCGCGTCGTTCCTGGTGAAGGACCTGCATCTGCCGTGGCAGTGGGGTGCCGGCTGGTTCATGGATCAGCTCACAGATGGTGATTTGGCCAGCAATCAGCACGGTTGGCAGTGGTGCGCGGGATGCGGCACCGACGCCGCGCCCTACTTCCGGGTGTTCAACCCGGCCACGCAGGCCGAAAAGTTCGATCCCTCAGGTGATTACATCCGGCGGTGGGTTCCCGAGCTGAGCGGCGCGACCGATGTCTTCTTGCGTAAAGGTGAACGTCCGCAAGGGTATCCGGAGCCGATCATCGACCATCGAGCCGAGCGGGCCGAGGCCCTGCGCCGCTACCAGAGCCTGGGCTGAACCGACTGCTATCGGGACGCCTTCTTGCGTTCGATGTCGGCCAGCGCGGCGGCCAGCTCGGCGCGCTGCGCTGCCGAGCTCTCCCAGGACAGCTTCCGGTTCTTGACGATCTTGGCCGGTGCGCCGACCGCGATCGAATAGTCGGGGATGACACCTCGCACCACCGCGTGCGATCCCAACACGCAGCCCCGCCCGATCGATGTGCCGCGCAGGATGGTCACCTTGGTGGCAATCCAGGTGTCCGGACCGATCCGCACCGGGGATTTGACGATGCCCTGGTCCTTGATCGGGACGTTGATGTCGTCCATCCGGTGGTCGAAGTCGCAGACGTAAACCCAGTCCGCCATCAGCGCCGAATCGCCGAGTTCGATGTCGAGGTAGCAGTTGATGACGTTGTCACGACCGAGCACCACCTTGTCGCCGAACCGCAGCGAGCCCTCGTGGGCGCGGATGGTGTTCTTGTCGCCGATGTGCACCCAGCGCCCGATCTCCAGCTGCGCCAGTTCGGGTGTGCAGTGGATCTCGACGCCCTTGCCGAGGAACACCATGCCGCGGGTGATGATGTGCGGGTTCTTGAGCTTGAACCTCAGCAGTCGCCAATACCGGACCAGGTACCACGGCGTGTAGGCCCGGTTTCTCAGCATCCACCTCAGCGATGCCAGGGTGAGGAAGTTCGCCTGGCGCGGATCCCGCAGCCGCGAGCCGCGCCAGCGGCGATGCAACGGCGCCCCCCACATGCTCGTCATGGCCGGAAAGCTTAGCCCGGCGCCGATGCGCGCCGGAACGGCGGGCTGAGTAGCCGGGCAATCAGGCACAGTCGGCGCCGATGCGCGCCGGAACGGCGGGGGAACCGCCAGTCGATCAGGCAGCGGCCAAGCTCCACGCGTTACCCTCACCTGTACTCGATAGCTGCTCATGACGAAGCGTGTATCGGAACGATACGAAAGGAATTTCGGAACCCTGCGAAAGCAAGAGGTGCTTGCGCGACGTCTGCTGGCGGCCGGTGTCGTGGTCGTGCTCGTGATCGGGCTCGGCGGCTGCGGCAACACCGACGCGTGGGTGGACGCGGCACCCGCGCAGGGCTGGTCCGCTCAGTACGGCGATGCCGCCAACAGCAGCTATACCTCCACGAACGGCGCGACCAGGCTGGCATTGCGCTGGACGCGCTCGGTCAAGGGCAGCTTGGCTGCCGGGCCGGCGCTGAGCGCGCGCGGTTATCTGGCGCTCAACGCGCAGACGCCGGCCGGATGTTCGCTGATGGAGTGGGAGAACAACGAGAACGGCCGGCAACGCTGGTGTGTCCGGCTGGTCCAGGGCGGCGGCGTGGGCGGGCCGTTGTTCGACGGATTCGACAACCTGTACGTCGGTCAGCCGGGAGCGATGGACTCTTTTCCGCCGACCCAATGGACCCGCTGGCGCCAGCCGGTGATCGGGATGCCGTCCACCCCGAGATTTCTGGCGGGCGGTCGACTGCTCGTCACTACGCACCTGGGACAGGTGCTCGTCTTCGACTCCCACCGCGGTGTCTCGGTCGGCCCGCCGCTGGATCTGGTGGACGGTGTCGACCCCACCGACGCCACCCGCGGATTGGCCGACTGCGTGCCGGCGAAGCAGGGCTGCCCGGTCGCGGCCGCTCCCGCGTTCTCCGCGGCGAGCGGGACGGTGGTGCTTGGTGTCTGGCAGCCGGGCGCGTTGGGCGCGGGGCTGGTAGGGCTGAAGTACCACCCGGGACAGACACCATTGCTGACTCGGGAATGGACCAGCGACGCCGTCACCGCCGGGGTTCTGGCCAGCCCCGTGTTGTCCGCCGACGGGTCAACCGTCTACGTCAACGGCCGCGACCAGCGGCTGTGGGCATTCCGCGCCGCAGACGGGAAAACCAAGTGGTCGGTGCCGCTGGGGTTTCTGACGCAGACGCCGCCGGCGGTCACGCCGAACGGTCTCGTCGTGTCCGGCGGCGGCCCGGACACGCGGCTGGTGGCGTTCCGGGACGCCGGAGACCACGCCGATCCGGCCTGGCGCCGCGACGACGTCACTCCGCTCTCCACGTCGAGCCTGGCCGGAAGCGACGCCGGTTATGCGGTGGTCAGCGGGCCACCGCGAGACAACGCGCCGGGAATGTCGTTGCTGGTGTTCGATCCGGCCAACGGCCACACCGTCAATAGCTATCCGCTGCCGTCGGCCACCGGATATCCCGTGGGGGTTTCGGTGGCCAAGGATCGCGCGGTGGTGACCGCCACCAGCGACGGCCAGGTCTACAGCTTCGCGCCGGCGGCCTAGTGCCGAGCAGACGCAAAATCCCGTCAAAACAGTCAATTTCGGGGGATTTTGCGTTCCCCCGCAAGCGGGTGGGCCCACACCGCAGGTAGGGGAGTGCCCCCAGCTCGCCGTTAAATCGCGAGCGGCGGGATGGAGCTGCGCGGCACCTGGGCCTGGGTCGCGCCGGCGAACGACGGCAACAGCTCGCCCGGCGAGAAGTAGAAGATCAGCGCGTCGTCGGTGATGGCGAAGTTCTGGTAGTGCGACGAGTCCAGGCCCGACGACGGCGATATCGCGGCGCCCAGCGCGTTCTCGTGCTCCAGCTCGCGCTGGACGATCGGGAAGATACTTTCCAGTGGGGCGGTGCCGGGAGCGAACAGCGTGTCGAATGTGATCGGCTGCTTGGTCCCCAGGTGGTAGTTGAACGCCTTGAACCAAGTGGACGGCCGCGTCCCACCCAGATCCTGGAAGAACTTGAGCACCACGCTGCGAGTGTTGTGCGGGGGTTGCCCGGCGCTGTGCTCCTCGCTGGTGGCGTCCATCTGGTAGGGGTGATCACGCGCCCCGGACCCCTCCGCGACGTTGACGAACCCGTCGCGGTTCTGCGTGATGTAGTCGGTCAGCGCCTGCTCGTCGGGATAGTCCGTCGGGAACGTCATGTTGAGCGTGTACGTCGGGCCGGACGCATGCAGACGGCAGGTCTGAGCGGCCACGATGGTGCCGCCCAAGCCGGTGCACGACGGCGGCTCAGCCGCAGCCGGACACGCGGTCCAGACCGCGAAAGCCAGCAGCGCGGCCGCTGTTGAATAACGCATTGTCGAGTTGTCCTCGCAGACTCGAGGGGTGCCTGGAAGAGATTGCCGTCAGCTTACCGGTCGCTACCGCGAGGGTAGGCAGACGAAGACGGTCGCGTGACTTGCCGGCCCTGAACCTATGCGGGTGATCACCGCGGACAGCTGCCGGTCGCCCCGCAGCCGCAGCCGCCGCCGCAGCGCGTCGGGGTCCACCTGCACACCGCGGACCAGGATTTCGAGTGCACCACAGTCCAGCGCTGTCAGTGCCTGCCGCAGCCGGCGCTCGTCGAACGCCAGCTCTTCGAGCACCTTGAAGCCCCGCACCCCCGGCGGCAGCCGGTCTCCGGACAGGTAGGCGATGTCGGGGTCGAGCTGCCACAGCCCGTGCCGCGCGCCGTAGTGGCGGACCAGACCCGCGCGCACCACAGCGCCGTCGGGGTCGACGATCCATCGCCCGGCGGGCCGCACCGGGCAGTCGTCCGGCTCGGCGTCGGTGATCTGCTCGTCGCTGTCCAGGATGCTGGCCCGGCGGTGCACACCAGGCGCGGCCAGCCCCGCTGACCACAGGCACGCCTCGCGGACCGAACCGCGAAACGACGTCACCTCGATTTCCCCGTCGAATCCCAGCCGCTTCAGGTGCTCGAAATCGATTCCGGGGGAACACTTTACGACCAGGTCCCGTCCGCGGTTGCGGTCCATCAACTCCCCCAGGCCAGGCTGATAGTCGTCGGGGTTGAAATGCCGCCGCCCGCCGCTGCGACGCGCGGGGTCGACGACAACGACCGCGTCGCGGGTCACCGGGGCCAGTGCGTCGGCGCGCAACAGGTTGGCCGCGGGACCCAGGTTGTGCCGTGCCATCGCCAGCCGCACCGGATCGATATCGCTGCCCACGGCTTGAGTTCCCGCGGCGAGCAGCGCCGCCAGTTCGGTGCCGACGGAACAGGTGGAGTCGTGCACCGGACCACCGTGTCGGGCCAGGCGGGCGGCCCGGTGCCGGGCTACCGGCGCAGCCGTGGCTTGCTGCAGCGCCTCGTCGGTGAACAGCCATTTGGACATGTCATACGTTGGCCCCAGCTCAGCCAGTTTGAATACCGCGCGGCGGCGCAGCAGCGTCGTCTCCACCAGCACCGGCGCCCGTTCGCCGAACCGGGCTCGCGCCGCGGCGGTATCGGCTAGACGGGTGGACTCCGTCAGCGAGAGTTCAGCGACCGCTTGCAGAGCCGCGGCACCCGATTCGGACCGCAGGTATCTGACGTCCTCCGTGCTGAATTTGATTGCCCGGCTCCTCCTCGGGCCGCTGGACGGCCCGCATCGTCGCCGTGCTGAACCGCGTCGGGGCTCCGGCTCAAGACGGCTTGACCCCGGTGATCATCACGTTGTAGAACCAGCCTTTCGGCACCAGGCGACGCCATACGTTGGAGTCCATCCAGCTCAGCGTCTTCCAGCTGGTGAAGGCGAACTTCGCCCACCCCCAGCCCAGCTTGCCCGGCGGCACCGTCGACTCGAAGGTGCGCAAGGGCCATCCCAGCATGGCGGCGGTGAACTCTTCGGTGGCGGTGTCGACCTGGACGGCACCGGCATTGGTCGCCATCGTTTCCAGGTCTTTGGGATCAAAGGTGTGCAGGTCGACGACCCACTCGAGGGCCGCCGCACGAGAGTTCTCGTCGATCTCGGCCTGTGGACGGCGCCAGGCGCCCAGCCCGGGCAGCTTTACCGCGCGGATGGTGACATTCCACGTCAGATCCGCGAGCGCACGAGCGTATCCATTGCCGACGTTGGTGGGCTCGCCGGCGAAGACGAACCGGCCGCCAGGCTTCAGCACGCGCAGCACCTCACGCAGCGACAGTTCGACGTCGGGAATGTGGTGCAGCACCGCGTGCCCCACCACCAGGTCGAAGGTGTTGTCGTCGTACGGGATGCCCTCGGCGTCGGCAACCCTGCCGTCGATGTCCAGACCGAGCGATTGCCCGTTGCGGGTCGCGACCTTGACCATTCCGGGTGCGAGATCGGTGACCGAGCCGCGCCGCGCCACCCCGGCCTGAATCAAGTTGAGCAGGAAGAACCCACTCCCGCAGCCCAGTTCCAGGGCCCGGTCGTAGGGCAGCTCACGGGTGACCTCATCAGGCACGACGGCGTCGAAGCAGTGGCGAGCGTATTCGACACACCGCTGGTCGTACGAGATGGACCACTTCTCGTCATAGCTCTCGGCTTCCCAGTCGTGGTAGAGCACCTGGGCCAGCTTGCTGTCGTGCCGTGCGGCTTCCACTTGCTCCGCGGTGGCATGCGGGTTGGGCGCCGCGTCGGTCGAACTCGTCGTCATGAATGGCTAGCCTAACCGCCGGTCCGTCCGGTCCCGTCAGCCGCCGTCCTGACCAGCGGCGAACACCTCGACATAGCGGTCGCGTTCGGCCGCTAGGCGCTCGGCGGGCGCTAGCTCCCAGAGGGCATTGATCCCGGCCTTGGCGGCGGCCAGCGCGTGCGGGGGTCCGTCCAGGAAGCGGCGCGCCCAGGCCGCGGCGCCGTCGTACACGTCGTCGGGAGCCACCATCTCGTCGATCAGGCCGAACGCCATGGCCTCCTTGGCGTCGAAGAAGCGTCCGCTGAACACCAGCTCCTTGGCCCGGCTGTCGCCGGTAGCGCGGGTCAAACGGGCCATCCCGTCACCACCGGGAACCAGGCCGGCCAGGATCTCGGTGGCGCCGAACTTCACGTTGTCGCCGCTCACCCGCCAGTCGGCGGCCAGCGCCAGCGTCAGGCCAGCGCCCAGTGCGTATCCGGTGATCGCGGCGACCGTCGGTTTCGGCATCGTCGCGACGGCGTGGATGGCCGCGCGCCGGACCCGGTCGGCGGTGCCGGCCTCCGCGGGGCTCAGCGTCCGCAGTTCTGCCATGTCATCGCCGGCCGAGAAAATCTCGTGGCCGCCGAACAGGATCACCGCGGCCACGTCGTCGCGCCGGCCCAATTCGTCTGCCGCAGCGGCAATTTCGCGGTAGACCTGACGGGTCATGGCGTTGGTGGGCGGCCGCGACAGCAGCAGCATCGCCAGACCGGCGTCCTGTGAGCCGTCACTGACCACGACGCTGACGAACTCGCTCACAGCGGCCACCCCATGGTTCCGCCTTTCTTGCGGGCGGCGTGGTAGCGGTCGGAGTCGAAGAACTCGAAAATCCAGTTGTCGCCTTGGATTTCCAGATGCGGTTGCACCGCGACGATCTGACGCTCCACGGCCAGGATGTCGGCGACGGTGCGGCCGGCCAGCGAATCGAGCTGCGTCCAAGTCGGCGGCAGCAGGAAGTTGCGGCCGGCTTCGAAGTCCGCGATGGCGGCCTGCGGCGACATCCATTCGGCACGGTCGGATTCGGTGTTCTCGCCGTCGGCACGCTGGCCT
Source organism: Mycobacterium sp. 1164966.3 (assembly GCF_001665395.1). Lineage (GTDB taxonomy): Bacteria > Actinomycetota > Actinomycetes > Mycobacteriales > Mycobacteriaceae > Mycobacterium. The sequence continues at coordinate 50,885 of NZ_LZSG01000044.1, forward strand.
TCGGGCAGCGCTCCAACGAAGAAATAGGTGTCGTAGCGACGCGTCAGCTCGGCCTCCGGGGTGACCCAATTCGCCCACGGCCGCAACAGATCCGAGCGCAGCACCAGGTTTTCCCGACGCAGGAAGTCCGCGAAGGACAGCGATCGATCGGCCAGCGCCTGCCGGGAATCGCGATAGATCGAGGCATCACGCACGATTCCTGCCGGATCGTTGGCCGGCCCGGCGAACAGCACCCCGGACTCCTCGAACGTCTCCCGGGCCGCGGCGCAGACCAGCGCCTCGGCCAGGTCGGGTTCGATGCCGAAACGCTGCGCCCACCAGTCCGGCGGCGGTCCGGCCCACGCGATATCGGCGTTGCGGTCGCGGTCGTCGACGCCACCGCCGGGAAACACCATCACCCCGGCGGCGAACTCCATCGCGGAATGTCGGCGCATCAGGAACACGCTGACGCCTGCTGCGGCATCCGGCTCGGCGTCGCGGACGAGCATCACCGTCGCGGCTGGTCGTGGCGTGAGTGGCGTCTGGGTTGCGTTCATGACGGCCTCCGGTGGGCTGCGCGGGTGCGGACCCGCCTGGCGAAATAGCGTCCGTCGACGACGTCCAGGGCGATCGACTGACCGAAGGCGATGGACAGGTTTTGGGCGGTCAGCACTTCGGGCAGTAAACCCGCGGCCACCACCTTTGCCTCCGAGAGCAGCATGCAGTGGCTGAAGCCGGGCGGCACCTCCTCCACATGGTGGGTGACCAGCACCAGCGCCGGCGCGTCGGGGTCGGCGGCCAGGTCGGTCAAACGCGCCACCAGCTCTTCGCGCCCGCCGAGGTCCAGCCCGGCCGCGGGCTCGTCGAGCAGCAGCAACTCGGGGTCGGTCATCAGCGCCCGGGCGATCAGCACCCGTTTGCGCTCGCCTTCCGACAGCGTGCCGTAGGTACGGTCAGCCAGGTGCTCGGCGCCCAGGCTCTCCAGCATGTCGACCGCGCGGCGGTAGTCGACATCCTCGTAGCGCTCCCGCCACCGGCCCAGCACCGCGTAGCCGGCTGACACGACCAGGTCGCGGACCAGCTCGTTGTCGGGCACCCGTTGCGCCAGCGCCGACGAGCTCAGCCCGATCCGCGCGCGCAGTTCGGAGACGTCGACGCGGCCGAGCCGCTCGCCGAGCACGTAGGCCGCTCCCGACGACGGGTGTTCGGTGGCCGCGGCGATGCGCAGCAGCGACGTCTTACCTGCCCCGTTGGGACCGATGATCACCCAGCGCTCGTCGAGCTCGACGGTCCAATCGACGGGACCGACCAGAACACGGCCACCGCGGCGCAGCGAAACGCCTCTGAAATCGATCAGCAGATCCGGGTTGACGGTTTCGAGGCCGGTTTCGGGCACCCGATCATCGTGCCGTATGCCCGGCGAACAGACGCAAGCCCCCATCCGTAACCGCGAGCGTGCGCATATGCACGGGATTTCGCCGTCTTTGGCGTACATTTGCGCACCCTCGCGGCAGGGAAGGTGCGCGCTACCGCGGGGGGATCTCGACGCGGCGGACCACGCCGTCGACCGCGTCGGCGGCCTCGATCTCGCCGCGGGTAACACCCAGCAAGAACAGCACCGTATCCAGGTACGGATGGCTCAACGACGCGTCGGCCACCGCGCGCAGCGCCGGCTTGGCGTTGAAAGCCACGCCCAGCCCCGCGGCCGCCAGCATGTCGATGTCGTTGGCGCCGTCGCCGACGGCGACCGTCTGCTCCATCGATACCCCGGCCTGTTCGGCGAAGTCGCGCAGCGCCTTGGCCTTGCCGGCCCGGTCGACGATCGGCCCCACGACGCGCCCAGTCAGCACCCCGTCGACGATCTCCAGCTCGTTGGCGGCGACGAAGTCCAGCATCAGCTCGTGCGCCAGCGGATCGATGACCCGCCGGAATCCCCCCGACACGACGCCGCACCGAAAACCCAAGCGCCGCAACGTCCGTAGCGTAGTACGTGCACCAGGCATGAGCTTCAGCTGAGCGGCGACCTCGTCGAGAACGCTGGCCGGCATGCCCGCCAAGGTGGCCACGCGCTGCACCAGCGACTCGGCGAAATCCAGCTCGCCGCGCATCGCGGCCTCGGTGATCGCCGCGACCTTGCCTTGGGCGCCCATCCGGGCTGCCAGCATTTCGATGACCTCGCCCTGGACCAGCGTCGAATCGACGTCGAACACGATTAGCCTCTTGGCGCGCCGGTCCAGCCCGTAACTCTCGACCGCCACATCGACCTGTTCTTCGGCGGCGACCCTGGTCAGCGCGGTCTTCAGCTCGTCACCGGCCTTCGGCGGCGCCGACACGCGCAGTTCCAGCCCGGTAACCGGATAGTCCGAAACGCCGCGGATCAGGTCGATGTTGACGCCGAGCGCGGCGGCCTCGCGGGCCACCGCGGCGAACGCCTCGGCGGTGATGGGCCGGCCCAGCACCATGATGATGTGGGTCGAGGGCTCCCGGATGATCGGCAGGTCGTCGCTGCGCTCGATCGTGACATCCAGGCCCACCTGGTGAATCGCGGCCTCGACATCGCGCCGCAGCGCGGTGTCCTCGGCTACGTCCGTGGCCACCGACACCAGCACCCCTAGTGTGAGACGGCCGCGGATCACCACCTGTTCGACGTTGAGCAGCTCGACCTTGTGCTGCGAGAGCACGTCGAAAAGCGCGGACGTGACACCTGGCTGGTCCGCGCCGGTGACGGTGATCAGCACCGACACCCTGGGTGGCGAGTTCACTCGCGGAAGCCGCTACTGCTTACTCGTCGAGCGGTCCGGTTCGGTCCGTGGGCCGAATCCCTTGGGCGACTCGCCGGCAGTGGCGTGGCGCCCGATGTGGGCCTCTGCGCGGAGTCGCTCCACCATGTGCGGGTAGTGCAGCTCGAACGCCGGCCGCTCGGAGCGGATGCGGGGCAGCTCGGTGAAGTTATGCCGCGGCGGCGGGCAGCTGGTGGCCCACTCGAGCGAATTGCCGTAGCCCCACGGGTCGTCGACGGTTACCACCTCGCCGTAGCGCCAGCTCTTGAAGACGTTCCACACGAACGGCAGCATCGACGCGCCCAGAATGAACGCGCCGATGGTCGAGACGACGTTGTACGGTATGAAGCCGTCGCTCTTCAGGTAGTCCGCGTAGCGGCGTGGCATGCCCAGGTCGCCGAGCCAGTGCTGCACAAGAAACGTGGTGTGGAAACCGATGAACGTCAACCAGAAGTGCAGCTTGCCCAGCCGTTCGTCGAGCAGTCGACCGGTCATCTTGGGGAACCAGAAGTAGGTGCCGGCAAACGTCGCAAACACGATCGTTCCGAACAACACGTAGTGGAAGTGGGCGACCACGAAATAGCTGTCGGTGACGTGGAAGTCCAGCGGTGGGCTGGCCAGTATCACACCGGTCAGGCCACCTAGCAGGAAGGTCACCAGGAACCCGACCGAGAACAGCATAGGCGTCTCAAATGTCAACTGGCCCTTCCACATGGTGCCGATCCAGTTGAAGAACTTGATCCCAGTGGGCACCGCGATCAGATATGTCATGAAGGAGAAGAACGGAAGCAGGACGGCTCCGGTGGCGAACATGTGGTGCGCCCAAACCGCCACCGACAGCGCGGCGATCGACAGCGTCGCGTATACCAGCGTGGTGTAGCCGAAGATCGGTTTGCGGGCAAACACCGGGATGATCTCGGTGACTATGCCGAAAAACGGGAGGGCGACGATGTAGACCTCGGGATGCCCGAAGAACCAGAACAGGTGCTGCCACAACAACACTCCGCCGTTGGCGGGGTCGTAGACGTGTGCGCCAAGGTGGCGGTCGGCGGCCAGCCCGAACAGCGCGGCGGTCAGCAGCGGGAACGCGATTAACACCAGGATTGACGTCACCATGATGTTCCAGGTGAAAATCGGCATCCGGAACATGGTCATGCCGGGGGCGCGCATGCAGACCACCGTGGTAATCATGTTGACCCCGCCCAGGATGGTGCCCAGACCGGCGACGATCAGGCCCATGATCCACAGGTCGCCGCCAGCCCCGGGCGAGTGGATGGCGTCGGTTAGCGGGGTGTAGGCGGTCCAGCCGAAGTCGGCCGCCCCGCCGGGCGTGATGAAGCCGGCCATCCCGATTATGCCGCCGAACGCAAACAACCAGAATGAGAAGGCATTCAGTCGCGGGAATGCCACATCGGGGGCGCCGATCTGAAGCGGCAACACGAGATTTGCGAAGCCGAACACGATCGGGGTCGCGTAGAACAGCAGCATGATCGTGCCGTGCATGGTGAACAGCTGGTTGTACTGCTCATTCGACAGGAACTGCAGACCCGGCACGGCCAACTCGGTGCGCATCAACAGCGCCAATAACCCGCCGATGAAGAAGAAGATGAAGCAGGTGACGCAGTACATGATGCCGATCAGCTTGTGATCGGTGGTGGTGATCAGCTTGTAGACCAGGTTCCCTTTGGGACCCGTCCGAGCCGGGTAGGGACGGACGGCTTCGAGTTCTCCCAACGGGGGCGCTTCGGCTGTCAACAGCTCCTCCAAACATCCGTCCCGGATAGAGGCCTAAAAGCCAAGAGGCCCCAAAAAACCAACACTGCCCAGAATCTTAGCCTTCGATGGGGTCAGTGGAAGGTTTGGTCCTACAAACTGTCGTAATCCCTTCTGACGTGCGTTCGGCCCGTTTCGGCGGAGGGGGCCGGGGCGAGCGGATGTTACCGTCGGACCCGTGCGTTTCGGCCGGATGCGACTCATGTCAGCAGCCTCGGTAGCCGCGGCGGCGGCGATTCTGACGTGCAGCGCGTGCGGGTCCGATCACCCTCCCAAGCCGTCGCGGTCAGTGCCTACCCCGACGACCCAGATCGCGGGGGCCGGCGTGCTGGGTAACGATCGCAAGTCCGACGAATCGTGCGCGCACGATGCCGCCGCCCCGGACCCGGGACCGCCGACCCGTCCGGCCCACAATGCCGAGGGCGTCACACCCGACGTCGTGCAGGTGCCGTCCGACCCGCAGCGCATCGTGGTGCTTTCCGGCGACCAGCTCGACGCGCTGTGCGTGCTGGGTCTGCAGTCGCGGGTCGTCGGCGCGGCGCTGCCGGACGGCTCGTCCGGTCAGCCGTCCTACTTGGGCAACGCGGTGCACGGGCTGCCCGGCGTGGGGACCCGCGGCTCCCCCGACCTGAACGCCATCAAGGCCGCCCACCCCGATCTGATCCTCGGCTCGCAGGGCTTGACGCCGAAGTTGTATCCGCAGCTGGCGGCGATCGCTCCCACGGTGTTCACCGGGGCACCGGGCGCAGGCTGGCAGGACAACCTGCGCGGTGTCGGTGCGGCCACCGCGCGCGGCGCCGCAGTCGACGGGCTGATCGCCGGCTTCTCCCGACGGGCCAGCGAGGTCGGGTCCAAGCATGACGCGGCGCACTTCCAGGCCTCGATCGTCGAGCTGACCGACAACACCATGCGCGTGTACGGGTCCAAAAACTTTCCGGCCAGCGTGCTTGTCGCGGTCGGGGTGGACCGGCCCGCGTCACAGCGGTTCACCGACAAGGCCTTCATCGAATTCGGCACCACCGACGCCGACCTGGCCAGGTCGCCGGATTGGTCGGCCGCCGACGCCGACATCATCTATGTGTCCTGCACGTCATCTGCAGTGGCGGAGCATGCCGCGACCATCTTCGACAGCGACCCGTGGCGCAAGCTCTCCGCCTATCGCGACAACCGGGTCTTCGTCGTCAACGACGAAATCTGGCAGACCGGCCAGGGTTTGATTGCCGCGCGCGGCATTGTCGACGACCTGCGCTGGGTCAACGCGCCGATCAATTAGGCGAGCCCCGATCGGCCGACGCTGGCTTGGCACAACGTGGAACGCGCCCTGGTGGCCTTAACCAGCGAGGGCAAGTCCCGGTCCGAGGCGGCCCGTGCCGCAATTCTGGAGGCAGAGCGCGCACATCGACGGGCTCGATTGCGGAAGAGGCCGAAGCGCTGCGCGACGACCCCGACGACGTGGCCGCCTCAGGCCTTGGCCCCAGCGACTTCCGGTGGGCTGCTCTTCCGGCCGAACGTCATAAGCTGGCCGTCGGGCCCTACCTGGCCGGTTGGAAAAACAACTTTAACCTAACTAAACTTTTTGAGGACTCCCCAAGACAAAGACAAGAAGGCTGTTATGAGCACTGTTTCCGCATACGCCGCAACCTCGCCCACCGCGCCGTTGACGAAAACCACGATCGACCGCCGCGACCCGGGTCCGCACGACGTCGCGATCGACATCGAGTTCGCCGGCATCTGCCACTCCGACATCCACACCGTCAAAGCCGAGTGGGGCAAACCCAACTACCCTGTCGTCCCCGGCCACGAGATCGCCGGTGTAGTGACGGCCGTGGGCTCTGCGGTCACCAAACACAAGGTGGGTGACCACGTCGGCGTGGGCTGCATGGTGAACTCCTGCGGCCAATGCCGCAGCTGCAAGGCGGGACTAGAACAGTACTGCAAGCCGGGCGCGACGTTCACCTACAACTCCATCGACAAGGACGGCACCCCGACGCAGGGTGGCTACAGCCAGGCGATCGTCGTCGACGAGAACTTCGTGGTGCGAATCCCCGATTCGCTGCCGCTGGACGCCGCGGCACCTCTGCTATGCGCGGGTATCACGCTGTTCTCGCCGCTGCGGCATTGGAAGGCGGGGCCCGACACCCGGCTGGCCATCATCGGCCTGGGCGGGCTCGGTCACATGGGCGTCAAGCTGGGCGCCGCGATGGGCGCCGAGGTGACGGTGCTGTCCCAGTCACTGAAGAAGATGGAAGACGGATTGCGTTTGGGCGCAAGCAATTACTACGCGACGGCCGACCCGGACACCTTCCGCAAACTGCGCGGCAGCTTCGACCTGATCCTGAACACCGTGTCGGCGAACCTGGATCTGGGCGCCTACCTGAACCTGCTCGACGTCGACGGCTCCCTCGTCGAGCTGGGCATCCCCGAACACCCGATGCCGGTACCGGCATTCGCGCTGGCGCTGGCGCGGCGCAGCCTGTCCGGGTCCAACATCGGCGGTATCGCCGAAACCCAGGAGATGCTGAACTTCTGTGCCGAACACGGCGTGACGCCCGAAATCGAGGTCATCACACCGGATTACATCAACGAGGCCTACGAACGGGTGCTGGCCAGCGACGTGCGCTACCGCTTCGTCATCGACATCTCAAAGGTGTGACGAAGCGCGTGGCTGCCACGCGACCTCTTCGGCGGCCTCGCCGTCTTCGTCACCCGGGATCACCTCGCTGACGTCGATGCCGGCCAGCGGCCAACCGGCGGCGGCCAGCGTGGCGGCCACTCGCCGGACGTTCTCCGGGCCGGGATCGTGGTTGGTCAGCTCGGCGATGGACTCGGCGATTTCGTTGCCGTCGATCACGCCGTCGGCGACGGCGGGCGAGCCTTTGGCGGTGAGGTTGCTGACTACCTCTTTGAGCTGTTCGGAGGTAAGCGGCGTGCTGCGCAACAGCGCCAGCAGTGGCACCCGATCGGGCCCGGGCACGCCGTCGGGATAGCCGGCCTGCAGCCAGCGCACTACGGACCGCACAAAGCTGGGGTGACTACGAGGGGAACCAGATGTCATCACCCCATCAGTGTCATGGCTGTTGATTCGCCCCCGCTCGTCCGATCCAGACAATTCATGCGCCGTTCACCTCTCGAAGTCCCATGCGCGACTAGTGGGAAATGAACAGTTGTGCGATCCCGATGAGGACGAGCAACCCGATAACCGCGCCGCTGATCGCTATCCCGGCGATCGCCATGCCGCGGCCGTCCTGACCTGTCTGCTTGATTTGGCCCAACGCGACGAAGCCAAAGATCAAGCCGAGGATGGGCCCGATGATGCACATCCAGCCGACCAGGGAGCACACCAACGACGCGATGGCCATGCTGTTGGTGCCGACGCTGCCCTGCTGCGGATAGCCATAGCCGCCCGCCGCCGGCGGGGGATAACCGTAGCCGCCCGATGAGGGCGGGTACCCGTGATCACCCGGCGGCGGCGGTGGAGGCGGGTAGCTGGGCGGTTCCGACACGGCGACCTCCTTCGGGACAAAGCGAAGTTAGTACTCTACCCCGCGAATTTGCAGTTTCGGGGTTCCTTCTGCCGCAAGACATTAACGTGCGCAAAGAGACTGGCCCGGGTCCGCTCCGCAAGGCAAAGCGAGGCAATGGGTCAGGGTGCTTGCCTCAATTGAATAGTGTGCTTCCATGTCCCGGTGCCGTGTCCGCAAGCCGGCACCGTGTAGGTGACTTTGGCTGTGCCCGCAAGGGTGTTTGCATCCCAGGCGTAGTGAATGTCCTGGGCGCTGGGAACGTGGGTGCCATCTCCGCAGTCGGCCGCGTCACCCGCTACATCCATTACCCATTGACCGTTCGTGAATCGCGCTTGCGAGCTCATTCCGTTGCCGAGGTCTACATCCGCGCATTCGTCACCGCAGGGCGTGAAGTACCAAGTCGCCGTCGTACTTCGGCCTGCCGAGCTGGTATCTGTCGCAGAGTAGGGACCGCTCATCGTCGTGTCAGCCCACCCGTTGCCAGCTGTACCGACAGCTAACCCGGCGAGCATGGCGGCTACGGCGAACCCTCGTTTGATTGCCACGTTCTTTAGACCTCCGCTGAGCTATGTATGGCACTCTTCAATGCGCAGTAGCACCGGGTCGAGTCACCAGCGAGCAAGTTCGGAGAATAGCATCGGCGGATTCTCGGCAAATTAACAGGCAATTGCGCTCCGCTTCAGCGCCAAGGGCCGGCCGAATTATGCGCCAGCACGAACCCGCGCCGATCGATTTGTTGGTTCGCTTCAGCAAGCTTCACTACTAGCGCAGGTATGCCCTCAATGCCGTCGCCACGCTCCGGATCATGTCTGCGCGCTCGCTGGGAGCGCGGCTAACCTGCGGTGCCGCGCATCAGGAGCCTTGGTCACAACTTGATAGTGGAGGGTTGGCCTGCCAATTCCCGCAATGAAACTTACATAGTTGCCACTCGGGCAGTCCAATTTCAGCCCGACGCTCATATGGACCATATTCGATGCTGTCAAGTCAGCAAGAATATGGGGACGGGTCGGGGCGGTCCCATCGATAGCTGTAGCAGATGCGCTGTGAGAGCGCTTGCCGCCAGGCATTTTTGGCAAGTGGATCGACTCACATCAAACCCGAACAATCGCCCGCCGGGGTCGGTATCGTTTTCCATCTGAGTAGATGGCGGAAGGCCCTGCCATGGACGAGGTGGAATTCGGACGCTACCGGCTGATTGAGTTGCTGGGCCGTGGCGGTATGGGTGAGGTTTGGCGTGCCCACGATACCGAGACCGACCGCGTCGTTGCGCTTAAACTCTTGCCTCCCAATTTGTCTGAAGATGAGGAGTTTCAGCGGCGATTCCGCCGAGAAGCACATGCGGCGGCACGATTAAGCGACCCGCACGTCATTCCGATCCATCACTACGGCGAAATCGACGGCCGCCTTTATGTGGATATGCGATTGATCGAGGGCCGCGATCTGCAAAGTGTGTTGGCCGACGGGCCGCTGGATCCCGTGCGGGCGGTGCGCATCATCGGACAGGTCGCCGAGGCGCTGCACGCCGCCCACAAGGTGGGGCTGCTGCACCGCGACATCAAACCCTCCAACATCCTGCTCAATGAGAACGACTTTGCCTACCTGATCGATTTTGGGATCGCCCGTGCCCTCGACGAAACGCGAATGACCAAGTCTGGTTATATGCTCGGCACTTTCCAGTACATCGCGCCTGAGCGTTTAGACACCGCAGGCGAAGAAGATGCCCGCGCCGACATCTACTCGCTGGCCTGCGTACTTTATGAATGCCTCATCGGCGATCCGCCTTTTTCCGCTAATACGATGGCGCGCCTGGTCGCCGCACACTTGAATACGCCCCCACCCCGACCCTCGATCAACCGGCCGGAAGTACCTGCTCAGGTTGACGAGGTGATCGCGACCGGGATGGCAAAAAATCCCGATGACCGCTATGCCACTACCGTCGAGTTGGCCGACGCCGCCGCCGAGGCGATCACCGTTCCGATTCAGCGATCAACGCCGAGTTCGACGCGCATCCCAGCCACCGAACCGGCGGGCAATCGCTTCGCCGCCCTTCCGACCGCCGCCGGTCAACAAGACGGCCCGGTGGAGCGGATACGTTCCGAGACGATTTCAACCCCGTGGTGGCGCCAACGCCAGCCGAGTCTGATCGCCGCTGCGATCGTCACGCTCCTTGCCGTCGCTGGGATCACGGGCTACCTACTACGCCCGTCAGCCAATACTTCACCGCCCTCCACCACCGCTCGGCCCTCTGCGGCCCCGACGGTCGCGACCACGACCACGCCCCCACCCCCGCCGCCGGTCATGGAGACGGCACTGGATGGGCTTCTGCTCAGCCCCGACCAGGTGAACGCCGCAATGAGTGCCACCGGAATGACTGTCAACCAGACGTGGAACACCATGATGGATGTCGGCACCAACCCGGCGGCGCCTCCCGAGTGCCTGCCTGTCAGCGGCGAGGCAGAGGCGGGGGCCTACGACGGAAGCGGATGGACCGCCGTGCACGGACAACTGATCATGGAGCCGGGGCATCACACGCACTACGTGCAGCAGTTTGTAGTGTTGTTTCCCTCGGTGCAGGCAGCTACCGCGTTTGTCAGCGCGTCATCGCAAAGCTGGCAGGCGTGCGCCAACCGCAGCTACACCGACACAAGCACAAATCCTCATAACCGGTGGAACGTCGGCCCAGTGTCCACCACCAACGGCACAGTCACCGCAACAACAACCCTGGTGGCCAACAGGGAGGCTTGGGCGTGTCAACGGGCACTGACGGCCCGCAACAATGTGGTGATCGACGTAGGAGCTTGCACCCTACACAACACGACGGATCAAGGGATCACCGTCGCCACTCAGATTGCCTCCAAAGTACCTACTTAGGCCCATTCAGCACGCGCCGTTGTCGCTCATCGACTTGACCAGTGACAGTGGGCCGCGATGACCGCCCCTCGACGATTGCCGCAGCTTGTCCAACAGTCCGGCTAACGTAATTGGCCTGTCGAAAGTGTTCACCGAGCCCGGTACCGTGCCTGACGATTACAGCGCCTGACGTGTGCTTTTAGAAGTCCCAGTCCTCGTCCTCGGTGACGACGGCCTTGCCAATCACGTACGACGACCCGGAACCCGAGAAGAAGTCGTGGTTCTCGTCGGCGTTGGGTGACAGCGCCGAAAGGATCGCCGGGTTCACGTCCGTTTCGTCGCGCGGGAACAGTGCCTCATAGCCCAAGTTCATCAGCGCCTTGTTTGCGTTGTAGCGCAAGAACTTTTTGACGTCTTCGGTGAGCCCGACTTCGTCGTAAAGGTCCTGGGTGTACTCCACCTCGTTGTCGTACAGGTCGAAAAGCAGCTCGTAGGTGTAGTCCTTGAGCTCGGCGCGCTTGGCCTCGTCGACCAGCTGCAGGCCGCGCTGGAACTTGTAGCCGATGTAGTAGCCGTGTACGGCCTCGTCGCGAATGATCAGCCGGATCATGTCGGCGGTGTTGGTCAGCTTGGCCCGGCTCGACCAGTACATGGGCAGATAGAAGCCCGAGTAGAACAAAAAGCTCTCCAGCAGCGTGGAGGCCACCTTGCGCTTCAGCGGCTCGTCGCCGCGGTAGTACTTGAGCACGATTTCGGCTTTACGCTGCAGATTCGGGTTCTCCTCCGACCAGCGGAAGGCGTCGTCGATCTCGGCGGTCGAACACAGCGTGGAGAAGATCTGGCTGTAGCTCTTGGCATGCACCGATTCCATGAAAGCGATGTTGGTATAGACGGCTTCCTCGTGCGGGGTCAGCGCGTCGGGAATCAGGCTGACCGCACCGACGGTGCCCTGGATGGTGTCCAGCATGGTCAGCCCGGTGAAGACTCTCATGGTCAGCTGCTTCTCACCGGCGGTCAATGTGCCCCACGACGGCATGTCGTTGGACACCGGCACCTTCTCCGGTAGCCAGAAATTTCCGGTCAGCCGATCCCAGACTTCGGCGTCCTTCTCGTCTTGCAGCCGATTCCAGTTGATCGCCGAAACGCGGTCGATCAGCTTCATGTTCTCGGTCACCGAAACCCCACTTCACACGCTCGATTTGGTTGCCGTGCTTGGACTTCAAACACTACCCCTGGGGTCCGACAAGGCGAGGCAACACAAGAAGTTGTGTTTGCCGTGTCGCGGAGCCGGCGCACGCAAAGTGGCGCGAGCAGACGCAAAAACACCCAAATCGGCGCTGAATTGGGTGCTTTTGCGTCTGCTCGGCAGACCTAGCTGGCGGCCAGCGCCGGCCGATTGGCCTTAGCGCCCTTGCCCACCCCGTAGAACTGGTACTCCTCAGGCTTGACCCCGCGGGTCGCCCTCCAGTACTGCCAGGTGTAGCCGCCCCACAGCACTGTGTTCTTGCCGTGCTCGTCGAGGTACCAGCTGCTGCAGCCACCGCTGTTCCACACCGACGTCGCCAGCTTGGCCTGCAGCTCGTCGTTGAACCGGTCCTGCGCGGCGCGCGTCGGTGCGAGCGCCTGCGCGCCCAGCTTGTCGCACGTCGCGATCGCGTCGGCGACGTAGTGAATCTGCGATTCGATCATGAACACCACCGAGTTGTGCCCCAGCCCGGTATTGGGTCCCAGCAGGAAGAACAGGTTGGGCATGTCCGCGACGGTGATCCCGCGGTGTGCGCCGATGCCCTCCCGGTTCCAGCGGTCCACCAGGTCCTCGCCGTGCCGGCCCTTGATCTGGACGTAGGTGTAGGAGTCGGTGACGTGGAAGCCGGTGGCGTACACGATCAGGTCGGCCTTGTGTTCGGTTCCGTCGGAGGTGACGATGCCGTCGCGGGTGATCCGGGAGATCCCGTCGGTGATCAGTTGCGTCTTGGGATCTGCGACGGCGCCGTAGTAGGTGGACGAGTTCAGAATTCGCTTGCAACCGATGCGGTACTTTGGGGTCAGCTTCCGGCGCAGCTCACGATCCTTGACCGAGCGGCGAATGTTGTATTTGCAGTAGGCCTCGATGAACTTCAGCGCATTCGGCCGCTTCGTCATGCCGTAGGCCAGCGCCTCCTGGGCCCAGTAGATACCGAGACGCGTCAGCGCTCGCAGCCCGGGTACCGTCTGCATGGCCCGGCGCAGCGACCGCGGCAGGTCGGGGTTGGACCGCGGCACCACCCACGGCGGGGTGCGCTGGTAGAGCTGCAGTTCGGCGACCTGCCCGACGATCTCGGGCACGATCTGGATCGCGCTGGCGCCCGTTCCGATGATCGCAACCCGCTTGCCGGTCAAATCGACGCTGTGGTCCCACTCCGCGGAGTGAAACGCCGGACCTGCGAATTCCTCGCGACCCTCGATGTCGGGGAAGGATGGAATGTGTAATGCGCCCGCCCCGGAGACCAGGAACTGGGCGACGTATTCGCGTCCGTCGGTGGTAAACACGTGCCAGCGGTACTCGTCCTCGTCCCAGTGTCCGCGGTCGACCAACGAGTTGAACTCGATGTAGCGGCGCAGCCCGTACTTGTCGGTGACGCCCTTGAGGTAGTCCCAGATCTCGGGCTGATACGAGAACGGGTTCTTCCAGTCCGGCTTCGGCTCGAACGAGAACGAATACAGGTGCGACGGGATGTCGCATGCGCAGCCGGGGTAGCTGTTGTCCCGCCAGGTGCCGCCGACGTCGTCCGCCTTCTCCAGAATGACGAAGTCCACTCCCTGCCGCTGCAGCGCGATCGCCATGCCCAGGCCGGAGAAGCCGGTCCCGATGATGACGACGCGGGTGTGCACCGGCGTGGGGGAATCTTGGGAAGGCAGGGACTCCGTTTGGCTGATGGGAATCGCCGTATCAGTCATTGATTGGTCTTCCTATTGAGTCTCGGCTGGGGCGTTTGCTGGCGCGTCTGTGGGTGGTAGACGCCTGGCCTTGCAACTACCGAACAAATACCTAGTACCCAGGGTATCGGTTAGGACGAGTGTTATCGAATGCCTCGAGTATGTCAACGTTGTTCGACGCGGGACGTGGCTCAACTCACAGCGGGATTACTCGGTACCACATGGTGGATCGGCTGGTCAGGATCCATGGAAATGCCGAGCGTCTCGGCGGTGCCGACGATGACGCCCATCATGATCGTCGTCAGATGTGCGACGAACTGGTCGGCCGGCATGCGTCGCGGGCTGTCGGGCTCCGGGCCCAGCCACCACTCGGTCGCCGACGCGGCCGACCCGAACGCGGCGAACGCGGCAAGTTCCAGCGCATCGCGACTCAGCTCCATCTCGCGCAGCTCGTTGTTGAACATTTCGGCCATGGTCAGGGTGATCTCCCGGCCTTCGTTGAGTGTGCGCACCGCCGCCTCGGACTGGGCCACAAAACGGCCCTGAATGAAGACCCGCACCACGTTGGGGTACTTGTCGACGAGGTTGGCGTACTCCTGGACGCTGCGCCGGATCACCTCGCGGGCCGAGTCGCGGGTCAGGTCGATGTTCGGGAAAATCGCGCTCCATAGCATGTCGCGCAGGCGTTCCCCGATTGCCTCGAACAGGTCGGACTTGTCGTGGAAATGCCGGTAGATCTTCGGCTTGGCGGTACCGGCCTCCTCGGCAATCTCCCGCACGCTCACGTCGGGGCCCGAACGTTCGATCGCCCGGAAGGCGGCCTCGACGATTTCGCCGCGCACCTTCTTGCGGTGTTCACGCCAGCGTTCGCTGCGCGCGTCGACCTTCACTCCTGGCTTCGGGGCGGAGTGGTGCGGTCTAGCCGGTCGAGGCATTCTCACCACGCCAAGCACCTTACCGCGCTGTGGCTGCTGAGCTGGGCAGACCGGGCCCAGAAGTGGCGACGCCGCACCGACGTGGTCGGCATCTTCCCCACCCACGAGGGCCTGGTCCGCCTATCGGCGACAAGCTGGCCGAACAACACGACGACTGGACGTCGTACATACCACTCGCGACACCCAGAAACCCACGCCGCCGCGCGGAAAGTTTCGGCCGACAATCACCGTGTGGTTTCGCATGGCGAATTTTCAATGCAGTAGCGACAGGTGTCTTTCCTGATACCCCGATTGGTGTGATATCCGGTGTGGGCGCTACGCCTACTCGACGGCATTGGCCGACCCTTACGCACTGCCGACATCTTTGCGCGGGTTTCATCGCTTGCCTTGCGCCCGTAGTTCGGGTTGCGGACGCCTCGCCTTTGTTCGGCCAGCCTTTCGCGGGCTTCCTGCGACATGACACGACCGAAGCTCGGGTGATTCTCACCGATCTTTCCGTAGTTGGGATTGTCAGGCCCGCCGTTACGCCCCTTCCGAAGCTTCGACCATTTCGCACGCTGCGCAGCACCATGGGTGCGACCGTAGAAGGGGTTATCGTCAGCGAATCTACTCACGCCTTTCCGGCCCGTCGATCGAATCTTCGCTGCCTCTCGCATTTCGGCCGTCCATTCAATCCCCATCGGACCCAGACCTCCCCGAGACAAATTGAGCAGTGGGTGCCCGCGCATTCTGAGCCGCTCGATCCATTCGATCTCTGCCTGTCCGAGCTCTCCGAGGCCTTCTACCCGATCAAGGTCGTCGGCGACGACACCATCCCCATCGTGCACTCGAAGCCAATCGTAGAAAGGGGTTTTCCTTCCCGACCGCGCGACTTTTACATGCTGCCGGAGGCGAATCTTGGCTGACTTGGTCGTGAGACCTACATAGCGATAGCCGGACTCCGACCGGAGCCTGATCCCATAGATCACGCCCCCGGACGGAAGTTTGGCGGTCACGGATTCTCTGCTGTCAGAGACAAATCGTCACAACATGCAGCTGACGCAATTTTCCACCTCAGTCCCCTGCAGCGCCATCTGGCGCAGCCGGATGTAGTACAGCGTCTTGATTCCCTTGCGCCAGGCGTAGATCTGCGCCTTGTTCACGTCGCGGGTGGTCGCCGTGTCCTTGAAGAACAACGTCAGCGAAAGCCCTTGGTCCACATGCTGAGTGGCCGCCGCGTAGGTGTCGATAATCTTCTCGTAGCCGATTTCGTAGGCGTCCTGGTAGTACTCCAGGTTGTCGTTGGTCATGTAGGGCGCCGGGTAGTAGACGCGGCCGATCTTGCCTTCCTTGCGGATCTCGACCTTCGACACGATCGGGTGGATCGACGACGTCGAATGGTTGATGTAGGAGATCGACCCGGTCGGCGGCACCGCCTGCAGGTTCTGGTTATAGATGCCGTGCGCCTGCACCGACTCTTTCAGCCGGCGCCAGTCGTCCTGCGTCGGGATGCGGATCTCCGCGTCGGCGAACAGCTGACGCACCTTCTCGGTCTTGGGCTCCCACGACTGCTCGGTGTACTTGTCGAAGAACTCCCCCGACGCGTACTTGGACCGCTCGAATCCCTTGAAGTGCGTACCACGCTCGATCGCGATGCGGTTGGAGGCCCGCAGCGCGTGATACAGCACGGCATAGAAGTAGATGTTGGTGAAGTCGACGCCTTCTTCGGAGCCGTAGAAGATGCCCTCGCGCGCCAGATAGCCGTGCAGGTTCATCTGCCCCAGGCCGATGGCGTGGGAGTCGTTGTTGCCCTGCTCGATTGAGGGCACCGACGTGATGTGGGTCTGGTCGCTCACCGCGGTCAGCGCGCGGATCGCCACCTCGATGGTCTGGGCGAAGTCCGGCGAGTCCATCGTCTTGGCGATGTTCAACGAGCCCAGGTTGCACGAAATGTCTTTGCCCACTTTGGCATACGAGAGGTCGTCGTTGAAGACGGACGGGGTGGACACCTGCAGGATCTCCGAGCACAGGTTGGAGTGGGTGATCTTGCCTTCGATGGGGTTGGCCCGGTTCACCGTGTCCTCGAACATGATGTACGGGTAGCCCGACTCGAACTGCAGCTCGGCGAGCGTCTGGAAGAACTCCCGCGCCTTGATCTTGGTCTTGCGAATGCGCGCGTCGTCGACCATCTCGTAATACTTCTCGGTCACCGAGATGTCGGCGAACGGGAGGCCATAGACCCGCTCGACGTCGTAAGGCGAGAACAGGTACATGTCGTCGTTACGCTTGGCCAGCTCGAAAGTGATGTCGGGGATCACCACGCCGAGGCTCAGCGTCTTGATCCGGATCTTCTCGTCGGCGTTCTCGCGCTTGGTGTCCAGGAAGCGGTAGATGTCTGGATGATGGGCGTTCAGATAGACCGCTCCCGCGCCCTGGCGCGCGCCCAGCTGGTTGGCGTAGGAGAACGAGTCCTCGAGCAGCTTCATGATCGGGATGACACCCGAGCTCTGGTTCTCGATGTTTTTGATCGGCGCGCCGTGTTCGCGAATGTTGGTCAGCAGCAGCGCAACTCCCCCGCCGCGCTTGGACAACTGCAACGCCGAGTTGATCGACCGCCCGATCGACTCCATGTTGTCCTCGATGCGAAGGAGGAAGCAATTGTGCACAACGGTGCCGCGAATGGTGTACGTATGCGTCTCGTTGACGTGGAGGTTGTAGACCTTCGCTGGAACATCCTGTGTGCGCTTCAGCTCGCGGATTCCGTACACGTGCCGCCCATGCACGACCTGATAAGTGGTGCGCGACGTCCCCTTCTGGCCGACATAGTTGTGCAGGTTCTTACCGACATCGAAGATGAAGTCTTCGTTGGCGCCGGGCAGACCGGGCACGAACACCTGTCCCGTCACGTTGGCCGATCGGTTGACGTACTGGCGGACCCTGGACACGATCCCGACTCGGCGCAAAAGAAGCTGAACCTGATCAATCAGCTCCGCATTCACCAGGTCGAGCACCATGCCGCCGGTGGTGCTGCACCCGTCGCCGCGGAACAAGCCGGCCAGCAATCCTCGCTGGAACTCTTCGTCGGCCGTTAATACGTCATGGGACAACCGCTTCAAGTGATATCCATTGCCGACCATGGAAAGGAATAGCGACGCAACGACCTTGCTGTTACAAATCATTCGCACCGACTGGTCCGACACACTCTGGTGGACGGCGAGGTCCGCAGCGAACACGCGCTTGAACGCCGCTGCCAACTCCTGCTGATACTCGAGTTCGTGTGTGCCGATCGTGAAGTGGATGCCGTTGGCGGTCCGGTCCGCGGGTCCCGATCGCTTGGAGATATGGCCTTCAGCGACGTACCAGCCGAGGATAAGGCCGAGGTCGTACGACTCTTCAACGTAGCGATTCACGGATACGAAGCGCATGTGGTGGCGCTGCTTGTCGCGGTGCTTCCGATCGGTGTTGACCTTACGTATGAGCCCGTCGACCTCTTCGTATTCGCCCGCGCCAACGTACTCCATCAGGTCATAGACCCGCCGCGTCCGTCCCTCCAGCGGTGCTGCTGTCACGACGAAGTCTGTGGGGCGAATGTCTTTGGCAGCCAACCAAACGAATCCGTTGAACGGGTCGGCGCCATCGCCGTCGATAAGTGTCTGCACCTCGCGCGTGGTCCACACCAGGATCGGATGCTCGGGGGTGCACAGGATTGGCTCCCCGTGCCCGAAGTGTGAAATCGATACGAGCGCTTGGTCGTTGGGGTTCTCGACGACGGACTCGACGACGGAGAAGGATCCGTCGTGCGAAAGCACCCAGTCACCTGCCCGCAAAGTCTCGATCGCCTTCGGCCCTTCGGGAGTATCCACCGGCGTTCCGGCAGGAAAGCACGAGACGGGCTCACCGCGTTGCTTTTTCCCGGAATTCAGGAAAGTCGGTGTGGCAGGCTGGAATCGGCCGTCGATGATCTCGTCGACCAACTTCTCAGCTAACGCGGTGTCGCCGGACGCCAGCGTCAGCGCGACCATGACCACGCGGTCCTCGAAACGCTCCAGATAGCGCTTCCCGTCGAACGTCTTGAGCGTGTAAGAGGTGTAGTACTTGAACGCGCCGAGAAACGTCGGGAACCGGAACTTCTTGGCGTAAGCACGGTCCAGCAGCGTCTTGACAAAGTTGCGTGAGTACTGGTCGAGAACCTCACGCTCGTAATAGTTCTCGCGGATCAGGTAGTCGAGTTTCTCGTCCTGATTGTGGAAGAATACGGTGTTCTGGTTGACGTGCTGCAGGAAGTACTGGTGGGCCGCCTCCCGGTCCTTCTCGAACTGAATCTTGCCGTCCGCGTCGTACAGATTCAGCATCGCGTTGAGCGCGTGGTAATCCGTTTCGTCGGGCAGCGCGTGCGCTGGAGCGGTTACAGGCTCTGCAGTGACGGTTGGGGGCACGTCTGTTCCTTCCAGAAGTCAGCCAGACCCGCGCGGACGGCGTCGACGTCGTCGGCGGTTCCCATCAGTTCGAAGCGGTAGAGGTACGGAACGCCGCACTTGCGGGAGACCACGTTGCCCGCATAGGCGAATTCGGCGCCGAAGTTGTTGTTGCCCGCAGCGATGACGCCGCGGATCAACGACCGGTTGTGCTCGTTGTTCAAGAACGCGATGACCTGCTTGGGGACATAGCCCCCGTCGTTGATGTCCGGGGTGGCACGGCCGCCGCCGTACGTGGGCAGTATCAGCACGTACGGCTCGTCGACCTCGATTCGGCCATGCAGCGGTATCCGCGTGGCGGGAACACCCAGCTTCTGGACGAAGCGGTGGGTGTTCTCCGACACGCTGGAGAAATAGACCAGTGACGATCGCAAGCGCGGCGCAGCCGGGCGTTGGGGGCACCCCCAGCCGCCGAGCGGCGAGGGGGACGGGTCGGCACTCATCCAAGCTGGGTTGCGCCCCCGGGTATCCATGGGCACCGCAACCTCCTTACCAATCGTCTGCCGCTCAGGCGCTCAGCGCGGCCGCGGCGAGCGCCTTGATGCGATCCGGCCGGAAACCCGACCAGTGGTCGTCGCCTGCCACCACGACGGGAGCCTGCAGATACCCCAGTGCCATGACGTAGTCGCGCGCCTCGGGGTCCAGGGTGATGTCGACCGTGTCGTAGGCGATGCCTTGTTTGTCCAGCGCCTTGTAGGTGGCACTGCACTGCACGCATGCGGGCTTGGTGTAGACGGTGATGCTCATCGGAGATACCGCTCCTTTGCGGGAAGATGGCGGGTTGGGGACTGTCACGAACTGGCAACTACTCTGGTGATGCGTCTGCGCTGTATTCAGCGGCCCGTCAAGCCCCCAAATTCCCATCCTGCGGCTATCCCGTCGAAGCTGTGGCTGCGAACTGTTCAAGCCGATTCCGGGAGCTTCCCCAGGCCTGGCTGGCTCGGTGATGCTGGGTTCTGCTGGCCCTCGAAACACTACACCTAGTGGGTGACAAGTTGTCGAGATACAAGATGTTCTGAATAACATTTTTGAAATTCCCTGGTCGCGAGGCTGTCTGCCGCGCGCCGCCCGGCGTGTCGCAGATCACATGCGTTCCGGGCGCTGCGCGTACCTCCGGGTATATCAGCAGGCACCGACAAACACCGCTGCACGCGTTTCGCAGACCAGGCGCCAGCAAAGCCGGGACTACCGCTCTCAGCCGGCTTCGGCGGCGAGTTTGCCGACGACGTCGCGCACGTTTGCGGAAAGTTCGGCATTCTCCGCAACGGCATCGCCGCCCAGGGTCCCGAACGGAACCGACAGCTTGATGGCGTCGATCACGCGCGCGCCGGCGATGCCGAACGACTTGCGCGTCTCGTCGTGCGCCCACACCCCGCCGTAGCGGCCCATCGAGCCGCCGATGACCGCCAGCGGCTTGTCTTTCAGCGCCCCATCCCCGAACGGCCGCGAGAGCCAGTCGATCGCGTTCTTGACCACCGCGGGGATGCTGCCGTTGTATTCCGGGGTCACCACCAGCGCCGCATCCGATTCGGCGGCCGCGGCCCGCAGGGCGGCCACCGCGGCCGGCGCCGTTCCGGCCGCGGCGTTCATCGCCGGGTCGATGTCCTCGTTGTAGAACGGCAGCTCGCCGAGCCCTTCGAAGACCGTCACCACGACGCCGTCCGGAGCCGCCGCCGCCGCCAGTTCGGCGATCTGGCGGTTGATCGACGCCGCGCGCAGGCTGCCCACGAGCGCCAAGACTTTGATGTCGGCCATGTCCGGTTCCCTTCGGTAGTTGATGTACATCTTTGCACGACCAAACCGGACTATGGTCCGCTTTATTCCGTGCGCGTTAGAGTGCTGCTGTGGACGAGTTGCCGGTGTCCGCTCCGCAGGAGCTGGCCCACGAACGTCCAAAAGGGAGAAGCGATGCGGCGCGCAATCGCGCTCTGTTGCTCAAGGTTGCTCGCGACCTGATTGCCAAACGCGGCGCCGATGCGGTCACGATGGACGACATCGCCGCGGCTGCCGGCGTCGGTAAGGGCACGCTGTTCCGCCGCTTCGGCAGCCGGGCCGGTCTGATGATGGTGCTGCTCGACGAGGATGAACGGGCCAGTCAACAAGCCTTTTTGTTCGGGCCGCCGCCGTTGGGGCCCGACGCGCCGCCGCTGGACCGCCTGCTGGCGTTCGGTCGCGAACGGATGTGCTTCGCGGATGCTCACCACGCGCTGCTGTCGGCGGCCAACCGGGACCCGTCGAGCCGCTACGGACCGGCCGCGGCGGTGACCCGGACACACGTGCGAGTCTTGCTCCAGTCGGCCCAGACCACCGGTGACCTCGACGCACAGACAGACGCACTGCTGGCGCTGCTCGACGCCGACTACGTCGAACATCAACTCAACGACGGCGGTCACACCCTCGACACGCTGAGCGAGGCGTGGGGAAGCCTGGCTCGCAAGCTCTGCGGTCGATGAGTACGGAAGTGGCCGGACCGGCAGCGCCCTGGATCCTGCACATCGACCTGGACCAATTTCTGGCGTCCGTGGAATTGCGCCGCCACCCCGAACTGGTCGGCCTGCCGGTCATCGTCGGCGGCAATGGCGACCCGAACGAACCCCGCAAGGTCGTCACCTGCGCCTCATACGAGGCCCGCGAGTTCGGGGTGCGCGCCGGCATGCCACTGCGCCAGGCCGCGCGCCGCTGCCCAGAAGCGACGTTTCTGCCGTCCGATTCAGCCGCCTACGACGAGGCGTCCGACCAGGTGATGGCATTGTTACGCGACCTGGGACACCCGGTCGAGGTGTGGGGCTGGGACGAGGCCTATGTCGCCGTCGCTGCTCCAGCCGATCCTGCCGAAGTCGCCGAACAGATCCGCACCGTCATCTTCACCGAGACCGGGTTGTCCTGCTCGGTGGGTATCAGCGACAACAAGCAACGCGCCAAAGTCGCAACCGGCTTCGCAAAACCGGCCGGGGTGTTTGCCCTGACCGACGCGAACTGGATGACGCTGATGGCCGAGCGTCCGGTCGACGCGCTATGGGGAGTCGGCCCTAAGACGGCGAAAAAGCTTGCCGTCCTGGGCATTACCACGGTCTGGGAGCTTGCGCACAGCGATGCCGAGCTGCTGACGTCTGTCTTCGGCCCGAGCACCGGGCTGTCGCTGTTGCTGCTTGCCAAGGGGGGCGGGGATACGGATGTCAGCGCCGAACCGTGGGTGCCGCGCTCTCGCAGCCACGTCGTCACTTTCCCGCGGGACCTGACCGACCGAGCCGAAATGGACTCGGCGATAACCGAATTGGCCCGACGAGCGCTCGATGAAGTAGTGGCAGCGGGCCGCATCGTCACACGGGTGGCGGTGACGGTCCGGACCGCGACGTTCTACACCCGCACTAAAATCCGCAAGCTGACAACACCCAGCACCGATCCCGACGTCATCACGACGGCCGTGCTCCACGTGCTGGACCTGTTCGAGTTGGACCGTCCGATCCGGTTACTGGGCGTGCGGTTGGAACTCGAGATGCCCGACTAGCGACGCACTGGGGTGGGCCGAAGCGCGCGCGTGAACACCACGTTGACCTGCCGCATCGCCAAACTGTAGGGCCACCACGCCAGCCGCTTGAAGGCGTAAAACGCGCGGATGTCCGGCGACGTGTAGATCAGGTATCGGTTCTTGGCGACTCCGGCCACAATTTTCTCGGCCGCCCTTTCCGGCGATACCGCGTGGCCGCTGAAACGGTCGATCCACCGGCTGACTTTGGGGTCTTCGCGGTCCACGCCGGCGATTTCCACCGTGTTGACCAGCGGTGTCTTGACCGCCCCCGGCACGACGACCGAAACCCCGATGCGGTGACGCGCGAGGTCGAAGCGCAGCACCTCGGAAAGTCCGCGCAATCCGTACTTGCTTGCGCTGTAGGCGGCATGCCACGGCAGCGCGACCAGGCCCGCCGCCGACGACACGTTGACCAGATGCCCGCCCCGGCCGGCCGCCACCATGGGCGGCAGGAATGCCTCGATCACGTGGATCGGGCCCATCAGATTGATCGAGATCATCCGCGTCCACTGGTCGTGCGTCAGCCGGTCGACGGTCCCCCAGGCCGAGACGCCGGCAATGTTCATCACGACGTCCATGCTGGGGTGGCTGGCGTGTATGTCAGCTGCGAACGCCGCCACCTCTTCGTAATTGGAGATATCCAGAGCGCGGTGTTCAGGCACTTCCGCGCCCAGCGCGCGTGCGTCGGACACGGTCAGCGCCAAACCCTCTTCGTCGCGGTCGGTCAGATACAGCTCGGCACCCTGCGCCGCCAGCCGCAATGCCGTGGCCCGGCCTATGCCACTGGCCGCACCGGTGACAAAACACCGCTTGCCGGTGAAATACCGCTCCTTAGATTGCCCAGCCGTCTGCGCCATGCCGGAGACCATACCGGCGGTATCGACTACACCTTGGGTGAGCCGCCCCATAGCGCGGTGAGCCACAACTGTTCGAGCACCCGCACGCGGCGCTCCAGGCCGCTGTCGCGACCGACCAGGAGATGGTCACCGGTCAACATCAACGCGGTGGTGCCGGCCAGCGTGCGGATCAGCGTCGGCAGGTCATCGCTGATCGGGTTGGCGGTCCCGGCTTTCACCTCGGCGTCGACGATCGCGACGATCTCTTGCAGCACCACTTGGAACTGCTGTTCGAGAATGTCGCGGATCTCTATGTCGGTGTGGCGGGCGGTATTGCACGCCATCATCACCGGATCGTTGTGCGCGTAGACGGCGGCGGCGCTTCCTACCATCCGCTTGGCGAACTGCTCCGGTGATTCCCCGGGCTGGCGGGGAGCGAAATACTGCGTGCGTTCTTCAAGCTCTTCGGCCGCCTCGGCCAGAATCTGCGCCAGCACCGAATATTTGGAGTCGAAATAGAAGTAGAAGCCGGATCGGGCCACCCCGGCTCGCAGGCTGATGGTGCTGACCGAGAGTTCGGCGAACGGCCTTTCCTCGAGCAATTCCCGCACGGCCCGCAGGATCGCCTGTCGTTGCTTGTCACCACGCCGGCGCAGGGCCGGCGAAGACTCCTCATTGACGGCGTTGGCGGCCCGGCTATCCACCCTTGATCACACCCTGACCTTGCCCCACGACGATCGAAAAGCAAACTTGACAGCCGTCAAGTTTATCCGAAGTATAGATGAAATAAGTGACACCGCTCACTCAAAGCGGAACCGCAAAGGAGCGTTAATGGTCGCCACCATCAGCACCCCGCACTACCTGCTTGACCAGGCACGGCGCCGTTTCACCCCGTCGATCAACAACTTCCCCGGCATGGGATTGGTGGAACGCAGGCTGCTCAACACGGAGTTCCCGGAGCGAAAGCTGGCCGAGCCGCCGGAGGGCAGTGGACTCAAGCCGGTCCTGGGCGACGCGGGACTGCCGGTCATCGGGCACATCATCGAGATGTTGCGCGGGGGGCCCGACTACGTGCTGCACCTGTACCGGACCAAGGGCCCGGTCGTGTTCGGCGACTCGCCGGTGCTGCCCGGCGTCGCGGCATTAGGGCCAGATGCAGCTCAGGTCATTTATTCCAACCGCAATAAGGACTACTCCCAGCAGGGCTGGGTCCCGGTGATCGGACCGTTCTTCCACCGGGGTCTGATGTTGCTCGACTTCGACGAGCACATGTTCCACCGGCGGATCATGCAGGAGGCGTTCGTCCGCTCCCGGCTGGTCAGCTACGTCGAGCAGATGGATCACGTGGTGTCGCAGGTGGTCGCCAACGACTGGGTGGCCAACGACGCGCGTTTCCTGCTCTATCCGGCGATGAAGGAGCTCACCCTGGACATCGCCTCGATGGTGTTCATGGGTCACGAGCCCGGCACCGACCACGAGCTGGTCACCAAGGTCAACAAGGCGTTTACCGTCACCACCCGCGCGGGTAACGCGATCATCCGCACCAGCGTGCCGCCGTTCACCTGGTGGCGCGGCCTCAAGGCGCGTGAGCTGCTGGAGAACTACTTCCGCGAGCGAGTCAGGGAACAACGCGGCAAGCAGGGCAACGACCTGCTGTCGGTGTTGTGCCAAACCGAGGACGAGGACGGCAACAAGTTCTCCGACGAGGACATCGTCAACCACATGATCTTCCTGATGATGGCGGCCCACGATACGTCGACGTCCACCGCGACGACGATGGCGTATCACCTTGCCGCGCACCCGGAGTGGCAGCAGCGCTGCCGGGACGAGTCCGACCGCCTGGGCGACGGCCCGCTCGACATCGAGTCGCTGGAGAAGCTGGAGTCGCTCGATCTGGTGATGGACGAGTCGATCCGGATTGTGACGCCGGTGCAGTGGGCGATGCGGCAGACGGTGCGCGACACCGACCTGCTGGGCTACTACATCCCTAAGGGCACCAACGTGATCGCCTATCCCGGGATGAATCACCGTCTGTCAGAGCTGTGGACGGACCCGCTGAAGTTCGACCCCGAGCGGTTCCTCGAGCCGCGCAGTGAGCACAAACGGCACCGCTACGCGTTCGCACCGTTCGGCGGCGGCGCGCACAAGTGCATCGGGATGGTGTTCGGGCGGCTGGAGGTCAAGACGATCTTGCACCGGTTGCTGCGCCGCTACCGCCTCGAGCTGCCGCGGCCGGATTACCAGCCGCGCTGGGACTACGGTGGCATGCCGATACCGGTAGACGGCATGCCGATCGTGCTGCGTCCGCTTTAATAACGCGAGCAATAGGAAAAGCCCCTCAATTGCGCCACGAGACAGGGGCTTTCCGTGTGCCCGCCGTAGAGAGGTAACGATGGCAGTGTTGCGACCCGGGTTGCGCTCCAGGCGCAAAACCGCGGCCAGACGCCCGCGCAAGACCAGTCCGTCGCCGTTCACACCCGAGTGGACGCCCAGGCCTGCCGCGTACGGTGTTGGCGTCCGCCACAACGTCGCGGTACCGATGAGCGACGGTGCGGAGCTGCGCGCCGACATCCACTACCCCACCGTGCCGGAGACCGGGCAGCCCGCCGCGGGTCCGTTCCCGGTGCTGCTGTCGATAACGCCCTACGGCAAGAAGGCGCCGCCGCCGGCCGCCCAGATCGGCGGCGGTGCCACCCCGTACCTGGTCAAACGGGGCTATATCGAGGTGATGGTCGATGTTCGGGGGACCGGCGCGTCGGGCGGTTCCTTCGAGATGTTCGAGGATAGGCAGGCGCAGGACGGGGCGGAGTTGGTCAACTGGGCTGCCGGCCTGCCGGAGGGCAACGGCCGCGTCGGCATGTTCGGAATTTCCTACCTGGCGATCAATCAACTGTTCACCGCGGCCGCGGTGGGCGCGGACTCGCCGCTGAAAGCGATCTTTCCGGTGATGGCGGCCCGCGACTTCTATCGCGATGCCGCCGCGATGGGCGGAGTGCCGCATCTGCGCACGGTACGCGCATATGGGGCCGTCTACCGGCTGCTGAACGTGGTGAATCCGACATTGGAGTTGTTCACCCGCGGCGGGCACACGCGACCACGATCGGGTGGCTTCGCCGCGGTGCGCCAACGCGGACGCGACCAGCGACAGTACTTTCGCCCTCTGATCGCCAACGCGATGTCCGGCGGCGAGACCGCCTGGGACGGGCCGTTCTGGGATGCCCTGCGACCGGGCTTGGTGCTGCCGAAGATCGCCGCCAACGGTGTGGCCGTCTTCCTGGTCGGGGGCTGGCACGACGCATTCCAGCGTGGCGCGCCGCTGAACTACGCGGCGCTGCAGAACGCGTTCGCAGGCCTGCCCGACGAGGCGCCGATGCAACCCGGCCAGCCGCTGTCCGATCGAGTGCGGCTGATGATGGGCCCCTGGTATCACGTCTCGGACTTCGGCGGGCTGCACCTCAATGCGCTGCAGTTGCGCTGGTTCGATTACTGGCTCAGGGACGAGCCTGCCGCCGAAGTTTCCGGGCCGCCGTTCGTCTTTCAGGCGATCGGGAGCTCGCAGTGGTACCGCACCGACGGCTACCCGCTGGCCGAGGCGACGCCGACCCGCTTCTACCTGTCCGACTCGGGCCGCCTGAGCCAGGACAGCTCACCGGACATCACCACGGCGCCCCTCGACTACGTGGCACACGGCCCACTTTCGGGACGCAGCCTCGAGCAGTGGACGCTAGGGATGAACAGCTACATGTTCTCCCGCGGAGGCCGGGTCATTCGCTACGACCAGGACAACCGGCGCCTGCAACGCGATGCGCTGACCTACACCACCGAACCGTTCACCGATGCGCGTCTGGTCGCCGGGCCGATCGCACTGACCATCCACGCCACCGCTACCACCACCGAGACTTTGTGGGTCGCGCACCTCGACGACGTCGCCCCGGACGGCGCCAGCCGCCCGCTCACCCAAGGAGCCCTGCTGGGTTCACACCGCACGCTGGACCCCGAGCGCACCTGGTACCTGCCCGACGGCACCGTACTGCGGCCCCATCACTACAGCACCCAAACGGCGGCGCTGCCCGTCCTCCCCGGCGAGCTCACCCGCTACGACCTGGAGATCTTCCCGACGGCCGCGCTGATCGCGCCCGGCCACCGACTGCGCCTCACCGTCACCACGTATGACTTTCCGCATCTGGTGCCCACCAAGCCCGCCCGCCGCGCCCTGCTCGGCGGTCGCTACCAACTCCAGCAGGGTGGTGCTTCGCCGTCGCATATCGTCGTCCCACTGGCCGACCCGGACGCGCTTTAGCCAGCGCGAGCACGCACCACCAGCTAGGCGAGGAGGCGGTTGGCGCAGGCGATCAGCGCGCGTAGCGCGGACTGAGTGGGATCGTTCGACCAGCCCATCGCCCACTTCGCGCGGTCGCCGTTCGTGCCGCAGATGAAGGTGGCGGTATCGCAGCCCGACTGCAGCTGATGGAACTTCAACGTTTCGATTGCGATCCCCCGCTCATGCAGCATCGCGGTGAGCGCAGCGATCGGTCCGCTCGCGGAGGCCGTCGCAGTGTTGATGGAATCGCCGACGGCGATCATGGCCCGGAACCGCCGTGCCTGTGGACCGAGCCGGCCGGCGGGCCGCTCGGCGTCGGTGCAGGCCCAGTGGCCCAGCCGCAGCGGGCCGGCGGTGTGGCCATAGGTGGCGACGAAGCTCTCCCAGGACATCACCTCGGCTTGTGCGCGCAATCCGAGTGGCATCGCCGCGCCGAAGCGCTCGCCGAACCAAGCGGTAGCGCTGCACCGACATGCGCTCAGGGTGTGAGGAAGAGGTGTCATGATGCCGGTCTTCTCTGGTCAAAGGAGTGACCGACGGCAGTAGCTTCCGACCCACAGCGGGGGGTCGGTCTGGATCAGACCCCGCTGCGGGTGCTGGCTACTACGGCTCGATCGAGAAGACGCACGAGGTCCGAGGCTAGCCCTCGCAGGACGACCATGCAACCTCGTTTTGCGGCTGCCGCGGCCACTACCAGGGCTAACGCAGCCTCAGCGTGAAGGCGGCCAGACAAACCACCGTCAGTATTGCTGAGAACGCCACATTGATACGGGTCGGCAGCGCGGTGCTCGACGCGTCTGCGCGCAGCAGCTCGAGGCCGAACCTGCCAATTCCATACGCTGCGACTGAACCGAGAAACAACAATCCCGAGCGCTCGGATGGTGCATATGAGTACAGCCCGACACCCAAAATTATCGCTGCCCAACCTGCCTCGAAGAGTTGCGTCGGATAACGACGCTTCCATTCGCCGCGGTCATTGGGTAACCACAAGCCGATGGGCCCGTGAGTTTCGCGTCCCGAACAACAACCATTCATCAGGCACCCGATACGCGTCATGGCCACTCCGACCAGCATGATAATGGCCGTGCCATCCCAGAATCGCCAGAACTCCAACCCCATGAGCCGCAGCACGGGCCAGGACACCGCAAAACTGAGCACCAAACCGCCATAGGCGCCGGCACCCGCGTTTGTTAAGCGCACGCCACCGGTACGGTCGGTGACATATTTCGGATGACCGATGAGGAACCAGATTCGGGCACCGGCCAGCGCAAATACGAGAAGGATTACAGCGGACACCGCAAAACGCGAGTAACCGAGGCCCGTTTCGTATCCACCGAGTACCACGCCGCAGGCAAAGCCGAAGTACAGCAGTGCCGCGAACGTCGGAACACTCAGTCGCCCAACGCGAAACAGGTAGCGGCGTCCCAACCATCGCGACGACCGCGTCGACGTCGGTGTGCTCACGTCAGCCCACCAGTTGACCAGACAATTGCTGCTCGGTATGCAATCAGATCAATCATGTAGCGCACGCCGCCGATCGCGATGTCTTCCGGACAGACGTCAAGATATCGCACCATCGCCAAATCAAACTTCAATTCGGGCGATCTGCCTTGAGCGGATTGCCGAATGGCGTGTTCAGCACCCACCCGGGGCCGTGCGGCCAGGTTCATCTCATCGCGGCACAAGCGGCCAGAATGGCCGCACTCTGCTGGGCGCGGCGGGTATATCCACCACGCGCACGAGGCCCGATTAAGTTATTGGACTCAAATAGAATAAACCGTTCCGTGGTGCTGCGTAAAGCGATAGCATCCGGTGGTGGCCGCGGCGCGAAAATGTGGCCATTCGCCCGTAATTGAAAGGCACTCCGATGAACGCGAAGCGCAAGAGGATTCTGAAGGCCGCCGCGACAATCGCCGCCGGACTGATAGCGATGTTGCTGCCTACCGGGTGCCAGGAAACGGCGCCAGCACCGGAGATCGGGACGGCCCAGGGATCACCTGAGACGGCCATAACTTCGCCAGCGGTCGACTGATCGATTGACGCGGACGACACGTCGGGAACTGCTTCAGCGGTTCCTGGCGGGGCCGCCGGGCGCGCCTGACTACCCGCCGGGAGAAGAGCCTTCCGAAATCTCCTGAAGGGCTCCGTCGAGCAGGCCGCGCACCGCGCCGGCGATCTCGTCGAGCCCCGGCTGGTTGGTCACGTCGACCATCAGCTTGGGGTCCATCGCCTCGACTATCACCGAGTTGGGTGCGTCCGGGTCCTCGCGGACAACGACATTGCACGGCAGCAGCACCCCGATGGGCCGGTAGACGTTGACGGCCTGGTGCGCGAACGACGGATTGCACGCGCCCAGGATCAGGTAGTCCTCCATGTCCTCGCCGAGCTTTGCCTTCAGCGTTGCCTTCATGTCGATCTCGGTCAGCACGCCGAAGCCTTGCCGTGCCAACGCCGCCCGGGTTCGCTCGACAGCGTCCTCAAACGAGGTTTGCAGCGTTGTCGACAGCGAGACGCCCATCGCCGGGCTTATCCGACTGGCCCGAGCGACGGTTCGAACCGGAGATACGCCTGGATGGTGGTGCCGTAAGCAGTGGTGTGGGTACGCACCAGATCCGCCATGGCGTTGACGAGAAACAGTCCGCGGCTGGCCATACCTTCTGCGCCCGGTAGACGGCGTCCGGTCAGCGGATCGTCGAACCGTCCGGTGTCGCGTGCCTCACAGACCAAATGGTCGCCGTGTCGCCAGAACGCCAACTGACAGGCCCCTGGCGTGTACATCAAGCTGTTCGAGGCCAGCTCGGTTGCGATCAATTGCAGGTCCTCGGTGCCGCCCCGAGACAGTCCGACCCAGTCGGCATAGTCGACGGCGAACAACCGCGCCGGACGCAGGTCCGCACTGTCTCTGACGAGATACTTGACCGCGCCCGGATTGGACGGTAGCGGCTGGTTGCAACGCGCCACCACTTCGTGCGGCGCGTAGTCGGCGCTGGGGTGCGCAGATCCGCACTGCCACAGCATCGGGTGGGTGGCGCGCGCATCCGCCAGCACATCGGCGTCCAGCCCGCGCGCGTCGTACAGGCACAACTGTGTGATCAGGTCACCGGACAAATCCGTGTTGATCAATGCCTCGTGCTGCGCGCAGGCGAGGCGCTCGTCGACGCTGCGGCCGGGCCAGACGACCTCGCTGACTACCCGCACCCGCCGATCCGGATATTCCTCGGCGAACGAACTCGCCAGCGTCAGCAGACGACTGGGGTTGCGGGCCACGTCGCTGATGTCGACCAAACGCAGGCCGGCGGGCAGTCCATCACAGGTGCGCCACAACCAACCGGCCAGCAACGCCAACTCGTCGCCGGGAACGGCCACCAACACTGGCTCACCCGCCGTCAGGCCGTCAACCACGAAACCCACCACAAAGTCCACGTACTCACGCTGAGTGCGGTACAGCAGCGCCGAGTGAACGAAGTTTCGTTGCGTGGTCTCGGTGCTCTCGATGGTCAACGTCATTTCAGCGTCCCCGCCCTTGGTTTACGCCGGCGCCTTGCTGGACCGGCACTTCATGTGTGCGGGTACCCCAAGCGGGCGTTCGATATACCTCTTGACCTCCCGGACTCGACGAGAATCACATCTGCCGCTATAGCCACCAGGAGGCCGCGGCGTCCAGGTGACGGCGGATGCGGTGGCGGGCCAGGCTTTCATCGCCGGCCGCGATCGCTTCGAGAATCCGGCAGTGAGCGTGCTCGACGGCGACGACGTCGCTCCACGTCGGCAACGCCTGGCCGGTACTGGCCCAGTGCCGGCGGGACAACTCGACGATTATCCGCAGGAACAGATCCAGCACCGCGTTGCCGGCCAGCCGCGACAATCCGCGGTGAAACCGGTATTCCTCGACGCCGGCCTGGCGGACATCGTCGGGCTCGCGAGCAGACGCAACCTCGGCGGACTCGAGGAAGGCCGCGACTTCGGGCTCAGGCTCGGCGACCCCGGCCACCATCGCGGTGACCTTCGAGACGTTGTCGATCTCGATAGCGTCGCGGACACAGCGCAGGTCCTCACGGCTCGGCTGACGGTACTGCAGGTAGAGCGCGATGGTGTCGATGCTGGCCTGTACCCGGGGTTTCGTCACGATCAGGCCTCCGCCGGGCCCGCGGCGCATGTGAGCGACGGCATGAAATTCCAGCAATCGCACCGCTTCACGGAACACCGCGCGGCTCACCCCATAGCGTTCCAGCAGGGCCGTCTCGGTCCCGAACACCGAGCCCACTTGCCAGCCGGCCGCGGCGATCTCGTCGCCGATGGTCGCAGCCAGCACCTCCGCCAGCTTTTCGCGCGTCGCCTCGACATGGGAAACCCGCGGTGGCTGCCGTGCCCGGTCCGTGGCGGCGGGGGCGCGATAGGTCTGCAACCATGCGCTCACCGCCTCGACGTGTTGCTCGGTGAGCGTCTTGGCCCCCGCGAAATCCCCGGCGGTGACGGCGGCGACGATTCCCGAATGGTCCTCCGAACAGCGCCGGCGCATGCGGTCGATCGCTTCGGCGGCCGCCCCGCTGCCCCGGTCCCGCAGGTAACGCCGGGTCAGGCGCATCAAGACGTCGACGAACAAGTGCAACACAGGGTTTCTGGATTGCTCGGCCAGCGCGACGTGGAATTCGTCGCGCGGCGCGGGTTGACCGGGTTGCCAGTGCGCTTCCGCGCGCAGGACCGCTCGCAGTCGCTCGATTCCGGGTTCGTCGAGGTGTTCGGCGGCAAGAGAGGCGGCCAGCGGCTCGAGCACCGACCGTGCGTTGAGCACTTCTTCGATGGTGGTGGCCAGATGCTCGAGGTAGATGACGACGGCGCGGGTCGCCGGGCCGGCGTCCGGCTCGCAGATCAGCAGCCCGCCGTTGGGTCCGCGCCGCATCCGCGCGACCTGGTGGTGTTCGACAAGGCGAACGGCTTCCCGCAGCACCGATCTGCTGACGCCGTAGCGCTGTTGAAGGGAGTGTTCGGAGCCCAGTGATTCGCCGACGGTCCAGCCGCGGCGGACGATGTCGGCCTCGATGCTGCGGGCGACTCGCGAAGCCCGCTTGTCCCCTCGACCGGTGACCGGCTGGACACTCAATTAGGTTCTCCTGCAAGCGCTCTCAGCATGTGAGCAACATGCATCCCGCGACGGGACCACCGCCCACGGAAACGACGCCGACCTCCGGTCGTTGCGACACTTGCCGCTCACCCGCCTCGCCACGCAGCTGCAGGCACCCCTCGTGCAGCGCCCAGTAGCCGTGCATGCGTCCGGCTGACAACTGCCCGCCGTAGGTGTTCAGCGGCAGTTGACCCTCGCGCGCGATGCGCGCACCGCCTTCCACGAACGGGCCCGCTTCTCCGTCGCCGCATACCCCGAGGGCCTCCAGCCACGCGAGGGTGAGGAACGTGAACCCGTCGTACAACTCGGCGACGCCGACGTCGGCCGGCTTCAGCTGCGTTCGGGACCACATCTGCCCCGCCGCATCCGACATGGCCATCTTGGGATAGTCGTCGCGGTGGAACCATCCGCCGGCCCCGTCTGACCCGCCGATCGCCTCCACCGCCACGGCGCGGTGCGGACAGTCGGGACCGTACTCCGAGTGCGAGACGACGACCGCGATCGAACCGTCGATGGGAACGTCGCAGTCCAGCAGCCCGAACGGCGTCGACACCGGACGCGCGCCCAGATAGTCTGCCATCGTCATCGGATCGCGGTAGACCGCAAGCGGATTCAGTGCGGCGTTGCGCCTGCCGTTGAGCGCTACCCAGCCCAGCTGCTCTTTGGTGGTCCCGTACAGCTCCATGTGCCGACGGCAGTTCAGCGCCAACCAGTTCGCCGCGGAATATGCCTGGGCCGCAACAAGGTCCGTGACGTCGTCCATCGCACCGACTGCCGGGCGCGGGGCACCCTCGGGGGTTTCGAACATCCGCGCAAGGGCCGGGGCGGGCGCGTTCTCTTCCTGCTTCACCGGAACGGTGCCACCCAGCATCTGAATCGTCCGGTAGATCACCACGTGGCGGGCCCGGCGCTCAGCGACCGCACGGCAGGCCGACATCACCGGACTGAGCAGACCGCCCGTGCCGAATCCGCTTCCGCAATCGGCGGCTTCGATGTTCAGGGCGGCGTTGACCTCGCCGGGCGGTGTGTCACCGAGGGTGGCGATGCCGTCGACATCGGCGGCGGCCAGGCCGGCGTCCGCGATCGCAGCCCGCACCGCCTCCATGGTCAGATCGAATCCGGGGATGCCGGTGCGACGGCCAATTCGAGAGATGCCGATGCCGGAGACGATCGCGTCTTTTTCGAAATAGCTCATCTGCACCCCTCCGTGAGGCCCGCAATTCGCCAAAGCTAATAGAGTGTACTGTATTGGCCGTGCCTGCCGAGCCGACGTCTGAGCTACTCGTCGACCACTGCGACGCATGCGCGCGCTGGGTGCATCCGTCCGCCGGCGAATGCCGCGACTGCGGCGGGGCGTTGGTGCCCCGCCCGGTATCGGGACGCGGCACGGTGTTCACCTACACGATCAACTACCACCCCTACAACCCGGAGATCCCGACTCCCTATGTGATCGCCATCGTCGAACTTGCCGAACAGAGTGGGCTCCGGCTTGCGGCCAATATTGTTGACTGCGAACCTGATTCGGTGAAGTGCGGGATGCCGGTGGACGCCCGGGCCGAGCGCGGCGGCGGCGGCGCGCCGTTGTTCGCGCCGGCTTGAGTGCTTGGTGGCTCCGCTGCGAGTCCGCTTATAGTTGCGCGCAAGCTTGCGTGAGTGTGCATACTGTTCCCCAATGACGGATGGGGTCCGGCCGTCTGCGGCCCCGCCTCACCGGCGCTTGCCCGCTGCCTTGCAGTGTGCACATCAGAGGTTGGAGAAAGGCGTCCGCGCTAGATGAACACGTTCCCATTGATGCTTCCGAGTGACGGTTTTGCCCGATTTGCGGTGATATCCGCCGTTTTCCTCATCATTTTGGGCGCCGTCGCCACCTGGGTCTACCTCGACGCCAAAGAGCAGGCACAACGCGGAAACCCGGTGGTGTATTCGATGGAGTCATTCGAAGTGCGTACGCCGGCGAGATGGTCCGTGTGCTGTCTGCTGTTGGTGGAACTGTTCTTCCCGCTCTATCTGGACAGTCGGAGCATGACCGGCTAGACCCGGCGAAACGTCGGCTCAGCGTTTTCGCGCGGTGACCAGTAGGAACTCCCACTCCATCGTCGCTGTCCCGGCCAGGTACCGGTCGCCGAGTTCGGCCAGCTGAGCATCCAGCGCCGCCGCCCGCTCCGGGTCGCCCTCGAGCCCGCGGTAGGCCGCTATGGTCGGCCCGTAGTTCGCCTTGAAGTAATCGCGGAACGCCGCGCCGTCGGCGAACCGGTCCACCCGCAGTGTGTGGCGTTCAGCGCTGAAGTCGCTGACCCGATCGCCCAGTAGTCCGCACACGTGATCTGAACTGCCCCACAGCGGCGCCGGCTGCGCACCGGGCGGCGGTGCAGCCATGAACGGCTTCATCGTGGCGAACATCTGGCCGATGAAGCCTTCCGGGGTCCAGCTGATCAGCCCGACGAGCCCGCCTGGCCGGCATACCCGAACCAGCTCGTCGGCGGCGTCTTGGTGGTGCGGGGCGAACATCACGCCGATGCAGGATAAGACCGCGTCGAACTGGTCGTTCTCGAACGGCAGCGCTTCGGCGTTGGCCTCCTGCCAGGTCAGGCTCACGCCGCGGGCTTCGGCGATCGCACGGCCGCGCTCCAGCAGGTCCGGGCACAGGTCGCTGGCGATCACGTCGGCGCCGGTCAGCGCCGCGGGTATGGATGCATTTCCGGAGCCGGCAGCGACGTCGAGCACGCGGTCACCCGCGCCGATTCCGCTGGCCCGCACCAGCATCGGGCCCAGCGGTGCCACGACTTCGGTAGCTACATTGACGTAATCACCCAGCGCCCAAAGCGCCCGATGCTTGCTTTCATATCCCCGATCGGCGGTTGCTGGGCCGGTTCCTGTCGCTGCGGTCATATCGAGATTCCCTTCCGTTTGGTGGCCGCGATCGTCGGGCTGGCCAATGAATCAATTGCACTGCCAAATGTGAACCAGCGGAAGTTCAATATCTGTACTAGTGCATCGCGCTGCCGCAGCGTCTACTGGACATATGTCGACATACAGCCAGTTCTGCCCAATGGCCAAGGCGATGGAGTTGCTTGACGAACGGTGGACGTTGCTCGTCGTGCGAGAGTTGCTCAAAGGCAGTACGCATTTCAACGACCTGCGGCGCGGGCTGCCCAAGATGTCGCCGGCACTGCTGTCCAAGCGGCTGAAGTCGCTGAGCCGGGCCGGCATCGTCGAACGCCATGAGCTCGACGGCCGCACGTCGTATTCGCTCACTGTCTGCGGCCAGGAACTCGCCGGTGTGGTGAACGCGCTTGGCGAGTGGGGCGTTCGCTGGATCCCCGAGATCGGCGACGACGACTTGGATCCGCATCTGCTGATGTGGGACATTCGCCGTACTGTGCCCGTCGAAGCCTGGCCAAGGGCGCGCACGGTCGTGGCATTCCGACTGACCGGAGTCGCCGCCAAGGCCTCCTGCTGGTGGCTGATGGTGTCTGAAGGGACGGCAGACGTCTGCGACTTCGACCCCGGCTACGAGGTGGCCGCGACGGTCGAGACAAGCCTGCGCACGCTGACCCAGCTGTGGCGCGGTGACGTGTCGTGGTCGCGCGCGATGCTCAACGGCAGCGTGACCGTGCACGGTGCCGGCGATGCCCGCCGGGCGATACCGCGCTGGCTCGGGCAATCAACCTTGGCGGCCGTGCCGCGCCCGGCTTAGCAGGCCGAGCGGCGGCGAGCAGACGCAAAATCACCCAAAATCAACGGGTTTCGGGTGATTTTGCGTCTGCTCGCCACACTTAGTTGATCAGCGGGTCGCGGGGCATCCCGAGAATCCGCTCCGCGATCTGATTGCGGGTCACCTCCGAGGTGCCGCCGGCGATCGCCATGCCGCGGGCGCCCATGATCATCCGCCCGGCCAGCGCGCCGGGCCCATCGGTCAGTGCGAGCTCGGGCCCCAGCAGGGCCGCCGATATCGCGGCGCCCTCGATCATGTGCTCAGCCAGTTTCAGCTTGGTGACATTGCCCTCGGGACCCGGACCCGCTCCTTCGACGCTGCGCGCGGCCCGGCGCAGGTTCAGCAAGCGCAATGCGTTCTCCTCGGCGAGGTACCGCCCGACGCGAATCCTCGCGCCCGCCAAGCGATCTCCCCGCTGCATCACCAGCTGCACCAGCTGCGCCGCCAACCCTTCATAGAAAGACCCGCTGCCACCGATGCTGACCCGCTCGTTGCCGAGCGTCGCTCGCGCCACCGTCCAGCCGGAGTTGGGCGCACCGACGACATCCTCGTCCGGAACGAACAGGTCGTTGAAGAACACCTCGTTGAACTCCGCGCCGCCGGTGATCTGCCGCAATGGCCGCACCTCGACTTCGGGCGCCTTCATGTCGACGATCACGGTGGTGATGCCTGCGTGCTTGGGAGCCTCCGGGTCGGTGCGGACGGTGGCCAGCCCGCGCGCGCAGTGCTGCGCCCCACTGGTCCACACCTTCTGTCCGTTGATCTTCCAGCCGCCGTCCACCCGGGTGGCGCGGGTCTTGACCGAGGCGGCATCCGAGCCTGCGTCGGGCTCGGAGAACAGCTGGCACCAGACCTCGTCCTTGCGAAGCGCCTTCTCCACGAATCTTTCGATCTGCCAAGGAGTTCCGTGCTGAATCAGAGTGAGGATCACCCAACCGGTGATCCCGTAGTCGGGGCGCTTGATGCCCGCTGCGCGGAACTCTTCCTCGGTCACCAGTTGCTCCACCGCGTCGGCGGCGCGTCCCCACGGCTTGGGCCAGTGCGGCATCACATACCCGGTTTCGATCAGCTTCTCGCGCTGGGCCGCCTTGTCCAGGGCCGCGATCTCGGCGGCATCGGCACGGATGCGGGTGCGCAATTCTTCGGCCTCGGGCGGCAGGTCCAGGCTGTTTTCCCGGGCGATGCCGGCCGCGGTGCGATCGAAGACGTCGCCGACCGGCGCGTCTCCCCCGAACAGGCCGGTGAGCACCAGCGCCCGGCGCAGATGCAGATGCGCGTCGTGTTCCCAAGTGAAGCCGATTCCGCCGTGTACCTGGATATTGAGTTCCGCGTTGCGTGCGTAGGCGGGGAACGCCAGCGTCGCCGCCACCGCGGCCGCCAACCGGAATTGCTGCTCGTCCTCTCCGGCCGCACGGGCGGCGTCCCACACCGCCGCGATACCCGATTCGGCGGCCACGAGCATGTTGGCGCAGTGATGCTTCACCGCCTGGAAGGTGGCGATGGTGCGCCCGAATTGCTGGCGCACCTTGGCATAGTCGACGGCGGCTTCGACGCAGTCGGCCGCTCCCCCGACCGCCTCGGCGGCCAGCAACGTCCGTGCGCGGGCCAGGACGGACTCGCGCGCCGCGGGCAAGATGTCGTCGTCCGTCACGCTGACCTGCTGCAGACGCACCCGTCCGGAGCGCCGCGTGGGATCGAAATTGTCGGGAACCTCTACCGACACGCCCTCTCGATCGCGTTCCAGCACCAAAACGTCATCCCCGGCAACCACCAGCAGCAGGTCAGCCAACCCGGCGCCGAGCACGATGCCCGCCTCGCCCTCAGCTATGCCATCGGAAACCTGCACCCCGCCGTCCAGACCGATGCCGGCCGTGACCGTTCCGTCGACCAGTCCGGGCAGTAGCCGCGACTTCTGTTCGGGTGCAGCGTCTTTGGCAATCACCGCCGAGGCGATCACGGTCGGCATGAACGGGCCCGGCGCC
This sequence comes from Mycobacterium sp. 1164966.3, assembly GCF_001665395.1. Classification (GTDB taxonomy): domain Bacteria; phylum Actinomycetota; class Actinomycetes; order Mycobacteriales; family Mycobacteriaceae; genus Mycobacterium. Next base: position 89,601 of record NZ_LZSG01000044.1, read on the forward strand.
ACCGTGCGACCCAGCTCTTCGACCACCACCACCAGTTCGGGCAGCCCGTACCCCGAGCCGCCGTACTCTTCGTCGACGTGCAACCCGAGCCAGCCCAGCTCAACCAGGTCGTGCCAGAACCCGGGCCGGGCCTCCTCGGCGGCATCGAGCAGCGATCGCGCCGCCCAGCGCGCTTTTTGCGAGGTCAGGAACCCGCGCGCAACCTCCGCGAGTTCACGATGGTCGTCGGTCAGTGCGATACCCATCGGGGCCTCCTCGCGGCTGTCCACGGCCCGCTTCGTTGCCAGGCCCGGTAGATTGCCTCGCTCCTCCTCAGGCCGCTTCGCAGCCCGCGTCGTCGTCGAGGCGGTTTTGGAAAGAGTGTACTTATTCCGGTTGAGCGCGAACCCGCCGACCGGCGGACCAGGCCGACTGTGAGGCGCCTACTTGGGAGCGAACCGCTGCCCGGCGTCTAGGCGCAGGCACTGGCCGTTGAGCATCGGGTTGTCCACGATCGCCGCCGCCAGCTTCGCGTACTCGATGGGCCGGCCCATCCGCTTCGGGAAGGCCGCATCACGGGTGAGCATTGCCGCCATCTCCTCGGGAACCATCTGCGTCAGCCCGGTCAGGAACAGGCTGGGGGCGATGGCCAGCACCCGGATGCCCAGCGAGCCCAGGTCGCGCGCCATCGTCAGACACATGCCGGCAATCCCTGCCTTGGCGGCGGTGTAGGCGACCTGCCCGATCTGTCCCTCGAACGCCGCGATCGACGCGGTGTTGATGATGACGCCCCGCTCCTCATCCTCAGGCTCATTCTTGCTCATATGCGCGGCCGCCAGGCGGCTGATGTTGAAGGTGGCGATGAGGTTGAGGTCCACCACGGAACGGAAGGATTCGAGGTCATGAGGGCCGGACTTGGTCATCGTCCGCTTGGCGATGCCGCCCCCGGCGGTCGTCACCACCACGTGCAAGCCGCCCAAGTCGTCGACCGCGCTCTGCAGGGTCTCCTCGGTGCCGGTGAAGTCGGTGACGTCGACCGGGTAGAACTTGCCGTCGATACCATCGGCGACGGTCTTGCCGTCCGAATTCTCCCGGTCGAGCACCGCGACCTGGGCGCCACGTTCGTGCAGCAGTTCGGCGCTGGCGCGCCCCATTCCCGAAGCGCCGCCGATGACGACGACCTTCTTCCCGCTGATCTCCATCCGGACCTCCTCGATTGGCTTGTCAGATTCCTAGGAATTTGTAACGTTACGTAGGCACGCTAGCGTGTCCGGCCCGACGAGTTGTCACCGAGCCGTGTCAAGCTTCCCAATGTGCTCCTTCTCGACGTCGCGACCACGTCTGTTGACGTCGGTGGCACCTCGTCTCGCCTGACCAAGGTTGCGCGCATCGCCGAGCTGTTGCGGCGCGCCGCGCCCGATGCGGCCCTGGTCGCGATCCTGGTCTCCTGGCTGTCCGGGGAGCTGCCGCAACGCACCATCGGGGTCGGCTGGGCGTCGCTACGTACCCGACCGCCTCCGGCTTCGCAGCCGACACTGACCGTCGCCGCCGTGAACGCCGCCTTCACCGAGATCGGCGCGGTATCCGGGAAGGGCTCCCAAGCCCGGCGCGCCGAACTCGTCGCGGCCTTGTTCGCCGCCGCCACCGAAACCGAGCAGACCTTCCTGGTGCGGCTGCTGAGCGGTGAGCTGCGCCAGGGCGCACTGGCCGGGATCATGGCCGACGCGGTCGCCAAGGCCGCCGACATTCCCAACGCGGCAGTGCAGCGTGCGGCGATGCTGGGCGGAAATCTGCCGGCGGTGGCGGCAGCGGCGCTGTCCGGCGGAGTCCCGGCGCTCGACGCGTTCACCCTGCGCGTGGGCCGGCCGGTCGGCCCGATGCTCGCACAGACCGCGGCCAGCGTCGACGGTGCACTCGAACGCCATGGCGGCACAACGATTTTCGAAGCAAAGCTGGACGGCGCGCGGGTACAGATCCACCGGGACGGCGACGACGTCACGGTCTACACCAGAAGCCTCGACGACGTCACCGCCCGGCTGCCGGAGGTGGTCGAAGCGACGCTGGCGTTGCCGGCGCGCAGCCTGGTCGCCGACGGTGAGGCGATTGCGCTGCGCCCCGACAACCGGCCGCACCGCTTCCAGGTCACCGCGTCGAGATTCGGCCGATCGGTCGACGTGGCCGCGGCCCGTGCGGCACAACCGCTTTCGGTGTTCTTCTTCGACATCCTGCACTCTGACGGCATCGACCTGCTCGACGCGCCGACCACCGAGCGGCTGGCCGCACTGGACACCCTGGTACCGCCGCGTCACCGAGTCGACCGGCTGGCCACGTCCGACTCGTCGGCCGCCGCCGAGTTCCTGGCCGCGACGCTGCGAGCCGGCCACGAGGGCGTCATGGCCAAGTCACCATCCGCCCCCTACCAGGCGGGCCGTCGCGGCGCCGGCTGGCTCAAGGTCAAGCCGGTGCACACCCTGGACCTCGTGGTGCTGGCCGTGGAGTGGGGATCGGGGCGGCGGCGCGGGAAGCTCTCCAACATCCACCTGGGCGCACGCGATCCGGGCACCGGTGAATTCGTCATGGTGGGAAAGACTTTCAAGGGAATGACGGACGCCATGCTGGACTGGCAGACCTCCCGGTTCAGCGAGCTCGCCGTCGGCGGCACCGACTCATATGTCGTCCAACTACGTCCCGAGCAGGTGGTCGAGGTGGCATTGGACGGCGTGCAAGCATCGTCGCGCTACCCAGGCGGGGTGGCGCTGCGCTTCGCCCGGGTGGTGCGCTATCGCGACGACAAGAGCCCGGCCGAAGCCGACAGCATCGACGCGGTGCGCGCGTTGTACTGACAGCACCCGCGATGGTGAACCTCACGACGCGACACGCCCATCAGGCGTCGGTAGATTCACCTTCGCCAGCGGCGCGGGAAGGGAGCACGGGTGGACGGAGACATCGACTATATCCACACCGACCGCGCGCTGCCCCCAGTCGCAATCGTCGACCGCTCCCCCATTCGCGTGGTGCACAAGGTCGTCTTCGGCGCCATCGCGGTGATCGGTGCGATCGCCTGGGCTATCATCGCTTTCGTCCGAGGCGAGCCGGTCAACGCGGTGTGGTTCGTCGTCGCGGCGATCTGCACGTACGTCGTGGGTTACCGCTTCTACGCCCGGCTGATCGAATCGAAGATCGTTCGCCCGCGCGACGACCACGCCACCCCAGCCGAAGTCCTCGACGAAGGGACCGACTACGTGCCGACGGACCGGCGCGTGCTGTTCGGGCATCACTTCGCGGCCATCGCCGGAGCCGGGCCGCTCGTCGGCCCGGTGCTGGCCACCCAGATGGGATACCTGCCAGGCAGCATCTGGATCGTGATCGGCGCGGTGCTCGCCGGCTGCGTGCAGGACTACCTGGTGTTGTGGATATCCACCCGGCGCCGCGGCCGTTCGCTGGGCCAGATGGCCCGCGACGAGCTTGGCGTCATCGGCGGGGCTGCCGCCCTGGTCGGGGTCCTGGTCATCATGGTGATCCTGATCGCGGTGCTCGCACTGATCGTGGTCCGGGCGCTGGCCCAGAGCCCGTGGGGCGTGTTCTCCATCGCGATGACCATTCCCATCGCCCTGTTCATGGGCTGCTACTTGCGATTCCTGCGCCCGGGGCAGGTGGGCGAAGTGTCGGCGATCGGCTTCGCACTGCTGCTGGTCGCCGTCGCGTCCGGCAATTGGGTAGCCGAAACATCTTGGGGCGCTTCATGGTTCAGCCTGTCCCCGGTCACCTTGTGCTGGTGCCTGATCGGCTACGGTTTTGCCGCTTCGGTGCTGCCGGTGTGGTTGCTGCTCGCGCCGCGTGATTACCTGTCGACGTTTATGAAGGTCGGGGCCATCGCCTTGCTGGCAATCGGCATCTGTATCGCTCATCCGTCGATGCAGGCGCCGGCCATCTCGCGGTTCGCGTCCAGCGGCCACGGCCCGGTGTTCGCCGGCTCGCTTTTCCCATTTCTGTTCATCACCATCGCCTGCGGTGCCCTATCCGGTTTTCACGCGCTGATCTCGTCGGGGACGACGCCGAAGCTGCTGGAAAAGGAAGGTCAAATGCGGGTGATCGGTTACGGTGGCATGCTCACCGAGTCTTTCGTCGCGGTCATGGCGCTGATCACCGCGGCGATCATCAACCAGCACCTGTTTTTCACTCTCAACGCACCCGCGGCGCAGACCGGCAGCACCGCGGCCACAGCGGCGGAGTATGTCAACAAACTCGGTTTGCCGGGCGCTCCGGCAACCGCCGCGCAAATCAGTCAAGCCGCCAGCAGCGTCGGCGAGCAGTCAATCGTCTCGCGCACCGGTGGCGCGCCGACACTCGCGTGGGGCATGTCCGAGGTGCTGCAGCGGGTATTCGGCGGCGCTGGTCTAAGACCCTTTTGGTATCACTTCGCGATCATGTTCGAGGCGCTGTTCATTCTCACCACTCTCGACGCGGGCACCCGGGTCAATCGTTTTATGCTTTCCGACGCGCTGGGCAACTTGGGTGGCCCACTGACCAAACTGCGAAATCCGAGCTGGCGGCCAGGCGTGTGGATCTGCAGCCTGGTCGTGGTCGGAGCCTGGGGCAGCATCCTGCTGATGGGCGTCACCGATCCGCTGGGCGGCATCAACACGCTGTTTCCGCTCTTCGGCATCGCCAACCAGCTGCTCGCGGGCATCGCGCTGACCGTGATCACGGTGGTAGTCATCAAGAAGGGCCTGATGCGGTGGGCCTGGATACCGGGCGCCCCGCTGCTTTGGGATCTGGCCGTCACGCTGACTGCATCGTGGCAGAAAGTCTTCTCCAGCGATCCGGCAATCGGCTACTGGTCTGCGCATTTCCTATACCTGGCCGCCCGGAACGCCGGTAAGACTTCGTTCGGATCGGCGAAGAACGCGCATCAGCTCGATGACGTCATCAGGAACACGTTCATTCAGGGCACTCTCTCGGTTGTTTTCGCCCTGGTTGTAGTCATTGTGTTCGTCGCGGGAATTATCGCCGCATTCAAGGCAATTCGAGGTGGCGGAAGGCCGTTGACCGAGGACGAACCGGTGGCTTCGACGCGGTTCGCACCCTCAGGTCTGATCGCCACCGCGCCCGAACGGCAATTGCAAAAGCAATGGGAAGCGCACGACAGAGCGGTGGCAGCTGGGCCACGTTGACCGCGGACCCGAGAGGTCGCACGGCGCCACACGGTGATCTGGCTCGCAAAAACAGGTAGTCGACTACGCATCCCAAGAGGTGGCCGCCGACCCTACGTTGATTGCACCAACGGCCGACTCGGGCCGGGACGGCCCATCAGGAGGTCACCGAAATGTCCATTTCATCGGAGGCATTCACCAGGATCATTGACCCAGTCGAGGAGCACGCGCCCGCATCGGCCAGCAACGAAGCCACTCAGGTCCTGATCACCACCCACGAGGTACTTTTCAGCACCGCAGCCGCTCGCGGCGTGCGCCCCGACCGCACCGGCGGGCGGATCGGCTTCGGGCGATTCTTCGCGGCCTCCACGAATGGAGATCGTCCACGGCAGCGCCAGGAAGCGAGGCGGTATGCATTCCTTGAGAACGCCCTGATGTCACGGGAAATGGACAGGTTGTGAACGTCGTCATCGCTGTCGGTTCAGCCGTGATGATGGCGATGGCCGCATCCGCCATTTACAGCCTGCAGGGTTGGCTTGAGCGCATCGACTATCGTCGCCATTTCGAGGATTGACCGCACGCCCACAAGCAGAGCGAGAGCCGACAGGGCACGCCGGGCAATGTGTTGTACCGAACTGCCTGCACGGTCCTAAGATTGTGCGGGATGAGAGTCGGTATCGACTTCGGCACCACCCACACAGTCGTCGCGGCGGTCGACCGCGGCAATTACCCGGTCGTCTCGTTCGACGGCGCAGACACCTGGCCTTCGCTCATCGCCGCCAACGCCGCCGGGGAGTTGTGCTTCGGCGCGGCCGCCGCGGCCGTGCGCCATCAGCCGGGCTGGTCGGTGCTGCGTTCGTTCAAGCGGCTTCTCAACGACGCCGGACCGCAGACCGAGGTGAGCCTCGCCGGCCGCAGCTACCGGCTGGCCGAACTGCTCACCGGATTTTTGACAGCGCTCCGAAGCGAGCTGTACAACGGCTCCAACGCCGGCATGGAGCCTAATGAAACCATCGAGGCCGCCGTCGGCGTGCCGGCCAATGCCTCTAGCGCCCAACGCCTTTTGACCCTGGATGCCTTCCTGGCGGCGGGATTTCACGTCGCCGCGATGCTCAACGAGCCCTCCGCCGCGGGCCTGGAATACGCCCACCGGTATCGCTCGACCATCACCGCAAAACGCGAGTACGTCCTCATCTATGACCTGGGCGGAGGTACTTTCGACGCCTCCCTGCTGAGGATGACCGGGCCGCTGAACGAAGTCGTCATCAGCGAAGGCATCCAGCGCCTCGGCGGTGATGACTTCGACGACGCGATCGTGCGCCTCGTCCTCGGCCGGTCGAAGCTCAGCGCCGACACGCACACACCAGACCTCCTCAAAGAGGAATGCGCGGTCCGCAAGGAGGCCGTCGGGCCGCAGACCCGTCGTTTCCTCGTCGACCTGAGTGCAGTAGACCGCCCGCCGTTCTCCTGCGGCATCGACGACGTGTACTCGGTGTGCGCGCCGCTCGTCGATCAGACGATCGCACTTCTCGGCCGCGTCCTGCGCGACCCGGCCCGAGACGGACGCGACGCGGCCGGGTCAGTGGAGTGGTCGGAAGTCGCCGGCATCTACGTGGTGGGCGGGGCCGGCGGGTTCCCACTTGTTTCCCGGATGCTGCGCGCAGCCTTCGGCGACAAGCGCGTGAAGCGCTCGCCGTATCCGTTCGCCGCGACGGCCATCGGTCTGGCGGTGTTCCTCGACCACGAAGCCGGTTTCGAGTTGTCCGAACGCTTTTCGCGCCACCTCGGAGTGTTTCGCGAGGCGCGGGCCGGTGCCGACGTCGTCTTCGACCCGATCGTTCCGAAGGATGCCTCGCTGCCCGCGGACGGATGCAGTCCCCTGGTCGTCAAACGGCGGTACCGGGCGGCGCACAACATCGGACATTTCCGGTTCGTGGAGTGCAGCAGGCTGGTCAACGGCCGCCCCGACGGCGACGTGACGCCCTACGATCCTGTCCTCTTCCCCTTCGACCCGGAGCTGCACGAGCGGGAGGATCTCGGACGCCAGCCCATCGGCCGGTGGAACGACGGCCCCGACGTCGAAGAGCGCTACGTCGTCGCCCCCAGCGGCGCCGTCGAGGTGACCCTCACGACCCAGCCGGCCGGATTCGAGCGCACCTTCCGGCTGGAGCGGCGTGCCTCGAGCGGGCGGTGAGACATCGACGATGGAGCTCTACGACGTCATGCGAACGACGTTTGCGGCGCGTGAGTTCACCGGCGACGACCTGCCCGACGACGTGTTGCGGCGCATCTTCGACAACGCCCGCTTCGCCCCGAGCGGCGGCAACCGGCAAGGCGCCCACATCACCGTGGTGCGTGACGCGGATGCCCGTCGCCAATTGGCCGAGTTGGGCACCGGCGCCGCCCGTCGCTACTTCGCCCAGCTGAATGCCGGTGAAAAACCTTGGAACTCAATACATCCCAGTTCGGTCTCGCAAGACGTCATCGATACGACGGAGATTCCGGAAGCGTTCGTCGCACCGTTCTTGCAGGCTCCGGTAGTGCTCGTCGTCTCGGTGGACCTCGGCGTCGTGGCGGCTACCGATCAAGAACTGGACCGGGTCGGACTGGCCGCCGGCGCCTCGGTATACCCCCTGGTATGGAACATCTTGCTGGCCGCGCGGAACGAAGGCTACGGCGGCACCATCACGACGATGGCCATCGCCGAGGAGGCGCATGTCCGCCAACTACTGGGAATCCCCGACACGCATGCGGTCGCCGCCCTGCTGCCGCTTGGCAAGCCCGCCCGGCAGCTGACCAAGTTGCGCCGCCAACCGGTCGGCCAGTTCGTCACCCGGGATCGGTTCGACGGCGCCGCATTCGACGGGTGATGCCGTCCCCGATGCTTGATAGCTTCAGGGCATGAAAGAGATAGATCTGGAAGCCCTTTCGACGCCGGAACACGGCTACACCGTCATCGACGAGGACGAAGACGACCCGGTCTTATGCGACCAGGATGGCAACAATATCGACACGTGGCGAGAGGGATATCCCTACGACCACAGAATGCCGCGCGAGGAATACGAACATGTGAAGCGGCGGCTGCAAATCGAGTTGCTCAAGCTGCAGAAGCACAGCCAGGCCACCGGCACGCGGCATGTGATCGTGTTCGAGGGTCGTGACGCGGCGGGCAAGGGCGGCACCATCCAGCGGTTCATGGAACATCTCAACCCACGCCACGCCCGGGTGGTGGCGTTGGAGAAACCCAGCGAGCGCGAACAGACGCAGTGGTATTTCCAGCGCTACATCACCCACCTGCCCGCCGGCGGTGAGATCGTGCTGTTCGACCGGTCTTGGTACAACCGCGCGGGCGTCGAGAAGGTGATGGGATTCTGCACCGACGATCAATACCGTGAATTCATGGAGCAGGCTCCGCAATTCGAACGGATGCTGGTCGACAACGGCATCAACCTCACCAAGTTCTGGTTCTCGATTTCCCCCTCCGAACAACGCACTCGGTTCGCCGTCCGACTGGTCGACCCGGTTCGGCAATGGAAGTTCTCGGAAATGGATATCGAGTCGGTGAACAGGTGGGACGACTACACCGCGGCGAAGGAAGCCATGTTCGAAGCGACCGACACCGACGTCGCACCGTGGATTGTGGTCAAAAGCAACGACAAGAAGCGAGCCCGGATCAATGCCATGCGCTACGTTCTCGCCAAATCCGAGTACGCCGACAAGGACGACGAGGTCGTCGGCGAGCCGGATCCGCAGATAGTGGGCCGGGCCCTGGCCGACTGAGGTTCAGGTGTCCCAACTAGTGAGGTCGCGGGCCGCGATGCCGTTGTTTGCGCAGTACCGGGTGTAGCGATTGATGGACGTCTTGCGATTTCCTGCCAGAGGATCTTGTTGTCCTGGTCGAGGAAGAGCAATTCACCGACCATATAGAAGAAACCTCGGTGTCCTCGAAGCTTTCGGGAGTGTGTGAGGATCCGGCAACTTGGTAGAGGGTGTCACCGGCGCGCGAGATCCAACTGCTTTCCTTGTAGCGCCAGGCTCCGCTGATCGTGTGCGCCACCACGATGCCGGTGTGGTAATGCGTCCCGAGTTCCACGCCGGCGGGTATCTTCATCGAGACGATGATCTCTGCGCGTACCGGGTCAATCTTCCAGTATTTCAAGAAGAATCGGTCACTGAGTGGCGTGAAAGGCTATGTGGGCAGCCAATTGCGTTGCACACGTTTGTAACTCAGCAGCTACCGGCTTCAGCACCTCGTTCCATGCATCGCGGCGATCGGCTGCTGCAGGGGTGGCCACCGCGGCTCCATGTCGGCAAAATCTAATCTGGTTGTGTTGCCGGCACAACAATTGCACGCGCCGCCGACTGGAAAGGACTTACGCCTATGTCCACCTGGCTCATCACCGGCTGCTCGACGGGACTCGGACGTGCGCTGGCCGAGGCGGTGATCGACGCCGGCCACCACACCGTCGTCACCGCACGCGACGTCACCAAGGTGGCGGACCTGGCCGACAGCGCATCCGAGCGGGTGCTCGCCGTCGCACTGGACGTCACCAAGCCCGACCAGATCACCACCGCGGTGCAGCAGGCCGAAGACCGGTTCGGTGGTGTCGACGTTCTGGTCAACAACGCCGGATACGGGTACCGCGCCGCGGTGGAAGAGGGCGACGACGCACAGGTCCGCGAGTTGTTCGAGACGCACTTCTTCGGCACCGTCGCGATGATCAAGGCGGTCCTGCCCGGCATGCGGGGCCGTCGCAGCGGCGCCATTATCAACATCTCGTCGATCGGCGTGCAGCTGATGCCGGTGGGATCCGGCTACTATTCGGCCGCCAAGGCCGCCCTCGAAAGCCTCAGCGGAGCCCTCTGCGGCGAGCTGGCGCCGCTCGGAATCTCGGTGACAGTCGTTGAGCCAGGCGCATTCCGGACCGACTTCGCCGGACGCTCCCTCATCGAGTCGCCGACGAGGATCGACGACTACGACAGTACCGCCGGGAAGCGTCGCAAAGAGAGCGACATCATGCACGGAACTCAGGCGGGGGACCCCGCCAAGGCCGCCGCCGCGATCATCGGCGCGGTCGAGGCAACCGATCCGCCGTCGTTCCTGCTGCTGGGACCCGACGCGCTGATTGCCTACCGCTACATCGCCGAGCGCCGTGCGAAAGAGGTCGCCACATGGGAGGCCGTCACCACCGCCACCGACTTCGACTGACACCGGGCACACGCTTCCGTTGCGCGACCAACGCGCGCACCATGGAGAGGTCCGCGATCTCACGGGATCGAGAAGGGAGCGGGCGATGAAAGCCCAAGTCGGCGATTTTTTGGTGGTCAAAGGCACGACCACGGAACGACACGATCAACATGCGGAGATCATCGAGGTGCGTTCGGAAGACGGTTCGCCGCCGTACGTCGTGCGGTGGCTGGTGACCGGGCACGAGGCGACGGTGTATCCCGGCTCTGACGCGGTCGTCGTGACCGCCGCCGAACACACCGAGTCCGCGCGCCGTGCTGCGGCGCGGGCCGGCCACGGGCCCAAATAGCCTGGCCTCGGCAGGGACGAACCCACCGAACGGGAGAATCACTTCGCCAATAGGAGAAGGTTATTCTCCTCAAGCGAGAAACATATTACGATCGCTTCTGATCCATCGACGGCGATGCAAGGAGATCGGTCGTGTGGGACACAGTCGGTCTCGACCGATCGCGCGACGGCGTCGCCGTACTGCAGCTCAATCGGCCCGAGCGGCTCAACGCCATCAATGAGGCGATGCAGGGCGAATTACAGTCAGCCTTAAGCGTTTTGGCCGCCGATCGGTCGGTGCGGGCCGTCGTCCTCACCGGTGCCGGCCGGGGCTTCTGTGCCGGCATCGATCTGCGTGACTTCGGACCCGGCGCGCCGGAAGCCAGCGCACCCGCACTGGAGCGGATGCGTTTCCAGGAGAGCATGGCGGCCCTCCCCGAGGCCATCCGTCAGCTCCCGCAGCCCGTCATCGCCGCGGTCAACGGTCCGTGCGTCGGAGCGGGATTCGCGCTGTGCCTGGCCTCGGATATCCGGATCTGTTCGACGACAGCGTCTTTCGGCAATGCGGCCATCCTGCTCGGTCTCTCGGGCGCCGAGATGGGCATGAGCTATCACCTGCCCCGCATCGTCGGCACCAGCGTGGCCGCCGACTGGATGCTGACCGGACGGACGGTATCGGCGCCAGAAGCCGATCGCCGCGGCCTGGTCAGCGAAATAGTCGAGCCCGATCGGTTGGCCGACCGTGCTTTGGAGTTGGCAACGCTGGTCGCGGGTCTCGCTCCGCTGGGTGTGCAGCTGACCAAGCGTGCCCTGCAAGTCAACACCGACGCGGCCAGCCTGTCGTCGGCGCTGGAACTGGAGAACCGCAACCAGGTGATCTCACACGCCACCGACGACGCGACCGAACGCCGCAAGAAGTGGTCTTCATGACCAGAGAGGACGACAGATGTCGTGGGATTTTTCCACCGACCCGCAATGGGCGCAGCAGCTCGAGTGGGTCGAAGACTTCGTGCGCACCGAATGCGAGCCGATCGACCTGGTCGTCAGGGAATCTCACGACCTCGACGACCCGGTACGCCAAGCGCTGATCCCGCCGCTACAGGAGATCGTCAAGGAGCGCGGCCTCTGGGCCACCCACCTCGGGCCGCATCTGGGTGGTCCCGGCTACGGACAGGTGAAGCTGGCGCTGCTGAACGAGATTCTGGGCCGCTCGGAGTGCGCGCCCATCGTCTTCGGCTCGCAGGCACCGGATTCCGGCAACAGCGAGATCCTTGCCCACTACGGCACACCCGAGCTCAAGGAGCGCTACCTCGAGCCGCTGCTGGACAACCGCATCGTGTCCTGCTTTTCGATGACCGAGCCGCAGGGCGGCGCGGACCCGAAAGTGTTCCGCACCACCGCCGTTCAAGACGGCGACCACTGGATCATCAACGGCGAGAAGTGGTTCTCGTCGTTCGCCTCGATGGCCTCGTTCATCATCGTGATGGCCATGACCGACCCCGAGGCCCCGCCGTATCAGCGCTACTCGATGTTCGTCGTACCCGGTGACACCCCGGGCATCAACGTGTTGCGCAACGTCGGACTCGGGTATCAGCCGCTCGGCGGTGGCGGCCGCGAGGGTTACGTCCGCTACGAGAACGTCCGGGTGCCCGCCGATCACATGCTCGGTCCGCGCGGTGGTGCGTTCGTCGTCGCGCAAACCCGCCTCGGCGGCGGGCGCATTCATCACGCCATGCGCACGGTCGGGCTGGTGCGCCGCATCTTCGACATGATCTGTGAGCGCGCGGTGTCGCGTTACACCCAGGGCGAGGTGCTGGCCAACAAGCAACTGGTGCAGGAGATGGTCGCCGACTCCTGGATGGAGATCGAGGCCTTTCGCCTGTTGACCCTTCAAACAGCCTGGAAGATAGACCAATTCAACGACTACAAGGCGGTGCGGGCTGACATCTCGGCGGTGAAGGCGATGATGCAGAAGGTGCTGCACGACGTGTCGTCGCGTGCGCTGCAACTACACGGATCATTGGGTACCACGCACGAGATGCCGTTCGTGCAATATCTGGTGGAGTCGTTCGTGCTCGGCCTGGCCGACGGCCCAACAGAAGTGCACAAGGTGACGCTGGCGCGGCTGCTGCTCAAAGACCGTCCCGCTGCGCCGGATCTGTTTCCCTCCGAGCACCTGTTGCGCTTGCGTGAGGCCGCCGAAGCGAAGTTTGCCCACCAGCTGGCCGGCATCCCCCCCGGGTGAACTCAGACCGCCTTGGTGACGCCGACATAGGCCAGCACCACGTCGGATTGGTCGGTCACTCGAGTCAGCGTCGCGTAGGAGCGAATGAACGACTGGCCCACACATCCGTCGATCTTGACGTGGAAGCCCGAGATCATGACCCACGGGTTCGGACCTTTGAACTGTTTCTTAACCACCGGCACCACGATCACCAGACCCGGTTTGAGTCCCACACTCATCACGCCGTTGACCGGCGCGGAAATGAACGGCAGCAAGGGCGGCAACGTACCGGTCGCATCGAACGTCGGGCTTACGCCCGGGGTTAAGCCGGCACCACCCTCCATGATGACGCCGTTGGACGTGCTCATATCAATTCCGCAACCGATTTGGTAGCCCACCTCAAGGTTTCCCCGGGGCTCTTCCGGGCCGTTCACAGAGCCGACGAATATGCCGCTGGACAGGTATTCGCGCGACGACATGGCGGCGTTCATTGCCTCCACCGGAACTTGCATCTCGTCCTTGGCGCCAAGGGCCAGCGTCCAGCCGTCGGGCGTCTTGACAGACGATGGCGGGCTCGACGGCACCGATCCCGCGGCCGGTGGCGCCGCGTCAGGAGGATCTGCAGCCGTCGAGGGCGCCGCGGCCACCGACATGACCGCGCAAATGGCGACAGCCATCGCGCGACGAATGACGACGGCTAGCGGCCTCACGGGCGACACGCTACGCAGCGGCCGAGACGAGTCGCGAAGTTTGCTGGCCGGCTGAGCAAAGTTGTTGTGTGTTCGTGATGATTATGCGACGTAGAATTGGTTTTGGCGACTAACCTCTGGGATAGCCACTAATCCGGACAGACAACAGAGGAGCCAACGATGGCGCTTCGCAGGTGCGCTCGTAAGTTGCTGATCGGCGCGGTGATGCTGGTAGCTCTGGTGAGCGGCACCGGGATAGCGCAAGCGTCGCCGGACCCCGGTATGCCGCCGGTGCAACCGGACATCGATGAATGGCTGGTCCAGTTTCCCACCACGTTCGTGAATCCGATGGATGAAGGCGGCCCCGCCGCCGAGTGGGGTGGGACCGGAATGTATTGCGAAAACCTCTTCGCTCACTGCAGCTAAACGGCCACGCTGATCTCAACCATTTGGTTTCAACCAGCCCACTTCGGCGAGGAATGACTGGGTGTGCGCGATACGTCCGGTCATCGCGTTCGGATCACCCGTACACAGCCGCAGGGCGGTCTCGGTGATCAGTTCGATGTCCTCGGTGTCGGTCTTGGCCAGATCGAGGGTGCCCGCCCCGGGTGTGGCCACCGGGTTTGACGGGGCGGCGGCGTTGACAGCGATCCCGTCTTCGTAGAGTTCGGCGGCAAGGCTTTTCGTCAAGCGGTTGAGTGCGGCTTTGGCCGTTCCGTAAATGCCGAACCCCGCGGTGCGGTCGAAATCGGAGAATGGCGGCCCGGGCGGCAGAGCGCCGCCCACGGAAGTCACGTTCAGAATCCAGCCCCCGCCGCGCTCGCGCATCGCCGGAATCGCCAGCTGGATCAAGTGCAACGGCGCGAAGAGATGCATCTCCATCATCAGCCGGACCCGCCGGTCCGGGAACCCGTCGAGATGACGCAGGAATGTCACCGCGGCGTTGTTGACCAGAATGTCGGGAGCGCCGACGGCGTTGACCACTTCGGCGAAAAGCCTTTCGCGCTCTTCGGACTTGGACAGATCCGCCTGGATGGCGACGGCCCGCCCGCCCGCGGCGGTGATCTCGTCGACGGTCTGCTGCAGGGAGCCTTGATATTTGGGATCGGGGTCCAGCGTGCGGGCGGTCAGCGCCACCGTGGCGCCCTCTGCCGCAAGCCGTGCCGCGATCGCCTTGCCCAGGCCCCGACTGCATCCGGTGACCAGTGCCACCTTCCCGTCACACCGATCGTTGCTCATCGTCCGGTCTCCTTGTCGGCAAAAAGGTTCCCTCAGTCATTGTGAGGCAAGGGGTTTCGTCAGGCGCGCAACCTTCTCCGGGTGCGCGCCGTATCGATTGAATAGGCACCCGGACCGATGAAAACCAGCAGAAAGAAACCGAAGCAGAAGAGGATCGCCAAGGCCCCGCCGTTGCCGCCCGGTGGATCACCGATCGGCCACAGTGCCCGTGGTTGATGAATCCAGAAGTAGGCGACTGCCATTTGCCCCGAGGCAAGGAACGCGGCCGCCCGGGTGAGCAACCCGCTCGCGATCAGCAGCCCGGTGATCAATTCGATCAGCCCTGCATACCAGCCCGGCCAGGATCCGACTTCGATGGTGTTCGGCGGCGGCACGGGCCAGCCGAAGATGATGTTCGAGCCGTATCCGGCAAACAGCAGCCCGTAGACAAATCGGAACAGGCTTATCACGGCCGGTGTGTAGCGCGCGAGGCGCGGGTTCAGATTTTTCAGCACAACACAACTTTAAGGGCTGCGAAATACCGGGATCCGGTGCGGGGATTCCGTACACTCTTGCCAACTTTCGGGCAGCAAACCCACTCCCGGGCAGGCGGTCCGCCACAGCGCGCTTGGATGGGGAGACACCATGAGGGGCACCGGCATCAGGACCGCGGGCGTCGCGGTCGCTGCCGCGCTGGGACTGGGTTTGGCGCCGGGCATAGCCCAAGCCGGGCCGTACGCACCCAGCCCGCCGGAAGCCAGGGGCATGCTTTACGGCGATCCCGCAGCGGCCGCCCGATTCTGGCGGCACCAGGAATACGACGACGACTGTGTGCCGATGGCGGTCGCCGACGTGGTGGGTCAACTGACGGGCGACCAACCGACCGAGGAGGCGATTGTCGCCGTCGCGCACTCGTCCCCCAGCACCGTGCATAAGGGTCCGATGTACACCAAGCCCGCGAAAAACCAGCCCGCTCAGGGCACTTCCTTTGCCGATGAACCGGCGCTGCTCGCCCACTACGGCATCCACGCCGTGAACTCCTACATGGATGACGGTCCCAAGGGCGGCGCTCCCACGGGGATGGATGTGCTCGAACAGGCACTGGCCAAGGGTCGCAAGGTGATCGTCGCAGTCAACGCCGAACTCATCTGGGGCAGACCCGTCCAGACCAAGACTGCCAGCGGCGCGCCCGACGCCAACCACGCCGTGGTGGTGACCGGCATCGACATCGCGGCCGGCACTGTGCACCTCAACGACAGTGGCAGCGCCACTGGCGGCGATGAGCAGATACCCATCGACCTCTTCGCCCGATCATGGGCCAGCAGCCGCGACCAAATGACAGTCACCGACTAACTGCGGCTACCGTTCCCGTCCACACGAGCAGCCGGCGCCACAACTGCTGCCGGCTGGACGACATGTTGTGGCAGTGCGCGCTACCGGCCAGGATTACCGTCGTGATGTCGGGGCTGCTGGAATACAGCCCAGCCTCGGCGCGTGGATCTGGTGAAACATCAACGGCGCCAAAGCCGATGAGCACCGGAACGTCAACCTGTGCGGCGTGCTCCGCGACGATGCCCGGAATCATGGCGGTGCCGAACACGCGCGGGACAACTGACTTCGCGGTGACCGTGTCGGCTTCGACGAGATCGGCCGGGACGTCGGCCAAGTGAAACCAACTCTGCAGGTACTCGCGGGGACCCTCGAAATAGGGCTGCGGTAGCGCAGAGAGGATCTCGGCGGAAAGCGCGGCGCGGCCGTCCGGCGTCGACGCGCGGGCAATGAATGCAGAATCCAGGTTCAGCGGCGCGACATGTCGATTGGTGCAGCCGAGCAGGGCCAGAGCGCTGTAGCTGGAGAACAGCGCCTGCTGGGTGATGGCCAGATATCCGCCCAGGGAATGCGCGACGGCCACCAGCGGTAAACGGTCGCCGATCAGGTCGGGCAGGGCGGACACCGCGTGCGCGAGCGCCGCAGCGATATCAGCGAAACCGAAGTCGCGCAACGGTTTCGAGCTTTCCCCGGTGCCCAGCGGATCGATCGTCAGGACGGCGTAGCCGTTCTCGGTGGCGAATTCGGCGAAGCTGTATCCGCGGTGTCCCGCAACGTTGAGGTTCCAGTAGTCGCGGCTGTAGGTGCCGCCCGGCAGGCATACCAATACGGCGCCGACAGGACCTTGAGTGCGCGCCGGATAGTAGGTCGCCGCCAATGATGCTTCCTCCCCGACCACTTCGCTGACATCGAAACGCACTGGCGATCGTCCGACGGCAGAAGTCATACAGCGAGGATAGGTTGCCAATGCCGACGCGAGCGCGGGCGTGCCCGGCCGCGTTCGCCGGCACTCGTCGGCAGCGAAACCGCCCTAAAGTTTTGGTTTGCTGTGTATCGTCAGATCCAGTCGAAGCGACAACATACCCGCTCGTCAGCGGCTCGCGCCGCCGGACAAAGGAGTTAACAATGCACAACTCGGTCGTACCCACGGCAGGCGCACTCCGACTAACGTCACGGGCCCCGCGCCCTAGGACTTTGGCTGGTTTGCTGGCCGCGGCTGCCTTCGCTGCGGCCGCCGCACCGCAGAGTATTTTGCCCACGGCGGCTGCCGACTCGCACCACACTGTGACCTATCAGGTCACCGGCGCCGGTGACGCATTCTCGATCATCCCCGACCCCGGAACTCCGGTGTATCCGGCGAACACCAACACCTGGGTGCCGCTGCCCTGGTCGCAAACGGTGAAGGTGACCGGAAGCCCATATCTGGCGTTGAACTGGACCGACCACAACGGCACCCACGACTGCGTGATCACGGTGGACGGCAAGCCCGTCCCGCTCACCGAGCACTCGCCGGGTCGGTGCGCGTACCAGATTCCCGGCTAGTCGCGCGGCAGCGCTCGCCGCAACTCTTCAGCGTCTTCTCAGCAGCCCACCGGCACACTGAGGGCAGAACTGCTCGGGGAGGGCGTCGCACGTGAACGTGTTCATACGTCTACGGCCGCGCTACTGGGGCATCGCCACCCGCGCAGCGGCGGTATCCGCAGCGGTGGTCCTTGCCGCGCTCGCCTTGGCAACCGCCGGCATGCTTGCTTTGCTTTACTTCTTACTGCTGTCCGGCGTCGACGACGCCGCCGGCGCCCGGGTCACCCATATCGTCGCCGCACTTGGGGTCAAGACTCCCGATCAGCTCGACGAAAGCCTCATGGCCACGAACCAACGAGTGGCGGCGGTGCAGGTGATGAACGGCGACGGGCATGTGGTGCGCAGATCGTCGGGCGGGCCGAACTCGGCGTTGGTGCCCGCCGGATTATTCGGCCCCACGCTCAAATCAGGCCTGCCCGACGATGTTTCGCCGGGTGATGACATGCGGCTGGCCGGTCAGACCGTTGCCACCCCTGCCGGCACCTACACCGTCATCGTGGGCGGCGCCAGCGAAGCGGTCGAAGCCACCGTTCGCACCGTGGCGATTCTGCTGGCGGCGGTTTCCCCGCTCATGATCGCGGCGGCGGCCTACGTCAGCTATACGCTCGTCAAACGCTCGCTGCGCTCGGTGGATGCGATTCGTAGCCGGGTGGCCGAAATCTCGGTGTCGGATCTGTCCGAGCGCGTTCCGGTGTCTGACAGTGGCGACGAGATCGCGGCGCTGGCCGGGACGATGAACGCGATGCTCGAGCGTGTCGAGGCAGGTCATCTGGCACAGCGTCAATTCGTCGGTGACGCCTCCCATGAGTTGCGCAGTCCGCTGACCACCATCATCTATGCGCTCGAGCTGGTCGAATCACATCCCGAGCTGCTCGACATCGACATGGCCACAAGCACTTTGCTGCCCGAGGCGCATCGGATGAAGACCCTGGTGGAGGACTTGCTGTTGTTGGCTCGCACCGACGAGCAAGGTTTGGCATCGCCCGCCCAGAAGCCCACGCAGAGTGTGAGTTTCGCCGATATCGTCGAGTCTGCGGCCGCAAGGCTACGCCGCGAAACCACGCTGGCGATCGATACCGACATCGACAAGCGCACCCAGGTGATCGGTGACGAGGCCGCGCTGGCACGCATGGTGCGCAATCTCGCGGACAACGCCGCCCGCCACGCGGTGTCGCGGATCGAGCTGTCGGTACATGACGCCAACGCCGTCCAGGGCCACACCGTGTTCGTCATCGCCGATGACGGACCGGGCATACCCGAGGCCGACCGCGGTCGTGTGTTCGACCGCTTCGTTCGCCTCGACAGCGACCGATCACGTCAAAGCGGCGGTAGCGGCCTCGGGCTGGCCATCGTCGCCGAAATCGTCCGCGCACACCGGGGCAGGATCGCCGTCGACGATCGGGTGGGTGGAGGCGCTCGTATCACAGTTACGATGCCGTCAGGGTAATAGCCGGTATCCAACCCCGCGAATGGTCTCAATACTGTTGGTTCCGAACGGAATATCGATCTTGCGCCGCAAATAGCCGACGTACACTTCCACAACGTTTGCCGGCCCACTGTAGTTCACGTCCCACACGTTGGCCAGGATGTCGGATTTGGTGAGCACCACGTCCTTGTTGCGCATCAAATACTCCAAGACACCGAACTCGCGTGCCGTCAAAGTGATCTCAGTGTGATCGCGGGTGACCAGGCGCCGGGACGGATCCAGCGACAGCGTGCCGGCGGTGAGAACCGTCGGGCGTTCCCGTGCACCGCGCCGCACCAATGCCCGTAGCCGAGCGACCAAAATCTTGAACGAGAAGGGCTTGGTCAGGTAATCGTCAGCGCCCAAGTCGAATGCGTCGGTCTGGTCGTACTCACCGTCCTTGGCGGTCAGCATGATGACCGGAGTCCACACCTTGGCGCGGCGCATGCTGCGCAATACTTCGTAGCCGCTTCGGCCGGGCAACATGACGTCCAGGACGATGACGTCGAAATCGTTCTCCAGGGCTTCGTGCAACCCGTCGTCGCCAGTTGCGACAGTGAGCACGACGAACCCTTCGGCGCGCAAGCCCTTGGCCACCATCGACGACAGCCGCTCCTCGTCTTCGACGAGTAGAACCTTCACCGCGCGCACCCGCTACGACGCATCATCTGATTGTGCAGCGCCTGCGATCGGCAGAGAACACCGCAACCCACGTTCTCAGCGGCGTCTCAGCGATCCGCTCCTACGCTGGCACTGCCATGTTTCGCAAGGCCTGCCCCAGGATCGCAGCTGTCGTCGCCCGTCAGCTGCTGGACTGCAAGGCGCGTCCGTTGGTAGAGGTTGAAATCACCACCGACACCGGCCATGTCGGTCGTGGCGCATCGCCGACCGGCAGTTCGGTCGGGGTGCACGAGGCGTTCGTGCTGCGCGACGGTGACCGGACAGAATACGACGGGCTGAGCGTGCACCGCGCCGTCTCCGCAGTGCGCGACGAAATCGCTTGCGCTCTCGTGGGTGCTGAGCTCGACGATCCGCGAACTCTGGATCGGGTGATGATCGAACTCGACGGCACGCGCGACAAGCACCGGCTCGGGGGGAACGCGATTTACTCAACCTCGATAGCGCTGCTGCGAGCGGCGTCCGCGACGGCGGGCATACCCACCTACTCCTATGTAGGTGCACTGCTGGGACTCCGACCACCGACCACCGTGCCGGTGCCCACTTTCAACATGATCAACGGTGGCCGCTACGGGGACACCTTCCAGGCCTTCTCAGAGTTCCTCGTCGTGCCGTACCGCGCCGGCTCGATCGAGGCGGCGGTCGAGTTGGGAGTGCGCGTGTTCGGTGTCCTCGGCGAGGTGCTCACCGAGCGGCTGGGCCGCACGCCACAGCTGGCGTCGTCATACGGCTATGTCGCACCGTCCAGCGACCCGCGGGTGGTCATGGAGGTGCTTGCCGAGGCTGTTGAGCGTGCCGGCTGTGCCGACGTCATGGCTTTTGCGCTGGATTGTGCGGCCAGCCAGGTGTACGACAAGCGCACACATACTTACCCACTCAATGGTGAGCCGGTGACGGCGGAGGCATTGATCGACTACGCGCGGACATTGTCGGAGGACTTCCCGATGGTGTTCATCGAGGATCTGCTCGACGCCGACGACTGGGACGGTTTCACCAAGGCGGTCGAAACCATCGACCGCGCAATCATTCTCGGTGACGATCTGATCGTCACCAACCGCAATCGCTTACAACGGGCGGTGGAGCTTTCCGCCGTCGACGGGTTCATCCTGAAGCCCAACCAGGTGGGCACCATCGCCGAGGCGCTGGATTGCTTCGAATACGCGTCGGAGAACGGTATTCTGGCGATCCCGTCGGGCCGTTCGGGCGGTGTCATCGACGATGTCGTGATGGACCTGGCGGTGGGGCTGGAGACACCGTTTCAGAAGAACGGCGCCCCACGCTCCGGCGAGCGCATCGAGAAGCTCAACTTCCTGTTGCGGGCGGCCGAGCGAATTCCGGACTGCGCGCTGGCGGACGTGCCGGCCTTGGTGCGGTTCTGAGCCGGGACGCGGCTCGCCGAACGTGGGGCTTATGCACGCATTTCGTTCAGTTTGCGTCTGTACGGCCCACGCTCGGCGGGCCGGGTCGGCTATATTCCCAGCGCAAGCTGTGCGACCAGGACGGCGACGCACACTGCGAAAACGATCGAAAGTACCACCCAGTCAGCACGTTTCGGCCGTGACGGGGCCGCGGAGAGCTGACCAGCACCGCCGCGAGCGGTGATCGCATCGCCCATCTCGTCCGCGCGCCGCAGTGTCACGGTAATGACCGCGACGACCAGGTCGACCACGTCTGCGACCAGCTGCCGAAGACGGTCCCTGCGGCTCCCCGGTGTCTGCTTGGGCCGCAACCGGCGCGCGGCGTAGAGCACCCGGAATTCGTCGATCAGCATTGGAAAGGTACGCAGCGCGAGCGCCAACGCGACCGACCAGTCGTCCACCGGGACACGCAGCGGCCGCAGACGGCGACCCAAAGTTGCCACCGCCGGGGCGATTTCGGCGACGTTGGTGGTCCACGACACCAGCGCGCCCAGACCCAGCAACACGATCGACAGCGCGCTGATGCGCAGGAAGTCCAGCAGGCCGCCGAGTCCGAGCGAGAACGGGCCCACGTGTATCTCCGGACTCCCGCCGGCCAATGCCGCAGTGGTACCGACGATGGCCAGCAGGATCCACAACCAGCGGGGGACCGACGGCAACGCACCCCGGGGAATCCCCGCGACCCACACGCCGGCCAGTACCAGCGCAGCCATCAGCCCGATCGCCAGCCATCCCGGGTTGACGGTCAAGAACGCCGAGATGCCCAATGCGGCAAGGAGTTTAGTGCCCGCCCACAGCTCGTGCACACGGGAGCGCCCGGGCACCGGGCGCAGCAACACGACGGGGCGTGGAGAGCGGCGGGCCGGAGCCGTGGCCGCCGCACGCCGGGGCTTGTCGAGCGCAAGACCCGGCGTCGGCACCAGCATGCCGTCGCGCAGGTGAAGGGTGCGCGGGCACAGCTCCTCCAGTCCGGCGAAGTCATGCGAAATGACCACCACGGTCAGACCGGTCGCACGGCGCCGATCCGCGAGGAGCCGCACCAGACCGCGCTGGCTGGCGGCGTCCAGCCCGGCCAGTGGTTCGTCGAGAATCAATACGCGTGGCGACCTCGCCAGCAACCCGGCCAGGACCACGCGGCGCATCTGGCCACCGCTGAGCTGGTCGATGCGCCGCTTCGCCAGCGCGCCATCGAGACCGACGGCCGCCAGCGCCGCGGACACCCGTGCGTGATCGTCGGGCGAAAAGCCTGCCGCCGAAGCCACTTCCAGGTCGACACGGCTGCGCATCAGCTGCAGCCGGGCCGCCTGGAACTGCAGCGAGACCGCACCGACCTGCTCAGCGGCGAGGCGCCCGTCAAGGAGACAGGTGCCGGACGTGGGCATCGTCAACCCGGCCATTATCCACGCCAGCGTCGACTTACCGGAGCCGTTGTCGCCGTGGATCAGCAGCCCGTCGCCTTCGTAGACGGTGAAGCTGATGCCGCGCAGCGCGGTCTGCGCCCAGGGGGTGCCGGTGCCGTATTCGTGTGCCACGCCGGCCAGTTCGAGCACCGGCGCATGGGGCTTCTGGCCCGTCGTAACGGTCGGCGCTGGTGCGGCCGCGGTCTCCACCAGGGCGGTGTTGTCCAGCGAGTCGCTGAGATCGATTGTTCGGTCGGCGTAATCAGCCTCATTGTTGTAGTGGGTGATGTGGACCAGCGCGGTCTCATGACGGTCGGTCAGATTGGACAGCACATCGAGCAGAGCGTCCCGGCCCTGCTGGTCGACCATGCTGGTGACCTCGTCGGCGATGAGCAGCGCCGGCTCGCGCGCCAGCGCCGCGGCCATGGCCAGGCGCTGCAATTCGCCGCCGGACAGGCCGCCCGTGTCGCGGTCGGCCAGGCCGTCCAGCCCGACCTCGCGCAGTAACCGGTCGACATCAGTGGTCTTACCGGGCGGCAGACCCCAGACCACGTCGTCGGCGACTCGCGTGCCCAGTACCTGGCTTTCCGGGTGCTGCATGACGACGGCAGTGCCGCCGATCTCGCCCAGACCCACCGCCCCGAGCCGTTCCACCGTGCCCGATGTCGGTTCGCGGCCGGCGAGGACCAGCATGAGCGTGGTCTTTCCCGATCCATTGGCGCCGGTCACCGCGACGTGTTCGCCGGCGCGCAGATCCAGGCTGACCCCCCGCAGCGCGTCGTGGTCGGTGTGCGGATAGCGGAAGCGCACCTGGTCCAGCCGCACCGGGACCGGCTGAATCGGCCCGACGCCGGCGGGCGCGTCCAGCTTGTGCACGTCGGGCACGACGCGGAGGCGCTCCAGCACTCGCGACAACACCCACCAACCGATCATGGAGGCGCCGACGATCGCGACGACGGCGTATCCGAGGACGAGCCACTGCCAGCAATTCATTGCTTCGGCGAAGAACCGCTTGAGCTCCAGCGCGATGGTCTGCAAGTGGGGCACCCGCGCCACGAGCGTCGCGACTCCGTCCACGGTCGCGGTGATCGTGTGGAATACCAGCTGCCGGAGCTGGGTCAAAATGGTCAACGCGATGACCCCCACGGCACCGACGGCAGCACCGGCTCCGACGGACACCGCGATCACCGTAGGCGTGCCGCGCCGGCGTCGTTTCACGATTCCGGCCAGCCCACCGACATAGGCGCACAGCGCGACCGCGCCGAAGCCGCTCACCCCGACCACCAGGAAGCCGATTACGCCGGCGGCCACGGTCGCGGTAATTAGAACGCGGATCCGATACCGATAGGCCAGCAAGCCCATCGGGACGGTGCCCAGCAGTCCCAGTCCGCCTGCGTGCGGGAGGACGACGGTGACGATCGCGATGGCGGCGCACAGGGCGCCCATCACCGATGCCTGAGCCAGTTCGTTGGGTGATAGCGAGCGAGCCCGGCGAAGTCCGTCCGTCGGTGACGCGCGACAGTCCTCGACACCATCCCGACAGCGCGCCGAAATCGTTTGCCGCATCGCTTGATCGACCCCCCAACGTTTGCGCCTGCTCGACGAAGAACCCCTCTCAGGCATGGGAGCGCCAGTGTATAAGCGGGTCGCTGAGACGTCGCTGAGAAAAATCCGGCGCGACGGGCTCTGAGCAACTTCGGAGCCCGCGAGGCCAGGCTGAGCCAAAACCCGGGCAGCCAATTTGCTGGCGGGGTCTAATGGGTGGATGGAATTGATGGTGCCCACCGACTCGCTGTATCTGATCGCCGAATCACGTGAGCACCCCCTGCACGTGGGCGGCTTGTCGTTGTTCAAGCCACCGGAAGGTGCAGGTCCGGAGTTCGCCCGGAATTTCACTGGCGCCCTGATTGCCGACGAACCAATCCAGCCCACCTTCCGTAAGCGTCCCGCCAGGATAGTTCCTGGACTCGACATTTTGGCATGGACATACGACGACGAGATCGACCCCAACTACCACGTGCAGCGCGTGGCGCTGCCGTCGCCGGGTCGGGTACGTGACCTGCTCGAGCTGACCGCCAAGCTGCATTCCACCCTGCTCGATCGGCGGCGACCGCTGTGGGATGCGTATGTGATTGAGGGGCTCAACGATGGTCGCTTCGGCGTGTTCATCAGGGTGCACCACTCTCTGATCGACGGCGCCGCGGGAGCGAAGCTCTTGGAGCGCGCCTACTCGGTCGACCCATCCGAGACCGAGGTGCGAGCGATGTGGACCGTCCCGCAACTCGAGAGCCCACCGACAGATCGCTCGTCCGTAGTGGGCTCGCTTACCAAGTTGGCGGGATCTGTTGCGGGACTACCGTCATCAACGTTGAAGCTGGCTCGCGGGGCCCTCGTCGAGCAACAGTTGACCCTGCCCTTCACGGCACCGCGCACCATGTTCAACGTCAAGATCGGGGACGCCCGCCGGTTCGCAGCTCAGTCTTGGTCGCTGGAGCGTGTGCTGCGGATCAAGAAAGCCGCAGGGGTGAGCTTCAACGACGCAGTGCTGGCTATGTGTGCCGGCGCGTTGCGGTACTACCTGCTCGAGCAGGAGGCGCTGCCGGACACACCACTGATCGCCTTGGTCCCGGTGAGCCTGCGCCCGTCGGCAGACGACGGCAGCAGCGGCAACAAGGTCGGCGCCATCCTGTGCAATCTGGCTACCGACATCGACGACCCCGCGCAACGGATTGAGATCATCGCCGCGGCCATGCGGGGTAACAAGAAGGTACTCGCCGAACTGCCCCGCGCGCAGGTTGTAGCCTTGTCGGCGATGAGCATCGTTCCACTGGGCCTCGGGGATGTGCCGGGCTTCGTGTCCACGACACCGCCGCCCTTCAACCTCGTCATCTCGAACGTGCCGGGACCTGTCGAGCAAATGTATTCCGGCGGTGCCCGACTCGACGGCAGCTATCCGCTGTCTCACCTTACAAACGGGCAGGCCCTCAACATCACCTTCATCAACAGGGCCGGCCACCTCGATTTCGGTTTGCTGGCGTGCCGCCGCAGTGTGCCGCACCTGTCGCGGCTGCTGGAGCACCTGGAGTCGTCCCTCAAAGATCTGGAACGTGCCCTCGGCGTATGAAAGGCGTTGCTGCGCAGGGACTCTGACTGGGTCTAGCTCAGGTGGTGTACGTCCTGCAACCCGTATACCGGCGTGGGGATGCCTTCGTAGCGGGCCTTGAGTTGCAGGGCGAGAAAGCGCGAGTAGTGCCGTGACTGGTGCAGGTTGCCACCGTGCAACCACAAGTTCTCCTGCTGGGTCGGCTTCCACATATTGCGCAACTCGCCTTCCCATGGGCCCGGGTCTTGCGACGTGCCCGAGCCGAGGCCCCACACCTTGCCGACTCTGTCCGCCACGTCCTGCCCGATCAGGTCCGCCACAAAGCTGTTCATCGATCTGAAGCCGGTGGCGTAGACAACCAGATCGGCAGGCAGTTCCGTGCCGTCGTCCAGAATCACCGACTCCTCGCTCAACCGTTCGACCCCGCCGTGGCATAGCTTGATGCTGCCGTCGCAAATCAGGTCGCAGGCACCGACATCGATGTAGAAGCCGCCGCCGCGGCGAAGGTACTTCATGAATTGGCCGGAATCGTCGTCGCCGAAGTCCAGGCGGAAGCCGGCCTGCTCCAGGCGATCGTATAAATCCTTGTCCCGCAACCGCATTGCGTCCGATATCGGTCTCTGGAAGTCCGCGATGATTCGGTACGGCAATGATGCGACGGTCAGGTCGGCCTTCTCGGTCGTGATACCGGCGGCCGCCGCTTGTTCCGAGTAAAGGCCGCCGAGCCCGATTTCGAGGACTGTCTCGGACGTGACGACCAGGGTGGACGCGCGCTGCACCATGGCGACGTCAGCACCGTTCTCGTACAGGGCTTTACAGATGTCGTGCGCTGAGGTGCCGGAGCCGATCACCACCGCGCGCTTGCCCGCATATCGGTCCGGGCCCGGGTGCTGGCTCGAATGATGCTGGTCTCCTCGGAAGACGTTCTGGCCGGGAAGCTTTGGCACGTTTGGCTTACCGGCCATTCCTGTCGCCAGCACCAAGTGGGTGGGCCGCAGCGTGTTCCGTTCGCCGTCGCGGTCAAGCTCGACCGTCCACTGCTTTGCCTGGTCGCCGAAAGACGCCGACAGGCACGTTGTCGAGGTCCAGTACGGGATCTCCATCACCCGGGTGTAGAACTCGAGCCAGTCAGCGATTTTGTCCTTCGGCGAAAAGACCGGCCAGTTCGGCGGGAACGGCAGATACGGAAAGTGGTCGTACCACACCGGATCATGAAGGCACAGTGTCTTGTACCGTTTCCGCCAATGGTCGCCCGGGCGGGCGTGCTTGTCGACGACGAGGGCGGGGACCCCAAGCTGGCGCAGCCGCGCACCCAACGCGATGCCGCCTTGGCCCCCACCGACAATCACCACGTAAGGCTGCTGCGAATAGCCCAGCGACGCTTCCTGTTCCGCACGCATCTCCGCCCACGACCGGCCGTCCGGATCGGGCCCGTGCACGGCACCGAGCAACCGGCGCGACCCCACGGGCTCCTCGTGGCCCTTGAGCTCGTCGAGCGCGGTCAGCAGCGTCCACCCGTGATCGCCCTTGAGCCGCAGGTGGCCGACACCTCCCCCGACCGCGGTCTCGAATTCGATGAACGCCGATGTCACACCATCGCCGTCGTCGGTTGGCGTCTCCGTGATGCGGAAACCCGTCGGGTCGGTCTCGTCGAGACGCGCACGCAACATGTCGGCGATGCCGTCGCGACCCTCGACCGTCTTGATGTTCCAGGTGAATGTCACCAGATCACGCCAGATGCTGTCCGGGACGAACTTCCCCACGACGCGGTCGATGTCGCGCGCCGCCAGGGCCGATTCGAATTCGTCCAGCCAGGCCTGAACGCGGGCCTCCGGTGATTGCGCGATCGCCGCCGCATCCAACTGCCGGGTCATCTGCAGCACGCTACTCGCCGCTCGCGTAGGTGATTCCTTCAAGTTCGTTTGCCTGGCGGGATGAATGGAATCGGGTTGGACCGGCGGTTAGTCTTCGCGGCCGTGTGTACGCCGTAGCCTGGCCGCGCTGAGGACGTCTAGCTTTCGTTTCCTCTCGCTTTTCTCGGAGGCCCTGGTGTCGCGGGGCGGCAGCTGCAGATCTTTTTCTGCGGGCATCCCGGCCTGCAGCTCGCGGCCACGCTCAAGCTCGGCGTCAAGCTCGGCGCCAAAGAGGAGGGCCAGGTTGGTGATCCATAGCCACAGCAGGAACACGATGACGCCGGCCAATGTGCCGTACGTCTTGTTGTAACTGCCGAAGTTCGCGACGTAGACGCCAAACAGTATTGAAGCCGTGATCCATGTGACGATTGCTACTGCAGCGCCCACGCTGATCCAGCGAAACCTCGGCTGTCGCACGTTGGGGGTCGCGTAGTAAAGGATTGCTACCGCCAGAGTTACCAGAATCAGCAGCCCCGGCCACCGCGCGACGTTCCACACGGTCAGGCCGATCTTGCCGATGCCGACGGCATCGCCGACAGCCTTGGCCAGTGGTCCGCTGACCGCCAGCAGCAATGCTCCCGCGGCCGCGATCATGACGCCAGCGACGGTCAGCACGAGCTGCAGCGGCCGCAACTTCCAAATCGGGCGTCCCTCTGGGATCCCGTAGATGCGGTTCATCGCCCGGCCGAACCCGCCGATGTATCCGGCGGCCGACCACAACCCGACCATGATTCCGGCAACCAGTGCGAAACCGGCCGAAGGTGAGTTGACCAGCTGCTGCACCGGTCCCCGCAGTGCGTCCACCGCAGATGCTGGTCCGAGTTTGCCGACGATCTGCAGCACCGCGTCGGTGGTGCGCTTGCCCTGGCCGAACACTCCTAGAAACGACACCATCACCATTAGGGCTGGGAACAGCGACAACACGGCGTAGTAAGTCAATGCCGCAGCCATGTCCGTGCATTGATCGGCGGCGAACTGCCGTACGGTGCGCCTGGCCACATACATGATCGAGGGCTTGGTGAGATCGCTGGGTGAGGCCGGCTTGGCAGGGTCGTCCGGCTCGGTGGCCGAAAGGCCCCGATGGGAATCGGACCGGCCACCCGCAGACATGTCAAGCAAATACCCACCCGCGTTGAGCAGAAAACGGCAGCACCAACATTATGGTGCTCCACAACGGAATTCATGCCCTTTCGATCAAAGCTGCGGGCATCCCGTTTGGCTGGTGGCACACCGGGCACCCGATCAAGCCAGAGCGCTTCTTCGGCGGCCTAGGAAGGACCCAGCAGTGGCACCGCGCCGAGCGGAGCGCACGGGCAGCGGTCACGCGGGAGGTGATAGGTGATGAGCGTTGGATCTGGACCGGCCGCAGAAGCATCGGTCGGTGAATTGATGACGCAGCTGGCGGCGCAGACCTCGCGACTGATCCACGATGAAATGAGGCTTGCGCAGAAAGAGTTTCAGGAGTCAGCCAAACATGCCGGTATCGGAGCGGGCTTATTCAGCGCCGCGGGGTTGATTGCCGTGTTCGGTCTGGGGACCCTGATCGCTGCCGCCGTAGCAGCTTTGGCGCTGGTGCTACCGGTGTGGGCGGCGGCCCTCATCGTGGCAGTAGTGCTGTTGTCGGTGGCCGCGGCGGCGGGGCTGGTCGGCCGAAAGCAGGCGCGGCAAGCGTCCCCGGTTCTTCAGACAGCCGTCGCAAACGTGCAAGAAGACATTCGGGAAGTGAAGGACGCGCGCCATGACCGGAGTTGACCCATCCCGCCCAGAACCCGGACCCGAGGCGAGCGCCGACGACCTCCAGGCCGATATCGAGAAGACTCGCGAGCAACTCGGCGAGACCGTGACGGCACTCTCTGCCAAGTTGGACGTGAAGTCCCGCGCGAAACAAGCGGCCGCTCACACCAAGGACCGCCTCGCAGGCACCGCCTCGAAAGTGGCCGGGGCGGCACGAAACAACCAGGGATCCCTCCGACCAGCCGTGCCGGTCGGAGTGATTGTCGCGGCCCTGGCAGTCGGAGTCGTCATCTGGATCCGCCACCGATGACCAGGACGAGCAAGGAGGCCGCGATTGCTCACCAGCGACCGAACAAAACCGCAAAGATGCTCTACCGCCCCATCGGTCTAACGATTTCCGCGCTGGGCGGCCTGCTCGCGGGCATTATCTTCAAACAGGTCTGGCGTCGCGCGGCATCCGGTGAGCCGTCAGAACCGCCGAGGGCTTTGCAGACGGAGTACCCGCTGAAGCAAATCCTGTTTGCGGCAGCGCTGGAAGGGGCCATTTATTCCGTGGTAAAGACGGCGATCGACCGTCAAGGGGCGCGGCTATTCGAGAAATGGACGGGTGAATGGCCGGGTGAGTGACGATGGTGCCGGAGCGGTCACCTATAAGGGCCACCCCGGGCCACCTAACCACAGCGGCGGATCTTGGCCGTTGTACATGCTCTTGGGCTGCCATCGCTGTCTACGCAACAGTCGACCGGCGTGGTGCTCGGCCACATCTTTCAGATACTCCACGTCATCGCTGGTCCACGGGTGCTGGCCGGTCCCGTCCAACCACCACCTCGGTTGACCGTCTTGCTCATAACGGGTTATTCGGTAACGCCAGGCGATGTGCCGGCCTTTTGCGTCAACCTGCCAGTCCAGCAGCCGTGGGCGGAGGGCCTCCGGCGTCGGCTCGATAAATTCCCGGGGGTCGGTTATCCGGATGTCGACAAACTCGCGACCCATGAAATGAACCCTAGGGGTTCCCGTCCCTATCGAGCACGCAGATCTCATCGGAATTAACCGCGGAGCAACCGCCGACGTTGATGTCGACCCAGAGGCGATTCGGCTTGGTGATCTGCCGTTTGGAGTCCACCTGCCCAAAGGGGTCCCGCGTCCACCACAGGGTGCCGTCATTGCCGAGAACATAGACGGTGATGTCAGCGATAAATTCATGAACAGAGAATTGAGGTGATTATGACCGGGCGAGTAGAAGGCAAAGTCGCGTTCATCACCGGCGCGGCGCGCGGTCAGGGCCGCAGTCACGCGGTGCGGCTGGCGCAAGAGGGCGCCGACATCATTGCCGTCGACATCTGCAAGCCGATCGCAGGTTTCTTGACGCCGCCGTCTACGCCGGAGGATCTGGCCCACACCGCGGATATGGTCAAAGGCCACAACCGCCGCATTGTCACCGCCGAAATCGACGTGCGCGACTACCAGGCCCTCAAAGCCGCAGTGGACGGCGCGGTGTTGCGACTGGGCCGGCTGGACGTCATCGTGGCCAATGCAGGCATCAGCCACGCCGGCGACACGCTGGACAAAACCAGCGAACGAGACTGGCAGGACATGATCGATGTGAACCTGTCGGGCGTGTGGAAGACCGTGAAAGCCGGTGTGCCCCATATATTGGCGGGCGGCCGCGGCGGCTCGATCGTGCTGACGAGCTCGATCAGCGGGTTGAAAGCCAATATCTTTCCGCATCTCGGTCATTACGTGGCCGCCAAACACGGTGTCGTGGGTCTCATGCGGACTTTCGCGGTCGAACTGGGTCAGCACATGATTCGGGTCAACTCGGTGCACCCCACACACGTGAACACCCCGATGGTGATGAACGAGGGAGCCTTCAGAATGATCCGGCCCGACCTGGAGAATCCCGGCCCCGACGACGCGGCGCCGTTTTTCCAGACGTTCCACACGCTGCCGATTCCCTGGGTGGAGCCTGAAGACATCAGCAATGCAGTGCTGTTCCTCGCATCCGACGAATCCCGCTTCATCACCGGTGTCACCCTGCCGATCGATGCGGGCTGCTGCCTCAAATAGCGAGCTACTGCTTAAGTCGTGGGTATGGCAGCTCGAGCCGTCCTGGTTACCCCGTTGTCGGGGCCATTTGCCAGATTCGGCAACGCAGGGGCGAGCGCCCTTGCTCTCTGGGCCGAGCATTCCGCAGTCAGTCTGCGGGTCATCGACGCTTACCCGTCCGCCGCGGCCGCGATGCGGGCCGCTGAGGCTAGCCGACCGGACGTGGTGTTCGGGCCCTACGGTTCGGGGTTGGCGGTCGCGGCTGTGGCCGCCAGCAACGGGGTTGTCTGGAACCATGGTGGCGCCACCTCCCGACTGGCGCGGCCCGCGTATCCGCGTGTCATCAATGTGGCGTCTCCCGCTTACGGCTATCTCGCCGTGGTGCTCGAGACCCTTGCCGCCGACGGTCTTAGGGAGGGGTCCGAGGTGGTAATAGTGCATGTCGACACGGGGTTCGGCCGAGAGGTGGCCGCAGGGGCGTCGGTGGCGGCCCGGCGACTCGGTCTTGTCCGGCGGTCGGTCAGTTTTCGGCCGGGCGGGGCCAGAGACGTGCTGACGCAGATCCCGGCGGCCGATGTGCTGTTATCGGCCGGTTCCTTCGAAGACGACGTCGCCATTGCGCAATGGAGCGGTGAATATCGTTGGTGTGCAGTTGGATTGGTCGCGGCTGGAGTCGACGAGCTCCGGCAGGCCATCGGCGATCGCGTTGAGGGGCTTTACGGGCCGTGCCAGTGGTTCGACGATGGGACAGATGATCCTGCGGACGGGCCCAGCAGTGAGTGGTTCCGCCAGTGTTACTGGGACGCGAATGGTGCTGAGCCGCCCTATCCGGCTGCTGCGGCCTTCGCCGCGGGTGTCCTTTGGCAGCGCTGTGCGAAGGAGGCCGGAACTATCGAATCGTTACCGGTGGCGGCCGCGTCACGACAACTCGACACCACCACCTTGTTCGGTCGGTTTCGTGTCGACCCGGTCACCGGCGCGCAAACCGGCCATCAGATTCGCGTCGTTCAGTGGCGAGGCGGGCAACGGGTCGTGATGGATCGGCCGCTTCGTCGGACGTGACCGTCGGATTCACCTCTGTCGCGATGGACTTCCGCTGCGAGGCTCCAACAACATCATTGCGACAGTTTGGTCGATCTCGCCTGGAGCGTCAGCTCTGCTCAGAATGGAACATCGACGCCCACGGCAGCTACTCGCGCAACCAACCGCAACCGGCCGATTGCCGCGGATACCTGATCGATGACCCGACTCATCTGTAAACCATGACCAGGCTCATCACAAAAGTGACGCCGATGGGACTGGAACCCCGGCGATTGGCGCTCACGGTTCTGGAGCACTAATTTCCCTTGGGTGATGTTCTCAGCTGCTGGTGTAATCGCGCGGTGGATCGCTCCCCTCCTTACAGTTGCGGCCGTTGCCGCCGCGAGTTTTCTAGTCGGTTCCGCCCCGACGATCCGCTTGGTCGACGAGGCCAACCCGCTGGCCGGGATGCCCTTCTACATCAA
This sequence comes from Mycobacterium sp. 1164966.3, assembly GCF_001665395.1. GTDB lineage: Bacteria > Actinomycetota > Actinomycetes > Mycobacteriales > Mycobacteriaceae > Mycobacterium. The sequence goes on from NZ_LZSG01000044.1 coordinate 122,551, forward strand.
TCCCGCCTCGGCGGCGATGCGCGCCGCGCAGCATGCCAATCCCCCGAGTCCCGAGTTGACCGCCATCGCCAACACGCCGCAGGCGTACTGGATCGTCCCGGGCTCTTCGGCGGGCACAGTCGGGAAATACACCGGTGACGCGCAAGCGGCCGGCGCCATCCCGGTTCTGGCACTGTATGGAATCCCCCACCGCGACTGCGGCAGCTTCGCCGCTGGTGGGTTGCCGACGGGCGACGACTACCGGGCGTGGATCGACGGCATCGCAGCCGGGGTGGGCGCTTCCAAGGTGGCGATCATCGTCGAGCCCGATGCGCTGGCCATGGCCGACTGCCTATCTGCCGATCAGCGCCAAGAACGCTTTGACTTGGTTCGCTATGCAGTCAACACGCTGACGCGCAATCCGGCTGCGGCGGTGTACATCGACGCGGGTCACTTGCGCTGGCACAGCGCGGAGGACATGGCCGGCAGGCTCAAGAGCGCCGGCGTCGATCATGCGAGGGGTTTCAGCCTGAATACGGCGAACTTCTTCACCACCGAGGATGAAATCGGTTACGGCGAGGCCATTTCGGGGCTCACGGGCGGCTCGCACTACGTGATCGACACATCGCGCAATGGCGCCGGGCCAGCACCTGACTCCGCGCTCAACTGGTGCAACCCCGGCGGTCGGGCACTGGGCACTGCGCCTACCGCGGCTACCGGGGGCGCGCACGCCGACGCCTACCTGTGGGTCAAACGTCCAGGTGAATCCGACGGGTCCTGCGGCAAAGGTGATCCGCCGGCGGGGACCTTCGTAGATCAGTTCGCCATCGAGCTCGCGCACAAGGCGGGCCAGTAGAGGCGCACTCTTAGCCGTAGACGCAGAGTCAACGCCAAAAGTGCAGCCCTGAGCAGGACTTTGTGTGACATCCTTTGCGGGTGGCCGCCGGGGTTGCCCCGACCGGGGTGGTGACCTTTCTGTTCACCGACGTGGAGGGCTCAACCCGTCGGTGGGAAGCCGACGCCGATGCCATGCGAGCCGCGCTGGCCGCCCACGATCAGGTTTTGCGTCAAGCGATTGAGGCGCACCAGGGCTTTTTGTTCAAGCACACCGGTGACGGGGTGTGCGCGGCGTTCGCCTCGCCCAGGTCGGCGGTGGATGCGGCGGTGGCTGCGCAGCGCGGGCTGGGGTTGCCGGTGCGGATGGGCCTCGCCACCGGTGAAGCGGAACTGCGCGACGGCGACTATTTCGGCACGGTGCTCAACCGTGCGGCGCGGGTGATGGCCGCCGGCCACGGTGGTCAGATCCTGGTGGCGGACTCGACGGCAGGTTTGCTCAGCGGCGTCGAGCTCGTCAATCTCGGACCGCGCCGGCTGCGGGACCTAACGAACCCGATCGCAATCTTTCAACTCACCGGGCCGGGCTTGCGGACGGAATTCCCGCCGTTACGGACGATCGATTCCAGTCACGGGAATCTGCGACCGTCGGTCACCAGGCTCATCGGTCGCGACGACGAAGTCGGAGACGTCGCATCGGCGCTGCGATCGCACCGGCTGGTCACGTTGGCGGGAGTAGGCGGCGTCGGTAAGACGCGATTGGCGCTCGAGGTTGCGACCGTCCTGGCTGACGAATTTCCCGACGGTGTCTGGGTTTTCGAACTGGCTTCGGTGGCCGATCCCGCCGCGGTTCCCGATGCCGTGGCCGCGGTACTGGGCATCACGCAGCAGCCGGGCATGACGATGAGTGAGTCGATCGCGGCCGCATTGGAGGGCAGGGTCCGCCTACTGGTGTTCGACAACTGCGAGCACGTTGTTGACGCCGCGGCGGACCTGATCGACCTCGTCCTGGCGGGGTCGGCCACGGTGAAGATCTTGTCCACCAGCCGTGAGGGACTGGGTCTCGCCGACGAGCGGTTGTGGCGAGTTCCCTCACTGGAAGTCGTTTCGGCCATCGAGCTGTTCGCGGATCGGGCGGTGCGGGCATTGTCCGCTGCCGAATCCACAGCGGTGGAGGAGATTTGCCGCCGACTCGATGGCATCCCACTGGCGATCGAGCTGGCCGCCTCGCGAATGGAGTCGATGACCGCGACCGAGATGCGCGACCGTCTCGACCACCGATTCCAGCTGCTCGTCCGCTCGAGACGCGGGCTCGAACGTCACCAGACGCTACGACAGGCGGTGTCCTGGTCGTATGACCTCCTGGCAGAACCGGAAAAGGTGCTGCTGGAACGGTGTTCGGTGTTCGCCGGTGGCTTCGACGTTCCAAGCGCTTGTGCTGTATCAGGATTCGAGGATGCCGACGAGTTCACGATCCTCGATCTGCTCGACTCGCTGGTGCGCAAGTCCCTGCTCGTCGCGGATCGGTCGACGGGTAAGACCCGGTTTTCGATGCTGGAGACCATCCGCCAGTTCGCTGAGGAGAAGCTCGTCGAACGTGGAGACGCGGCCGAGGCGAGTTCGGCTCACGCACGGTATTTCGCGGACCGCGAGACCGACATCCTCGCACTGTGGGACAGCCCGCGCCAGCGGGAGGCATATGACTGGTTCGCCACCGAACTCGCCAATCTACGCACCGCGTTCCGTTGGGCCGCCGACCGCGGTGACCTCGACGTTGCCGCGTCCATCACGACGTACGCCTGGCTTCTCGGTTTCTTCGGCGTCCAGAACCTTGAGCCGGTTTCGTGGGCAGAAGAGCTGATCGAACCTGCGCTCGCGATTGGGCACCCTCGCCTGGGGAGCCTGTATGTAGACGCATCGCTGTGCTGGTTAACCGGTCGGGTCGATCAAGCGCTCGGGTACATCGACAGCGGTCAGACCGTCTTGGCAAACAGCCCGCATGCGCCGCCGTACGGCTTGGAAGGCGGGCTTGGCGGAGCATATATGGCCATCGGACAACCTGAGCGGTGGGCGGAGCTGTGCCGCACGCAGCTCGAGCGCCGAGGCGACAACCACGTTGGCATTCGTACCTGCCGCGTCTTTGCGCTGGCTTTCGCCGGCTTACTCGCGGAGGCGAGAGCAGCCGCCGACGGGTTGATCGAAGCGACTGTTGCCAGCAATAACCCGTATATGCATACGTTCGCGATCGCCGCCTATGCATACTGTCTGAGTTCAGCAGGGTCCGAACGTGACCTCGCGCTCTGCCGGCAGGGGTTGGCGCTCGCTCAAGACAGCGGCAATCGGTATATCGAAGCGATTCTCGCGACAGCTTTAGCTCGACTCGATTCTCAGCCGGTTGTTACCGTAGCGGCGCTCGACCATCTGAGGCTAGTTATTCAAAGTTGGCACGACTCTGGGAATTTCGGGAATTTGGTCGGCCCACTGGCGACGCTCGGTGCGTTACTGGATCGCCTTGGGCGGTTCGAGGCCGCCGCGACGATAGCCGGCTTTGCATGCGACCCCGTATCGCTGGCGTCGGTCCCCGAATTGGCCCTAACCATCACGCATCTTCGCGAGATGCTCGGCGACCAGGCCTACGAATCGTTCGCCCGTAATGGCAAAGCAATGATTACCGCCGCCATCGTCGCCTACGCCTACGATCAAATCGACCAAGCACACGCGCAGCTGGAAGCGGTCTCGAAATGAGTAAAGACACCAAGCTGTCGGGTCATTGAGCTAAAGGGTGGAGCTAAGGGGACTCGAACCCCTGACCCCCACACTGCCAGTGTGGTGCGCTACCAGCTGCGCCATAGCCCCGAGAAGTTGTGCCCATCGAAGCTACACTACTGTCAGGAAGCGTTCAAAGTCGCTGGTGAACGACACCCTGCTATCACGTGCGATAGCAGATTCCGAGACCGGATAAGCCCGCCGCCGCAGGGACTGATGTGACTGGTGTGACGAACCAGCCAGGCCCTACCCGATGACCTGGTCGACCACTTGCTGAGCAGACTTCTGCACGTCGGCGAGATGCTCCGGCCCGTTGAACGACTCGGCGTAGATCTTGTAGACGTCCTCGGTCCCCGACGGCCGGGCGGCAAACCACGCATTGGCCGTGGTCACTTTGAGCCCGCCCAGCGGCGCACCGTTGCCGGGCGCGGAGGTCAACTTCGCCAAAATCGGCTCGCCCGCCAGCTCGGTGGCGCTCACCTGATCGGCCGACAATGCGGCCAGCCGCGCCTTTTGCTCTCGGTCCGCGGGCGCATTGACCCGCGCGTATGACGGCGTGCCGTACGCCCCGGCCAACGCCTGGTACCGCTGCGACGGCGTCTCGCCGGTCACTGCCAGGATTTCGGCGGCCAACAGCGCCATGATGATGCCGTCCTTGTCGGTGGTCCACACCGAGCCGTCGCGCCGCAGAAACGACGCCCCCGCCGACTCTTCGCCCCCGAAGCCGATGGTGCCGCCAATCAGGCCGTCGACGAACCACTTGAACCCGACCGGTACCTCGATCAGCTGGCGATCGAGGCCGCCCACCACCCGGTCGATGATCGACGAACTGACCACTGTCTTGCCCACCGCAATGCCCGCCGGCCAGGACGGCCGATGCGTATACAGATAGTCGATCGCCACCGCTAGATAGTGGTTCGGATTCAATAGGCCGCCGTCGGGCGTGACGATGCCGTGGCGGTCGGCGTCGGCGTCGTTGCCGGTGGCGATTTGATAGTGCTCTCGGTTAGCAATCAGAGAGGCCATCGCGTCGGGCGAGCTGCAGTCCATCCGGATCTTGCCGTCGGTGTCGAGCGTCATGAACCGCCACGTCGCATCCACCAATGGATTGACAACGGTCAGATCCAGATCGTGCCGCTGCGCGATCTCGCCCCAGTAGTCGACGCTGGCTCCGCCCAGCGGATCCGCGCCGATGCGAACGCTGGCTTTCCGGATCGCGTCGACATCCACCACGCTGGGCAAGTCGTCGACATAGTTTGCGAGGTAGTCGTGACGACGAGCGGCCTGCCGCGCGCGAGCAATCGGCACGCGCTTCACCGCCGAGCCGGTACGAAGAATGTCGTTGGCGCGCTTGGCGATTGCATCCGTCACGTCGGTGTCGGCGGGACCGCCGTTGGGTGGGTTGTACTTGAAACCTCCGTCCCCAGGAGGATTGTGCGACGGCGTCACGACGATCCCGTCGGCCAGCGCTTCGGTGCGGCCGCGGTTGTGGGTGAGGATGGCATGGCTGATCGCCGGCGTAGGGGTGTAGCGGTCTCTCGAGTCGATCATGACCGCGACGTCGTTGGCGACGAGCACCTCGAGCGCCGACACCCATGCCGGTTCCGAAAGACCGTGTGTGTCACGGCCAATGAACAGCGGCCCGGTAATGCCGTGCGCAGCACGATGCTCGACGATGGCCTGGGTGATGGCCAGGATGTGCGCCTCGTTGAACGCGCCGTTCAGCGCCGAGCCCCGATGGCCCGACGTGCCAAAAGCAACCTGCTGGGCGGCGTTATCGGGATCGGGCTCGATCGCGTAGTACGCAGTCACCAGATGGGGCAGATCGACGAGGTCCTCGGGCTGAGCCGGCTGACCGGCACGCGGGTTGGCCACCATGACACCCATTCTGCCCGTGCGCCAATCGTGCGTGCCGCTACGCTGCGAAGCGCACCACCGGCACATCGAAGGGATTCGATCTGTGGCAAGCCACGACTATCGGGAGCTGTCCGCGATATTCGCCGGCGGAGCGTTAGGTGCGCTGGCCCGGGCGGCACTCGCCACACTGGCGGTCCCAGACCCGGCGCACTGGCCCTGGCCGACGTTCACCGTCAACATCGTCGGCGCCGTCCTGGTCGGCTATTTCACAACCCGACTGCTGGAGCGGTTGCCGTTGTCGAGCTATCGACGTCCGCTGCTCGGCACCGGACTCTGCGGTGGACTGACCACCTTTTCCACCATGCAGGTCGAGACGCTGAGGATGATCGAACACCACCACTGGATCCTGGCCGCGAGCTACACGATCGTCAGCATCGTGGTGGGATTCCTTGCCGTGCATCTGGCCACGGCGTTGACCCGCCGGGTGCGGATCCGCTCATGACGGCCTTGGTCTGGACCGGTGTGATGGCCATCGGCGGCTTCGGGTCGGTAGCACGTTTCCTGGTGGACCGCGCCGTCGCGCGCCGAACGGCCCGGACCTTTCCATTCGGCACGCTCACCGTGAACATCAGCGGCGCTGCGCTGCTGGGATTCCTGGGCAGCCTGGCACTCGGTAAAGATGCCGCCCTGCTGGCAGGCACCGCATTCGTCGGCGCATACACCACCTTTTCCACCTGGATGCTGGAAACCCAGCGGCTTGCCGAGGAACGCCAGGTGCGGCCGGCGCTCGCCAATATCGTCGTCAGCATCGTCCTCGGGCTGGGCGCGGCGCTACTCGGACAATGGGTGGCGGAGCAGCTGTGAACCAGCCGTGTTTGAAGTTGACGACATACTTCGGCGAGCGGCAACGAGCGGCTGGCAAAGGGCGCGTGTTCCTGGCCGACGCGATGTTGGACCTATTCGGCGCCAGCGAGGTCGCGACCAGCGTAATGCTGCGTGGCATAGCGAGTTTCGGCGCGAAGCACGAACTGCGCACCGATGTGTCACTGAGCCTGTCCGAAGATCCGGCGGTGGTCGTCGCGGCCGTCGACGTCGAGTCGAAAATCCGCTCTTTGGTCGGCGACGTGACCGCCCTGACCGGCAATGGCCTGGTGACGGTGGAACGCGCGCGGCTGGTCACTCGGTTGGATGCGCATGGTTTCGACGGCTACAACGACGGCCAGGGCGGTGACGGGGCCAAACTCACCGTGTATGTGGGCCGCCAGGAGCGGATCGACGGTAAACCGGCGTACCACGCAACATCCGCCCTGCTGCATCGCCACGGATTCGCCGGGGCCATAGCGCTTCTCGGCGTCGACGGCACCGCGCACGGCGAGCGTTGCCGGGCCCGCTTCTTCGGCCGCAACGTCAATGTTCCGCTGATGATCATCGGCGTCGGGTCAACTACTCAAGTCGCTTCCGCTGCAACCGAACTCACCGCACTGACACCCAACCCGCTGCTGATGGTCGAACGGGTGCGGATGTGCAAGCGAGACGGCGAACTCTTCGCCCGCCCACAGGAATTGCCGCCGACAGATGACCAGGGACGCACGCTGTGGCAGAAGCTGATGGTATACACCACCGAAGCCACCCGGCACGACGGTCTGCCGATCCATCGCGCGATCGTCCAGCAACTGCTGCGATCCGGGACGGCCCGGGGTGCGACGGTGCTGCGCGGCATGTGGGGATTTCACGGAGATCATAAACCCCACGGAGACACGCTTTTTCAACTGGCACGCACAGTGCCGGTGACGACGATCGTCGTCGACACTCCGGAGAACATCGCGCGCAGTTTCGACGTCGTCGACAGGCTCACGACCCGTCACGGCCTGGTGACCAGCGAGATGGTTCCGGCCGCGGTTTCACTCGACGGAACACGGCACTCCGGCGATACCGCGCTGGCCCAGTACGACTACTAGTAGGGCGAGTCCATCAGCGGCCTTTCAGGACCTTTGCCAGGACGGCCGCGTGGCTGCCGTCCAGGGCGCGGACGGCGGTGACCAAGGTGACGACGCCGCGCTTGGTCAGCTTTCGCAGTTCGTCCAAAGCGGGATTGTCGGTCAGCTCGGCTTCGTAGCGTGAGGCGAACTCGTCGAACCGTTCGGGTCGATGGTCGTACCACTCGCGAAGCTCTTTCGACGGCGCGACGTCTTTGAGCCAGATACCCACCCTCGGATCGTCTTTGCGTATGCCACGCGGCCAAATGCGGTCGACGAGTACGCGCTGACCGTCGTCGGGATCGACATCCTGGTAGATCCGGGCTATTCGGATCCGACGCTTGGCTGTCACAGGATAACGATAGTCACTCAGCGGGATGCCTGAACACATGTTCGGCTTCGCATGCGGTCGAGCCTGACGCTTCGCGGGCGTTTAGGCTCGGCGCCCCGCGGCGAACCATCGCAAAAATACCCACAGCCGGGGCGCTGGACGCTAACCTCTAAAGGCCTCAGGAAGGTGGCGAAATGAGGATCAGACCGCTCAGCGTAAACACGGTAATGTTTGTCGGCATTTCGATCGTTCTCGCAGCCCCGGCGCAGGCAAATTTTTTCGAGGGCAAATACGACGTCGCCTCATCTGACCACACCGTCTCAACATGGTCGGTGACTCCATGCGGTTCGGGGTGCGTCCATATCGTCTCATCAACCGGGTTCATCAATCAGGATGCACATTTGCAGAATGGCAAGTGGGTCTGGAACAGCAGGAATCCGAGAGGCATAAAGTGCGGGGACGGAACGGCGCTGCCAGCGAACGAGTCGTATTCTTTGGACGCGATCACGCTGAATGGGACGATCCACGGTGTTAGCGTCGGACCCGCATGTGGGCTCCCGTCGGTGGAAGCTGACCAGACGATCAGCCTGCTAAAAATCGCTGCCACGCCCTGAGGCACGCACGGGTCCAGGACACGCGATCGCGGTCAGCGATTTCGAAGTCCGAATCGGCACCGCAATCGACCGACACGCTTTAGCCAGAACTCCAGCCGCTGGTGAGGTTTTCGACGTCGACGATCTCACCGCGGTTGATGCTGACCCAGTCGCGCCCGTCGAGGTAAGGACGCAAATGCTTCCCGATCAGCTCAGCATCGGCCTGCGATTTCGGTCGCTGAAGTTCGTAGACGTGCGGCAGCTCGGCCATGCCGGTGACGACGTTCCACAGGGTCAGGGCGGCCGGACCGGTTGGCGGGTCGACCAGCACCGGACCGAACAGGCATTGTCCCGACATGAACAGCGTCGGGACACCGTAGCCACCCGCGTCGACGACGCGCTGGTGCTCCGCGCGAATCTCGTCGTGGGTGGTGGGATCGCCAAGCGCCGCATCGACGATCGCCTCGTCGATGCCGAGGTCGCTCAGCAACCGCCGCGCCACCATGGGGTCGTGCGGTTTGCCGCCCAGCGTGTGCAGTTCATGTCCGATTGCGGCATACCACTTGTCCAGCAGCGACATGTCGGTCCGGCGCAGCAGCGCCCCGATGCGCATCAAGGACCAGCCGTACGACCACGCTCTCTCCCAAGGATGCTTCTTGCCATCGACGCGGTTGATCTCCTCGAGGCTGAAGAACCGCCAGTTGACGGTGATGCCTAGTTGCTCGCGGACATCGCGGATCCACAACGACGTCTGATAAGCGAACGGACACATCGGGTCGAAGTGGAAGTCGACTGCCAAGTCAGAATCCGTCGAAGTGTTCATCAAGCCTCCTGACTCAGTAGTGGTAAGTGTCCGTCGGGGCGGGGCTGTGAACCCTTTCGTCGTCGAACTCCGACACTTCGATGCCGTAGGCGCGGGCCAGGTTGAGAATCTTGGTGGCACGAGCGATGCGCGGTAGGTCAGAGCCGTTGCGAATCTCTCGTCCGTCCCGTTCGAACTCGGCGAAAAACTCTTTCGCCCAAGAGATTTCGTCTTGCGAAGGCGACAATCCCTCGTTTACCACCGAGCACTGGTCGGGGGTGAGGCAAATCTTGCCGGTCATCCCGAATTCCGTGGAGACAGCCGTGGCTTCGATGAGCTTCAATGCGTTGGAACCGATGGTCGGTCCATCGATCGCACTGGGCAGGTTGGCCGCTTTGGCGGCGATGGTGAACCGGGATCGCGCGTAAGCCAGCGTGGCCGGCTCTTCTCCGAACCCGGTGTCACGGCGGAAATCGCCGATGCCGAAAGCCAGGCGAAAGGTGCCTTTGGCCGCCGCGATTTCGGTGATGCGCTCCAGACCTCTGGCCGTTTCCACCAGCGCCACGATCGGCACGTTGGGCAACCGCAAGGCGGTCTCGGTGACATGGTCCACCGACTCGACCATCGCGAGCATCACCCCGCCGACCGAGCTGCCGGCCAGTGCGGCGAGATCGTCCGCCCACCATGAGGTGCCGAAGCCGTTGATGCGAACCCAGTCTGTCTTCCCGGCGCCGAGCCACTGCACTACATTCCTGCGCGCCGCGACCTTGTCTTTGGGTGCCACCGCATCCTCGATATCCAGGACGACGATGTCGGCAGTAGATTGCGTCGCCGGCTCGAACCGGTCGGCGTGCGCGCCGTTGACGAGCAACCAACTCCGGGCCAGTACCGGATCGATTCGTGAACCAACGCTCGTGGGATCCACCGCTTGGCTGTTGACGTGTTCATACATTGACTGAGCCGCTGTCCTTCTTTGTTCCGTCGATGTCGGGTTCGTGTTCGATAAACCGTAGCCGCATCGCTACTGCGTGACGAGGTAAGGGCCGGATGGATCTGAGCCGTACCGTTTCATTCTTCGCGTGGCGGGTAGCCCATCGCTTGTGACGCGGGAGCCTTTCGCGTCCGATAGGGACTCGAGGACCCTGGTCCCCAATCTGGATCAACGACTCATTTGATCAAATTTTTGAAGGAGTAACCATGCGTAAGTTCATTGCGGCCATTTCCACCACCGGGGCGCTGGTTTTCGGTGCGGCAGGCGTTGCCAACGCCACCGTCGAGAGTGCGCCCGCGCCCTCGTCAACCACAACGACGTTGGCGGACAACAACAACAACGATCAACACAGCGATAAGACCGGCCTGTGGGGCCTGCTTGGGCTCCTGGGCTTGGGCGGACTCGCCGGTCTGAAACGTCGCAAGGACACTGATCTCCACACCGGCGTTACCCCAGCCGCAAATCCCGGGCGCGGCGTCTAGCCGCACACGCCTGCTCCAGGCGGTCCCCGTCAGGGCGTCCTCGCTCTGACGGGGACTTCGGCGTGCCGTGCGTCGTGCAACTCAAACAGCAACGGGCAGCGTCGGTTCCAGATGCTGCGACGCGGGATCACGTCTCTGCGCGTTTAGCTGTTGGTTTGCCGGGTATTTATGGCGCAAGCGGCGCACAGCCCAGCCCGCATCCCAAATCACCGGAGGTACCGCCGTGGCCGAGATGATCATCGAATCGCCCGACGAAGTGGTCGCGTTTCTCAAAGCGCAGCACAATCTCATCGAGGACATGTTCGACGAGGTGTTGCATGCATCCGATCCCGAAGCACGGGAGAAGCCTTTCATCGAGTTGCGCCAATTGCTGGCTGTGCACGAGACGGCCGAGGAAATGGTTGTGCATCCGCGGGTGCGCCGCGAGGTGGATAACGGCGACGGGATTGTGGACGCTCGACTCGAAGAGGAGCACGAAGCGAAGGAGCAGCTGTCGAAAATCGAGAAGATCGACATCACGTCACAGGAATTCATCGACGAGCTCCGCAAGCTGCGCGAGGCGGTGCTCGAGCACGCCGAGCATGAGGAACGCGACGAATTCCCTTATCTAGAGCGAACACTCGACAGCGATGAGCTCAAACGGATGGGAACGGCCGTGCGAGCGGCCGAGGCCATCTCGCCGACCCGCCCGCATCCCGGTGTGGAATCGGCGAAGTTGAATTTCGCCGTCGGACCGTTCGCGTCAATGCTCGACCGCGCCCGTGACCTGATCAAACAGGCCATCGGCTAGGAGGACCCATGACCAATGCGGAACAGCCGCGCGACGGCGAAGCAGAGACCGGCCAGGCGGCAACCGAGAACGACGACGACAGCGTGGTAGCGCCGCCCGCATACCCCGCGTACTCAACCCCTCCCCCGGAGGGGTTGCACACCGCTGAGGACGGCTGAGTCCAGCGGCTCGACCCGTAGTCTGGTTCACGTGAGCGTCACTTCGGATATCGCAGTCACCCTGCACGACCGCTTTGCCCGTGAACTGCCTGCATTAGCCGTCCGCTGGCAGGCCGAGACAACCCCCGAACCGCGGCTGCTCGCGCTCAACGAGGCGTTGACCACGCAGCTCGGCCTGAACGCGGCCTGGCTGCGGAGCGCCGACGGACTGCGCTTCCTGGTGGGCAACCTGGTCCCCAACGGTGCCGTTCCGGTAGCGCAGGCCTATGCCGGGCATCAATTCGGCGGCTGGGTCCCGCGGCTGGGCGACGGACGCGCATTGCTGCTGGGCGAGCTCGCCGGCGCCGACGGGCGGCTGGTGGACATCCACCTCAAAGGGTCCGGACCCACGCCGTTCGCCCGCGGCGGGGATGGCCTTGCCGCCGTGGGACCGATGCTGCGCGAATACATCGTCAGCGAGGCGATGCACGCCTTGGGTGTTGCGACCACTCGATCGTTGGCCGTCGTGGCGACCGGCCGCCCGGTACAGCGTGAGACAGAGCTGCCCGGCGCCGTGCTCGTCCGCGTCGCCAGCAGTCATCTGCGGGTTGGCAGCTTCCAATACGCCGCGTCGACCGGCGACGTCGAGCTGTTGCGGCGCCTGGCCGACCATGCGATCGCCCGTCACTATCCCAACGCGGCCCAGGCCGAGAACCCTTACCTTGCGCTATTCCAGGCAGTGGTTGCCGTCCAGGCGTCGCTGGTGGCCCAGTGGATGCTCGTCGGGTTCGTTCATGGCGTGATGAACACCGACAACATGACGATCTCCGGCGAAACGATCGACTACGGGCCATGCGCCTTCATGGAGGCCTACGACCCGGAAACGGTCTTCAGTTCAATCGATCACTGGGGCCGCTACGCATACGGGAACCAACCGGTCATTGCCCAGTGGAACCTCGCCCGGTTCGCTGAAACGCTTCTTCCGTTGTTCTCCGAAGACACCGACGAGGCTATCGCTTTGGCAGAGAGCGCGTTTGGGGTTTTCCACGTCCAATACGACGCCACGTGGTCGTCCGGTATGCGGGCCAAACTCGGGTTGTCCGGTGGCGTTTCGGCGGGCGTGGTGTCGCCGTTGGTGGACGAGTTGCTCGGCTTGCTGAGAGAGAGCCACATCGACTACACCTCGTTCTTCCGGCACCTCGGCCAAGCGGCGCGAGGCGACGACGAAGCCGCGCGTGGAATGTTCATCAATCTCGCCGGCTTCGACAACTGGATGTCACGCTGGCGGGTGCTGCATCCTGATGCCGAACTGATGGATCGCACCAACCCGATCTACATTCCGCGCAACCATCTGGTCGAGGAGGCGCTGACGGCGGCGACGGCCGGCGATCTCGATCCGCTCCAGCGACTGCTCGACGCGATCACCTCTCCGTTCGAGAAGCGAAGAGGCCTCGAGCGCTACGCCAGTTCTGCGCCGGAGGACTTCGGCGCGTACCGGACCTTCTGCGGCACTTGACGGGTCTACCTCAGCTGAGCGAGGTCGGCGGCAAGTTCATCCAGACGCCGCAGCGTCTGGTCTCGAGGCTCGGTCGGCAAGTCCAACAGGACGCGCTCCACGCCTAGATCTTGATATCCCGCAACGGTTTTCGCTGTCTGGTCCTCACCCCACTGGCAGACCGTGACAGGTACGTCGTCGCCCGCGACGGCACGCAACTCGTCGAGCGCGACCGTCAGGAGTTCTGGCAACGGAGTTATCGCGATCCACCCCGCACCCAGCCGGGCGATGCGCTTGAAGCTGGTCGGCCCGCCACCCACGTACAGTGGCGGGAACGGTTTCGTCACCGGTTTCGGCCAGCAGTAGATCGGGTCGAAATCGACGAATTCGCCGTGGAATTCGGCTTCCTCCTGCCTCCAGATCGCGACCATCGCGTCCAGCCGCTCATCGGTCAGTCGCCCGCGTACCGCGGGATCGACACCGTGGTTGGCGATCTCTTCCCGCAACCAGCCCACCCCGACACCGAAGCGAAATCGCCCTTGTGACACCAGATCCAGCGATGCGACCTCTTTGGCGGTCACGATCGGATCGCGCTGCGGGACCAGCGCGATACCGGTGCCCACCACCAGCTTCTCGGCGGCCACCGCGGCCGCCGTCAGCGCCACGAAAGGGTCCAAGGGCCGGAAGTACTTGCGTGGGATCGGGCCACCGCTCGGGTATGGCGTCTTCCTGTCGACCGGGATGTGCGTGTGTTCGGCGACGAACAGCGACTCGAATCCGCGCTCCTGCAGCGCCACGCCCAGCTCGGCCGGACCGATGCCCTCGTCGGTGACAAACGTCAGAACACCGAAACGCATGCTTGCACCTCCCTGCTGATGGCCCGACGGCACAGACTGAGCGTACCGATGCCGGCGCGACGATTTCCGGCCGTTGGCTCAGCGGGCGGCGACCAGGTTCGGTTTCGGCGTCACCGCCAACTTGTTGGCCTTGCGAATTCCCTTGTCCAGCAACGCGGCCGGGGCGAACCTGCGCAGCAGTGTCAGCCGGCGGGCCATAGGTCCCGCCGGATACCGCAACTTCGGCGTGCGGCTGGTCGCAGCCTTCAGCACGACCTGTGCGACCACCGCGGGATCGTCACCGGCGCGCACCGCCTCGGTGAGGACCCGCCGAACCTGTTCGCGCGTCGTCGCGTAGCTGTCTATCGGCGAATCGGCCTCGGTCGCGTTGGCCTCGAAAGACGTGTTGGTGTACGCGGGCTCGACGACTGAGACCCGTATGCCGAATTCGCGGGTTTCGTGGTCGAGGGATTCGGAGTACCCCTCGACCGCGTGCTTCGTGGCCGCGTACAGCGCGCCGTATGGCGCCGGCAAGATTCCCAGCACCGAACCGATGTTGATGATGCGCCCGCTGCGCTGGGCGCGCAGGTAAGGAAGCACCTCACGGGTCAGCCGCACCAGCCCGAAGAAGTTTGTGTCGAAGAGCTGTTGCGCCTGCGCGACCGAACTCTCCTCCGCGGCGCCGATCACCCCGATACCGGCGTTGTTGACCAGAATGTCGATGCGGCCCGCGCGCTGGACCACCGTCGATACGGCCGCGGTGACCGACGCGGCGTCGGTGACATCGAGCCGGACCAACTCCACCCCGGGGACGGGTTGGGTGCTGCCCGGATTGCGGCTGGTGCCGAAGACCTCAAAACCCTTCGCCGCGAACGCCTTCGCCACGGCTAGGCCGATTCCCGATGAGACGCCGGTAACCAATACCACGGGCGATCGGTGATTCATTTCCACTCCTAGTAAACCGAACGGTGTACCTCTGTGCCTAGGACGCTACACGACTTGACTCTCGCTGTAAACCGTTCGGTATACTTCGGCCATGGCGCAGCGCACGAAGAGCAGGAGCGGCCGTGGCGCGCGCCAGCGCATCCTGGCCGCCGCTGCCGAGTTGTTCTATCGAGAGGGCATCAACGCCACCGGCGTGGAACGTCTTGCATCCGAATCATCGGTATCCAAACGCACGCTCTACCAACACTTTCCGAGCAAGGCGGCCGTGGTCGAGGCGTACCTGCGCAACATCGAGCCGCGCGTCGCGAATCCGCTCGCGCCGCCGGCCGCCGACCGAACGCCACGTGAGCGACTCGTGGCCCTCTTCCAGGCTCCTGCCGGACGAGAGGAACTGCTGCGTGGCTGCCCCTTCCACAACGCGGCGGTCGAGACCGCGGGATCCATGCCGGGTGTCCAAGAGATCGTCCGTGCCAACAAGTACAAATTCATCGACGCGGTCACCGAGCTGGCCACGCAGGCGGGCGCCCCCGACCCGCGACTATTGGCCAACCAGCTTGCCGTGCTCTACGAGGGCGCCGCTTCGTTAGCCACGTCGTTGAACGATGCGTCGGCGTGGGACCAGGCTCGCACGGCGGCCGAGACGCTGATCGACGCAGCGCTTGCCTAGCGCTGAGCGGCGATAGGCAAGACCGGAGTCGGCTTCGCGTGGGACAGTTCCTGTGTGGCGGAAAGCGTCGCTGTCATCGGAGCCGGGCCCGGCGGGCTGGTCGCGGCGCGTTGGCTGCTGGCGCAGGGCTTTGAGCCGACGATCTTCGAGCAGGCCCCGATGCTGGGTGGGCAGTGGACCGGGCTGGGTGGCCACAGCGGCGTCTGGCCGGCCATGCACACCAACAGCAGCCGCATCCTGACGGCGTTCAGCGACCTCGAGCACCACGGCGACCTGGCTTACCCCTCCAACCGCCAGGTCCTCCACTATTTGCATCGCTACGCCGCGACGTTCGGCCTTATACCGCGCATTCGGCTCGGCACCCGGGTGGAGCTCCTCCGGAGAAGCCAGCACGGATGGCTGCTCGAGCATTCCGGCACCGACGAGAGCTTCGGACGAGTTGTGTTGGCTACCGGTAGGTTTCATGCCCCGGTCATCCCGAACGTTCCAGGACTCGATACCTTCGCCGGCTCACTGGGTGTTACCTCCACCTACCAGTACCGAGGGCCCGAGCCGTACCTCGGGAAGCGTGTTCTGGTGGCCGGCTGCGCGGTGAGCGCCCTCGAGATCGCCGGAGAAATCGCCCGGCTCGGCGCGGCACGCGTTGTGGTGACCCAACGGCGACAGCGATACGTCTTACCCAAATTCGCGGG
Organism: Mycobacterium sp. 1164966.3; assembly: GCF_001665395.1. GTDB lineage: Bacteria > Actinomycetota > Actinomycetes > Mycobacteriales > Mycobacteriaceae > Mycobacterium. Next base: position 138,724 of record NZ_LZSG01000044.1, read on the forward strand.
CAGCGTTCCCTCCGATCATCGGATCTTCACCCGATACGGTGTCCTGGCTGAGGAATCGCTGCCGAGGCAAGAGGTCGACCGTCAGCTGAAGGAGTTGGTGGTCGAAGCCGGAGGAAGCCCCGACGACTACGGCGCGCCGACGCCGCACCCGTCGTTCTTCACCGCCGGCGTCACCCTCAACCAGGGGTACCTTCCCCTGGTGGCAGAGCGCCGAATCACGGTGCGCTCGTGGATGACTCGCATTGCAAACTCAGAAGTGACTTTTGCCGACGGACAAACGGATGAGTTCGACGGAATCGTGCTCGGCACCGGGTTCGATCTGCATGTGCCCTACCTGGACGACGAACTCCAGGTCATGCTCGATGTCGATGCGGTCCACCTGGACGCCGACCGCTACACCTTCCATCCCGACCTGCCCGGTCTGGCCATCATGGGCATGTGGGACCAATCGGGCGGATATTTTGTGCCACTGGAACTTCAAGCCAGATGGATCGCATACACGTGGAGCGGCACCGTCCCGGCGCCCAGCGAAACCGACCAGCGGTTGTCGATAGAGACGTATCGCTCGCAGCGGGGAACGCCGCAGAAAACCCGGATGAACCTGGTCGCCGTGATGTTCGCTCGGGCCGCTGGCGTCGAACCACAACTGGACAACTGGCCGCATTTGCACCGCGCTCTACTGTTCGGCCCCTTAGCGCCGAGTTGTTTTCGGCTGGAGGGCCCGGATGCGCTGCCCGATGCGCCGGAACGGTTCGCGCGCGACGCCGCCGCGTTCGGTGCGATCACATCGAACGAGCTGACGGAGCAGGAACGCCGCTACTGGTCGCGGCTGGCGACCACCTGATCGGCCTGCGTGGTTGGTCGCGCTGCTCCCCAGAGCCCGACGCCGATACCGAGCACCGCGCCGCCAAGCCCGATGAGGTGAGAACGTTTCAGCTCGTCGCGCACACTCATCCCGCCAAGCAGATCGGACGCATCGGCGCCCGCGGACGCCAGAAACCAGCCGCGGGTGTTCTTGCCGCGCAGGCCCGCCGCCAGCAGCAGCCCACCGATCAAGGCGTCGCGGTAGCCCATCGACCGCAGCAGCAGTCGCGCCGTCGGCGACGGCTGGTCCGGGTCGCCCCAGAGCCGGTTGGCGCGCAGGGGGTCGACGAGGAACTGGACGCCCGAGGCGAGACGGATGCTGCCCGCTATCACTGCGGCACGGTCTATCGACATGGCCGCAGCGTATCGCTCGCGTCACCTGTCCCGGCAGCCATCCGCGATCTGCAGCGAAGCCGGCCAGAGTGCCGTCGTCAACAGGAACGCCCCCAGATCGGCTCCTACCGGCGATATCTGTTCCAGCCGGCGTTGCATCTGCTGAGTCTGCACCGGATGCACAACCGTCCAGGCCGCGCCCAGACACAGGTACGGAATCGCCAGCCACACCGCCAGTTCGAGCAGGGCTCCAATGCTGATCTGGTAGTTCACCACACGCTGAAGCCGGGCCCTCGTGCCTTGGACCATGTGTTGACGCTACGTCACCATGAGAGGGTTGGTCCTCATGCAGATCCCGTTCGTCGACGCGCTGCGAAGCCGCCTGCGGGAACGCGGCCCCGAGCTCGAGCTCATCGAGGAAGCCGAGGACGAGGCGTCCGGCACCAATGCTGCCCTGGAGACGGTCGACCTGCCGGATGCCGAGCCGGCTCTGTTGCTGCAGCGAATGGAAAACCGGCTCGTCCGGCTGCACCTGTCCACGCCGGACGTGTTGAGCAGCGAGCAGCTGCGCAAGCTGCGCTACATCCTCAACTTCGTCAGACTCGACGACTTCGAGCCTGGGGCTGCCGGTCCCGGCGGTAGCCGTGGTCGCGGGGACATCGCCGTCGGTGCTGAGGTGGCGCCCTGGCGGTCCCGGGTCAGCGACGCGCTGTACGGACCGCTGCGCGAGGAGCGGGACCCCGTCACGGCGCTGACAACAGCACGAGACGCGCTCGCCTCCTTAGCCGCCGACCAGGACGACCAGCGGCAGGTACTCATCGAACGCCACGGAAACGACTTCTCCCCCGCCGAGCTGGACGCCGAGGTCGGCTACAAAAAGCTCGTCACGGTCCTCGGCGGCGGCGGCGGTGCTGGTTTTGTCTACATCGGCGGCATGCAGCGGCTGCTGGAGGCCTGCCGGGTGCCCGATTACATGATCGGCTCGTCGTTCGGCTCGATCATGGGCAGCCTGGTGGCGCGGACGCTGCCGGTGCCGATCGAGGAGTACGTCGACTGGGCGAAGTCGGTGTCCTACCGCGCGATCCTCGGGCCCGAGCGGATGCGCCGCCGCCACGGTCTGGCCGGCCTGTTCGCGCTGCGCTTCGACCAGTTCGCGCGCGCCCTGCTCAGCCGTGAGGACGGCGAGCTGATGCGAATGTCGGAGCTGGCGATCCCCTTCGACGTCGTCGTCGCCGGTGTGCGCAAGCAGCCCTATCGGGCGCTGCCGTCGAAGTTTCGGCGTCCCGAGTTGGCGGCGCTGCAGGGACGTTCGCTTCCCTTCATTCCGATCGGTATCGGGCCGCGGGTGGGTGCCCGCATGTGGCAGGTCTCGGCCTTCATCGACGTGCGAGTGGTCAAGCCGATAGTCATCAGCGGCGACGACCCGGCCCGCGACCTGAATGTCATTGACGCGGCGTCGTTTTCGTCGGCCATCCCCGGCGTGCTGCACCACGAGACCAGCGACCCCGACATGATCCCGATCCTGGACGAGCTGTGCGAGGAAAAAGAGGTCGCGGCTCTCGTGGACGGCGGGGCGGCGAGCAACGTGCCGGTCGAGCTGGCGTGGAAACGAGTGCGCGACGGCAAGCTCGGCACCCGCAACGCGTGCTATCTGGCCTTCGACTGCTTCCAGCCGCAGTGGGACTCGCGGCACTTGTGGCTGGCGCCGATCCTGCAGGCGATCCAGTTGCAGATGCTGCGCAACGCGCCCTACGCCGACCATCTGGTGCGGTTCGCGCCGACGTTGTCGCCGATCAACCTGGCACCCTCGGTCGCGGCCATCGACCGAGCGTGCACCTGGGGGCGCGACAGCGTCGAGAAGGCGATTCCGGTGACATCGGCACTGCTGGAGCCGACGTGGTGGGAAGGGGACGCGCCGCCGGTTCCCGGTGAGCCCAAGGCACACGCGAAGTCGGTGGCGTCGTCGATGAGCTCGGTGATGGCTGCGATTCACCTGCCGACGGGTCGCTTCGCCCGATGGCGCAACCGTTACCTGACTTGACGCAGATACGGCGGGTTCGGGGTTTGGGTGGCTACCATGGCCCTCATGGCCAAGCGCCCCCGGCGGCCGTCCGACCCCACCGTCGCCGCCCCACTAGACGGCGGCCAGACCGTTGCCGCACCACTCGGCGGCGGTCAAACCACCGCAATGCCGAATACACGCCCCACCGACAAGGTTGAGCTGGCGTGGTCGAGCGGCGATGACTTCGGCAAGGACGACTTGGGTGACGACTTCCACGAGGAAGAGCCCCGGGAAGCGGCCACCGGCCAGTCGTGGTCCGCGACTCTGCGTATCGCGGGTCTGCTGGTCGCCGCCGGGCTGGTGTTGGCCGGGGCAATTGTGTTGGGGCGTTGGCTGTTAACCCCGGGGAGCTCTCCTACCAAAGCCGCGCCCTCGCCGGCTCCGACCACACTTACGTCCGCCGAACCGGCGAACTCGGCGACGGCCGGGCCGACCCCGACGTCAATCACGTCAACCCCGGATCAGGACAAGAGATACATCCAGTCCCTCAACAACAAGGGCATCACTTTCAGCAATCCCGAGACCGCTATCGCCAACGGCAAGATGGTCTGCAACGACCTCAGCCGCGGCGTGACCAGGCAGGCCGAAACCGACGCGTTCCGGCAGGGCAATCCCGACCTCGCCAGCAAGGCCGACGACTACATCGACGTCTCGATTCAGGCGTACTGCCCGCAGCGCCGCTGAAACCAGTTGTTGACAACTTCGCCGGTTGGCAGCAATAGTGATTCAGCATTAAGTGAAAACGCTGTTTTCAGATAACGCGTACCCCGAGGAGCGGTGAGCGTGGCGGATAGGCCGATGGCGTGGTTACCGTTCTCGATCGCGGAGGCGTCGTTGTCCGCCGGGCCGGAGGGTGACCTATTTCTGGCGCAGGCCTGGTCGCACCTGACGCGGCGGCTCGAAGAAGCGGCACAGGTCGTCGAATCCGATCCGGTGAATCGGAGCCGGTTCGACTTCGCCTCGGGTATGCGGCATCTGCTGGTGCTGCTTGCCGCCGGCATCGACGAGGCAGTGCGTTTCGACCCGGATCCGATCCTGGCCGTCCGGCGCACCAGCACCGACGACATCATCACCTGGGGTATGGAGTGTCCGGACTGCATCTACACCCGCGCCACCCTGCGCGACGGTGAAAGCTATCGGCTCTTCGGCAACCGCGGCTCCGCTCGCTATGTTGGGCTGCAGACCATGAACGGAATCGTCTCGACCGCAAACGAATTGGTCGACGAACTCGTGGTGGACGCCAACGGTGACTTCGAGGTCGTGCTGTCCGCCGAGGAGCGGGACGGAAACTGGATGCGCATCGAGGGAGCTCATCCCACCCTGACCGTGCGCCACTTCTTCTACGACTGGGACACCGAGGTGCCGTCGTCGCTGCACATCGAAAGACTCGGCCGCTCAGTCGAAGCCGCGAGTCCGTCGGTCGATCCGGACGTTGCGCTGTCCCGGCAACTGGTCGCGCTCGGCGACTTCGTGCACGACAACCTGCAGTTCTTTCTGCAATTCGGCGCCGCGGCACCGGTCAACGGGTTCCTGCCGCCGATCGACCGCACCGCAATCGGCGCGGCCGCGGAGAACAGGCCCGTGATCGGCCGCTGGGAGCTTGGACCTGATGAGGCGCTGATCCTCGAAGTCGAACCACCCGAGGGCGTGTACTGGAGTTACTCGCTCGGTAACCCGTGGTGGGAAACCATTAACTACGGTCGCCACCAGTCCAGCCTGAACGGGCATCAAGCCGTGGTGGACTCCGACGGACTGGTCCGAGTGGTGCTGTGCGGACGCGATCCCGGGGTCGCGAACTGGCTTGACACCGCCGGCTTCAGCAACGGACCGGTGATCCTGCGGTGCGTGCGCACCGCAACGGCGCCGACACCGAGCACCCGGCTGGTGTCGTTCGATGACATCGCGTCGGCGTTGCCCGCGCAGACCAGGAAGATCACCCCCGACGAGCGGGCGTCCGTGCTGGCGCAGCGCCGCCGCGCGGTAGCCGAAAGGTTCGCACGATGACGTTCTCGGCCGACCGGCTGGAGGACGGGGCCCGCGCCGCGACCGGCCTCGACGACTTCGGCTCGCCCTATTACCGGGAAGGCTTGGAGCGCACCGTCGAAGCCTTGAACACCGAAGCCGGCCTGTCAGAGATGGGCAAGGTCATCCAGCACGCCACCATCAGCAACGCCCTGATTCAGCGCCTCAAAATCGAGGACACCTACGCGCGGCATCCCGAGATCGACGACGAGGTTGTCGGTGGCCCGGTCTTCGTGATCGGGTTACCCCGCACCGGCACAACGGCTTTGAGTCAACTGGTGGCGGCCGACCCCCAGTTCCGCTCATTGCGGATGTGGGAATCGCAAGCTCCGACTCCGCCACCCGAGGCTGCCACCCAGCACACCGATCCCCGCATCGCGCAGGCCGAGGCAGGCCTGAAGATGCTACACAAGATGTTCCCGTTGATGAAGACGCTCTACAACTCCGAGGCAACGGCCCCGACCGAATGTCAGGACTTGATGGGTATGAGTTTTCGTACCTTCCATTTCGACGGAGTCGTACGCGTTCCGGGATATGTTGCGTGGCTGATGAATTGCGATATGCGCGAGACCTACACGTTCCACCGTCGGGTGCTCAAACTCCTGCAATGGCACTGTCGACCGGTTCTTTGGCATCTCAAGACGCCGGTGCACATGTTCGCCCTCGATGCCCTCGTCGAGGCGTACCCGAACGCGAAATTCATGTGGAGCCACCGCGATCCGGCCAAAGTCCTGGGCTCGGTATGCAGTCTCATCCGGCACGTCCGTAGCTGGAGTAGCGACCGGGACGACCCGGAAGAACTCGGCGCCGAGCAACTGGACAGCTGGGCCGAGGGCGTGCGGAGAGCGATGGACTTCCGCGAGCGCGCCGGCGACGACCGGTTCGCCGACGTGGCCTTCGCAGACCTGCAGAGCGACCCAGTGAAAACCCTGGCGGCGGCGTACGAATCCCTGGGCCTGGACTTCACCGACGCGACGGTTCATTCGGTCGAGCAGTGGGCTCGCGAGCACCGGCCCGGCTCCCGTGGATCCCACGACTACGACCTGGCCGACTACGGCCTGACTCCGGACGGTGTTCGGGAACGGTTTGCACAGTACCTGCGCACCTACGACGCGAGCGCATGACACGGCCGGCGACGCGGCGGCGGAACAAGCTTCCTCCCGACCCCGACGTGCGAAACGCCATTCTGAACGCCGCGGCGAAAGCCGTTCGCGAGCAAGGGGTTCGAGGCCTGAGCATCTCGACGATTCTGGAACGTGCGCAGCTGAGCACCCGCGCCTTCTACCGCCATTTCGAATCGAAGGACGAGTTGGTCGCGGCGATCTTTCTGGAGATGGCACGCGTTGAGATGCTCAGGCTGAGAAGGAAAATGGCGGGCGCGTCGACTCCCGTGGAGGCGGTGGCGGCTTGGATCGACGGACGACTCGACCTGGCGTTCGACGAGAGCGTCAAATCCGATCTGCGTCGCCTGTCGCTGGAGGCGCAGTCGCAGATGTTCGCCGCTCCCGAGCTGATCCAGCCCGCTTACGCCTCGATGCTCGAGCCGCTGATGGAACAGTTACAGCGCGGACTCGAGCTGGGCGTGTTTCACGAGATCGACCCCGTCAGCGCGGCGCAGTCCATTCAGGGTGTGGTGTGGGCGAGCACTGAGCGGCATTGGGCCACAGGCGATTGCGAGCGCACCGATGTCCGCCGGCATCTGCTCACTTTCTGCCTGCGCGGACTGGGCACAGCGCCCGAAACAATCGCACTTTTGTCCGCACCGCACTGATCACGAGGAGTTGCGATGGATCTGGGATTTGCGGGATCACGAGCCGTTGTCACCGGCGGCAGCAAGGGCATGGGGCTGGCCATCGCGGAAACCTTGGCGGCCGAGGGAGCCAGCGTGGCGGTGATGGCCCGAAACCGGGAAGGACTCGACGCCGCAGTGGAAAGGCTTCAGGGCGCCGGCGCTCCCGACGCGGTGGGAATCAGCGTCGACATGGCCGATGCCGCCTCGATCACCGCCGGCTTCGCCGCTGTGGCCGAGCGCTGGGGTCAACTCAACAGCCTGGTGCACACCATTGGACCAGGCGACGGGTATTTCGAGCAGTTGGACGACGAGGGGTGGGACGCCGCGTTCACCCTTGGCACCATGTCGGGGGTGCGCTCGATTCGCGCGGCGTTGCCCTTGCTGCGTGCCGCTGACTGGGCTCGCATCGTGACGCTGTCGGCGCACTCGATTCAGCGCCAGAACCCGCGGATCGTCGCCTACACGGCATCGAAAGCGGCGCTCTCCAGCATCACCAAGAACTTGTCGAAAAGCCTTGCCGGGGAAGGCATCTTGGTAAATTGCGTGTGTCCCGGCACCATCGTCACGGCCAGCTTCACTGAACAGCTCAAAGACGTCCTCGCCGCCGACGGCCTCGATGCCACCGATCCGACCGACGTCATGACCTGGATCGACAAGTACTTCGATCAGCCATGCGACCTCGGCCGCGCCGGGCTTCCCGAAGAGATCGCGTCGATCACCGCCTACTTGGTGTCCCGACGCAACGGCTATGTCACCGGTGCCTCGGTGAACGTCGACGGCGGCTCGGACTTCATCTGAGGTCCGTCACAGGCGCCACTTGCGTACCGGGAAAGCGAGCCATGTTGCGGTCTGTGATGCGATATCGCCGGCGGTATCAGTGCGACCAGCGCGCCTTCGAGCGCCGGCAAAATCGGTGCGGATGCTCATACCCCGACGGATCAGCTGCGGGTGTGTACTGACGGCTTTGGGTGTGCACTGACGGCGTTCGGTGTGAGCGAAGGGCGCGAAATCTGCGCGGATTTGCGCCCTGGCTGCACAGGCAAAGCCGACGATTCACACCCAAAGTCAAGGATTCACAGCAAAACGCCCGCGGTGGCACAGGCTGACCTCGAACCACCGCCGCCGGGAACTCCGGGCACTTTGTGCGGGCCACCTCAGTAGATGCGGCCGGCCTCCTATCCGGCCTAGCCGGCAAACGGAAAGTGTGGCTGGCTTGGGTCGTTGCGTCGCTCCGGACGGAAAAGTACCGTCGGCGCCATGACGTCACACGGGGCAGAAGCAGGCCCTCAGCTATCACCGCCGATCGAAGCGGTGCAGTCGCACTACGACCGATCGAACGAATTCTTCAAGCTCTGGCTCGACCCGTCGATGACCTACAGCTGCGCCTACTTCGAGCGTCCGGACATGACGCTGGAAGAAGCTCAACGCGCCAAACGCGACCTGGCGCTGGGCAAGCTGGGCCTCAAGCCGGGTATGACGCTGCTCGACATCGGCTGCGGCTGGGGCTCGACCATGCGCCACGCGATCGAGAAGTACGACGTCAACGTCATCGGCCTGACCCTCAGCGAAAACCAGGTGGCCCATAACAAGCAGAAGTTCGCCGAGATGGACAGCCCGCGGCGCAAGGAAGTGCGGCTACAGGGTTGGGAACAGTTCGACGAGCCGGTGGACCGCATCGTGTCGATCGGGGCATTCGAGCACTTCGCCGACGGCGCGGGCGATGCCGGAATCGAGCGCTACGCAAGCTTTTTCAAGATGTGCTACAACGTCATGCCGGACGACGGACGGATGCTGCTGCACACGATCATCGTGCCCGATGCCAACGAGGCCAAGGAGTTGGGGCTGACGGCGCCGATGAGCCTGCTGCGCTTCATCAAGTTCATTCTGACCGAGATTTTCCCCGGCGGTCGGCTGCCCCAGATCCCGCAGGTTGACCACTACTCATCGCAGGCCGGTTTCAGGGTGGAGCGTCACCACCGGATCGGGTCGAACTACGTTTCCACGTTGAACGCCTGGGCGGCGGCGCTGGAAGCACACAAAGAGGAAGCCATCGCGTTGCAGGGCCAGGAGGTCTACGACATCTACCTGCACTACCTGAGGGGATGCTCGGACCTGTTCCGCGACCACTACACCGACGTTTGCCAGTTCACCCTGGTCAAATAGCCACTGCTACGGCGACGAGCTGGAGCGAACTCGCCGCCGCAGCAACGACAGCAGGCGTACGACGACGAACGCCACGGCTCCGACGACCAGCCCGACGACCCCGGACACCCCCGTCTCGACCAGCCAGGACAGCACACCACCGACCACTGCGACCGCATGCTGAACATGTTTCTCAAGGTGATGCAGCAGGTCGTACGGGGTGTGCCAGCCCAGGCGGTTGGCGCCCGTCAGCAGTATGTGGCCGCCGACCCACAGCATTGCCAGCGTTCCGACCACCGAAAGCGTTGCGAGAACCCTGGGCATCGCTGCCACTAGGGCCGCACCGACCTTCTGTCCGATGCGCGAGGTGGTCTGCGTCAGGCTCAGGCCGACGTCGTCCATCTTGACGACGACGGCGACGACGCCGTACACCGCCGCGGTGAGGACCAGGGCGACCACGACAAGGATGACGAGCCGCGGCACGAACGGCTGATCCGCCACCTCGTTCAGAGCGATGACCATGATCTCGGCGGACAGGATCAAGTCCGTCCGGATCGCCCCGGCCACCATGCCGTCTTCGTCGGCCGGCGCCGTCTCGCCGTTATGTCCGCGGATGCTGCCCCACACTTTTTCCGCGGCCTCATAACACAGATACGTGGCGCCGAGCATCAGGATCGGACTCAGCAGCATTGGCGCCAACTGACTGAGCAGCATGGCGACAGGCAGGATCACTACGAGCTTGTTGCGCAGGGACCCCTTCGCGATGCGCTTGATGATGGGCAATTCGCGTTCGGCCGCGATGCCGTGGATGTATTGCGGCGTCACCGCCGTGTCGTCGATGACGACTCCCGCGGTCTTGGCTGTAGCGCGACCGCTGGCGGCGGCCAGCCGCACGAGAAGCGCAACATCGTCCAGCAGTCCGAACAGCCCTGCACTCATCGCGTCCCCACCATCGCGTTGCAGGCTACCCGCTGCGGGTACGCCTTCTACTGCGGATGACTCGCCAAGTAGTCGGCGACGGGTATCCGCTGGCTCTGCGCATAACCGACGGGCAGGAGCACATCACCCGATGTGGTGAAGTAGTAGATATCCCACCGGTAGTAGCCCGCGAATGCGGCCGGATCACTGCCCAGCACCGCGGCGTAGTCGTCAATCGCGCCGACGTACTCGCCGGAGTGGTTGTAGGCGAAGATGGCGCGGTCGCGGTCGTTGGCGAAGCCGTTTGCGGCCAGGAAGCGACCGGCCGCCAGGATGCTGTCGTGCGGCGATGCGATGTCGCCGCCGTTGCCGTAGCTGGCGAACGTCGAGGGCAGGAATTGCATGGGACCCTGCGCGCCGGCGGTACTGGGGCCGATGATGCGGCCGAAGCCGGTTTCCACCAGGTTAATCGCCGCCAGGTAGTTCCAACCGACGCCGCTAGCCGCTTCCGCTTCGTGATAGAGGCCAAGCAATACGTCGGCGGGCGCCGGGGATTCGATGCGCCAGGCGGGCAGGGTGTTTTTGGCTTCTCCCCTGTTGAGCGCGGTGAGGTGGTGACGGGCCGAGACGTTGCGGTCGTAGGCTCCGACGAGCGAAGCGGGGATTTTCCCACGCGCGGTCGCCTCCCACTCGGGGTGCCGCCCGATGGCGCGGTAGGCCGCCTGCTGACGCAGCGCCGCCGACACCAGCGCACCCTCCGACGCCGAAGGGTCACGCAGCGTCTGTTCGTCGGCGGCCAGATCGGCGCCGAGCACCGCGGGGTCCGAAGCCAGCGCCGGCTCCGCCGGCAGCGTGGTCGCTATCGGAGACGGCGTGGCAGTGGACGTGGTGCGCACCGGTGAGCACGCGCCCACCCCCAACATGATCGTGACAACGAGAAGTGCTGTACTGCACCGCTTTACACCGAATCTATGTGCGGGAGCCGTGCGCATCTTTGCTCCTTGCGAACGAGGCCGGCTCAGGCCGGACGCTGAATAGCTCGACTATACGGGTGACTGTGCGCGCACCCGGACAACGGTGGGCGCATGATGTCCACCATGGCCGCCGTTTACCGAGCGCCGATGCGATCCCGCAGCGACGCCGTCGACAGCCGCGCGACCATCGAGCGCGCGCGCCGGCTCGGTCTTTGCGGATTCGGTCGCTTGGTGAGCGGGCCGGAAGAGCAGACCCGGCTGGACGGTCGGGTCGCGCGGTTCGCTGCGGTGGCGGACGGTTCGTTCGTGTGGACCCGCGACACCGACGGGCTGTTCTGGCTCGGCCGGATCTGCGGCGAGTACCGCTATGACAACGACCCGGCCGCCGCGGCCGTCGATCTGGTGCATGTGCGGCCGTGTGACTGGCTGTCCGAGCCGCTACTGGAGCCGCAAGTGCCCGACGCCGTGGTGGCCACCTTCGGCCGCGGTGGGCGGAACTTCCAGCAGACTCACCACTCGTCGGTAGGCCAAGAGACACAACGGATCTGGGACGCTTCAGCGCGACAGTGAGTTCACGCGGGTCGGCTGCCGATCTCCAAGCCCGCGAGCTCCGAGGTGCCGTCGAAGATGGTGCGGCCCCATTCCCGGACCCTGCACCGCAGGGTACCGGCCAAGTATTCGTAGTCGGTGTCAATGTTGCGGCGCTCGGCCGGCAGCGGTACCGGAAGCACGTGCGGTCCGGCGCCGACACCACGGCCGTCCAGCTCGACCCGATAGCGCCCGGTACGCGCGTCGATGTGCCACCGCTGCCCGTCGCAACTGGACGACACCAGCGCGGGCGGGGTGATCCGCAGCACCCGATCTTCCAGTCGCACAACGACTCCGGTGACATCTCGTTTCAGTGGGCCCAGCTCCAGCAGGCCGCCCGAGAAAGCCACGCACACGTCGTCCCCGCCGAAGTCGTGGGCCTGGCCCCACCACCAGCGCAGTGGGAAACCCGCCCCCCAGTTGCGTTCGCAGTACAGGGTGGCGTCGCTGAACGTCCAGGTCTCGTCGCCGACGGTCGCCGTCCCCGAAGCCTTGCCGCCCAGCCGGTAGGGATGCCAATACTGGTTCAGGAACGGTACCGACGAGAACACCCCGCCCCCGCCAAATGCTTTGGGCCACCGGCGTTCCTGCGTGAGCTTCAGATTGACCTCGCTGTCGCCGATGACCATCCTGAGCTGGTCGCGGTCGGCGTCGACGATGTCGGACCCCGCATGGGCCCTCACCGAGAAGCGGGTGCGGTCAGCGCTGACGCCGTCGATCGCAGCCGAACGCACCACTCCCCCCGGGTGCAGAGCAATCGCGGCCGTCGACCAGTCGCCGTCGGGGTGACGGTTCGCGCTGCATAGGGCCACCACCACTCGCCCGTCGACCGGGTCGGAAAGCCGCCAGAACCATCCCTCCATCTCAGTGCCGTGCGAGGGCAGCGGATCCCCGAACGGCACATCGGCACCGGTCCGCCGATAGATTGAGACAAGCCGCTGACCGGTGTGCGCGAGAGAACCAACGATGTCCACGGCCTTGTTGGTACCCCGCCGTCCCGCCTATGAATCCCCGCGCGTGTCGATCACACGTTGCGCAATTTCGGTCAGTGGGGTGTTGCCCTCCTGGGAAAGTTGCCGCAGCATATCGAACGCACGCATGTCATCGACGTTGAAGCGCTCCATGATGATGCCCTTGGCCTGACCGATGCGATCCCTGCTCGACAGGGCGGATTGAAGCTGCCGGCCGTGGCGGTGAGACATGATGGCGGCGGCGGCATGGGCGGCAAGCACCGTTCCGATCGTCTGGCGCTCGGTATCCCACTCCGCCGGCTGGAAGCCGAACAGATTCAGCGCACCCGCGGTGCGTTCGTGGGTATAGAGCCGGAAGGACAGTCCGCTGAGCACACCGAGCTTCAGGACGGCAGCCGAGTACGCCGGCCAGCGGGTTTCCTCACGGAAGTCGTCGGTGCGGACGATGACGTCGTGGAGTGCGGCGTCCACGCAGGGACCCTCCTGCAAGGTGTGCTGCAATTCGTCGAGTTCGTGCGGCAGTCCGTCTGTACCGGCATGCGACTCGAAGTCTCCGCCCTTCTTGATCAGCAGGATTCCCGCCGTGTCGACGCCCGGGATCAGCTCCACCGCGGCGGTGGTGACCTCTTGGAAGATGTCTTCAGCCCCGCGCGGGACGGCCATCGAACGGGCCAGCTCGGCCATGCGAACCGCCAACTCGTGGCTGGATTGCTGAGACATGCGCTTGAGTTTGCCCCGTCTGACGGCGGCTAAACCGTGCAGTCAAGCACGGCGGGTGCCGCGCCGTCATGCCGAGTGCGTCGAATGTGCCCGAACCGCGGGAGCGACCCATTCGCGCAGATAACGCCTCAGCTCGTCGCCGCTACGCTGCGGACGGCCGGGATCGACGATCAGCGACTGCAGGATCCTGAGCATGAACTCGACCAGCTCATCGAGCTTGCGTTCAGCGAAACCAGCTGTCGCCCAATCGATATCGAAACGCTGCAGGATTGACCGGCCGAAGCCGATGGCGACATCGGAGGTCACACCCGCGGTGAAGGCGCTGGCCTTGCCCGGTTGCATGACCAGGCTGAGGTATCGGTCGTGCGGCAGTCGCTCGAAGGTGTAGGCGATGCCCTCGACCACGGCGTCGGTCGGGTTGTTGATCCAGCCAAGCTCGGCAGCCAGGCGGTCGAGGAAACCGCTGACCGCTGACATCGCGGTCCCGGCCAGCAGGGCCTCCTGTGTCGGGAAGTACCGGTACACCGTCTGGCGGGTGACTCCGAGTGATTGGGAGACCGCCGAGACGCTCACGCCGCCAGATTCGTCGATCGCCGCCCGCGCAGCTGCGATGATGCGCCGTCTGGCTTCTTCGTCATCAATCGGGATATCGCCCGACCAGCCGTGCCTGCGCATTCGTCGATCGTCGCACCAGATGGTTGACAATACAAAGATAGGTCAATGTATGGTCAGGGCCAGCCCAGTCAAGGAGGCGCGATGGACTCCGCCCTCGAATCGCCGGCCGGCAGTCACGACGAAGAGCTGACCCGCCGTGCGTTGCAGCACGCGTTGAACGGGACCACTGACATGGCCGAGCGGGAACTTCGAGTCCCGCTGCACTATTACCGCGATCCCAAACTCACCGAGATCGAAGAGTCTCAGATCCTGCGCCGGGTGCCGCTGGCGATTGTCCCGTCGGCACAGTTGCCGCAGAAGAATGACTTCGTGGTCCGTTCGGTCCTCGGGGATTCGCTATTGGTGACCCGCGACCGCACCGGGGCGAGTCACGTCTTCCTGAACTACTGCCGGCATCGCGGCGCCATGCCGGCCTGCGGTTCGGGTAACGCATCGCGGTTCGTCTGCCCGTATCACGCTTGGACATACAAGAACACCGGTGAGCTGTTCATGGTGCCCGGCAGAAGCGGATTCGACTCGATGCGCACCGCCGACTACGGATTGGTCGAGCTGCCGTCGCAGGAAAGCCACGGGTTCATCTGGGCGGTTCTTAACGCGAGCGAAAGCATCGACGTCGCAGCGCATCTCGGCCTGCTCGGACCGGAGCTGGAATCGATGGGCTACGCCTCGTTCGGCTACCACGCCGAACGCGAGTTCGTCTCCGACGTGTCGTGGAAGAGCGCGCTGGAGGCCTTCGCCGAGGGATACCACTTCCCGTTCGTGCACGGCGAGAGCCTGATCGGACAGAACACGCTGGCCAACACGTCTATCTATGACGAGTTCGGCAAGCATCACCGGCTCGGCTTTCCGTTCAACTGGATTCTCAACCTCGAGAAGGACTCTGGCGCCGCCCGCGATCCACAGTCCAACATGGGGGTGATCTTCTGGGTCTTCCCGAATCTGATCTTGGCCAACAGTCCGGTGGGAGTCGAGGTCATTGACATCCTGCCGGCCGGGGATCCAACCCGGTGCGCGGTGCGGCACAGCTGGATGGGCCGAGTCCCCGCGACGACCGACGAGATGCGGGAAGCCTACGACGCCATTTACGAAGGTGTACACGCCGCCGTGCGAGACGAGGACTTCGCGATGCTGCCGCAGTGCGGGCAGGGGGTGCGGCACGGACAGCACGATCACATGATCATCGGCCGCAACGAGATTGGCGTGCAGCACATGATCAGGGTGTTCGCCGAGGAGCTCGGCATCGCGCTGCAGTAGGGTTTGGGGCCACTTCTGTCACTCCAATCACTGGAAAGAATGCATGTGTCTTTTTGTCTACCTCCGAGCGACAAATTAGTTGGGCCATTGCGAAATTGAGGCTTTAACCTGTCAGTCGCGGGCTGTGCGTCCCAGTCGGCGCGTCGCCGGTGACTTTCGGTGTGAACTCACGGCTTTCGTTGTGAACATACGGCTTTCGTTGTGAGCGTACGGTGGAATCGGCGGCGAATGTCCGCCCAAGCTTCACTCCCGATGCCAACGATTCACACTCGAAGCCAACGATTCACGCTCAGAGCTACAAACCGCCTAGCGCGCAACAGCCGAGAGACAAGCAGCAGCTAGGAATCACCCTCGAGCGCGAGAACAAGTTTGCCGGTGTTATCACCGCGAAACAGCGCCAACAACGCCTCGGGAAAGTCGCCGACATCGCCGTGGATGACTTGCTCTCGTGTACGCAATTCACCACTGCTCAGCCAATCCGCAAGCTGCACAACGGCCTCGGCATACCGAGCGGCGTAGTCGAACACCACGAAGCCCGTCATCGATGCCCGCGCCACCAGCAGCTGCATATAGTTGCTCAGGCCGCGCAGCTCGCCGGTGGCGTTGTACTGCGAGATGGCTCCGCACAACACCACGCGCGCGCCCCGAGCCAGCCGCGACAGCCCCGCCTCCAGCACCTCTCCCCCGACATTGTCGAAGAACACGTCAATGCCGTTGGGCGCCTGCGTCTTCAGCTGCCGACGCAGACCACCTGCTTTGTAGTCGATTGCCGCGTCGAAACCCAGCTCTTCCACCAGCCATCGGCACTTGTCCTCACCGCCGGCGATGCCGACCGCCCGGCACCCGTTGATCCGCGCAATCTGTCCGGCGATGCTGCCCACCGACCCGGCCGCGCCGGAGACGACGACGGTCTGGCCAGGCTGCGGACGACCGACATCGAGCAAGCCGAAATAGGCTGTCAGCCCGCTGATCCCGAGCGCGCCGAGCTGCACCGGAGCCGGCGCCAGGGTGGTGTCCACCGGCGTCACGCCGTCACCGATGGAAATCGCGTAACGCTGCACCCCGAAGAAGCCGTACACCTGGTCGCCCACCGCGAACTCCGGGTGGCGCGAGTCGATGACGCGCCCGATGCCACCCGCGCGCATCACCTCGCCGATTTCCACCGGCGGCACGTAGGACCGGCCCGCGTTCATCCATGTCCGCATTGCCGGATCGACCGACAGGTACTCGACCCGCACCAGAAATTCGCCGTCGGCCGGACTCCCGGCCGGCTCGTCGGAAATCTCCCAATCCGACGGCTTGGGCAGGCCGACCGGACGGGCAGCCAGCCGGCACACAGTATTGACGGGCAATTCACACCTCCATCGCAGAGCTGAGCGCGGTCAGCGTTTCCCGTGCTCCCGGGTCCTCAGCGGTGGACGGCACCACCGCGACGCAATCGGCGCCGGCTTGGTAGTACGCATTCAGCCGGGCCGCAATTCGATCGACAGAGCCCAGTGCGCTCACTTCGTCGAGCAGTTCGACCGGGATGGCCGCGGCCAGTTCGCGGCGGGTCGCGCCGGAGCGCGCTTGTGAGACGAGGCCGTCGAAACCGAGCGCGCTGAACATTTCGCCGTACCCGGGCGGACCCAGATACACGGCCAGCTGAGCCGCCAGCTGGGCGTGCGCGGCAGCACCGGGCTCCAGCGCGACCGGCACCCACACCGTCAGGCGAGGTGCTGCCCCGCGGGTCGCCGCAGCGTCAACCGCGGCACGCACCTCAGCGACGCGGGCCGGCGAGGCAAGGTTGAGGACCACTTCGTCGGCGTGCTGCGCTGCCAGCCGAATCATCCCCGGCCCGAAGGCGCCCAAAGCAATTCGGGTGCCAGCGCACGCATGACGCAACCGGAAACCACGGCTGCTCACGTAGCGGCCGGCGTAGTCGACGCGGTCACCGGTCAATATCGAGCGCAGGCTTTCGATGGTTTCGCGCATGACGGGCACGTGGTGCGCCCACGGACGGTCATGCCAGCCGGCCACGATCGCGGGACTCGAGGCGCCCAGGGCGATGTCGACCGGGCTGCCGGTGAGGGAGGCGACGGAACTCACTCCGAGCGCCAGCGTCACCGGGCCGCGAACGCCGACGGCCAGCGGCCCGATCTTCAGCGGCATCCCGGGCGCGCGCAGGCCGATCGCGGTCGCCAGCGCGAAAGCGTCAAAAGTGGCCATCTCGCCGACCCACACCGCGGCGCACCCGGTTTCCGATGCTGCCAGCGCAACGTCCATTGCCTCGTCGTCGGGTCGGTCGAGCCAAAACGGCAGGGCCACTTCGATATTCGTCACAGCATTGACACGTCGGCGGCCTGGTCAAGCAGGACGCGGCCGGGCAGTTCACGAGACGCCTCGTTGACCTGGAAGTGCGCGGTGGCGGTGAACGCGTCGCGGAACCGGCGCTGCAAAGGTGCGCCGTCGTAGATGGCGCTGCCGCCAGCCAGGTCATACATGTCGCGCACCACGTCAGCCGAGGTCCGTACCGCGTGTGTGGCGGCCAGCCGTAGCCGGTTGCGCAACGCCACCGGCATTTCGTCGGTGGCCTGGCTGGCCCGCCAGGCCGCGTCGATGGACTCGTAATACAGTGCGCGAGCGGCACTTAGCGATGCCTCGGCAGCAGCAACCGCCGCTTGGGTCGCCGGGCGCTCGGCCAACGTGCGGCTCGACCCCAGGCCCTTCTTCCCGCCGGCCAACTCCACGAGGTCGTCGATCGCGGCGCGTGCGTTGCCCAACGCCGCCGCGCCGATCGACAGCGCGAAGAACCCGAACACCGGAAACCGGTACAGCGGCCGGTCCAGGATCGGTCCGTCGAACACCGAGAACACCCGATCGGCGGGCACGAAGACTTCGTCGGCGACGCTGTCGTGGCTGCCGGTACCGCGCAGACCCAAGGTGTGCCACGTGTCGAGGACGCGCAGGTCGCCTTTGGGCATCGCGACGACGGACGGCACCCGCCGATCGTCGACGAAGCAGCCGGCGAACAACATGTCGGCGTGGTTGATGCCGCTGCAGAATGGCCAACGCCCGGACACCACAACGCCGCCGTCGACCGATCTCGCCGTACCGCGCGGCGACCATACGCCCGCCGCGACACCCTGGCCGCCGCCGAACATCTCGTCGCGGCTGGATGCCGGCAGGTACGCGACCAGCAACGCGCTGGTGATCGCAATCGACACACACCAACCCGCCGACGCGTCGCCTCGCGCCAGCGTTTCGGCGCACCTCAGTGTCACTCCGGGCACCAGCTCCGGCGCCGCTACCTCGCGCGGCATGGTGGCGCGCAGTAACCCGGCCTCGTTCAAGCGGGCCACCAGCTCGTCCGGAAGTCGGCGTTCGCGGTCGATCTCCGCCGACATCTCATGGGCCGACAGCGCGATCTTCTCGGCGACGCTCTCAATATCGGTGGCGCTGTGACTCATCGCGTGCTCCTGATCTCGGCGGTTCAATTACGTTACCATCTATGGTTCAGTTATTGAACCGGGTACAGTTGTTGACCTATGACGGCTGCTGATCTGTCCCACCGCTTCGAAGGCGAGTCGGTCGGCCGGGCCCTCGAGTTGGTCGGGGAACGCTGGACCCTGCTCATCCTGCGCGAGGCGTTCTTCGGCGTGCAACGCTTCGGGCAACTCGCCCGCAACCTCAACATCCCCCGTCCCACCCTCTCGTCGCGGCTGCGCATGCTCGTGGACGTCGGTTTGCTTGACCGGGTGCCTTATTCGCGGGATCCAGAGCGTCACGAGTACCGGCTCACCGAGGCCGGCCACGACCTTTTCGCGGCGATCGTCGTCCTCATGCGGTGGGGAGACGAGCACCTGCCGCTCCCCGACGGGCCGCCGATCGTGCTGCGCCATCAGAGCTGCGGTGAAGTCGCCGATCCGCGCCTGATCTGCGCGCACTGCGGCGAGGAGATCACCGCGCGCAATGTGACACCGGAAGCCGGACCGGGCTACTGACGCGGTTCAGCCGCGGGGCTATGCGGTTCGCTGCTCAATCTTCGGTTTCGACGACCAGCACCTCGGCTTTGGCGCGACGAGAAACAGCCCTCGAAACCGAACCCAGGATCCGTCCGGCGATCGAGTTGGCGCCGACATTTCCGACCACAAGCAAATCAGCCTTAGCGTCCTCGACCAACTGCACCAGCGCGTCCACCGGAGCGCCTTCTACGGCACGCTCCTCGACGTCGGTGGCACCGGCGTCACGCGCCCTGCATGCGGCTTCGCGAAGCATTTCGTAGACGGGCGCGTTGCCTTCGGTCCGATATTCCTCTTTGCCGGGCTGATCAGGATCAGGTCCGGCAGGATCGTGATCGGTATCGAGAAACGCTGAGGCGACAATGAGCTTTGCCCCCGAGTCCCCAGCGATCGCCGCAGCGCGGTCAACCGCGCGAAACGACGTCTCCGATCCGTCGGTACCGACCACCACAACCTTGTATTTGCTCATTGAATCCTCCCGAAATTTCGACGATTGACTAGCCGCAAGCAGGCCAAACCAAACCAGCCCGCTCCTATCACCTGATCGGAGGTCTAACCCTCATCGCATTAAGGGTTGTCGCACATGGCATTACATGGTCCACCGCGACAAGACGGTCAGTCCGGAATCACCCAGTCCGACCAACGGTTAGCGGGGTTGACCCGGTACGCACCGGGAAAGACCCGGGCCATCAGGGCAGGCATCGCTTCGGTCCCCGGCAGCGTTCCCTGCCTTTTCCATACCTCGGGGTCTTGGCACGACAACTCGAAGGTCAGTTGTACCGGTATCGATCCCGGGAGAGCCTCCCCGCAGGCCTGGGTCGCGGTAACGGTGTGATCGGCATGAACGATTGGCGCAAGCACCACGGCCGTGCTCGAAACGGCAACTCCGGCAAATGTTTTCACCGTCCAAGAGAAAAGCGTCACGCGACCCTGTCCATGTGCGCCGCCGAGTCGCCGATCGTCGCGTTGCCGTCGCCAATGATGGTGTGCAGCAGCGCTTTCTGCTCGCGTTGTCCGCGGGCCGCCGCGCGGTCCATACCGCCGGGCATGGCCAGGGCCGCGAAACTGCGGGTCACGTTGACCGGGATCCGCAACAGCGGATACCAAGGCGGCACGTACGCCGGCAGGCCCAGCGCGCGCATCGCCCGCGGCCCGAGGAAACCGCTGGTCACCGACAGATGCTGGGCCCGTGCCAGGCGCCGGCGCAGGCCGGGCATGCTGCGGTAATGCCAGACCAAAGGGTCGTCGGCCATGGGCACGGCCAGCTGCTTGGTGGACTCGTCGGGACGGGCGAGTGCGGTGGAGGTGTGATAGAGCACGCGCATCCCGTCGCGGAAGGTGCGCGGCAGCCATTCGTCCTGCACGCCGATCAGCCAGCCGACGTAGCGGGTCAGGTGCGCAATCGCGTCCAAATCGCCCGGCGTGGGGACGATTCCCATCCCGATCGCGCCGACGGGTGGTGCGATGAGTGCGCCCACCAGCGTTGCCGCCATGTCGGTTTGATTGACCGGCAGGCCCCATTCGTCGGCGCGCCAGTCGGGCATCGCCGCTACATGCCGGCGCACCAGCGCATGGATCAGCCGGACCCGCAGGGTCGAGCGGTAACCGATGGCCAACGGTTGCAGGCCGCCGTCGGAGATGACGTCCATCGCCCACTGCATGGTCTCCGCGAACCGCTTGTTGGAGCCCTTCTCCAGCGCACCGGTCCGCAACAGCGTCTTGTTGAATCCGGAAAATTGGTAGCCGCCGAGCAGTGACACGTCACGCGCGACGTACATGCCGTCGGCGCCACCTCTGCGCAGCGCCCGTTCTCCTCTGCGTAGCTTGCGCGCGTCCACCCAATCCGGAAGCGACTCCACCCCAACAAAAAAGTCGCGCAACGGGTCCGGCGCATCTGGCACATTCGCGATGCCCTGGGCAAGCGCCCGGTCGAACAGCGGCCGCATCTGCTCCATCCCGGCAGACGCCATCCACCCGACGAGTCGGTCCATCGGCTCATCGCCGACGGTGAGCCGCTCGCCCAGCCTGCGCCACTGCTCCGGCGTGGGCTCACGCAGCCCTAACAGCCGCGCGAACAACCAGATGGCAGCCGGAACCGCCAAAGGCTTCGCGGGATGGCGAGCCGGAACTGGCAGGTTCATCACCGCTCCTTGAGCCTCACGTTTGGATAACGCTCGTGTTCCAAAGGTAGGTGCCGGGTAGGGTTGCTGTCAATGAAACGCGCGGAAGTGGTGCGGGACTACGGCGGCATCAGCGCGGCCGACCGGCGAGCCGAACGCCGCCGCAAGCTGCTCGCCGCCGGGCGGCAGATCTGGGGGGAATCCGGAATCACCGAGGTGACCGTCCGCGGCGTGTGCAACGCGGCCGGACTGATCCCTCGGTACTTCTACGAGCAGTTTCCGAACCGGGACGCGCTGCTGTTCGCCGTCTCCGACGACGTTCGCGATGAACTGCTCGACACAATGGTGGGCGCCGCGATGCGTGACTCCGGCAGCCTCCGGGACAAACTCCGTTCGGCGCTGACAGCGTTCCTGGACATCATCGCCGCCGACCCCCACGTCCATCGCATCGCCACCGGCGACGTGAGCAGCGTTGCGGGTCTGGCGCAGCACCGCACGCACATCCTGGACATGATCACCGACCTGGTCATCCAGTACAGCCCTGATGTCCTGCCAGATTTCACAGCGAGTCCGGCCGACTTGCGGCGCGGGGCGGTGTTCATGGTCGGTGGGGTGAACCAGATCATCGAGGCCTGGCTCGAGGATCCTCAGGAAACCACTCATGAGCTGGCCGCCATATGCGCTGACCTGTGCGTCGCCGTGGTGCGCGGGGTCAGGCGTTCGAGCTAGCCAGCGCGCCGCTTCGAGGCAGTCGCAGTCATCGCCGCAGTCCGGCGATGAGCCGCTGCATGCTTCGGGTCAGCGACGGCGGAACGTGGTCTGGATCCATCAGGTCGTTCTCCGCGAGCGGGCTCGCCTCGTCGGACACCGTGCGTTCGGTAACCGGCCGCAACGTCCTGCCCTGGCCGCGTAACGACTCGACGGTCTTCAGGAATGACCCGCATTCGGCCATCGTCCTCTCGAACTCGCCGACGGACACTCCGAGGTGTTCCGACACCAATCGATTACGCGTCGATGTGACCTGCCGGCGGACGTCATCGTGTTGTGACACATCCGGATTCGCCTCGATGGCGAGATCGCACTCGCTGTCGAATCCCATCGATCGGTTGTTCAGGTTCGACGACCCCACGCGCAACAGGCGGTCGTCGACCACCAGCACCTTCGAATGAATATAGATCGGCGTACCGCCGTCGGTCGCGGGCCAGTAGACGCCCAGTCGACTGTGATCGTCTGCGTCCCATAGCACTTGAATGAGCCGGTGGCGTGCACCGTCCATCGTTCCCCGCTCGAGGGCATTGTTGCCTTTGCGAGGAACGACGATGACGATCTCCGGCCCCTGGTCTTCACTGAGTCGCGCCGCGAGCGCATCGACGATGCGCCGGGCTGCCAAATACTGGTTCTCCAGGTAGATGGTGTGCCGGGCCGCCGCTATGGCCGCCAGGTTCAGCGCCTCGACCTCCCGAACCTCCTTGCGCCCAGGCAGTTTTGGCAAAGTTCGCGCGATTCCGACATCGACGGCATGCAGTGTCGGCTGCAGTCCGCTGGGCCACGCGACGTGCTTGGCCTCAACCGCCCGCAGCGATCCGTCGGTCGCGGACCGCCAGCGGGCTCGGGCTTGGTCACCCAGCGCCCGCGCGGCGGCACCGTCGACGGCCACCGCGACGTCATGGCGAGGGCCGTAGCTACGCCCTAACGCCCGGCGATGCCGGCTGCGCTGCTCATGCGCAGGGGTGTCCCACCGGCCGATGGTGATGTCGATGCCACCGCAGAACGCCACCGCATCGTCGACGACCACGATTTTCTGGTGATGAACGGCACCGGTCGGACGCTTGCCGTCGACAGCGAAATGCATTCGCTTGCTGGTGATTTGATTGACCAGCGAAACCGGCGTGAGCCCATACCAGATGCCGTCGAAGGCGGGCAGCAGGCGCAGATTGGACTTGAGCAGGTAGATCTTGAGATCCGGCCGTTTCCACACCATCCAATAGAGGAAGGCACCCAACTGGTTGGGTCCGGGCAGCGTCTTGGCGCCTCGTTCGAATGTCGTCCTGGCATCCAAATCCCAACCGATCAGCATGATTCGGTGCCGAGCGCGCAGCATCGCCGCCTTGACGTGCTTGAAGTAGTCGGCGGCATCGATGATGCAGGCGAACTGGTCGGCACGCTCTATGCGCCAGCATGTCTGACCGGGAGTCAGCAATCGATCGTCGGGCACTCGGGATCTCTCAACTGACTGTTGGACGCGGACACAGCCCAGTTTCCAACAGATTCCGGCTCATCGCCAAATCGATCGCGCAAAGCCGGCCCCACGGGTGAGGTCTCACTGCTTTTCGTCTGCGGCTTCGAGCTCCGATCCTGGCCTGACCGAGCACTGCGGAAGCCGATGCAATTCATCGGGGCCCCCACCGTCCACCCGAAGCTGGCGTCGACCGTCCTCGGTGGTGGCGACACCGATGGGCGACTGTTCCCCGCCGGCGCCGTCGGAATCGAGGAAAAGCTGCAATTCTCCGGAATCCACGTACAGGACGGCGTCATCGCTGGACAGCTTCCAGGGCTGACCATCGGTCGGCCACCGGCCACCGACGAGCCGAATGTCGTTGCGGGCCTTGTCTTCCTGATCGTCGTCGTCCTCCTGAACCGTGGCGCAACTGACCCACAGTTTGCCGGGCACCGGGCGGAAGTACACCGCCAGGCGCTGCCGGTTGAGGTTCACGTCAACCGGTATTCCGATCGGGGGGAGCAAGGTGCCCTCGGGACGGTCGTTGAGCGATTTCTTGACTTGACGGGATCCGATGCCGGTGCCGAACCAGTCGATCGTGAGCACGGTGGTGAGGTATTGCGCGATCGCCAGCGTCAGCAGTCCACCCGCGCCGGCCGCGCCCACGCCCGCTGCCCCCACCGCCCAGGTGACCGGCAGCGCGAGCAGGCCGATCACTGCGGCGGCTCCGGCGGCGGTGGCGGCCTTGCCTGCCAGCGAAAGGTTGAAGTCCGCATTCACTTCCGGCTCTTCGGGATTCTGCGCCGGTCGCACCCCGACGGTCCGGGGCAGCTCGTCGAATCGCTCGCTGACCCGCTTGACCTCTGCCTCGTAGTCCTGGTGGCTGAGCTCACCGGCGCGCTTCTTCTCGGAAGCCTCGCGCATTTCCTGCTCGAGACTCTCCATGGTTCCGTTGGATCGCTGGGTCTCCTCCCCCTTCGGGTCACGCGGTATGTCGTCGAGGCCCATCTCGTAGGTGACCTTGAAGTTCGCTTTGAAGTCGTAGAGCTTGGTTTCGGCGCTCACCGTGCCGTCGATGACCAACCGGCCGTCCTCGGTCCGGGGCACGATATCGGCGTCCAGAGCGTCCAGGCTGCGGTCTTGTCCGCCGATGCTGATAGTTTTCGGACCCATCAGCAGGCACGCCGCTTCGGCGTCGAAGTCGCTTTCGTCCAGACCGAAGCTGTTCATCACGGTGCCCCGGACCTGCCGCAGGATGCTCCACCCGGTGACGGCCAATCCGGCTTTCTCCCTGGGGTTTTCGGCCAAGATCGATGCCGGCAGGTCCTCGCCTGCCGGAAGTTCGCGCAGCGTCTGCAGCTGGACCACCATGGATTCGTTGATGGCGTTCTCGGACGACGCGCCGACATAGAAGCGCTGCACGACGGCGTCAAGAGCCTTGAACGTGCTGTCGTCCTGCGCGTCGGGGTCGATGTCCAGCGGTGCGGGCAGGAGATTGGTGATACCGTCCTCGCCCATGTCCGCGAGCTTGGGGCGCACCGCATCGGCGATCTGGGCGGCCAGCGAGTCGAGCACCTTGTCTCTGGCCTCGTCATCCGACAGACCGGGATGCTGCAGCTTTTCCAGGTTCACCATCAGCTCCCCCGCGATGCTGTGGGTTATCCAATACGCCTCGGCATAGTCGAGTTCCCAGGTGATTCGCGGGTCTTGTCCGGTGAAGGCGGTCTCGCCAGCGGAACGTCGCTCGATGTGCGGACCGAACAGGCGCGGGGCGTAGTCGTCGCGCAGTGAGGTGGCCAGCAGGATAGGAGCATCTT
This sequence comes from Mycobacterium sp. 1164966.3, assembly GCF_001665395.1. Classification (GTDB taxonomy): domain Bacteria; phylum Actinomycetota; class Actinomycetes; order Mycobacteriales; family Mycobacteriaceae; genus Mycobacterium. The sequence continues at coordinate 164,195 of NZ_LZSG01000044.1, forward strand.
GCACGCCGAAGTTCAGGGCGATCGTCTGCTTACCCGGCTCTGTGTGGTGTGGCTCGAGCTGATCGTGAATCGTCAGCCGGCCGAAAAGCGGAATCTCGTTGTACGGGATGTCGCGTGCTTCCCCGGCGCGCGGACCGTCCGGAATGGTGATCGTCGCCGGTGGCAGCTCGACCAACGGGATACAGGTAACCGAGTCGATGACGATTTTCGAGTTGAAGATCACCAGATCGATCGCGAAATGCCGTAACGGATCACGGGTTTCGCCATCGGATTCCTCTTGCCACAGCCGCTGATGCGAATCGAGGATGAACCAGACCCGGTCCACGGTGAGATCGAGTGTGGCCGTCGCCGAGTACCCGGTGCCGTCGACGGATTCCGTGTAGCTGTCGCCGCTGAACATGTCGGCCGTCTGATCCTGGACTCGTTCACGATGAATTTCGATGATCGTGTCGGGTCGTTGCATGGCGAACTCCAATGGCTGGGCGGCGCGCGATCGGCTTGCGAACTCTGTACCCGCCAGGCGGCGTTTTGAGTCACCAGGATTCCGCTGCTTAGTTCTGGCGACCAACCAGCTCGGCGACAAAACGATCGATGAAGCCGTTTACCGGCGCCCTACCGAGCGGCCTGATGACGAACTTCGACAAGCCAGAGTCCAGATAGGCATCGAGTTGACGGTGCAACTGGTTCCACCCGGCAGCGACCAACTCGCCGGGATCGAGATCGGGACGACGCCGGCGGATCGCTGCCATCACCTCCGCCGGCAAGTCGCCGTCGGCGACGGCCAGAGAAATGCCGAAGTGATCGGCCTCGATTTGCCGCCCTGCCTCCGCCGAAGCCCGTCCGATCGCCTCCCGTCCCTTGCGGGCCTCGTTGGGCGTGAGAAAACTCCCCAACCAGCCGTCGGCCAGCGACCCGATCCGACGGAACGCCGGAGGCGACGAGCCGCCCAGCCAAATGTCCAGCGGAGGCGCGGGGCGCGGTGCGACCGCTGCGGCATTGACCGTGAAAAACCTGCCGCGATAGGTGACCGAGTCATCGACCAGGGCCGAGCGCAGTACCAGCAGCGATTCGTCGAACACCGCTGCCCGTTCGCCTTCAGGTACTGCGAACACCTCGCGCTCGGCCGGAATCGCGGAACGCAGACCGAAGACAGGAAGAACTCGCTTGGGTGCGAGTGCCGCGAGCGAGGCCAGCTGTTTGGCAACCAGCACCGGATGACGACCCGGCAACACCGCCACCGAAGTGCCCACCTTCAATCGATTGGACCGCGCCAATGCGTACGCCATCCCGACCATCGGATCCACCGCCGGGGAATAGACCAGCTCGGAGAACCACAGCGAGTCCACCCCGGCAGATTCCAAGTGGTCGACGATTTCGCCGAGTTGATCGGGCGCGGTGTCCGCACCCAGCCCGACGCCGAAGCGAATCTTCACCCGGGTCTCCCTCCGTTTAGCTGCAAAAGAGACCAACGCAACGGGCCCTCGATTTGTGTCCCACCAGTCAGCTGAGCCGGAGCAGCTCCACAAACGCCTGCGCTGCCGCGGTCACGCCGGCGTCGTCGTCGGTGGCCACCAGGTCGAGCAGCAGTCCGCGGGTGACACCCAGGCCCAGGCGCACCAACGCCGGGTCGCTGGTGCCGCCGGCCGCCTTGTCCACCTCGGCCAGCCAGGTGTCGACAGCGCCGGGCACCATGCGTGCAAAGGGCTCCTCGCCCTGCACGCCGCGGGAATAGCACTCGAAGAAGAGCCGCTCGAGCGGCCGTAGCTCAGGCCGGCACAGCATTTCCCACATTGCGGCGAAGCTGCCGGCCGGCTCGACGGGCAGATCGGACAGCACAGTCATTTGCCGTTGTTCGACCTCCTCCACGATTGCCAGCAGCAGTTCGTCGCGGGAGGCGAAGTGGTGCAGCAACATGCGATGGCTGGTGCCGACGGCAGCGGCGACTTCGCGCAGCGAACGGTCCCCTATGCCGGCCGCGGCGAGTTCTTCCACCAGCGCATCGAGCAGCTGCTGGCGTCGACTGAGGTCAGGAGTGCGGGCCAAGGGATTGCCGCAGTTGCTCGCTGCGGCCCTTGAGGCCGTGGGCTTCCATCTCGAGGTAGCGCCGCGTCGTGCGGAGCATGAGTCGGGCCACGATCGCCCCTATCGGGCCCTGTTGGTCGAGCTTCTGGTCTACTCGTGTCCGGCCATCGGCGACCGACGTCACCGTGTGAGTGGCCACGGTCCTGCCGCCAGGCGAACGTTGCGCCCAGGTCCACGACACCCCCGGTGACACCTCGGTGACTTCCCACACGAGCGTCGGCAGCTTCGGTTGTTTGATCTGGAACCGCTTACCAACAGCGAGTCCGGGTCCGTCGAGGGCGACCAGGCTGGTGACCGAGGCGGTCCATTCCGGCCACCGCTCAACATCGCTGAACACCTCCCAAACCAGGGACGCCGGTGCATGAATATCCACGCCGCTCTCAGTAATCATGTACCAAATGGTACATGAATCGTCCAGGTGTCGGCTAGTCGGTCTTTCCCACCCGAGCGCACGCTCATAGGCTCGCCTGATGGACTTCGAGTTGCATCGCAAAGATCTGCACCAGACCCGGCTCCTCTTCGGCGATGCACCGTCGCCGAAGGATGGGGCCGCGCTGCTGCGCGTCGAGTCGTTCGGCCTGACGTCGAACAACATCACCTATGCCGTCTTCGGCGAGGCGATGAAGTACTGGGATTTCTTCCCGGCGTCGGATCCGGACTGGGGAAAGCTCAACGTCTGGGGTTACGCCCACGTGGAGGAATCGCGACATCCCGACCTGGCGCAGGGCACCCGCGTCTACGGCTACCTGCCGTGTGCGAGTCACCTGCTGGTCATCCCGGACCGCATCAACGAGAAGGGATTCATCGACGCGGCCCCGCATCGCGCGGCGCTGCCCTCCGCCTACCAGGGCTACCGCGACGTCCAGACCGATCCGGTGTACTCGGCCGATCGCGAGGCAGCACACATCCTGTTCTTCCCCCTGTTCTTCACGTCGTTCCTCATTGACGACTTCGTCGCCGACGAAGGCTTCTTCGGCGCCGACACGATCGTGATCTCCAGCGCCTCGTCGAAAACGGCGATCATCGCGGCCTACCTTCTGGCCAAGCGTGACGGCGTCCGAATCGTGGGCCTGACGTCGGCGGGCAACAGCGAGTTCGTCACGGGACTGGACGTCTACGATTCGGTCTACGGATACGACGACATCTCTCAGTTGCCGGGCGACCGTGCCGTCTACATCGACATCTCCGGCGACGGAAATATCCGCACCGCCATCCACGCCCACTACGGCGACCGCCTCGCCCACAGCGCTGCCGTCGGCATGACGCACTGGACCGAGATGGCGCAAGGTAGCGGACATCTCGAGGGCCCCAGCCCCGTCTTCTTCTTCGCACCGGACCGCATCAAGAAGCGCGGCTCCGACTGGGGCACAGCGAAACTCGACCTCAATGTCGCCGAGGCATGGACGCCCTTTGCCGAGTGGGCGTCGAATTGGCTTCGGGTCGAACGGATCTCGAGCACCGATGACATCCAGCGGGCCTACCTCGAGCTGCTCGACGGCAAAGTCGACCCCAGGGCCGGCACGATTGTGGATCTGTGAACCGACTCCAGCGCGACGACGGCGTCGCCCTCGCCTACCAGGTGCACAACCCGCAGGGGTCGGGCGTGCCGCTTTTGCTCACGCACGGCTTCGGTGCCACCGCGGGCATGTGGGGCCCCAATATCGATGCGCTCAGCGCCGACCGGCCGGTGATTGTCTGGGACCAGCGCGGGCACGGCAGCAGTGATGCGCCCGATGACCTGGACCGCTACAGCGAGCAGATCAGCGTCGCCGACATGGCGGCGATTCTCGATGCCGCAGGTGCCGATCGGGCAGTCGTCGGCGGAATGTCGTTGGGCGGCTACCTATCTCTGGCCTTCCACCTCGCTCATCCGCAGCGGGTGGCCGCGCTGGTGCTGGTTGACACGGGACCGGGCTTCCGCAACGACGAAGCCCGCGAGAAGTGGAACGCGTGGGTGGAACGGCGCGCCCAGAACCTCGAGCGCGGCGAGACGCCGGCCGACATGTCCGCGGAACTCGCCCAAGCGGTGCACGAGCATCCCGAGGGATTGCCGCGCGCCGCCCGCCGTGTCATGGCGCAGAAGGACGCTCGCGTGATCAGCTCGCTCGACAGCATCACGGTGCCCACATTGGTGGTCGTCGACGCCGACGACACCGACTTCCTGGCTGGGGCCGAATACATGGACCGAAAGATCCCCAATTCTCGCAAGGTCGTCATCGAGAACGCGGGGCATGCTGCGAACATGGACCAGCCCGAGGCGTTCAACACGGCCGTACGCGAACTACTGGAACAGCTTTGAGCACGCCGGACGTCACCGTCGAAGCCGTCGGCCACGTGGCCGTGGTCGAGATCCATCGCCCCCCGAACAACTACTTCGACACCGCGTTGATCGAGGGCATCGCCGATGCCTACGAGCGACTCGACGACGAAGCCGAATGCCGGGCAATCGTGTTGTGTGCGAAGGGAAAGCACTTCTGCGCCGGTGCCGACTTCTCTCGACCCACCGAGGATCGCTTGTCGCCCGGCGACCTTTACGCCCAGGCCATCCGGCTGTTCCGCACCAGCAAGCCCGTCGTCGCCGCGGTGCAGGGCGCCGCGATCGGCGGCGGACTTGGACTTGCCCTCAGCGCAGACTTCCGGGTGGCTGCACCCTCGTCGAAATTCGCGGCCAACTTCAGCCGGCTCGGGTTCCATCCCGGCTTCGGCATCACCGCCACCTTGCCACGTGTCGTCGGTCAGCAACGTGCACTCGAGTGGACGCTCACCGGTGAGCGTTTCGGCGGTGAAATCGCTTATGCCGCAGGGTTGGTCGATGAACTGGCCGACGATGGCGAAGTGCGGCCGGCGGCGCTTCGGTTCGCCGAGCGTATCGCCGCGTCAGCTCCCCTGGCGCTCACCAGCATTCGCTCCACCATGCGCGCCGGACTCGCGGAGGAGGTCGCCGCCGCCACCGCTCGCGAGCTCGAAGAACAGACCCGGCTTCAGGCAACCGCCGACTTCCGTGAGGGCGTGACGGCAGCAGCCCAGCGGCGCGCTCCGATGTTCACGGGTCGCTGAGTTCGTGTTCGATGCGCTCGACCATGTGATCGTCGCGGTGCGCGACCTCGACGACGCCACGCGCCGCTACGCGACACTGCTGTCCCGGAGCCCGTCGTGGCGCGGAGATCATCCAGGATGGGGCACGGCCAATGCCCTGTTTCGGCTGGACAACACCTACCTTGAGCTGATCACGCCGCACGGTGATGGCGCCTTTGGGCGCACCGTCGCGGCGCAGCTCGACCACCGGGGCGAGGGCCCGATCGGGCTGGCGTTCGCCACTTCCGATATTGACGGCGTGCACACGCAACTCACCGCGAACGGCCTCGAGCCGTCGCCCGTGTCAGCCGGTCTCGGCCGCGACACCCACACAGGGCTGACCCGGCGCTGGCGCAGCGTGCTGCTTCCGGAAACACGAACGCGCGGTGTGCTGATGATCGCGATCGAGCACGAGTCGCCGGATCTCCTTCCCGAGGCAGCGCCGGTCGGATCCGAGGGTGCAATCGTCACGGGGATCGACCACGCAGTGGTGAGTACATCCGACGCGGACGCTGCGATCACGCTCTACCGTGATGGGCTCGGCCTGCGCCTCGCGCTCGACCGCAGCTTTCCGGACTGGGGCATGCGGCTGGTGTTCCTCCGCGTTGGCGGAGTCACCGTGGAGCTCGCACAGCCACTCCGCGAGGCGCAGCCCAGAACCGAAACCGATCGGGTTTGGGGCCTCTCCTGGCGCGTTCCCAACGCCGATGCCGCACGGGCACGGCTCGCCGAGGCCGGGCTCGATGTGTCCGAGGTCCGCCCAGGCCGCAAGGCCGGCACTCGCGTGCTCAGTGTTAAGGACGGCACGTGCGGCGTACCGACGCTGTTGATCGAGCCGGCTGAGTCCGGGAAGCAAGGCGAGGCCCGAGCTTGAGGAACTCGTCGTCCACTTCGCCGTCTATCTTGGGTGGAACCTCGCGCGGCGCCTCGACGACCTGCTGGTTGAGGTAGCGGACGGGATTCGCTGAAAGAGCGGCACTTGTAGAGACAGCAGCAAGCGGTGAGGATTCATCCCGATGATGCCCTTCAAGCGCCCGGGTGCCGTGTTGGTGGAGATGCTCTCAGCAGTCGTCGTGCTGGCGCAGTGCAGCGCCACACCGCCACCGCAGGCGGCCACACCGTCCCCGTCTGCCTCGGCGTCATCGTCACCCTCGGCCGCCACGTCGCCGTCGGCTGCCGCATCGCCGTCGCCCAGCGCGCCGCCGGCACCCGTCGCTACGTCAGTTCAGCCGGTCACTGCCGCCGATCTGGGCACGACCTGGCATCCGGGTTGCCCCGTGGAGCCCGAGCAGCTGCGACGGGTTGACGTCGCCTACATCGGTTTCGACGGCCAGACCCACCACGGCGAGCTGATCGTGCACGAAGAGCTGGTGCCGGACGTCATCGCGATCTTCGAACAGCTCCACCGAATGAGTTATCCCGTCGACAAGATTCGTACGGTCGACCACTACTCAGAGGCTGACGATGAGCTGTCCATGGAGGACAACAACACGTCGGCGTTCAACTGCCGACTCATCCCGGGCTCCAACCAGTGGTCTCCACACGCTTACGGTCGTGCTATCGATCTCAATCCGCTCATCAACCCGTGTCTCTACACCGGCGGATACTTCGAACCGCGGAACGCGGCGGCCTACCTGGACCGCAGCCGCACCGACCCGGGACTCATACACAACGACGACCCCGTCGTGCACGTCTTCGCAGATCGAGGCTGGGCGTGGGGTGGCTACTGGGCGACCGACACCGACTACCAACACTTCGAGCGGCCCTGAGCTTCACAGACCCAGGGCCTGCGCCGCCGCCGTCGCCACCTCACCCCGGATGTCTGAGATCGGTGGACTGCCCCGGGTATGAATCGAATTCGTGAGCAGTACCACGTAGGTGTCTGAGCCTGGGTCCAGCCACATCGAGGTTCCGGTGAAGCCGGTATGGCCGAAGCTGCCGACGGGGAAGACCATGCCTCGCGGCATCGAGAGGGGCGTGTCGATGTCCCAGCCGAAGCCGCGCAGGTTTTGCCCCGCGATCGCCGGATAGTGCGGAGCGAGCAGCGAACCCGTCGCATTCGGTCTTTTTGCGATGGCTTGTCGGGCGGCATCATTGGCCGCTTCGAGTTGTCGAGGCGTATGGCCCGGCTGCTGCGGAGTCGTCATCAACTCCAAAGTTGCTTGGCTCAGCGGGAATTCGCTTGGACGTCCGGCAAGTCTATCGAGCAGGGCTTGCGCAAAGATGCCGACATCATGGGCCGTGGAGAACACACCGGCATGCCCGGCCACCCCGCCCATGCGCCGCGCGGTCGTGTCATGCACGGTGCCCCGGAGCAGTTGATCGAGATCAGGATTCTTGCCCGGATCCGCTCTGCCTTCTTCGTCGCGTGCTGTCGGAGCGATGCGCGACAACAGACCGACGTTCCAGGTGCCTGCCGGACAAGCGGCAGGCGCGGTACTCGCGGAAGCGGAAGCCCAGCCGATCGCAGCCCCCCTTACCGTGTGCGGACCGCATGCTTTGGCCACCGGAAGATAGCGGGTTTCTGCCATGCCAAGTGGCGCGAATACGTGTTCTTGAACGTAGACGTCTTCTGCCTCGCCGGTGATTTTCTCGAGCAGCGCGCCTAGCAGGATGAAGTTGATATCGGAGTAATGGAAAACCTCGCCGGGCGCCGACTGCAGCGGCGTATTGAGAGCGCGATGTGTGCCCTCTGCTTTGTCGGTTCGGTCCAGTCCCCACGGATCTTTGAGTTCTACATCCCCCGGTTCGCCTGAAGTGTGCGTAAGCAACATGCGAACCGTCACCTGTGCACGCACCGGATCATTCGCCGGATTGAAGTCGGGCAGATACTGCTGGACGGGATCGTCGAACTGAACCATGCCTTGTTCGTAGAGCTGCAGGACGGCGGTCGCCGTGGCGAGGATCTTCGACAGCGACGCCAAGTCGAAGATCGTGTCCTCGGTCATCGGCTCCGCAGGCGCGGGGAGTCCGTTCAGCCCCGGTTCGCCCGCGAGCTTGCGTGAGCCATAAGCCTGGTGGAAGGCGATCTGGCCCCCGTGCCCGATCATCACCACAGCACCTGGCAGCCGATTGGCCGCAATCGCATCGGTGATCAGCTTGGAGACCTTCGCGAACTCAAGTGCGGTAGCCGGATCGGGCGGCTGGGACGGCGTCGTGAATTCTGTTGTCGGAGCCGGGACCACCGGCGCAGCCGGCGGGGATGTCGCGTGACCGGCGTCGTTTGCCGCGGTGTGGGCTGCTTGACCACGCGAGCAAGCGGTGAGCGCAAGAAGGAGAATTCCGATGGCAATGGCTATTCGCATGGGGCCGCCTCATAGCGACAACCGTTGTGGCGCAAGCCAATTTGTCGCTCGGAGTCGGGCAAAAAGACAACCGCTTCTCTCCAGTGAATTGAGTGACTGGTGTGACCCGCGGCCTCAAGATCGGCAAAGCCGCCAAGCGAACAGTCGTCGTTCACGGAATTCCCACAGGTCGTTGTCCCGCCATGATGCTGTGTCCCGAGTCGAACTCAGCTTAGTGTGGTCAGCAGGAGAAGGACGGGACCAATGGAAATGAACGACGAATCCGTCACAACGCTAGAGGATCTCCGGGGCGATCTGGCGCAACGGTATAGGTGGGCACCTACCGGCGGGAGCTCCGTCGACGGCGCGATCGTCGATGCTGACTTAGCGGCCCTCGACCGTGACGGCTACGTCGTCTGGCAGAACCTGCTGAGTGCCGACGAGTGCAGGCAAATCCGTGAGGTCGTGCGCCCCTGGCTGGTACACACTGGACGCAACTCGTTCGAGGGCCGGCGGACCCAACGCATCTACAGCGTGCTGAGCCGGACGCGGGTGTGCGACCGGCTCGTCGACCATCCCCGCGTGCTCGCGGTGCTCGATCGGCTGCTGATGCCCAACTACCTGCTTTCGGCGTTGCAGGCCATCAACATTCAGCCGGGGGAGACCGCGCAGCTTCCTCACCACGACGACGGCTTCTACCCGATTCCGCGCCCACGCGATCCATTGACGGCGGCGACGATTTGGGCGATCGACGACTTCACCGCCGACAACGGCGCCACGGTCCTCATACCTGGCAGCCACCGCTGGGGCAAACGTCGCCCGACTCCAGGCGATCAGGCCGTACCTGTCGTCATGCCCGCCGGTTCGTGCGTCTTCTTCGTCGGCACCCTTTGGCATGGCGGAGGCGCCGACACCACCACCCGCGACCGCCTTGCCGTCACCGCCCAGTACTGCCAACCGTGGCTGCGACCGATGGAGGCGTTCACGCTGTCTATATCGCGCGAGACGGCCCGAGCGGTCTCCGACGACATTCGCCGCATGCTGGGCTACAGCATCCACCCGCCGTTCGTCGGCGCGGTCGACGGCCTGCACCCGCTGAGGCTGTTGGAGAACGGGCAGGACGCGCAGGCAGTCACCAGACCCGGACGCGGTCCTCGGGCTTGAGAAACAACGAGTCTCCCGGCTGCACGTTGAACGCCGCATACCACTCGTCCATGTTGCGGACGATTCCGTTGACCCGGAACTTGGCGGGGCTGTGGACGTCCGACAGCAAACGGGTGCGCACAGTCTGGGGCCGACAGATCTCTTTCCAGCTCGCCGCGAAGGCCATGAAGAACCGCTGGTCGCCGGTGAGGCCGTCGATGACCGGCGCCTCTTTTCCGTTGAGGGACAGCTTGTAGGCGTCGTAGGCGATGCGCAGTCCCGCAAGATCGGCGATGTTCTCGCCGATCGTCAGCTTCCCGTTGATGCGATTGCCCGGTAGCGGCTCATAGCCGTTGAACTGCTCGACAAGCTTGTCCGACTCGCGCACATAGCGCTCGGCGTCCGCCGGCGTCCACCAATCGCGCTGCACACCGGTGCCGTCGCTCTTGCGGCCCTGGTCGTCGAACGCATGGCTCATTTCGTGACCGATAGTGGCGCCGATCGCGCCGTAGTTGGCAGCGGGATCGGCCGCGGGATCAAAGTTCGGTGGTTGCAGAATCGCCGCCGGAAACACGATGTCGTTGAGACGCGGAGAGTAGTAGGCGTTGTTGGTCTGCGGCGTCATGTTCCATTCGGCGCGGTCGATCGGTTTTCCCAACTTGCTGACGTCGTCGTCCCACGACCAGATCGCCAGATTGTTCTCGTTGCCGACGAGGTCCGCGGCGCCGATCTTGACCGTCGCATATGACTTCCACTTGTCGGGATAGCCGACTTTGGCAACCAGTGCCGCGAGCTTGGCCTGGGCTTCTTTCTTGGTCTCGGGTGCCATCCACGAGGCGCCGTCGATGCGCTTGCTGTACGCCTTGCGGAGATTTTCGACCAGCGCTCGCGCCCTGTCGCGCGTCGGCTGACTGAAGTGTGCGCCGACATAAAGTTCTCCGACTGGGTCGCCGAGTTCACTGCTCACTCGAGAAACGCCGCGCTTGTCACGCGGTGCCCGCTCCTGGGCGCCCGCCATGGTGCGGCCGTAGAAGTCGAACAGCTCGTCGGCGACCGGCGTCGACAGCTCGCTGCCATATGAATGCAGGACGTGGTAGCGCTCGTACGCCTTCCACGCGTCCAGCGGCTCGGTGGCGAAAAGCTCGGCGGTCTTGCGCAACACGTCAGGCATGCCCACCTGGAAGTCGGTCGTCGTCGGCAGCTTCAGCGCGTCGAACATCTCCCGCAAGGGCGCGCCCTGCGCGAGCTGCTCGACTTCGGCACGCGCCATGATGTTGTCCGTCTTCTCGACGTTGCGCGCGAGTTCCCGCGGCAGTTGCACCTCTGCCAGCTTGGTTTCCAGGGCAAGCAGTTGTTCGGCCTGCTGCTGCGCGTCGGCGTAACCGGCCAGCCCGAGCAGCTTGGCCGCGTGTGCGACGAAGGCCGTTCGCAGCTCGACCGATTCGGGATCGGTGTTCACGTAATAGCCGCGGTCACCGAGCGAGAGGCCGCCCTGCCAAATCCTGGGGATGTACCGGGTCGGGTTGTTCGGGTCAATATCCACCGAGACCGGGAAGGGGTCGTCGACCCGGGTCTTGCCGTTGAAGGACACCAGCACCGCGTTGAGTCCCGGCCTGTCGTTGATGGCGTCGATCGACGCGAGCAGGGGCCGTACCGGCTCGACCCCTTTCTTGTTCAGCAGCGCCTCGTCCATGTACGACGCGTAGAGGTCGCCGATCTGCTGCGAGATATCGCCGGCCGCCGCGTGTTTGGCGCTGGCGCGCTGGACGATCGCCTTGAGGTCGGCGTCGAGCTGGTTCTGAATATCGAGATTAACGCCCGCGCACACCCGGTCTGGGGGGATCTTCGCGTTCTTGATCCAGGTGCCGACGACGTAGTCGAAAAAGTCGTTGCCGGGCCGCACGGACCTGTCCATGTCGGCCAGGTCGACGCCCCAGGAACCGACTTTGGGTGTGGGAGGCTGGGCTACCGGGTGGTCACACCCGACGAGCACCAGGCCGGCGGCGAGCGATGCTGCCACCGAACGAATGAATACACGCACCGCAGACCTCCATGAGCTGGAACGAGAACGTACTGCCCGCCGTCGTACCCGGCGTCACAGGCAATTTACTGCGGCGGCTGCACTGCATGGGACGCACCAACAATGCGGTTGCCGTCGATGCCGGACGGGACCGCAAACCAACGGTGGTGGTGATCGGGACTACCCTCGACCACCTAGCCACAGCGGCGGTTCCTGGCCGTGATGCATGCTCTTGGGCCGCCATCGCTGCCTGCGCAACAGTCGGCCGGCATGGTGCTCAGCAACGTCCTTCAAATACTCGACGTCATCGCTGGTCCACGGGTGCTGGCCTGTCCCGTCCAACCACCACCTCGGTTGGCCGTCTTGCTCGTAACGTGCTATCCGGTAACGCCATGCGACGTGTCTACCCTTGGCATCAACCTGCCAGTCCAGCAGCCGTGGGCGGAGGGCCTCGGGCGTCGTGTGGATGAATTCCCGGGGATCGGTTATCCGGATCTCGATAAACTCGCGACCCATGGATCAACCCTACCTGCGTGCTTGCTTGCGACAGTGGTTCTAACTGAGAAGATGGTGTTCGCGCAAGGACCGACAAGTCGCATGCGCTTGAGACTAAGCGGCCTCCGGCGCTCGCGCGGCACGTCGAGTGCACGCGTCTTGGCACGCGTGGTTGACCCCGGGCAGCACATGGTGAGTGACGTCAACGCTGGTGCGAATGGTGAGCGCGGCGACGACTCCACCGCTTGCGGAAATGGCCGCTGCGATGAACATCGCAACGACGAAGCTGTGACCGAGAGGTTGTCCGATGCCGGCGTGGATACCGGCTGCGATGGGCAGCACCGCGACGGCAAGCAGTCCGGCGAGGCGCGCAATGGCGTTGTTGACACCCGAAGCGGTTCCAGCATGATTTTCCGACACGGCGGCGAGGACCGCCGCCGTCAGCGGCGCGACGGTGATCGCCAGCCCGAATCCGAAGATGGCGACAGCGGGCAACACCGCTTCGAGGTATGAGGCCCCCGGGGTGATGCGGGCCATCAAGGCCAACCCCCCGGCAGCGACCAGCGGGCCGACCGTCATGGGCAGCCGCGGGCCGGTGCGTTCCGTGAGGGCGCCGGCCCATGGGGAACCGACAAGCATGATGACGGTAAAGGGCAGAGTTGCGAGACCGGCAGCGAGGGCCGAGTAATGCAGGCTTTGCTGCAGCTGCAGCGCCAGCAGAAAGAGTGTGCCGCCGAGCGCCGCATAGACGGCGACGGTGGTGAGGTTCGCGCCGGTGAACTGCCGCGAGCGGAACAACGGAAGGGGTAGGAGCGGTGCAGCCGCACGTGTCTCAATCAGCGCGAAGGCCGCCAGCGCTGTGGCGCCTATCGCGGCGGCTGTCACGGTAACCGGTGTCCAGCCGCGAGAAGGGGCTTCGATCAGCGCATAGACCACTCCGGCAAGTCCGAGCATGACCGCCACGGCTCCGAGGATGTCCGCCTGACCCCGTGCGGTGGCACCGCGCGATTCGGGAACGTGGCGCACTGTGATCCAGGCAGCTGCAGCGGCGAGCAAGATGTTCAAGAAGAACACCCACCGCCAGGATGCGGCGTCGACCAGCCAACCGCCGATCAGTGGCCCGAGCGCCGAGGCCACCCCCGACATGCCTGCCCAGATCCCCACCGCGCGCGTCCGATCTTCCTCTCGAACCCCGACATCTATCAAGGCGAGGCTGCCTGGCACCAACGCTGCGGCACCCACGCCCTGCACCACCCGGGCACCGATCAACCAACCAACGGTCGGCGAAAAACCGCAGGCGACAGAAGCCGCGGTGAAAAGGGCCAAGCCGCTGATAAATACGCGGCGCCTACCGTAACGGTCTCCAGCCGCGCCGCCGGAAAGTAGCAATGCGCTCAGTGATAGGAGGTACCCGTCCAGTACCCACTGCTGACCGGTCAAGCCGGCCCTCAAGTCCCGCCCTATGGCGGGAAGCGCGACGTTGACCACCGTGCCATCAAGAAATGCGATCCCGGAGCCCAGAACCGCGGCGGCGATCAGCCACCGAGCATTGGGCGAAGCCAGCGGGACCCTGCGCGGGCCATCCATAGGTTCTGGGGATACGGGTTGATGCATGCTCGTTAATTTCGACGTGGCATGTGTGTCAGCGCTGAACCTCGTTCGAGACCAGGTTTGCGACGCCTCACCTTCGTGGCTGTGTCTCCGTCTTCTGCGCAAAACGGGAAGGTCATGCGCGTGTCCGGTAGCCGCTCCAGCGATCCGGGTCGTCTTCTAGAGCGGCACGGTCCCAGCCGGCATTCACCGCCGCCGCTTCATAGCTGTCCTGCAGGAAGCCGAGTAACGTCCGATCAGGGTCAGCCGCCTGCCGCACCACCTCATATGGCAAGACGTACTCTCCAAGATCTCTGCTGTAGTGAGCCTCCGTGGGACTGACCGGATGGTGGGGGAACCCGTCGGGCTCGGGGTAGGCGTAGGCGTAGAACGCACCTTCATCACCTCCTCCCGGCCAGAACCCAGAACTGCTCAATTCATGTGAGTAGCCCTCGACCATCACCCAGTCCCCCACATTCGGTGCGCCGCCGGGATGGCGGGGTGCATCGCGGCCCGAAAATCGGGTACACGCGAGATCCATTGCACCCCAGTAGAAGTGCACTGGGCTTACCTTGCCGCTGAACCGGGACCGAAACTGGCCGAGTACGCGGTTGGCCTGGAGCAACTGGCACCAGAACAGGTTTGCGGCGTCACGGTCGTACGACGCGTGCTCGCCGTCATCAGCGAAAGGCAGGGCATGGTCAACTTCGTTGGGATATGGATGAATACGGGTGGAAATCCCAATTCATCCAGTGCCTGCATAGTCTGCGAGTAGAACTCGGCAACCGATTTCGGTTTCAGCGCCACGGCGCGGGGCGCGCCGGTACTGCTCCGGATCAATAACTGGTGATCGATGAAGTCGAACTCGATGTCGAACGCCTCGGTCGCATATGGGATCGTCGAGGTCGTCAATCCACGGGGAGTCACGTACAAAGTGACCTGCCACCAGTGATTCACCATGGGTGAATGAACGAGTCGAACCTTGCCGACGATCTGCGTCCACATGTGCAGTGTGTCCCGCGTCGGTGCCCAGTCGTCGACCCGCAGGCTGGGCCAGGCATTGCTATGTTGCGCCATGCAATCACTCCCCTATCCGATGGCGATTTCGAGTGAGCACTTGTTTCAGTCAACTCCTTACCCCTCCTGCGGGCGAGGCGTAGGTCTTTTAACGCGGTCTTTTGCCGCGTATCGCGGCATCTCCTGCGAGCACCACAACTTGTTGAAGCCGTTCGGCCCATCATCGCTATAGCGCGACCGCTGTCGCACGCGACGTGCCCGCCGATTTGAGTCACTCTGTGCAGCCACGGCAGGAAGGAACGCTGGCCCGCGAGCTGGGGCCGCGCGGCATCACCGTCAATCTCATCCAGCTGGAACGTCGACGGCGGGTTCACCGCCTGACCGCCGTTCTGACTCGCTCGTCGGCGAATTCGCTCCCCGGCCGTGCCGGTTTGTAGGCTTTCGCACATGCCGTTCAACAACGGCGAGGTCTTCGCTGGCTACGTTATTCAGCGCTTACTTGGCACTGGTGGTACAGGTGAGGTTTACCTCGCCCAGCATCCTCGTCTGCCTCGTCACGACGCCTTGAAGATCTTGTCGCTGTCCGCAACATCCGACGAGGAATTCCGCGCAAGATTCAATCGCGAAGCCGAATTGGCGGCCACGCTGTGGCACCCACACATCGTCAGCGTTCTCGATCGTGGCGAGTTCAACGGCCGGCTCTGGATCTCGATGGAATACGTGGACGGCACGGACGCCGGCCGATTGGTTCGCGAGCGCCACCCGCACGGCATGTCAGAACCAGAAGTAGCGGAAATCGTGACAGCGGTGGCTGATGCGCTCGACTTCGGTCATGATCGCCGTCTGCTCCACCGTGACGTCAAGCCGGAGAACATCCTCGTGACCGCCGATGGCCAGCGGCGCAGGGTGTTGTTGACCGACTTCGGCATCGCCCGCCGAATCGACGACGTCAGCAACCTCACTGAGGCCAACGTCGCCATCGGAACCATCAGTTACGTTGCCCCGGAGCAACTCTTGGGCAAGCAGCTTGACGGCCGAGCGGACCAATATGCGCTGGCTGCCACGACCGTTTTCCTACTGACCGGCGCCCCACCTTTCCACGACCCGAATCGCGCCGTCGTGCTGAGCCAGCATCTCAACGCGCCACCGCCGCGGATATCGCAGCGACGACCCGAACTCGCGCACCTGGACGCGGTGCTGGCACGGGCACTGGCCAAAGACCCGGCCGAGCGATACCCGAGTTGCGCCGCCTTCGCCCAGGCCCTCACGCAGCAAGGTCCCGGCCATGAAGCTGTCACACCGCGTCCGCCTGAGTTGCTCACGCCGGGGCCCGGCCCCGCCGAGAACCCTGGTTCGGCCGAGCGTCCGGCCACGCAGCGCCTCGAGCGCCTCGTCGTCAACGGGATCGCACGCGGCGTACGGCAAAGCGCTGTCGGTGCTCACGACGACGTCGGCATCTTGTCCTTTCAGGTGATCCCCTATGAACCACTGGACAACGGGCGTACTCATGTTCCCGTCGAAATCCAGACTGATCTCGTTGAAGGACAGCTCGCGGACGGAGATGAGGTCGAGGTCAGCGGCACCTGGGACGGCGACACGCTGGACGCCGACAAAATCATCAACTTTTCGCTCGAACCTCGCCCGAAGAGCCGTCGGTCTCCGGTCCGCACCAAATCACCACAGGACATGGCGCCGAAGGCCAGAAATACCAGACTGGTTGCCGTCGTCGCCGCCCTCGGCGTGATCGTGCTGACCGCGGCTGCGGTTGTGTACTTCACCCACGGATTCGACAAGATGACTCGCCCCGGACCGGTCGTCAAGCCGGTGAGTGCCACGGTCTTCTCACCGGACGACACTCCCGACAACCCGCAGGACGCGAATTTGGCGATCGACGGCAACCCGAAGACGGCGTGGTCCACCGTCACCTATCAGGATGCCGTCCCCTTCCCGAGATTCATCCAGGGAATGGGCCTGTTGCTGCACCTGTCCGAACCGACCGCACTGAGCGAGGTGACGGTCGACCTGTCCAGCACAGGCACCCAGGTCCAGATTCGCTCGTCGCCCAGCGCGGCCCCGGCCAAACTGGCCGATACCACCGTGCTGACTCCCACCACGTCACTGCAGCCGGGGCACAATCAGATCGCGGTGCACAACCGGACCAAGACGTCCAATGTGCTGGTGTGGATCTCGACTCTGGGCACGACCAACGGCCAGAGCCGGACGGCGATCTCCGAGATAACGCTGCGGGCGGCGTAGGCAGACGTGCTGGACGACTGCGGCACAGCCGGCGCCAGTCGTCACCGCGAGTTGTAGATGTTGCGGCATTCCGGGGCTGGGCCTTCTCCCCGTCGGTAGAGCTTCGGCGCGGCCAGATTTGCCGGTGCATAGCAGTCGTGGGTCACGTTTGTGTACGGCACACAGGCCACCCACACGCCAATGTTGTTCGACGTCCACGAATAGTCGACATACGCTGTCGTCTGGTTCGGGTTCGGGCAGCCGCTCGGTTGGGCCGCCGCATGCGGCGCGGCAATCACGCCGGCGAACGCCATGGAAAGAATCCCCATTACTGCGGAAAGAGCAGTCGGTGATTTTCTCACTTTGTTTACCTCTTTTTCCCTTACCCCTGTGCTGATCGCACCATTCCCGTAAACGCGGTCCCGACCCGCGGTCGACGGGCACGCTAACAGACGATCAACCAGCTATGCCGGGAAATGGTCTTAACTGGGATGCCAGACGGCGACTGGCAATCGGGGCGACCGGCACGTCCGGTCTGGTGCGGCTGCTGAATGGGCTGCCCTAGCCGTGGCGCTGGGCGCCCTCAGGGTTCACGAGCGCGGGTAGCCCGGTAGCGCATCGTCTTTCATTCCTGGTGGACAAGTTGCCTTCCCGGTTGAACCGCCGCCCGAGCGGGTACAAGCAGCAGCTAATACCAGAGGAATCGGAAGGTCGCCCATGAGCCAGGGATCTAAGGCGGTGTACTCATCCCTCTCAATAGCCACCAGCGTGGCCGGGGGCTTGCTGGCCGGAGAGGTGTTCAATCAGGTCTGGAAACGGCTCAGCCACACCGAGCAACCCCCGCCAGAACCGAAGGATTTAAACCGGTCAACCCGCGCGGCGCTGGCCGCCGCCGGCCTGCAGGGTCTGGTCTTCGGCGTGGTGCGGGCAGCCGTCGACAGGGTTGGAGCGCGCAGCTACCAGGCGGTCACCCACGAGTCGCCGACATAGCCGATCAACGCCATGGCAGGTCGGTGTTCTCACCGCGCCAGCGTGACGGCGGAATCATGGGGGCGTCGGCCAATCCGGAGGCTTCGACGTGCTGTAGCGCCGCATCCAGGTGCTGACGCATCCGGCGCTCGGCTTTCCGCGGGTCTACGGCGCTGATGGCGCCCGCGATCGCACGATGCGATCGCGCGGCTTCCTCCCGGTCGTACTGGGTGATGTCCTGTTCGGCAGCGGCCCAGCGCACGGCTTGCTCGACGGCGGCCAAAACAGTTGTAAGCAAGGCGTTTCCGCTGGCGCGCACCAGGAGTTCATGAAACTCGTGGTAGCCGCGGCCGTCAGGTGTGATGCCGCGCGCGGCGACCTCGGCGATCGCGGCTCTTTCTTCGTCGGAGGCGTGCTCGGCGACCAGGGCCGTCGCAGCGGGTTCGAGCATCTTGCGGAACGACAGGAGATCACCCCACGTCGCGCCCGTCAGAGTGAGCGATTGGACCAACGAGCGGGCGGCTCGTTCCGGCTCGGGGTGACAGATTCGCACACCACCACGGCCCTGGGTTGTTTCGGTGAGGCCTTCGGCGTCGAGCAACCGCAACGCGACCCGGACTGTTTCGCGGCTGACGCCGAGTTGGTTGATCAGTTCGTTCTCGGTGGGAAGTGAGTCTCCCGGGGAAAGCTCGCCGCTGAGGATCCGGCGTCGCAACGCACCGGCGACAACATCGGGGGCACGCGCGGGTTTGGCAGCAGTCATACAACTTAGTATACTAAGTCGCCATGGTGGCGATCCCGAACACGGCAGTATTGAGCGGAGCGTTTCGGCCGATGAGGTTCGAGGCAACCGTCGAGGACTGCGTGACGACGTTCGGCGAAATTCCCCGCGAACTCTCCGGCGGGTTCTATCGCGTGGGTCCGACGTTCAAGAGGCCGACCAAGCAAGGTGGCAACGGGCTGCTCGCGATGGACGGCATGGTGCAAGGCCTCGTGTTCGACAACGGCCGGGCCGACTTCCGTAACCGCTGGGTGCGCACACCCAAGTACCTTCTCGAGGAGCGGCACGGGCGCGGCATGTTCTGCTGGGCCGACGGCGAATGGACTGACTGGCGCAACATCGGCTTCGGATCCGCGGTCCACGACGAATGCACCCGCGGAATCCCGCAGGGCACCAACAACATCAACTGCTTCCCGTTCGCCGGCGAGGTCCTCGCGTCCGGCGAGCAGGGTGGCCCACCCGTCGCGCTGGATCCGATAACCCTTGAGACGCAAGGGATTGTCGGCTGGTCTACGCAGCTTTCGCGAGGCATCTTCGATCAGGCGGCCTTCGGCGATGCGGCATTCACCGCGCACCCGAAGTGGGACCACGCCACCGGCACCTTGTACGGCTGGTCGTACAGCGACAGGCGCCCGTATGTGACGGTGCATGTGGTGCAGCCGGACGGCACCGTGACCTCACGCGAGCTCTGGGATGCGCCATACTGCTCGGAAGTCCACGACATGTGGTTGACGCCCGAGTGGATGGTGTTGCCGTTCCAGGGGTTTGCGTTCGAACCCGACCGGGTTCACCGCGGACTTTCGGTCCAAACATGGGATCCGGAGCTACCGATCGTTTTGGGTCTGGTGCCACGCTCTGACATCGCGCACGGCGATATTCGTTGGATCACCGCAGAAGTCGAGCCCCAGTATGTCATGCACACGCTGTCGGCGAACGTCAAAGGCGACGTGCTGACATTGGACGCGCCGATCTTCGCGCGGCCTCCGTTCCCACTCGACATCGATCGCTTCGAGGGTGAGGATGTCGCGCTGTTCTTCAACCTGGCCCGTAGCACGCTGGGCCGCTGGAGCGTCGACTTGCATACCGGCACCGTTAAATCCGAGATACTCAGCGATCGACCCGCCGAGCTTCCGAAGGTCGACGAACGGTATTACGGACGTGGCCACCGATGGGGCTATCTCATCGGCGGCGACGCGAAGGGCAACGGCATGCGTATGCACAGCCTCGTCGTGCGCGATCTCCACACCGGGAACGAGCAGGAGTACCGATTGCGCCACGAGCGGCCGTCCCTGGTGATGGAGCCGACATTCGTGCCGCGCGGACCCGGCGCTTCGGAGGGCGACGGTTACCTGATGGTGCCGGTGTCGAGGTGGACCGAAAACCTGGGCGAGTACGTCATTTTCGACACTTCCGATGTCACGAGCGGCCCGGTGTGCCGCATCGAGATCCCGTTCCTGCTGGGCTTCACACCCCACGGCCACTGGATGGATTTCCGATGACCGCCACCCTCAGCGCAACCGAAGAGGCCGAACTGCGCGCGTCAGTACACGGCATCGTCGCGAAATTCGGTAACGACTACTTCACCCGCTGTAGCGAGACGTTGCAGCACCCCACCGAGCTGTGGGACGCGCTGGCGGCCGGGGGCTTCGTGGGGGTCAATCTGCCGGAGGAATATGGCGGCGG
This sequence comes from Mycobacterium sp. 1164966.3, assembly GCF_001665395.1. Taxonomy (GTDB): domain Bacteria; phylum Actinomycetota; class Actinomycetes; order Mycobacteriales; family Mycobacteriaceae; genus Mycobacterium. The sequence goes on from NZ_LZSG01000044.1 coordinate 184,569, forward strand.
CGGAATGGGATTGACCGCGTTGAGCATCGTCGCCGAGGAGGCAGCCGCGGCCGGGTGCCCGGAGATCATGCTGATGATCTCGCCCGGCATCGTCGGCAGTCTGCTGTGCCGGCATGCGACTGCCGAACAGAAACAGCGCTGGTTGCCGTCAATGGCGGACGGCACCGCCAAGTTCGCCTTCGCGATTACCGAGCCGGACGCGGGATCAAATTCCCATCACATCACCACCACCGCGCGCCGGGAGGGCGACAACTACTACATCACCGGACAGAAGACGTTCATCACCGCCATCGACCAGGCCGACGCAGTGTTGGTCGTCGCCCGCACCGGTACGGATTCCGCAGGGCGCGGGCAGCTTTCGCTCTTCTTGGTCGATCGCGATGCGCCTGGCCTTGCGATGCACCGCATTCCCATGACGTTCGAGATCACCGACAAGTCATTTTCGGTGTTCTTCGATAACGTTGCGGTGAATGCCGATCGGGTTGTCGGCGGTGAGGGCAACGGTCTGCGCGTGGCGTTCGACGGAATGAACCCCGAGCGTGTGATCATCGCATCGATCTGCAACGGCGTCGGCCGCTACGCCATGGACAAGGCGGTCGCATATGCGCGGGAACGACAGGTTTGGAACGTGCCGATCGGCGCTCACCAGGGTGTTGCACACCCGTTGGCGGAGGCCAAGATCGCGCTCGAAGCGGCCAGGCTGATGACACGGCACGCCGCGGCCGGGGTCGACTCGGGCGCGGATGCCGCCGAGGCGAGCAACATGGCCAAGTTCTTGGCGGCGGACGCCGCAACTCGGTGCGTCGACCAAGCCATCGAGGTGCACGGCGGCAGCGGCTTCACCCGAGAGGTCGCGCTTGCCAACATGTACGAGTTCGTGCGGCTGTTCAAAACTGTGCCGATCACTCGCGCGATGGTGCTGAACTACGTGGCCCAGCACAGCCTCGGCCTGCCGAGATCGTATTGAAGCCAGTGGCTACTGCGCGTTAGCGGAATTCACGCCTACAGATTCGCGAAGCAGTGGTCGTCCCGCGGGATGGAAGCGTTGCGCGTCGAATAGTGGCCCACCACACCGCTATCCGTGACCCGCACGCTCTCGGCGTGGATGCCCAGTGGGTAGTTATCGGTCAGCTCGTTGGCGAAAGCGTCCAAAGCGGGCTGCACCGACTCCTTGGGCAGCGTGAAGCCGAGCCCGTTCAGGCTGACGACCTTCAGCTCGACGCCGTTGCCCCCTACCTGCGGTTTGGCGGTGATGCTGCCCAGGAGGCCATGCAGCTGGATCGTGCCGTCGGACGGATTGGTCGTGACGTTGCTCAGGAAGCTGCCGAACAACGGGATGGAATTCTGCACGGTTTGCTTGATGCCGTCCGACGACCAGGTGACCGTGGCATCCAAACCCCCGATCGTGCCTTTTGAGTTGGCGGTGTTCTGCAGCCGCACGTCGTCAATGCTTACCTGGGCCTTCATGAACTTGGCCTTGCCGATCCGATTCCCCGCGGTGGTGATCGAGATGTTGCCGTAATGCCCGGTCATGTGTTGCAGCAGAAACGGACTCGCCCCGAACGACACGTCGACCTTATCTTGCACGACGCACTCGGTGGCCGCCGCGACCACGCCGACGGCGCGGTGCCGGGCGTACAGCTCCGCGCCGATGAGGCCGGCGGTGGCCAAGGACACCACGATGATGACGATCAGGACGATCGACAACGGATCGCCAACGCGGAAGCGCCGCACTTTCGGGCTCTCGCGGTGCTGCTCGGTGGCTGGAGCGGACATGTCCTTTTTCGGGCTCTCGCCAACCTGGTCCGTATCACGCCTGACGCCGAAGGCACTCGTCATGGCTAATTCCTACCACCGCGGCCGAAGAAACTGACGGAGACGAAGATCAGACGGGTTCTCTGTGTTGTGGAAACACTTCGCGTCTTCTCACTAGAACCCTCGAAACCGCGTTTGCTCCAATTACCAAATGCGAAATGCTAGCCGTGATCTGTCCCCGTTTCTGGCAAATACTTCGCCTGAACCTGGAACTGCCTCACCGTGCGGCTGGTGTCGGCTTTAACTCACGTGCCTAATAGTGCAGTCACATAGCCAGTTCCAGCCGGCGCCCAATCCGACGTAGCCCCTCGAAGGCCCGATCCGGCAAACGTGATCGGAGGTGATTTGATACCGCCCGCCTTTAAGTGTTCGCGTTGCTAGCCTTATCGGGGTTCGGCATAGCGCCGTACCGTCGCTCATAGCTTGCGGAGTGAGAACGTGGTTGCAGTGGTGCCGACTCCCAAGACGGCAGTGTCAATGCCGACGCTGGTCTGCGGAGCAGCCGTCGCCGCGTTCGCCGCCTTCACGACGTGGCGTAGCGGTGGGTGGGGCGGACCGCCGGTGATCCACGCTGTCCATGATCTCGGCTTGGCGGGTTTTGCATCGTTCGCCACAGTCTGCGCCGGGTTGGCCGCACGCAGGGCCCGCGGCCGGCAACGGCAAGCGTGGGCCTTCCTTGCCATTGGACTGACCGGCTGGCTAGTCGGTTTGTGCTGGTGGACCTACTACGACCTGGGTCGCGGCATGGCGGATGCCCCACTCGCGTCGTGGGCTTTGGGATTGCTCTTGCCGATCGCGAGTTGCGTGGCGCTGTTGTCGTTTCCGGTCGGATATGAAGGTCAGTCGCAAGTGCGTCTGGTGCTCGACGGGCTGATTGTCGAAGGATCGCTTTTCCTGGTGGGCTGGGTCTTTGCGATGAGCCGCGTGTACGCGGAGAACCGCACCCACCACCTCGTGTTGACGCTGTCGCTGTCGCATGCGGCCGCCGACTCAGTCACCTTTACGGTGGCGGTCTTGGTCCTGGCTCGCGCGCGCACGCGCCAACGGCTGACACTCACGCTGCTAACCGCTGGGCTCGCGGTGATGGCCGTTGCGGACACCGCCTTGGTAGCCACAGTCGCCCACCAGAGCAGTGGCGCCTTCCCGGCCGCCGGTTGGGCCTTGGCGATGGTGACGCTGGGCCTGGCGGCACTGCTTACGCTGCGAACGCCACCGCCGCCGGCCGCGCCGGTGATGCCGCTGCCAGCGCCGATATCGCTGTGGTTGCCCTACGTGCCGTTTCTCGCCGCCGCCTTGACTATCAGCGTCTTCCACCGTTCGAGCCTGCAAACAGATCCCGTGCTGGGCGTAGGGGTGCTGGTGGTGATGGTGATCTTGGCGCGCCAATTCATCGTGGTCGCCGACAATCGCCGGCTGCTCGGCCTGGTGGCCGATGAAGCGCTCCACGACCCGCTCACCCGATTGGCGAACCGGGCGTTGTTCGACGATCGTCTGGCACACGCCATTGAGTTGAATCGCCGGGATCAACGCCCCGTCGCGGTGGTGTCACTGGATCTCGACGATTTCAAACTCATCAACGACAGCATGGGGCATTCGGTGGGCGACGCACTGCTCAAAGCTGCGTCGCAACGACTCGTCGACTGTGTCCGAACGGGCGACACCGTGGCCCGGATAGGCGGTGACGAGTTCGCCGTCGTGATAGAGGGAGGGGACGAGGACGCGCACATCGTTGCTCGTCGGATCGCCGAGGCCTTCAAATCACCGTGTGAGCTGTCTGGCCAGAAGCTGATCGCGCGGCCTAGCGTCGGGCTCGCCGTCGCCTCGCCTGACGATCCGCACCTCACGGCCGAGCTGTTGTTCAGACAGGCCGACGCCGCCATGTACGCGGCCAAGCGGTTGCGCAGCGGCGGTCTGCAGACCTTCAGCGCGGGGATGGAGTTGGTCGCGGCCGACGGGCGCAATTTTCTCCATGACTCTGACCGGAAGTCGGCCCGTGAGGGCGCCCTCGCCGTGCAACTGCTGGGTGAGTTGCGGGAGGCGATTGACCAACTGGATTTGGTCACGGTGTATCAGCCGAAGATCGACTTGCGCAGCGAGGAGATCGTCGGTGTCGAAGCTCTGGTGCGTTGGCCTCATCCCGAGCGTGGCTTGCTCGCCCCGGAGCAGTTCCTGCCGTTGGTGCGCCAGCATGGACTGATGCGCGCCGTCACCGAGCGAGTACTTCAGCAGGCTCTCGATAACGCCGTCGCATGGCGCTCCAGCCGAGCGCGTATACCGGTGTGCGTCAACCTTTTTGCTGCGTCGCTCGCAGACGTGACGGTGGCCGGGCACATCCTGGATGCGCTGGCCCAGCGTGATCTGCCCGCGGGTTCGTTGATCATCGAGATCACCGAAGACCTCCTGGTGGAGGACATCCAACGCGCCCACGCCATGCTCACCACATTGCGCGGCCACGGCGTCGGCATCGCGCTCGACGACTTCGGCAGCGGCTATTCGACCCTGCGCTACCTGCGTGACCTGCCCATCGATGAGGTCAAGCTCGACAAGGACTTCATCGCGCCTATCCTGACCGATCCCCGTGCGGCCGCGATCGTCCGCGCCGTCATCGACCTGGCGCACGAGCTGTGCGTGACAACCGTCGCCGAGGGGATTGAAAGCCAAGAAACCGCGGCCGCGCTGCGTGAGTACGGCTGCGATGTTGCCCAAGGCTTCTTTTACAGTCCACCGATCAGCGCACCTGCGATCCTCGACCTGCTCACGTAGACCGCCCGCACGCCGACAGGTCATAAGGCAGCGATTGTGCCAGATCCAGGGTGCGAGACTTCTACGCGATCATCGGGTCGATTGCCGACCGGGGAACCAGGACCTGCAACGCCCCGAATGAGTCGGGCAGCAGCACGCCTTGGTCAAAAAAGAAGATCACCCCGTCGTTGACCACCGCGAAATTCTGGTAGTTGGCAGGGTTGTACAGGGCCGCTTGTGCGATCGGCAATGACGGCGTGGGAGTCGGCGTGGCCGGAGCCGGTTGTCCCGGTTGTGCGGGCGGCGGCGTGGGGGCCAGCTGCTTCTGCAGCTCAGCCTGCACGATCGGCGCCACGGTCTTCAGGGGATCATCGACCCGCCACAACGGGGTATGTTCTTTGTCGTCCGACGCGGCTGTATAGGTGATCGCCTTGCGATAGGTCTGGTCCCAGTTGAACGCCTTCCATGTCGTCTGCGGATGCGCGCCGCCGACGTTTTGGAAAACCTTGAACACCACGGCCTGCGTGCCGCGCGGGGGAATCGCCGAGTTGTATTCCGTCGGCTTGATGGTCAGCTCATACGGTGTCTCGCGAGGTGCGCCCGACTTGGCGGCGTTCAAGAACCCCTCGCGTGTTTGGGAGATGTAGTCGGCGACCGACTTCTGGTCTGGGTAGTCCAGCGAGATGCTGATATCGACCCTGTACCCGGGGTCGGAGAGCTGGATCTCGCACGTCTTTCCGGTATTGCCACCCTTGAGGTCGGCGCAGTAGTCCTTCGGTGCGGCCGCGGCGACACCAGTTGAGCCGACGATGGCAGCTGCCGCAACGAGCGCGGCCACTTTGACGATTCGCATGTCCAATCCCTCCCAGCGCATTGCGGCACGGCGCCGCGCACGCGAGATTAGCGTCCATTGTTCCTGTGAAGCATGCCGGGCGGCGATACCGGGCGCTGACCGACGGCGTGGTCCTGGCCAGCACGCGTCAGCGGATTAGTCATGATCGCGCCTGCGGCGGCATCGCTGCCCGGCGTGTTCCTGCGGATCATCCGCCCCGCAGGATTGGCTTTCAAAGCTTGCTTTGAACTGGCAAAACGGTGGAGCTGCCGGGAATCGAACCCGATGCTCTACCTGGGCTTTTGCCTCCTGAGCTGCCGGTTCGTTCCGTCTCGGTCCCATTCAGTCCCGCTCGTGACCTGCGGTTTCGGTCTCGGGTCTCGACAGCGTCAAGAGCGGTCACCGACCTTTGAGGCTTCTTCCTACAGGTCAGGGCGGAAGGTGGGACCAATCATCGACGTTCTGAGATCTACGCACCGTTGGCAACTCCGACACGGGTGGTTCCATAGTGGTGTTGAGGTGGGTACTGGTGATTTCGAGCTTGGTTGTGAACGAGGGGGGTCCAGGAGGGCGCCAAGGGCCGTCGCATACTTCAATAGTCGAGTCACCAATCCAGCGGCTCGGTCGATCACGCCTTGGCTTCCAGGCCAAGGGACACTCGAACATGTCGGACGCAAAATCCGGCAAGCGTTATCGAACGCCGCTGTTGATTTTCCCCACCCGCGACGGCTTCGTCGTTCTCATCGGGGCTGAAATCGGACTGGTTGAAGAATGTATTTGCCGGTGGACGGGCGGGGCTGGATAAGCGCGGCAAGAGCATCACGCTAGCCAATCCCCGCCTCCTGGGTAAGGCTGAGGCCGCAACGCTCGTTACAGGGCCATCTCGTGTGTTGTACCGCCTGTTTCCGTACAACGAAGCGGCGCTGGTGTTGAGCAAAGTCAATTCCACGCAGTGACTTTGGGCAGTGGAACGAAGAAGCTGAGCCAGTGGGGTCGCCCGGAGCAGTCGATTCTCGATGTCACGAATTGCTCTCGGCGAGCGCACGATACGCGGTGGCACGGCTTAGCGTCGATCCCAGTCCTACAAGTCTCACTTCGTTTGTTGTGGGTTTCTCGAAAGCCGCTGCGAAAGTAGCGTGGTCGCAGGGGTGGTCAGGACAGAGGTTGATTCACCTTCCTAACTAGTGAGGCCAGCCCGCACGTCCGACTCTTCGTCTAGGCCGAAGACCTGCACGGCGGCTGACTTTCCTTTCAGGACATGGAATCCCCGATCGACGAGTCCAGATGGTCGAGACGCCAAAACGTCGACGCACCGCTGGGTGAGAAGAATTGCGTCACCGGTGGTCTTGGTCAATTGCTCGACGCGGGCAGCGACATTGACCGTGTCGCCGATCAGGGTGAATTCCAGCTTGCCGCCGCCGCCGATGGTTCCTGCGATCACCACACCGGTATTGATCCCAATGCCGATGCGAAGGTCATTGTCAAACTGCTCGGCGACCAGGCGCTGGATTTTTATAGCGGCACTTACTGCGACGTCGGCATGATCAGCGAGGTCGTTGGGAGCGCCGAAGACCGCCAGGGCGCCGTCGCCGAGGAACTTGTTGACATGCCCACTGGCATCCACGACAGCGGGCACCACAATCTCGAACAGAGCGTTGAGGCGGGCGACGGTATCCTCTGCGGTGTTGGCTTCGGCGAACGGGGTGAAGTCACGGACATCTACGAACATCACGGTCACTTCGCGGCGCTCACCGGTGAACACATCGTCACCCTGCTCTAGCAAGCGTGCCGCCAAAGCTGGGTCGACGTAGGTTCCGAACGCGGCTTGAAGGCGTTGCCGCTCAGCCAAACCGGCTTGCATGCGGTTGAACGACGCCGCCAGCGCACCCAGGTCATCGTCTTGAATCACCGGCAGACGCTGGCTGTAGTCACCTGCCGCAACACGCTTCGTTCCTTCGGCAAGGTCGCGAATGGGTCGCAACGACGGGGAGAACATCGCGCCGACGCTCTGCGGCACCGCAAGGCCAATCGTCAACGCGTACGCGATCACAACGCTAAGCACTGGGACTTCACGGGTCCAGTCGAATACCGCCGCCAGCATTGCGCCCGCGAAGGCGAACAGGAATGCGACTGCAATCATGGACGCGTTCGACCACGCGGCAAAAGTCGGGCGAGAACGGGGCAAAGAGTCACCGATCCCCGTGTCACCGGCAATCGCAAGCCTAACCGGGCGTAGCGCCACTTCGACGAAGCTGTGCGCACCGGTCAACACGACCGCAGTTCCGACGCTAGCGCCCACAATCGCGTACTGGACTAGCCGCGATCCGGTCGCCCCAGCAATCGCCCCGACAACGACCATAGCAGGGCGGCCCAAACAGATATGATTACCAACCAACGGGCAACCACCCGACGAGCCCAGACGTAGGTGGCGGCCAGCGCACCTTCTCCATCGATGTCATGGCGGGCTGCCCACTGCTCAACTAGGCGAATCTGCCCCCCGCCGGAGAAAAGAAGAACACCCAGCAGTACCACCACCGCGACAACGGTGACGGCGGCCGCCTCGACGTAGTAATCGGACTTCTCTAATGCCACAACGGCAAACGACACAACAAGCCACGTCATTAAATGCAGCGGAAACGCCACGGCGCAGACAGCCCACGAGTACCTCGCCCCGTACCGGTCCCACGCCCACTGCCAAATGCGATCCATGCAGGGAGACTAGAACGATTAGCAGCCTGGGAGTGCCGCTACGTTTGGCGGCGGGAGTGGGGCGCTGGTACGTCGATAGGCGTGAGAGATGCGTGCTGAATGGCGCGCCGTGAGCTGACCAAGCGGCAACACTCCAGTAGCTCTGTGCACATTGGCGGCTAGCGGCTATCGATTGGTGGACAACATCGAATGTGCCGCGATCGGTGATGAGGGCGACGACACGCCGATGCCTCAAGGGTGATCGCGGGCGTAGACAGGCGCCGTACCGAGCTGGCTTCAGACGGCTCTTAGCGGTGGCTCAGTCGGTGGTGTGGACGAGCAGCACGTCGATCTTTGCCCCGCGCAACACGTTTCCGGGCACTGAGCCAAGCCACTTGTCGGTGCGCGTGCCTAGTCCGACGTTGCCAACCACCAACAGATCTGCGTTAACCTCCTTGGCGAGGCGAAGCAGCGCATGTGCCGGATTACCTTTAACCGGGCGCGCCTCAACATCCTTCGCTCCAGCCGCCTTGGCCCGGCCCTGGGCCTCCCGCAAGACCGCATAGACAGCGGCCATCCCGTGCACTTTGTAGTCCCCCTCGCTCCCGAGAGCGACCTCGGCGCGGCCATCTATCACACGATCAGGTCGGGCTTGCCTTCCCCAGCCTCCCTTGTCTCCCTTGGTCAGATAAGACAAGTGCGCCATCGCGATGATCAACTTCGCGTGATTTTTCGCAGCGAACGCGGCTGCGTGGTCCACTGCACGAAACGACGTATCCGAGCCATCAGTGCCGACCAGTAGGGTCTGATACGCGCTCATTTTCGCTCCCAATCATGCCCGTTTACGCGGCTGCCGCTCCGTGGCCGCTTCCTGGGGCGCAGTGGATCATCCGTTCACTTCGGCGGACGAGCAAGTCTTCGTGCCCGCCCGGCACGGTATAGGCGAGCTGGCGCATCTCGGTGGCGAATCCGCACAGATCCCGGCCTAGAGACGCATCATCCATGAGACGACTTCCCACATCTGTGGAGTGTGTAATTGGAAATTCCCCGACCGCTAAGCGCCCTTGGGTTCTTCCCGATCAGACCACACCCAGACGCCTACGGGGCCCCGCATACCCCATCTGTCGTGCAGGGCAAACCTAAATAATCGGCCCTGGTGGTGGCTACCTAGTAGGCACGGTGAAAAACACCAAACGAAACTTGCCGACGTCGGCGACGACCCAACGGCCGTCCCTACACGGATGAAATACCCGCGTATCGGTTCAGCTTTCAGACCACGACGCCGTCGCCCTCGCGGACATACCATCAACGCTGCCGGCCGGGGCGGTCATCGGGGGCGCCGGACATGGTTGGTGTACGCCGTCCCGTCTGTTCGCTGACGGGTGCGAATCGAAGCCACGAATCGGGGCGTACACCCAAATCTTGACGGGGGGAGTCTTGACGGGCGCTGGGTGTGGGTGAACTTAGACGTTTTACCAGCGGATATTCAGTGGAGCTGCCGGGAATCGAACCCGTTTCGGGGTGCTGGTCTGTGGGCCGAACCGGCGCCGAGCTGCGAAATGACATTCAGTGTAATTCACCAGAATTCACCTCTTTTGACACTAAGTGTGCCCAAAATGTGCCCAGTCGGCAGGCAACACTGATTAACGACATAGGCTGTAGTTCAACATCTTTGGCGCATCTCGACGATAGAATCGGGTAGAAGCGAAATCATCGAGGTAGGTGCTGGGATGAGTTGGAATTGTTTCGAGGGACAGAATTTGGTTGACTGCCTTCCGGCCTGGATCGGCGTTGCGAGCACCTGATGGCCAAGCGACGCACCTACAAGCGCGACAAGCGGGGCCGGTTCGCGTCGAATGGTAGTAGCCGAGTCAAACGGATCACCCGAAAAGTCGACCGCCGCCGCCCCCGCTACGTTCGCGGCAGCCTCGGCAAGACCCTCCGCGTCGGCCGAGTGGGCCCAGGGGGCGAATATGCGGGCGTCCACGTCGGCGCGAAGTTACGCACGAAGCGTCGCGGGGAGTACTACGTCGGCGTCTCCGCTGGCCGCAAAATCGCGACGCCGTTCTCGCCGTACTAGCACCCTCATCGTCGGCGGCAGGTTCGGGCTTCTGAATCGACAACGTTCAGTCGACGAAAACCCCGCCGGCGGCCGGAACTCACGTTTTATCCTGCATAACCTGGGTCGGCACGTACGCCGCCACCTAGCGCGACACTGACCGCACATTGGTTGCCCAAGTCCACCGATACGATCCAAATAACCTCTGACCTGAGCAGGGATGGCGGCAGGCAGGAAATTCGACGAACCCACGTCGGCGTTAGCCGACGGATTTACAGTCCGTAGGGCGGGTGTTCACGAGGTTTCAACTGATGTGGTTGAGCCGGCCGACTTGGTCTAACGATGTCAGGAAACGTCAGTTGTTGCCGCCGAGTGTGACAACGCCGTGAGAAGCAGACTTCGCGAGTGCGGCACGCGCCGACTTTCAGATTGCACCCGACGAACGAAGACGCTCCATTCCGGCCGCGTCGTAGCCTGCTAGGGCGCCGAGCAACTCTTCCGTATGCTGCCCAACGTGCGGCGCTGCCGGCGCTGTAAATCCTTCGTCGGGTTTGGTCTTTATGCACGTTCCAATCAATCGCTGCGACGTCCCCTCCGGCTGAGCCTGCTCGTAGACGAGTCGGCGCGCCTTCGCGTGGTCGTCGTCGAACAGGTCTGCTCCCAAAAATGCTGGTGCTCCTGCGATATCGGTCGCAATGAAGAAGTCGGTCCATTCCCTGCGTGTGCGGGACTTGAATATTGCTGTTAGCTCCTCGCGCAGCCGGGCCTCTGCCTCGACATCCTTCCCCGGCTTCTGGCGCCCCGGTTGGTAGAGATCCATCCTGTCGAGCGACTCGCAGAATCTCAGCCAGAACTTGTCCTCCAGGGCGTTGAACACCACGTAGTTGCCGTCGTTCGTTTCGTAGTACTGGTAACGAAGCGAAGCGCGGATTCCCTCGCCGTAGGTGGGTTGACCGTTCGCCAGCGCTGTGAGGTGTTGAAAGTTCCAGTTGATCGCAGCATCGGCCTGCGCTACTTCGACGTACTGCGGCTTGCCGTCGCGTCCGGCGGCGTGCAGCGCGGCGAGTACGCCCATCGCTGCGTACAACGGTCCCGCCAGAACACCTGTCGTCCCTGTCGCCGCCCCCGAAAGGCGTGGCGTTCCATCCGCATCGATGATCGGCGGGCTTAAGCCGGCGAAACAGTCAAAGGAAAGTCCGTGTGTGGCTAATCGGGTGTAGGGCCCAAAGCTGCCCATGCCGTTGAGCACGCAATACACAACTGTCGGGTTGACTGCGACGATGTCGTCGTAGCTGAAGCCGAGCCGGTGCGCAGTTCCGTAGCGTAGGCCGTCGATCACCACCGCCGATGTCGCGGCCAGGCGGCGAAACGCCTCTTGACCTTCAGGCGTTTTCAGGTTTATCGCCGCACTCTTCTTGCCCCGGTTCCAGTGAGAGTCCTGCAGCTCGCCGCCGGAAACCGCCGAACCGCGGAAACCACCGCCGCCAGGCGGCTCCACCTTGATCACCTCTGCGCCGAGGTCAGCCAGATGCCCGCCCAGTGCATCCGCGGAGTAGAGGGACACCTCGAGGACTCGTACATCCCTGAGAAGTTCCATCACGCGACCTTTCCAGCCCGGAGTCCCTACGCGGACCACGCCGCGTCGTCGAAGGCGCAGTGCTCCGCTACATCATCGTGATTGATTTCAGCTCGGTGTATTCCTCAAAGCCCCAGCGCCCCTGCTCTCGGCCAAGTCCGCTTTGCTTGAAGCCGCCGAACGGCCCCCCGCCGTTGAACATGCCGCGCGCAGGCAGAGACCAGCCGGGGCCCTGCCCGCCCCCCGGATTAACTCCTAGATCGACACCGGTTGCGACAGTCTGCACCATGATGGTGCCGGTTCTGACCTGCCTCGCGACGTTGAATCCCTTCGCGGCGTTGCGAGTCATTACCAGACCCGCCAAACCGTAGATGGAGTCGTTCGCGACGCGGATGGCTTCGTCTTCGGAGCGATAGGTCATCACCGCCAGCACAGGCCCGAACACCTCCTCCTGGCATAACCACATGTCGCTGCGGCAGTCGACAAATGCCGTCGGTTCGTAGTAGAAGCCGCGTTTGAGGTGTTCGGGACGTTTGCCGCCGACCACCAGCCGCGCGCCGTCTTGCAGGCCCGACTGAACGAAGGATTCAACTCTTTGACGCTGCTGATCCCTGATCAGCGGACCAACAACAGTCGTGGGATCACGCGGGTCCCCGACCGTGATCATTGGAGCCATGGCTTTGAGGCCCTCGACATAGGCGTCGAGCAGGTGCTCGGGCAACAGAAGTCGCGACGTGACGGTGCATGCCTGTCCGGCATGCATCAGTACCTGCCCGAATCCTATTCCCGCAACGTCACTTTCGGTGACATCGTCGAGGACGATGTGCGCGCTCTTGCCGCCTAGCTCCAGCTGTGCGCGTTTCATCGTTGCCGCCGATAGTTCACGAATCCGCCGCCCGGTCGCCGTCGAACCGGTGAAGCCGATCATGTCGACGCCTTTGTGGGTACACAGCTCCTCTCCCACTTCGGCACCGCCCACAACCACATTGAACACACCGGGCGGGAGGCCGGCTTCCTCGCCAACCTTGGCCAACTCCAGGGCGTTCATGGGAGTCCACGGGTGGGGCTTGAGTACCACTGTGCAGCCGACGGCCAAGGCGGCCAGGCACTTTTGGATATTGATCGAGAAAGGAAAGTTGAACGGGGTGATGACTCCGACCACCCCGACCGGTTCACGAACCACCGTCACGCCGCCCAGGCCAGTCGGCGAAACTATAGGCCCGCCCGGTGTTTCCACCCACGTCACATCATGTTCGACGAACTCCCCGTAGTAGTGGGCCGCCTCGATCGCGCCGCCAACCTGAATCAGGTCGGTGATGAAGCCGGTCGAGCCGATCTCGGCGACGACTAGCTCCCGAAGCTCCGCTTTGCGCTCGTCGAGGATCTCAGCGAATCGCTTGATGATCTTCGCCCGTTCCCGGACGGACATCCACGGCCAGGGACCTTCGTCGAAAGCTCGCCGGGCAGCCTCGATCGCCATTGCCGCCTGCTTTGGTCCACCGTCGACGACTCGGCCGATCAACTCTTCATTGGACGGATCGATAACATCGATGGTGCCGATGGCGTTGTCGCTCAACCACTTACCGTCGATGAAGCTCTGGTACTCTCGCATCAAACGAATCCGTCGCCGCGGACTACGCCAGGGTCGGATACGCGGCGGGCTCAAAGTCGAAGACCCGGCGAGCATTACCCTGCAGCACTTTGTACTTGTCGAGGTCGGACCGGCCGTCGAGTGCCTTGTGAGCTGCCTGAAGGGAGTTGGGCCACAGGCTGTCGGTGTGCGGATAATCCGTTTCAATCATTACATTGTCGACGCCGATGGAGTCGAGGTTAGCCGCCCCGAAGTCATCCTCAATGAAGCAGCCGTACATGTGGTCGCGGAAGAGCTGGCGTGGTGACTCCGGAAAAATCTCGGGGTCGGTGGGCACCGGGGTCAAGCGCATCGTGCCCGGATCAACCGCCCAGTTGTTGGCGCGCAGGTACTGGTAGTCGGTAGCGACATGTTCGGCACGCTCGATGAGGTAGGGGATCCAGCCGATGCCGCCCTCGGCCAGCACGATCTTCAGGTTGGGGTACTTCTGCAGCTTGCCCGAGAACAACCAATCCGTGGTTGAGTTCGCGAGATTGAGGTTGATGTTAACCGCCTGAACCCCGAAAGGTGCGTCGGGTGATGTGGTCGGGCTAACCGACGACGAGCCGATGTGCGTGCACAGCGGCATCTTCGTCTCGTTCACGACCGCGAAGAAGTCGTCCCATGCTCCAGAGTGGATGGACGGAAATCCCAACGGGTGCAGGTTCTCCGAGAAAGCAATGGCTTTGGCGCCCTTGCCCGCGCACCGCAGCGTCTCGTCGACGGCCAAACGGGTATCCCACAACGGGACGATGACCATCGGGATGTAGCGACCGGGCGCCGCCGCGCACCACTCATCGATGACGAAGTCGTTGTACGCCCGAACGCACTTGAGACCCAGATCGCGGTCACCGAGGTGGGCGAACATCTGACCACAGAACCGGGGGAAGAACGGAAAGTTCAGTCCCGCGATCACATGATCCTCGTCCATGTCAGGGATGCGGGCTACCGGGTCGAAGTATGCGCGGGGCATATCATCGTAATTCACTGGCAGCGGGGAATACTCGGCCGGCCTTTGGTGAGCCGCGACCAAGATGCCCAGCACCGACGCGCGCGCTTGCTCGTAGACCCATGTATCGACACCGTCGATGCGCTCGACGTGTGGCACTCGATCGCTGTCGGCGGCCGATGCGCGGTCGACCCATAGATTCGGTGGCTCGATGATGTGGTCATCGACGGAGATCATCCATTGAAGATCTTGCTTGTCCACAAGTTCCTCCTTATATGAAATTCCTATTGCGTTGGCCGCGAGATGATGTGGGCGGTTGTTCACCGCCCCTTACTGGCCAACGCGGGCACCCGGCGTGAAGACGACGGGCAGGGCGCGGTAGCCGCGGGTGACCGAGTTCCCGTGAAAATCAACTTTCGCCCCTGGCGGGATGGCGTAGTCGGGTATCCGTCTGAGGGTCTGTTCAACCCCCACCCGAAACTCGAGTCGGGCGAGATTAGAACCTAGGCAGCGATGGACGCCGGCTCCGAACCCGAGGTGCCGGTTTGTCAGTCGGTCGAGAATGCACTTGTCCGGCTCGTCGAACTCGCGCGCGTCGCGGTTGGCGGCCGCATAGTTCACGACGACCGTCTCCCCTGGGCAGAACTTCTGGCCGCTTAGTTCAACCTCTTCCGCGACTGAGCGATGCAGTCCGTGGACCGAACCTGCGAACCGGATAAATTCCTCTATCGCCGTGGGTATTAACTCGGCTTCCCGTACGAGTCGGTCGCGCTCCGAAGCATGGGTGCCCAGATAGAAGAAGGCGAACGACATTGCGCTAGAGGTTGTTTCGAGCCCCGCTTGTACCAGCAGAAGCGCATTCGCGACCGCGTCGTCGAAGCTCAATTTCTCGCCGTCGATCTCGGCGGCGAGTAAAACATCGATCAGGTCGTCACGCGGCGCTTCACTACGACGTTTGTCGATCTCGTCGCGCACGCGATGGTAGAGATTCGTCATCGCACCGATTCGGATCTCTTCGCTCTCACCATTGATTCCGAGATCAGCTGCCTCGATGTAGAGCGGCACGTCCTCAACAGGCATGCCGAGCAAATGCCGGAAGAACACGATCCCGGGTTGCTGCCATGCGACGTCAGCGAGGTCGCCGCGGCCCGCTTCGATGAAGTTGTCGATCAACCCATCGGTAATCGCGCGCACCTGGGGCTCCAGGTCCTTCATCCGGCCCGGGGAAAAATACGGGTTGAGAACTTTGCGAAGCTGCTGCTGTCGTGGTGGATCCAAGTTGATCACGATGTCGCCGAACGACGTCGGGTTGCCCCCGACGGGCTTGCTCGAGAAGCTGCGCCAATCACGCAAGATCTCGTAACACTCGTCGTAGCGGGTGGCGACCCACGCGCCCCCCGGCGTCTGTCCCAGGAAAGGGACATCCTGGTGGCTGAACGGTCCGCTCTCTCGCATCACCGCGTAGACCTCATAGAGGAATTCTTGGTCGTCGAAATCTTCGTGACGAAGATCGAAATTCCGGGCATGCTCCTCCGGTGATTTGCTCACCATAGGTAGTCCTTTCCGAACCCGAACGCGGGCATGCCGGGAGAAAGGAAGCGCTCAGCCTCGACAGCCAGCCTCCAACGAGGGGTTGTCCGCATTGCAGTTACACCGCACTCGCGCCACCGTCGATGTGCCATCTGCACGGGCCCTCGAATTTCTCGCACGCGCCGAAATTTGCTTTGGCAGCACAGTAAATCGTCGGCTACGTAGCAGTCAAGTCACACTCGATAACTACCTGAGCCCACTCACGATCCGCGCGCCGGCGTGGAACGGCACGCGTGCGAGCTTCCCCTACGTCGACGGGTGCTCGCTAAGGTGTGTGTGATGACTGAAGGCGCGCGGCGGCGAGTTCGCGACAAGGACGGCAAACAACGAGCCCTCCTTGAAGCGGCTGCTGAGGTATTTGCCGAAGCGGGATACGCGGCCGCGCCGACAAAGGAGATCGCTCGTCGCGCCGACTGCTCGGAAGCAATGCTGTTCCATTACTTCGGGGACAAGCAAGGCATCTTTGAGCAGGTTGTTTCTCGACAGATCGCGGACCTCGTCAGTGAGGCCGAAGAGCAAGTCGTGGCGGCCCTGCCTGCGCGCTTCGAGGGCTATATCGAGCAGCTTTTCTTCGCCAGACTACGAATCGATGACCGCGACAGCGGCGTTCCCGGCTGGGACATTTCCGGTCAGGCGCTATCAGATCCGGACTTCTCGATGCGGGTGCTGCAACCCAATCACGCTCGCCGCACGGCCGTTATTGCGCAAGGCGTTCGCCACTACCAAGCCGCCGGGCAGATCAGGGCCGACGTCGACGCCGACCTCTTCGCCGAGCTGCTGGCTAACTTCATCATCTTCACAACGAGCCTCGGACCACGCTGGTTTGGTACCGGCGAGTCAGATATCCGCGCGCAGATCGAACTCGGTTCGCAGATCCTCGCCAGAGGCGTAAGCGCATCGACGAGAATGACGCCCGCCAAGCGAGGTGGGCGGGCCCAACGGGCGCCCAGGGTGCGCGCGGCCGACTAAAACCTCCGCCGAACTCACCTTGGCCGGTGTTATCGAGTCACACTTGACACCGTAGCTTTCTCGTCGCTAGCGTCGTTGCCAGCCAGGGCGCAGCCATGGGGATGCAGAGCACCCTTGCTCGATCGGCACGAGCGTGAGGACAGAAGGTGGCGTGTGTGCACTCAGCGGCGCGAGTAACTCACTTTCGAAAGCATTGACGCGGGAAGTCGCGAAGCGATGAACGCTCTGCGTGGGGTTCGTGTTGTCGAGTGGGCGACTGAAATCACCGGTCCGTACTGCACGAAGTTGTTCGCCGACCTCGGAGCAGAGGTCATCAAAATAGAAACCCCAGACGGGGATCCGTTCCGCCGCAGAACGTTTGGCGATCCAAGCCGCGCCGACGCGCTGTTCAAATTTTTGAACGCCGGCAAGCGTTCAGTCGTGGGCACTTCCCTGCCCGATCTGGAGCCATTGATCGTCTCGGCCGATGTGTTCGTCGATTCTCTCGGCCCCGGGGCACTCGACCGCGAAGCCCTCCTACGGCGTGCGCCACACTTGGTGATCGTGGCGTTGTCACCGTACGGACTGACCGGACCATACCGGGACCGGCCGTCAACGGAGTTCACGACCCAGGCCGAGAGCGGAAGCCTCGCGCTGCGAGGTCGTCCGGACCAACCGCCCATTCAAGCCGGTGGTCGAGTCTTCGAATGGGTCATGGCCAGTTATGCCGCCGTCGGGGCGCTTGGCGCATTGCGCCGGGCTCAACTAGGCGGACCAGGCGAGATCATTGACTGCTCGTTGCTGGAGACGTGTCACCTCAGCGCTAGCGGATTCGCCGATCTCTACCACGAGTTGGCCGGTCGTCCCCCGTTGACCGTGCCGGCTCGGCAGGTTGAAATCCCTTCCATCGAACCGACCGCGGACGGATGGGTAGGCTTCAACACCAATACGCGCCAGCAATTCGAGTCCTTCCTCGCGATGATCGGCCGATTGGACCTGCTCGACGATGACCCGGCGTGGGCACTCGCCACTACGCGCTGGGAACGCCGGGAGGAGTGGAATCGGATTGTGCGGCAATGGACGACGCAACGTTCCACGGACGAGATCGTCGCGTTGGCCTCTGATCTGCGAATCCCCGTCTCACCCGTCAACAATGGCCAGACCGTGCTGGACCACCCTCAGTTCGCGGCGCGCGGCGTGTGGGGCACGTATGCCGACGGCAGCTTTACCTACCCGTTGGCGCCCTACCGGATCAATGGCCGACGACCCGCCCCCACCGCCGGTGCTCCTCCAATTGGCGAAATGACAAAAGTACCCGCCCACAACAGGATTACGACCGCAGCCGACGGTGCACCTGAGCTTCCGCTGGACGGCGTACGAATTCTCGACGCGACAGCGTGGTGGGCGGGCCCCTCCTCCACCCACATTCTCGCCGCACTGGGCGCTGAGGTCATTCACCTAGAGTCGATGCAACATCCTGACGGCGCACGGATGGCGGCCGCAGCGTTCGCCAATCAGCCTCAATGGTGGGAGCGGTCGGGGATGTACCTGGCGACAAACGCCAACAAGCGAGGACTCACGCTCGACCTGTCCTCACCCGAAGGACGGGAGCTGTTGTTCGGACTCGTCGAATGCTCGGACATTCTGGTTGAGAACTTCTCGCCCCGCGTCTTCGACAATTTCGCCATCACATGGGAGGCCGTCAGCGAGCGGAACCCTCGACTAGTGATGGTCCGTATGCCTGCGTTCGGGCTCGACGGACCATGGCGCAACAATGTGGGTTTCGCGCAAACGATGGAACAGATGACCGGAATGGCGTGGGTGACCGGCCACGTGTACGACCAGCCGCGAATCCCCCGCGGCCCGTGTGACCCACTGGCAGGAATGCACTCCGCTTTCGCCATGCTCGCAGGCCTCCGGCGACGCGACGAGACCGGCCAGGGGTGCTTCATCGAAGTATCGATGGTTGAGTCCGCGCTCAACGCAGCCGCCGAGCAGGTTATCGAGTTCACCGCCTATGGGAATCTGATATCGCGACTGGGAAATCGCAGCCGTGAAGCCGCCCCACAAGGGCTCTATCAATGCGCGGGGACCGAGCGGTGGCTGGCGATTTCGGTCGCCACGGACGAGCAGTGGCGCCTATTGAAGTCGGCTCTGGGTGAACCGGATTGGGCGAATGACTCCACGTTGGACAGTCACGAAGGGCGTGTGCGGGCACATGATCTGATCGATAAGCATCTCGAGCAATGGGCTGGCGAACACGATTCCGCGGCCGCGGCAGAGTTGCTCGTTGAATATGGTGTTCCGGCCGCGGATTTGAGAGACGCCAGGGTCAGTTCGATGCACCGTCAGCTGACCGCACGGGGCTTTTTCGAAAGCCTCGACCATCCCGTCGTCGGACGGCACCACGTGCCGGCGATTCCGTTTAGGTACCGCCGCGTCGACACGTGGTATCGATCAGCAGCGCCGACGTTGGGGCAGCACAACGAAAGCATCCTCGGCGACCTACTCGGTCTCGACCCCGCATCGATTGCAGCGCTCACAGAAAGAGGAGTCATCGGGACCAGACCAGGCGGATTGGACTGAGCGGTGAAACTTCGTGTCGACTCACAAATGTGCCAAGGCCATAGCCGTTGTTACGCAGCCTATCCCGAACTGTTCGACATCGACGACGAAGGGACCGCCGTCGTCACCGTGGAAAATATTCCTCCCGGATGGGAAGACCGCGCACACAACGCGATCGCGAATTGTCCCGAGCGTGCCATACATATCGTCAAGGAGTCGCGGTGAAGACCAATGGAGCAGTTCTTTGGGGGCTCAACGAAAAGTGGTCGGTCGAAGAAATCGAACTCGATCCGCCGCAGGAAGGCGAGCTACTCGTCGAATTCGAAGCGACCGGTCTATGCCACTCCGACCACCACATCCGCACCGGCGACATGTACGGGGTGAGTTTTCCCTTGATAGGTGGACACGAAGGGGCGGGGATCGTTCAAGAGGTTGGTCCGGGAGTGCGCGATGTGGCGGTGGGAGACCACGTGGTCACATCTTTCCTGCCGGCGTGCGGTCGTTGCCGCTGGTGCGCCACCGGCCGTCAAAACCTTTGTGATTACGGGGCGATCATCCTCGCGGGAGTTCAAGCCGACGGCACCTTCCGGCGCCGAGCGAGAGGACAGGGTATCGGCGCCCTCTCCGGCGTCGGGAGTTTCGCGCAGTGGGGGGTCCTGTCCGAAGCCTCAGTCGTCAAGATTGACAACGATGTGCCGCTATCGCGCGCATGTCTTCTCGGCTGCGGCGTAACCACTGGCTGGGGTTCGGCCGTCAATACCGCGAACATCAGTCCCGGCGACGTGGTGATCGTGTTGGGCTGCGGAGGGATCGGCAGCGGTGCCATTCAGGGCGCGCGACTGGCGGGAGCAGAGCAAATCGTCGTGGTCGATATTGAGCCGGGCAAGCGCGACAAAGCGTTTCAGTTCGGAGCCACTCACTTTGCCACCTCGATGGAGGAAGCAACACAGTTAGTTGGCGAGATTACGCGTGGAGTCATGGCCGACTCGGCGATCCTGACGCCAGGCGTGCTCGAAGGGCCGATGATCAACGACGCGCTCAATGCGGTGCGGAAGGGCGGTGCCGTGGTGGTCACCGCCCTGGCATCGATGTCCGACGTGACGCCAATGCTGCCGCTGACGTTGTTCACGCTGTTCCAAAAACGCCTCCTGGGCAGCCTGTACGGCGAAGCCAACCCGCGGGCCGACATCCCTCGACTTATCAGCCTTTATCGAAGCGGCAAGCTTTTGCTCGACGAAACCGTCACCGCCGAGTACAAGCTCAACGACATCAATGAGGCCTACGACGACATGCTCGCCGGCCGCAACATTCGAGGAGTAATAATCCATGAGCACTGAGCTGAATGGAACTGTCCTCATCACCGGCGCCTTCGGCCTGGTGGGTTCGGCAACCGTCCGGAGACTGGCCGAACTCGGCCGCCGCGTGGTGGCGACGGACCTCGATACGCCGGCCAACCGGAAGGCGGCTCAAAAACTACCGCGCGGCGTCGAGTTCCGGTGGGCCGACCTCACCGATCCCGAGCAGGTGCGGCGTCTCGTCTCCAACATCGGCCCGGATGCGATCATCCATCTCGCGGCGGTCATCGCGCCGGCGATCTACCCGATACCCAAAGTCGCGCGACGGGTGAACGTGGACGCCACTGCACACCTGGTTCGAGTTGCCGAAGGGCAAAGCAAGCCACCGCGATTCGTCCACGCGTCGAGCATCACCGTGATGGGACCCCGTAACCCGCACCGCACGACCCCTCCTCTCAAGGCGGAGGACCCGATGCGGCCCTACGACGTCTACAGCGGACACAAGGCCGAGGGCGAGGAGATTGTGCGGGGATCGACCCTGGAATGGGTGGTCTTGCGTTTGGGGGCCGTGGTCGGCCCGGACCTGGGGGCACTACCGGTCAGCGCCGACATGGCTTACCTGCAATCCGTAGTGCCCAGCGACGGTCGGGTGCAGACGGTTGATGTTCGCGACGTCGCTTGGGCATTTGCGGCAGCGACCACGGCCGATGTCGCTCGCGAGATCCTGCTGATCGGTGGCGACGAGTCCCACCGATTGACCTACGCAGAGGTCACCTCGGACCTCGTCGCGGCTCTGGGTCTACCAGGCGCCATGCCACCGGGTCGGCCCGGCGACCCGAACAGCGACGACGATTGGTTCGTCACCGACTGGATGGACACCACCCGCGCCGAAGAGGCGTTGCGGTTCCAGAACCACTCGTGGCCCGCCCTGAAGGCCGAATTGTCGAAGAAGTACCGATTGTTGCGCTACCCGGGGCCGCTCATCGCCCCGCTCGTGCGAGTGCTCATGGCGCGGCGGTCGCCGTATCGGAACGCACCCGGACAGTACGCCGACCCGTGGGGGAAAATACGGGCCAAATTGGGCGAGCCGTTATGGGATCGGCCCAAAGAGGTTCCGACGACGTAGGTTTCGTGCCAAGCCCACTGCAGTCACCCGGACGGATCAGAACTGCATGTGGTGAGAAAGGATTTTCATGCGGGTGCCTCGTGCTGTCGCACAGTTCAATCGCCGTGTCACTAATCCTGTGGCTCGCTCACTTACTCCGTGGCTTCCGTGTCTAGGGACGCTTGAGCACGTCGGCCGGAAGTCAGGCAGGCACTATCGAACGCCCCTCTTGGTATTCAAGACCCAGGACGGCTTCGTCATTCTCATTGGCTATGGGCCGCAAACGGACTGGCTCAAGAACGTATTGGCCGGCGGTCCGACCGTGCTGCACAAGCGGGGCAACGCCCTCGCGTTGGGCAGCCCGCGCATCGTCAGTAAGGCTGAGGCCGCTCCCCTTGTCACGCCGGCACCCCGACTGTTCTATCGTCTGTTTCCCTACAACGAAGCAGCATTGGTGTTGACGAAAACCGCCTGATTCCGGTCCATACTCGGTGGATAACCGATGACCGAAATGGATGTGCGCGGAGTGCGCATCGGCGCGACACCCGTACCTCACCACTGTCTTACGCCCGTTGTCACATCCGCCCCATAAGCCGACGTGCACTGGCGCGACGCGGCCCATTCGGGATCAGTGGATTCCGACGACGCTCGACTTTACCAGCGCGACGCTCTCAATCAGTTCGTAGAAGGCCTTCGCCAGCGAGGGCCCGAGGCTGAGGAGTGGCCGAGCCAGGCAAGCCTTGGCAGCGGGCAGCGGGTTGACTACTCGGCGATCTCGCGCGCTGAACTAGCCGCTGTAGCGCAGGCGATTTCCCGTACAACCTCGATCGTCGGCGTGCCTGGTTCAAACCACTAGGTTGTGCGAGCGTGCTGTCGGTGCAGCACGTTGACGATGAAGTAGGTCCCATACACAGCGGTCGCCGCGTAGGCGGCTTGACGGGTACGCGGTTTGAGGATGGCTAGGCCCAGGGCTGATTCGATGGTTCCGTTAATAATTGTGTGGCGACGAATTTTGCCGTCGAAGGCGAGACGGGTGATCCCTTCAAACGCGCGCGGGCAAAGTAGGTGTGCAGGACCCAGCACGCCGAAAGCTAGTCCCAGGAGCTTGGCATGCGACTGCGATGGACGATCCATTACACGTTCGCCTGGTGCAGGGTTACAGGTACGTGGGTCTGGCCGCGCAGGCTGCTGTTGGTGGACCATGTGGTGGATGCGGTGGTGGAAATGCTGGAGACGCGGTTGACGAGTTCGCGGAGCACGGCGTGAGTTTCCATTCAAGCCAGGGGGGCGCCCAGACGTAAGTAGGGGCCGTAGCCGAAGGCGACGTGCGTTCGCGAGTCGCGATCGGCACGGAACGTGTTGGGTTCGTCGAAGGCCAGGGGATCACGGTTGGCTGCCCCTGAGTTGAGCAGCCGAGAACCTGTCGGGATCGTGACTTCTACAACTTGGTGCGGGGCGCGCGTCCGGACTTTGCGAAACACCTTCGCTCATCGGTCATGTCGCAGACGCGGATGGAACCAGCGCGCTGATGTCTTCGCCTTGAAGGAGTTTGATTGTGAGGTTGAGATCGAAGTAGTCGGTCCACCGGGCGATCTTGCCGTCATCTCCGACCACGAAAGTTCCCATCACCGGAATGGCTGGCTTGGCTCCATCGGGGGTCTGGATGTAGTCGAGGCGTTCGGTCAGAACGACTGAACCGTTATTGGCGATGTTGACGATTTCAAAGGCATAAGCGTCCGGGAACATCGAGAACTGCGCGCCCAAATTTTCCACGATGGCATCGACTCCGTCGAAGGCTGGCATGCCGACGTTTTGATAAACGGCGTTGTCGGCCAGCAGCGGGCGCAGGGCGTCGGGATCGCGACGTTCCATCAGGGCGCAGAACTCGCGGACCACATCAACGGGATTAGACACGGGGAACCTCCAACTCGAACGGACTACACACCAATACGATCTTTTTCTTCACATCACGCGGCTATCCGGGCTGGCTGACGGATTCGGGGAGCGCTGTGGAGATGTCAGCCGTGGCCAACAGCAAGCCGGCGACGAGGTCAGCGACGTGTTCGCGGCTTGTGTCGAACTCACCGCGTAGCCATGCAGTGGTCACCTCAATTGCACCGCTCACGACTGCAAAAGCAGCAAGATCGGTGTTGAGCTGGCTGGCGGCGTTGCGGCCGAGAAGTTCCCTGGTGCCTGCGGACATCGCGGCGGCGATCGCGCGGGTGCTTTCTAAGCGGGCGCGCTGTAGGGCGTCGGAGGTGTTGGACCCGATCAGCAATGTTGCGAGCCGGGGGTCGGCCGTCAGAAATTCGAGAGCCGCGTCCGCAGTGACGCGAATTTGCCCCCGAATGTCGGCTGGGGCCTCACGTGTAGCGGCACCCACGGCCTCCAATCCCAACGCGGTGAGATCCCGCACGATAGCTTCTAGCAACGCATCTGAGTCAGTGAAATGCTCATAGAAATAGCGATCATTGAGGCGCGCGCGTGCACACACCGCACGTTTCGAGACTGCTCGGACGCCACCTTCGGCAAACAGATCGAGCGCAGCCTCGACCAGGGCGCCGCGCCGAGTAGCGCGGCGCTCCTCGGCCGTGATGCCGCCGTAGCTACGAGTCGCACTAGCCATCGACCGCATTGTGCCTCATCTTCTCTTGACCTAACCACGTTTTTGGTGCAGTGTGGCACCACAATAACTTCTGGGGCCGACATGCACCAGAACTAGGGCGGAGGAGGTGCGGATGTCGGTCGGTCCGATTGGCGACGAGGTCAAACCTTTCCTGGTCGGCGACTCCGGTGACCAATACGTCGGCTCGGTGGCTGATCGGTTCGAGCGCGCGATGGGATCGCGCTTCCTTGTGCTGTTCGCCTCAGCCCTCTTCGACGAAATGATGCTGCCCGCCGTGTCGGCTTCCCTAGTACATACAGCGCGGATTCGAGAAGACCCGTTTGCGCGCGGGCGTCGCACAGCCGCATCCTTTCAACTCACGTTTGTCGCTAACAATGTCGATCGTCGCGAAGAGATGCAACGTCTCGTGCGCCTGCACCGCGACATCAAGGGCGTCGGGCCTGACGGACTTCGCTACAGCGCGATGGGTCCCGAGCCGTGGAATTGGAATCTGATCAGCATCTTCTTCATGTACCGCGGGGCCTTCATGGCGATGACCGGGGAAAAGCTCAGCGCCGATGACAACCAGGCAATCTGGGACCGCTACCGGGCGCTAACCGAAGATCTACAGATGCCGGGTCGTGCACGACAACTGGCAGATCGCTATGACCAGCTATCCGCGTATTACGAGGAGATGGCGGCCGAGAAGCTCAAGCGCACACAGGCTCTCGACATCGTCGTGAATGCCCTGCGGCGCCCGCGGCGACCCCAGCAAATGTCTGTTCTCACCGAACCGCTGTGGAGGCTGCTAGGACCACTCGGAAGTCATGTTGCCGCAGTCCTGGGGTTCGGCATCATGCATCCCCTTGCGCGGGCGATACTTCCGATGCGATGGACGCGCCGCCACGAGCTGGAATTTGCGGTCCTGACCAGGCTCCTGCAGATCGCCTACCGCTGGTTGCCCCGCGGCCTTACCAACACGCCGCTGGCGCGGCCCAACTGCGCCTACGCGCGAGTTGTCAATCACTACAAGGGAATCGGCCTGACATCGTTCGCGCCGGGCGCCACCGAAACATGCGGACATTTGGCGGGGTAAATGACGCTGACTGATGGTGTGAAAGTCGACACCCGTCCGTACTACGTCCCTGTACGTGACGAAGAACAGGTGTTTAAAGCTGCTTATCGCCAAGGTTTATCGATTCTTTTGAAGGGCCCGACTGGGTGTGGAAAGACCCGATTCGTCGAGGCAATGGCCCACGATCTCGACCGACCGCTTATCACCGTCGCGTGCCACGACGATCTGACTACCGCGGACCTTGTTGGCCGCTTCCTGCTGCGCGGCGGCGAGACTGAATGGGTTGATGGACCGCTCACGCGTGCGGTGCGTGACGGTGCGATCTGCTACCTAGATGAGGTCGTCGAGGCACGCCAGGACACAACCGTCATACTGCATCCGCTGGGAGATTACCGGCGCCAGTTGCCGGTCGAGCGGCTTGGCGTCACGCTCGACGCAGCGCCTGGGTTCTGCTTGGTGGTGTCGTACAACCCCGGCTACCAGAGTGTGCTGAAAGATCTCAAAGATTCAACTCGCCAGCGGATGGTTGCCATCGAATTTGATTTTCCGCCAGTTGATGTCGAAGAGAAGATCGTTGCGTGCGAGTCGGGGGTCGGGCCGGAGCGGGCTGGCGAGCTGGTCCGGCTCGCCCAGGCCATTCGTCGACTGGAGACGGCAGGGCTACGCGAAGTGGCATCGACGCGTGTGCTCATCGCGGCCGGCCGCCTGATTGCCGAGGGCCTTGATCCGCGCATCGCCGCGCGTGCAGCTATCGCCGCCCCGCTCAGCGATGACTCGACGGTCACCAGCAACTTGGAGGAGATGATCGACGTGTATCTGAGTGACTAGACCCCACAACGCAATTGCAATCGTTTTCGCGGAACAAATATTTGTGAGGATCGGTCGGTGACGACAGAGCAGGCTATGCGTGATCACACACATGCAAGTGAAACAAGAGATTGTGAGGATCGATAGTGACCACCGAGCAGACAACCGCATCGTCCAAGGGGTCGACGACAGTTCCGACAGGCTCTACAAAACGCAACATTTGGAGCTGGGTCTTCTGGATCCTCGGTGTCCTCACCGTCGCGGCTGTGGCATGGAATGCCCGTGACTATCCCGACGCGCGGGTCGGGAATCCGGAAGTGACGGGTATACCTCGTCCCGTCAGGCCCCTGCTCGGCTTTCACCACTGGCTCGCCGTTGAACAGGTTGGCACCCTCATCGTGATGCTCATCGTCGTCGCGGTCTGCGTATGGGGTTGGCGTCGTTATGGCCCACACCCATACATACTCATGGCCATTGTGACCACGTTCATCGTCTGGCAGGACCCGATTATGAACTGGGCGCCGTACGCGGTTTACGACCCGCGACTTTGGCACTGGCCGGAGTCGTGGCCTTTGGTATCGCTCTCTCCCACTGTCGAGCCGTTCATTGTCTTCGGCTACGTACTGTTCCAATTCGGCCCGTACTTCCCGGCGGCCTGGGTTCTCCGCAAGATTCAGGCTCGACGGCCGGTCGACTCATTCGTCTGGCGCCATCCGCTGATCAGTCTTGGCATCTTGATCTTCGTGGTCGGGTTTATCGTCGACATGTTTCTCGAAGTCGCAGCGATCCGCACAGGTCTGTATAGCTACTCGCAGGTGATGCCGTTCGGCTCGATCTTCACCGGTACACCGCATCAATTCCCGCTGCTGTGGGAATCCTCCTTGGTCACCCTGGTGATGATTCCCGCGGGGATCTTGGTCTACCGAGATGACACCGGTCGCACGGTGTCCGAGAAGTTGGCCCAGCGCGCCCGCATCTTCCCCAACCGGCCGGTTCTCGGTTCATTCATGGTGATGCTGGTCATTGTGAACGTCTTCTACTTGTTCTACGGAGGAGCGTTCGCTCTGATGAAGTGGTCTCGCGCCACGACGTCCGTCGCGTGCCCCTGGCCGTTCCCGGACGCGAAAGTGTATGACCCACAGGGCTTCTACGAAGAGAACGGCCAGAAGGGGCCCTATTCTTCTGGCATTTGGTCGACATACATGATGTTGCAGCCCGACGGACGTCCGACCGTCACGCTCGGGTCCAAGAGTGATCGCTGCGCGGAGCACAACAATGGGTGAGCCCCGCACGGTCGTTATCACAGGGGCTTCACGCGGACTCGGGCTTGCGTCCGCCGCTCACCTATACAAGCTCGGATGGCGCGTGGTTGGGGCAATGCGGAGCCCGGACGTCGGCCTTGAGAGGCTCCGTGAGGCAACTGGTGCACCGCCGCACGACCCTCGGCTGATCGGCGTTCAACTCGACCTCACCGATAGGGCATCGATCGATGCGGCCGCAAAGGGCATCGAAACTGCGGTGGGCGCGCCGCACGCCGTTGTACACAACGCGGGAATCATGGCAGCCGGCTGTGTCGAAGAGACGGACGTTGACGTCTGGCAAGATCTCTTCAACACCAACCTGTTCGGGCCGGTAGCACTCACCAAGG
Source organism: Mycobacterium sp. 1164966.3 (assembly GCF_001665395.1). Taxonomy (GTDB): domain Bacteria; phylum Actinomycetota; class Actinomycetes; order Mycobacteriales; family Mycobacteriaceae; genus Mycobacterium. The sequence goes on from NZ_LZSG01000044.1 coordinate 212,498, forward strand.
CCCTGCTGCCGTCTATGCGCGCTGCCGGTCGCGGTCGGATCGTGGTGATTTCCAGCGAGGGCGGCGTGCGCGGAATGCCAACGATCGCCGCGTATTCCGCCGTCAAAGGTGCATCTGAGCGGTGGGCGGAAGCCATGGCCGGCGAGGTCGCGCCATTCGGTCTCGGCGTAACCATACTCGTGGCGGGGACATTCGATACCGACATTCTCACCGATGCGGGAGTGCAGGACTACCGCGGCTTGGACGGACCTTATGGCCCAATCAATACCAACATCGACCGACGAGGCCGACTTGCTATCCGAATCGCAGGAACGCCAGAGCGGTTCGCCCGTGGCTTGGCCAAAGCCCTCGACGACACCGCGCCCCTCACCCGTCACGCTGTCGGCCCCGACGCACACATGCTGCTGATCAGCAATCGGTTCCTCCCGAATCGGCTCGTTCAGCAAGTCACACGAGTCGCGATGGGAATCCCACGTTTCGGTTCTCTACGAAACGATTCAGTCGCTTAGCCCGCTGACTGTCAGCAAGATTAAGGAGTCTGCACGATGCAGTTGTTCGACGACCTGGACGATTTCGGATCCTTCGACGACGCGGTCGCTGGGGATGTGCGCGATCCATACACCGAGCTGTCGCGCATCCGGAAATCCGAACCGGTGCAGCGGTTGGACTTCTCCGTGATGCCCGGCGAGGAGGGCAAACCGGTCTTCATGGTGTATCGCCACGAGGATATTCACGAGATGTTGCGCGACAACGAGACCTACTCATCGGCCCACATCAAGGATTTCTTCGGTATCGGCAAACACGTAATGGTCGGGATGGACGAACCCGAACACGGCAGGTACCGGGCTCTGGTTTCGAAAGCCTTCGCACCAAAGGCGCTGGGGCGCTGGGAGTCAGACCTGGTGGCGCGGGTGGGTACCACTCTAATCGACAACTTCGCCAGCAACGGCAGCGCAGATTTGGTGAACGAGTTCACGTTTCCCTACCCGGCCCAGATCATCGCCGGACTGTTGGGGCTGCCCGAAAAAGACTATGCGCAGTTTCAACGATGGTCGATATCGCAGCTGGCCTTCGGTATCAATCCTCAGCGCGCCGCGGAGGCGACCGAGGAACTCGGCCAGTACCTCGTGCCGATTCTCGCCGATCGCCGAGAACACCCTCGCGACGATTTGACCAGTGGGCTCGCCGAAGCCGAGATCGACGGCGAGAGACTGTCCGACGACGAGATCTACTGCTTCTTACATTTATTGATGCCGGCCGGAGTCGAGACCACGTACCGGTCCCTGGGCAATCTGCTATTTGGCTTGCTGTCGAACCCCGATCAACTCGACGCGGTGCGTGCTGATAGATCGCTTCTGCCACAAGCAATCGAAGAGGCAGTGCGCTGGGAAGCTCCACTCCTATCAATCACCCGGGTCACCACACGCGACACGGAACTGGGTGGCGTGCAGATCCCGGCTGGCTGCTCAGTGATGCCGATGCTCGGCGCCGCCAACCGCGACGAAACCCGATATGACAATCCCGATCGTTTCGACATCTTCCGCCAGCCGCGGACGCCGATCTCATGGGGCTACGGCGCACACGTCTGCCTGGGAATGCACTTGGCTCGCATGGAAATGCGGGTCGCGGTGAACCTGTTGCTCGATCGCCTCGACAACCTCCGTCTCGACCCTGATGCCGATGATCCCCATATCCGCGGGCAAGTATTCCGATCGCCTACTTCTCTGCCTGTTCTCTTCGACGTTCCCAGCAAGTAGGTTGGCCAGTTTGTCCCGAAAACTCGATCAGCGACCGGCGATCAACGCAGCAGCTGTTCCCCGACGTACCCAACCAACCTCGTTAAAGCACCGACCCCCGGCTTGCTTCATGCAGGCTTGAATTGAATATGCAGCTCGCGCAGTCCGCGCAGGATGAACGTTGGCTCATACGCGTAGGACCGCGCGCTGGCCTGGCCGTGGTGCGCTTCGGAGATGCGCAGGTCGGTCATCCGGTCCAAGATGCGGTTCAACGAGATCCGCGCCTCGGCGCGGGCCAGCGGCGCCCCCGGGCACGAATGGATGCCCCGGATGAATGCCAGGTGCTCGCGCACATTGCGACGGTCGGGGTGAAAAGCGTCAGGCTCGTCAAACTTGCGAGCATCGCGGTTGCAGGCCCCTGGAAGCAGCATCACGATCGTACCGGCCGGGACCGGTACATCCCCAATGTGGATCGATGTCTTGGCCATCCGAAAGTGGGCCTTAACAGGACTTTCCAGTCGCAGCGTCTCTTCCAGAAACCCTGGGATGAGGCCGCGGTCCTCACGCAGCTTGCTCTCCAAGTCCGGATTCTCGGCGATGATGCGAACCGCAGTGCTAACCAGTTTTGTGGTCGTCTCCGTTCCCGCGGCGAACAGAAAGGTCGACAGGTTCATCACGTCGACGATCTCCGGCGTCGATCCGTCGGTATACTTAGCCTGCGCCAGCTCGGTGAGCACATCCTCGCGGGGAGCGCGCCGACGTTCCTCGATGTACGCATGAAATTTTTGGGCGAGGAATTCCAGCGGATTAATGGACTTGACTGACTCGTCGCCCATGGCCCCGGCGAGTGATCTGTCGAACGTTGCCCGGAACTCATCGTGGTCGTCGGCGGGGACGCCGAGGAGATCGGCGATCACCAACAGCGCAAACGGTTTGGCGTAATCATCCAGGAACTCACACTCGCCGCGGTCGATGAACGTGTCGAGCTGCTGATCCGCCAGCCGCCACATGAAATCTTCATTCTCGCGCAACCTCTTTGGCGTGAGGAGCTTGCTGAGAAGTCCGCGGGTGCGCGTATGCTCGGGCGGGTCTTGGGTAGCGATGTGTTCTGCCATGGGCAGCCGATCACGGTGTTGCTCGATCAGCTCGGAGACATCATCAGCGCCCGGGCCAAAGGGCAAACCGGAAAGGGGCCCCGCCAACGAGACACAGGACGAGAAGGCCGGGTTCTTGTAGACCTCGAGCGCCTCCTCGTAGCCGGTGACAGCGAGGACGCCGAATGGCGTTGCGGTCGCCACGGGGCACTTCGACCGCAAGTAGTCAAAGTATGGATATGGATCGGGCACAAGGGATTCGTCGGTGAAAAAGTCCACAGTTTCGAAGTCGGTCACGAATCACTCCTCACGCAATTCATTGCACGATTGCACTTTGCACTCCTTACCCGGCGGGGTAGCCCATCGTCTTAACCTCGGTGTACTGATCGAAGCCGCACACACCGTTCTGGCGGCCCACACCGGAAGCCTTGTATCCGCCGAACGGTGAGTCCGCGCCATAAGCCGCAGTGCCATTGATTCCCATGAACCCCGCCCGGATTCTGCGCGCCACGGCGATCGAGTGCTCCACCGAACCGGACATCACGTTGCCGGCCAGCCCGTACACGCTGTCATTGGCGATGCGGATTGCGTCCTCTTCGTCTTCGAACGGGATCACCGCGAGGACAGGCCCAAAAATCTCCTCCTGGGCAATCGTCATCGAGTTGTCGACATCGGTGAAAAGCGTTGGCCTGACGAAATATCCTTTGTCGAAACCGGTCGGCGCATCGGGGCCACCGACGAGGCAGGTGGCACCCTCGTCAATGCCTTTCTGGATGTAGCCGAACACGCGTTGTCGTTGTTTATCCGAAATCACAGGGCCGCACAAGGTTGCTGGGTCTTGTGGGTCCCCCGGCATCACCGCGTCGTACATCGCCTTGAGGATCGCGACGCCCTCGTCGTACTTGGATCGCGGAAGCAACAACCGCGTCGGGTTCGCGCACCCCTGTCCGGCGTGCATGCACGGCGCGATGCCGATCGCACACGCCATCCCCAGGTCGGCGTCCTCGAGCACGATGGTCGCCGACTTGCCGCTGAGCTCCAGGAAGAGCCGCTTCATGGTGGCTGCACCCTTCTCCATGATTCGCTTGCCGACGACGGTTGACCCGGTGAACGAGATCAGGTCAACTTTCGGCGAAAGCGTGAGCTCTTCGCCGACGAAGTGATCTGACGCAGTGACGACATTGACGACGCCCGGCGGTATGTCCGTCTGTTCAGCGATCAGCCGACCAATGCGGGTCGCGTTGTAGGGCGTATTCGGCGCCGGCTTCAACACCATCGTGTTGCCGGCACCGAGCGCTTGGCCGAGCTTGTGGATGGTGACCTCGAAGGGAAAGTTCCAGGGCACGATTGCGCCGACCACGCCCGCCGGTTCGCGGCAGACTTTGCGAGAGGTGTTCTGTCCGGTCACCGACACGAGCGCGTCACCGAGATCTGTCTCCCAACAGTATTCGTCGATCAACCTGATCGGGAACTTCAGAGCGTCTTCCAGCGGGGCGTCGAGCTGCGGGCCGAAAGTGATCGCGCGCGGACTTCCCGCTTCGAGGATCAACTCCTCCCGCAGCTCTTCCTTCTCTTCCTCTAGGGCTTCGTGCAGCTGAAGCAGGCACCGCTTGCGCAGGTCTTTGTTTGTCGCCCAGTCGGTTTCATCGAACGCGCGGCGCGCGGCGTCGATTGCGCGATGCATGTCTGCCTTCGACGCGTCGGCGACCTTCCCGATTACCTCTTCCGTCGCAGGGTTGATATTACTGAATGTGCCGGCCTCGCCGTCGACGAGCTTGCCGTCGATCATCATCTTTTGTTCGAAACGGATGTCAGGCATTTCTCTCGCTCTCATATGTAGTTAGGTCGCCGAACCGCGGACGCCGCAGCATCAACGGTCCGCCGACGCATCGTGCCGTGGTGACCCACCGGCGGACCAGGCCCTCATCCTTACTCCTCACCGAACCGAGCGACGAGATGCGAATTAATCCCGTCTGAGTCAAGTTGCCGCGCAACGAGATAGCCCGCTCCCATCCATCCCCGACGAGTCCACTTCCCGAAAGACACCCTGGTACCAGGGGCACCGGACGCCGCGGGCATCATCTTCACCCGCTCCAGTGCCTCCTTAAGACCTCTTGGACTCAAGGGGCGGGCCGCAGCGATGGCGCGTACCAAAGTCGATGCGACGTCGTGGTTTACGACAGGAACGCAATACTGCGGGCGCCTTCCGTAGGCGGCTTCGTACTTATCCAGGAACCGTTGCCCAACGCGGTTCTGTTCGTCGTATTGATCGATCCCCGTCCAATTCATGAACGCGTTCCACATGACCGGATTCATCCAGGCATTCTGGAAGGCGGTGCTGGTGAACCGCGGCGGATCCCACTTCAGCGTCTCGAGGGCGGCGTTGATGAAGACGATGCCGAAGCCGAATCCGCAGTGCACCAGCGCGCTGGGTTTCGCCTCGCACATAATTTCCACGGCTCTGGTGACATCTTGCGCGGTCATCGCCAAAGGCACCTCGGCGACAATGCGTATACCCCTCCGCCGGCATTCGTCCTGGAAGTTCTTGCAGTAGTCGTGACCAGACACCGACTGCTCCACAAAGACTCCGACCTCACGATGCCCGTCCTTTTCGAGAAGGTCGGCCCAGAAGATGGGCTCATCGGTGAGGGAGCCCTGCGGAAACGCGAAAGTCCATTCCCCCAACCAGTCGTCGCTACCGGTGACACTTAGTGCAGGAACCCGGAAACGCTCTTCGATAGCCTCCCTGGTTGGTACACAGTTATCGCTGATGTGCGGCCCGAACACGGCAAGGCATCCCTCGTCGACTAACTCCCCGTAGGCATCGATCACAGCCTTCACTGAGCCTTTGGGAAGCCCCTCGACCTCGCGGTAGATGATCTCGAGCGGGCGGTCGATCACACCCTGTTCGCGCGCCTCGTTGAACACCAAGTCGAAGGGGTCGGTGAGATCCTTTCGCATATCCTCCGGATACACATCCGGAAGGATGAAATCCATGATATAGCCAATCTTTACGGGTTCAGCTGTACTTTCGTAGGACATTTCGCCTCCACAGACGTGATGACATAAGTGCGGGATCGGTGACTCACAGAGCTTCGGGCGAGGTCATCACCTCGCTGACAATTTCGGGCCTCGGCGGCATCACTTGTTGAATCACGGTTCGACTACCAGACCCGACAGATCGTCGTTCGAACGCCAGTCCGCTAAAAGCTTCTCCCATGCGTAGTACCCGAGGCCGTAGGTCTCACCGGTATAGATCCGTGGCCGCAGCTCTCCTTGTTCGTCCGCGACTTCCTGACCGTCGTTGTTGAAATATCCCGGCGTGCATTCCCGGAAGAACGCGGAGGTGTCGACAGCGACTTCGCGGACGTGGTTGACGTACGCATCTTGAGCCGCCAGGCTGGGCTCCACCGCCTGAGCGCCGCGGCTGATCGCTTGGCTGATGATCCATGCGATATGACGGCCCTGGTAGTTGAAGGTCTCAGTGGTTGAGGCGTTGAATCCACCTTGAAAGAAGCCCACATAGAACTGATTTGGGAATCCGTGGGTCATCACACCGTGAAGCGTCCGGAACTCATGCGCCCAATGGTCGTACAGGGATTGACCACCCCGGCCCGATATTTTATTTATCCCCCAACGTCGTTGGAGGTCGCTGGTCACTTCGAACCCGCTTGCGAATATCAGACAGTCAACCTCGTGTTCGGCGGATTCGTGCATGAACCCCCGGGCCGTTATGCGCTCCACGCCTCTGGTGGGAGAAACGTCGAGGAGTCGCACGTTCGGCCTGTTGAACGTCGGATAGAACTCGTCGCTCGACGCGGGCCGCTTGCACATGTGCCGATACCAGGGTTTGAGGATCGCCGCGGTCTCTTTGTCCTTGACCACAGCGTCGACGCGTGCTCGCAAGCGTTCCATGACGCGAAAGTCCATGTCCTCGCGCTTTGCCAGGAATTCCTCGGGCGAACGCGGCCAGCCCGTTTCGTTGAATTCAGCCGTGAGGTTCCTGTTGATCTCTGTCCAGATGTCGCAGATGCGGTCCTGTTCACCCGGTGTCAACCCGTCGATCGCGGCGTGGTGGAAGTTGATCTGGCGTTCGCGCTGCCAGCCCGGCTTTAGTGTCGCAACCCAGGATTGGTCCGTCGGAGTGTTATGGCGTTCATCGACGGTCGAGGGTGTGCGTTGCAGCACGTATAACTGCTTGGCGTGTCTGGCGAGGTAAGGAATTACTTGAATGGCGGAAACGCCGGTACCGACGACTGCCACACGTTTGTCGTTCAGCCTGTCGAGGACCGGTTCGCGCTGGTCCCCGCCGGTGTATTCGTAATCCCAACGGGCCGTATGGAAGATCTTGCCCTGGAAGTCCTCGAGTCCCGGCACATGGGGCACCTTCGGTGTGTTGATCGGGCCCATCGCCATGATGACGAAACGAGCTCGTAGATCGTCACCGCGATCCGTGCTGATACGCCAGCGTTTGATCGATTCGTCCCATCGCAACGCGTTGACGCAGGTGTGAAACAACGCACCTTCGTACAGTCCGAACTTCCTTGCAACGCCTTGGCAATACTCGCGAATCTGCAGACCGTCGGCGAACTTTTTGGAGGGGAAGAACTGCATCTCCTCGAGCAGCGGAAGATAACAGAATGCGTCGTTGTCACATGACAGGCCAGGGTATCTGTTCCAATACCAGACTCCCCCGAAATCACCTGCCTGCTCGATGATTCGGAAATCGGTGATCCCGGCCTTGCGCAAGTGATAACCGGCAAGTACCCCGGCCCAACCACCACCGAGTACGACGACATCCACGTCATCGCTGACCGCCCGGCGCGACACCTCAGGCATGTGCGGGTCGCTGTAGTCAAGTGCCGCAGCATCTTGGAATGCGGGTGCGTACTGCTCCTGGCCGTCGAGGCGGAGTCGGCGATCGCGCTCCTCGCGGTACTTGGTCTTCAAGGACGGGATGTCTACCTCATGTGCGGCAGGCACGTCGGTGGGATCGCAATTCATCGGCTCAGCCCTTTGGTGGTGTGCGGCGCGAACAGTAGCGGAAGACGTTCCATTGCAAGCAAAGCCGCGTTCGGTAGGTACCGGATGTCTTCCATCGGTATCGCCAGGCTGATGTTCTTCATCCGTCTCGCTGTTTGCCTCGCCGCGACCAGCAGTTGCATGCGAGCCAGTGAGATGCCCAAACACAAATGCGCGCCGGCCCCGAACGTCAAACTCTTGCGGATGTTGACTCGACTCGCCTCAAACTGGCGCGGGCACTCGAAGACCGCTTCGTCGTCGTTTGCCGAGGCGAACAGGATGAGCAGATGTGCTCCTTCTGGAAGAGGCGTGTCGCCCAGGGTCACCGGCTTGGTTGTCACACGCGACAGTGCGCGTACCGGTGTCTCGAGCCGCAGCAGTTCCTCGATGAAACGTCCCATCTGTGAATCGTCGTCGGCAGCACTGTAGAACTGCTCAGCGATCGCGCTGTCCGTCGCGACTTTGAAGAGGATGTTGGTGAATGCCGTCGACATCGAGTCATGGGTGTTGATGAGCAGCATCCGCGCGGTTGCCACCAATTCTTCGAAGGTCAGCGGATCTTCGTCTGGTGTGTCGGCTCTGATGATGTCTGAGAGCATGTCGTCTTCGGGTGCCGCCATTCGTTTTCCGACGACCGCAATCAGATAGTTCTGCATCTCACAGAGCTCGTGAGCGGCCCGGATCATGTCCTCACGCGTGTTGGTGAGACTGAATTGCGATAGATAGGCGCTGCCCCAGCGCTTGATCGTGGCCATGTCGAGATCGTCAACCTGTAGTTGTTGCATGCTGAAGGCAATCGCCATCGGCAAGGCCAGGTCGTGCAAACCGTCCGCCCCACCGCGCTCGATGAAACCGTCGATCAGCTCGTCGACGAGCCGCTCGAATTGCGGTTCAAGAGCTTTCATGCGTCGCCTGCCGAACGCCTGCGACAGCAGACGGCGCACGCGGGTGTGGCGCGGTGGGTCGATGTTCGCAACGTCCGGGAAGAAGCCGCCGCCCTCGCGCGCGAGGACCTCCTTCATCTCATCAAGGTGGCCATGGGCCATCTGCCGGTAATAGCCCAGCTCCTGAGAGAAGACGACCGGATCTCGAAGCACCGCCATCAGGTCCTCGTGTCGCGAGACCAAATACATCCCCAGGTCAGTTTCGTAGTGCACCGGGTCCCCGTCACGAAGGGCCCGGTAATAGGGGAAAGGCTTTTCCTGGATAGCCGGGTCAATAAAGGACACGCCCGCAAGGGATTCCAGTCGCTCTTGGCCAGCCGGACATCCGGCGGTCGCATTGGTGCCTCGTGTCGTCACAATCCTGTCCTTCGACATCACTGGTTGGACAGCGCGGTCGCTTGACCGCGGTATCCCTGGGTCAGCCTGTCCCACGTGCGGGGACCTATTCCTCGCTTCCGCAAGTCGGCCTTGATGATGCGTAAAGTCGCCTGGGTCTTTGGTAGGTCGTCGACGAACTCGATATAGCGCGGCACCATGAACCGCGCCATGCGGGACTCAAGGTCCCCGCACAACTCCTCGGGGTCGATGGACGATTCGGAGCGCTTCACAGCGAACAGTAGGATCTCGTCTTCGGCGGTGTCGGCCGGCACTGACACGGCGGCACACTCGACGATGTCCGCATTGCGCAGCACGTCAGCTTCGACCTCGAAAGAGGAGATATTCTCACCCCGACGCCGGATCACGTCCTTGAGTCGGTCGACGAACATGTAATCACCGTCTGCGGTGCGGACGAGCACATCTCCGGTATGGAACCAGCCGTTGCGCCACGCGACCGCCGTGGCGCCATCGTTGTTCAGGTATCCCGCGTTCATCACCCACGGCACGCCGGCACGCACGATGCATTCCCCAGGTGTGCCGTCTGGAACCTCGTAGTCATGCTCATCCACCAGGCGAACCTCGAACCCGGGATACCCGTCCCGCAGGCGACCCACGGTGCGCTCGTTCGTCGGGTTCCACCCGGAACAAATCGCGACACCGCCCTCCGTACTGTTGTAGACGGTGCAAATGCGGGTATCGAATCTCTCGCTGAATTGCCTATAGCAAGCGCCGAGCGGAGCCATGAAGAGATTCTTGAGGGACGTAGTGTCCGTTGGGCTTTCGGGAACCCCCAATAACAGGTCCGCCATCGATCCGACAAGCATGCCAGTCGTGATTCCGAACTCGGACACGTCCTGCCAGAACTTGGTGAGCGCAAATCGCGGCCTCATGACAACACGCGCGCCGACCATGGCCGCGTGGTACGGGATCGACTTCGACCCGAAGTGAGCATGGGATGTGGTGCAGTAGAGGATGTCTGACGAGTCGAGGTCCTCGAAGGGGAACGTGCCCAGGTTGATCGAGTGCAACTGCGCCCATGGCAACTTGACCGCCTTGGAGGGACCCGTCGTACCTGACGTGTAGGTGATGCAGGCAATGTCGTGCGGCTCGGGCTCTCTCATTTGTGATCGAGCCGCGTTGACCTCGCAATTGAGCGCCTCCGGCGTGACGACCGGCAGTTTCGCTCCTGGCTCGTGGTGGTATCCGCCATTGTCGATTACGAGCAATCGCTTGACCGTTGTCAGTTCAGCGGCAACGGCGTCGACGAACGGCAGGTACTGCGCAGCAACTACGAGGAATTCGGGCCGGCAGTTATTGATCGCATATGCGAGCATGCGGCCCCGAAACTCCGGATTCGTTGCGGCATCTATAGCGCCGACGCTCGAGAGGCCAAGCCATACGACCAACGATTCGACGCCCGCGTCGAGGAGAGTGACGACAACGTCACCTGTCTTCACGTCCAGCGCGAGGAAGCGTGCCGCCCAGAGGATCATCGCCTCTTTGAGCTGCTCCCAGGTTGCCGATGCGCCGTCCACCGTATGCAGGAACTCCTTATCGGGATCTGCTTCGGCCATGCGATTCACGATGGCGGGCAGCGTCTCTCGAGAACGCGAGTCAGAATCCCAAGGCATTGCGCACTCCTGCAATGAATTCCGTCGCGTACCTGCCCGATCGTTTCACGCGTATTTCCAGAAGGCCCGCATCATCGTGATCTTGCCTTCTTGGTTGAACGTGAAGTGATCCACGAGGGGGCCGACATGCTGCATCGCACCTTTGCGAGTCACTACGCCGTGCAGAATGGCAATGGCCTCATTCCCGCACACAATCACTTCGCGCTCAAGCCATAGCTTCATGGGACTGAGATCCTCGACCATCTTCCAGAAGGTCGTTCCTATGGCCTCAATGCCGCGAAACGTATCCACTCCCACAGGATCTTCCAGGATGGCGTTGTCATCCCACAGGCCGAGCCAGCCAGCTTTGTCGTGATCGCTGAGAGTCTGGCAGTGCGCGTTAATCGCCGCATTTATCGCTTCGGCATCTGGCATCTCTTCCTCGTTTCGGTCCTTCTTTTGGCACCCCAAAATCGGAACATGTTCGGGTGCAGCGGAGCTCACACTTTGCTGACCTCGTCGTCCCAACCGGTATCGCGCTCGCGCACGGCGGCCCTAACCCCCTTTTCATGGATCAGCCGTAGGTGATGCTCCTTGGCCACTGCGGCCTCAGCGCTGGGAACGTATGGGTCTCGACCTACGTCGACCATCGCGGAAAGCCCCGCCGCTTCGTAGAGGCGATGCGTTCCGCGCTTATTCGCGACCAGGTCACCCATTTCCATACGTGCGATCTGCTCGGCAAAGCACAGTGCTGTCTGTTCTTCCTGGCCCAACGGGACGACCCGATTGACGTAGAACAGTTGTCGGGCCGTTTGCGCATCCATCCAGCCGCCGGTCATCCACAGCTGCTTCATTACTCGGATGGGAAAATGAAAGGGCATCAACGCGTAAGGGCCGTAGGGCGCCCCAACCCCGACTCGAGATTCCTCCCAACTGAACCGCGAGTTATCGGCTGCGATCACGACGTCAGCGGCCAGGAGAAAGGTATTGGCGTGGGGTCCTACATAACCTTTCGTTGCGACGACCAACCCCTTGGAGAAGCGCCAGGGCGGAAGAAGGTCTCCCGTGTGGACCCAGTACTTGCCTTGGATCGTCGCCGGCTCCTGATCGCCTATAGTCTCGGCAGCCACTTGTTGAACATCGTGACCGGATGAGAAGTTTGCGCCCTCAGCAGTGAGCACGACACATCTGACGTCGGCCATGCGATCACAGTCCGCGAGAACTGAGTAGAACTCGTTCTCCATGGTGCTATTGATCGCGTTCATCTTCTCGGGCCGATTCAACCGAACCGTCACGATGCGCGCGCGCCGTTCCACCTTGACGCAGGTCATTGCGGCCCAATGCCCTTCAGGCAATACGTGTTCTCCTAACGGTCTGTGGCCATGCAATTGATGACCTGTCGAAGTCAGCCACGTGGAAGGCCGAGTACTTTTTGCGCGATGATGTTCCGCTGAATCTCTGATGTACCTCCGGCGATGGTGGCCGCGATCCCGCGGGTGTACCGCTCGAATCTGCTGGCGAAATACTCGTCGGGGTTCATAGGTTGGTATCGCTCGGTTAATGGATGGCGCAGCCCGTCGATGCCGGCTGTGCTCAGTGTCAGTTCGGCAGCGCGCATTTCGGCTTCAGAGCCAAGAAGCTTAAGCACTGATACGGAGGCGGTGTCGATCTCTCCGCGGGCGGCACGAGCCAATGCCGCCGATCCAATCGACCGAAGCGCGTGGTAGTCGATGACTGTGGACGCGAACCGATCACGCTCAACTTCTGTGCGGGGACGACAGTCGGCCATGAGGTTGTCGATCCGGTCGGCAAGCATCACCCACATCATCGTGCGCTCATGTCCGAGTGACCCATTGGCCACTGCCCATCCCTGGTTCAACCCTCCCAGGAGGTTCTCCGCGGGAACTCGAACATCGGTGAAAAACACCTCATTGAAGTCGAGGTTGTCCTGACTGGCGATATCTGCGAAGGGGCGACACACCACGCCTTCGGTACTCGTCGGAATTATCAGCGCCGAAATGCCCTTGTGCTTGGGGGCATCCGGATCTGTGCGAACGAAGGTCAGCAGGAAATCGGCATCGTGGGCGCCAGACGTCCATACTTTCTGGCCGTTGACCACGAATTCGTCACCGTCTCGGACGGCGCGCGTTCGCAGGGACGCGAGGTCGGAACCCGCGCTGGGCTCACTCATTCCGAGCGAAGCGGTCATTTCGGCGCGAAGGACCGGAATCGCCCAGCGCTGTTGCTGCTCGCGGGTTCCGAACGTAATCAACGATGCAGCAACAATATTGACGCCCTGTGGGTTGAAGCTGTGATAGATGCGTCGTCGGCACAGTTCATCTAAGTGGACGAATTGCTGAAGCACACTCGCGTTACGACCGCCGAACTCGGGGGGCTGTGCGGGGAGTAGCCAGCCGTTGTCAAACAGCAGGCGCTGCCAGTTCCTGGCCCAGGTTGGCATATGCGAGACCGACCGCGGCCGTTCGAATGTTTCGGCTTCGGTGGGCAGGTTGTCGTCGAGAAATGCGGCGAACTCTGCCCGGAACGATTCGACATCTTGATCAAAAGTCAGCCGCACGATACTCCCTGGCGATGAGCGCGCGATGCTCTGTGGCGTCGCCGAGCATCAGTTCCCCCGCCTTCGCGCGTTTGATGGCGAATTGCAGGTCGTTTTCCCATGTGAACCCCATGGCGCCAAAGCACTGCAATCCGTGCTGAACGACAAGCGATTGCGCTTCCCCCGCTGCAGCTTTCGCCATCGCGGCGAACAGGCGGCGACGCGGATCAGAAGCGGCGATGGTGAGTGCCGAGAGGTATGACAATGCTCGCGCCCGCTCGATCGCCACATGCATGTCCGCGGCCTTATGTTGGAGCGCTTGAAACGACCCGATCGGTACCCCGAACTGGTAGCGCTGCTTAAGGTGTTCCAGAACCATGTCGACTATGCGTTGACACGCGCCAACAATTGTGATCGCCATTCCGGTCAGCGCAATGTGCCATGCCCGCTCGGTGTCTGATGCGATCCGGTTCTCATCGCCGACATGGACTTCCTTAAAGCGTAGGTCCGCGAGGTGCAGCACGGGATCGATAGCTGAGACGCGACGAGATATCACGGCTTTCGCCTCGACAACGAACACACCGGCGGGAGTAACCACGGCGAGTTGGTCGGCACGGTCTGCGTCCAGGACGTAACGAGCTGTACCTTCGAGAACCCAGCCGGCGCGATCCCTGCATGCCGTGACACCGCTGTACACCGCGGCGCCAGCGCCATCCAGCGCGCCGCGGTCGCCGACCAAAGGTGCGAACTGGGTCGTTGTGGCCAAGAAAGGCGTTGGATCACTCGCGCGCCCGAGTTCTTCGAGCAGGAGTGTGAGCTCAACCAAGCTTTCAGCGCTGGTGAGCTCCGTCCAGCCTTGGTCGATGTACCACTGCCATAGGTCGCCGCCGTCGGCGCCGGCCTCAGCGATCGCCCGGACCAGCGACGGTGGGCACCGTTTGGTCAGCGCCCCCCGGACCGTCTCGCGCCAAAGGCGCTGGTCATCATCGAGCTCAAGAAGCAACTGGGTCCTATCTTGTCCGAGAATGTCTGGCGAGAATCTAATTCTCGTACCGCGCAAGTCTAGGTTGACGGATCTTGACAATCAAGATGTGCAGGATAGAACATCGGAAGTTATCGGATCTTGGCGATGACGCCGGGAAGAAGGGAATCACCACCCAAGAGGCCGTCGAGCAGCCCCATGCGTCGCTTCGGGCCACCACGCGGCACCTATGCGCGACGAGGACGGCAAGCGTGGGGCCGCGGCGTCGTCAACGTCCATCGCTGAGCAGGAGCACACAATGGTCAAGAAGTCGACCACAACAGATCCCACTTCGCCGAAAGTCGAGCTCGATCTATCCGATGTCGACCACCGGGTCGGCAAACCCGTCGGCGGCGGCCAGCTGTGGGATCCCTGTAGTTCCTCCGACATTCGTCGCTGGGTGATGGCGATGGACTATCCGAATCCGATCCATTGGGATGAGCAATTCGCGCGGGCGTCCAAGTTCGGGGGCATCATCGCGCCGCAGTCCATCGCGGTTGCCCTTGACTACGGGCACGGCGCAGCACCCGCGTGCGTGGGGCACATTCCGAACAGCCACCTGATCTTTGGGGGTGAGGAATGGTGGTTCTACGGATGCCCCGTCCGGCCAGGCGACCAATTGTTCCAAGAACGGCGGTTCCACGACTACAAGGTTGTGGAGACCAAATTCGCTGGGCCCACGATGTTTTCGCGCGGAGACACCACCCATATTAACCAGAACGGCGTTCTGGTTGCCCGCGAACGCTCGACGGGGATCCGCTATCTGTATGACGAGGCGAGGAAACGCGGGATGTTCGAAAGCCAGCTCGGCGACATCAAGCAATGGACACAGCTCGAGCTGGAAGAAGTGGAAAGACTGCGTCGAGACTGGCTGGAATCCAACCGGATGGGTGTTTCGCCGCACTTTGACGAGGTCAAGGTGGGTGACACGCTACCGCGGCGGGTTATCGGTCCGCACAGCATCGCTAGCTTCACCACCGAGTACCGGGCCTTCATCTTCAATATCTGGGGGGCGTTCCGGTGGGTTGCACCGGTTGACGTCGACGATCCGTGGGTCCATCAGGATCCTGGTTTTGGCAAGGAATTTGCTTTCGACGAGGAAGACGCGAAGGTCGATCCCCGCAAGCGCGACGGACTCTATCTCGGCCCGTCACGTGGTCATATCGACGCCGACCGGGCCACCGAGGTGGGGATGGCGCGCGCCTACGGCTACGGCGCAACGATGGGCGCCTGGTGCACCGACTACCTCGCCTACTGGGCCGGCAATGACGGAATGGTCCGGCACACCAAGGCCGACTTCCGCGGACCCGCGTTCGAGGGCGACGTCACCTACTTCGACGCCGAGGTCATCGGCAAGGAAAAGGAATCCGCATGGGCGGTGCCACTTGTTCAGGTCAAGTTGCGACTCAGCAACCAGAATGACGAGGAACTCGTCGCCTGCACGGCCGAGATCGAGCTACCGGTGTAGCGAGGCCAGTGAATAGATGAATTCTGGTGCTGCGGAATCCCTTTCAATCGCATATGGCCCGCCACTGAGCGAAGAGCCGGGGCTTGGCACGCTCACGCTTCCGGGCTTTCTGCGCGACGTGACATCGACCTACGGCGACCGAGAAGCGCTCGTCTTTCGTACTGCCAAGGACGAAATTCGTTGGACGTATTCCGAGCTGTGGGAGAGAGCAGTTGAAGTGGCATGCGCGTTGCGTGCCTGTGGCGTTGGCAAAGACACTCGGGTCGGCGTCTTGATGACCAACCGTCCGCAGTGGATTTCGGCCGTTTTCGGCGTCTCGCTCGCCGGTGGGGTGGCGGTGACACTTAGCACGTTCTCGACCGCGTCGGAGCTCGGATATTTACTCAGGTCTTCAAGTGCCGCCATGCTGCTGTTTGAGCGAAGCGTGCTGAAGACCGACTTCGTGACCGTCTTGTCCGAGCTGGAGCCCGCGATTTGCACGATGGCTCCAGGAGCGCTGCAGTCCGAAAGGTTCCCATTCCTCCGTCATCTCGCAACGGTCGGAGAAGCACCGACCGGGATCGACTCATGGGAGAACTTCCTCGCCCGTGGTCGCGGCGAACCGCGGGAACTGGTACACGCGACAGCTGAAGCAGTGCGTCCGAGTGATGCTGCAGTGGTGTTCTTTTCGTCAGGATCCACAAGCAAACCCAAGGGCATCATGAGCGCCCACCGCGGCGTAGCCATCCAAATGTGGCGCTTCAGAAGGATGTGCGGGTTCAGCCGTGACGACAACGTCCGTTGCTGGTCGGCGAACGGCTTCTTCTGGTCCGGCAATTTCGTGATGTCACTTGGCGCCACGCTCGCCGCCGGTGGTTCGCTGGTACTGCAACCAACATTTGACGCCGCGGATGCGCTAGAGCTGATGGTCGCGGAGCGCGTGAACTATCCGTTCGCCTGGCCACATCAATGGGCGCAAATCGAAAGCTTGCCCAACTGGCTCGAGGTGGACTTGAGGAGCATGCGGTTCGCCGACTCCAAGACAGCGATCGCTCGTCATCCGGCGGTGTCCGCCGAACTGTCCTTCCCAGAACACGCCTACGGCAACACCGAAACATTCACGTTCTCAACGGGATTTGGAGTCGACACATCGCGTGAGGCACACGCCGACAGCTGGGGGATGCCGCTGCCGGGCGTGACAGTAAAGATTGTGAATCCACTCACCGGACAAGTGATTTCGCGGTACGCAAGCGGCGAGATCTGCGTTAAAGGGCCCACACTGATGCTGGGCTATCTGGGTACACCGCTGGACGAGACGCTCGACGCGGAGGGGTTCTTCCGCACCGGTGACGGCGGGCATCTCGACGACGCCGACCGGCTGTTCTGGGAAGGCCGGCTCACCGAAATCATCAAGACGGGCGGCGCGAATGTCTCACCGCTGGAAGTCGACGATGCGCTGGCGAAGCATCCCGCGGTGAAGCTGACCAAAACCGTTGGCCTGCCGCATGACACACTCGGCGAAATCGTTGTCACCTGTGTCGTGCCGCACGACAGCGCCAGAGTCGAACCCGACGAGATTCGCAAATATTTGCGCGAACGGCTGGCCAGCTACAAGGTGCCGCGCCACGTGCTGTTCTTCTGCGAAGAAGAGATTGCGCTGACAGGCAGCAACAAGATCAAGTCCGACGAGCTTCGAGATCTCGCCGCAAAGCGACTGTCGGTCATATGAGCCTAATGAAGCTGCGTCGGTAGCGTTTTGGTGAGCGGGGCGGGAATAGCCGCGTACCGATGACCGGTAGTGCGCCTAATTTATTGCCGACTGCTTGCCAACGGCAGAGTCATCCGCACGCGTTGCCGCCGGGGGGAGGATTGCTTGGCGACACCAGGACCACACAACCTCTTCGGTCAGGGCAGTCTCATCCATCCCACCGTGCAACGCGTTGTACTGGCCCAGCGAAGTGAGGGTGGAGCCCAATAGCGACGTCAGTTGCTTCACGGTGAGGTCGTTTCGAACGAGGCCTGCTTGCGAACATGCAGTCAAAATCTCTGTCAACAGCTTTCGGTGCGGTTCCCATACTTTCGCAAACGCTTCCGGATTATCCAGTTCAAGGCTCAAGTTATAGATAAGCACAAGACGACCGCCTACTTCTTGCGATGAGCCGGGACGGGACAGCACTCCCCTGCACCATGCCTCCAGCTGCCCCATCGGGCCTTCTGCCGCCTCGACTTTTTCCCTTATCGCTTCGGTGAATTGAGCAGTGACGTCTTCGTATAAGGCCAACAGAAGTTCGTCCTTGCCGGCGAAGTGCTGATAGAAGGTCCTTACGCTGAGGTTCGCACGATCGGCCAGTGTCTGTAACGTGAAACTCGCTTGCCCGGATTCTTGGACCAGCTCTAGCGCCGTCGCCATAAACCGCGTGCTACGAGCAACCGCTAAAGCCCGCGCATCGCCGAGCCGACGCTCAATTGCTCGTTCCTGCCACGTGCGGCCCTGATCGCTGTCCTCATTTGAGGTTCGCGGGCGACGGTTGTCGATTTTGTCCTTCACTGAGGGCAATATACCGCCGATTCACCTGTGACCAGCCGCGTATTCCTGACTGCCCGAGCGCCCACGCGGAATCCTCCCGGTCGGGCTGTTCCAGCGCAACGGGGCAGGACCGACGTACCCACATGGTCGGTTGCCCACCGCTCGATATCGGCCTGCTCCTGTGCACAGACCTTGGCGTACTGTCCCGCCAACGTGGAAACAAGCGGGTTTTGACCACTGATCGTCCAGCAGCCGGACAGGTGCCCACGCGCTCCGGCCGCGAGATAGCCGCGCGCGTAGCCATCGGCGTGGCTGCCGAGCCAAGTCAGGTAGCCGGTGTCGTCGTCGCGGAAATCGCGCGCCCTCATCCCTGCACCGTTATGCGACGTCGGATGAGGGCTCGCCCAAGTAACGGTAGATCGTGGCGCGAGAGACGCCCAACATCTTCGCGATTTCGCTGGCGGCAGTGCCCTTATCGCGCACGCTGCATGTTCTGTTGTGGAGCTGCCGGGAATCGAACCCGTTTCGGGCTGCTGGTCTCTGAGCCGAACCGGCACTGACCTGCGGAATGACATAGAGCGTGATTCACCAGAATTGACCTCTCTGGACACTGAGTGTGCCCAGAATGTGCCCAGCCGGGTGCTGGCTCTACAGCTCACGACTCAGACTTCGGCTGCGTCGGAGTCGTCTCCGGGTCAACGATCGGAACGTCTATCCACCTGCGGCGTGGACCGGCCTTGAACTGCGGAAAGAGACGCCGTTTGAGAGTCTCTGGGATTCTTGGGTCTGCGTGTCAACCTCGCCGGCAAACCGCGGAAACCGACCCGGGAGCGCGATATGCCGGTCAGCTTTGCCGATCCGTCCAGCTGACCTAAGCACGCCATCGCGTTAACTCAAATCACCCGTCGCAGCGAGGCCGCAGCGTCAACCACAGCTGGATGTGTGAGGTCTAACTCGTCGACTGCCAGAGCGGCCGGAGTCACCCCCCATAGACCCATGACACGCCAGTGCGAACGATGAAAACTCCACCATTCAACACCGGACCAAAGCTGATCGCCCTTGTAGTTGCATTCTTCGTACACGCTTAGCGCCCATCGCTGGGTCGCGGCGCGGTTACGCTCGACGATCTGCGTTGGTCGCAGACCCCTTTCATGCAAGGCGAACGCATGGTCAAGATTCAGCACGGAAAGATCATCGGGGGCTTGATATATTCCGAGAGCTTTTTTCGCACCAGCGAGAAAAGGAACATCAAACATTGAATTGCGCCATTCCGTGATATCTCCGAAAACCTCACCTATTGCGCCAGAGGCGTCGCGAGCTAGGTACCAGACGGTGTACCGGTCAGGATTATCGATGCGCCCTTTGCCCTGCGCGGGTCCGTGTATATAGCCGGGATGGCCGGGGGTACCGACGGCAGCTGCCGGCTTGTAGGCGAAAACCCTGTACAGCAGCACTAGCCGAACAAGCTCCAGGTCGTTGCGTAAGCTGCATCGACAACGGTCCTGCTGCCCTCCATGACCAGCACGTCGATTGGTCGAGCCCCGTTGAGAAAGGCATTCGGAGACCGCAGCCAATCCACGGCTGAGTCGAAAGACCAATTCTCTGTTGCGCCCTCGAGCACCCCGCGCGTCTCCATAGCGAAAGTTTCGAGCGCGGATTGCTCGTCACCGCCGCGCTGCTTTATCGCGCTATCTATGACAACCTGCGCCCGATGCTCACCGCCCGCCGCTTGTATAAACAACGGAAGACTCAATGTCTCTAATGGTGACATGTCATGCGTAAGACCAATCAAAATCTCGCGCAAGTCAACTGGGACTGGATCGAGTGAAGGATCGTAGAAAAATAATGGCGTTGAGGAGGATGCCATCTGTCCTCTTAACTCGGCAATATATTTGTCGAGAAGAAATTGGGTAGAGAATGTGTCCCGCCTCCCCGCGACCACGATCGCCGCGACACTGAAGTGCGTTGCGTCGTCCCAATCGTCCCTGTGCCATACCGGGAGCTGAGGTTCGTCCGAAGGCGGCCTAATGATTAAAATGGCAGTTTGTATGGGATAGCGCGCGTCTAAGTCATCGGTGACGAGGAGAAGCGGTGCGCTTCTCTTCAGCGCGTCGGATACCGCTGTCTCCGGGCCCGACTCGCCGACTGTTTCTGTCAGCCGCAGAAATGCCACAGCCATGATGCCGATGCTGGTCTTCACGCGACCGGATGTCCAGTCGATGGCTATACATCCAACCTCATGCCGGGACAGAGCCCGACTCGGTAGTCCTAGGAGCCTGGTTGCCAGCCGGGCAGCTTCAAAGGATTCGGCAAACGGTTCCCGTCTTGCAAACGGGGATAAGTTCGGGTTATGGAGGGTTTGACCGGTGACGACGCCGATCAGCTGTCGCCGTCACAGCGGTCGACGATCCGCAGATCACCCACCTGACGGAAGATCAATTGTCAGTCGCCGTCACTTCATCGTTTACGCGACTGGATCCAATCCAAGCCGTCACGCTTGGAGAAATAATTTCCATTGCCCAGCCGTGTGGGCACAATCTCCCGGCGCATCACGGCGTACTTGACGGTGCGCCGGGTCACGGGAAGTTCGAGGTCAAAGCAGAGGTATTCATACAGCTCCTGCTCAGTCATGTTCGGCCGATCTCGGTCGCTCATGCCGTCGTAAATGCCCTTCGCGACGGCCTCGTTGATCAATTCGCAGATAACCGCGGCTAGCCGGTCGGCAGCATCATTCATTCGCGTCGCCAATGTCTCGGCAGACGACAGCCATGCGCTCCCGGCCCTCGACGCGAAGAGACAGTTGTCGCCAGTTAAACGTTCTCGCACGGTCAAAGGCTGCATCAAATGAGCTCATACAGAGTTCCTCGCTTGCTGGCCGTTGTCGATTCGATCGACCCCGCCAGGCCGCTATCCCTGATCAGCAACCCGAACTCGACATTGCGGTTCTCCGCGTTGTAGGAAAAGTTGGCACTGGTTAGTAAGACGACCTCGTGGTCGACAACGATGAACTTCGTGTGGCTCACGATCTGAACGCCGTCCGACAGAATCGCGGAGCGGTAAACGGTGGCGCGCGGAAGCCGGACCTTCACGCCGACAGGGTCGCCCACCTCGGCATCGACGTAGATGCACACCACAACCTCGGGTGCCTCGGATGCAGTCTTGAGTGCATCCCACATCTTCGACGTCGGCGAGAAGTTGTAGGTCGCACAGGTCACCGAGGTACGGGCAGCGGCGACCACGTCGTGAAATTGACTGGTCAAGTGGCCGGTCGTCGCTTCGTTTCCCGGCATGGTCCAAACCGGTACAAGGTCACGGTGAACCGACTTCGCCCCCGCGATACCGCGAAGCACTGCGACTGATGACTCCGGCGATAGGTGCCCAATTCCCGCGGCCTTCAACAACTCTGCGGCGCGCCCACGCCGCGCGGGGCTTACCGATGCCAGCGCGTGAGTGGTGTGCTCACCAGCTCCGATCAGCACCGCCAAGCTTTCGGCCTCCGTCGCGGTGAGATACCTCCCCAGCTGAGCCACCGGATCATCGGACATCAGGGCTCCCGAAGAACCCCGGCACAGGTTTGTCATCCCCACCGGGCAGTGTGAGTAGGAATCGGCGGTCGAGGAAACGGTTGGCCTTTTCGCACGACGTTTCCGAGGCGAAGCAGCAGCAATGACATGCCGCCCCGTGCAAAAAATCCTCGGGGTCGCTGGGAGTGCGCATCGCGCACAACGGATCTGATGAACATCTGCCCGCGCGCCGCAACGCCGCGATCACCAGCCCCTCCAGGCGCGAAGGCTCTGAGAGGGCTACCAGCCCGCCCAGGGTGCCCTCGCTGTCTGAGGCGGTGGTGCAAATCAGCAGCCCGGCTGCGCCCTCGCGGTGCGCGGAGGCAGGCCAGCCATAGATCCGTTCAGTCAGGCTCGCGGCACCATAGCCGCACGACATCGCCATCTCCCTAATCAGAACGTGGGAAAGCGTGTGTAGCAACCAGTATCGGGGCGCAGGGAGCCTGCTCTCGTGGTCCACAGGCTTGGCGGTTTCGGAGAACCGTCGATCGAAGTTACGCCGATGAGCCCCCTTGTGCGCCGCCCACAACGGCGACTTGTAGACCATGTTCTCCCACGCCTCAACGGCATCGAGGTTGAGCTGCAGGAAGATTCCCTCTCCCCGGTCTTCGGTCGCCGGCACCCATGTCGGTTTGCCGTTGCGGGTGAGTTTGACCAGCCGGCCGGGCAGGTCGTTGATGCGATCCATCTCGTCGAGGCGGGTAAACCCGATGAACGCATTGACCTTTTTCATCTGGTTGACCGCGACGACTCGGCTGATCTGGTCGGGAAGCTCCGGGCCGCGCGCCGTGTCGGTCACCATCAGCCCAGTGGTGTTCTTCTGAGACGGGAACAAAGCCGGCTTTTGCAGATACTGCCATTCGGGGACCAGCAGTTCCACCGGATCCCAGTCGTCACGCTTCTTCTTACGTTCCTCCTCCGACTCCGGCGGCGAGAGCGCATCGGCAATCGCAGACGAGAGGCTCTCATCCGAAACCCCGTTCAAGTCAATGCTTTTCAAGCCGGCCATTGTGCGGATGACCGCGAGTTGTCCGGCGAACTGCTGGATCGTCTCGATGCCAAGCTCAAGCCGCAGAAGATCACCGAGGGCTTCGACTTTCTCAGCGTCAGTGCGCGGCATGACAATGATCGACTGGGTGGAGGCGAACCACAGGTTGGAGGCACCCATCATGATCAACGCCGGTCGGGCACCGCACTCCTTATCGAAAGCGTTCAGGTGTGGGTGACGCCCCCGGCACGTCTGGGGCAGCTTGTCGCGGCCAACCGAGCCTTGCGCTTCGGCCATGCCGCGGGTCGCCCCGCACTGCGTACACGCGATCATCGACCCCACGCTCTTGCCGAGGTTGGCATCTCGCATCTTCAGATCAGGCCGCTCCGCCTTGGCGCACTGCCGGCCACGATGCACCCACAATTCGTAGGGGAACTCGTCGAGGTGACCATTGGTACATGTCAGTAGGTGCTGCGCCGGAACCGCGGGACTCTCTCGCCTGCCTGCCTTAGAGCTGCCGCGTTTTGCGCCGCGGCCCGGACAGCTCTTGTGGGTGAACTGGGCAAGGTCCGGCCGGAATGGATGGGTATTCGTATAGCTGAAGCGCGGGAGCGGCCCGAGGTAGTCACATCCGGTGCAGCGCAGCCACTGCGGGAACACCCGCGCCGGAATACCGAGGTCGGCACCGTCTTTGACGAACGCGTTCTGCTTGGGCTGCCATGGGTAGGGTCGCAACGCATCCACCTGAGGACCGAGGTGCATGCGGACCACCTTGAGCAGCCGAGGCTCGATGATCGACGGAACATGTTCGCGCCGTTTCCAGATCGGTTCCCAGTCATCTAGACCTGCGGGCATCACCGAGAAGCCCGGGAGGTCCATGATCGCGCCCGGCCCGTATGTGTACAGCAGCGACGACGGACGCGACGAGCCGACCTTGGCCCGGTTCTTTACCGCCGTCTCTTCGGCGTCGGTCAACGGATCCAACGTCTGCTCGACATCGTGCAGCATCACCGCGTCGGGTGTCGTGTCGGTCATCAGTCCTCATCCCCCACCGGCAACGTCCAGCGTGGTGCGCCCTCGGGAACGCGGGCGAACAAGCGTTCCGGGATCGGACTGACGAGAATGTTGATCTCCGGCTGCACCTCACGCATTGAGTTCGCCACAATGAACGGCGGCTCGGTCGACGACCCGACACCGGATTTCGCATTCTCCGGGCTCATCAGCAACGCCAGGTACTTGTCGCCTTCCCCGGTGCGTTCGTAGACCAGCGTCTTATGCATCTCACCGGCTCGAGTGGCCCGATCCACCCATCGGTCTATCCGGTTGACCAAGCGGTCGCTAGCGTATTTCACCGCCGCCTCATCGAGCGCAGCCGCCGCTATGCGGGCCTTGAGGCGGTCAGCGATCCGATCGACCGTCGCCCGGTGCTCCTTGATCCGCCACGCATTGCGCTCCTGTGAGAGCCCGTCGTCAGAGGGCGCCTGGATCACCCGTGCGACGCTGACCAACAGACCGTCCAGACCACGATCAAGCGACGTCGGCGAGTACGGCGTCACCGACAACGCCTCTACTTGAGAATAGAACGTCTCGTGGTAGTGGCGGAACTGCTCGAAGTGCGCCAGGTCGCGAGGCCGCGCCCAGTTGCCCAGCGTCACAACCAAACCCGGGCGTGAAGCGTCGCGACCCACGCGCGATGAGGCCTGAATGTACTCGGCGGTGTTCTTGGGCTGGCCGACGACGAGCATCAGCCCGAGCCGCTGTACGTCGACACCGACCTGCAACATCGAGGTGGCCAACACCACGTCGAACGGCGCCTCCTTACGAGTAGGCACCTTTTTGCCGTCGCGCTGGGCGGCCAGCCGGTCTTGGAACGCTTCGGTGGTGTCGTAGTCGGGGTCGAACTCTAGGCCCAGCCGGTCCAGGGTGCGGCCGATCTCCGAGGACGCGATGCGCGCGGTCAACTCGCCGGTGTTGAGGAGCCCGAATGCGGCGCCGTGCCGAGGCGGGAACCCGGAATCCTTGCGCGGCCGCTTAACCCGGTTCTGTACGTCATCGCCCATGTATCGGGTCATGCCGGCCAGTTCGCGGGTGGCGTTGAAGTACCCAACCAGTGTCAGGTACGGGTCGGCGGCGATGCCACTGCGGTCCAACAACAGCTGCCCGGCCGACAGCAGCACCTCCGAGACCCGGATCTCGGCGCTGGCCAGGCGCACGCCCTGCGCGCTCACCCCCACATAGCGGCGACCAGGTGTGGCTTTGGTGATGGGAATTTCGCGGGAGAAGTAGGTGTCGGCGACGTCCAGCACCTGCGGAGGAAAGATCTCGACGCGCCGACCGTACAGTCCGCGGACCTGTTCCTGCGCGTTGCGCACCGTGGCTGTCGACGCGACGATCAGCGGACGTACCGGCGTACCGTCGGGCTTTTCCCACGACGCCAGCGTCTCCACCGCGACCTCGAACAAACCGACCGAGGTGCCCAGTGCCCCGGTAATCAAGTGCAGCTCATCCTGGATGATTAGATCCGGTGGCCTGAGCCGGCCCACCGGATGCACGGTGGCGGCAGGGTAGCCAGTCACCGCCGGGTGCGCGGTGGAGATATTGCACGCTGAGTAGTCGGGATGAACGTAGCCGTGGCGGGAGCAGCGCCGCCCGACGTAACCGAACAGCGATGCGGCCTCGCCTTCGCGGGCCAGCCGGGCGAACTTGTCGACGGTGGCGATGACGAATGCCGGTGTGAGCCGGTAGATCTCCTCGTCGACGGTCAGGATCGGTAGGCCCTCAGAGACCTGCCCACCCTTGGCGAACGGGCAGCGAGCCAGGTCGTCGCCGCAGTAGACGAACACCCGCCTCGCCGTGGCGTCGGCTTTGACTTGAGCGGCGGTGATCGGGGTGCCGCACCACGGGCAGCGCTGCACCTGCAGCACGGTGAGCCGGTGCGCCCCATACTCGTTGGCCTTGGTCAGCTGCTCGTCGGCCTCTTCGAAGCGTTTCGGGCTGACATCGGTTCCCACCCACAGCCCAATGCGGAAAGGCTCAGCGCCCCAAATGGTCTCATCGGCCTGGCGGGTCAACTCGGCCGCACACACCAGTGCGGTCGCCCGTTGGAACTGTTGGGCGGTGAGCAGCCGCAAGGTGTAACGCATCAACACTGCCACACCGTCGCGGCCGTCGAGGGGACCGTCGGCGGAATCGACGACACCCTGGCGGCGGCGGATCGCAAACGTGTAGGCGGCCAGACCGAGATATGCCTCGGTCTTGCCGCCACCGGTCGGGAAGAACAGCAATTCGACGCGCGCCAGGTGCTCGGCGCTGCGCAACTGCGCTGCCGGAGTCGTCAGGGCGCCGAGCTGCATCAAGATGAATGCCAACTGGAACGGCCGCCATGAAGCGGCATTCGCACCCTCTTCGGCGACCTTGGCTTGCGCGCCGCTGATCGACAAACCGGGATCCGAAGCACGCAGCGCAGCCACTTGAGAGGCGACGCGCTGATCCCGCATCACGGCGTTCATGAATCGAAAGCAGCGCAGCGCCTCGGAATCAGCGACCACATGGTCCAGGCCATCCTGCAGTCGCTTGTGCGCGCGGCGGCCCTCCAAAAGCGCCAGGTCTGCTGTGTCCCGAAGATGCGCCGGCAAGTGCGCTGCGGCGGTCTCCTGGGTGTCGAGCCACGTCCGGTAGCCGGCAACGAGCGGCTCAAGCCCGGCGCGGACCTGTTCGGCGCTCGCCGCCGCTAGGGCGTCCATCGACAGCAGCGCATTTTCTACAGCACGCGCCTGCGTCTGCGGTGTCTCGGCGATCGGCAGCCACGTGGTCCACACCGCCGTAGCGCGCCGCGAACCTTTCTTGACTGTCCAGTCCACCGAACACGTCCGACCGATCGCGTACTCAAGCCGGTTGCGGTACTGCAGGTTCAGCCGTTGCACCTCAGGGTCGTGTTCTGGCCAGTCCTGTTCCAGCACATCGCAGACAGGAAGAAAGGCCTCCGATCCGCCAGCATCGACATACAGCTTGGTCTGAAACATCCACATCCCGATCGGGATCGGCATTGGTGTCTCGCGGTCATTACACAGCGCGATCTCGATGAGCACCCGATTGCACGCCAGGTCGTCGAAGCGATCGACCCGCAGGCAGATGGTGTCGCGCAAAGGGATTGTCGTCATCCGACCGGCGTCGAGGTCGTCCAGGCGAACGGTGCGAGCTTGTTCAACGGCGATGCGCTGGAAATGGCGGATCGGACGGCCTGCTTTGGTGACCATGTCGGTCTGCACCGACTCATAGGTGCCCCACGACGCGGTGACGGTAAACGCCTCCAGGTCCGGCGGTACCTGAAACCGCAGGCCCATGGACGAGGGGATCATCAAGCCCTGCTTGGGTGCCCGATCCTCGGCGTCATCATCGTCGGCATCGGCTTCGTGCTCTTCGGTGGCGAACGCCGGGACACCGCGCACCTCGGTGACCGCGTCCTCATCAACCCGGGCCTCGGCGAGCTCGCCCCGTTCAGTGGATTCAGCCGCGTCGTCACTGCCCGACGCCGCCCCGGTGAGCCGCACCGGCGCGATGTGCCCCACCAGATACTGCGACCGCGGACTGAATGGCAATACCTCATCAGGACCATGGATCGGGCCCAGCAATTCCCGGTGCAAGATATCGACCAAGTTCTCGCGGACAGTGAACGACGAACCATCCGGCTCATAGGTCAACTCGTAGGTCGGCCCCAATTCCCTTAATTTCTCGGCAGACTCAGGCATTACAGTAATGTTCCTTGCTCTTCCGACACGTTCTTGCCTCGACGACCTTTGCCCTTCGGCTTCGCGGCCTGTTGTGCTTCTTCGGCGGCGCGGCGGTGGTTCTCCTCCAACAGCCGATCCAGAATCTCCACCCGCGCTGCGGGACTCACCGTCCAGCGCTCCATCTGCCGGTATGTATGGAAGCCATGATCGAGCGAAATGTCCGACCAGTCGTAGGCATTCATCACCACTTCATCAAGCTCGACGTGTATGCAACGCATCCGGGCAATATCCGGGTCGGAGGCGTCAGTGATTTGTGGGTCGTTTACTAAGTTGTAGAGCTTTGTCAGACCAAGGTTGCGGCGAAGCATTACTTCGCGGCGCTTATCATCGAGCATCCTCCCCATTCGATCCAAACGGTCGGATTGAACTGGACACGGGAAGGTTTCAAATACATCCGAGGGCGTGTAACGCACATCAGTACGCATCGTCGAGCCATAAGTGACCGCCCATAGCTGATGCAACGAAGAGGACAGCACCGCCTGGAGTGCGTAACTGTCACTTGCAAAGACGTTGAGACTATGGCTGAAAACTTGTGCACTCGGTACGCGGAACGGCATGACGGTCTTACTCACTGCGGTAATCACGAGGACGTGCGTCAAGCTGCGGATCGCTGCCCTAAGAGCGGGACGGCTTCTGAACGGCAGCCACCAAGGAGCCGAAGCAACTGCTTCACTCGCACGCTCACGTTCTGGTTTCACTAGCTCTTTAACACGTGCCATGGGCAGCGCGTAAGTTGATGCCGCCTCCAGCGCCATATTGTTGAAATCGATTGCCCACCTAGGAGCCTGGGCTTCCGGATGCCCATTCACATCCTCACCCGAGAGGTATGGCACCAAAACATCGCGAAGCCGCGGGTCCGCGTGAATCCACCGGGCTGCCTCGTCAGGAGAGATCAAGAACCCCTGCCCATACATTTTGATCCCGTTGAATGCGATTCCGCGATTTTCCTGCAGGACTAAGGGAAGACCAGAGACGCGACCAGCCGGCTCCAACAATGTCGAGATCGAACCTGCGGGCGTACCGTCAACAACGCGTTGGGCATTCTCGGCAACGGGGATTCTTGTTCCCCAGATCGCGGCATACTCAAGGCTGGCGGTTGAGGCGGGCCACTTTGCGCTCCGAATAGCCCGAGTAAGCTCCAAGCCCTTCGCAACCGCGTAATCAAGTCCGACCTGCCGAGTGTCCCCCTGAGCAATTGTGTTCGTTGCGATCAATCCCAATGTCGATGATGCGTTAGCCAAGCTGATCGCCCTCAGCAGAAAGAACGCTACGAGGTCCGCCTTACCCTTCACTCCTTCCCCAAGCACGTGTGCTAGCCAGTCGTGCATGTTCTCTCCGACAGCAGCAGGTGCATTCGTACTCGAGACAAACGGTGGGTTGCCGATGACAGCATCGAATCCGCCACGGTCCACGATCACGTCGGGCGCTTCGATAACCCAATGATTGGGCTGCCACCGCCGGTAGTCGGTCGGCACGGTCGGGCTAAGACCAATGTCGATGATCGAATCGAGCATCGTCGAATCGGGCATACCAGATTCGACGTGCGCTGCCTTGACCGCGATGCGCAGGTTCTCGTAAGCCTCGTCGAGCGCCCTGCCCGGCTTTCCCCCCAGGGGCAGTCCCGCAGCGACAACCCCGTCGGCGATCTTGCGCAATTCTGCTGTCACATGGCGAAGTTGAGCGAGTTGGCGACGCTTGGCGGCACTGTTGCGCGCGGGATCGTTCTCGTCGATCTCGGAGGCGAGTTTGCGACGTAGATCGGCCGCCTTGCGGATTATCGCGTCGATGTCGACGTCGAAGATGTCGAACATTTCTCCAGTCGGCACTCGGGAAGGGTCGATGTGTAGCCTGCGGAGCTGATCGAGGCTGGTGGTGCCGAGCAGCGAGTTGCCTAGGAAGATTTTGTCGTCGACGAAGGAGAACGGCAGATCACGGTCCAGTGACACCAGCCACAGCGAGAGCTTGCACATTTCGACGGCCATGTCGTTGATGTCGGCGCCGTAGAGGCAGTTGGCGACCACTTCCCGGACGGCGCGGCGGTGCAGGTCGCCGCGATGAGCGTTGGCGGGATCTTCGGCGATCCACGCCTCGACCACCCGATCGGCCAGATAGCTCGCCGCGGAGACCAGGAATGCGCCTGAGCCACAAGCGATGTCGGCGACCTTCAGGCCCAACAGGTCGTCGGAAGACTTCAGCTTCCACTGTGACTCGTCGGCGGTCTGATACGGGCCCGGCGCATAGCACAGCGGCTGCAGTGCATGCAGGACGACTTCCATAGCTAGTGATTTTGGCGTGTAGTGCGCCCCGGCATTCTTGCGGGACGGCGTTTCCTTAACCAACAGTCCATCGTCAAGAACCACGAACGGGCGACCCCGCAGATCCTGGCGCATGACGCCTAGCCAGGGCAGCACACGTTCGCGCAACTCGGGGTCGTCACCGACCGCTTGGGCCAGCGCACTGACGACACTCGGATCGACCGGCGCCGCAATATTTTTGGCGATGCCCGCGGCTGACTGCGGCTTGGCGGAGGGCTGGTTGTCTGCGACACGGGCGCGGATTGCCTCGGCCAGTTTCTTCGGTGTGCTGTTGGCCGCGGCGAGTCGCTCCAGATCCGACAGCGTGATCTCGGGTTCCTCACCGCGGGCACCCTGCAGACCGAGGTAGGTTTCACCGACGGCGACCGCGGTGTAGCCGAGCAGACCTTCGTAGATGTAGCCGATCTGCTCGACATCTATGTCGCGGAACGAAATTCGCCGCGCCTCGCCGCCTTTGAGGATGGCCAGTTGCACCGACCGCAGTGCGTGCAGCATCACCCGGTCGGACACGGTGACGGCCAGGGTTCCGTGCGGGGTCAGCGCGGTGAGGAACGGGAAGCGCGCCGGGTCGAACAGCGATCCGCCGTAGGCGGGCACGCGCATGTTCTCAAACGAGGCACCGCCGTACAGCGCCTGGCTGGTCGCCAGCAGGCGATGCCAGGTCAGCGAGGTGGCATCGAGGGCTTCCTCGCTGTCCTCATCACAGCGTGTCTGTAGCCGGTCTAGTTCGCGGGAGATCCCGTAGCCCTGCTCGAACAGTTCGCCGGACGGCAGGAGGCCGCGTTCCTCGGCGAATAGCAGGAACACGATCCGCATCATGATCGTCACCGCGGCTTCGTAGCTTTGGTGGGTGTCGGTCGGAAGCGGATAGGGTCCGCCGCGTTGTTGGGCGTCGCGGGCGGATTCGGAGAAAGACTGGATGAGCAGTTCGACCGCGCCGCGCACCTGGGCGCCGAGGGCTTCGGTGATCTCTTCGGCAGCGGTCACGGATTCCTCGAACAGCAGCGGCAGCCGCTCGTCGAGCGTGCCGCCGATGATGTGCTGGCGCGAGATCAACGTCAGGAAGGCATCACGGGTGCGGGGCTCTTCCACCCATGTCAGCGCGTCGATGACGCCGGAGGCGGTCATCGCCCCGGCACGTGCACTCACCAGGGCCCACCAGCGTCCGTCGGTGACAATGCCGATCGGAATGTCGTTGCCGCGCAGCAGCGATTCCATCCGGTCGATGGGAGTGGCCGCCCACAGGTCGTTGGGAACCTGGCGAAGCGAGTCGACCGGGTCGATGACCGACATCAGCGCGCCGATAACGCCATCCGGGGCGAGCAGGGCCGCCTGCGCGCCCACGGTGACCGCCCGGTTCGGTGACTGCGCCTGCACCCCGGCGACCGTCCCCCACGACAGGGATTCGGCCCAGCCGGCCACATCACGCAGCACGGTCTCCACCCATTTGTCGCGGGCGATGCGGTAAGCATCCCGGGGCGAGTCTCCGTCACCGGTGGCTCGATCGGCTACCTCCCAAGCGGCTTCGAAGTCCTTGCGTGCGTACAGCAATGCTTCCTTGCGGGCATCATCCAAGCCGGGCATGCCTTGGGGCCATACCCGTTTGAGCGGAGCGACCGCCAGGAACGGTCCGTCGGTGTCGACGAGTTCGAGCCACGCACGGTGCAGCTCAGAGACATTCGGTGTGGAACGTTGTCGCGGGGTGGGCGGCGCCATCAGCGCAGCCCTCCTATCGCGTCGGCCGGGGTCAGCGCGAACACCACCGCGGCGGCGGTGGTGTGGGGTTTGACCTCGGCGTAGCGGTCGGTGATCGCGGTGATCTCTCGGGCCTCCTCGTCGTCGAGTTCGTCGAGGCGGCGCTGCATGGATTCGATGTCGCGGCGCCACTGCTTCTGCTGCTCGTCGGCCCACAGCATCGCCTCGGCTTCGGCGTCCTTGCTGCGCAGCAGGTCCAGCGATTCGCGCAGATTGGACCGGAACGCGGAAAAGATGTCGCGAGCCCGCTGGATGTCGGACGCGCGGCGGTTGTCCAGTTGCTCGAGCACGCGGGTGTGTCGGCGCTCAGCACGGGCGTGCATCGACTCCTCTAGTCGCTCCCGCAGCGGTGCGTCCGGAGCGTTCCACAGCTCACAGAGGTCGTCGCGGACCCGGCGGCTGGCCAGGGTCAGCCGGTCCCCGTCGAGGGCGTGGTCGAGGGCGCGCTCCGCTTTCTCCTCGGCCATCGCGCGACGCCCGCGTAGACGAACACCGACCAGGAAAACCTCCTCGTGCAGACGCACCCCTCCCCGGCCGACGAGCACCATGCGGGTCACCGCCGCCACGAACGACTCCGCCATACCGTCGATCACCACCGCGGTCACGCGGTTCAGGGTGGAATCCACACTCCATAGCGAGCGGCGAAGCAGCCGTTGGGCTTTCTGCACGATCGGATGGCCCAGGTGCACATACACCAGATCGCTGCGCCCCTCGGCTGCGGTTGGGTCGAACGTGATCGGCCGCAGCACATCGGGTTTGAGCCGGGTGGCCAAGCCTTTGAGCGTCTCCTGCCATCCAGGGCTCAACGCAGGCATCGTGAACACGTCGGCGTCGGTGTCGGCGTCGCCGACCGGTTCCAGCGGGAGCTGATGGTTGATTTGCAGCGCGGTGTCGACGACGCGGCGCAAATTCTGCGCGTCGAGATGCAGATCGGCACGCGACGCGTCATAGCCGCGTTCCAGTTCGGTGAGCCGTGCGTTGAGTTCTATGCCGCCGGCTAGGGCCTCCTGGATCACTTTGTTGCCATCGAGCCCCTTGGCTTTGCGTTTGGCAGGTTGGCGGCGGGCGAAGTGTTCCTGAATTTCCTCACCGATCACCTGGTTGGCCGATCCCAGATCCACCTCGACCTGAGCGATCTTCTTGGCGACGCGGGCCATGAAGTCCGCGTCGGCGGCGTAGGTGGACGACTTGTCATCGGGCACAAAGTGGAAAACCTCAGGTGTGTCGGTCTGCCCGTAGCGGTCGATCCGGCCGATGCGCTGTTCGAGCCGCGACGGGTTGAACGGGATGTCGAAATTCACCAGCCGATGGCAGTGGGTCTGCAGGTCGATTCCCTCACCGGCGGCGTCGGTGGCCAACAGCACCCGAACCGGTTCCTCAGCCGGGTTGGCCGTGAATTGGGAGCGGATGTATTCGCGATCCTCGGTGGGAGTTACGCCTTCGATGACGGCCAACCGGTCGGCGTAGCCGCGTTGGGCCAGGACCCGTTGCAACCAGCCGAGGGTATGGGCGTATTCGGTGAACACAACTACCCGCTCGTTGGACCAGTGCCTACCGTCGGGCCGGCACACCGCGTCCAGAAACTTCACCAGCCGGTGCAATCGCGAGTCGGGTCGGCTCTCGTAGCCCAAACCCCACTCGGCGAGTTTCTCGAGCTGTCCGGCTTCAGCCGCGCTGAGCGGATCGGACACCTTGGACTCCCGCAGCCGTTCGGCCTCGTCGTGCTCCCACAAACCTTCTTCTTCGTCGGCCTGGCCCTCACCGAAGATGTCGTCATAGTCGTCGGCACGCAAGCCGCGTCCCGCTCGCGCGTCGAGGTAATGGCTGATGGTCATCCCGAAGGCGAACGGACTCGACAGGAACCGTTTCTTGAGCAGCATCGTGACGATGTCCCCGCCCGGTTTGGTGCCGTTCTGCTTGGCGCTGCGGGTGACGATTTCATCAAGCAGAGAGAACATCTGCTGCTCGCTGTCCTCGGGGGTGAAGTCGAGGATATTGACCTGGCGGTCTTTGAAGCCTTTGCCCTTGAGGTCGCTCTTGAGCCGGCGCACGGTCACGTCCTTGAGGGCCGCCGAATCCAGCAGCGCGCCGCGAGAGAACCGGCGAGGATCGATCATCTCCATCAGCGCGGTGAAGGACTCCGGGTGGCCGTTGTGCGGGGTGGCACTGAGAAACAGCCGATGCTCACACGTTTCGGCGAGCTGGCGCACCGCCACTGTGCGCTGAGTGTCCACCGAGTAGCCGCGCCCCTTCGCGATGGCCGACGGGCTTGACGGCGCGACGTGGTGAGCTTCGTCAACGACGAGTATGTCGAAGGCGAATCTTTTGCCCAGTTTGGGGTTCTTGGCCTGCGCGTACACGTCGCGCAGCAGCCGTTGGCAGCGCACCTGCGGCAGCCACGCCATGGAGACGATCACCCGCGGATACAGCTGAAATGGGTTGGCGTGCAAGCCATGGGTTCGGCGCACCTGAGCCATCAGCTCACTGTTGACGATCACGAACTGTAAACCGAACTTGTCGCGCATTTCGTCTTGCCATTTGAGCGCCAGGCTTGGCGGGCACACGATCACCCCGGTCCGGGCGCGATGCCGCAAGATCAGCTCCTGCACCACCAGGCCGGCCTCGATCGTTTTGCCCAACCCGACGTCATCGGCCAACAGCAGGTTGGTCCGCGGGCTGGTCAACGCCCGCCGCAACGGTTCGAGCTGGTAGGCCTCCACCACCACACCTGACCAGAATGGCGCCTGGTAGCGGTTGGGGTCCGCCGAGGTCAGCGCACCCCAACGCATCGCATCGATGAAGCCGGCCAACGTGACGGGGTCGTCAAAGCCCGCTGGGTTGATGTGCTCGTGCAGCCCCTGTGGCGGGGTGACCGTGTGGCCGACCTCCAGCTCCCAGATCACCGACAGCTGCTCGCCGAGGCGGTCCTCGTCCAGCGACTGCAGGTCGACCACATGGTTGATATGGGCCGCCGCATCGTCAGCCGGACTCAACGGAAGCCCTTGGGCTTGTACGTTGGCCACCGCCCACGTCGAGCCGCGGACTTCGACAACCTGCCCGGGTTCGGGCAGGGCCGGGGCAGCTACAAGCACAGGAACTCCTCCGGACGCGGGTGCTGGGGCTGGCGGTGCAGTATCGCCGTCGACACCGACAACGGTCCTGATGGTGTCCTCGGAGACGCCGAGCAATTCTGCGTGGCTTCTGACCACCTCCGCGGCTGCGTTGCGTCTCTGGGTGACATCGGTGATGGCTGTCGCGGCGCTGAAATCGCGCCGGATCCGGTTTCGCTGCCCCGACGTCAACAGCTCCTCGGGCAGCGCGGCCGGAAGTTCGTCGTGCAGCAGGTAGTCGATGGTGTCGTAGGAGATTCCGTACTTCGCCTCGAGGTCGGCACAGGTGTTCCGCATCGCCCACTCAACGCCGTGCGAGTCGATCGCACCCTGGACCGCCCGACGGATCGTGAAGCGCTGGCCCGGCGACAGGTGGTCAGCCTCAATTCGCGGTGACTCCCCCACACAAAGCAACGGTAATAGGCCAGCTTCGCTGGTGTGTGGGGTTTCCCACCCGACTTCTCGGACCGGTGGTGCTCGCGATCGAGGCGCCGAATGGCGGAGGCGAGCATGCGATTGCAATCAGTCCGACAACATCCTCGACCACGCACAGTCAACTGTGAAGAGGTTCGTCTGAGCCCATCGCGGCCCCACGTTGCGTTGGCCGACAAAGAGGTCCAATCCGGCGCTAGTCTCAGACGGATTCGGAAAACCGCGTTCCGCGGAGGCCGCCCAACAACGAGGATAAGACAGTCGAGCTAGCGGCCGATCGCATACAGGAACAGCGATCTCAAGTCGGCAAGCACGTGCTGTTTCACCCAGGGAGACAATGACAGTGGTAAATGCGTCGCCAACGATGAAAAGGCCAAATGCGCCGCAAGTCGAGAAGGTCGCCGCTCAGATCCTTAACGATTGTCTCATTGCTGATGGTTCTCTGCTAACTCCCGACAAGCAGATCTGGACCAGCTCCCGCCTCGCTGAACTGCACACGAACTATGTCGCCGCACCCGACGTTTCGGCCAAGTCCTTCGCCGAGAAGCTCGCAATTCAACTGGCACCTTGCAGCCCGTCCGCCAGGCAGCTCTTCGCCGAGATCTACATCCTCAACATCCTGCCGGTCTCGAACTTCACCACGCCCTACAAGCGCAAGGTCATCGAAGAGGTGCTGGAACCCTTAGAGCCGCCAGTTGCGTTAACTCCGGATGTTCTTGCGGCCTTCAACGAGGGCGTTTTCAACGGCGGGCCGGCCTGGAACAATCGCCGCTGGGCGCAGCTGTCGTTCCTGGTGGAGTTCGCGGAGTATTTCAAGAGCCAGGACCCAAGCATCCGCGCCCAGGCGAAGACAAGTCCCGAGGCGTTGCGGGACCTGGTCATGGACTCGCCCGGCCACCGCGAGCCAGCCCAGCGCCAAGCACTTTTGTACCTCTTCCAACCGCGCTACTACCCGCCGATGGTGAGTCAACAGCATCGCACCGCCCTTCGCGCAGCCTTCGCTACAGACAATCTTCCTGACGGCCCGACGAAGGACCTCGACGCCGACCTGCGCAACATCATCGACGCAATCGAAGCTCAAGCAGGCGGACCGGTCGACATATACGACGACATCTGGCGACCGAAGTGGCTCCCCGATAAGGAGGATCCCCAGCCCCCTGGTGGCAAAGACGCTGGCGCCGGCGGCGGATCCATGGGCGGATCATCGGACACCCCGTACACCGTGGCCGACATCGTCGCCGAAGGGTGCTTCCACTCGAAGGAGCGTCTCCAAAAGATGCTCGATCACTGGCGAGAGAACCTAAACCTCGTGCTGCAAGGAGCCCCGGGAACAGGAAAGACGTGGTTGGCGCGGCGCCTGGCACAAGCCCTCATCGGGACCCAAGCACCGGGAGCTATCCGAGCGGTGCAATTCCACCCCAACACCTCCTACGAGGACTTCGTCCGCGGCTGGCGGCCCACATCCGGTGGCCAGCTCGACCTGACTGACGGCGCTCTGCTGCAGCACGCCGATCGAGCTCGGCAGAATCCCGACGTTCCGCACGTCCTGGTCATCGAGGAGATCAACCGCGGCAACCCCGCCCAAGCGTTCGGTGAGATGCTCACCCTCATCGAGAAAAGCAAGCGGAACCCGGACGATGCGCTGGCCCTTAGCTATCCGAAATCCATCGCAGAGCAGTACTACTTGCCGGACAACCTGTACCTGCTTGGGACGATGAATATCGCCGACCGGTCACTGGCTCTGGTCGACCTCGCCCTGCGCCGGCGGTTCAGCTACGAAACGCTCGAACCGGCGTTCACCGATGCCTGGGCGGCTGATCTCGCCAAGAAGCTGCCCAATGATCCGGGACTGGTGGAGACGATCCGCAGCCGTATTCATGACCTGAATACAACGATCGCGGAAGACCGCATGCTGGGACCTAATTTTGTGATCGGACAGAGCTTTCTGACTCCACTTCAGGCGCAGTCCGATGGAAAGGATTGGTACTTCGGCGTCATCGATACACAGATCGGCCCGCAACTGCAGGAGTACTGGTTCGACGCCAGCGAGAAAGCCGAGGCCGCCATAGCGGCCCTCAAAGCCTGAGCTTCGGGAGCACAGTGATCATCCTCGGGGAGGGAAAAACCAGCATCCCGGTGCGCAGCATGTGGTTCCTGCTCATCTATGCCTCAGAACTACTCGCCGAAATGCGGGCACCTGAACGAAACAAGATCCTTGCGGGCGAACGGGATGAGGACCTCCTAGACGCCATCGCAGAAGTGCTGGTTGTTGAGGTCGAGCAACGCCTCCGGCGCCAACTGACCCTGCACTACCGGACCCGCCATGCTGATCTCCACCGGGTGCGGGGACGTATTGACCACCTGAGATCCGTTACCCGTCGGCTTTCCGACCAGGGCCGGATCGCCTGCCGATTCGAGGAACTCAGCGTCGATTCCCCCCGAAACCGATTCATCGCCCATACCCTGATCTACGCGGCGCAGGCCATCAAGAGAGCCGAACTCGCACAACGCTGCCGCGCCGCCGCCTTCCGAATGCACCGACTCGGCGTCGGCGCTGTCGAACCCTCGCGCAGCGAGTTGTCCCGCGATCGCCTCGCCCATCACGACGCCGGCGACCGCCGCATGCTTGACGCCGCGCATCTGCTGCGTGACATGGCCATCCCGTACCACGAGCAAGGCCTGGCAGACCTCCCGGCCCTCCTCAACGAGCCTGGCAAGCATCGCAAGCTGTTCGAGGCCGCGGTACGTGGATTCTTCTGGCACACACTGTCCGCACAAGGCTGGACCATCGGATCTCGCAAGCTGCACTGGAAGTCCGAAATGGGCCCGACTCCGACGTTCCTGCCCGTCATGAAAACTGATGTCACACTAGATAACCCCGCGATGAAGAGGCGGATCGTTATCGAAACGAAGTTCACCGATGCGCTGGTCGACCGAGATGGGAAGACCACAGTGGCCAGCGGATATCTCTACCAGCTCTACGCCTACCTTGCCTCACAGAGCGGTAATGGGAATGCTGTCGCTGACGCCGCTGAGGGGGTGCTGCTCTTCGTCAAGACCTCCGGCCGCCAGGAGTTCACCGCAGAGACCAAGATCCAGGGACACACCCTGCGATTCATGTCAGTCGACCTCTCGGCCAAGCCCGCCGACATTCGCAACCGATGGATGCAGTGCATGACAACCCAGGGCGCCTTACAGGCGGGCAGTGATTTCGATCAGTGAGGGATCGACGGTGAATCGAACACGAAATCGAGGAACCCTCGATCGGACCTACGATCCTTTGCGGTTTCAGGCGGCGTCCTCGGCAAGATAGCGATACACGGTGGCGCGAGAGACGCTCAACATCTTCGCGATATCCGTGGCCGCGACGCCCTTCTCCTTGAGATGGCGGGCTTTGGCGGCCTGAGCGTCGTTGACCTTGCGTGGGCGCCCACCCTTGCGGCCGTTGGCGGCGGCGGCGGCCAACCCGGCGCGGGTGCGCTCGATCATGGTGTCGCGTTCGAGTTGGGCGAATGCCGCCATGATGGTCAGCATCGCCTTGCCCATCGCGCCCTCGGTATGCAGGCCTTCGGTGATGCTGCGGAACCCGACCCCCCGTGAGATCAGGTCGTCGACGACGGCGAGAACGTGCTGGGTGTTGCGTCCGAGTCGGTCGAGCTTCCAGACGGTGAGGACGTCGCCGTCGCGAAGGTGATCGAGGCAGGCATCGAGTTGTGGGCGGCTGGCGGTCGCGCCGCTGACACCGTGGTCGGTGAAGATGCGGGCGGCACCTGCTTTCTGCAAGGCGTCAAGTTGAAGTTGTGGGTCCTGCTCAGTGGTTGACACCCGCGCGTAGCCGATGGTGGCCATCACGTCTCCTGTCTCACAAACTCGTGTCTGACTGGGTTATGAGAATAGCAGTTTTGAGACAGGTTTTCTAGACAGTCAATGATCACCGTCAGTGCAGGTAGCTCAGACTCGGTGGCGGGTACGTCTCAGTCGCAAGAACCCATCGTTTTCGAGACGGCTCGATGGCGCGAGTGAACCAAGCCGACAGCTCGAACGGTTGGACCGCGGAAAGCACGTGACAATTCGTTGACCGGCGGCATTGCCGCCGACCGACACCTGCGGACGTGACCAACACACTTCTACGACATCCCGACGACCTCGGTGAGTTTGTCAGTGCTGACCACTACCCTCTTCACGAGTCAGGCGAGAGCGCAAACAGTCAGTAGGGTCTTCATTTCGTGGCACGTCCTTATCGTTCGGAAATGGCCGAACTCCGGCACACACTTGATTGGGTCTCTGACACCGACGTGACCAAATTATTGATGGCTATCTCGCGCGGTTGGTCCTCACCGCTGGTGGCGGTGGGGTCAGGAGGCTCGTTCTCTGCGGCGAGTCATCTAGCGCGTCTGCACCGTACTTTTTTTCGACAAGTCGCGGCGGCTGCGACCCCGTACCGCCTTGCTTCAGAGCCAATTGCGAATAACGCAACTCATTGGATCTTCAGCGCCGGCGGTTCCAACGTCGACGTCATCGCCGCCGTGCGTGCCTGTCAGCTCGGCGAACCTGACGCTGTGAACGTCTTGACGATGCAAGAGCGGAGCCGAGTCGCAACCCTTTGTCGCGAGAACCCATTCTTGACCCTGCACGTGCTCGCAACTCCAACAAAGAAGGACGGTTTCCTAGCAACAAATTCGCTGCTCGCCTTCTGCGCGTTGATGTCTCGCTGCTATTTGAATGCCGCAGGGCGACACAACGAGTGGTATGGGGTAGCTGCATCGCTTAGCCCCTTGGCCGACCCGACCTCTAGTCGTGTTGCGACATGGCTAGAGGAGTACGAGAGAGTTCGGTTGGTCGATCACTTGGTCGTTCTGCACGGCGGTGAGACAACCCTTGGCGGCATTGATCTTGAGTCAAAGTTCGTCGAGGCAGGCATCAAGGACGTTCAACTGGCCGACTATCGGCATTTCGCCCATGGACGCCATCACTGGCTCGCAAAAAACGGCGATAGTACTGGACTCCTGGTGTTCATTTCCGATTCGGACCGTAAGCTCGCGGATCAAACCTTGCGTGTGATTCCGAAGGGAATCCCCTGCTCACGCATTGACGTTGAAGGCCGGGGAGAGCGCGCCGAATTGGGGTCTCTCCTCGCGACGTTCCACCTGACGGCGCAGGCCGGCTTTTCCAGAGGGATCGACCCAGGACAACCGGGTGTTCCTGACTTCGGCAGAAAGCTCTACGGGTTGCGCATCCCTGAGCCTGTCGTCCCCAGCACTGGTGCTTGGGCCATCCGGCGAAAGATAAACGCGCAGGGTCCAGACGCTCCACCCGAGGCCGATTTTTGGCGGACGAACCTGGAGCGTATGCAAGAGCGCCTTACATCGACCAGGCTCGCCGGCGTTGTCCTCGACTATGACGGAACAGTGGTCGACACAGCAAGGCGCTTCGAGAATCCTGTGCCAGAGATCGGTGCTGAATTGCGTAGGCTCGCAGACGGAGGGGTGCGCATCGGAATCGCAACTGGCAGGGGCAAGTCGGCCGGCGACAGCCTACGCGCGGTGTTGCCGACATCTCTTTGGCCGCAGGTTCTCGTCGGCTACTACAACGGCGCCGAGATCATTGGTTTAGATTCGACGGATGGGCCTGATCGTGGCCGCACTCCAACTGCCGCGATTGCTAACGTAAATAACGCAATTCAAGCCAGACTCGCGACCATGCCGCGTATGCAGGTGGATCTCCGTCCAAGCCAACTGACACTCACCCCAAGATCCGCGGCCGACGAAGATGCATTGTGGACGGATGTACGCGAGCTCATCGACGAACTTCAGATTGGCGGCGTGCGACTAATGCGCTCTAGCCATTCAATCGATGTCGTTGACCGCTCTGCGTCCAAACTGAACGTAGTCAGCAACGTAGCGAACCCGGATTATGTGCTCCGTATTGGAGACCGCGGGCGCTGGCCTGGCAATGATTTCGAAATGCTCGCTCACCCGCTCGGGCTAAGCGTCGACCAAGTCAGCGGTCATCCAGATCATTGCTGGAACATCGCTCCGCCGGGCTTGCGGGGCATGCGGGCCACGCTGCATTACCTACGCGCGATCACGTTGAACGGGGACCCACTCATTCGGCTGAGTCTTACGTGAACACTCAACTTGCTCTCCGCATATTGGGGAGAATCATGGACTGGGACGACGATCGCGCGTATGACGAGTTTCGCCGCCTGCGTTTGATGGCATCGCTAAAGTACGACGGCTATAGAGATTTCGAGGCTGGTGTCAGGTTTATCGAAAGCCTGGCCGCGTGGCTTCAACAGTTCAAGCCGAACGAACGCAGCACAGCGTATGAGTTCGTAACCGACCGATTGGTGTACATCGGTCCAGGCGAGATGGAGAAGTTGGTTGCCCAGTTTTATACGAACTGGGTCCGGCCCGAGCTTGTCCGCGCTGTTGCCGAAGAACTCCAAATTCGCCCATACCTCGTCAATGCTGACGCCGACGCGCTAGACCGGATTGCGCACTTGCGGCGCCGCACGCTGTTTCTGGGCCTTAGTGACGGAGCCCGGGTGGACTACCTTCGTCATCAGAACGTCGGCTTGATCTCCAACGAGCAAGTAGTGGGTTCGGCCCAGTTGGATAGCGAAAAATGGCAGGACCTCCTTGGCAGTCTACGGAAAGACACCGACGATCCCGATGCCAGATTTGTAGCGGTCTATTTGGTCGACGACTTCGTCGCCACCGGCACCACCTTCTTCCGGATTGATTCTGATACCGGTGCCCCAAAGGGCAAGCTGGTGAAGTTCGCAAAATCTGTCAGGAAGGCGGTCTCGGACCTCGAGCGCCAGATCTTCGAAGAAGACTACAGAGTGAACGTCCACCACTACGCCGGCACAGCTGCAGCTATCTCCGGTCTCGGTGCACGCATTCAAGACTCCGCGGCACTGCTCACGGAGCTGGGGATCAGCTCTCTGCCTAGGCTGACGTATGGCATCAAGCTCCCCGAGTCACTTCCCATGAGTGCCAGCAATCCTGAAGATCAGGACTTCCTAGAGCTGGCCAATCGGTACTACGACCCAGTACTGGAAACATCACATACAAAAGTAGGCGGAACTGACGACATGAAGCTCGGGTACGGCGGTTGCGCGCTGCCGCTCGTCCTTGACCACAACACGCCAAATAATTCGTTGCCGCTCCTCTGGGCAGAGACAAATGGTGCCGACGGGGACGCGCCCGAGAATTCGGTTCCAGCGATGCGGCCACTATTTCGACGCCGACAGCGGCACACCTAGGGGGGGTTATGGCGAACCCTTTTGAAAAGCGAGCAACCGAGTACCTAGTTGATACAGAAGCCTTTCTCGCGGTCGTGACTCCAGAGCCTGTCATCACATTCTTCGAGCGTCATGCACGGAACGGATCACTCTACGACCGCCTCGCAATCGTTACTGGCACGCCAGGCAGCGGCAAGACGACTCTTGCGAGACTCTTCGAGTATTCGACGGTTCAGTCACTGGTACGTCATCGCGACGCAAGCACCTACCGATCGCTTTCCGATGCGCTAACTAGATGTGCAGTGCTCACCGACCTCAAACCGCAAATTCTTGGAGCTCGCGTGCCTCTCGAGTCTGAGTATCGCGAGTTTTGGGAATTCCCTTACCCGGACGAGGTGCGGACGTCGCTCACCACAACGCTCGTTCAAGCCCGTGCAGTAATTCGGTGGCTGCGGCAGCTCGGCGATGCAGGAACAGCTCTTGAGAAGGTCACGATCCAGGCACGCACCGGAGCCGAGGCCGCGCTGGAACAAATCGGCGGACGTCGAGGCGACCAAGTGCTCACTCGAGCAAGAGATGTCGAGCGTGCAATTTATAAAATCGTCCGCGCATTAGTACCACCCAAGCTGGACACGCTCGCGGCTGCGATAGGAGATGCCTACCACCCGTTCGATGTAATCGAACGGATTAATGTGCCGCTAGATCGCGAAACAGTCTCGCTCATACCACTCGCAATCTTTGATGACGCGCACTCACTCCATCCCGTCCAGTACGAGCGGATCGAACGGTGGCTCGCCCAGAGGGAGATGCGAGTTGGTAGGTGGATCTTAACGCGCCTCGACGCTCTCAAACCAGCGCACGTGTTGGGAAACGATTCTGACCCGGCCATGCAGAGAAACCGCGTAATCACAGATATCCGCATGCAGCCAACTGATCGTAAGCAGAGTCGACCTGCTTTTCGAAAGATGGCCAAGGACATGTCCAGTCGTTACCTAGCGCAAATGGACACCTTCAATCGGCGGCGTCTCACCGATCTTGCAGACCTTCTTGCCACAGACAGGGTCACCATCTCAGACGCAAAGCTGGCCGAACTCGAACATCGGGTTGACGTGATCCAGCGAAGAGTCGGTGCATCCGACGCCCGCAGAGCCGAGTTGGTGGCCAAGGTGGAGCAGTATTTGGACGCATCCAAGTCACATCTTAGTAGCCCTGAACTGGTTCTTGCGGCAACGGCGATTGTGCTCGAGCGGTACGGAAAACGAACGCCCCAACTCGCGCTAGATGTCTTTGTCGGGGATGAAATCGAGCCGAACAAGCCGATCACGGTTGACGCAAGTTTGATCGACGGGGCTCGAATACGCCTTCTTCATGATGCCAACGTGCCTTACTACGTCGGCTTCGACGCGCTATGCGATGCCAGTACCGAGAATGCTGAACAATTTCTCCAACTCGCTTCCCGTCTGGTTGCCCAAGCGGAGACCCAGCTAGTTCGAGGCAAACAACCTACGATCTCAATTGCTGACCAGCATCGGCTCATAACCAAGAAAGCTGTCGAGCTGATCGACTCGTGGGACTTCCCCCATCACCGAGAAGTTAGGCGGCTGACGAATGCGATTGCCGCCGAATGTCTCGACCGAAGCCTCGAAGGTAACGCGTCGCTTGGGGGCGGTGCGAACGCTTGGGGTGTTCCGCAAGAGGACT
The DNA here is from genome assembly GCF_001665395.1 of Mycobacterium sp. 1164966.3. GTDB lineage: Bacteria > Actinomycetota > Actinomycetes > Mycobacteriales > Mycobacteriaceae > Mycobacterium. The sequence goes on from NZ_LZSG01000044.1 coordinate 256,737, forward strand.
TCGACGAACTACCGCGACAGCATGCCGACCTCGCCAGAGTGCTTCAGTATGCCGTTGCCTACAACGCAGTCGTACTAAAACCGAAGCACTCCACCAAAGGACGAGAGTGGTGCCTAATCGAGCTCGGCGGACCCGTCACCGTTAGCACTGGGTTGACGCTCAAACGCGGCGGCTTCCTCGAGCGCGAGGTCGATGACATGCTTCGAGCGGTGGGAGCCACGCGCAGTGCATGAGGCGGGACGATACGACGAATGCGTCCTAAACCGGGGCGACGAAGCGCACGAATTCATCGCCGAATACTTTCAGGAGAAGCATGTCCTCATGATCGCTGGCGCTGGTTTTGATCCCCGTGCGTGCGTCGCTGCGCAACAGATGATCAATTCAGGCGCGACTCTCGACCTAGTATTGATCAAGGAGGAGCGACCGTCACCGTCAGATGAGCTCGAGTCTGCCGCTCAAGCAAATCTGCAGTCGTTCCTTGCGGTGGTCCCGCAGTTGTCGGTTGTTGACATCCGAGTATTTGATGATGATGGCGCCCTCGTCGGCGGCCGGCGAACTGCCGCCAAGGTTCAAGAGCTATCGCTCGATAGCGTCGACGAGCTTGTCGTAGACATCAGTGCACTGTCCATCGGCACTAGCTTCCCGATGATTCGGCTACTTGTGGATCGAATCCTTGACTCCGGACTCAAGACCAATTTACACATCACAGTTGCTCATAATCCCGCTGTTGATACCGCCATTAGACCGATCGCCGGAGACCGGCCAGGTTGGGTCCACGGGTTCAGCGCCGAACAGGGCGTTGACCGAGATCCCGAGCCAGCAAAGCTATGGATGCCGCAATTGGCATTCCGCGGAAATCAGGAATTGGGGCGAATCTACGAGTTCGTCGGACCGGACGATACTTGTCCGATCGTCCCCTTCCCCGCCAGCGACCCCAGGCTCCCTGACAAGCTGACGATCGAGTTCCGCGATGAGCTGTTGGAAGTCTGGGAAGTCGACAGTCGAAACCTGGTCTATGCAGACGAAGGAGATCCGCTTGACGTCTACCGAACCATTTTGCGGATTGATGATCTCAGGCGTCCGGTCTTTGAGAGCAACGGCGGGTCGACCATCATCGTCTCGCCAACCGGTAGCAAGCTGATGGCTCTGGGATCGCTGATCGCGTGCATCGAGCGCGATCTGCCAGTCGCGTACCTTGAGGCCGAAGCTTACGAAATGGACGAGGACGCGACTTTGCCTGATGCAAATCCGATGTTGGTCCACCTCTGGTTGGAGGGTGACGCGTACCTTAATAACCGACCCGCCTTAAGGAAGGGGTCCGACAAGTGAGTGTCCGTCGACCGAAGATCTTGGGCGCGGGACTAGTCGCGCTCGATCTCGTCGTCAGCTCCGATCCAAGCGTCCCGATTCAAGCATGGGCCGGTGGCACGTGCGGCAACGTAATGACGATCTTGTCGTGGCACGGTTGGGATTCATACCCGATTGCAAGGATGAATGAAGACGCCGCCTCGCAGCGCGTGCGCGCCGACCTAGGTCGATGGGGCGTGCATCTCGATCTAGCTGGGTGCACACCAGTCTCGGACACACCCATCGTTGTTCAGGAAGTTCGGCGTTCAATGCAAGGCAAAGCTACTCACAAATTCTCATGGGAGTGCCTTCGTTGTGGTGGTTGGCTTCCATCGTTTAAACCTGTCACCCGACAGGTTGTCGAACAAGCGCAATCGGCCCTACCAGGAACATCAGTCTTCTTCTTTGACCGAGTTTCCCGGGGAACGCTCGAACTCGCTTCCCTCGCTTCGGATTCCGGCGCGTTAGTATTCTTCGAGCCATCGGGCCGTGGCGACCAACGCTTATTCGCAGAAGCGCTCGAACTGTCGCATGTGGTGAAGTACTCTAACCAGCGCATCTCCGACCTGGCTGACGAAAGTCCTGCTGATAATCGGATGCTCGAGGTTCAGACCCTCGGAATGCACGGATTGCGCTACAGGACGCCTCATCGCAAGCGTCACGACGGGTGGCGCGCCTTGGAGGCAGTCCCCGCTGCCCGCACTGTTGACTCGTGCGGCTCCGGAGATTGGTGTACGGCCGGCATGATCGCAACGATGGCAGCCGGAGGACGAGCCACCTTCGAAAGTTCGACGCTCACCGAGATTAAGGACGGGCTTGTGTACGGGCAAGAGCTCGCCGCCTGGAATTGCGCATTCGAAGGCGCTCGGGGAGGCATGTACTCCAGCCTGGCCGCCAATGCGCCACTGATGACGCGCGTTCGAAAGACCGCACTAGCCAACCGGGCATTCGAAAAGCGGGAGGCGCCGCTCAGCCTTTTACACTGTCCGAAGTGCGATGTTGCTTAAGTGCTGGTTTTGCGTCGCGAACCAGCCGTTTTCACAGCGTCGGATAGCGAAAACCGTTGCGCAGCGGTTAATCCGGCAGGGCAGATTGTCGATATCGCGGTAATCTAATCTCGAAAACATCGACACTGAATGTGAGCTGCTGTGCTTCCGCCACGTAGTACTTGGGCACTGGCACACGGGCCTGTATCCAGACGCTGGGAATGCTGTGATCCAGGCGCTGGGAATGCTGTGATGCAGATCGTGCAGCCGCACCGTTGTCAGTGAAACTACGTTAGGCTTCGTCGGATCGTGCGCTTGTTCGGCGCGATCGAATCGGCTAATCGGATTATCAATTTACCTCGGCGTCGATTGAAGCGGCCAATCCCTGGTCATCATTACCGATGTGGCGCCGAGGGTGCGCCTCAAGGGCAACTCGCGATCGACGGAATTCAGCGCGCGAGCCGCCTTCGAGCACCATGAGGTTGTCGAGTATCTGCTCGTACGGCTTCGGAGGTCCGACTTCTACTTCGACTGCGTTCTTCGCCGCAAGCCCGGCCCGATCGAGTGCGTCGCGGATCGCCGCAAGCTTCACCGAATCAGTTACATTGGCGTCGGTCGCCATCTTCAGCAGCTCGCAAGCCATCCGGTCCGCGGCTTCCTCGATACGCTGCCGAGCTTTGCGTTTCACTTGCGGCGCCTTCGCACCATGAAAATCACACACGTTGGTTCCTCGGCGTGCAGCATTCTTGCATCGGTCTCCATTCTTCCGATGTGCGGTGCAACGTCTCTCTGGATGGGCACTCCGGGCCCACCGATCGATAGGTTCGGTGCTCGATAGGTCACTCATCCTCATCTCCGTCCGATTCGGCCACATCCGCTGCCGCCGCTGAGTAAGTCATGCGATTTGTTCTGCATCAGTGCCATAGCGGATTGCTGTCGCCGGCGACGCTTCATCGAGACGTCAGGGTGTTCACCGTGGACAAGGTGTACCTCCTGAGCCAGAGCGTTCAAACGGTGGCTCGCACGCGATTGATAAGATTCCATTTCTCGTGCTGGAACTCTCAACCTACGCAAGCTGCTTTCCGCTACCGCGTACACCGTGTCCACCCTGTACACGGTGGAGGCAACGCCACCCCCACACCCTTGCCTCATTTGCTGGCTTCCTCACCGCTCAGCCGTAGTACAAAGCCCTCGGGCCCGCTATTGACCGACGGCAGCTTGTCGACGCGCCCAGAATCAACCAGAATTGCTTCGGCGTCGTCAAAGTGGGCTCGATCGCCGTACCTAATAGCACGGCGTAGTTCTGACCGCGCGAGCTCACCGCCGGATTCTTTTAGCTTCCGGACTATTTTGTCGGCGACGCGTTGTATCTGACTATCTCGCACCACCCCGCTCTTGACAGCCTCTCGCACTCCTTCGGCGCGGCCGCGGGACAGATTCTCCGCGTTGGCTTTGGACCGCAGCAGAGCTACGACGCCACGACGGGTGCGATCGGATACCGCCATGACTATTCCTGCCAAATGCCAATCGTCGTCAGAGATTTGGTCGGTTCGGCCGCCGAGCCACATAAGTCCAACGGCAACCTTTAATCGGCACAACAACCTGTGTCCGTCGAGCGGATCGGCCGCACTACCGCGCAGCATCGCCACCCGGTGGAAATCGACAGCCCGCTTTGCAACATCAGGAACCCCAAGTTCACGCAGAGCGGCTGGTGTGACCGGGATATCCAGCTGGGTTTGCGGTGCTGTCGGCGTCACCCCATGGCCAACCTGTTGCGGCCACCGCGGAAGATGACGACCAGCAGGTAGATCGGGGACTTCATCAGGGGCATCGGCGTCGTCGCTCGGCAGCCACACGAACCGTTGTGGGGTTCCGCCGTCGGCGTCGTCAAGAAGCGCTCTACCGCGTCCCGGCTGCACACCTACGGTCAGACACAGCCGGTAGCGGTGCGCGCACAATCGCACAGCCTTGGCCGGGTCGGCATAGGAGAAGCCGAGCTCCTCGCCACTGTAGGCGGATCGCAACTGCGGCAATAGGGTCGCGCTGTTGCGGTTGGTCAGTGCGATCAGATTGTCGACCTCTGGAGCGTCGAACAGCACCGCCGCGCGTAGCCCGTGTTGTACCCAGGGTCCCGTTTTGCCGACGCGTTGTTTGAAGGCGAATACCTTCGCAAGACCTTCACCGCTGCCCACCGTGGCAGTGAAGACATCCTCGTCAGTGTCGAGCCAGTCGGCGGCAGCTCCGCTCGCGCCACCCTTACCGGCGCCACTGGGGCCGACCAGCGCGACAAACATGTTCAGGCTCGCATGGGAGCCCACAAGGGGCGGCAGTACGACCGTCGGCGGTATCACCGCTACGGCCCGGGCCAAGGCATAGCCAAACACCGCCCAGGGCCCGACCCGTCGCGCTCGCGCGAATTGCCGCAATCTGCGGAGTTCGTCGCGTGCAGCCCAAAATGCGTCCTCATCGATTTGGGTCGGCTCTATATCGGGCGACGACTCAGCTGATCGAATAGTTGAAGAAATCTCAGCCTCCGCCAGCCCGCTCTTCCGAGCCGCCGAGGTCAGGCCTGCAATCAGGTCTTCGCTGAGGTCACCTTGGCGCGCCGCGTCTTTCGCTGCTCCGAACAGAGTGGTGTTGCGGCGCCCGTCAGCTGCATTCTTTACCCGCTCAACGAGACATTCCGGCGAGAACGTCTGGTAGGCGTCACTATTCACCCACGATGCCGAGTTCTCATCGTCACCGTTGACATCGGCATATACAACCGCGGTATTAGCGCGCGCACATTCGTCGTGTCCGATACCGAATCTGTCGAGCGCGCTTATGACTTCGGCAATGCTGATCGGCTCACCGCCATGTCGGCGTGCGATGACCTCGCATGGTTTCTGGCCGTCCTTATAATTCAACGTCCCTGGTACTCGCAGGATACGGTCGAGGTTGAACACGTTATCAATCTTGGCTACGAGATATTTGGCGGCGACGGCACGGACTAGGTTGCCCCATCGGTCCATGAGCTCTCTTGCAGAGGCAATACCAAAGTTTTCGTCTACCTCATCGCTTAGCCGCCAGTACGGGTGAAGCCCATGGCCGCTGTGCACGACAGCCACTGGTGCAGTTCCGAGGATCTCGGACAGGTCATCGATGATCGCATCGCATGTCGCGTAATCGGGGCACTTTCCTTCTCCCACATCGAGATCGGCCCAAAGCGCCACCAAGTCGACGCAATCTGCGGCGGAGCCCTTCTGTCCCCGCTGTAGTCCTGAGCGCCGGCTATTGACGCCGAACCAGACGTCCGTCGGCTGGCGGAGCGTGTTAACAAACTCGACCGCCTCGCGAATACCCGTGACGACCGTTGCCATGAACTCTCCGCCGACGGGCTTGGAACAGATCGCTATTCGATCAGATTCAGTGTGGCCGATCATCGCCAACAATTGCCCGAAGTCGACCTGACTGGCTTCCGTCGCGTCGTCTTTGCCGCTGTCGGGTGTCATCACGATGCGGGCAAGTCTGTGCGTTCGCGTCGATTGCCAATAAGCCAGGCTTCAACATCGCGGCGCCGGTAGTAAATTCGTCGCGTCACTTTGACGAATACAGGTCCGTTCCCTTTGTGCCGCAGCGCTGCCCAGGTTTGGGTCGTCGTTCCTCGAAACAGCGTTGACATAGCACTCGCGGGGATCAGCTCGTCCTCCCCGTAATCGTTGAGCTGCCGAACAATGGTCATCAGCCGAGCCTCGCAATCCTGGTGTAATCAAATTGAGTACGTATCGTTCCGTTTATGATGACACTATTGCAGCACGACATGCCGCACTTGTGCAAGATTAACTTGCGGACGTACTGTATCCAACATGGGTACTAACGCTGTTCGGCGTGGACCAACCGCTGACACTGTTGCCGAAAACGTCAAACGCATTCGTGAAGCCCATCGTCTCGGCCTCCGGGCTCTGGCGGCCCGGCTAGCCGACGCTGGGCGTCCGCTCACGCATACCGCACTTGACAAGATCGAGCGGGGGACTCGCCGCGTCGACGTTGACGATCTTATGGCCCTGGCGGTCGCACTAGGGGTTTCGCCGCTTCGATTCTTGATGCCGTACACGGCAGCTGGGCATGATGAGGTACAAGCAACGTGTCGACCGTCCGAACCCGCGCACTTACTGTGGGATGTTCTGCGCGCGGCACCTTTTCGCGAGACTGACGGCACAATGAATTACCGTCTCTGTCTCGATTCCACCCCGGATTGGGCTGTCGCCGACCTTGGGATCACTGTCGCCTTTGCTGATTTCAATCGGGAGGCCGAAAATGGCAACGATTGAGAGATATCAAACCTCAGAGGGCGCAACCCGTTACATGGTCCGCTACCGAACTCCGCATCACACACAAACGAAGAAGCGTGGATTTACCACCAAGCGCGCGGCCGAGGCGTTCGCCAACACAGTCGAGTCGAGAAGCTCACCGGCAACTACGTCTCGCCGTCGCTCGGTGAGGTCACCGTCGGCGAGTTGGGGAAGGAATGGCTTGCCCGCCAGGCGCACCATAAAGCCAGTTGGTCGGCGCGCTTGGAATCGGTATGGCGTGTCCACGTGGAACCAAAATGGGGTCGCCGCCGCATCGTGGACATTCGTCGGACTGAGGTTCAAACGTGGGTCGCCGAATTTGAGCTCTCAGCATCGTCCGTGGCCCATGCCCACACCGTGCTCGCAGGCATCCTCGACGATGCGGTGGCCGACCGACGACTTGCTGCCAACCCAGCCAGAGGTGTCAAGCTTCCCCGCAAGACACCGAAGACCCGTAATTACCTGACCGCAGCGCAGGTGTTGACGCTGGCCGACGAGTCCAAACACTCCGAGATCGTGTTGCTTCTCGCGACGACTGGCCTCCGTTGGGGCGAGATGGCCGCGCTTCGGGTCCGTGACGTCGACCTAAGTCGTGGCCGTATTCGTGTGGAACGATCGGCGTCCAAAGTCAACGCCAAGACGATTATCGGCACCACCAAGACGCATACAGCGCGCACGGTGGCGGTCTCGACTTCGGTGCTCAAGCTGCTCGCGCCGACAATGGTCGGCAAGTCTCCCGACGAACTGTTGTGGCGCAGGTCCGATGGGCAGCCATTGCGGCCCCCAACGACGACGCACTGGTTTGGCGCGGCGGTCAAACGGTGCCAGGCGGCAGATGAGAAGTTCCCTCGGGTCACCGTCCATGAACTGCGGCACACGGCGGCGTCGTTGATGATCGCCTCCGGCGCCAACGTCAAGACGGTGCAGTCCCAGCTTGGGCACAAAACGGCGACGATGACGCTCGATCAATACGGGCATCTGTTCCCTGATGACCTCGACGATGTGGCCGACAAAATGGACGACCTCGTTTCAGAATGTGCCCAAATTGTGCCCAAAAAGGAAGCAGGCCAAGACCAAAATATACCCTGACCTGCTTCTTCTTTTGTGGAGCTGCCGGGAATCGAACCCGGGTCCTACGGCATTCCCTCAAGGCTTCTCCGTGCGCAGTTCGCTATGCCTCTGCTCGGATCTCCTGGTCCCGCGAACTAGCCAGGATGACGATCCCAGTCGCTGTGATTGTCCCGATGAGTCCCGCGACCGAACTCATCGGTGGATCCCTCTAGCTGATGCCGGGGTCCGGGTCGAGGGCGTTCCCGGTCCGACAGACTAGCTGTCGCTTAGGCAGCGAGAGCGTAGTCGCGCTGATGTGAATCGGCGCTTATATGGTTGCAACGACGCTTACGGTGGTCTCTTGCCTGCACCGGCACGCTTCCCTTGATTCGATGCGCGAAGTCGAAACCTTTCAGCCCCTTGTCTTTGCTGCTTCGAGCATCCCCGCCAATTTTCGGCAGGACCATCAATGGTACGCCGGAATCAACACGCGGCAACGCAATTAACTTCCGGGGCCGGGCCGGCCAAAGCCGAACGGCCCCCGATCGATTCCGGAGGCCGCTCGACTGACTGGCTGCGTTGGCCGGCTAGCTGATGCCGACCACGTCTTGCGCGATGGCAGCCACGCGGGTCTGCGCAGCGGAGACGATGCGTTGCCGGTTCTTGTGCGCCTCTTCGTAGGCGATGATCGCGCGAACGTCGTTGGCGGCCGTCAGCTCTTTGATCGCGGCCACCGCGTCGTTCACGTTGAGGTCGTCGTAGTTCTTGATCGGCAACTCGTGAGCGTCGAGAACGCCGACGGCGGTGCGCCCGGAGTGCAGCGTGTCGGCGACTCGGTTGGCGCCCTCGGCGCGCGTGACGCGCTCGGCCGCCTTCAGAGCGGCGTTCTGCGAAGCAGAAAGCGCCTTCGCCGCGATTTCGCCGGCGTTCCCGCCACGCTTGATCAGGTCGTTGACCGCGGGACCGGTGGAGCGCACTGCGTCGACGGCCCTGTCCAGCCCACGCGCCGACCACGCCGCCGGCAGGTTGAACAACTTCACCGCCGTGCCGGCGGCTGCCTGCAGCGGGGTGCGACGAAGTGCGGCCGGTCCCCCGAGGGCGTCTTCGGCCAACACTGTGGTCAGCCAGTCCACGGTCGCGGCGTGCGCGCTGATCAACCGGTCGGCGAGCTCCACAATGTCCTTGCGCTCGGCGGCCACCGCCAAAGCTTTGGCGTAACGGGCCCGGTCCAGCAGCTGGTCTTCCAGCGCAAGGTCGCCCAACAGCGCCTCATCGAACGGCTGGGCCTGTTCGGTCAGCGCCTTGACCGCCGCGGCGGCGCGGCCCAGGAACGGGCCGATCACGTCGGGGTAGCCGCCGAGGTCCCGTATCGCACGCTCGATCGCTTCTGCGCGCTCGCGGCCATGGGCGGCGTTCTGCGAGAGCTCACGGCGCACGGCCTCGGTGCGCGCCTGAGCGACCCGGGTTTCCGCGACCTGGATCTCGGTGCTGGTCAGATCGAGAAGAGTGCGCAGTTGTGCCAGCAGTCTCGAGGTATCGGGTGCAGTCATCAGTAGACCTCCTGGGGTTGACGATTGGTTGTCGGCGCGAGATGTGCCCGTAACTTTCGGCTACCCCGGCTGGCCGCAGCCTCAACATTTAACAGCCAGTTGTGACGTAGGTCGCATTGACTAATCGGTCATTCCGTATCGCGAAAGATGCGTTCAGATCACGAAATTCAGGCGCTCGGCAATCTGCGCCGCGACATCCTTGTCACCACCGAGCTCGACGTCTTGGCTGCGCGCCGGACACATCGGCCGCCCGCCCGCGAGCCTGGTGAACTGCAGCCCGTCGAGCCGGATGGTCGCCGTCGGCTGCTGCCCACCGAAGTCGTCGACCACCTGGGCCCGGCCGTCGACGCTGACCCGGATGTCGCGGGAAAGCGGACCGGTCAGCTCGAAAAGAACTCGTGAACCGTCGGGGGCCTTGCCCCGCTTTCCGACGACGAACCCCATGGTGCCTTCGATCTCATCGAGCGACAGTTGCGACGCGCGCCCGCCGAGTTCGTCGTCGGACGACGGCCGCTGCAGTGCCATCCGGATGTCCTGCTCGTGCATCCAGCAGTCGAAAACCCGCACCCGCATGAACCGCCCATAGCTCTCCGGACCCACCGGCGTCACGGTCAGCGCGTTCCACTCGTCGTCGGACATGCGAGGCAAGACCTCGCGGCGTCCTCGAGTCACCGAACGGAATTTCTCGAGGACGCTGGCACCCGATTCCCCGCTGAGATGCCGCACCCAGCATTCGTTCAACGCGCCGATGTCGTTGCGTACATGATCGAGTTCCTTGACGTCCACGTCCGGCTCGGGCGGGGAGACGCCGGCCAGGAATGACTCGGTCCCGATGATGTGCGACACCACCGACTGCACGTTCCAGGCAGGCAGCGGCGTTAGTGCCTGCCACCCTGACTCGGGCAGCCCGTCGAGCAGCGCGTCGATGGAATCCCAGACTTCGAAGAGGCCGGACAAAACGTCGGACTTGTCGAGCGTGGTGAGGGGTCGGTCGGCCATGGTCGGATCGTAAGCCGCGAGGCGTCGAATCGCGCTAACCCGCGGCGATCAGCTCATGCCCTTGGCCCGACGGCCGAGTTCCCGGACCACTTCGCGCTGGGCATCGCGGCGGGCCATGTCCTGACGTTTGTCGTAGGCTCGCTTGCCGCGCGCCAATGCGAGCTCGACCTTCACCTTCCCTTCGGAGAAATACAGAGACAACGGCACCAGGGCGAGGTTGCCGTCGCGAATCTTGCCGATCAGGGTGTCGATCTGGCGCCTATGCAACAGCAATTTCCGGTTGCGACGTGGATCGTGGTTGGTCCAACTGCCGTGCTGATACTCAGGAATGTGCAGGTTGCGCAGCCACACCTCGCCGTCGTCAACCGTTGCGAACGCATCGGCCAGCGAGGCTTGGCCCTCGCGCAGACTCTTCACCTCGGTGCCTTGCAACGCCACCCCGGCCTCGAAGAGCTCGACGATCGCGTAGTTGTGCCGCGCCTTGCGATTGGTGGCGATGATCTGTCTGCCACCACGCTTGCCGGAAGGCTTGTCGGCCACCGCTTTACCGCCGCATGTATATGCGCAATGTCACATACGCCGTCAACCCGGACATCGCAACGCCCAGCAGGAAGAGCCACGGCGTGATGTCGAGGATGTTGATGTAGTCGACTTTCGCGATCAGGTTGGCTTGGTAGAACTGGCTCAGCGCACTGTCCAGGAACAACGCCCGAACCACGAGCAGGCCCACGATGGCGATGCCCACGCCGACCGTCGCGGCCACCATGGCCTCCACTAGGAAAGGCAGCTGCGTGTACCAGCGGCTGGCGCCCACCAGGCGCATGATGCCGATCTCGGTGCGCCGCGTATAGGCGGCAACCTGAACCATGTTGGCGATCAGCAGGATCGCCCCGACGGCCTGGACCAGGGCAACGGCGAACGCGACGTTGCTCAGGCCGTTCAGAACCGCGAACAGGCGGTCGATCAGTTCCTTCTCGTTGAGCACGTGGTCCACCCCGGGCTGGCCCTGCATTGCGGCGTCGAAATCCTTGTGCTCTTCGGGGTTGTCCAGTTTGACGATGAACGACGCCGGAAACGAGTCCTTCCCGGCCACGTCCTTGAACTGCGGGAACTTGCGGATCGCGTCGGCGTAGGCGTCGTCGCGATTGAGGAACCGCACCGACTTGACGTCCTTGCGCGCCTCGATCTTCCCGCGCAATGCCTTACATGGATCGGCGTCGCACGCAGGGTCGTTGGCCGAGACGTCGGTAGTCAAGAACACCTGGGATTCGACCCGATCCAGGTAGATGGCCCGCGAGTGCTCAGCCAACTGGACGACCAGCAGCCCGCCGCCGAACAAGCCGACCGAGATCGCGGTGGTCAGAATCATCGCCACGGTCATGGTGATGTTGCGAAGAAGGCCGGTGACGACCTCGTTGAACAGGAAGCCGAAGCGCACTTAACGATCCATCCCGTATACGCCGCGCTGTTCATCACGAACCAGCCTGCCCAGTGACAGCTCGACCACGCGCTGCCGCATCGCGTCGACGATGTGGTGGTCGTGAGTTGCCATCACCACCGTCGTGCCGGTGCGATTGATGCGTTCGAGCAAATCCATGATGTCCTGACTCGTGTCGGGGTCGAGGTTGCCGGTGGGCTCGTCGGCCAGCAGTACCAGCGGACGGTTGACGAAGGCCCGGGCGATCGCGACGCGCTGTTGTTCGCCACCCGACAGCTCGTTCGGTAGCCGGTTGGCTTTGCCGGAGAGGCCCACCGTCTCGAGCACGTCGGGCACCACCCGGTTGATCGTGTCGGTGCGCTTGCCTATCACCTCGAGCGCGAAGGCGACATTGTCGAACACGGTCTTTTGCTGGAGCAACCGGAAGTCCTGGAAGACGCAGCCGATCACCTGACGCAGCTTCGGTATGTGGCGGCCACGCAACTTGTTCACGTGGAACTTCGACACCCGGACGTCGCCGGTGGTAGGCGCCTCCGCACCCAGCAGGAGCCGCATGAACGTCGACTTGCCCGAGCCCGACGGGCCGATCAGGAAAACGAACTCACCCTTGTCGATCTTGACGTTGACGTCATCCAACGCCGGACGTGCCGAGGATTTGTACTGCTTGCTGACATGGTCCAGCGTGATCATCACGGGTCGCCAGTGTAGCGGTGATTTTCGCCGGGTCGCGACGGTCAGCCCGCCGGGCGCGACGGGGTGGGCGCCGGACCGGGCCCCGGCATGGGTTGCTGTGGCGGCGTTGTCGTCGGCGCTGGCGTCGTGGTCGGAGTCGTCGTCGCCGGACAGAACGGCGCAGGTAACAGGCACGGCGGGGTGGACGGGGTGGTGGTCGTGCTCGGCGGGCTCGGCTCCGTCGCGCTCGTGGTCGTCGGCGTAGGGGTGATCGTCACGGTCGACGGTTTTGGGTCCACTCGCTCGCGCGGCACCCAGGTCCAGTTCGGGTTGGGCTCGAAGCCCGGCGGCACCACCTGGGCGGGCGGAGGCTTGGGCGAAGGCTCCGCGCGATAGGTGTCGTAGACCCACCACACCGCCAGGAACGCCAAGATCAGCGCAACCGTGGAAGTGCGGACCCGGCCGCCGAAGATGTAACCAGGCCAGCGCCGGTTCGCCTCGTCGTCGTTGTTCTTCTCCAGGATCTTGAAAGTGAACTTCACCACTAGCGCACCGGCCCCGGAGTTTTCTCCTCCGCCGCCTCGGCGGCGGGCACCGCGGGATCTTCGACCAGGCCCACCGTCGCGTCGGCCGCGGTCACGATGCCGGCGCGGGCGAGCGCACGCAGGACGAGCACCCGCAATTGCCGGCCCGCCTCGAACTGCTTGCCGGGCAATGTGCGAGCGACCAGCCGCAGGGTGACGGTGTCGAGTTCAATCCGCTCCACGCCCATCACCGTCGGGGCGTCCAGCAGCAATTCGCCCAGCACCTTGTCGTCGAGCGCGTGCTCACATTCCTGGTGCAACACGTCGTTGACCCGGTTCAGATCGGCGTTGGTCGACACCGGGATGTCCACCACTGCGCGGGCCCAGTCCTTGGACAGGTTGATCGACTTGACGATCTGCCCGTTGGGAACGGTGAACACTTCGCCGTCGGGAGAACGCAGCCTGGTCACCCGCAATGTCACATTCTCGACGGTGCCGGTCGCGTCCGTCGTGGAACCCACGATGGTGAGCTTGACCAGATCACCGAAGCCGTATTGGCGCTCGACGATGATGAAAAAGCCGGCCAGCAGGTCCTTGACCAACTGCTGAGCGCCGAAGCCCAGCGCCGCGCCGATTACCGTCGCCGGTGCCACTAGACCACCCACCGAGAACCGCAGGATGTCGGCGATCTGAAGCATGACGACGATGGCGATGATGACGATCGACACCCAGGAGATCACCGAAGCCACTGCCTGACGGTGTTTGGTGGCCTCCGATCGCACCAGCGCATCGCTTTCCGCGAAGCCCTCGTCGAGCTGCCGGGTGATCTGTTGGGCCACCCACGTGACGAAGCGGACCGCCAGCACCGCTCCGATGAGAAGCAGGACAATCCTCAGGCCACGGTTGATGATCCAGTCGCCGAAGTGGCCGCGCCAGAAATCGTGCCAGCGCTGCGCCATCGATATTGCGAGCACAGTTGTATTAGTCGTCATCTTTTCGGTTGCGCCACCGGATTCCCGCTTCCAGGAACCCGTCGATGTCTCCGTCCAGGACGGCCGCCGGATTGCCGACTTCGTACTCGGTCCGCAGATCCTTGACCATCTGATACGGATGAAGGACGTAGGAGCGCATCTGGTTACCCCAGGAGCTGCCGCCCTCCCCTTTCAACGCGTCCAGCTCTGCACGTTCTTCTAAACGCTTGCGCTCCAACAGTTTTGCTTGGAGCACTCGCATCGCGGAAACTTTGTTCTGCAGTTGCGACTTTTCGTTCTGACAAGTCACGACGATACCCGTTGGGATGTGGGTCAAACGCACCGCCGAGTCAGTGGTGTTCACCGACTGGCCACCCGGCCCGCTGGAGCGGTAGACGTCTACCCGCACGTCGCCTTCCGGAATGTCGATGTGATCGGTGGTTTCCACCACCGGCAGCACCTCGACTTCCGCGAACGACGTCTGCCGCCGGCTCTGGTTGTCGAACGGGCTGATCCGGACCAGCCGGTGGGTGCCCTGCTCGACCGACAGCGTGCCGTAGGCGAACGGCGCATGCACGGCGAAGGTGGCGCTCTTGATTCCCGCTTCTTCGGCATAGGAGGTGTCGAACACCTCGACCGGATACTTGTGCTGCTCGGCCCAACGGATGTACATCCGCATCAACATCTCGGCCCAGTCTGCGGCGTCCACGCCGCCGGCACCGGAACGGATGGTGATCAGCGCCTCGCGCTCGTCGTACTCACCCGAGAGCAGGGTGCGCACCTCGGCGGCCTCGATCTCGTCGTGCAGCTCTTTGAGCTCGGCGTCAGCCTCGGCCAGCGCGTCCGCTTCGCCCTCCTCGGTCGCCAATTCGTAGAGCACCGGCAGGTCGTCGAGGCGTTGCCGCAACTCCTCGACCCGGCGCAGCTCCCCCTGGGTGTGGGATAACTCACTTGTCACCTTCTGCGCCCGCGCTTGGTCGTCCCACAATTTCGGATCGGAAGCCTCCACTTCGAGCTTCTCGATGCGCCTGCGCAGACCGTCCACGTCGAGCACCCTCTCCACCGTGGTCAGGGTGGCGTCGAGGGCGGCGATGTCGGCTTGACGGTCGGGTTCCACAGCCGCCCACGTTACCGGCGCCCCTGTTCGCGCCGCGACCAGCGGCGCACCGTTTAGCATCAAATGGCAATCGTGTGCAGCCCGAGACTGCGACGCCCAGCCCCTCTCAGCCCTTTGCGTCGCGGCCGGACACAAATAGAAGGTTGAGTATGCGTCCATATCACGTCGCGATCGTCGGTTCGGGGCCGTCGGGATTCTTTGCTGCGGCATCGTTGCTGAAGGCCGCCGATGCGTCCGATGAGATTGACGTCGCCGTCGACATGCTGGAAATGCTGCCGACGCCCTGGGGGCTGGTGCGTTCCGGCGTCGCGCCCGACCACCCCAAGATCAAGTCGATCAGCAAACAATTCGAGAAGACCGCCGCCGACCCCCGCTTCCGGTTCTTCGGCAACGTGATCGTGGGCGAGCACGTCGAGTCCGCCGAACTGGCCGAGCAGTACGACGCCGTCATCTACGCCGTGGGCGCGCAGTCCGATCGCGCGTTGAACATTCCCGGCGAAGATCTGCCGGGCAGCATCGCCGCCGTCGACTTCGTGGGGTGGTACAACGCCCACCCCAACTTCGAGCAGATGGCACCGGACCTGTCGGGCGCGCGGGCGGTGGTCATCGGCAACGGCAATGTCGCGCTCGATGTGGCACGCATTCTGATCACCGACCCCAAGGTGTTGGCAGAAACCGACATTGCCGATCACGCGCTGGAATCGCTGCGGCCATGCGGGGTCGAGGAAGTGGTGATCGTCGGGCGGCGCGGGCCGCTGCAAGCCGCGTTCACCACGCTGGAGTTGCGCGAGCTCGCCGACCTCGAAGGTGTCGACGTGGTGCTCGATCCGGCGGAGCTGGAAGGCATCAGCGACGAGGACGCGGCCGCGGTGGGCAAGGTCTGCAAGCAGAACATCGC
This sequence comes from Mycobacterium sp. 1164966.3, assembly GCF_001665395.1. Classification (GTDB taxonomy): domain Bacteria; phylum Actinomycetota; class Actinomycetes; order Mycobacteriales; family Mycobacteriaceae; genus Mycobacterium. The sequence continues at coordinate 272,620 of NZ_LZSG01000044.1, forward strand.
CGTGCTGCGCGGCTACGCCGGTCGCGAGCCACGCCCGGGGCATCGACGGATGGTATTCCGGTTCCGGACGTCGCCGATCGAGATCAAAGGCGACGGCAAAGTGGAGCGGATTGTGCTGGGCCGCAACGAGCTTGTCACCGACGAGAGCGGGCGAGTCACGGCCAGGGACACCGGCGAGCGCGAAGAGCTGCCGGTTCAGCTGGTGGTGCGCTCGGTGGGTTACCGCGGCGTGCCCACCCCGGGGCTGCCGTTCGACGAAAAGAACGCAACCATTCCCAACACCGCCGGCCGGGTGGAGAGCAGCCGCAACGAATACGTCGTCGGATGGATCAAGCGCGGGCCGACGGGCGTGATCGGTACCAACAAGAAGGACTCACAGGACACCGTCGACACATTGCTGTCCGATCTGGGCGGCGCCGAGCTGGCGGATTTCCCACCGGACCATGCCGACAAGCTGACGGAGTGGCTGGCCCAACGGCAGCCGAAGCTGATCACGTCGGCGCACTGGGATGTCATCGACCGCTTTGAGCGCGCCGCCGGAGAACCGCAGGGGCGCCCGCGGGTCAAGCTGCCGAATCTGGCCGAGCTGCTGCGCGTCGGCCACGGCTGACCACCAAAGCGGTCGCAAGCGCGGCGGAGCGGGCCGCGACCATTTACAGATCGAAGCGGTCGCAAGCGCGGCGGAGCCGGGCGAAGCGGCCGCGACCATTTACAGGTCGACGAGCACGCCGGGGTTCAGGATGCCGGCCGGGTCCAGCGCGGACTTGGCCGCGCGCAGGGCCGCCGCGAACGGGTCCGGGCGCTGTCGGTCATACCACGGTCGGTGGTCGCGACCGACCGCGTGATGGTGGGTGATGGTGCCGCCGTTAGTGCTGATCGCTTCGGACACTGCGGCTTTGATCTCGTCCCACTGCGCCTCGAGTGAGCCCCACCGTCCCCCGGCGTAGATGCCGTAATACGGCGCCGGCCCGTCGGGGTAGACGTGGGTGAACCGGCAGGTCACCGCCCCGGCCCCGCAGACCTTTTCGATCGCCGTACGCGCCGCGTCGGTCACCGCTGCATGCAGGGCGTCGAATCCGGACCAGGTACAAGCTGTTTCAAAAGTCTCGGCGATCACGCCGCGCCGGGCCAGGGCGTCACGCTGGTAGGGCATCCGCAGGAACACCGAGCGCCAGGTTGATGAAGCGTCGTTTCCGGTTGTGTCAGTTGGTGTTTCGCGACTGCGACGGGCGATGACTGTGCCGCCGTGTCCGGCCGCGATCTCAACGGCCCGGTCGAGCCAGGGGTCGATCGGGTGGTCCGCCGACTCGAAGGCGAGCACCAACAGCCCGCCGCCGACCGCGGTGCCCGCATTCAGAAACGCCTCGGCCGGATCCAGCAGCCGGCAGTTGGCCGGGTACAGACCGGCCTGCGCAATCGTCCGGGTCGCGGCCACCGCCGCAGTCCAATCGTTGAATGCCACCGAGGCCGTCACTTGCCAGCGCGGCCGGTCCTGCAGCCGCATCCACGCCTCGGTGATGATGCCGAGCGCGCCCTCGGAGCCGAGGAACAACCGGTCCGACGACGGCCCCGCACCGGATCCGGGCAGTCGCCGTGACTCGCTGACCCCGGCCGGAGTGACCACCCGCAACGACTCGGTCAGGTCGTCGATATGGGTGTACAGCGTCGCGAAGTGCCCGCCGGCTCGGGTGGCCAGCCAGCCGCCGAGACTCGAGAAACCGAAGGATTGCGGAAAGTGTCGCAGTGTCAGATCGTGCGGGCGCAGCTGTTGCTCGATCCACGGACCAAGCGCTCCGGCCTGAATGCGCGCGGCGCGGCTGACCCGGTCCACTTCCAGCACTGAGCTCATGACTGAGACGTCCACCGTTACCGCCGGACCGTCGAATCGTGGCTCCACCCCACCGACCACCGAGCTGCCACCACCGTAGGGAATCGCCGGAATCCCCTGTCGCGAACACCAATCCAGCACGTCGACCACGTCCTGTTCGCGGCGCGGCCGGATGATCAGGTCGGGGACGTGGTCGAGGTAGCCGTGCAGGTTGCGCGCGACGTCACGAAACGCCTTGCCGCGCGCGTGTCCGGCCCGATCCGCGGGGTCGGCCGAACACAGACTCGCCAGCGAGGGCGGCGCAGCGATCCGCGGGGCCGCCAACCCGAGCTCGTTGGGGTTCGGGGGCCGGTGATCGGTCAGGTCGTGGCCGGGCAGCATCTCGGCGACGCGCGACTCCAAGGTCCGCGTCTCCTGCTCGGAGAGCGCGTCCTCGACTGTGCCCCAACCCCACCACGAACGCATGCGGCGACGTCAGCGTTTGACGACGACGAGCGCTCCGCCGGCGACGAGCAGCACCAGGGCCAGGGCGATCCCCCAGCCGGCACCGGCCAAAATCCACGTGACGGCCACCAACCCGATCAGCGGCGACAGCGCGAACAGCGTCAGTCCGGGGTGCTGCCTGATCACTTCGAGCGCACTCGTCGCCCGGATCCGATCGATTTCCTTGCCCATGGGATTCAGAATGCCAGAGAATTTGGTTTTCGCCGTTTTTTGCCGGATGACCCGGACGCCTGAACTGGCGAGCTCGTCACACCTGCCACTCGGCTACCAGAACGAGGACCGTGTCGCGGTTATTGAATTCGATAGCGCGGGTGATACCAGATCGCAGCATCAGTGGGTCCGGCCCAGTAAGCAATGAATTACTTGCTGGACTCAAGTGATTGGCTGAGATGACCAATGGCCCTATTGACGCAGACCATGCGTTCGTACCGTGAAGCACGTGGACATCGCGGAGCTCAGGAACGCAGTCCTGCTCGCCTGCCCCGCAGCGTCCGTGCACAATAGCCAACCCTGGCACTGGATCGCCGACGGCCGCGCCGTCCACCTGCTCGTCGATCACCGCCAAACCGTCCCTGCCGCAAACCATTCCGGTCGAGAGGCTGTCCTGAGTGGTGGCGCTGCGCTAGATCACCTGCGCGTCGCGTTGACGGCTGCGCAGTGGCGAACAAACATCACCCGGTTTCCCAACGCCAACAAGGTCGCGCGTTCGGCCACAATCGATTTCAGCCCGATCGAGGACGTCACGGACGGCCAGCGAAACCGCGCCTCAGATAGACGCATCGTCGCGCCGAAGGGTTTTCGGCGAGCTGTGATGCCTGTACCCGGCTTGGCGACCTGCCCGTCTGATCGAGACGAGCCGGACTCGCGGCATCGTGCGCGGCCTCATCGGCAATCGCGGCGAACCGCAGGTCTTGATCCGCGCAGGAATTACGCCGCCAATGAAGATCTTCCGGCCCGGACTGCGCGGCGGCCATTGGACAGTGTGCTAGAGATTCGTTAGCCGATTGAGAAAGGTTGAGTCCATGGCCGAGGAGCCCGTTACCGTTCTGTCCGAAGACGAAAGCTGGCGACGGTTGGGGGGCGTCGCGCTGGGCCGACTAGTCACCACATTTGCCGGCGAGCCGGAGATCTTCCCGGTCAACTATGCAGTCCAGGGGCGGACCGTGCTCTTTCGGACCGCGGAGGGCACCAAATTGTTCTCCGCCGTGGCCAGCAACACCGTGCTCTTCGAGGCCGACGACCACGACGTCGCCGAAGGCTGGAGTGTGATCGTCCGGGGCCGTGCGAAGCTGTTGCGCACCGACGCCGAGATCGCGGAAGCCGAGCGCGCGCAATTGATCCCGTGGACCGCGACCCCAAAGGTTCACTTCGTCAGGGTGACGCCCTCCGAGATCACCGGGCGGCAGTTCAGGTTCGGTCCCGAACCAGACCCGCACGCAAGTTTTGCGTCTTGAAATCACCGCGCGAGCAGGGGCGTCCAGCTCGCGCGCATCGACTCCCGTGAGCCGGCGGTTGATCGCCCACGCAATCCCGGCGGGCTGAACTTTCGTGCGCTCGGCTGCCGGCCCCCGATACAACTCGTCGACCGTGTCCTACCAGCTCCCAGCCAGCACATGAAATGGCTTCCGGACAGTGGAGTCCGGTGGTGCACGTCGCGATGCGCAGCCAGTGCGCTGCCCCGGTAGCGCCCTGCGCGAAACAGCACGGTTTCCCAGAAGTCGCACATCGTCGGAATGTGCGCGTCCAGTCCTCTAGCCCGCCTAGGTGGGTCCGCAGGATCACCGTGGTAGATCCGTTGAAAGCGATTCTGGCGGTGGAGAACTACCCGGTGGCGCGAAATCATCACGCCGTTTCTGCGGCACCCTGAACTGTTGCAGAGCGTCGCCGACAGCTTCCAAAGTCGCTGATTCAGAACCCGGACCCGGGCGGCCCGGAGCGCCACGGCGGCCCTGGCGGCGCGAACCACCACTTGTCCGGGTTCTTAGGCGAATACACCACCGGCATCGATTGCCCAATGGTCGGCCACTGGTCGACATCCACGGCCGTACGCAGATATGTCGCGTGCTCGTCGACGGTCGGTCCGTTGATGACGCCCGCGATGGTGGCATATTGCGCACCGCTGGCGTCCGGCCGTGGGCTCACTCCGGTGATCAGCAGCGTGCCGTCCGCCGTCGCACCTCGGGGACCACCCGAAATGAACCGCGGAGCAAGAATCGCGACCAAAATCGCGACCAACAGGAGCACGACGGCGAATTCCCACATCCAACAATGGTAGGACTGCAGGGATGAGGTCCCCTGATCTGACGCTGGCGCTGACGTTGGCCGACCGTGCAGACACGCTGACCAGCGCCCGGTTCGGCGCACTCGACCTGCACATCGACACCAAGCCGGACCTGACGCCGGTGACTGACGCCGATCGTGCGGTCGAATCGGCGCTGCGCGAGGCGCTCGCGCGCGAGCGGCCCGAGGACAGCGTCCTCGGCGAAGAGTTCGGCGGTACAAGCACTTTCAGCGGGCGACAATGGGTCATCGACCCGATCGACGGCACCAAGAACTTCGTGCGGGGAGTGCCGGTGTGGGCCACTTTGATCGCGTTGCTGGACGACGGCGTCCCATCGGTCGGCGTCGTCAGTGCGCCGGCACTGCGGCGCCGGTGGTGGGCGGCGCGCGGCCACGGGGCATTCGCAACGGTCGAGGGCGCATCGCCCAGGCGCCTGTCGGTGTCGTCGGTGGCGGAGCTGGGCGCGGCGAGCCTGTCATTTTCCAGCCTGTCGGGGTGGGCGCGGCTGGGCCTGCGCGAACGCTTCGTCGAGCTGACCGACGCCGTATGGCGGGTACGCGCCTACGGCGACTTCCTGTCCTACTGCCTGGTGGCCGAAGGCGCCGTCGACATCGCCGCCGAGCCGGAGGTGTCGCTGTGGGATCTCGCGGCCCTGGATGTGCTGGTGTCTGAGGCCGGCGGGCAATTCACCGCCCTGGACGGCACCGCCGGCCCGCACGGCGGCAGTGCCGTGGCCAGCAATGGGCTATTACACGAGCAGGTCCTGAGCAGGCTCAACGCCTCCCACGTGTGAATTTATTAACACGACACTAGCTATCTTACTCCGGAGTAAGATACGGTGGTTGGCATCGCCCCAACAACCGAGGCCGCTTACATGACGAACACACTTCCTGCTTCTCCGGCGTCGAATACTCCGTCGGGCAAATCCCCCTCCCGCCGCACGCGGCGCGGCCGTAAGACCGGCGTCGGGCTGCAGCCGCACAAGCGGACCGGCATCGACATCTCGCTGGCACTGCTGACGCCGCTCGTGGGTCAGGAGTTCCTGGACAAATACCACTTGCGCGATCCACTCAACCGGTCACTGCGCTATGGCGTGAACAAGATGTTCTCCACCATGGGTGCGACCAGCCGTCAGTTCAAACGGGTGCAGAACCTGCGTGGCGCACCGACCCGGCTCAAGTCGAGCGACAAGAACTACTTCGACCTGACGCCCGATGACGACCAGAAGCTGATTGTCGAAACCGTCAACGAATTCGCCGCGGAGATGCTGAGGCCGGCGGCGCACGACGCCGATAACGCCGCGACCTACCCGCCCGATCTGATCGCCAAAGCCACTGAGCTGGGGATCACCGCGATCAACATCCCCGAGGACTTCGAGGGCATTGCCGCACATCGCTCCAGCGTGACGAACGTGCTGGTTGGCGAGGCGCTGGCCTATGGCGATATGGGTCTGGCGCTGCCCATCCTGGCCCCGGGCGGGGTGGCGTCCGCGCTGACCCACTGGGGCAGCGCCGACCAACAGGCCACCTACCTGAAAGAGTTTGCGGGAGAGAATGTTCCGCAAGCCTGCGTGGCCATCGCCGAACCGCATGCGTTGTTCGATCCGACCCGGCTCAAGACAACCGCGACCCGTACGCCGAGCGGATACCGACTCGACGGGGTGAAGTCGCTGGTTCCGGCGGCCGCCAACGCCGAGCTGTTCATTGTCGCCGCGCAATTGAACGGCAAGCCGGCGCTGTTCATCGTCGAGTCGTCCAGTGCGGGCCTGACGGTCAGGGCGGATCCGAGTATGGGTGTGCGTGCCGCGGCCCTGGGTCAGGTTGAGCTGTCCGGGGTTTCGGTGCCGTTGAACGCGCGGCTCGGTGAGGATGAGGCAACCGACGCCGACTACTCCGAGGCGATCGCGCTGTCCCGGCTGGGCTGGGCCGCACTTGCGGTGGGTACGTCGCACGCTGTGCTCGACTACGTCGTCCCGTATGTCAAGGAACGCCAGGCATTCGGCGAGCCGATCGCCCATCGTCAGGCCGTTGCGTTCATGTGCGCCAACATCGCTATCGAGCTCGACGGGCTGCGGCTGATCACCTGGCGCGGCGCGTCGCGCGCCGAGCAGGGCCTGCCGTTCGCCCGGGAAGCGGCGCTGGCCAAGCGGCTCGGCTCCGACAAGGGCATGCAGATCGGTCTGGACGGCGTGCAGTTGCTCGGCGGCCACGGCTACACCAAGGAGCACCCGGTCGAACGCTGGTACCGCGACCTGCGGGCCATCGGCGTCGCCGAGGGCGTAGTTCTCATCTAGTTTTACTCGGTCAATCGAAAGATCAGTCATGGCAATCAATTTGGAGCTACCGCGCAAGCTGCAAGCGGTGATCACCAAAACGCATCAGGGCGTCGCGGAGATGGTGCGGCCCATCGCCCGCAAGTACGACCTGAAGGAACACGCCTACCCGGTCGAGCTGGACACGCTGATCAGCCTGTTCGAAGGAGCGTCGGAGTCGTTCAGCTTCGCCGGAGCCGATGCGCTGCGCGACAGCGAGGACAAAGACGACAACCACAACGGCGCCAACATGGCCGCGCTGGTTCAGTCGATGGAGGCCAGCTGGGGCGATGTGGCGATGATGCTGTCCATCCCCTATCAGGGCCTGGGCAATGCGGCCATCTCCGCCGTGGCCACCGATGAGCAACTGGAACGGCTGGGCAAGGTGTGGGCCGCGATGGCGATCACCGAGCCCGGGTTCGGGTCGGACTCGGCAGCCGTCACGACGACGGCGACACTGGACGGCGACGAGTACGTCATCAACGGCGAGAAGATTTTCGTCACCGCGGGGTCACGGGCCACCCACATCGTGGTGTGGGCCACGCTGGACAAGTCGAAGGGCCGAGCGGCGATCAAGTCATTCATCGTGCCGCGTGAGCACCCCGGTGTCACCGTGGAGCGTCTCGAGCACAAGCTTGGCATCAAGGGATCCGACACCGCGGTGATCCGTTTCGACAACGCCCGCATTCCCAAAGACAATCTGCTAGGCAACCCGGAAATCGAAGTCGGTAAGGGCTTTTCCGGGGTGATGGAGACCTTCGACAACACCCGGCCCATCGTTGCGGCTATGGCCGTCGGCATCGGTCGTGCCGCGCTGGAGGAAATCCGCAAGATCCTCACCAATGCCGGGGTGGAGATCGACTACGACCGGCCGGCCCATGTGCAGAGCGCTGCGGCGGCCGAGTTCCTGCGGATGGAGGCCGATTGGGAGGCCAGCTACCTGCTGTCGCTGCGGGCGGCCTGGCAGGCCGACAACAACATTCCCAACTCCAAAGAAGCCTCGATGAGCAAGGCCAAGGCCGGCCGGATGGCCAGCGACGTCACCTGCAAATCCGTTGAATTGGCCGGCACCACAGGCTATTCGGAGCAATCGCTGCTGGAGAAGTGGGCCCGCGACTCCAAGATCCTGGACATCTTCGAGGGCACCCAGCAGATCCAGCAGTTGGTAGTCGCGCGCCGGCTGCTGGGCCTGTCGTCGTCTGAGCTGAAGTAGCCACGGCGAGCAGACGCAAAATCCCTCGAAATCAACGATTTTGGGGGGATTTTGTGTCTGCTCGCGCTAGCGCTCGCCGCGAATCAGTCGCGGATGCCGTCATGCAGTTGCGCCAAGAGCTCCGACACACCGTCAGCCGCAGCGCCATGCGGGTCGTCGCGCGCCTGATGAGCGCCGGCTGATCTCGACGCTGCGCTAGAGCCTGGCATCGACGACATCAGGCAGCGCCCTGACGAGCTTCGCGTCTGCCGTGAGAAACGCAAGCCCCTCCACCGTCGCCTGGGCTACCAGAATCGCGTCAAACGGGTCTTTGTGGGGCAACGCGGTGAGGTCAGACACGAGCGCGTGACGACGAGTCACGGGCAAGTCCCGCAGGGCGGATCGGTCGGTCGCATCGTCCAGGTCGTGAGGCAGCGCCAGCTTGCCGATAGCCGCCTTGATGGTGAGCTCCCACATGCTCGCGGCCGAAAAGTAAACGGCGGTGCTTGCCGCAATCCGATCGCGTGCCCCCCGGCCCAACCGGGAACTGTCGTCAAGGAGCCACAGCACCACGTGGCTGTCAAGCAACAGACCGCTCATTCGATGCCGAACAACTTGTTGAGATCGCTATCGACGTCGTCGAAATGATCTGCGTTGTAGCGGAGACGGCCAGCCAAGACCCCGAAGACGATATCGACGCGTGTGTGCGGCACGAGATCGGCAACTGGCTTACCGGCACGCGCAATTGTGATCGTCTCCCCACCCTCGACGCGAGCGAGCAACTGCGACAGATGGGTCTTCGCATCATGAATGTTTACGGTCGACACAGGCCTAGGATACCGGACTTAGTCTAGTTGGACTAGGTCGTGCGCCAGCTCAGGCAGCCACGGCATTCAACTGCTCGCGGGTCTCGTCGTCGAGTTCGATGTCGGCGGCGGCCATGTTCTCTTCGAGATGCCGTACTGACGAAGTACCCGGAATCAGCAGAATATTGGGGGCCACGCTCAGCGTCCATGCCAGCGCAACCTGGGCCGGGGTGCGGCCGAGTTGCGCAGCCGCCCTTTGGATCACATCGTTGCCCAACACCGGATTCGACGGCATAAACGCCGATCCCAACGGGAAGAACGGGACGAACGCAATACCGCGCGTCCGGCACTCGTCCAGCACGTCCTGCGACGACCGGTGGACCAGGTTGAAAGCGTTTTGTACACAGGCGATTTCGGTGCGCTCCAAGGCATGTTGCAGGTGCTCGAGCCGCACTTCGCTCAACCCGATTCCGCCGATCAAGCCCTCGTCACGAGCGGCGATCATCGCTGAAAGTTGGTCGTCGAAACGCTGATCCGGCCCTTCACTTTCCACCAGCCGCAGGTTGACCACGGCTAGCTGGTCGACATCGAGCGCCCACAAGTTGGTTTCGATGTCTTGGCGCAGTTCGGCAGGGTCCGAGGCCGGTAGCCATCCTCCGGTGTCGTCGCGGCGGGCACCAACTTTGCTTACCAGCGCCAAGTTCTCCGGATACGGATGCAGCGCCTCACGGATCAGCTCGTTGGCAACGTCGGGGCCGTAGAACTGGGCGGTGTCGATGTGGTCGACGCCGAGCTCGAAGGCCCGCCGCAACACGGCCAGCGCCTCGTCCCGGTCGCGCGGCGGACCGAAGGCGTTTGGGCCCGGCAGTTGCATGGCGCCGAAGCCGATGCGGCTGACCGAAAACCCACCAAGCGGGAAGGAATCCATCAGGAGAGGTTAGCGTCGCATCATGGACATGTTTCAAGGGCTGGTCGCGCGCCAGCGCGCCTTGGCCAGTGGCCCGTGGGCGGCGCCACGCTGGCCGATGTGCTCAGCACCGTCGACTACGGCGGCGCCTTGGCCGCCAGCGGCCTCACCGGCGGCGCCGCCCTGCACACAACGGTGATGCCGTTCGTCCTGCGCGGGGTGGCACTGCTCGGGATGGACTCCGTCCAGATGCCCATCGGGCGGCGCCGGCAACTCTGGGACCGGCTCGGCGACTCGTTGCGGCCGCGCCGGCTGGGCTCGATCACCTCCGACGTCGACGCCAAGGACGTGCTCGACGTGATCGATCAAGTTCGGGCGGGGACGTTCTCCGGGCGGGCGGTGGTGCGGGTCGCGGGCGGGTTCTGAAGCGGAAGTACATTGTTCGGCATGCGTGCGGCACGGGTGACTCGGCTGGATGGTCCGGAAGCGATCGAGGTCGTGGAGGTCGACGAGCCGCCCGACCCTGATCTTCAAGGCGTGGTCGTCGATGTACACGCCGCCGGCGTGGCGTTTCCCGACGCGCTGCTCACCCGCGGCCTCTATCAATACAAGCCCAACCCGCCGTTCGTGCTCGGAGCCGAGATAGCCGGAGTGATTCGATCGGCACCGGACGGCAGCCAGTGGCAACCCGGCGACCGCGTCGTCGGCTTGACGATGCTCACCGGCGGCATGGCCGAGGTCGCCGTGTTGGCACCGGACCGGACGTTCCGGCTACCGGACAACGTCAGCTTCGAGGCCGGCGCAGGCGTGCTGTTCAACGACCTGACCGTCTACTTCGCGCTGACCGTGCGGGGCCGGCTGCAGCAGGGCGAGACGGTGCTGGTGCACGGTGCAGCGGGCGGGATCGGAACGTCGGCGCTGCGGCTGGCGCCGGCACTAGAGGCATCGCGCACCATCGCTGTGGTGAGCACTGAGGAAAAGGGCCGCATCGCGACGGCGGCCGGTGCGACCGATGTGGTGCTGGCCGACGGGTTCAAGGACGCGGTCAAGGAGTTGACGGACGGACGAGGCGTCGACATCGTCGTCGACCCGGTCGGCGGCGACCGGATGACAGACTCGCTTCGCTCGCTCGCTGCGGGGGGTCGGCTGCTGGTGATCGGCTTCACCGGCGGCGATATCCCGACGGTGAAGGTAAACCGCCTGCTGCTCAACAACATTGACGTGGTCGGCGTCGGCTGGGGCGCTTGGACGGCGACGCATCCCGGCGCGCTCGCCGAGCAGTGGGCCGGACTGGAGGATTTGCTCACCTCTGGCCGGTTGTCACCTCCTGAGCCTGCGGTCTACCCGCTCGAGGAGGCCGCCGCGGCGGTCGCGTCGCTGGAGAATCGCACCGCCAAGGGCAAGGTCGTCTTGCGCGTCCGCGACTGACCACTTGCCGGTCGAAAACCGCCGAGCGCACGGCTGAACATGCCGACAACGGTGACGCACCGACGTTGGTTATCGATTCTGCACAGAACGCGATAAGTACCGCGTGGCTATCAGCTCCGACAGATGCGCTTTTGCCTCGGCGAGTGAGCTGACTTCCGGCATGGTCACGAGTTTGACCATTTACCAGCTACTCGTCCATCCGCACCTTGTGCCCGCCGCAAACAAAAAGTAACGTCACTTTCAGTTTCTTCCGTCGCCAAAGCTGTCGCCAACCGTGGAGCCCACATGGAATCGTTCGTTCACCTGCGAAAAGGAAAGACGCCGCGGCGTCTGCATGCCGACCTCGACGGCCTGAAAGACGACGAGCTGGGCCGCGGTGGTTTCACCGGGCGTACCGCCAACATCTACCGCCGCCACGACCCGACCGCGTTTCGCGCGGTGGGTCCACTGCGCCCGGTCGACGTGCTGGCCAGCGAGCTCAAGCCCAGTGACGCCATCGACCCCAACGGCGGGCCGCTGCTGATGTTCAGCAACCCCGATTGCCGGATTTTCTTGAGCCGCCGCCACGAGGCAATGCCGTTCTACACCCGCCACGTCGACGGCGATCTGCTGTGCTTCGTCCATGCCGGAGCCGGGCTACTGGAAACCGAGTTCGGCCCGCTGCGCTACCGGCAGAGCGACTGGGTTTACCTTCCGAAAGCCTGCACATGGCGCCAGGTACCGGACAGCGAGACCACGCTGCTCATGGTCGAGGCCACCGACGAGTTCCGGGTCCCGCCGCCCGGACAACTCGGACGGCACTTCCCGTTCGACCCGTCGCAGGCCACCATCCCCGAACCGGCCCCAATAGCAGATGACGGACGCGACGAATACGAGGTTCGGCTCGTGCACCGGGATGTTCAAGGCGGGCCCGCCACTACGCTTTACTACCAACACAATCCGATCGACGTGGAAGGGTGGCGCGGCGACAACTTCGCGTTCACCTTCAACATCGCCGACTACAACGTGATCACCTCCGACAGCGTCCACCTGCCGCCAACAGTGCACCTGTTCATGCAGGCCACCGGTGTCTACGTGATGAACTTTCTGCCCAAACCCGCCGAAGGCGTCGCCGGCACCGAGCGCACCCCGTGGTATCACCGCAACGTCGACTACGACGAGATCGCGTTCTTCCACGGCGGCTCGCTCTACGGTATTCCGATGCCGCCGGGGTTGATATCCCATGCGCCGCAAGGGGTTCACCACGGCGCGCCGGAGAAGGCGCGCGAACGCACCCGTCGCAAGTTCGACGAATTTTCGACGGTGGACTGGCAAGTGATCGCCGTCGACACCCGCAGGCGCCTGACACCGTCGCCCGAGGTGCTGGCACACGACCTGGGACAACACTGATGCAGCACGCCGTCAAGCACGAATACGATAGAATCCCCTATATCGTTGCCTTCCAGAACAATTCGAGTGTCCGCGACGTCTACGGTGGTCTGGCCGAGATCACCGTGCTGGAAAGTTACCTGCTCAAGCCGAAGGACCGGCCGTCGGACACCGTGCTGGTGTTCATGCACCCGATCGGCGGCGGTGCCTACCTGCCGATGATCAACGCGCTGGCCCGGGCGGGCCACCATGTCATCTACTGCAACAGCCGGTTCCGCGGCACGGATTCGGCGCTGCTGATGGAGAAGGTGGTCGAGGATCTGGGCGAGTGCATCAAGGACGCCAAGAAGCGGCTGGGCTATCAGCAGGTGGTGCTGGCGGGCTGGAGCGGGGGCGGCTCGCTTTCGGTGTTCTATCAGCAGCAGGCCCAGCACGCGACGATCACGTCCAGCCCGTCCGGCGACGGACCTGACCTCACCGCGCTGGAGCTACCGCCCGCCGACGGAATCATGTTGCTGGCGGCGCACATCAGCCGGCACGGCACGCTGACCGAATGGCTGGACGCGTCGATCTTCGACGAATCCGACCCGACCAAGCGTGATCCCGAACTTGACCTGTACAACTCGGGCAATCCCAACCAGCCGCCTTACACCCAAGAATTTTTGGACCGCTACCGCCAAGCGCAGATTGACCGCAACCGCCGGATCACGGCATGGGTCCGGCAAAAGCTGGCGGAACTAGAGGCCGCCGGGCGCCCCGATGACGAGTTCTGCTTCGTCGTGCACGGCACCATGGCCGACCCGCGCTGGCTGGATCCCACCGTCGACCCCAACGAACGCACCCCGGGCACCTGCTATCTGGGCGACCCGCAAGTGGTGAACATGAGCCCGGTCGGCCTGGCCCGGTTCTCGACGCTGCGCGGGTGGTTGTCCCAATGGAGCTACGACGAGGCCCGCGGCGACGGTGTGGCCTGCGGGCGTGACATCGCGATTCCCGCGTTGGTGATCGGCAACCTGGCCGACGACGCCTGCACACCCAGCCACACCCGGCGGCTCTTCGACGCGATCGGTCATCCCGACAAGGAGATGTACGAAATCCCGGGCGCCACACACTATTACGCGGGCCCCGACCAGCGCGACAAACTGCGCCGCGCGGTCGACATCGCCACCGACTGGCTGGTCCGTCACGACTTCGCGAGCCCCGAATGACCGCTCCCTCCGGTCCATTGGACGGCATCCGGGTACTCGAGCTGGGCACCTTGATCGCCGGTCCGTTCGCTGGGCGGCTGCTCGGCGACATGGGCGCCGACGTCATCAAGGTGGAACCACCCGGCGCCCCGGACCCGTTGCGCACCTGGGGACAAGCCGAAGTCGACGGGCACCACGTGTTCTGGACGGTGCACGCGCGCAACAAGCGAGCCATCACGCTGGACCTGCGCCGGCCACGCGGCCGGCAGGTGTTCCTCGAGCTCGTCGAGAAATCCGACATCGTGGTGGAGAACTTCCGTCCGGGCACGCTGGAGAAGTGGGACCTGGGTTACGACGTGCTGCGCGAACGCAACTCAGGCATCGTCCTGGTCCGCGTCTCCGGCTACGGCCAGACCGGACCCGAGGCGCACAAGGCAGGCTATGCGTCCGTAGCCGAGGCGGCCAGCGGCCTGCGACACCTCAACGGGTTCCCCGGCGGACCGCCGCCCCGCCTGGCTCTCTCACTGGGTGACAGCCTGGCCGGCATGTTCGGCGCCCAGGGCGCGCTGGCGGCCCTGTACCGCCGCAGCGTCACCGGTCACGGGCAGGTTGTCGACGTCGCGCTCACCGAATCATGTTTGGCAGTACAAGAATCCACGATCCCAGACTACGACGTGGGCGGTGTAGTACGCGGGCCGTCGGGCACCCGGCTGGAGGGCATCGCGCCGTCCAACATCTACCGCAGCGCCGACGGCTCCTGGGTGGTGATCGCGGCCAATCAGGACACCGTGTTCGCCCGGTTGTGCAAGGCGATGGGCCGTCCGGAACTGGCCACCGACGAGCGGTTCGCCACCCACGGCGCACGGGGCCGAAATCAGGACGAACTCGACGAGATCATCGGAACGTGGGCGGCCGAACGGCAACCCGGCGATATCATCGAAACACTCAGCGCCGCAGGCGTTATCGCGGGCCCGATCAACACCGTCGCCGAAGTGGTCAACGACCCGCAGTTGCGGGCCCGCGGCATGCTGGTCGAGCACTTCGATGAGCGAGTCCAACGGTCCGTATTGGGGCCGGGGATCGTCCCGGTGCTCTCCCAATCCCCCGGCGTCATCCGCAACGCCGGGCCCGCCCAGCCGGGACAGCACAATGACGCCGTCTACACGGGGCTGTTGGGCAAGACCGACGAGGAACTCGCCGAGTTACGCGCCGAGGAGGTGATCTGATGACACACGTCGATATCCGCGAGGTGTCGCTGCGCGACGGGCTGCAGATCGAGAAGCCAATCCCGTTGTCGGCCAAGCTGGAACTGCTGGCCGCGGTGGCCGCCACCGGAGCGCGCGAGGTAGAGGCCACGGCGTTCGTCTCCCCTTCGAAGGTGCCATCGATGGCCGACGCCGCCGAGGTGGCAGCCGAACTACGCCACTATCCGGACATCGAATTCTCCGCCCTGGTCGCAAGCCCCAACGGCGCCAAACGCGCCATCGCGGCGGGCCTGCGGTCGATCGAATATGTGGTGGCCGCCGACGATGCATTCAGCATGGCCAACGTCGGGCGCACCAGCGCGGAGGCCACCAACCAGATCGGCGATATCGTCGCCATCGCGCACGCCAGCGATGTCGCCGTCGAGGTCATCGTGGCCACTGCGTGGGACTCACCGTTCGAAGGGCCCACCCCGCCGCAGCGGGTACTCGACATTGCCGCGGCCGCCCGCGACCATGGCGCCGACCGGTTCTCCATTGCCGACACCATCGGCACGACGACCCCCAAGCGGGTCACTTCGCTTGTCTCCCAGCTGCGTCCGGTGATCGGAGAAATGCCGCTAGGAGGCCACTTCCACAACACTCGCGGGGCGGGGCTGGCCAGCGCGTACGCGGCGGTCGGTGCCGGCGTCACCCGGTTGGACGCATCCGTCGGCGGGCTCGGCGGTTGCCCTTTTGCCCCCGGCGCCACCGGCAACATCGCCACCGAAGACCTGGTGTATCTGTTGCGGGACAGCGATATCGAAGTCGACGTCGACCTACAAGCGGCGATCAATGCGGCGGAAGTCGCGCGCGCCGTGGTCGGCCACGATCTGCCGGGCGCTCTGCTGCGCGCCGGTGACCGGATCCGGGGCTGATGCATGTCCCCGCAAGCGTCGCCCGCGCTGACGGCCAAGGGTCAGCGAACACGTGAGGCGATCGAGCAGGCGGCCCGAAAACTGTTTGCCGAACGCGGCTTTCACGGAACGACATTGGCCGACATCACCTCGGCTGCGGGCAAGTCCTCGGCGGTGTTCTACCGCTACTTCGCCGATAAGGAAGACCTGCTGGCCGCCCTGGCGAAGTCGTTTCTGCACGAGGTGCTCTCGTCCGTCCGCCCGCTTGTTCAGCTGCCTCGCTCACCCGAGGACGGCGAGTTCTTCGACTCGGTGGTGACCGGCTACTGGAACATCTTCAAGCAGAACATCGGCATCATGGTGGCCATCGCCCAGCTGGGCACCACCCAACCACGGTTTGCGGCGCTGCAGAACGAATTCCGCCGCTTCGGAATGGATATCGTCACTGCATCGGTGCTGCACGCCCAGCAACAGGGCTACGGGCACGACCTGAACCCGCAACACACCGCCGCCGCAATAGCGCTGCTGTTCGAACAGTTCACCAGTGTGGTGCTGCGGCCCGACCCGGCCGGCCTGGGCCTTCGGATCAGCGACCGCGAAGCCATCGCTACGCTGGCGACAGTATGGAAAAAGACGCTGTACGGACGGTAGCGCAAGCAGAGAGGCCATAACATGGATTTCACACTCCCAGAACACCTTCCGCCGCTGCTTGCCGAGATGGATGCCTTCATCGAGCGGGAGATCGCGCCACTGCAGGCCGAGAACATGCAGTACTTCGACCATCGCCGCGAGTTCGCCCGCACCGACGTGGACAACGACGGCATACCGACGCGAGAGTGGGAGGACCTGCTCGCCGAGATGCGCAGGCGGGCAGACAGGGCGGGCTGGCTGCGCTACGGGCTGCCGGCTGCACTGGGCGGCCGTAACGGCACCAATGTGGACATGGCGGTGATTCGGGAACACCTGGCGCACAAGGGCCTTGGCCTGCACAACGACTTGCAGAACGAATCATCGATCGTCGGGAACTTTCCCCAGGTGATCATGATGGAACGGTTCGGCACAGACACCCAGCGCCGCGACTGGTCGGAGGCGCTGATAACCGGGGAGCGGTCGATGGCGTTCGGCCTGACCGAGCCGCTGCATGGTTCCGACGCGACATGGCTGGAGACGCACGCCGAACGCGACGGGAACGACTGGGTCATCAACGGTTCCAAGCGGTTCAACACCGGCGTGCACCGCGCGACGCACGACTTGATCTTCGCCCGCACCTCCGGCGAGCCGGGACAGGCACGGGGCATTACCGCGTTTCTGGTACCTACCGACACCCCCGGGTTCACCGTCCCCTATTACTGGTGGACGTTCAACATGCCCACCGATCACGGCGAGGTCGAACTGACCGACGTGCGGGTGGGCGCCGACGCCGTGCTGGGCGAGGTGGACCGCGGCCTGGAGGTTGCCCAGACCTTCCTGCACGAGAACCGAATTCGGCAGGCGGCGAGCAGTCTGGGTGCGGCGCAATTCTGCATCGACCGCGCCGCCGAATACGCCGGCAAACGCCGCGTTTTCGGCAAGCCGCTGGCGGTGAACCAGGCGGTGCAATGGCCGCTGGCCGAGCTCCAAACCGAAGCCCAAATGGTGCGGCTGCTGGTGTATTACGCGGCCTGGCACTTGGACCGGGACCACCACATGGAGGTGTCCGACAAAGTGTCGATGGCCAACTATCGCGCCAACCGGCTGGTCTGCGACGCCGCCGACCGGGCGATGCAGATCTGTGGCGGACTGGGCTACAGCCGCCATGAGCCGTTCGAGCACATCTACCGCCACCATCGCCGCTACCGAATCACCGAGGGAGCGGAGGAAATTCAGATCCGCCGAGTGGCGCAGCGGCTGTTCAAATTCGGCCGGGAATCCAAGTGACGTCAGCCGAGCAGCTGGCGACCGCACTGCCCACGGTGTTGGCGCCCGCGCTCGGCACCTTGCCGGCGATCGACAACCTGCACCAGCTCACCGGGGGCGCCAGCCGAACCACCTGGGCGTTTCACGCCGTCATCGGTGCGGAACGCCGGTCGCTGATCCTGCGTACCGGACCGCCCGACGATCTGCACGCCAGTATGGAACTGGAAGCCCGCACCCAGGCCGCCGCCGCGGCGGCCGGCACACCCGTCCCGCATATCCTGGTCGCCGACAATTCGACTGCTGCGCTTGGCAATCCGTTTCTGATCTGCGACGCGATCGCGGGCGAGACGATCGTCCGTCGCATCCATCGTCGCCTCGACGATCAGGACCGCGCGAGCCTGCTCCAGCAGTGCGCGCGGGCGCTGGCCGCCATTCATCGGGCCGACGCGCATGAGCTCGAGCTGGCCCGCGAAGACCCGCTGGTGCAATGGCGCGAGCGCCTCGACGCGATGGGCGACACCACCGCCACCTTTGAGTTGGGGTTTCGCTGGCTGACCCGCCATCAGCCGCCGCCGTCGAGCATGGTGCTGGTGCACGGCGACTTCCGGATGGGCAACCTGATCGTCGACGAATCCCGGCTGGCGGCTGTCCTCGATTGGGAGCTGGTACACCTCGGCGAGCCGTACGAAGACCTGGCCTGGTTCTGCATCCGGGCGTGGCGGTTCGGCGCTCCGCCCAGCCAGGGCGCCGGCGGCCTGGGCAGCATCGAGAGCTTTCTTCGCGGCTACGAAGAGGCCGGCGGCGCCTCGGTCGATCGCGCGGCGTTTCGCTGGTGGCTGGCCCTGGCCACGCTGCGCTGGGGCGTCATCTGCCGTTTCCAGGCGGAGCGGCATCTGAGCGGGCAGGCTCGTTCGGTGGAGTTGGCGACCATCGGCCGCCGGGTCTGTGAGACTGAGTGGGACCTACTCGACCTGCTGGACCAAGAAATCTCATGAGCCGCGACATGCAAAGTATTCACGGCCGTCCGACGGCTGCCGAGCTGGTCGCGGCGGTCGCCGAGTTCCTCGAAACCGACGTCCGCGAAGCGACCGACGGACAGGTCAACTTTCATGCCCGGGTAGCCGCGAACGCGTTGCGCATGGTCGAGCGTGAGCTGCTCGACGACGGTGGACCGGCCGCCCGCGCGGCGCTCGCGCGCCTGGGTGTCGAGGACGAAGGCCAACTTGCCGCCGCCGTCCGGGCGGGTCAGTTCGACGATCGGCTGCCGGACGTGTTGGCTTGCTTGCGGACGGTGGTGGGGCAACGATTGTCAGTCGCTCATCCTGGATACGCGCAGGGCTAGGCCACCGATACTGATCAGGCAGACAGGAGGAGGACATGCCCGGGCTCGAGACCGACACGGTCGACCAAGTAGCCGATCGGCTGTTCACCGCCATCGAGAACGGTGACCGCGCTAGCGTCGCTCAACTGTGGGACGACGACATCGCGGTGTGGCGAGTGGGCGCCCGCGGCGATGACGACAAAGGCCGTGCACTACGGGTCATCGATTGGTTCATCGGCGTCACCAGCCGGCGCAGCTACCAGATCCTCGACCGCGTGCCGTTCGGCGACGGATCCCTGCGGGGGTTCGTCCAGCAACACATCCTGCACGCCACCGGTCGTGCCGGCGAATCGATCGCCTTGCGGGTCTGCATCGTGATCAAGTTGAACGCAAACGGCCTGATCAGCCGAATCGACGAGTATTTCGACCCCGCCGGTATCGCGCCGCTGCTCGAACGTGGCGACGCCGGCGATCAAGTTTCGACGCGGACGGTGAGGTGAGCCATGACGACGCTGGAAACACTGCTGCACGATCCCGACGCGGCCGGCGTCTGGAACCTGGTTCCGGACAAGTCGACCATCGCTTTCAAGATCAAGAACATGTGGGGGCTGGTGCCGGTCAAGGGCCGGTTCACCGAGTTCACCGGAGACGGGCAACTGACCGCCAAGGGCGCGGTCTTCGGCCGGGTCGACATCCACGTCGCTTCTCTGCAGACCGGCATACGTCGCCGCGACCGGCACCTGCTCTCCGACGATTTCTTCGACGCCGAGCGCTTCCCGGAGATCAGCGTCGTCGTCACCGGTCTGCAGCCAACCACCGGTAACGCGGCCAACCTCAGGACGAGTTTCACCATCAAGGGCACCACCGCCGAGGTGCCTGTGCCGGTCACCATCACCGAGCTCGGCGACGGCTCGATCCGGGTCGCGGGAGAAACCAAGCTCGATCGATTCCAGTTCGGCGTCGACTGGGACATGCGCGGCATGATCGGCGCGGAGGCGACGGTGCGAGCAGAAGCCATTTTCGTGCGAGCGCCCCAGTAGGCCCGGGCGCCCCGGTAGGCCGGGCGTCGCCCCAGTACCATCTGCACCGTGCCCGCCTCCACCGACACATTGCGGATCCTCGTCTACAGCAACAACGTCCAAACCCGCGAACGCGTGATGCAGGCACTGGGCAAACAACTGCACCCGGAGCTACCCGAGTTGAGCTACGTCGAGGTCGCGACCGGCCCGATGGTGCTGCGCACCATGGACGAGGGCGGCATCGACTTGGTCATTCTGGACGGCGAGGCCACCCCGACCGGGGGCATGGGAATCGCCAAGCAGCTCAAAGACGAACTCGAGACATGTCCGCCGATTTTGGTGCTCACCGGCCGGCCCGACGATGCCTGGCTGGCCACCTGGTCGCGCGCCGAGGCCGCGGTGCCCCATCCCATCGATCCGATTGTGCTGGGCCGCACGGTGCTCGGCCTGTTGCGCACGCCCGCGCATTAACGCGTCACCAGCAATCTGGTCACACACCACTCGTGCACCAAAATTGGGCCGAGCAGCCTAAGTGCCCGTCACCCCGTCCGTCACATTATTCCCACCAGTCACGGGAAGGGTCGGGTGCGTCGCCTCAGACAAGTGCTAGCGCCCGGCGCTAGCACTTCCCGGAAACGACTGGCGGCGGTCCTGCCGGTGCTGAAGTGACACCTGCGACGTCGGGGTAAAGGCTCGGTGCCCCGATAGGGCCGCCGTTTACGCGCGCATCCTGACGCCAGGCGGATACGGGGGCGCCCGCAGCCAAAGCCCCACCCCGGGCACGTGCTCCGACGGTCGCGACGCTATGTTGAAGGTCACTGTGACGGCTCTAAGACCCGGTCCGTCACAGCAGCCCGGTCACCCGCCCGGCCGCTGCTAAGCGGCCCGTACGACGGATCATGGAGCGAGTTGAACGTCTACATACCCATCCTTGTACTGGGAGCGATTGCGACCGCGTTTGCCGTGGGCTCGGTGGCGATCGCCAGCCTGGTCGGCCCATCGCGGTACAACCGGTCCAAGCAGGCCGCTTACGAATGCGGGATCGAGCCCACCGACAGCCCGGTCAGCGGTCCGCAGGCGACCAGCGGCCAGCGCTTCCCGGTGAAGTACTACCTGACCGCAATGTTGTTCATCGTCTTCGACATCGAAATCGTGTTCCTTTACCCCTGGGCTGTCAGTTTCGACGCGCTGGGGATGTTCGCGTTGGTCGAGATGGTGATTTTCATGCTGACGGTTTTCGTGGCCTACGCCTACGTGTGGCGGCGCGGGGGCCTGACGTGGGATTGAGGTAAGCATGGGCCTGGAAGAACAGCTGCCTGGTGGGATTCTGCTGTCAACTGTCGAGAAGGTGGCGGGCTACGTCCGCAAGAACTCGTTGTGGCCGGCGACGTTCGGGTTGGCCTGCTGTGCGATCGAGATGATGGCCACCGCGGGGCCGCGCTTCGACCTGGCCCGATTCGGGATGGAGCGGTTCTCCGCCACGCCCCGGCAGGCCGATCTGATGATCGTCGCGGGCCGGGTCAGTCAGAAGATGGCGCCCGTGTTGCGCCAGATCTATGACCAGATGGCCGAGCCCAAGTGGGTGCTGTCGATGGGCGTGTGCGCTTCGTCGGGTGGCATGTTCAACAACTACGCGATCGTGCAGGGCGTGGACCATGTTGTCCCGGTGGACATCTACCTGCCCGGCTGCCCTCCGCGCCCGGAGATGTTGCTGTACGCAATCCTCAAGCTGCACGAGAAGATTCAGGAAATGCCGTTGGGCGTCAACCGCGAGCAGGCCATCGCCGAGGCCGAGCAGGCGGCACTGGCCGCCCGGCCCACCATCGAGATGCACGGGTTGCTGCGATGAGCTCGCCCGACCAGGATCCGCAGGAGGCGACCACCCGCGCCGGCTCGACGGCCGAAGTGGTCGACGTTCGCCGCGGCATGTTCGGCGTCCAGGGCACCGGCGACACTTCCGGTTACGGACGGCTGGTGCGCGAGGTCGCCCTGCCCGGCGGCACCCCACGGCCCTACGGCAGCTATTTCGACGACATCGCCGACCGGCTGGCCGAGGCACTCAAGGGCGACGACCTCGAATTCGACGACGCCATCGAGAAAGTCGTGGTGTATCGCGACGAACTGACCCTGCACGTCCGCCGTGAGCGGCTGGTGCAGGTGGCGCGGCGGCTGCGCGACGAACCGCAGTTGCGCTTCGAACTCTGCCTCGGCGTCAGCGGCGTGCACTACCCGCACGAAACCGATCGCGAGCTGCATGCGGTCTACCCCCTACAGTCGATCACCCACAACCGCCGGCTGCGGCTGGAAGTGGCTGCGCCGGACGGTGATCCGCACATCCCGTCGCTGTACGACGTCTACCCGACCAACGACTGGCACGAGCGCGAGACCTACGACTTCTTCGGGATCATCTTCGACGGCCATCCGTCGCTGACCCGAATCGAGATGCCGGATGACTGGCACGGACATCCACAACGCAAGGACTACCCGCTAGGCGGAATTCCAGTGGAATACAAGGGCGCACAGATCCCTCCGCCCGACGAGCGCAGGGGATATAACTGATGACCGAAACCGTCGTGGTCGCCGGCGGGCAGGACTGGAACGAGATCGTCGAAGCCGCCCGCAACGCGGATCCCGGTGAACGCATCGTCGTCAACATGGGCCCCCAGCACCCGTCCACCCACGGCGTGCTGCGCCTGATCCTGGAGATCGAGGGCGAGACGGTCACCGAGGTCCGGTGCGGAATCGGGTACCTGCACACCGGAATCGAAAAGAACCTGGAGTACCGCTACTGGACCCAGGGCGTCACTTTCGTGACCCGGATGGACTATCTGTCACCGTTTTTCAACGAGACGGCCTTCTGCCTCGGCGTGGAGAAGCTGCTCGGCATCACCGAGGAAATACCCGAGCGCGTCAACGTCATCCGAGTGATGATGATGGAGCTCAACCGCATCTCCTCGCACCTGGTGGCACTGGCCACCGGCGGCATGGAACTGGGCGCGATGACCGCGATGTTCATCGGCTTCCGCGGGCGCGAGTACATCCTCAACATCTTCGAACTGATCACCGGTTTGCGGATGAATCACGGTTACATCCGGCCCGGCGGCGTGGCCCAGGACCTGCCACCGGACGCGGTCAGCAAGATCGCGGATTCCCTCGAGCCGTTGCGGCAATCACTGCGCGACCTCGGCGAACTGCTCAACGAGAACGCCATCTGGAAGGCGCGCACCCAGGACATCGGTTACCTGGACCTCGAGGGATGCATGGCGCTGGGCATCACCGGCCCGATCCTGCGGTCGACCGGGTTGCCGCACGACCTGCGCAAGAGCGAACCCTATTGCGGCTACGAGAACTACGAATTCGACGTGATAACCGACGAGGGCTGTGATGCCTACGGGCGCTACATCATTCGCGTCAAAGAAATGTGGGAGTCGCTAAAGATCGTCGAGCAGTGCCTGGACAAGTTGCGGCCCGGCCCCACCATGATCGAGGACCGCAAGATCGCTTGGCCGGCCGACCTGAAGGTGGGTCCCGACGGCATGGGCAACTCGCCCGAGCACATCGCCAAGATCATGGGCAGCTCGATGGAGGCGCTGATTCATCACTTCAAGCTGGTGACCGAGGGCATTCGGGTACCGCCGGGCCAGGTTTACGTGGCGGTCGAATCACCGCGCGGAGAACTCGGCGTGCACATGGTCAGCGACGGCGGGACCCGCCCCTACCGGGTGCACTACCGCGATCCCTCGTTCACCAACCTGCAGGCGGTCGCCGCGATGTGTGAGGGCGGGATGGTGGCCGACTTGATCACCGCGGTCGCCAGCATCGACCCGGTGATGGGCGGGGTGGATCGATGACCGGACCGCAAGGACAGCCGGTGTTCATCCGGCTGGGCCCGCCGCCTGATGAGCCCAACCAGTTCGTGGTCGAGGGTGCCCCGCAGTCCTATCCGCCCGACGTGCGGGCACGGCTGGAGGTCGATGCCAAGGAGATCATGGGCCGCTACCCCAGCAAGCGGTCGGCGCTGCTGCCGCTGCTGCATCTGGTGCAGTCCGAGGACTCCTATCTGACGCCGGCCGGTTTGGAGTTCTGCTCCGACCTCCTTGGACTGACCGGGGCCGAGGTTTCGGCGGTGGCCAGCTTCTACTCCATGTACCGGCGCGGCCCCACCGGTAATTACCTGGTCGGCGTCTGCACCAACACGCTGTGCGCCGTGATGGGCGGCGACGCCATCTTCGAAAGCCTCAAGGACCATCTCGGCATCGGCAACGACGAGACGACCGACGACGGAACCGTCACCCTGCAGCACATCGAATGCAATGCCGCCTGCGACTACGCACCGGTGGTGATGGTGAACTGGGAATTCTTCGACAACCAGACCCCGGAGTCCGCGCGCGAACTCGTCGACTCGCTGCGTTCCGGCGACCCCAAGAATCCCACCCGCGGCGCTCCGCTGTGTGCCTTCCGGGAGACGTCACGCATCCTGGCCGGCTTACCCGACCCACGGCCCGACCAGGGCCAGGGCGGCGCGGGTACGGCCACGCTGGCCGGACTGCGGGTCGCGCAGGAAAACGGCATGGAGGCACCCGAGCCACCGACGGCGCCGGAGACCACCTCGCAGGAGCAGTCATGAGCGGCCAGGCCACCCCGCTGACCCCGGTGATCACCCGCTACTGGGACGACCCCGAGTCGTGGTCGCTGGCGACCTATCAACGCCATGACGGCTATAAGGGCATGGCGAAGGCCCTGGACATGGAACCCGACGAGGTGCTGGGCACCGTCAAGGACTCCGGGCTGCGCGGGCGCGGCGGCGCGGGATTCTCGACCGGGACGAAGTGGTCGTTCATCCCGCAGGGCGACACCGGCCCCGCCGCCAAGCCGCACTACCTGGTGGTCAACGCCGACGAGTCGGAACCCGGTACGTGCAAAGACATTCCGCTGATGCTGGCAACGCCGCATGTGCTCATCGAAGGCGTCATCATCGCCTCCTACGCGATCCGGGCCAACCACGCCTTCATCTACGTGCGCGGCGAGGTGCTGCCGGTGCTGCGCCGCCTGCAGAACGCGGTGGCCGAGGCGTATCAGGCCGGCTTCCTGGGCCGCGATATCAACGGTTCGGGCTTCGACCTGGAGCTCGTGGTGCATGCCGGTGCCGGCGCCTACATCTGCGGCGAGGAAACCGCGCTGCTCGACTCGCTGGAGGGCCGGCGCGGCCAGCCGCGGCTGCGGCCGCCCTTCCCCGCCGTGGCCGGCCTGTACGGCTGCCCGACGGTGATCAACAACGTCGAGACCATCGCCAGCGTGCCGCCGATCATCCTCTACGGCGTCGACTGGTTCCGGTCCATGGGCAGCGAGAAATCGCCTGGCTTCACGCTGTATTCGCTGTCCGGACACGTCACCCGCCCGGGCCAGTACGAGGCCCCGCTGGGCATCACCTTGCGCGAGCTGCTCGACTACGCCGGCGGCGTGCGCGCCGGGCATCGGCTCAAGTTCTGGACACCGGGAGGATCGTCGACGCCGCTGCTCACCGACGAGCACCTCGACGTCCCGCTGGACTACGAGGGGGTCGGCGCTGCCGGCTCCATGCTGGGCACCAAGGCGCTGGAGATTTTCGACGAGACCACCTGCGTGGTGCGCGCGGTGCGCCGCTGGACCGAGTTCTACGCGCACGAGTCCTGCGGTAAATGCACACCGTGCCGGGAGGGCACCTTCTGGCTGGACAAGATCTACGAGCGGCTGGAAACCGGCAAGGGCACCCACGAAGACATCGACAAGCTGTCGGACATCGCCGACGCCATCTTGGGAAAGTCGTTCTGCGCGTTGGGCGATGGTGCCGCCAGCCCGGTTATGTCATCGATCGAGTACTTCCGCGACGAGTACGTCGCGCACGTCGAAGGAGGCGGCTGCCCGTTCGACCCCCGAGACTCCATGCTGACGCCGAACGGAAAGGCTTGACCCCGAAGATGACCAGCACTTCTGGTGCGGCGAAAACCGAAACCGATGACGGCGTCAGCCAGCCGGAAATGGTGGCGCTGACCATCGACGGCGTCGAGATCAGCGTTCCCAAAGGGACTTTGGTGATCCGCGCGGCCGAGTTGATGGGCATCCAGATCCCCAGGTTCTGCGACCATCCACTGCTCGACCCGGTCGGAGCGTGCCGTCAGTGCCTGGTCGAGGTCGAGGGCCAGCGCAAACCGCTGGCGTCGTGCACTACCGTCTGCACCGACGACATGGTGGTGCGCACCCAGCTCACCTCGGAGGCCGCCGACAAGGCCCAGCACGGCGTGATGGAACTGCTGCTGATCAACCATCCGCTGGACTGCCCGATGTGCGACAAGGGCGGCGAATGCCCGTTGCAGAACCAGGCAATGTCCAACGGCCGCGCCGATTCTCGCTTCACCGACGTCAAGCGCACGTTCGCCAAACCGATCAATATTTCGTCGCAGGTGCTGCTGGACCGCGAACGCTGCATTCTCTGCGCGCGCTGCACCCGGTTCTCCGAGCAGATCGCCGGAGACCCCTTCATCGACATGCAGGAACGTGGTGCGTTGCAGCAGGTCGGCATTTACGCCAACGAGCCGTTCGACTCCTACTTCTCCGGCAACACCGTGCAAATCTGCCCGGTGGGGGCGCTGACCGGCACCGCTTACCGGTTCCGGGCCCGCCCGTTCGACCTGGTATCCAGCCCCAGCGTCTGCGAGCACTGCGCCTCCGGTTGCGCGCAGCGCACCGACCACCGTCGTGGCAAGGTGTTGCGCCGCCTCGCCGGCGACGACCCCGAAGTCAACGAGGAGTGGAACTGCGACAAGGGCCGGTGGGCTTTCACGTATGCAACCCAGCCCGACGTGATCACCACTCCCCTCATCCGGGACGCTGACGGTTCGTTGCAACCAGCGTCGTGGGCCCACGCCATGGCGATCGCGGCGCAAGGACTTGCGTCCGCGCGCGGGCGCAGCGGTGTGCTGGTCGGCGGACGCGTCACCTGGGAGGATGCCTACGCCTACGCCAAATTCGCCCGAATCGTGTTGGACACCAACGACATCGACTTCCGGGCCCGTCCGCACTCGGCCGAGGAAGCCGACTTCCTGACGGCCCGCATAGCCGGCCGGCCGGTGACCGTCAGCTACGCCGACCTGGAATCGGCCCCGGTGGTAGTGCTGGTGGGCTTTGAGCCGGAAGAGGAATCGCCGATCGTGTTCCTGCGGCTGCGCAAGGCGGTCCGCAAACACAAGTTGCCGGTGTACGCGGTCGCACCGTTTGCCGCCCGCTCGCTGACCAAGATGTCCGGGCGGCTGATCAAGACCGCTCCCGGCGGCGAGCCGTCCACGCTGGACGGACTCGCCACCGGCGAAGTAGGTGACCTGCTGGCCAAGGCCGGCGCGGTCATCATGGTCGGGGAACGGTTGGCCACGGTGCCCGGCGGACTGTCCGCCGCGGCACGCCTGGCCGACGCCACCGGGGCCCGGCTGGCGTGGGTGCCACGGCGGGCCGGTGAGCGGGGAGCGCTGGAGGCCGGCGCGCTGCCGACGCTGCTGCCCGGCGGCCGTCCACTGTCCGACGACGCTGCCCGCGCTCAGGTCAGCGCCGCGTGGCACGTCTCCGAATTGCCTTCCGCCGCTGGACGTGACGCCGACGGCATCCTGGCCGCAGCCACTGACGGCAGCCTGGGCGCGCTGCTGGTCGGCGGCGTGGAACCGGCCGACTTCGCCGACCCGGACGCGGTGCTGGCCGCACTGGACGCCGCAGGCTTCGTGGTCAGCCTGGAGCTGCGGCACAGTGCCGTCACCGAGCGCGCCGACGTGGTATTCCCGGTTGCGCCGACAACGCAGAAGGCCGGCACCTTCCTCAACTGGGAGGGTCGCTACCGCGGCTTCACCCCCGCCCTGCGTGGCACCACCCAGCAAGCCGCCCAGTCGGACCACCGCGTGCTCGACGCGCTGGCCGACGAAATGGGCGTCTACTTGGGCTTCTCCACCTACGAGACGGCCCACCAGGAGCTGTCCGCACTGGGCCCCTGGGACGGCGAACACGCCGCGAGCCCGCAAGTCGCCGCCCCCGAACCGGCCCAACCCGAGTCCGGCGAGGCAGTGTTGACCGGCTGGCGGCAGCTACTCGACGACGGCCGGCTGCAGGACGGCGAGCCGCATTTGGCCGGTACCGCGCGGGCGCCGATCGTGCGGTTGTCGGCCGACACCGCGGCCGAGATCGGTGCCACCGACGGAGACGAGGTCACGGTCAGCACGGCACGCGGCTCGATCACCTTGCCGCTGGCCATCACCGACATGCCGGACCGAGTGGTGTGGCTGCCGCTGAACTCACCGGGCTCGGCGGTACACCGGCAACTGGGCGCGGCACTGGGCAGCGTCGTGCAGATCGGGGTGGGCTCATGAACCTCAAGGCTTTTGGACACGACACCTGGTGGCTGGTGCTGGGCAAGTCGCTGGCCATCTTCGTCTTCCTGATGCTGACGGTGCTGGTGGCGATCCTGGCCGAACGCAAGCTGCTGGGCCGGATGCAGCTGCGGCCAGGCCCCAACCGGGTAGGTCCGAAAGGTGCCCTGCAAAGCCTGGCCGACGGCATCAAGCTGGCGCTGAAGGAGAGCATCACTCCCTTTGGCATCGATAAATTCGTTTACTTTGCGGCACCGGTCATTTCGGTGATTCCCGCGTTCACCGCCTTCGCGTTCATCCCGTTCGGTCCCGAGGTGTCCGTGTTCGGCCACCGCACGCCGCTTCAGCTGACGGACCTGCCGGTCGCGGTGCTGTTCATCCTGGGCCTGTCGGCGATCGGGGTATACGGCATCGTGCTGGGCGGGTGGGCGTCGGGCTCCACCTACCCGCTGTTGGGCGGCGTGCGCTCCACCGCGCAGGTCATCTCCTACGAAGTCGCGATGGGGTTGTCGTTCGCGACGGTGTTCCTGTTCGCCGGCACCATGTCGACGTCGAAGCTGGTGTCCGCGCAGAACGGCGTCTGGTACGTCTTCCTGTTGCTGCCGTCGTTCGTGGTCTATCTGGTCTCCATGGTCGGCGAAACCAACCGGGCGCCATTCGATTTGCCGGAAGCCGAGGGTGAGCTGGTCGCGGGTTTCCACACCGAGTACTCGTCGCTGAAGTTCGCGATGTTCATGCTGGCCGAATACGTCAACATGACAACGGTTTCGGCGTTGGCCGCAACCATGTTCCTCGGCGGCTGGCACGCGCCCTGGCCGCTGAACATGTGGGCAGGAGCCAACACCGGCTGGTGGCCGCTGCTGTGGTTCGTCGCCAAGGTATGGACCTTCATGTTCATGTACTTCTGGCTGCGGGCAACCTTGCCCCGGCTGCGTTACGACCAGTTCATGGCGCTGGGCTGGAAACTGCTGATCCCGGTCTCGCTGGTCTGGGTGATGATCGCAGCGGTCATCCGCACGATGCGCAATCAGGGCTACCAGCATTGGACCCTGCTGCTGGTGATCAGCAGCATCGTCGTTGCCACTGCGCTGGTGTTCTCGCTGCGCAGGCCGTTCAGCGCACCC
This sequence comes from Mycobacterium sp. 1164966.3, assembly GCF_001665395.1. Taxonomy (GTDB): domain Bacteria; phylum Actinomycetota; class Actinomycetes; order Mycobacteriales; family Mycobacteriaceae; genus Mycobacterium. The sequence continues at coordinate 302,274 of NZ_LZSG01000044.1, forward strand.
AGTCCGCGCGCCCGGGCGCGGGCACAGGCCAAGCAGCGCCGAGACAGTGCCGAAAGCCTCAGCGCCGCACCGGCATTCCCGACACCGCCGCTGCCGGCGCAACAAGTGAGCAAGGAGACAGTAGGTGCCTAAGTTCCTGGACGCCGTAGCAGGCTTCGGCGTGACGTTCGGATCGATGTTCAAAAAGACCATTACCGAGGAGTATCCCGAGAAGCCGGGTCCGGTCGCGCCGCGCTACCACGGCCGTCACCAGCTCAATCGGTACCCCGACGGCCTGGAAAAATGCATCGGCTGCGAATTGTGCGCCTGGGCGTGCCCGGCCGACGCCATCTACGTCGAAGGCGCGGACAACACCGAGGAGCAACGGTTTTCGCCGGGCGAACGCTACGGGCGGGTGTACCAGATCAACTATCTGCGTTGCATCGGCTGCGGCCTGTGCATCGAGGCCTGCCCGACCCGGGCGCTGACCATGACCAACAACTACGAGATGGCCGACGACAACCGCGCGGACCTGATCTACGAAAAGGACCGGCTGCTGGCCCCGCTGGAGCCGGAGATGACCGCGCCGCCGCATCCCAGAGCTCCGGGCGCCACCGATAAGGACTACTACCTGGGCAACGTGACCGCACAGGGCTTGCGCGAGACGCAAAGCGCCCAAGCCGGAGAAACCCCGTGATCGCGACACTTGCCACAGACGTCATCGTCCGCACCTCCACCGGTGAAGCCGTGGCGTTCTGGGTGCTGGGCGCGGTGGCGCTGATCGGGGCGATCGGCGTGGTGCTTTCGGTCAACGCCGTCTACTCGGCGATGTTCCTGGCTATGACGATGATCGTGTTGGCTGTGTTCTACATGGTCCAGGACGCGTTGTTCCTGGGCGTCGTTCAGGTCGTGGTCTACACCGGCGCGGTCATGATGCTGTTTCTGTTCGTGCTGATGCTCATCGGCGTGGATTCGGCGGAGTCATTGAAGGAAACGCTGCGCGGACAGCGTGTCGCCGGGGTGCTGACCGGGGTCGGGTTCGGCGTCCTGCTCATCGCCACCATCGGCAACGTGGGAGCCGGTGGATTCGTCGGACTGACCACCGCGAACGCCAACGGCAATGTCGAAGGGCTGGCGGCGCTGATCTTTTCGCGTTACCTGTGGGCGTTCGAGTTGACCAGCGCGCTGCTGATCGCCGCCGCGGTGGGCGCGATGGTGCTGGCCCACCGGGAACGTTTCGAGCGCCGCAAAACCCAGCGCGAACTCTCGCAGGAGCGGTTCCGCTCCGGCGGGCGGCCGACTCCGCTGCCCAATCCCGGTGTCTACGCGCGCCAGAACGCGGTCGACGTGGCCGCGCTGCTCCCCGACGGCTCCTACTCGGGATTGTCCGTCTCGAAGATTCTGCGCGTCCGCGGCGCCGACGGCGTGGAAGTGGAGGCCACTCCGCAGGCTGAATCGGACACCGGGGCCGAACCGGATCGCCAACCCGTGCAGGGCGGTGCCTCGTGAATCCGGCTAATTACCTTTATCTTTCGGCGCTGTTGTTCACCATCGGGGCCGCCGGCGTGCTGTTGCGCCGCAACGCCATCGTGATGTTCATGTGCGTGGAGCTGATGCTCAACGCCGTCAACCTGGCGTTCGTCACCTTCGCCCGGATGCACGGGCACCTGGACGGCCAGATGATCGCGTTCTTCACGATGGTGGTCGCCGCCTGCGAGGTCGTCGTCGGCCTGGCCATCATCATGACGATTTTCCGTGCCCGTAAATCGGCGTCCGTCGACGACGCGAACCTACTCAAAGGCTAAGAACGCCAGATGACTGACTACACCTGGTTGCTGGTGGCGCTGCCGCTGGCAGGTGCCGCGATCTTGCTGTTCGGCGGCAGACGCACCGACGCCTGGGGGCATTGGCTGGGTTGCGCGGCGGCCCTGTCGGCATTCGGGGTGGGCGCCACGCTGCTCGCCGGCATGCTCGGCCGCGACGTGCCGAACCGTGCCATCCACCAGAAGGTGTTCAGCTGGATCCCAGTCGGCCAGCTGCAGGTCGACTTCGGACTGCAGATCGACCAGTTGTCAATGTGTTTCGTGCTGTTGATCACCGGCGTCGGCTCGCTGATCCACATCTATTCGGTTGCCTACATGGCTGAAGACCCGGACCGGCGCCGGTTTTTCGGCTATCTCAACCTGTTTCTGGCCTCGATGCTGCTGCTGGTCGTGGCCGACAACTACGTGCTGCTCTACGTCGGCTGGGAAGGCGTCGGCCTGGCGTCCTACCTGCTGATCGGTTTCTGGTACCACAAGCCGTCGGCGGCCACCGCGGCCAAGAAGGCCTTCGTGATGAACCGGGTCGGTGACGCCGGTCTGGCGCTGGGCATGTTCCTGATGTTCAGTACATTCGGAACTCTCTCGTATGCCGGGGTATTCGCCGGTGCGACGGGCGCTTCGCGTGGCACGCTGACCGCGATGGGCCTGCTGTTGCTGCTGGGCGCGTGCGCCAAGTCCGCGCAGGTTCCGCTGCAAGCCTGGTTGGGCGACGCGATGGAGGGCCCCACCCCGGTGTCGGCATTGATCCACGCGGCCACCATGGTGACCGCCGGCGTGTATCTGATCGTGCGGTCCAACCCGCTCTACAACCTCTCGCCCGACGCGCAACTGGCCGTCGTCACCGTCGGCGCAATCACGTTGCTGTTCGGGGCGATCATCGGCTGCGCTAAGGACGACATCAAACGCGCCCTGGCGGCATCCACGATCAGCCAGATCGGCTACATGGTGCTGGCCGCCGGCCTGGGCCCGGCCGGCTACGCATTCGCGATCATGCACCTGCTCACCCACGGTTTCTTCAAGGCCGGCCTGTTCCTCGGGTCCGGCGCGGTGATCCACGCCATGCACGAAGAACAGGACATGCGACGTTACGGTGGCCTGCGCGCTGCGCTGCCGGTCACCTTCGTCACATTCGGCTTGGGATACCTGGCAATCATCGGCGTGCCCCCGTTCGCGGGCTTCTGGTCGAAGGACGCCATCATCGAAGCCGCGCTGGGTGCCGGCGACACTCATGGATACGTGCTGGGCGGGGCAGCGCTGCTGGGCGCGGGCATTACCGCGTTCTACATGACGCGGGTGATGCTGATGACCTTCTTCGGCGAAAAGCGCTGGGCCCCAGGCCTGCATCCACACGAGGCACCCGGATTGATGACGTGGCCGATGATCCTGCTGGCCGTCGGCTCGGTGTTCTCCGGCGGACTGTTCATGGCCGGCGGCAGCCTGCAGCACTGGCTCGAACCGGTCGTCGGAGTTCATGAAGAGGTCGCCCACGCCGTTCCGCGCCTGGTCACCACCGGACTTGCGCTGGCCGTCGTCGCGGCCGGAATCGTGGTGGCCTACCGGATGTATGGCGGCAAGGTGGAGATCCCCAGGGTCGCCCCAGTCGAAGTCTCGGTGCTGACCACCGCGGCACGCGCCGATCTGTACGGCGATGCCTTCAACGAGGAGGTGTTCATGCGCCCTGGTGGGCAGCTGACCAACGGGCTGGTCGCGGTCGACAACGCGGGCGTGGACGGCTCGGTCAACGCGCTGGCGGGGCTGGTGAGCCTGACCTCGAATCGGCTGCGGCGATTGCAAACCGGCTTCGCGCGCAACTACGCGTTGTCCATGCTGGCCGGCGCCGCCCTGGTGGTCGCCCTGCTGCTGGCGGTGCAGCTGTGGTGAGCGGCAACATACCCTGGCTGACGGTGCTGTGGCTGGTGCCGCTGGCCGGTTCCGTGCTGATCATCCTGCTGCCCCCGGCGTGGCGGGAGCTGGCCAAATGGACCGGCCTGTTCGTCAGTGGGCTCACGCTGGCGGTGGGCGTCGTCATCATGGTCGGCTTCGACACCACCGACGGCGCCCCTTACCAGTTCGTCGAAAGCCACAGGTGGATACCGGCATTCGGTGCCGGCTACACACTCGGGGTGGACGGCATCGCGGTGGTGTTGGTGATACTGACCGCAGTGCTCATCCCGCTGCTACTGGTGGCCGGCTGGAACGACGGAGGCGAGCGCACCCGCGGAGTGCATGCCTACGTCGCCCTGACGCTGGCGATCGAGTCGATGGTGCTGATCTCCGTCGTCGCGCTGGACGTATTGCTGTTCTACGTGTTCTTCGAGGCCATGCTCATCCCGATGTATTTCCTCATCGGCGGCTTCGGCCACGGCCCCGGACGGTCGCGCGCCGCGGTGAAGTTCTTGCTGTACAACCTGTTCGGCGGGTTGATCATGCTGGCGGCGGTAATCGGGCTGTATGTCGTGACCTCGCAGCACGGCTCGGGCACCTTCGACTTCCAGCAGATCGTGACCGGGTTCCGTATCGGCTACTACCGCGCGGACCCCGCGGTGATCAAGGCGCTCTTCCTGGGCTTCATGTTCGCCTTCGCCATCAAGGCCCCGCTGTGGCCGTTCCACCGCTGGCTGCCCGACGCCGCAGTCGAGTCCACACCGGCCACCGCCGTGCTGATGATGGCGGTGATGGACAAGGTCGGCACCTTCGGCATGCTGCGCTACTGCCTGCAGCTGTTTCCCGGCGCCTCAACGTATTTCCGTCCGCTGATCGTCGGACTGGCCATCGTCGGGGTTATCTACGGTGCGATCGTCGCGATCGGCCAGACCGACATGATGCGACTGATCGCCTACACCTCGATCTCACACTTCGGGTTCATCATTGCGGGCATCTTCGTGATGACGACTCAGGGACAGAGCGGGTCGACGCTCTACATGCTCAACCACGGCCTGTCCACCGCAGCGGTGTTCCTCATCGCCGGCTTCCTGATAGCCCGGCACGGCAGCCGAACCATCTCCGACTACGGCGGCGTCCAGAAGGTGGCGCCCATCCTGGCCGGCACTTTCCTGGTATCGGCCATGGCGACCCTGTCGCTGCCCGGCCTGGCCCCGTTCATCAGTGAATTCCTGGTGCTGCTGGGCACATTCAATCGCTACTGGCTGGCGGCGGCATTCGGCGTCACTGCCCTGGTCCTATCGGCCATCTACATGCTGTGGCTCTATCAGCGGATGATGACCGGGCCGGTGGCCAAGGGCAACGAACGGATCCGTGATCTGGTGGGGCGCGAGATGGTTGTCGTGGCACCGCTTATCGCGTTGCTCTTCGTGCTCGGGGTCTACCCCAAACCGGTGCTGGACATCATCAACCCCGCGGTTGAGAACACCATGACCACCATCGGCCAGCATGATCCTGCGCCGCGCGTGCCGCCGGGTCAGGCCGCCCCCCGCCCAGCCGAAGGACCGCACCGATGACCCTGCCTACCCCCAGCGTCGAGTATTTCCTGCTGTCCCCCATGCTCATCGTGTTCGCGGTCGCGGTGGTCGGGGTGCTCGTGGAAGCGTTCGTGCCGCGGCGGGCCCGTTACCTCGCCCAGGTCACGCTTGCCCTCGGCGGTTTGATCGCAGGGTTCGTCGCCATCATCTTCGTAGCCAGGACACTGGGGGCCTCCGGCCGTTCCGCGGTGCTGGGCGCGGTGGCCGTTGACCGACCGACGTTGTTCCTGCAGGGCACTGTTCTACTAGTTGCGGTGTTGGCCGTCATCTTCATGGCCGAGCGCAACGCGCGGGTAGCCGGGCAGACCAAAGTCCCTGTGGCGGCGGGGCATTCGGGATTGGACTCGTTTACCCCGCAAGCATCCGCGGTACCCGGCAGCGACACCGAGCGCGAGGCGGAACAGGCAGGGGCGGCCCAGACGGAGCTCTTCCCACTGGCCATGCTGTCTGTCGGCGGCATGATGGTATTCCCCGCGTCCAACGACCTGTTGACGATGTTCGTTGCGCTGGAAGTTCTTTCGCTGCCGCTGTACCTGATGTGCGGGCTGGCCCGCCACCGCCGCCTGCTGTCGCAGGAAGCGGCGATGAAATACTTCCTGCTGGGCGCGTTCTCGTCCGCCTTCTTCCTCTATGGCGTCGCGCTGCTCTACGGCGCGACCGGCACCCTGACCCTGCCGCTGATCCGTAAATCGCTTGCGGCGCACGGCGATACCTCGCTGGCCCTGGTGGGCGTCGCCCTGCTGTCGGTCGGCCTGTTGTTCAAGGTGGGCGCGGTGCCGTTCCACTCCTGGATTCCCGACGTCTACCAGGGTGCACCCACCCCGATCACGGGGTTCATGGCCGCGGCCACCAAGACCGCAGCGTTCGGCGCGCTGCTTCGGGTGGTTTACGTGGCGCTGCCGCCGCTGCACGACCAGTGGCGACCGGTGCTGTGGGCGATTTCGATCCTGACCATGACGGTGGGCACCATCACCGCGGTGAACCAGACCGACGTCAAGCGGATGCTGGCCTATTCGTCGGTCGCTCACGTCGGTTTCATCCTCACCGGGGTGATCGCCGACAATCCCGCAGGACTGTCGTCGACGTTGTTCTATCTGGTCGCTTACAGCTTCAGCACCGTCGGCGCGTTCGCCATCGTCGGCCTGATCCGCAATGCCGACGGCGTAGAGGACGCCGATCTTTCCCACTGGGCCGGGCTCGGCCAGCGCTCCCCCATCGTGGGCGTGATGATGTCAATGTTCTTGCTTGCCTTCGCAGGCATCCCGCTGACCAGTGGATTCGTCAGCAAGTTCGCCGTGTTCAAGGCAGCCGCCGAGGGTGGCGCCGTACCGCTGGTAGTCATCGGTGTGGTCTCCAGCGGTGTGGCCGCGTACTTCTACGTGCGAGTGATCGTGCTGATGTTCTTCACCGAGGGATCGGACGACACTCCGCACGTTTACGCGCCGGGTATCCTCAGCAAGGCCGCTATCGCGGTATGTGCCGCGGTCACAGTCGTTTTGGGTATCGTCCCGCAGCCGCTGCTCGACCTGGCCAACCAGGCCGCCCAGTTGCTGCACTGATGACCAGTGTCGCTGATCCCGTTCCCCCACAGGATCTTTCCGGCATCGTCGGACACCGCTTCATCTACTCCTACGCCAACGGCTGGCAGTACGAAATGTACGTCAAGAACGACACCACTATCGACTACCGCATCCACTCTGGCCACGTCGGCGGCCGGTGGGTCAAAGACCAGCAGGTCACCCTGGTCCAACTCGACGACGACAATTTCAAAGTGTCGTGGACCGAACCGACCGGCACCTGCGTGGCGGTCAACGTCTTGCCGGCCAAACGTCGAATCCACGGCGTGATCTTCTTCCCGCAGTGGGTCCGCACACACGGCGAGCGCACGGTCTGCTTCCAAAACGAAAATCTCGACCAGATGCGCACGTACCGTGACCAGGGGCCCACCTATCCCATCTATGAAGTCCCCGAATTCGCTTACATCACGCTGTTCGAATTCGTCGGAAGCAATGACGAGACCATCATCGACACCGCGCCCCAGGACCTACCGCCTGGATGGTCCAGTCGCACCAACTAGCCCACACCGGGTTTTTACGGCTGACAGCTCAGCCCAGAAACGGCCGCGTGGCCAGTAGGTAGATCGCCAGCACCGCCAAGGGTGCCACCAAAGGCAACCACGGCAAGTGCAACGGGAACACCGTCGCCACTAATCCCGCGAACGTAAAGCCCACGGCGGCAATGATTGTCGGTCCACTGCCCAGAACGGTGCCAACGGGTGTGCCGATGGCGTGCCGGCACACCAGGTAAGCGGCAGCGCAAAGTCCGGACACCGCGGCGACCGTCGCCGGCGGACCGGACAGCACGATGGTGCCGGCCGCGAGCAGCACGGCAAGCGTCGCGGCCGGCCGGTAAGCCAGGCCGACACCCGCCGCGATGAGCGCTGCCACTCCAGCGGCGAACGCCAGTCCATGGGAGCCGAGCGCGGCCGAACTAACCATGAGGAGCCCGAAAACTGCTGCCAGAGCACGGGCTCCAGGTTGGGTAGCCATATCAGCGCTATCTCCTTATCCGGCGACGGCGGTCGGGCAGCGCACTCATCGACTGTTCCAGCGTGTCCTCGCCGTGCCAGGCGATTACGTCGACGCCGAGGGTCGCCATGTCGCGGTACATCGCGGAGCGTTGCAGTGCCCACATCCGGATCACCAACGGCTCCTGATCGTCCTCGAAGGGCGAGCTGTCCAGAACGTCGACGGCCGCCACGACGTGGCCGCGCTTGCGGAGATCGATCAACGCCAGCGCAAACTCAGTGTCCAGCAGCGTGGAGAACGCGATCACGATCGCACCGGCGGGAATAGCCGCGCGCGGCGCCAGTGTCCCCGTTGTGCTTTCGAACCGGTCGCCGGCGTCGAGCACGGTGTCGAGGATCCGATAGAACTGGCGCTGGCCGATGTCGGCGCCGAGCCATCTCGGGCGGTTACCACCCAGTGCGACGACCCCCGCGCGGTCGCCACTACGCAACGCCGTCTGCACCACCTGGGCAGCGCCCCGCACGATCCGTTCGGTCGCCTCGGTCGCCGGGCCCGGCGGCTGCTGGTAGGTGTCGATCAGCACCACCACATCAGCGGCGCGGTCGGTCAATCGCTGCGTCACATGCAGCCGGCCACGGCGCGCGCTCACCGGCCAGTTCACCGCGCGCAGTTGGTCCCCGGGAACGTAGGCGCGGATGTCGGCGTATTCCACGCCCGGGCCGATGTAGCGGGTGAGGTGGGTGCCCAGGCGGTCTAACAGCTCGGTCTGTGGAATTGCCGTCGACTGCGGTGGCGTCAACGGAAACACGATGACATGTGCGGCATCAACCGTCCCGGTACCCGTCAGCAACCCGCCGCGCGCGACCACGTCCACCCGCGCCCGGATCGGGTAACGGCCCCACCGTTGCGCCACTGCCACAACCGATTTCCGCTCGGCCTGCTCGGCCACCTCGAGCTGCATTCCATCGGGGGCCGAGACGGTGAGTTCAACTCCCGGCACTCCGCGGGTTTCCGGTGGTGAGCCAGATTGTTCGGTGGCCCAGACCGTCAACCGCGCCGGCTCGGTTTCGAAGAGCCGCTGCGAGTCCGGCTCACCGTACACTCGTATCTTCGGCACGGGCCGCTGCCAGGTGATCGAGCACAACACACCGAGCAGTGGCGCCGCGAATGCGATCAGCTGCCAGCGAGCGCCGATAACCGCTGCGGCCAAGGCGAATCCGGCGCAGGTCGCGATCGCCCGAGTTAATTTCGATGCCCGCCAGCGTAACTCGACTTCCTGACTTTCGATCACGCCGGATCCGCCCGATATCTCATTTCGTGCGCGGAACGGGCAAGCGCCGCAACAGTTCCCCGACGACGTCGGCGCCCTGGATCTTTCGTACCCACATCTCAGGCCGCAAGGTGATCCGGTGCGCCACCGCCGCCGTGGCGAGCGCCTTGACATCTTCGGGGATCACGTAGTCGCGGCCCAACAGCAGGGCCCGGGCACGGGCGAGTTGAACCAGGTCGAGTTCGGCTCTGGGACTTGCGCCCACCGCCACCTGTGGATGATGCCGGGTCGCGTTGGCCAGCGAGACCACATAGTGCAACACGTCCTCGTGCACGGTCACCTGCTCCACCGATTCGCGCATGGCCAGCAGATCGTGGGCGTCCACGACCTGATTCACCGTCGCCTCGGCCGAACCGCGTTCAAGGCGGCGGCGCAGCATCGCGGTCTCGTCGCTCTCCGAGAGGTAGCGCAATTCCAGCCGGATCGCGAACCGGTCCAGCTGGGCTTCCGGCAACGGATACGTGCCCTCGTACTCGATCGGGTTGTCGGTAGCCAGGACGATGAAAGGCGTTGGTAGCTTATGGGTTTGGCCGTCGATGCTTACTTGGCCTTCAGCCATCGCCTCCAGCAACGCGGCCTGGGTCTTGGGCGGCGTGCGGTTGATCTCGTCGGCGAGCAGCAGGTTGGTGAAAATGGGCCCGGCGCGGAATTCGAAATGGCCCGACTGCATGTCGTAGATGGTCGAGCCGAGCAGGTCCGCCGGCAGCAGGTCGGGTGTGAACTGGACGCGGGTGAATTGCAGGCCCAATGCGGAAGCGAAGGATCGGGCGATCAAGGTCTTGCCCAGACCGGGCAGATCTTCGATCAGCACATGGCCGCGCGCCAGGACCGCGGTGAGGATGAGGGTGAGCGCGGAGCGCTTCCCGACCACGACCCGTTCGATTTCGTCGAGCACCGCCTCGCAATGGGAGGTGGTTTTACTAGGCGCCCAAGCGGCCGGCATAGTCATATCTCGGTGGCGCCTCTCATCACACCTGCTCCAACCTGTGCAGAATCTCCTCGAACGTCGCCCGACCCGGGCCCGGCGCGCGGTCCCCGGTACGAGTGACGTTGTTCGGATTCACCCATTCCCACAATGGGCCGAACAACATTCGGCCGGTCGCGTGAAAGGCCGTGGGATCCTTGGCCTGTCCATGGCCGGTGGCGATCTCGAAACGCCGGGCCAGCATCGGACGCAGATGCCGGTCCCAGTCCGCACGGGTGGACTCCGACCACCGGATCGTCGTTTCGGTGCTGGCCAGCCAGCGGCGCAACCCGCCGCCGAGATCGTCGGGATTACCGTCGTCTTCGGGTCCGGCCTGGTGTCCCACCAGCCGGCGAACGTTGAGTAGCACCAGGGCCACCGCAACCCCCGCCCCCGCCAGCACGAACCGACGGTCTTGCAGGATCAGCGCCAGCAACTCGATCCCGACAATCAGGCAAACCCCCAGAGCGATAAGCCTTTTCATGCTTTGCCCCGGATGCCGGTGCGCGGCGCGAGTTCATCGAGAACCAGCCTGAATACCTGCAGCGCCACCTCGCGGTGGCCTTCGTTCATCACGTGCGGGCTGAACCGGGCCTCGGCGAACAGGTTCACCAGTTGCACTGCGTTGTCGACATGCAGCGCATGGTGTTCGACGGCGCGGGCCAGCACCTCGGTGGGGGTGTCGAAGTCCTGAGGGACGGCATCGGGGACATTCGCGAGCTCGCGTTCCATCGCCGCATAGCAGGCGATGATCGCCTCTCGCGGTTCGCGGCTGAGGTCGCCCATCTCGGCAAGCCCGACTTCGGCCGCACGGACCAGCGACTCCGAATCCGGCGGCAGCGCCGCTGATTCGACATAATCGTCGACGACGGTTGCCGGTGTGGCCGCGTGCCGGCGTCGACGTGACATCAGGATCGCTCCGGCGACGATGATCAGCATCATCGGAACCGCGCCCGCCAGCAGAACTTTGAACATATCGCCCCCGCCGCGAGGCGGATTTTGCGACGGCGACGGCGTCGGTGTTGCGGTGCCGGTGGCCGGCGCGGAAGCGGTCGGGTTCGTGCTGCTCACCGACGAACTGACGTCGTGCGGAGCGGTCAATCGGGCCAGCAGCAATGCGATCAACAGCCAGGCAACGACGACCGCGAATCCGATCAGCAGCACCCGCCAATTCGTTCGGCCCCGGCCGCCGCCCAGCATCTCGGATAGTTCGCGCGTGTGCGGCGCCACCGCCTGTGGATCTCGCAACCGCGCAATGACAGCTATGGCCACCAAGGCCAGCGTCACGCTCAATATCGCCACGATGATCATGAACGCCGCACGATTGCCGATCAGCTCGTGTGGCGAACGATCCTGGGCCGGAAGGTATCCGCGCAGGGCAGCAGCTACGAGCAGCAACAGCACAATCAGGACAACGACGCGCCCCGTGGGCTTCTCAGTCACGAGGTCGCCAATACCGGCTTGCGCGCAAGGATCCGGCGCAGGGCCACTGTGGCTTGCAGTCGCGCCGGCGCCGTACCGAGGCAGGCGATCGCCCCATAGCCGAAGGCTAGCGGCGCCGACCCACCCGGGTCCAGTTTGCTTAGGTCGTGGCGGAGGCAGCACTCGTCGGCCGGGACGTGTACAGTCGAACGTATGTTCGAATCCCTGACCTTTCTGGATCCCTCCGCCGACGAGGCCGGGTTGATCGCACGTATCGCTGAACTCGAACGCGCCAAGTCCGCGGCCGCCGCGACCCAGGCCCGCGCGGCGGTCCAGTTGGACACGGCGCGTCGGGCTGCGGAGGCCGACGCCGGTGTCCCCGCCGCGCGGCGCGGGCGCGGGGTAGCCAGCGAGATCGCGCTGGCACGCCGCGACTCCCCGGCCCGCGGTGGCCGGCATCTGGGGTTGGCCAAGGCGTTGGTGCAGGAGATGCCCCATACCCTGGCGGCGCTGGAATCCGGGGTGCTGTCGGAATGGCGGGCGACGTTGATTGTGCGCGAGTCCGCCTGTCTGAAAGTGGAGGATCGTCGCGCCCTGGACACCGAGTTGTGCGCCGACCCGGCCAACCTGGTGGGCATGGGTGATGCGCGGATCACCGCGTCCACGAAGGCCATCGCCTACCGGCTGGACCCGCACGCCATCGTCGAGAGGGCCGCGAAGGCCGAAAACGACCGCACCGTCACCATCCGGCCCGCACCGGACACGATGAGTTATGTGACCGCGCTGCTGCCGGTCGCTCAGGGCGTGGGGGTGTATGCGGCGTTGCGCCGCGCCGCGGACACCACCTTCGATGGGCGCTCGCGCGGGCAGGTGATGGCCGACACGTTGATCGAGCGCATAACGGGCGTGCCCGCCGCGGTGCCCGCCCCGGTCGCGGTCAACCTGGTGCTCACCGATGAGACCCTGTTCGGCGGCAACCATGCGCCGGCCGAACTCGGCGGATACGGTCCCATCCCCGCCGCGGTCGCGCGGGCGATGGTTGACTCGGCCGTCACCGACCGACGTTCGCGGGCCACCCTGCGCCGGCTGTATGCCCATCCGCGCAGCCGGGCACTGATCGCCATGGAATCACGGGCGCGGCGCTTCCCGCGCGGGCTGGCCCGCTTCATCGACCTGCGAGACGAGCGCTGCCGCACTCCCTACTGCGATGCCCCCATCCGCCATCGCGACCACGCTCAACCCTGGGCCCACGGCGGGCCCACCACCGCCGCAAACGGACTCGGGTGCTGCGAACGCTGCAACTACACCAAAGAAGCCCCCGGCTGGCACGTCAGCACCGGCAACGACGAAAACCACACCCACACCGCCGAATTCACCACACCCACCGGCGCCCGCTACCGATCCACCGCCCCACCACTACCGGGCCGCCCGAGAATCGACATCAGCGAAATCGAGACCGCCGTCAGAATCACCATCGCCCGCCACGCCGCCTGACAACTAATCGAGCGTGAACGGGCGGAAGCTACCGTCTAGGACCTGGTGATGACCAATGGTGCGCCCGGTCACCTGGGCCGGATCGGCCAGCACCAGTTGCACCGCTGCCTGCGCGAACTCCTCAGCCGGCGCGGTGTCGACGAACTCGCGTGCGTAGTAGGACAGGCCCGGCGTCATGATCGGCTTCGACGGCGACAACGCATTCACCGCGATGTTGTGATCGGCGAGATCGAACGCCGCGCACTGGGTGAGATGCTCGAGCGCGGCCTTGGAGCCGCCGTAACCCGGCAGCACGCCGGCGCTGCGGTCGGGATAGGGCCCATCGCCGGGCATGCGCGAAGCGACCGAGGTGATGTTGACAATCGAGCCGCCACCGGCGGCAAACATGTCGGGACAGACCAGTTGCATCAGCTCGTAGGCGGCGAACACGCCGATGTCGAAATGCCGCCGGTATGCAGCCAACGGCGTGCTGACGAACCCTGGCCAGCCGGGTTTTTCGCCGCTCGGCTTGACGCGCGGCCGCGTGTCGCGCCCCGGCCGACCGGGCGCGGTGAACGCAGCGTTGTTGATCAGAATCGTGATGGGACCCAATGCATCTCGCGCGGACGCAACCAACCCGGCGACATCATCGCGGTCAGTCAGGTCGGCCCGCACCGCCACCGCGCGCCCGCCTGCCGCTTCGATGTCGGCGACCGTCTGACCAATGGTGCCGGGCAATCGGTCGTCCCACACCTGCTCGGTACGCCCGGCGACGGCCACCGCCGCGCCGTCGGCCGCCAGTGCCAGCGCGATGGCCCGGCCCAGTCCGCGGCTGCCACCGGTGACGATCGCGGTCCGGCCCGCAAGCCGTGGGCGCGCCGGGGGTGGCGGCGGGGATGTCACCGCGTCACCCCGTGCACCAGGATGGCGGTGGTCTGCTCCACCCACGCGTCGTCCAGCTTTTCGTCGGGGCGCAGCAGCATCCGCAGCATCGTCGTTCCCCCAATCAACTCGATCAACCGGTCCGGGTCCACATCCGGATGCGCCTCGCCGCGGTCGACCGCCTCGCGCAGCCGAACCCGCACCGCGGTGAACAGGTCCGCGAAGCGCGACATCACTCGGGCGTTGAGCTCGGCGTCGGCCGTCATGTCAGCCACCAGTCCCGGCAACGCGGCGCGGACCACCGGGGTGGTGAAGACATCGCGCGTGGCCTCGATCATCATCCGGATGTCCGCGGCGATATCACCCGCCGGAGCCTCCAGCGCGGTGGGCGCGACCGGGAACGCCGCCTCGTGCACCAACTCAGCCTTGCTCGACCAGCGCCGGTACAGCGCCGATTTGGTGGTTCCCGCGCGCTCGGCGACGGCGGCCAGACTGAGATTCGAATATCCGATCTCCACAAGCAGTTCCGCGGTCGCGGCCAAGATAGCCGAGTCGATGCGCGGATCGCGGGGCCGCCCGGCGCCGGGGGCCTTGTCAAGGGAGGACGGGTCTGCTTTCATAACGCTACCTACCGTATCGTAATTACCTCGCGAAGGAAGCACCTGTGGCCAATGAACCCGCGGTCGAAGATGTGGGCCGCATGCAGCGCTCCAGCCGGGACACAGCCACTGTCCCGAGCCTGATGTCGCGTTGGTTGTCGTCGGTGCTCCCCGGTGGTGCGACACCCGAGGTGGCCGTGGAGAGCGGCGTGGACTCGACGGGCATGTCGTCGGAGACCATCATCCTGACCGCCCGCTGGCCGGAGAACGGCCAGCTGGTCGAGCAGAAGCTGGTGGCCCGGGTCGCCCCAACCACAGAAGACGTGCCGGTGTTCCCCACCTACCGGCTCGACCATCAATTCGAGGTCATCCGGAAGGTCGGCGAACTGACCGACGTCCCCGTCCCCCGGGTGCGCTGGATCGAGACCACCGGCGAGGTGCTGGGCACACCGTTCTTCCTGATGGACTATGTCGACGGCGTGGTGCCGCCGGACGTCATGCCGTATACGTTCGGCGGCAACTGGTTTGCCGACGCGCCCGCCGAGCAACAACGCAAGCTGCAGGATGCCTCGGTCGGGATATTGGCGACGTTGCACTCAATCCCGAACGCGGAGAATACATTCGGTTTCTTGACCGCAGGCCTGCCCGGTGATACCGCGCTGCGCCGGCACTTCGGCTGGGTGCGGTCGTGGTATGACTTCGCGGTGCCCGACATCGGCCGCTCACCGTTGGTGGAGCGCAGTTTGCAATGGCTGCAAGACCATTGGCCCGACGAGGCCGCCGTCCGAGAGCCGGTCCTGCTGTGGGGTGATGCCCGGGTAGGCAACGTGTTGTACCGCGACTTCGTACCGGTGGCGGTGCTGGACTGGGAAATGGTGACGCTGGGCCCGCGCGAGCTCGACGTCGCCTGGATGATCTTCGCGCACAAGGTATTCGAGGAGCTCGCCGGCTTAGCCGGGCTGCCGGGCCTGCCCGATGTCATGCGCGAGGAAGACGTCCGCGCCACCTACCAGCGGCTCACCGGCGTGGAGCTCGGTGACCTGCACTGGTTTTACGTGTACTCCGGCGTCATGTGGGCGTGTGTGTTCATGCGGACCAGCTCGCGGCGGATTCACTTCGGTGAGCTCACCAAGCCCGACGATATCGAGTCGCTGTTCTACCACGCATCTTTGATGAAACGCCTTATCGGAGAGGACAACTAATGCTCGGCCCACTCGACGAGTACCCCGTACATCAGGTTCCCCAGCCAATCGCCTGGCCCGGCTCGTCGGACCGCAACTTCTACGACCGTTCCTACTTCAACGCCCACGACCGCACCGGCGATATCTTCGTGATCAGCGGCATCGGCTATTACCCCAATCTCGGCGTGAAGGACGCGTTCTTCCTCGTCCGCCGCGGCGATACCCAAACGGCGGTACACCTTTCCGATGCCATCGATCAGGACCGGCTGCACCAGAACGTCAACGGCTACCGCGTCGAGGTCATCGAGCCACTGCACCAGGTGCGGATCGTTCTCGACGAAACCGAGGGCATTGCGGCCGATCTCACCTGGAACGGACTGTTCGACGTGGTCCAGGAGCAGCCGCACATCCTGCGCTCGGGCAACCGGGTGACGCTGAACGCACAGCGGTTCGCCCAGCTCGGCAGCTGGAGCGGCCGGCTCGTCGTCGACGGGGAAGAGATCGCCGTTGATCCCGCGACCTGGATCGGCAGCCGCGACCGGTCCTGGGGCATCCGGCCCATCGGGGAGCCCGAACCGGCGGGCCGTCCCGCCGACCCGCCGTTCGAGGGCATGTGGTGGCTCTACGTGCCGATCGCGTTCGACGACTTCGCCATCGTGCTCATCATCCAGGAGGAGCCCAACGGGTTTCGCTCACTCAACGACTGCACCCGGGTGTGGCGCGACGGGCGCGTCGAACAGCTGGGCTGGCCGCGGGTCAAGATCCACTACCGCTCCGGCACCCGCATCCCGACCGGGGCCACGATCGACGCCACCACTCCGGACGGCATACCGGTCCACTTCGACGTCGAGTCCAAACTGCCGGTGCCGATCCATGTCGGCGGCGGCTACGGCGGCGACTCGGACTGGTTGCACGGGATGTGGAAGGGCGAGAAGTTCCTCGAGCGGCTGACCTACGACATGACCGACCCGGCGATCATCGCCAGGTCCGGCTTCGGCGTCATCGACCACGTCGGCCGGGCGCTGTGCCGCGACGGCGACAACGATCCGGTGGAAGGCTGGGGGCTTTATGAGCACGGCGCACTGGGCCGTCACGACCCGTCCGGCTTCGCCGACTGGCTGACGGTCGCCCCCTAAGCACGAAAAAGGTTGCCCCAAGCCCGCATTCGGGTTGTCACCGAAGTTCGTCGATGATCGCGGCGAGCGTCGCCGAACCGATCGGCGTCGGCTGGTACAGGCAGACCGTGTCGGAGATCCCGTCGACGCGGTCCCGAATATACGCCGCGATTTCGGCGGGTGTGCCGCACGCCGCCAGGGTGTGCATGATCTCGTCGGAGATCAAACCGCCCATCTGCTGCCAGCGCCCCTGCTTAGACATCGCATTGAGTTCGGGCTGCAGGTCCTCCCAGCCGTGTGCGGCCAGCACCGGCCGATACGCCGGGGTGGACCCGTAGAACGCCAGCAACCGCCGGGTGGCCGCGGCGGCCGAGTCCGTGTCGCCCGCAGACACGATGATCTCGGGAATGATGACGAAGTCCTCCGGCCGCCGGCCGCCTGCCTGCAACCCGGCGCGCACCGCCGGCATCGTGGACTCGCGCAGGAACTGCTTGGACCCGAACGGCATCACCAGGAGACCGTCGGCGTGCTCGGCGGTGGCGCGGGTCAACCTCGGCCCCAGTGCACCCACGTAGATCGGCGGCGGACCGTAGGGGTTCGCGCCGGGATTGAACGTGGGCGTCATCAGCGTGTGGCGGTAATACTCGCCGCGAAAGTCCAAGCGGCCGCCGAAGTTCCATGACTCGAAGATCGCGCGCAAGGCACCGATCAGTTCGGTCATGCGGGCGACGGGGTTGTCGAATTGAGCCCCGAACCGCTTCTCGATCTGCGGCCGGATCTGGGTGCCGAGACCTAGAAAAAACCGTCCGCCGCTCAGCAGCTGGTGATCGTTGGCCTGATGGGCCAGGTGTATCGGGTTACGCGGAAACGCGATCGCCACATTCGTCATCAGGTCCAGGCCGCCTACCGTGGCCGCCAGCGTCAACGGCGCGAACACGTCGTGCGGCCCTTCGAAGGTGGCAACGCCGCTGGCACCGGCGTCGCGCAGTTCCCGCGCGCGCTCGGCGGCATCGGTGAGCCCGTACAAAGCGGTGAAGACTTTAACGGGCCCAGGCTACTCAACAGCCCCCTAATCGCGGCCCGATGCCCATCAAAGCCCACACCCAACCGGCGAAATGCGGTTCACTGTAGGGCGTGACAAACCCGCCGTGGATTGTCGACGTTGCGGTGGTGGGCGCCGGCTTTGCCGGACTAGCCGCGGCCCGCGACCTCAAACAGCAAGGCTACGACGTGCTGGTGTTCGAGGGTCGCGACCGAGTGGGCGGACGCTCCTTTACCGGCAGCGTCGCCGGCTTGCCCGTCGATATGGGTGCCGCCTTCGTCGGTCCGACCCAAGACGCCGTCCTGGCCCTGGCGGCCGACCTGCAGGTCGACACCACGCCGACCTACCACAACGGTCAGAACCTGATCCATTGGCGCGGGTGGGCGCGCCCGTATCGCGGCACCATCCCGAATCTTTCGCTGACCGGCCTGCTCGACATCGCGCGGTTACGTTGGCAATTCGAACGAATCTCCCGGACCGTGCCCTGTGCGGCACCGTGGGATGCGCGCCGCGCCCGCCAGCTGGACGAACTCTCTTTCGGCGAATGGTTGCGCTCGGTACGCGCCACCGCGTCGTCGCGCGCCTTGATGGCCATCATGGCGCGGGTGACGTGGGGGTGCGAACCCGACGAAGTTTCCATGCTGCATGCCGCCCGCTATACCCGCGCCGCCGGCGGCCTGGACCGGCTGCTCGACGTCGAAAACGGGGCCCAGCAGGACCGGTTCCCCGGGGGCACCCAGCAGATCGCCGAGGCCGCGGCGGCCGAACTGGGGGAAGCCGTGTTACTGAACGCGCCGGTGCGGCGCATCGACCGGCATGGTGCGGGGGTCACGATCACCTCCGACCGGGGCCAGGCCGACGCCGGATTCGTCATCGTCGCGATCCCGCCGGCCCACCGCATGTCCATCGAGTTCACTCCCCCGTTGCCCAGCGAGTACGAGCAGCTCGCCACGCACTGGCCACAGGGCCGGCTCAGTAAGGCGTACGCCGCCTACCCGACACCGTTCTGGCGGGCCAACGGCTTCTCCGGCATGGCACTGTCCGACCAGGGCCCGGTGTTCATCACCTTCGACGTCAGCCCGCAGGCCGACGGGCCGGGGATCCTGATGGGCTTCGCCGACGCCCGCGCCTTCGACTCGCTTCCCGACGAGCAGCGCCGCCGCGACTCCCTGCGCTGCTTCGCGTCGTTGTTCGGCGACGATGCGCTCAAGCCCCTCGACTATGTCGATTATCGTTGGGGCGCAGAGGAATTCGCGCCAGGAGGCCCGACAGCCGCGGTGCCGCCGGGATCGTGGACCAGGTACGGGCAGTGGTTACGTGAACCGGTCGGACCGATTCACTGGGCCGGCACCGAGACCGCCGAGGAATGGACCGGTTACCTCGACGGCGCCGTCAGGTCCGGCCAGCGCGCGGCCGCCGAGGTGTCTGAACTGCTGTGAGGGCCGCTACGAGCTGATCCGCCGAATGTGCGGATGCCCGCTCATCGATTCGGCCAGTGCCCTCAGCTGGCGGTTCACCTCGTCGGGTTGCTCCAGCATCGAGCAGTGGCCGCCGGGCAGTTCGACCAGGCCGACGACGTTGGGCGCGGTGCGGGCGATCCGACGCGACTGGCTGATCGGGGTCAGCCGGTCGCGTTCGCTGCCGATGACCAACGTCGGCACCGTCAGTCCGTCCAGGCTGAGATACCGCGCGCCCAGGGACTCGACGAGCATCCTGGCGCAGCCGCCACGGCCCGCGGGCGGTGTCTGCGCGAAAAGCTCGTAGATCAGCCGCGCCGCACTGGGATCCGCATCGGCCGCAACCGCCAGCATGGCCACCACATAGCGGCTGGGCAACTGAGCCACGGCCGGGAGGGGGAACCCGCCGAAGACGCTGACCAGACCCCGTCCGGCCAGCACCCGCGCCGGCGACAGCTCTCGCGGAACCGACAAGAAGCGCACCTTGCGCAGCAGATCACCGGTGGTGGTGTTGATCAGCGCGACGCCGTCGGCGCGCCCGCGAACCTTGTCGCGGTAGTACTGCGACCAGGCGGCGATGGTGATACCGCCCATCGAGTGTCCGGCCAGCACGGCCCGCTCACCCGGGGCCAGCGTCGCCTCCAGCACCGAATCCAGATCGGACGCAAGGAGTTCGAGGCTGTAACCGCCTCGCTTCGGGATACCACTTCGCCCGTGGCCGCGGTGGTCGAACGCGATGACTCGGTAGTCGGCGGAAAGGTCGGCGATCTGGTACGCCCAGGCACGGATGGCGCAGGTGATGCCGTGCGTCAGCACAATCGGGTAGCCATCCGGCGGCCCGTAAACCTCGGTGTGCAGCGAGGTGCCGTCGGTTGCGCGGACAGTCAGCGTGTGATCAGGGATGAGGGGGCCGGGCACCAGGGCTTTGGTGGGGATTGGTATGCCACCCCGGCTTGGCTGTCGAGCATCCATCATCGCTCCCCCCTCGAACACGGCCCCGTTGCCCGTTCTCCGGATGTTCGCGAGTTTAACCCCAAATCAACCACAAACTCTGAGAATCGCCAGAGGAAACAATGCGGATTCCGGCACGGCCGTGCAACATGACACCCGTGTCCCCGATTTCGCGTCGGGAGTTCTTGACGGCTACGGCGGGCGCGCTGGCGGCCGGCTGCGCGTCGGGGAGTCCGAGTCGGCCCGACAGCAAGTCGGTCCTGGTCATCGGTGCCGGGATGGCGGGTTTGGCGGCCGCGCGCCGGCTTTCCGATGCGGGCTGGCCGGTGCGGTTGATCGAAGCCCGCGCCCGCATCGGTGGCCGCGTGTACACCAACCGCGACTGGGGCGTGCCGCTGGAAATGGGCGCGTCCTGGATCCACGGCACGACAGGCAATCCGCTGACGGAGTTGGCGCAACAAGCCGGGGTCCAGACCGTTCCGACCGCCTACTACGACTCGACGACGCTGGCGGTTGATCCGCGACTGCGGCCGATGGACTACCACGAAACCGACTGGCGCGAGTTCGTGGCACGGGCCCGCGACGGGGTCGACGGCGGCAGCCTGGGTTCTGCCGTCAGCGCAGCGGCGACACGCGAACAGCTTTCCGACAACCAGCGCGCCCAGCTGGCCTTCTACCTCAGGACCGAAATCGCGGACGAATACGCCGCCGATGCCGACCAGCTCTCCGCCACGACATTCGACGAGGGGACGTACACCCGCGGCGACCAGGTCATCATCCCTGGCGGCTACGACGCCCTGCCGAAGATGCTCGCCAACGGCCTGCACATCGCGCTCAACACGCCGGTGACGGCGATCGCGCACCGAGCAGACTCCGTCGTGGTGCGGTCCGCCAACCAATCGTTCGAGGGAACCGCCGCAATCGTCACCGTGCCCCTCGGAGTGCTGAAATCCGGTGCGATCAGGTTCGATCCGCCTCTCCCCGACGGACACGCGCGTGCGGTGCGTGCGCTCGGTTTCGGGGTGCTGTCCAAGAGCTACTTCCGCTTCGACCGCCGAACGTGGAACGCGCAGAATACTTTTTACCAATTCATCGGCAACGAACCGGGGTTGTGGGCGCAGTGGTTCACCATGCCGGTTGCCGCCGGACCGATCGTGGTGGCTTTCAACGCCGGCGAGGGGGGCCGCTCGGTCGAGTCGTCCTCCGCGCAGGAAGTGATGGCCGGCGCGGTGCCCGTTGCCCGGCAACTGTTCGGCGACGACGTCGCCGTGCTCGGAGTCACGACGTCGAGCTGGACCACCGATCCGTATGCGCTCGGCACGTATTCGTTCCACGCGCCCGGCTCCGGTCTGGGTGACCGGCGCCGGCTGCAGGAGCCGATCACCGACCGGTTGTACTTGGCGGGTGAGGCCGTCGGCGCGGACAACCCGGCCACCGTGCACGGCGCCGTGCTCAGCGGACGATACGCTGCCGACCAACTGATGCGGCGGCTGTCACGCTGAAGCACTGTGCGTGGTTTGAAGTCTCGCGCGCCGAACCGGTTCACGCGACGAATCGGCCATATCGACTGGGGCACTGATCAATTCAGTGCTGACGCTCCAAAGCCTTGGCGCAGGCATCAAGGATCGCGAGGAAGCTGGATCGGAGCACCGGACGGCTCACCGCTTCCAGCAGCTTGCCTCCCGCCCACACCGGGTGGGTGTAGTTGGTCAGCCAGTCCACGCGCGTGCCGTCGCCGGACTCGGTGAAGGTCAAAGTGCCGCCCTCGTGATTGAACGGAGGAAACGAGCGCACGATGAGGTACGTGTAGCTGCGCGGCCGGTCGTAGGCCGTGATGTCTTCCCGGAACCAGGTACCCGCACCGGTCACTTCCCGCACCACGCCCGCGCCGGGACCCGGCGACCCTTTCGCATAACCGGCCCGGAAAACCAATGGGGCGGCGGCCAAGTTGGCCGGGTCGGCCAGCCAATCGAAGACCTCTTCCACAGGGGCTGCAATGGTGCGCTCCAAGTGAATCTCAACCATCACGCAACCCTAACGTTCCGGACTGGTCTGCGACCTGGCCGCCTTTGCCGCCGCGCGCAGGCTGCGGTTGGTGGATCGCAGGTCGGCATTGTCGTCTTCCAGGTCGAGAATGCGGGCGATGCCGGCCAGGTTGATTCCGGCGTCGACCAGTTCACTGATGCGTTGCAGCCGGGCCAAGTCGTCGGCACTGTAGCGCCGGGTTCCTCCGTCGCTTCGAGCGGGCGTGAGCAGTCCGTAACGTTCGTACAGGCGCAGCGATTGCACCGGGATGCCGGACAACTCGGCGGCTACCGAGATGCCGTACACCCCGCGGTCGGAGGCCGGCCCAGCGCTGGCGTCCATACGATCGGTCATCGGTTTTCTCCTGAAGTGCTTACAGAAAACCTGTTTACCACACTTGCGCTGTAATGTCGACAGTGGTATAAGAAATCTATGCCATTGGACATAGGTAATGGCTCCCGACGAGACAGAGATTGGAGTGAAAGGTGACCGCCATGTTGATGCGTACTGACCCGTTCCGTGAGCTGGACCGTTTCGCCCAACAGGTGCTGGGCACGGCGGCCCGCCCGGCAGGGATGCTGATGGACGCCTGGCGCGAAGGCGAGAAATTCGTTGTCGAGTTCGACCTGCCCGGCATCAACGTCGACTCGCTGGACATCGACATCGAACGCAATGTGGTGACCGTGCGCGCCGAGCGCCCCGGGCTCGACCCCAACCGGGAGATGCTGGCCACCGAACGGCCGCGCGGAGTGTTCAGCCGCCAGCTGGTGCTCGGTGAAAACCTCGACACCGAGAAGATCCAGGCCGCCTACAACGAAGGCGTGCTGCGACTGACCATCCCAGTAGCCGAAAAGGCCAAGCCGCGCAAGATTTCTGTCGACCGCGGCAACGGTCACCAGGCGATCGGCGAGCACGCCCAGAAGCGGGAGGTCATAGACGCCTGATCGCGCGGATTGGCAACGCGGCGGCCGCGATCGGCAGGACGGTCACGGCCGCCGCATTCCGAAGAGGAAGGATCCGCGATGAGCTATGAACTCAACGGCCAGTCGGCCGATGTCGAGCAAGCATTGGCCGGCGGGTCTCCACAGCGAGTCGGCTGGTTCCGGTTCTACTTCGCCGACCAGCGATGGGAATGGTCCGAGCAGGTGCAACGGATGCACGGCTATGAGCCGGGCAGCGTCACCCCGACCACCGAACTGGTTCTGGCCCACAAGCATCCGGACGACCGAGACAGAGTCGCCGCCACGATCGACGAAATTCTGCACACCAACCGAGCCTTCAGTACGCGTCATCGCATCATCGACACGCGCGGAAATGTGCATCACGTCGTCGTGGTCGGTGACCCGCTGTATGACCGCGAAGACGGTCACCACGGCGACCGGTCGATTGCGGGGACACAAGGTTTCTACATCGACGTCTCCCCGTTGCCCGAACAGGCGAACGAGGATCTCGTCACCGCAAAACTGAGCGAGATCGCGGCCAACCGGGCCGGCATCGAACAGGCCAAGGGCATGCTGATGCTGATTTACGGCATCGACGACGAATCGGCTTTCAATGTGCTCAAACGGCTCTCGCAGGAGACCAACGTCAGGTTGCGACCGCTCGCCGAACAGATCGCCGAAGATTTTCGCGCAGCCGGCCCGGGCACGATCTCCCAATCAGCATTCGATCATCTGCTGGTGACCGCCCATTTGCGTGCCCGGCGGTGAAAGTCGTTGCCCGTCAACAGCTCTTCGACGTGCTGAACGGCTTCGGGAAGCGAATTGACGACGGGTAAGCCGGTATCGGTGAAAACCCGCATCAGCTGCCGCAGGGCGCTGCCGGCCACCACGCAGAACGGCTGACCCGGCCGACCTGTTGCAAGCAGCGCCCGGAAACCGGAAACACCCAGAAATTCCAGGTGACTGACATCGAGAATCAACGGCACCTTGAGCTGGGCAAAATGGGCGATGGCCTGGGCGACAAGTTTGGAATTGGCGGCGTCGATTTCGCCTTCCATGCGCAACACGATGCCCGGCCCGCACTGGTCGGCGGTCAATTGCGCTCCCGCGCAGTCGACCACGCAGCGCCGATGATTGCAGCGCTGCGTCGGGTCCATCTCCGGAAGCGCAGTCATGTCATACCCCTGGGTGAAAGCTTAGCGCCATTGCGGCAAGGCGACATCAATCGCAAATAGTGGCGTCACCGATGGAAACGTGTAATTCCTCTGTGGAGCAGTGTATTTCGGATATACCGTCATACGCTGAGCCAGCAGCTCTTCGTTTCATGGACCTGCAGTCGTTATCGATTTCGCTTTTCGTCCCGGCCACGCCCCAACCCTTGGCACAAGCGATGATTCGATACTTCGCATCGGGCACAATCTTGTCCGAAATACGAAGGGCTGCGCGCGGCAGAGTAATCCACGACCTGCACCGGCATACCTTGAGACGGTGCGTGATGAACCGCAGTTGCGACCGCAGCAATGGTCGCGGGTGGGGGCCTTCCGCTACGTCGTCAGGGACGACCGCTGGGAATGGTCTGACGAGGTCGCGCATCTGCACGGCTATGAACCTGGCACGGTCGCGCCCACCACCGAACTAGTCCTCGCGCACAAACATCCCGACGACAGGGCGACGGTCGCCGACCTGATCGAACAGGTGCGCCGGCACGGGATTCCATTCAGCAGCCGGCACCGGCTCATCGATACGCGCGGCGTCGAGCACGTGGTCATCGTGGTGGGCGATCCGTGGTACGACGACGATGGGCCGGCTGGTATTTCCGGCTTCTATGTCGACATCACCGAACAGCTGAACACCGACGTGCAGGATCGACTGACCGAAGCGGTAGCGGCAATCAACGCGCGACAGAGCGTGATCAATCAGGCGATCGGCATGCTGATGCTGCGGTACGGCATCAACGCCGACGCCGCATTCGAGCTGTTGTCGAAGCTGTCTCAGGACTCGAACATCAAGCTGCGGACCATCGCCGAGCGCGTGGTCGCCTCGCCCGGCGCACGTGATGCGATGCTGCAGTACGTGGATGGCATCCGTCCGAAAACCGTCGCGCAACGAGTGCGACAGCGGTTCAACGCATAGCTGCCGATCATCCCGATCATTGCTTGAGCGTGGTATGCGGACTCTGACCGTAGGTCTGCCGGTATAGCACCGCGAACCGGCCGGTGTGTGCGAAGCCCCAGCGCTGTGCGATCTCGGTAACGGTGACCTGAGACCGGTTGCCCGCCAACAAGTCTTGATGGGCGCAATGTAACCGGACTCGACGCACGTATTCGGTGGGCGTGGTGTCGAGCTGCTGGCGGAAGAGGTACTGCACCGCTCGCGGCGTGAGATGCACCGCGGCCGCAATGTCATTGACGCTCAAGTCGCCGGCAGCATGGCCGTGGATGTATGCCACCGCGTCTTTCAACGTTTCGGGCACCTCCGGGTCGCTCAGCAGATCCCGCTCTGCAGTCACAGTGGACGGGTAACACTCGAGCAGTGCGGTGGCCAGCAACGGGGCCGCTGCCGCCGCGAGCAGCGGTTGCCCGACGGTGTCCGGGGACGCGAACGTAGCTGTCACGTAGTCCAGCGCTCGATGCCAACCGCGCACGGCGGCGCGGGAGCGTGGACGCCGCCCGGCGAACCGGATCTGCTGCGGCAATGGCGCCGGTCCCTCCGCGGCGACCCTGTGCAGCACATCCGCGGCGATGGTCACCACATCGAAGCGCGCGGTGTTGACGTGCAGCCCGCAGGGCATCCCGTGCGCGACCAGCACCGGGAAGTCGGGTGCCAGCGGCTTTTCCCCCGTCACGGTCAACGAACCCGCGCGAGGCTGGATCACGATGACCGATTCGTCCGCTGAAATCTCGCAGTCGATTCGAGCTTGAATGAGAACTTCGTCAATGGTCATCGAGCGCGTTTCGCACCGCCGGTGCGTGACGGCCGCGCCCTTGCCGAGCCGGTTGATCCCCCAGCCCGGGGCATAGGCACCGGCAAAGAAGCGTCGCATGGCGTCCGGGTGGCTGGTCCGGAATTGCGCGTACCCGACCGCGGCGGGAACCTGTTGTTCGTCGGGGCAGCAATCCTGAGGACGGCGACTGGCCCTGCCGTCGCCATCCACCGTTTCGGGTAGCCATTCGGCTGCGCCGATGAGCACTTCGGGCGCTGGGTTCACGGTGAGGCGTGTCATGGTCTTTGCGATCGACATCGGGGTTGCTACGAGCCTACACAGCAGTAACCACACCCACACCGTTGCCGGGTCGCACATACGGCGAAGTCAGTCGCCGATAGATTGTGAGCGATTCCAGGGCCATCCGGTCCCAGGCGAAGCGGGAGGACGCGCGATTCCGGCCCGCGGCACCCATGCTCTGACACTGAAACTGCTGTGTGGGAAGGCTTCTCAGCGCACCGACCAATTCGGCGGGACGTTGCGCGGACAACACCAGCCCGGTCACGCCATGCACAACGATGTCACTGAGCGCACCGACGGGCAGCGCGACCACCGCCAGTCCACTGGCCATGGCCTGCAACACCGTCGTCGCGCGCGCCGGCACACGCGGTGTGCAGGCAAGCACATCGGCGGATCGCAGCAACTTCGGCAACTGGTCGCCGGTGACCGCTCCCTCGAAGTGGACCCGGTCGGCCACCCCCAGCCTTGCGGCGAGTTGTTCCAGATCGGTTCGGGCCTGGTCGTGACGGTCGCAGGTAGCGTCGGTTTCCGCGACAACCAGCTCGGTCGCGGGAATTCGGGACAGCGCGCGAATCGCTATGTCGAACCCGTTGCACGGCAACGGGTTCGGGGCAACATTCAGAACCCGGTGCAAATCGCCACGGGGAAGCGCCGCTCCGACCGGTGAATACCGATCGACGTCGACGCCCTCCACCAGAACCGACAACCGTGCCCGGCTGTGGCGCAACTTGGCCAGCGCGGCGACGTCGGCGTTGCTCTCACCGGTGACCCACGCTGCGTTGCGCGCCAATAGCGGCTCGATGCGTTCGCGCTCGGTGTCGTCGTCCGGCCAGTCGGGCGAGTCCGAACCCGATGTCCGCGACGTCGAGGCCAGGCCCCGGAAGGTCTGGACTACCGGTAGGCCACGCCGCCGTGCGGCCAGCTGGGCGGCCAGGCCGCCCAGCCAGCCGAACGCGTGCACGACATCGGGTTGGTTTGCCGACCACGTTCGCTCCAGGGTGGCCGCCCAGTCGCCGACGTAGGGCAGCAACTCGCGTTCCGCACAGGCCGTCTCCGGACCGACGGACAACGGGATGACTCGGTAATCGTGCTTGGCGCTCTTCCGGATCCGGCGCCGGCCTGGTTGCCGTAGGTAGGCAGTAATGTCTTGCCCTTGAGCCGCCAGTGCGGCAAAGAAATTCCCGAAATCCTCGCCAACCAGGTCGTCGCCGCTGACGATGGAGATCTTCATCGACAACCTCCTTCGGCCCCTCGTCGGCACGCGCGGCGACGCTGCCGAGTCTGATCTACCCGGCGGGCAGCAGCGACGAAACTGCAACCGCCCGGCACTTCGCATCCCGTATGGCAGCGTTTCGCTTGCTGGATACTGCACCAGGCGGTTTCAATCGCCACGCCGATGCCCAGCGGGTGGAAAATGATGGAATGGCGGACGAAGCGCCTGGCTCCCCGGTCGAGCTGATAGCCCTGCTGGCGTCGGCGGGTGGTTTGGCGTCCTTGTCGATCGTCCTCGGTGATCTGCCCAGGAAGTTCCCGGCTGCCATAGTCGTGCAACAACACCTCGGGGGGCGCTCCAGTGTGTTGCCCGGCATTCTGGGCGATCGCACACCGCATCGCGTGCAATGGGCGTCCGACGGACAGGCGGTCGAGCCAGGGCGCGTACTTGTCTGTCCTCCCGGGACGAACATGCAACTCGAGCCGGACGGCTCGTGCACCCTGCACCCGATTCAGGAGCACGGAGAGCGCCGCTTCGACGTGTTGATGACGTCGCTGGCCAGTTCGTATGGAGGGCGAGGTGTCGCCGTGGTGCTGTCGGGATCGGGCCGAGACGGCGCCGACGGCACGGTCGCGATGAAGGATGCCGGCGGGACCGTCATCGCGGAGAGCCCGGACACGGCCGAGTACCCGGATATGCCCAGGGCGGCGGCGAAAGCCGGCGCCCTGGTGCTACCCGTGCGCGAAATCGGCCGCATTCTGGTCGGCCTTGTCGGCGGGGCGCCGCTACCGGCGTCAGGTCGCGTGCCCGCTACCGGGATGCCGCCCGACAGCACCGACGACAGCCCGCGCTCCCGCGCGGAAGCCGCCCGGCTGCGTGCGGCCGAATTGCGGTGCAGACGCGAGGAGCTGGCTGCCGGACTCGGCGCCACGGCGCAAACGGTGGCCGTCGCGCGACGCAGAGCCGAGGAATCGTCGTCCCGCGCGCGACAAGCCCGAAAAGCCGCCGAACTTGCCGCCGGCGGTCGCCACCGACTAGGCGGTGTCCAAAACCTCCATCAGCAGTAGCCCGCCGGCGACGGTTCCATCGTCCGCGCGGAACGAGGAGCACATGACCCGCACCCGGGCCGGACGGCCGCGCCGGTTGATCGCGTCGACGACGGTCTGGCTGGAAGTTTCCGGATCCACGAACGCGTTGCCGATCAACGGCAACACCGTGTCCAGTGGCAAGCCGATATCCAGTGAGGTGAAGCTCTCCCCCGTCGCCTCGTCGGCCCGCAGTCCCCAGAGCTCTTCGCTGCCCCGGTTCCACACCGCCACCTTCATCTCCCGGTCCACCACGACCAAGCCCAGCCGGACCGAATTGACCAGCGAACCGAGGAAAGCCTTGGCGTGGTCCAATTCCAGGCTGCGCTCGCGCAGTGTCTCGTTGATGGTGTGCAGTTCGTCGTTGGTGGACTGCAGCTCCTCGTTCATCGTCTCGAGTTCTTCATTGGTGGACTGCAGCTCCTCGTTGGTGGTCTCGAGTTCCTCGACCGTGGACTGCAATTCCTCGTTGGTGGTCTCGAGTTCTTCGTTGGTGGACTGCAATTCCTCGTAGGCCGTCTCGAGCTGGCGATTGGTCTGTACCACCTTGTCGAGCAGCGCGCGCGTCGCGGTCACGTCGAAGAAGACGATCGAGACACCGAGGAGACCGTTATCGGCGTCGATCAGGGGATTGATGTGGATCTCCAACCACTCCGTCTCCGAGCCCGGTCGCTGCCATTTGACGTCCTGAATGCGCGCCGGACGCCGGTCCACCTTGGCCTGCTCCAGATACGCGCGCAGCTCCACCGGACGATAGGACACCTCGAGATCGCGCAGCAGGCGACCGATATCGCGAGCCGACAACCCGAAGGTGTTCTCCGCCTGCTGGTTGATCATTGCGACGGTGTCCTCGCCGGTTACCACGATCTGGGCCACCGGACTGGCGCGAAACGCCAAGTCCCGCATCGTGGTCAGCCCCGGGAGGTCGCCTTGGTGATCGTAGAGCGTGGCAGCGGGGTCGTATCGGTCAACACTGCCGGTGTGGGTTCCGACCGCCTTGCGGAAGATCCGGTTCTTCAGGTTGAGCGGCGTGAACCGGTCGCTGTGGCTCAACAACATCTCGGCGTGCCCGAGAAAGAGCGTGCCCTGGGGGGCAAGGGCAAAATGCAGGCGTCCCAGCACGTTTCGCTGGGTCTCGGCGTTCAGATACATCAGGGTGTTGCGGCACACCAGCAGGTCGACGCGAGAGATCGGCGCATCCTTGACCAAGTCGTTGCGGCCGAATATGACCGCACGGCGCAGGTCTTTGCGGAACACGTAGCGGCCATTGACCTGCTCGAAATAGCGTGTCAGCAGATCCGGCGGAACCGGCTCGACCGCCCTGGCCTCATAGGACGCCGTGCGCGCCTCGGCGAGGGCATCCTCGTCGATATCCGTGGCATAGATCTTGACCCGCTGCCGGAACTCGTCGGGCCCCAGCGCCTCGGCCAATAGCATGGCCAGGGTGTAGGCCTCCTGCCCGGACGCGCATCCCGCACTCCATACTCGGATCGGATCGCTGGGAGCCCGCTCAGCCAGCAACCTTGGAATCACTTCGGCGCCGACGAACTCCCAAGCCTCCGGATCCCGGAAGAACGCGGTGACGTTGATGAGGATGGTGTTGAACAGCGCCGCGAATTCGTCTGAGCCGGCCTGCAGAGCATCTAAGTACGCCTCGAACGAGGAGTATCCGGCCTGGTCCATCCGGTGACGGACCCGACGCATCAGCGATGTGCGCTTATAGCCGGTGAAGTCGAAGCCGCGGGAATCTCGCATGTAGCGCAGTAGAGCCTCGAAGGCCTCGTCGGTGGTGGTGACGTCCATTGGAGGTCCTATTCGAATAGCGCTTGCCGCGACATTTGAACACTACTCGTGAGGCTAGAACTCGTTCTCGCGACCGACCACCGCCCACACGGTCTTGCCCGACGACGTCGGGGTACTTCCCCATGCTCGGCACAGTGCGGCGACGATGGACAGGCCCGACACCATGTCGGCGCCGCGGGCTTCGTCTTCGTGCCGCGCGGCCGGCTGGCGGCTGGCGTCCTCTACCGCGATGGTGACAGTTTCCTGGTAGCTCTCGACGATCAATACCGGCTCACTGGCGGTGTGCGCCAACACGTTCTCGATGAAAACCGTCGCCACCGTGCCGGCAACCGAAATCAGCCGGGATTGGGCCCAGACGGTCAGCCAGGCGTCGATCAGCTCGCGGGCCTGCCGGACGCTCGACGGGACCGCCGGTAGCCGGGCCCGCGCCCGTCGGCGCGCGTGCACCGACATTTCGGCGACCGCGGCGAGTGCCAGCTCACGCGTGGCGTGTACCGGCACATATCGCGTCACGCCCGCGTCTGCGATGGCCCGGCGAGAGCTCGAGCGTTCGCAGGCCAGCAATATCGGTACGTCGGGCCAGGTACTGACGTGCCAGCGGGCGCTGGTGAACACCGACCACGCTGCCCGTGACGGCACCGAGAGCAGGGTGGCGTCGACAATCACCGCGCGCGGCTCGTCCAGTGCAGCTTTGATGACGGCGTCCCGCAGACCCCGGTACGTGGAACCGTCCAGCACGCCGCTGACTATCAGGATCGATGTCTCGTGCCGGCGCTGGATATCGACCCGGATCGGCGGGCTGGTCTCAATCGCCGGCATCGGTGGGACGTGGGCCGTGCGCGGAAAGCCGGTCGCTCAGCACGGCCAGCGCATGCTCGGTTTCCTCGGCCATGGCGCTGTAACGACGGCGCAGCAGACCGGGACCGACATTGTCAGCGAGTTGCCTGGCGAGCTTTGCCTTTTCTTGCAGGCTGCGCAGCGCTACCCACAATGCGCCCTCGACCTCGCGGTCCCGTGCGGTGAGCAGGGAGTCGGCTGTCCAGGCGTGGCCGACGTGACAGCGAAAGTGGCCCTCACCGATCGAAACAAGTGATCCGTTGCAATCCGGGCAGGTGTAACCCGAAGCAGGACCGAGCTTTTGGGTGTCGAAGTCGGTGGAGAAGCGGGATCTCATCGCGATGCGATTCTCCAATTCCATCGCAGCGTCAGGCTCCATGTCCACCTCCTGTGCTTCTCGTTGCGACAGCTCCTTGAGTACCGCGCCAATGTCGGCCGCGGCAATCTGGCGGTCTAGCATGCCGGCATTCTGGGCGTTGGTGGGCAGCGCTGGGAACAATGCATCTTCGGGCGACTGGCCAATGGTGACACCACCGCGCGAGCGGATCGCCTCCAGCCCCAGCACGCCGTCGTCGAGAACCCCGGACAGCAGCACCCCGACAGCCCGCGGCCCGAAACTCAATGCCACAGAACGAAACAACGCGTTGATCGCCGGCCGATGGCCGTTCTCGGTCGGCCCTTGCGACAGCACCACGCGATGGTCGTCGACCAGCAGATGGTAATCGGGCCTGGCGACGTAGATGCGGGCCGGCTCGAGCTTCGCGTCATGCTCGGCGCTGAGTGCGGGCAACGGCCCCTTACGGTCGAGGATGTGCGCCAGGATGCTGGGAGCACCCGCGGGAATGTGCAGAGTCACCAAGTACGCGTACGGCAGGTCCGGCGACAACCCGGCGACCAGATTCGACAGCGCTTCGACCCCGCCCGCCGAAGCGCCGATGGCCACCACTCCGCGAAGTTCATTTTGTCCGTTGGTCGCCGTGTTCACCACACCCTCGGTTACCCCGTTCCAGCTTAGGCAACCGCACGGTCACTGAATAGGGCGCGCGTGTTCCGGTTTGGCTCGGACGAATGGTGGCTACCCGAAGTGGTCGGACAACCGGCATGGCCAGACAACAAGCAGACAGACAACGTAAGGGGACGAGCCATGGGCGCCGACCAGACTGACGACCCGAAGCAGCGGAATTTGGAGCCCTACCGGGTGCGGCGGGACACCGGATACCTCACCACGCAGCAAGGGGTTCGGGTCGACCACACCGATGATTCGCTGACGGTCGGCGAGCGGGGACCCACGCTGCTCGAGGATTTCCACGCTCGCGAGAAGATCACCCACTTCGACCACGAGCGCATCCCGGAGCGCGTGGTTCATGCGCGTGGTGCGGGCGCCTACGGTTTCTTCGAGCCGTACGACGACTGGCTGGCCGAATACACCGCGGCGAGATTCCTGACGACCTCGGGCACGCAGACTCCGGTGTTCGTTCGGTTTTCGACCGTCGCCGGATCGCGCGGCTCGGCCGACACCGTGCGCGACGTACGCGGGTTTGCGACCAAGTTCTACACCGAGCAAGGCAATTACGACTTGGTGGGCAACAACTTTCCGGTTTTCTTCATCCAGGACGGCATTAAGTTTCCCGACTTCGTGCACGCGGTGAAGCCCGAGCCGCACAACGAGATTCCGCAGGCGCAGTCGGCGCACGACACGTTGTGGGACTTCGTCTCGCTGCAACCGGAGACGCTGCACGCGATCATGTGGCTGATGTCGGATCGCTCGTTACCTCGCAGCTACCGGATGATGCAGGGCTTCGGTGTCCATACCTTCCGGCTGGTAAACGACCGCGGCGAAGGCACTTTCGTGAAGTTCCATTGGAAGCCGCGGCTGGGAACGCATTCGCTGATCTGGGACGAGGTGCAGAAGATCGCCGGCAAGGACCCCGACTACAACCGGCGCGACCTGTGGGAGGCCATCGAGGCCGGCCAGTACCCGGAATGGGAGCTTGGCGTGCAGCTGGTGGCCGAAGCCGACGAGTTCAACTTCGACTTCGATCTGCTCGACGCGACGAAAATCATTCCCGAAGAACAGGTACCGGTGCGGCCCGTCGGAAAGATGGTGCTGAACCGCAACCCGGACAACTTCTTCGCCGAAACCGAGCAGGTGGCGTTTCACACCGCGAACGTGGTTCCCGGCATCGACTTCACCAACGATCCACTGTTGCAGTTCCGCAACTTCTCCTACCTCGACACGCAGTTGATCCGGTTGGGCGGCCCCAACTTCGCGCAATTGCCGGTCAACCGCCCGGTGGCCGAGGTGCGGAACAACCAGCAGGACGGCTACGGGCAGCATGCGATTCCGCAGGGACGGTCCAGCTACTTCAAGAACACGATCGGCGGCGGCTGTCCGGCGCTGGCCGACGAGAACGTCTTCCGCCACTACACGCAGCGACTCGACGGCGAAACGATGCGCAAGCGCGCCAAGTCTTTCGAAAATCACTACAGCCAGGCGCGGATGTTCTGGAAGAGCATGACGGCGGTGGAGGCCGAACACATCGTTGCGGCCTTCGCGTTCGAACTCGGCAAGGTCGAGGTGCCCGACATCCGTAAGGCGGTCGTGGCACAACTCGTTCGCGTGGACCACGATCTGGCCACCCAGGTGGCCGCAAAGCTCGGGCTGCCCGAGCCACCGGAGGAGTCGGTCGATGACTCGGTGCCCGCATCGCCGGCGTTGTCGCAGATCGCAGTCAGCGACACCATCGAGTCGCGCAAGATTGCCGTGCTGGCCGCTGATGGCGTCGATGTCGTTGGGGTGCAGCGGTTCAAGGAATTGATGGATCAGCGGGGCGCCATCGTCGAGGTGTTGGCGCCGGTTGCCGGTGGCAACTTGAGCGGCGGCTCAGGCGGCGAGCTGCCGGTAGACCGGGCATTCACGACGATGGCTTCGGTACTCTACGACGCGGTGGTGGTGGCGTGCGGTCCGCAATCGGTGGCTACCTTGGCCGGCGACGGCTACGCCATGCACTTCGTGACCGAGGCGTACAAGCACCTCAAGCCGATCGGCGCGTTCGGCGCCGGGATCGACCTCCTGCGCGAGGCGCACATCGATGCCCGCCTCGCCGATGACACCGAGGTGGTGAGCGACCAAGCCGTCGTCACGACGGGCGCAGCGGCCGACACCTTGCCGGACCAGTTCGTCGACCGATTCGCCGCGGCCCTCGCCGAGCACCGCTGCTGGGAGCGGCGCACGGATCCGGTGCCGGCCTAAGAGTTGCCGCATCGCGGGTTTGACCCCCTCCGGGCCCGGGCACCCTGGCACCGTTGTCCCATCACAGGAGGTGACGATGCCCAATCCGTCGATCAAGAACGAGAAGATGTACCGGGAACTGCGCAAGCAGGGCGATTCGAAGGAAAAGGCCGCGCGGATTTCCAATGCGACCGCGTCGCGCGGGAAGTCCTCGGTGGGTCGCAAGGGCGGTAAGGCCGGGTCCTACGCGGACTGGACCGTTCCGCAACTGAAGAAGCGAGCCAAAGAGCTTGGGATGTCAGGCTATTCATCGCTGACTAAAGACAAGCTGATCACCAAACTCCGCAATCACTGAGCGGTGATGCCGAGGCGCTGCACCAGCACCAGGAAGGCGACGGCGTAGTCGTTGTCGGCGGTCTTAGCGCTTACCAGCTCCCAGTCCACCAGTTCGCGGATCGCCCGCACCGCCGGCAGCAACTTGGCAAAGTCGCAATGGTGCTCGCCCAGCGATCGCAGCTTTTGGATCAGCACCGTGGTCGGCGGCAGCACCGGCATACCGATCGCCAGTACGTCGCGCTGCTCGGCGCTGTCCAAAGTAGCCTGGTCGACGGACACGCCGTTGACGCGGTATAGCACGTCGACCACCGTGTCCCCGGTGCGCGCCTTGAAAAGCCAGTCCTCCGGCGGGTGCTCGACGGAGAATCCGGCATCTCTGAGCGTGTTCTCGGCGCCGGCAACGTCGGACTCCGCGACCACCAGATCGACATCGTGACACGGTTCGGGTGCGCCGTACGCCCACAGCGCGTAGCTACCGGCAAGCGCGAAGCGGGGCCCGTGCTCTTTCAGTGCCGACGCGGCACCGCGTAACGCCTCTCGCAACGGGGCACAGTACTCCGGCGAATCGGTGGGCGTCTCGATAGTTGCCATCGTGGATAGGTCATACCCCGGCGCCGGGCCGGGCAACCTGGCCGACGTTTCCGCGCTGTTCAACTCGTTCACCCGCGGTTTAAGTGGTTGCGGAATGGGCAATCCGCAGCTATGTCGGCCCCAGCGACCCGGATCTACGACCAGGTTGCCGTCGTAATTCCCGCCTGCAACGAACGATCCCGGCTGCCGGGGTGTTTGCGCGCGGCCTTGACTGCGGCGTTGTGTGTCCCGGTTCCGGTTGTCATCGTGGTGGTGCTGGATGGCAGTGAGGATGGCAGCGCCGAGTTGGCCGGCCGATACGGGCCTGACGTGCACTTCGTCAGCGTCGACGTCCGCAACGTCGGTGCCGCGCGGGCGGTCGGCTTCGGCTACGCCCGCTCACTGCACGGTCAAGGCGCCAAGAGCTGGTACGCCACCACCGACGCCGACAGCCGGGTAGACCCCGGCTGGTTGGTGCATCAGTTGGAGATTGGCGCAGACATGGTCCTGGGCGTGGTGCGGGTTACCGACTGGGGGCACCATTCCGACGACGTTGCCGATCGCTACGAGCGAGCCTACGAAGCGGAGGACGAACACGTTCATGGCGCGAATATGGGTTTCAGTGCCCGGGCTTATTGGCGGGTCGGCGGCTTCCGCACATTGCCTTCGGGCGAGGATGTCGATCTGGTGACTCGATTTGAAGCCGCCGGCTACCACGTGCACCGCGACACCGACTTGTCGGTAATCACCTCCGCGCGCGTCCAGTCCCGGGCGCCGCGCGGATTCGCTCATTGCCTCAGAGAGCTGGGGCGAACAGCTGCGGGAGGTAGCGCGTGACCGCTGGCCTGGTACGGCACTGGCTGGACTCGGGGCGACTGGAGTTGCCACTGCCCGCATCGGGACGTACCGCCGAACGCTGGCAACGCCTGGCGCTGCTGGCCGAGGAGGACATCGTGGCGGCACGCATCGCCGAGGCCCATGTGGATGCAGTCGCGATCCTCGATGAGTTGGGCGGCAAGCCGCCGGAGCCGGGTCAGCTGTGGGCGGTGTGGGCGGCGGAGTCTCCCGACGCGATCCTGAACGCCACCGAGGTCGGCGGGGGCACGTTTGCGCTCAACGGCACGAAGGTGTGGTGTTCGGGCGCCGGCTTCTGCACTCATGCGCTGGTGACCGCCCGGATCGACAATGGGCAACGCGGCCTGTTCGCCGTCACCATCACGGACCCATCCGTCAAGCCGTTGCCAAGCACATGGTGGAATGCCGGAATGGCCGGCAGCGATACCCGGCCGGTCCAGTTCAGCAACGCGCATGCGGTCGCCGTGGGCGACGCCGGCGACTACCTGAACCGGCCCGGCTTCTGGCACGGCGCAATCGGCGTGGCCGCTTGCTGGCTAGGGGGTGCCCGCAGGGTTGCCAACCCGCTGTATCGTTGCGCCAGTAGCGAATCCGCTGACGCGTACTCGCTTGCTCACCTGGGTGCCGTCGATGCCGCGCTTGCCGCCGGCGAGGCGATCCTGGGCTCGGCGGCGGCGCAGATCGACTCCGACCCATTCGACCGGGCCGGCATCGCCCAGCTGGTGGCGCGGCGCGCCCGCACCGTCGTCGAACACGCGGTCGACGAAGCCATCACCCGCACCGGCCGCGCGCTGGGTCCGGGCCCGCTGTGTCAGGACGGCCGGCACGCTCAGCGGGTGGCCGACCTCACCATCTATGTGCGCCAAAGCCATGCCGAGCGGGACTTGGCCGAGCTTGGGCGGCTGGCCGGGCGGCCGTGCTGAGGGGTGCCCCGCGTGCGTGCCCGACGGGTAACAGCGCTCGGTTCGCGGCCACCCCGCTGTCTTCTCCGGGCACCTCGGCGCGCCAGTGGCGGGACGCGCACCACGAGCTTCTTTTGCCGCAGCTAGATCTCGCCGGGTGCCCTGCCCTGGTCCTCGTCGCGCCGCATCCCGACGACGAAACGCTTGGCATGGGAGCCATGGCCGCGCAACTGGCTGCCAGCGGCGTCAAGGTCCTTGTGGTGTCGGTCAGCGACGGAGGTGCGGCACGGCCCGGGACGACGCCGTTGCAGCGGATGGGGCTGGAGTCCACAAGACGTAACGAATTACACAGCGCAACAGCGATTTTGGGCGTCAATTCGGTGGTATCTCTGGGGTTGCCCGACGGGGCGTTAGCGCAACACGAAGATCAGCTCACCGATCTACTGGCCGACATCCTCGCCGGTGTCGCACGCGGGTCCTGGTGTGCCACCAGCTGGCGCGGCGACGGCCATCCCGACCACGAGGCCGTCGGACGTGCGGCGGCCAAAGCATGCGCCGGTACCGGTGCCCAGCTGCTGGAATATCCAATCTGGATGTGGCACTGGGCCGCCCCGCACGATCCCGCGGTACCCTGGGAAACGGCCCACCGGGTGCCGATATCCCGCTGGGCCGTTGAACGCAAACGCCTTGCCGCGCAATGCTTTTGCAGCCAATTCAAAACCGGCGCCGACGGCTCGGCACCGGTGCTGCCGGAGTTTGTGCTAGAGCGGCTGCTCGAAGTGGGAGAGGTGGTATTCCGATGAGCAACCGACTACCCGACTCTTACTTCGACCGGATGTACGCCGGCGACGCAGATCCGTGGCAGCTGTCGTCACGCTGGTACGAAAAGCGCAAATACGCGATCACCATGGCTCTGCTGCCAAATCGCCGCTACCGGCACGCTTTCGAACCCGGGTGCTCAATCGGGACACTGACCGCAATGCTGGCCTTGCGCTGTGATCACATCACGGCGGTGGATGTAGCCGGTGCTGCGGTCAGCGTCGCCAATGAGCGGCTGCGCGCCGCCAGGCTGCGCGGCCAGGTGACCCTGGCGAGGGCCTCGCTGGACGCAGAGTGGCCCCCCGGACCGTTCGACCTGGTGGTGCTCAGCGAGGTCGCCTACTATCTGGACGCCGACACCTTGGCCGCGGTGTTGCGGCGGGAGTGCCCCCGGCTGCTGCCCGGCGCTACCGTCATCGCCGCGCACTGGCGGCACGCGGTACCTGACTATCCGCTCACCGGGGACAAGGCCCACACCATCATCGCGGCCACACCCGGACTGACCTCGATGGGGTGTTACCGCGACAGCGACGTCGTCATCGAGGTTTTCGACACCGGCGACGGGCTTTCGGTGGCCGCCCGCGACGGAGTGCCGGGGGCCCTCGGTTAGCCATGCGGGTGGCGACCTTCAACATCCTGCACGGCCGCACCGTCGGCGACGGGGTGGACCCGGCGCGGCTGCGCGACTGCGTGCGCCGCCTTGATCCCGACATACTCGCCCTGCAAGAAGTGGATTGTGACCAGCCCCGGTCCGAACGGGCCGACCTCACCGCACTCGCGGCCGACGCCATGGGCGCCGTGGCGCACCGGTTCGTGGCCGCGATCTCCGGAACACCGGGGGCCACCTGGATGGCCGCCACCGGCGACGAGCAGCCCGGCACGGCCGCCTACGGGATCGCGCTGCTGTCGCGGTTTCCGGTGGACAGTTGGCAGGTGGTGCGACTGCCGCGAATTCCGTTGCGCTTTCCCATGTATCTGCCCGGACCCAACCGGGTGATGATCGTCGACGAGGAACCGCGGGCAGCGGTCATCGCGCGGCTGCGGACCCCGCTGGGCGCGCTCACGGTGGCAAACACCCATTTGTCGTTCGTGCCCGGCTGGAATAGACGCCAGCTGCGACGGTTGATCCACGACCTGCGCGGCTTCCCGGGCCCGCGACTGTTGACCGGCGATCTCAATCTCACACTTCCGGCGGTGCGCCGCTGGTCGGGCATGCGACCGCTCGCGGTGGCCGCGACCTTTCCCGCGGTCAATCCCGACCGTCAACTCGACCACATCCTGACCGATGACCGCCGTCTGCGCGGCAGTGCCGCCGAGGCCGAGCCGATGTCGATTTCGGATCACCGGCCGCTCGCGGTGGACCTCGAGCGAGTGTGAGCCGCTCAGTCCCTAGATATTCGATGCCAACTCGGCGATGCGAGTGACGTCCAAGTTGTCCAGCAGGTCCTGCGGATCAGCGAATATCGCTGCGGCACCGGCTGTTTGCAACTCTGCGCCGGAAATGCCGCCACTCAACAAGCCGATGCAGCCCAACCCCGCGGCGAGCGCGGCTCGCGCGTCCCAGACGGCATCCCCGACGAACACAGCCTGTTCTGCGGTCACGCCGGCCCGGTCCAATGCGACTTGCATGATGCCGGGTTCTGGCTTGGCGGCATCCACATCGTGCGACGACGTCGTCACCGAGACGACCTCCTCGCAGTTGAGCACCTTGCGCAGCACCTCCAACTCGTCTTCGGGGGCCGAGCTGGCCAGCACGACCTGCAAACCGAGATCGGCTACACGGCGCAGCAAATCGCGTGCGCCGGGCAACGGCGCCAGCAACGAGGTGAGCTCACGGTAGTAGCGGCTGTGCGCGTTGCTGAGCCGCTCTTGCACAGCGTCGGGCGCACTGCCGGACAGGGTGTCGACCAGCTTCGAGCCATCCATACCGATGCTGCGGTGGATGCGCCAAGCCGCAACCGCGATGCCTTCGTCGTCGAAAGCCCGCTGCCAGGCGTGGACATGGAGGTAGTTGGAATCAACGAGCGTTCCGTCGACATCGAACAGGACGGCAGGGACGCCGTGGTTGGGGTTCTGCTGCGGCGCAGGGTCCGCGGCGGGGTGATTCATCGGGTTGCTCGCTTCTGCCTAGGTTTTGTCGCGGGCGCACGGTACAAGCTGCGCCCTAGCCTGCCCCGGCGAGTCGTCTGCGGACCCGCTCGACGTCATCCGGTAACGGCATCGCTTGAGTGATGCGGGTGATCTCCACCCCCACGTCGGCGGCGTCGACCCGTCGCCGGCCGTTGGCGATGAGTTGCCATACGATCGCGGTGATTTCGTCTTCGGAGACTCGGCGCGGCAACAACGCAAACAGCGGCACGTAGCCGGTGACCGGCATGCCCGTCGGCTGACCGGCCCGCAGGAAGGCCACAGCGCTACGTACGCGCTCGACCATGCCCATCGCACAACCTCCCCGAAATCGGCTGAGGCGCAACGAGATTCGTGGTCCAGTCCGGCCGTTCGCGATCCACGATGGGATCGCGAACGGCTAGGACCGGACCCCGTCGAACTACTGGTGGCCTTTTTGACGCTCTTCGGCGGCCTCCGCGCCACCCCGCGCAGATTCAGCCTCGGCCTCTTTCTTGGCCGCATCGCGCTGCGCATCGGCCTTGTCCTGCTGCGCCTGCCCTTCCTTTTTAAGGTCGTCGCTGCCGGTCACGGCTCCGCCGACCTCCTTGACCTTGCCCTTGACGCCCTCGACGACTCCCGAGACGCCCTCGGCCGGGCCGCTCTTGTCATCTCCCATGGGTTTGTCCTCCCTCGTGGTATCGAGCTTGTATTCGTTGGCCGCTGTTTCCGGCACAGTGCGGCCGATATCGAATCGGTCGCAGGTACCGACTTCCCGCGGCCGGGCCTGTCAAACAATTTCCACTCACGAGGCGAGTTCTTCCTGGTCAGCGGGGTGACCCAGGGCCATCAGGCCGGTTTCGTTTGGACGGCGATTTCCTGGGTATCTGCAAATCTCGGCGGGCTTGGCCGGCCCGGCGCGCAGGGGCGCTCGAAAGAGCTGCGAAAGGGGGTCCCCCACGATCACGATCGCTGTCATCGGAGCCAGCGGCACAGCCGGAACCCGCGTCGTTGCCAGGCTGAAGGGCCGCGATGTCGCCGTGGTCCGGATCGCCCGCGCGTTCGGCGTCGACCTGGTCAGCGGCGACGGCTTGACCGAGGCCCTGGAGGGTGTAGACGTCGTGATCGATGTCTCGAACCCGATGCCGGCCGACGGCCATTGCGACATTGTCGACACTGTCACGACGGCCACTCGCAACCTGCTCGGGTCGTGCGCCGCGCAGGGAGTCCAGCGTGTGGTTGCGCTGACCATCGCCTGCATCGAAGATCCCGCCTTCGACGAATTCCCTTACTACGTGGCCAAACGCGCGGCCAAGGAGATAACGCTGTCCAGTCCGGTCCCGGCGACCATGGTGTCGTCCACCCAGTGGTTCGAGTTCGCCACCAATCCGCTCGCAGTGACGTTCAACAAGCGCGACGTCCTCGTCGAGGACTGGCTGATTCAGCCCATTGCGGCCGATACCGTCGCCGACGTCTTGGTGGAGACAGCTCTGGGCCAGACGCATGCCCCACTGACCGTCACCGGTCCGCGCGATCTCCGGTTGCCGGAGCTGACGTCGAAAGTGCTCAGTCGCTATGGCGATGACCGCCGGGTACGCGCGGTGGAACCCGCCTTGCCCGCCTTCGGAGCGGGGGCACTGCGTGCTCCCGGCCACGCGATAGTCCTGGGCCCTGATCTGGACGGCTGGCTGGGCACGTTCCCACCGGACGGCGACGGGCACCGCGCCGCCCATGAGCGGGTGATCACGGAAACCACGTGATTTCACAATCGTTCTCGTAGGAAATTGTTGCCGGAACGTATAAGCACGCAAAATTCGGGTATCACGACCTACGTGAGTGGGGAAGCTACGCGCTCGGGTCAAACTGTGGTTGTCACCGGTGCCAGCGGCGGAATCGGGCGCGCTACGGCCAGAGCGTTCGGCGCACGCGGCGCACAGGTCGGCCTGGTCGCCCGGGGCGAGAAAGGGCTGGCCGCCGCGGCCAGCGAGATCGAGGCGGCCGGCGGCAAAGCCCTCGTGATACCTACCGACGTAGCCGATCCTGAGCACTGCGAAGCGGCCGCCGAGGAAGCCGAACGGGCGTTCGGGCCCATCGACGTATGGGTCAATGTCGCGTTCACTTCGGTCTTTTCGCCGTTCTGGGAGATCACCCCCGCGGAATTCCGCCGTGTCACCGAGGTGAGCTACCTCGGCTATGTGTACTCCACCATGGCGGCATTGCGACGAATGAAACCCCGGAACGCGGGCACCATCGTGCAGGTCGGCTCCGCGCTCGCCTACCGGGGAATTCCACTGCAAAGCGCGTACTGCGGTGCCAAGCACGCGATTCAGGGTTTCAACGAGGCCCTGCGATGCGAGTTGCTGCACGAGGGCAGCAAAGTTCGCGTCACCATGGTGCAGATGCCGGCGGTCAACACCCCGCAATTCTCCTGGGTGCTCTCGCGGCTGCCGCACCAGGCCCAGCCGGTTCCGCCGATCTACCAGCCCGAAATCGCCGCGCGCGCAGTGCTGTACGCCGCAGACCATCCCAGGCGGCGCGAGTATTGGGTGGGGGGCAGCACCGTTGGGACGTTGGCTGCCAACGCAATAGCCCCCGGCCTGCTCGATCGCTACCTCGCCCGAACCGGCTTCGACTCGCAACAGACCGAGGATCCGCGCCCTCTCGACCAGCCCGCCAACCTCTGGGAACCCGCCGACGGCAGTGCGGGTCGCGACTTCGGCGCGCACGGCATCTTCGACGACCAGTCCACCGGCCGCAGTGTCCAGCAGTGGGCCTCTCAGCATCACGGCCTGCTCGGTGGCGCCGGGGCGGCGGCCCTTGCCGCCGCGGCCGGGATGGCTGCGCGGCAGTTGCGACGATGGCGCCGTTGACTGCGCGCGCTCGCCGATCCAACGTGTAAACCGCTCAGCCTAGGAGGGAAATCAATGTCCAAACAAGAAGTCAGCGACTACCTGCTGGAGCGGTTGCGCGCCTGGGATGTCCAGCACGTCTTCGCCTATCCCGGTGACGGAATCAACGGCATCCTCGCCGCCTGGGGGCGGGCCGACAATCAGCCAATGTTCATCCAGTCACGCCATGAGGAGATGAGCGCGTTCGAAGCCGTCGGCTACGCGAAGTTCACCAACCGGGTCGGCGTGTGCATGGCTACGTCGGGACCCGGCGCGGTGCACCTGCTCAACGGTCTGTACGACGCCAAACTCGACCACGTGCCGGTAGTCGCCATCGTCGGGCAGACCAATCGCAGCGCCATGGGCGGGTCCTACCAGCAGGAGATCGACCTGATGAGCCTGTATAAGGACGTCGCCAGCGACTACGTCCAAATGGTCACCGTCCCAGAACAATTGCCCAACGTCCTGGACCGCGCCATCCGGGTGGCGCTGACCCAGCGCGCCCCGACTGCACTGATCATCCCGGCCGATGTCCAGGAGTTGCCGTACTCCGCTCCCACGCACGCCTTCAAGATGGTGCCGTCGAGCTTGGGCGTCGAATGGCCGGCCATCGCCCCCGACGACGCCGCCATCGCGCGCGCCGCGCAGGTTCTCAACGAGGGCAAGAAAGTCGCCATGCTGGTGGGTACCGGCGCGCGCGAAGCCCGGGACGAACTCGTCCAGGTTGCCGAGCTGCTGGGCGCCGGCGCCGCCAAGGCGCTCTTGGGCAAGGACGTGCTGTCCGACGAATTGCCTTGGGTCACCGGCTCGATCGGCCTGCTGGGCACCCGGCCGAGCTATGAGATGATGCGCGACTGCGACACCTTGCTGACCGTGGGATCCAGCTTTCCCTACACCCAGTTCCTGCCGGAGTTCGGGCAGTGCAAAGCGGTGCAGATCGACGTCGACGCGCGGATGATCGGGATGCGCTACCCGTACGCGATCAACGTGGTCGCCGATGCGAAGGCCGCACTGAAAGCCCTGATTCCCCATCTGCACCGCAAGGAAGACAGGTCATGGCGCGAGGGCATCCAGGCCAATGTGGCGCGCTGGTGGGAAACCATGGAGATGGAGGCGGGTGTCAGCGCCCACCCGGTCAACCCGCTGCGGTTGTTCTCCGAGTTGTCCCCCCAGCTGCCCGACAACGCGATCATCACCGCAGACTCCGGGTCGGCAGCCAACTGGTACGCGCGAATCTTGCGGTTCCGCGGCAATATTCGCGGTTCGCTGTCGGGGAACCTGGCGACCATGGGGCCCGGCGTGCCGTACGCGATCGGTGCGAAATTCGCTCACCCGCAACGGCCCGTCATCGCTTTCGCCGGAGACGGCGCCATGCAGATGAACGGCATGGCCGAGCTGAT
Organism: Mycobacterium sp. 1164966.3; assembly: GCF_001665395.1. GTDB lineage: Bacteria > Actinomycetota > Actinomycetes > Mycobacteriales > Mycobacteriaceae > Mycobacterium. The sequence continues at coordinate 346,734 of NZ_LZSG01000044.1, forward strand.
CACGATCAAACGGTACTGGCAGGAATGGGACGACCCGCGCCTGATCGTGGCCATCCTGCACAACAACGACCTGAACCAGGTCACCTGGGAGATGCGGGCCATGGCGGGGGCGCCGAAATTCGTGGAATCCCAAGCACTTCCGGATGTCGACTTCGCCGGGTTCGCCGCCGGCCTGGGCCTCAACGCGGTGTCCGTCAAGGATCCCGAGGAACTCGGCAATGCCTGGCGCGAGGCGTTGTCGGCGGACCGGCCGACCGTGCTGGACGTCTACACCGACCCCGACATGCCTCCGATCCCCCCGCACGCCACCTGGGAACAGTTCAAGGCGGCCACCGCCGCGGTGCTGGCCGGCGATGAGAACACGGCGGGCTTCGTCAAGGTGGGCCTGAAAACCAAGGCGCAGGAGTTCTTGCCGCACAAGAAGAAATAGCCGATCAGCGACGCTGGCCGTCGGCGCAGCGCAGGTCCTCGACGAACGACTTGTAGACCTCGTCGCGGTCGCCGCTGCGATCACGCAGCACCGCGGACGGGTGAACCGTAGCCACCACGACAGGCTCGGCCGGCAGTCGCACGTCGATGTCGGTGGGTAGCCGCATGGCCTCGCCGCGGTGGGCGGACACCCGAAATGCCGTCCCCAGCAACGATTGAGCGGCGGTGGCACCGAGGCACACGATCACCTCCGGTTGCACCGCCTCGATCTCGGCGATCAGCCAGGGCTGACACGCGACGACTTCGGTACGGCCCGGCTTCTGGTGGATCCGGCGTTTACCGCCTTTGCGAGTGAACTTGAAATGCTTGACCGCGTTGGTCTGATACGTCGACGCCGGATCAATTCCGGCATCGTCAAGCGCACGCGCGAGCAGGCGACCCGCAGGCCCGACGAAGGGCATGCCCGCGCGGTCTTCCTGATCGCCCGGCTGCTCGCCCACCAACATCATGGCCGCCCCGGCCTTTCCATGACCGAAGACCGTTTGCGTGGCGTTCTCGAAAAGCGGGCAACCCCGGCAAGATTCGGCCGCCGCCTGCAACGACTCCAGCGAATGATCTTCGGGAAGGTAGGTTTGCGCCCCGGGGGGCTTGGTCGTAGGCATGATCCGATGTCAGGCAGCGACGAAGCGGTCCTGCTCATCCGGAGGAAATTCTCCGCAGGACAGGTAGTAGCCCGGTGATGTCATGTCCCTGGGCATACCCCTGGCTGTCAACCCGAAACGGGTGTAGCAGCCCCCATCCAGGGGTACTGCATCCAGATAACGGCATCGCGAAAGGACGGTGAGATCGTGGGCGGTTGGCCGTGGCTGCTGCATCTGGGTACCTGCGGCGCAGTCATGGCGGCGAACGGGTGTGCTGCTCCCGGGGCGACGTTGGAAGCAGCCCCGGAGGTCATCACCTGGTCGGTCGGCACGTCGCTGCACAGCCCGGTCTGGTCATATCGCATGCACGCCCTCGTCGCGCTCACCGGAGATCACCGGGTGGCCGAGATCAGCCCCGCCGACCGTCCCGAACATGCCAGAACTAAGATTTCAGCCCCGCTGGCTGCCGGACGCAATTTGCAGATCAGCCAGAAGGACGACGGGATCGTGTTCGTGCCGCAGCCGGAGCGCGGCAGGGTGGCCAGCGTGGACCTGGAAAGTCTGCGGCAGGTCGACGATTTCGACGCCGGCCCGGCTCCCGCCTACCTTTCCGAAGACGCGGGCCTGCGCGTGTTGTTGGCGCTGTCCGCCGATGGAAAGTCGGTGACACCGGTTGATCAGTATGGGTTGCGCAAACTGCCGACCGCCAAAGTCAGCGGCGATCCCGCCGACACCATCGACGGCGCAAACCGGAGTCGCGACATCGACTACCACCTCTTCGGATCATCGGGTGTTCGGCACTACAAGGGTTCCTCGTCACCGCCGGAGGAACGTGGTTCACTGCGCATCGATGTTGCGGTCGCCGCGGGTGACGGCACCTCGGTGGGCCGCAGTTACGTTGCCGGACACGACGACAACGTGCTCTATGCTCTCGACGCGCGCCGCGGCGGACACGGGATGACAGTACTGGCCAGCACCCGCCTGCCGGCGCCGATTCGCGCGCTGGGAACCGATGACACCCGGATTTACGCGGCTACCGACCGCGAGTTGGTGGTCCTCGAGACCGCGAGTTTCACCGGCTTTCCGCAGCACACCATTCCAGTCGTCCGGGTCATCGACTATCGTGCGGCCCCGCCCGGTGGGGCGGTGAAAACCGCACGCGTGTCCGGTATGGCGATCGGGCCGCACCGTGTCTATCTCACACTGGCAGATACCGGCGATGTAGTCGGTGTCGCCAAATCCCGCTTATGAGCCCGACCAAACTTACGACGAGGCGCGAGGAGAAACCGATGAGTGTGACGCAGCACCGCACTGACGCGGAAAACACCGGGGTCGTCGACATCAACGCCGACGTCGAATTGCTCACCGAACAGATCAGGGCGCTCAAAGAGCTTGGCAGCCAGGGTCAGGTCAGCGAAGGCCAGCGCTACGACTTCAGTGTCCGATGGGGAACGATACAGGCCGGGCGGTTACGACGGCTGGTGCACTACAGCGCGTTGGACATGCTTACCGATGCGGATGAACGCAGATTTCAGGAACTGTGCATCGAATTGCGCTCGCTGTCCGGATTGATCGACCGGTTCCGGCTCGCTCAGCCGGTCTTCACCGAAGGGAACCCCGCCAAGGCTAAGCGCTACCGGGCGCCCCGGCAGTCCAGCTCTTGGCGCGGTAGTCCCCGTCGTCCAGAAAGTCCTTCTCCGGCAACCTGATTGCGGTTCTCGGCTTAGCACAATCCGGGTTGCGACAGGTAAGCGCGACCATGTAGGCGTCGAGATCCTCGTCGAGAAAAAGGAATCCAAGGTATAGCGCGCAGCCGACGTCGAATTCCGTTCCGCCACAGCATTCGCAGGAGCCGCCCTTCGCGGCAATGTGGCTCAGCACGCGTTCACGCGCGCCCTGGTCGAGCGGGACGAGTTCGGGACGCAACATGACATCGTCGGTGTGCCGAGCATAGGCGCTCATCTCAGATCTCCACGTCCTTGTCGTAGTGCACGTTGTCCTCTCGCCAACCGCCCAACCCGTATCCGATGCCGCGGTGGTCCTCGATGAACTCGATCTGGTTGATCCACTTGACCATTTTGAACCCCACCTGCGTCTCCACCCGCAGCCGTAATGGCGCACCGTGCTTGATTGGCAACGGCTTCCCGTTCATCTCGTAGGCCAGTATGGTTTGCGGCTTGTAGACAAGTTCGAGATCCATCACCTCGTAGAACTGCCCCTCCCCCTCCGCACTTGGTTCGTCACGGCCGGTGTCCTGCATGCTCAAACAGCACACGTACCGTGCCTGGGGCAGCGGGCCCACCAGCTCGGCGAGGCGCGCCAACGGCAGGCCCTTCCATTCGCCGATGCTCGACCAGCCCTGCACGCAGTTGTGCAGCACCCGTTGGCTTTCCGGTTCCGCCAGCGCCCGCAGCGCGGCCAGGTCCAAGGTCACCGGCCGTTCGACCAGTCCGCCGACTCGCAGCCGCCAGTCGACGAAGTTGTGTACCGCCATCACCTTGTACTCGTTCGAGCAGGGCGGCTTGCCGTTGACCCGATGTTCCTCCGACAGCATCTCTTTCGGATAGTCCTGTCGCGAGTTCAGTGGGCGTAGCAGGATGAGCCGCGCCCGCGTGACCACCGCGCCCAACACCCTGCGCACCTGCACGGGCCGGCGCAGACTCCACACCGTCGCCGCGATGTGGATGGCGACGATCGTGCCGATGATCACGAACGACAAGGCCGTCGCCCAATTGATGTTGCGAACGGAGCCGAAGATCATCGAGGCGGTGAGTTGCCCCCAGCCCCAGAAGAACACCATCGACAAGTGGATGACGATGAAGACCACGAACGCCATCAACCCGACGAAGTGGAGGCTGCGAGCACCTTGCCGCCCGCCGAATAACCGCACGTACCAAGGGAACCGGGCCTCGAACGCCGGTGACTGCGCCGCGCCGGTGAGGATCTGGAACGGCGCGAGCAGGAAGATGACACCGGCGTAGGTGAGCTTCTGGATCGCATCCAGCGGTTCGCCGGGTAGCAACGGCGGCAGATTGAACGACATGTAGGTGACGATGTCGTTGTACGCCTCATGGAAGATCGACCACGAATACGGCCAGTACCGGTGCCATTGGCCGGTCGCGAACAGCAGCACGTAGTAGGAAAAGCCCACCGCAATCCAGCCGATCACCGAGATGAAGTGCCAGTGCCGGCCCATGCCGAGCTTCTTGTGGCCGGGCAGGGAAACTATGGAGCTGTAGTCCTCTTCTTCGTCGAGTGTGTCGAAGAGTTTGTCGGTCGGCATCTGCTTGGTGGTGAAGCGTGCCCACTCAGTGCCGGGCTTGCTGTCTTCGCGCCAGTACAACTTCGGGTGAGTGGAGAGAATCTCAATGCCGCTGCGCAACAACAACGTCAGGAACAACACGTTGAGCCAGTGGTCGACGCGCAGCCACACCGGGTAGTCGAGCACTGTCATGTTCCGGGCAACCTGCGCCGAAAGCCCATCGGCGACAACCCGACTAGCATTGCTGTTGCGTACCCGCCAACGTCCGATCCAAACCGCGTGGCCGGCCGGTCTGGATTGATGTCCTCGCCATGGGCGTACCCGGTTGGCCATGGATCAGTCCCAAACTCCCCTGTTGGACGCGCTGGCCGAATACCACCGCAGCAACCGCTACGGCTTCACGCCGCCGGGGCATCGCCAGGGTATCGGTGTCGATGAGCGCGTCCTCGCCGTGTTGGGCAAGGAACCGTTTCGCAACGACATACTCGCCACTAACGGACTAGACGATCGGCTGAGTCGCGGAAAGTTTCTCGCGCGTGCCGAGGAACTGATGGCCGATGCCGTCGGCGCGGACACGGCGTTCTTTTCCACCTGCGGTAGCTCGCTTTCGGTGAAGGCCGCGATGATGGCGGTGGCGGGCGGTAAAGAGGGTGGTCTGCTCGTCGCCCGCGACAGCCACAAGTCGGTCGTGGCCGGCCTGATCTTCTCCGGGGTGCGGCCGGAGTGGATCGCGCCGCGCTGGGACTCCGAACGGCACTTCTCGCATCCGCCGTCGCCCGAACAGGTGGAGGCGGCGTGGGAGCAAAATCCCGATGCGGCCGGCGCTCTCATCGTCAGCCCGAGCCCGTACGGCACCTGCGCGGACATCGAGGGCATCGCCGAGGTCTGTCACGACCGCAACAAACCACTGATCGTCGATGAGGCATGGGGCGCACACCTTCCGTTCCACGAGGACCTGCCGACGTGGGCGATGGATGCGGGTGCCGACGTGTGCGTCGTCAGCGTCCACAAGATGGGCGCGGGGTTCGAACAGGGTTCGGTGTTCCATTTGCAGGGCGAGCTGGTGGACCCGGACCGGCTGTCGGCGTGCGCGGATCTGTTGATGACGACCAGCCCAAACGTCATGGTGTATACCGCACTTGACGGTTGGCGGCGCCAGATGGTGGAGCACGGACGCGAGCTGCTGACGGCGGAGCTGGAGCTGGCCGGCGAGGTGCGGGCCCGGCTTGCGGAGATCCCCGATCTGCGTGTGCTCGAGGACGAGCTGCTCGGCAAGGAGGCGTCCTGCGACCTCGACGTGACACAGGTCCTGATGGATGTCTCAGCTACTGGAACGTCGGGATACCAGGCCGCGGACTGGCTCCGCGAAAACTGCCAGCTCGATCTCGGCATGAGCGATCACCGGCGCATCCTGGCCACCATGTCCTTCGCCGACGACAAACGCACGGCGGACCGGCTGGTAGCCGCGATGACCCAATGGCGCAGTGCCGTAGAAGATTTCGACAAACCGCCGCAAATAAGACTGCTTTCCCCCGAGGAGTTGCAACTGGAAACCGTGCTCCTGCCCCGCGACGCGTTCTTCGGGCCGACCGAGATGGTGTCCGCGGCAAAGGCCGCGGGTCGCATTGCGGCCGAACAGATCACGCCCTATCCCCCGGGCATCCCGGCCGTCGTTCCGGGCGAGCGCCTGAACGACGCCGTGATCGAGTATCTGCGCTCCGGTGTCGAGGCGGGCATGTCCCTGCCTGACCCGGCCGATCAAAGCGTGCAGCACTTCCGCGTCGTCGCCTGATTCAGCCGAATTGCAGCAGCACCAAACAGACCACGACCATTCCGCCGGTGAGGAAGGCGGCGTAGTCATTGACGTTGCCGGTGTGTAATCGCCGCAGCCGGCCAAGCAGCCGGGAAACGCTGTCGGTCCGCACCGCCAGCACCAGGACCGCCAAACCCAGAACGAGTTCACCGGCGAAGAGGCCCAGAGTATGCGGGTCGACGTAGGCGAAGCTGACGCCAGCCCTGGGGAGGCTGACCGGTGCTCCTAGTGCTGCGGCCGGGTAGCCGGCCGGGTCGAGCAGCCCCGCCGCGGCGGGCCCGGCGACATGTGCGACGAACGGTCCGGCCAGCGCGCCGAATGCGACACAGCCGGCACTCAACACGGCCAGGCTGACCTTCATCCCCGCCCGGATGGGTTCGAAGCGTTCGTAGGCCTCGGTCCGGCGCCGGTAGAAGCCCAGGTAGGCGGCGCGCCCGAGGGCGGCGACGGTGAGCACCTGCGCGAGCAGTGCGGCGCCCAGTATCGGTTGCCCAGACAACCCCCCGTGGATGAGCCCGAGCGAGGCATACCCGTTGAACGGCGGCAAGCCCGCGATCGACAGCACGCCCACCGTGAAGGCCGCTGTCAGCAGCGGGCGCCGGCGGGCCAACCCGCCCATGTCGGCGAGTTTGGTCACGCCGGTGGAGTGCACAATCGCGCCGGCACACAGGAACATCAGCGCCTTGAACAGACCGTGATTGACCAGGTGATAGACGGCGCCCGCAACGCTGTCGGCGGTGCGGGCAGCGAATCCGGCTACCAGGACCCCGGTTTGGGAGACGGTGTCCCAGGCCAGCAATCGCTTGAGGTCGTCCTGGACCAGCGCCATCGCCGACCCCAGTAGCGCCGACGCCAAGCCGAGGCCCATCAGCAATACGGGCAGGGGCCGCACAGAGGTGAAGACCTGCAACGCGACGCGGCCCAGCGCGATCACCCCGAGGTCGACCATCAGCGCGGAGAACAGCGCCGAGACCGCACCCGGTACAGGGGTGTGGGCATCGGGAAGCCAGGCGTGAAAGGGCACCAGCCCGGCTTTGGTGGCAAAGCCCGCCACCAGGAAGGCCACCGCGAGCAGCGTTGCCCGCGACGTGCCCGAGACCATCGCGTGGTGCAGTTGCCCGAAGTTGAGCGCGCCGGTCATCGCGTAAAGCATCGCGCTGCCGACAAACACGGCGAACCCGGCGATGCTGGTGAGTACCAGGTTCTTGAATGCCGCCTCCAGTGCGATGGGTCGCTCCAGAAAGAATCCGGTAAGGCCGTAGCTGGCCAGGGCGGCCACCTCGAACCACACGAACAGGTTCACCGTGTCCGCGGTGAGCGCCGCGCCGACCAGGGCGGCCAGCAGCAGCTGCATCAGCCCGGCCAGGCCACCCAGTTCCTTGGGGCCCAGATGGCCCAGCTCGGAGAGCGCGCTGACGACCAGCAGAATGCCGACGCCGGTGGCCAGCAGGGCGAACGTGACACCGAAGGGGTCGGCCACCAGAGCGATGCCCAGGACGGTCTGCCCCACCGGGTGCTCGTTGGACAAGAAATGAGTCAACAGCCGGCCGGAACCGGCGAACACCTGTGCACCCACCACCAGCAGCAGGGTCAGCGACGCGCTCAGCACCAGCACCGCCACCAGCAAGGGCGCGCGGGCGGCCCGGCGGGCTGCCAGCGGGGCCAGCACCGCGCCCGCCAGCGGCAGCACCACCGGCAGGGGAAGCAACTGCGCGGCCGTCATGCCGGATCAACCTTGCAGCTCGGTCAGGTCGGCGGAATCGACGCTGCGGTAATGCTGGGCGGCCCGCACCACGACCGTCAGGAACACAGCGGTCACCGCCACACCGATAACCACCGCGGTGATGCAGAAGTTCTGCAGTACCGGGTCGGACACATTCCCGTTGACCAAGTCGTCCTGCCTGTGTCCCTCGGCCAGTCCCGCCAGCACCGGAGCCGTCGACCCGTTGCGGTAGGCCAGCGATACCAGCAGCAGATACGTCGAGGACTCCATCAGCGACAAACCCAGGACGATCTTGATCAGATTGCGCTGCGAGAGCACCGCGAACAAGGCCAGGCAGAACAACAGACCTGCGACGACGTAGTTCGCGACGATCACGACTGTTCCTCGTCGGGCGTCCAATCGTGGCCCATCCCCAGCAGCGCGAACACTGCGATCGTGATGCCGGTGGCAACTTCCAGCAATTCGGCAGCCGAAAACGCCTGCAGCGTGCCACCGGACCTGATTGTCTGCTGCGGTGCCAGCGGCAGCCAGTTGTCCATGAACGAGCCGGCTAACCACAGTCCGATCGCCCCGATCGCGATAATGGCTGCGGCACCGAGCATTTCGGCGACCTCCAGCACTTGCGGGCGTACTACCGCACGCATCGCCCGGTGCCCCAGCGCCGCGTAGAGCAGGATGACCACTCCGGCCAGGACCACACCTGCCGGGAAGCCGCCTCCGGGGGTGTAACCCCACGCGGCGAGGTAAATTCCGGCGACGGCCAGGACGACCGCCGCGACTCGTGCGCCGACGCGCACCACCACCGTCATCGCAACGGCTCGTTCGGGCGCAGCAGCGCCCAGCGGATCGTCGTCGGCGTGCACGGGCGCCGGGGCGTCCTCGCTCTCCTGCGCTTCGGCCTCACGCGCCTCCGACTCCTGGGCGTCGGCGCCTTCGTCGGGGTCGGCTTCGTCCTGCTCGACCCGCCCCGCGCTGGCCTCGCCGACATATTCCGAACGCGGTTCGCGGCCCCGCGACAGGACCAGGACCGCGACCACGGCCGCCAGCAACAGGAAGGTCTCGCCGAAGGTGTCGAACGCCCGGCTGCCGTACACCACCTCGCTGACCACCTCCGTCGTTCCCCAGCGCGGCAGGGCGATCGCCATTGCGTGTCTTGCGATGCCGGGCAAGGGATTTGCACCATTGGGCAGCCCAGTGATCGCGCTCAGCACGATTCCTGCGAACAACGCCATCAGCGGACAGGCCAGCCAGGGGCGATGCCAGCGCGGGCCGCGCGGCGAGTCAGCCATCGCGTCCGCCCGACCCGCCGGCCGTGTCGTCGAGGCTCTCGCCGAGATCACCGGTGTCGACGACGTCGGTACGAAGTTTGCCGATGGCGATCAGATAGAGCACCGGCTGCGCGATTGCGCCCACCACCACCGTGGCCAGCGCGACGTCCGGCGCGGCCAGCACGACGAACAAGCTACCCAGCACGGTGCCCATCGCCGAGAGCGCCATCACCGCGCCGGTGAGACTGCGCAGGAACACCACCAGGACCGCGCTGCCCAGGACCAGGCCCAGGCACATGTAGTCCAGCACCCAGAACGGTGTCATCGGCGGTTTCCGGACGGTGGCTCCAGCCGTCCGGGCTGGTCGGTGACGGCGCCGCGCCACATCGGCACGCCCGTCTTGTAGGCCGCCCGCACCAGGGCGTGCGAGGCGATCGGGTTGACCAACAGCAGCAGCAAAGCGACCAGCAGGGCGCGCGAGCCGTAGGCGGTGAAGGGGCCCTTGGCCAGTGCCAGCCCGGCCAGCAGGGGCAACGCACCGGCGGTGATGGTCTTCGACGAGCACTGGATGCGGGTGTACACGTCGGGCATGCGCAGGATGCCGATGGCCCCGCTGAGCGAGAAGAACACGCCCAGCACGCACAGCACGGCAACCACAATGGTCATAGCGGTCACAGCAGCCCCCGGTCCAGATATCGGGCCCACACCAGTGCGCCGAGGTAGCTGAACGAAGCCAGCCAGAGGGCGGCGTCGAGGTAGATGGTCCGGTCGGCGACGGCCGCGTAGAACAGCACCACCAGCGCGCATTGGGTCGAAATGGTGTTCAGCGCGACCACCCGATCCGACACCGAAGGCCCGCGCGCCAGGCGGACGAGCACGATGGCCGCCACCACCAGCGGCGCGATGCACGCTGCGGCCAGCACGTCGTTCATGTCGGTTTCCTCCCGTCTGACCGCGACACCGCGAGGACACGTCGTTCCAGCGGCGCGTTGACGGATTCACGCGCGGGCCCTTGGGGGACTGCCATCGCGTGATACTGCAGGCGGTGCCGGACGCGGTCGAGATCGACGAGTTGGTTGTCCACCACCAGCGAGGTCAGCACGCCCGTCGTGGCCAGCTCACCGTCGGAGCGCGCGTCGGTCGCGACGATGACCATCCCGGAGCGCAGCGGCCGGGACGGCGACAAGATGCGCCGGCTCAGCGTCAGATTTGCCGTCACAATGCGTCTCGCGCACTCTGCGACAAGCTTCACCAGCGCGACGATGCGCCGGGGCGGCAACGCGGCCCACGGCCCCACCACGGCGCCCAGCGGCGCGAACGCGATGCCGCACCCGACTGCCACTACCGCCCCGACCAGCAGGTCTTCCAGGGTGGCGGTCCAAGTGAGAAGGATCCATACGCCGTATGCCCAGGCCGTCAGCGCCGCCACGCGCTGCAAACGCTCCGCTATGCCCACCTGACGCCCACCTGCCACCAGCTCCACGCGCCGCCTTGTGTCGCGAAAGTGCAACTGTCAACCCATTTCCCGAGAGCGAGCGTGGGTAGTTGCACTTTCGCGGCGGCTCGTTGTCCCAGGTTCAGTCGCTCCACTGCTGCCGCTGCGGATAGGCGACATTGATGCCCACCAGCACCGACCCGTGCACTGCGATGAAAGCCGCCGCGAACGCAAGCGCAAACGTGACGGGTACGAAGTCCCATCGTCCGGTCAGCGCGGCCAGACCGGGCAGACTCACTATCCGGGTGCCGACGGCAACCCCGAGGAAGACAACCGAAAGTAGGTCACCGAAATACCAGCCGGCCTGTGCCACACCAGGATTCCTGCCAAACCCGATACTGCCGGCCACCGCCAGACAGCCGGCGATCATAACGACGGCATAAGCCACGAAATACCCGGGAAGCAGCGGCTCACTGGCCAAGATGTACCCATGGGCCGTCGCGATGCCCAACAGCAGCACCGCGCCCAACCCGGTCACCACCCTCGGAAGGTCGAACGCGACGTAACCGCCAAGGCTGAGTAATCGAAACAGGCGACTGCGATGCCAGCTCTCTGGCCACGTCTCGACGAGAAGGCCCACCGTGGCTAGGTACCCGGCGGCGCCCCGCTCAAACCAGCGCGAGCCGAGCCCCCGGGGCTACTCGAGCTGGTCGCGCAGGCGCTGCAAAGTGCTGGACAGGATGCGGGAGATCTGCATCTGCGAGCAGCCGATTCGCTGGGCGATCTGACTTTGGGTCATCGACTCGAAGAACCGCATCTGCAGAATTTCACGTTCGCGCTGCGGCAGCACGGCAACAAAGGCGCGTACCGCCTCACGGTTGGTGATGTGGTCGATCTGCGGGTCCAGCTCACCGACCGACTCAGCGACCATCCTGTCGTCGCCCGAGCTCGCGGCGCCCACGGGCGCATCGAGCGACTCGAGCCGATACGTCTCCCCCGCGACCAGGCATTCGACCACCTCCTCGCGCGAGATCCCGAGCATCTCTGATATCTCGCTGGCCGTCGGCGCTCGCCCCAGCCGCTGGATCAACGCCGGCGTGGCCTTGCCGATCTGGACGTGCAGTTCACGCAGCCGCCGCGGCACCCGCATGCTCCAGGTGTGGTCGCGGAAATGCCGCCTGACCTCGCCCATCATGGTGGGGACGGCGAACCCGATGAAGCTCGGCCCCTTGGCGGGATCGAACCGGTTGATGGCATTCATCAGGCCCACTCGCGCAACCTGAATCAAGTCGTCCAGATTTTCGCCGCGGCGTGCATAGCGGCGGGCCACGTGGTCCGCCAGGGGTAGGCATCGCACGACAATGCATTCGCGCTGCCGCGCATATTCGCGCGACTCGGGCGGCATCGCCCGAAGCGCCAGGAACATATCGACGACGTCGTCATAGGAATCCCCGGGCGATCGTGCGTCGGCCGGCCGCGCGGGCCGGGAAGGAGCGATTACGTCGTTGATCGGCGTAAGCGCCAGGTATTGCGTCACCGGCACACTTCCTGTAAGTCGTACGCAGCAGCCACCCCCGGAGGTGGACCTTGTGCAAGGTCCCTCACTGCACCGGGATCCGTCGGAACGGATCGGGCTATCTGCGGCGCACGGCCCACCGGGCTTGGGTGACCGGGAACGTTGACGCCGCAGCCACGCAGCCCGGCAACCGTGCGGCTACCGACCGCTTTGGGCTAAACGGCGAAGAGAGTCCAGGACGGACTTAATCGGTAAGTGTACGCCACGTCACATGAGGGCGCCCGCGAACGAGACCGCCGCGATCGAAACCGGGCCGCCCAAGTCGCGACTATTCTCGACGACATGCTTCCCACAATGCGGGGTCGAGGAGGACCACTCCGTGGGCAACCCACAAGATCCGTTCGGGCGCAACCCCTTTAGCTCCGAGCCCTTTGGCTACGATCCGTTTGGCGGCCGCCCGTACGGTGGGCCGCCGGAGGACTACCCCGAGCCGGTCGAACCGCCGGTGAACACGTTTGCGACGTTGTCGGTGGTGTTCGCGTTCCTGTTCGCACCCGCCGGGGCGATCCTGGGACATCTGGGCCTTGCACAGATCCGTCGTACCGGCGAGCGTGGCCGGGACCGGGCCGTGGTGGGGATGGCGCTGTCGTACGTGTTCATCACCCTTGCCGTGATCGCGCTGGTCGGTTGGGCCGCCGTCGCCGCCATCAAGTCGAACCAGCACGCAGCACCGAGCGCCGCCAGCGCCCCACCGCCTGAGCCGACGGTCGCGCCGGCCGACCTGGCCGGGTTGCTGCCCGGCCTGCCCGACGTCAAAAGAATCACCGGCGACCAAAACCTCGCGACCGGCAAAACCTGGGACCGTATCGCCAGCAACAGCCGAGAAGGTCACATCGACCGCCCCGAGTGCTGGGGAAGCATCGGCCCCGGCGACTCGGACGCGTATCAGGTCGAAGCCGTATTCGGTTACCGCGCAGCAGAATTCACCGACACCAGCAACGCAGCCAACTCCCAACAGGTGGTTGCGTCAGTGGCGGCGTTTCGTGAGCCGGCCGCGGCCGCAAAGCAGCTGACGCAGTTGCTCTCCGGATGGCGCCAATGCGGCGGCGAAGTGAAGGTGACCCTTCCGTCGGGTCAGATCCTGACGTTCTCGGTCGGTCCCCCAACTGACGCCGGCAACGGCATCACGACCATTGAAGTGGAGACCAAGGGCCTGCGGCGCTCGATCCGGGCCATCGCGGCGAAAGCCAACGTCGTCCTCGACGTGACCCTGTCCTTCGCCGCCACGGGCACCACCACTGAGCGCTCCAAGCCGGCGGTGGGGATCGCCAACTACGTTCTCGGCAAGATACCGGGCTGAACGGTAACGCTCGCCATAGCCGGCGACGGCAAACGACGACGACCAGAACGGCCGATAGTCCGACGTAGGACGCCGATCAGCGGTCCTCGCCGGCGGGCACGGCCTGCAGCACCACGGCGGTGTGGGCGTCGACGGTAAGCTTCCCGGCTGGGCCGAGTTCGTCCGCAGGCGGAGCCTCCGCGTCGCCGGTGTGTACCACGGCTCGCCATCCGCCACCGAATTCCTTTGGCGGAACTGTGAATTCGATCGACTCGGAATGAGCATTGAAGCACAGCAGGAAAGAGTCATCCAGCACCCGCTGGCCGCGCGGATCGCGGTCGAGGATGCCGTGGCCGTTGAGGAACACGGCAACCGATTTCGCGAAGCCCGTCCCCCAGTCCTCTTCGGTCATCTCCGTGCCGTCGGGGGCGAACCAGGCGATGTCGGGCAGGCCGTCCTGACCGCGCCGGCCCACCGGCTTGCCGCTGAAGAATCGGCGGCGGCGGAATACCGGGTGGTCGGCACGTAGTGCCGACACCGCCGCGGTGAACTCGAGCAGTCCGGCATCGGCCTTGTCCCAGTCGATCCAGGCGAGTTCGTTGTCCTGGCAGTAGCCGTTGTTGTTGCCGTTCTGGGTCCGGCCGAGCTCGTCGCCGTGACAGATCATCGGCACGCCCTGTGACAACAGCAGGGTGGTGATGAAGTTTCGCTGTTGACGCCCGCGCAGCTCGTTGACACCGGCGTCGTCGGTGGGCCCTTCGACTCCGCAGTTCCACGACCGGTTGTGGCTTTCGCCGTCGTTGTTGTCCTCGCCGTTGGCCTCGTTGTGCTTCTCGTTGTAGGAAACCAGGTCGCGCAGCGTGAATCCGTCATGGGCGGTCACGAAGTTGATGGAGGCCACCGGCCTACGACCGGTGTGCTCGTAGAGGTCGGCCGACCCGGTCAGCCGGTAGGCGAACTCGTCGAGTATCGCAGGCTCACCGCGCCAGAAGTCGCGTACGGTGTCGCGGTACTTGCCGTTCCACTCTGTCCACTGCGGCGGGAAGTTCCCCACCTGATATCCGCCGGGCCCGACGTCCCAGGGTTCGGCGATCAGCTTGACCTGGCTGACCGTCGGATCCTGTTGCACGAGTTCGAAGAACGTCGCCAACCGGTCGACGTCGTAGAACTCGCGCGCCAGTGTCGAGGCCAGGTCGAATCGGAAGCCGTCGACGTGCATCTCGGTCACCCAGTAGCGCAGCGAGTCCATGATCAACTGCAGCGCGTGCGGATGCCCGACATTAAGGCTGTTGCCGGTGCCGGTGTAGTCCATGTAGTAGCGCTTGTCGTCGTCGACGAGCCGGTAGTAGGCGGCGTTGTCGATACCGCGCATCGACAGCGTCGGGCCCAGGTGGTTGCCTTCGGCGGTGTGGTTGTAGACCACGTCGAGGATCACCTCGATGCCGGCCTCGTGCAGGGTGCGCACCATGGCCTTGAACTCCTGCACCTGGCCGCCTGCTGACGTGGCGCTGGAATATTTCGGGTCGGGAGCGAAGAACGAAATGGTGTTGTAGCCCCAGTAATTCGACAGATTCTTTTCGACCAGGGTGGAGTCGTTGGCAAAGTGGTGCACCGGCATCAGCTCGATCGCCGTGATGCCGATGCTCTTGAGGTGCTCGATGATCACCGGGTGGGCTACCGCGGCATATGTGCCGCGTATCTGTTCGGGGATATCGGGATGGGTCCTCGTCAGACCCTTGACATGGGCCTCGTAGACGACAGTGTCGGCGTACTCGTGGTTCGGCGGACGGTCGTTGGCCCAGTCGAAGTATGGGTTGATCACCACCGACTTGGGCATGCTGGCCGCGGAGTCGTCGTCGTTGCGGCTGTCGGGGTCACCGAACGTGTAGCTGAACAGCGACTGGTTCCAGTCGAACGTCCCGTCGATGGCCTTCGAATACGGGTCGAGCAGCAGCTTGTTTGGATTGCACCGCAGCCCAGCTTCGGGCTCGTACGGACCGTAGACGCGGTAGCCGTAGCGCTGGCCCGGCTCGATGGCCGGCACGAACCCGTGCCAGACGAAGCTGTCAACCTCGGGCAGCGGTATGCGGCTCTCGGTCCCGTCGGCGTCAAACAGGCAGAGCTCGACGCGTTCGGCCACTTCGCTGAACAACGCGAAATTGGTACCCGCGCCGTCGTACGTCGCACCCAATGGGTATGCCTTACCCGGCCACACTTCACCGCTGGGTGTGGGGGCGGGGTTGGCTGTGCTGGTCATGGCGCGTTCATACCCTACCGTGGGGCACGTCAAACCGCGCGCCGTGGTCGGCACCGGCTGCCCGATTCGCGAACAGCCCTGAACGCCACCACTTTTGGCCCGCGTAAAGGGCCAGAATTCACGGCTTCAGCATCACCTTCACCGCGCCGTCCTGCTTCTTCTGGAATATCTCGTAGGCATGCGGAGCCTCGTCGAGAGGCAGCACGTGGCTGGCGAAGGAGTCGACGCCCAGCGGATCGCCGTCGATGAGCAGCGGCATGATGTCGTCCACCCACCTCTTGACGTTGGCCTGCCCCATCCGCAAGGTGATCTGCTTGTCGAAGAGAGTGAGCATCGGCAGCGGATCGGCCATCCCGCCGTAGACCCCGGCCAACGATATCGTCCCGCCGCGGCGCACCACATCGATGGCGGAGTACAGCGCACTGAGCCGGTCCACGCCGGCGGTTTGCATCAACCGCTTGGCAAGCGCATCCGGCAATATGCCGGTGGCCTGCTGCGCCAGCCGGGCCGCCGGGGAGCCGTGCGCCTCCATCCCGACGGCGTCGATCACCGAGTCCGTGCCCCGCCCGTCGGTCAGATCCCGGATCTGCTCGCCCAGGGTGACGTCGAGGCGGCTCAGGTCGATGGTATGGATGCCGCGCTGCGCGGCGCGGGCGAGCCGCTCGGGCACCAGGTCGACGGCGAACACCCGGTAGCCGAGGTGGTCGGCGATGCGAGCGGCCATGTCGCCGATCGGGCCGAGGCCGAGCACGGTCACCGAGCCGCCCGGTGGGATGTCGGCGTAGGCTACTGCCTGCCAGGCCGTCGGTAGCACGTCAGACAAGTAGACGAACCGCGAATCCGGCTGTACGACAGGGACTTTGATGTGGGTGAACTGGGCTTGCGGGACGCGCAGCAATTCGGCCTGCCCACCGGGGACTTCACCATAGAGCTCCGAATAGCCGAAGAGCGCGGCTCCCATCCCCTGGTCGCGGACCTGAGTGGTTTCACATTGGGTATAGAGCTGCTTGCCGCACATGTGACAGTTGCCGCACGAGATCTGGAAGGGGATGACGACCCGGTCGCCGACGCGCAGGTCGCCTACGTCTTTGCCGACCTCGCGGACAACTCCCATGGCCTCATGACCGAGGATGTCCCCCGGTTTCATGAAGGCGCCGAGCACTTCGTACAGGTGAAGGTCCGACCCGCAGATATTCGTCGAGGTGACTTCGATGATGGCGTCGCTGGGCTGCTCGATCCGCGGGTCGGGGACCGTGTCAACGCGCACGTCACGCTTGCCGTGCCAGGTAACAGCTTTCATGTGGACTCCTGCTTAGACGCTTTGGCACATACCCTCGTGTCGGCCTCCGAAACGGTTGATCTGGTTCATCCCGGGTAAGACTTGGTGGTGACCGAAGCCGGACTGATCATCATGGGCAGCGGGCCGGCCGGTGTGGCCGCCGCAGCGTCGTTCCGCGAACACAATCCGCAAACGCCGGTGCGGATGATGAGTGCCGACATCGACGTGCCCTACGCACGGCCGCCGTTGAGCAAGGAGTACTTGCGTGGCCAGACCGACGACGTCGCCCTGCATCCCGCGTCCTGGTTCGGTGATCAGGGGATTGAGCTCATCCTCGGTGCGCCGGTCGACCGCATGGACCTCAGCACGCGGACCGTTTACGCCGGCGACCAGCGCCATCCGTATGACGTCCTGATTGTGGCGTGCGGTGCAGCGCCCGCGGCCCCGCGGGTGCCGGGCGGCCAACACGCCCTGCTGCTGCGCTCGCTGGCCGACGCGGCGGCGCTCCGTGATGCCGCCGAAACCGCAAGCTCCGCCGTGGTGATCGGCTCCGGTTTTATCGGCTGCGAGGCGGCCGCGTCACTGGCACTGCGTGGTTTGGCTGTGACTTTGATTGCCCCAGAAGAACTTCCGCAAGAGAAGCGGCTTGGCCGTCAGGCCGCCGGACGGCTGCGCGACCTGGTCACCGAAACCGGCGCGCGCCACGTCGGCGGGGTCGCGGTCGAGGAAATCACTGACACGGGGGTACGACTGGACAACGGTGTAGCCGTCGACGGCGAGCTTGTGCTCGCCGCGACCGGAGTCGCGCCACAGAGTCGCATCGCCGCCGAAGCCGGTCTGCAGCTCCGTGACTCCCGAGTTGTCGTAGGCGCCGACATGAGTACCTCGACGCCCGGCGTATATGCCGCTGGTGACGTCGCGCTGGCATGGCACGAGGTGGCCGGCCGCCACCTGGCCATCGAACACTGGCAGGACGCGACCGACCAGGGCGCGGTGGCTGGGGCCTGTGCGGCAGGCCAACGCGCGAAGTGGGCTGAAATACCGGGGTTTTGGACTTCGATCGGTGATGCCACAGTGAAGTACCATGCCTGGGGCGATGGCTACGAGCGCAGCCGCATGCTCGAGCATCCCGATGGTTTCACCGTTTGGTATGAATCCGAAAATGCAGTGGTCGGCGTCCTCACTTACAACGCCGACGATGACTACGACCTGGGCGAGCAGTTGATTGCCGAGAGTCGCCCTGCACCGGTTTAATCTGCCGCCATGGCGGGCAACCGGCCGTCGTGGAAACCGTTAATTCCGACAACTCCGACGATATGTTGGATCAGTCTGAGAGCCTGGACTCCGACGAGGTACGCAACGACGACGGCGACGAGGTGGTCGATCCGCCCGACGAGTGGATCACCGCGGAGGAATACGAGTCGCTGGACGACAAGCTGGCGGCCGAGACGCCGGACCAACCGGAGGCCCCGGAGGCCGAAACACCCGCAAGCGAGGCTCACGACTCGCGGGCGGGGGGCGCTTTCAACGTAGTCAGCGACGACGACTTGGACCATATCGATCCCGACCGGCACGGCCGTGATTACGGTCAGATAGACGGAACTCCGGAAGACGGCGAATCCTTCTTCAACATCGAGCGTTAACGGCGCTGCCGGTCGAATGCTGCTCCGGCTCAATACCACTCAAATCACTTAAGCCCCACGTCACATCCTCGTCTTCAGACGCAGGTAAAAGCGTGGCTACCCCATGACGTTTATGGCGGACTTAGCCGGGTATGCATTCCAATAACGTTAAGAAAGTTGACCAAATGTATAGAGAAACCGCAGGTGAAGCGGTCTCCGCAGACTTGATTCCGCGTAAAATTCACCGGCGCCGCAGCGTGCAATCCGTCGCCGTAGCCGCAGGTTGCCGTGCTTTTGTGAAGAATGCCATGCGGATCTGGGCGCTTCGGCCCACCGTCAACTGGCCATTCGCTGCGATAGATTTTCTCGCCGGACTTGTGCCGTGGCGCGGACAGGCGACGATTCAGCACGTGCGACTTCCGCATTGCCGGGCCGAGTTGATCTCTGCGCAAGGCGTTTCCACGGCACGGGCAGTGCTGTACCTGCACGGCGGTGGGTTCCTGGCATGCGGATTGAACACGCACCGTTCGATGGTGGCGCGCCTATCCCGCGCCGCCGATGCGGTAGTACTCAACGTCGGCTATCGGATGCTGCCAAGGCATGCTGTCACTGACGCCCTCGCCGATTGCGTGGACGCGCTGAAATGGCTTGGGCACCAAGGGTATCCACCGGACAGCGTGGTGGTCGCGGGTGACTCCGCGGGCGGCATGCTGGCTTTCATGCTTGCGCTGAACATGATTGAGCGCGGCGACGGCACGCCCGCTGGAATTGCCACGGTTTCACCGCTGACCGACTTGGGTTCGTCGCGAAGGCTGGCCCATCCCAATGCGCGCCGCTGCTCGATGTTCAGCGGCCGGGTTCTACCGGTGTTCGCGAAATACGTCGAACAGTGTCATGAGCGGCTCAGCTCCGGCGGATCCCCTTGCGTGCTGGTGCCACCCGTCGATGCTGACCTGTCGCGGATGCCTCCGGTCGCGATTCACGCCGGCGGCGACGAATTGTTGCTGCACGACGCGGAGTTGATGGCGCAGCGGCTGACCGAGGCCGGCATTCGGTGCGACCTGCACGTGTGGCAGGGACAGATCCACGACTTTCCTTTAGCCGCAGACATTTTGCCCGAGGGACGCCAAGCGATACGCTACCTCGGCGAGTTCATCGCTGAAGTCATCGCTCCGCGCAAGCCCGTCGCAGCCTAGCTGAGGTCGCTCATGCGGTCTTGGCCAGCGTGGACAGTCCAGATACATTGCCGCCCTTGGCGATTCGCCGGATCATCAATCGAGTGGCCTTTTCCAGAATCTCCTGCGCGATGTCGGGCCTGCGCGTGCGCGCCGCCCGTCGCGTCGCCGCGCCGATGGTGATGCCCTGTTCGTAGCCGGTGACGACCCGTGGGTCTACATACGACCCGCGCGCCACTGCCGGGGTGTTGCCGAGCTCCTCGGCAACCTCTTTCATCACGGCGGTCTGGACTCGTTTGGCCACCCGCCGTGACACGGCCGGGTCCGCGTCGGCGAAGGCCGCCGCGGCGAGCACCGTCCCGTGCCAGGTCCGCAGGTCTTTGACGCTGTATTCGTCGCCCACCAGCTCCTTGAACCGGGTGTTGAGGTCTTCGGCCCGGACTTCCGTCCACTGGGATCCCGCCCGGCACACCAGCAGTCGACGTGAACGCTCGCCGTGGCGCTGCAATGACCGCACCGCGCGGACCACCTGGGCGTCCTGGATCTCGAGCTCGCGCCGCACTCCGCTTTTGGCGGGATAGTCGAATCGCACTGTGTCACCGCGGATGGTCACGTGCTGACATTGCAGCGTGGCGATGCCGTAGGACTCGTTCTCCTCCGCGTACCGGTCACCGCCCGCGCGAAAGTAGCCTCTGTCAAGCAGATACAGCGCCAGCGCCAGCACACGGTCACGAGCCAGCCCGCGGCCCGCCAGATCGCGCGCAATCTGCTGCCGCCACGCCGGCAGTTCCTTGGACAACTCCAGTACGCGGTCGAACTTCTCCTCGGAACGCTCCTGCTGCCAGGCCACGTGGTAGAGGTACTGGCGACGGCCGGCCGCATCGGTGCCTACAGCCTGGATATGCCCGTTGGGGTATGGGCTGATCCACACCTTCTTCCACGCCGGCGGGATGACGAGATCCTTTATGCGCTGCAAAGTCTCAGGATCGGAGACCGGATCACCCTCGGGGCCGTAGTAGGCGAAACCCTTCCCGCGGCGCTTCCGGGCGATACCCGGTTTGCTCACCACGCTACGACGCAGACGCATGACCCTTCTCCACTTCCGTTGGCTTACCAGAAGTTACCCGCGCAAGCGGAAGTTCATGCCTGCACGCCGCGTCCGGCGCGCAGGCATGAACCTGGAACGGACCTTGCCCTGCGTATCAGCCGGCCATGAACTCGTGGTAGGCGGACTCCAGACCAGGCGACAGCGCCGTCACGTTGCACTGACGCTCGGTGTCCCCGATCGGCGCCAGAATGCCGCGCAGCTCGTAGTACTCCTGCGGGTGCGCGGTGAAGTAGCTGCGCAGGTTGGCAGCCGCCTCCGGACGCGGTTGACCGTATGCGGCCGTCACCACCTGGTTGGCTCCCGGGTGGCTACCCAGGTACTGCTGCGCGGCGCCGGTCACCGATGACACGGTGGCGTTCACGCCCTCCGCGCTGCAGTCGGGCGCTGCCGCCGCCGAGGGGGCACCGACGATTCCGACGGCCAGTCCCCCGAGCAGACACCCAGCGCTGATGCCGGCCAACCGCCGGCGTGCGGGCACACTGCTGATTTTCATGATTTGTTCCTTCGGATGTTGCGACTTGATCCCTTGAGGTTCCCGATGCCCCGAAATTCAAAGTAGCCGAACACAAACCGCGCGAACCTGGCGTTCGCCCACGACGAATGCGTCCGCACCCGGGTGAGCAGGCGACACAGTGGCGTAGACCACACAAGACCACACAAACCGCGCGTTTTCATTAAGCGGGCAACTAGACTGCGGGCTCGAAGTTGAGAATTCTCAGAATTGCGGCGCGATTCTTAGGGGTTCTTGCGGAATCCGTTACGTCCCATCGTGACCAAACCGTTATCCGTGGTGACTGGCCGCGCTCGGTGAGCCACGCCACATGTTTCGGATTCCGGCCATCCGGAAACACTGCGCGAAGCGGCATCGGACGGAAGACGTGGTTGGTTCGCGCTCCGGGCCGGGTCCGCAGGGTGTGCGACGTCGAAGAGTGGCGGCGCGCAGCCAACGAAACAAGCGATGAGAGGGAGGAATTCATGGGCGAGAAGAGTGGCCCCCAGGAAGCCGTCGAAGGCGTCGTCGAAGGCGTCAAGGGCAAGGCGAAGGAAGTCATCGGTGCCGTGACCGGCCGTGACGATGTCAAGCGTGAGGGCCAGGCCCAGCAGGATAAGGCCGACGCCCAGCGCGACGCAGCCAAGAAGGAAGCCGAGGCGGAGGCCGCCCGCGGTGCGGCGAGCACCGCAGAAGAGCGCGAGCGGGCCAACCAGTAGCCAGCAGCGAGAAATGGCCCCAGCCCGAAATCGGGCTGGGGCCATTTACATCGCTATCTTCTGAACAACGTAACCATCACCGCGACGTCGGCCAGCAACAGCAACAATCCGCACAGCGGAATGATGAAGCCCCGTCGGAGCGTGGCGGTTAAGAAGGAGAGTGCGATCGTCAGTGCGGCAACGACGGGCGCGCCGTACAGCAGGACACCGTAGAGCAGTCCGCTAGGTCCCAGCTTGGGGCATTGTGCGCCGCTGCACGCCGCCACGCTCATCGCCGCGCCGATACCGAAGATCATCACCAGCGCCGCCAATGGCACCGTCAGCAGCGCCAGCACCCAGTTCACCCAGGCACGCCGCCGCCGACTGCGGTCGTCACTCTCGGGTGGTTGGGCTTGCGGATCTCGATCCAGACTCACCATGCGGGTCGCCTACCCGTGCTGGGTGGACTGAAAACCTGAGGGGGAGTTCCTCAACCTTCGGCCGAGCGTTGAGCCATCGCATAAGCGAGCTGAAGGAAGTCCGCCCCGGCCAGTGCGGTGAAGGTGCCCGCGACCAACCGGGTGAACCTCGGGACAAAAACCAGGCCGATGACGAATCCGGTGGCAACCCACATGTCGAGACAGAAGGGACAGGTCAGCAGCTCACCCAAGCTGTGCCGCAGCTGGCCCGACTGTCTTGCTTCTTCATTCACCTCCGCCGGGCCGCCGGTGCCGGCGTACTGGGTGAATGCTGCTCGCAGCGGGCTCGTCACGGCGTCCTTGGTCAGCGTTCGTGACAGCTTGTGGGTGCCCAAAGTCACCGTTATCAGGTCTTGCACCGGCCAGCGGTCGGGCAGCCTGCGACCGGTGAGGGCGGCGATCACCGTCGTGACGGTTACCAAAAGGCCGTAGACGACCAGCACCACCAGATAGCCGACCAGCGGGCGGGGATTGTCGCCGCGATACACCTGGGCTTCGTGCCGTGCGCCGTCGACCATCTCGGCGCCGGCATCTGTGACGTCTCCCATCGCAACTCCTTCGGACGGTACCTACAGTTGAATGCTTGGCGACCAACATGTTTCGTCCGAACCAGCTCGCGTCGCCTTCGCTGTGCTCGAAATGGCTTCGGACACATTTGCTTACGTGTCGTATGGAGGGTATTGCCGTTGCTGCAGAACCCGTGCCAGATGCGCGGCATTGCGGGCAGCGGCCGCGGTGGCGGACGCGATCTGCTCTGGCACTTCGTCCAGATCGTTGTAGTCGGTGGATTCCATTGCCGCACCGTTCCAATAGGTGCAGCCCTGCGCCGGAATGCTGTACCCGATGTCATTCAGGCTTTGAAACAGGTCGGCGACCACCTTGTGGGCACCGTCCTCGTTGCCGACGACGCTGACAATCGCCACCTTGCCGACCATGGCGGGTGTGCCATCGTCATCGGTGTTGGACAGTTCTGCATCGAGGCGCTCCAGGACACGTTGCGTGACGCTCGACGCATGGCCCAGCCAGATCGGTGTGCTGATCAGCAGGATGTCAGCGCTCAGCGCCTTGCGCCGGATCTGTGGCCACTCATCGCCGGGACCCATGTCGTCTTCGACACCCGGTGCGATGGCATGGTCGACGCAACGAATCAGCTCGCATTCAACGTCGGCGTCCCTCAGTTCCTTGGCCACGTGCTCGGCCATCAGGGCGCTGCTGGACGGGGCGGGACTGGGTTTCAGGCTGCACACCAGTCCGAGCGCGCGCAGGGGCAACTTCGTCTCATCGGCCATCCCGAACCCATACCCGCCGTTCGCGCGACGAAAACACCAGCTCAGAGCCCACTTTCGAGGTGGTCCGGGAACCGTTGGCCGCCAAGATGATTCGAAGCAGGAACAATGCCTAGCGGCTGCGGCGCGTCTTGGTTTGTCGTCTCGAATCAGTGCAAAGGATACGCCGTACGGCAGCTTCCAGATGGTCGGCGACCTCGCGGTAGGACATCGTGCCACTGGCGGCGCGGACCATTACGCCGACATAGATCAGCTCGAGGAGCACGACGGATTCCGGATCTCCGTCCTCGCCGACGGCGGAGGCGAGCAGGTCGCGCACGAAGCGGCCCATCTGCATGCGAAGGAGTTCCACGTCCGGATCACCACTGTTCATGGTGACCGCCACGGCGTGGGCCAATGCCGGCTCGTCACCGACGATGAACGCCAGATCGCGCAAAACGGCCGCCACCCGCTCGACCACGTCGGATTCATCGCGGGCCGGCTCGATGCTCGACATCCGCCGCCAGAAGACCTCGGCGATCAGGTGTTCTTTGGAGGAGAAGTACGTGTAGGCGGTTGCGCGGGCCAGTCCGGCCTGTGCGGCCACCGCCTGCAGCGTGAGCTCTTGGTAGCCGACGTCGCGGAGCACCTCGAGAGTGGCCCGCCCGAGTTTCAAGACGGTGTCGGCGCGCTTGCCGGTGAAGCGGCGACGCGCTGACTCGACCGACATACCGTTGGACATGTGTCTAGACGCTACTACATCCACGCCCTCACCTCATTCCAGAGGCAGCCGCGTCAGCCCAGTATCGGGAAACGACGGGCCGCGGCGAGCTCGTCGAGTCCGGCCTGCATGACCTCGCGCACGTAGGCGTCGACGTCGGCGACGTCCGGGTTCTTACCGAACTTCTTGCGGATGTGGATCGGTTCGAGGACTCGGGTCACGATCTTGGCGGGCAGCGGAAGGTTCGGTGGCAGCACAAACAGGCTCACGCCGAACGGGAAACCCACCGTGATCGGCACGATCTTGGCGCGTGCCCAGCGAGCGACGGGACCGAGGCGCTGCGCCAGCGAGGTGCCGCGGGTGAGGAAGAACTGCGTCTCTTGCCCGCCGATGGAGACCATCGGGACGATGGGTACCCCGGCCTCGATCGCGGCCCGCACGTAGCCGGTCCGGCCGTCGAAGTCGATGACGTTCTGTGCGGACGTCGGGCGGTAGGCGTCATAGTCGCCACCTGGAAACACGACCACGAGACCGTCGCTGCGCAGCGCCCTGGCGGCGTTGTCGTGATTTGCCCGGATGAACCCGATCTTCTGCAGAAAGTTCCCGACGGGCCCGACCATGATCATGTCATGGCTGAGCGTGTAGATAGGACGGTCGTAGCCGTGCTCGGCATACCAATCGATGGCGAAGATCGGCACGTCGAATGCCAGCTGACCGCCGGAGTGGTTGGAGACCAGCAGCGCTCCGCCGGCGGGGACGTTGTCGAGTCCGTACACCTCGGATCGGAAGTAGCGCTTGAGCATTGGCCGGATGGTGCCGATGACCCACTCGGTGAGAACCGGGTCCCATTTCGCGATCTCGGGTTCGGCTATATCGGTGGTAGTCACGGCGTCCTTTCGATTTAGGCTACGACGGCCTGGTACTGGCGCTGGCCGGCTTCGGCGGAGCTGATGAAACATCCTGCTGCAGAACTGATTTGAGCGAATTCGTGGATCATCGCCTCGGTGACTTCGTGGGCGTCGTTGAGTGTCGCGGCGTCGGCCAGCACGGAGATGTTCAGCTGATTCGCATAGCTCCACACGGTGATGTTCAGACCGCTCCCTGCCACAAGTGGACCCACGGAGTAGAACTCGGTGACCTGCGTACCGGCGACCGTCACAAGTTCGCGCGGCCCAGGCACATTGGAGACCACCAGATTCTGCATTTTGTTGTGCGCGTTCGTCCGCGCCATCCAGCCGGTGAGCAGCCGCGCCAAACCGGGCGGCATGTAGTCGAACCATCGCGTCCAAAGCTCCGGTCCTTGGATGGTATGCAGTCGCTTGGCGGCGATGGCTGCCTCGTGGCTGTGTTTGACGCGGTGCAGCGGGTCGGCGATATCCGCGGGTAGCGCGACCGCGATCTGGGTGAAGTTGTTGCCGGCAGACCTTCCCGGCGACGAGTCGAGGCACACCGGAACCATCGCCAGCAGCGGAGTGTCCGACCGGCCGTCGTACCGTAGCCGAAGCTCTCGGACCGCGCCCGCACTCATAGCCAAAATCAAATCGTTTATCGTGCAACCTAATTCACGGGTGACCTGCTTGGCGTCGGCGAACGGCACGCTGGCCGTGGCGAACTGGCGCCTAGTGGTGAGCCGGTGATTCGTGAAACACTCGGGGGCTTTGATGCGTCCTTCTGACCCGTTTCGTCTGGTGCGCCGCACGCTTGCCCCGGTATAGCGTAAAAGGCTTGGCAATTCGGCGATTTGCCTCATGTGGTCTCGGACGGCGTCCCATAGCAGCCGTGTCCTGCTCGGAAGCGGGTCGAACTCGGCAGCTTGGAAGGCTTCCGGCCGGTCGAGCGCACCGGCAAGAAGATTCGCCGACGCGACACCGTCGGCGAGTGCGTGGTGAATCTTGGTGACGACGGCGATCCGCCCGTCCGCCAGACCGTCGACGACATAGATCTCCCACAACGGCCGGGTGCGGTCCAGCGGCTCCTCGATTAATCGGGCAATCGCCTCGTCGAGTTCCCGCCGCCCGCCCGGGGCCCGTAGCTGCAGTGGCCGGACGTGATATGTGAGGTCGACGGAACAGTTCTGCCGCCACATCGGGCGGTGAAACGCATAGGGAGTCTCGACAAGTATGCGGCGCATGGGCTCGAATCGGTGCAGGCGCCGTTGCAGAACGTTGCGGACGGCGTCCACCGAGAAGCTGTCGGTGTTCGGTGCGTCGACGATCGCGATCTTGACCGTGTGCATCGGCACGTTCGGGGCCTCGCTGTAGAGCATCATCGCGTCCGAACCGCTAAGTCGTTTCACTGCTTGATCCTTCGCACAAAGATTTTCGATTTCGCCACGGCTGTTGCGCTCCGTCGATGCCGACGCTTAGGTCTTGTCACCGCGGTGCACAGCGGAATAGCCGAGATTGCTCAGGAACGTTACAGGCAAAAATGGACTGCTGTCTAGACGTTGCAACAGACAGCGGTGTGGAATATGTCACAGCTCGACGGGCCGGCCGAGGCTCGTGCCTGCGTTGTCAGCGTGCTTAATTACTAAGGCCGGCAACCAGATTGATGGTCACCGCGAGAATGACCGCCCCGAAAAGGTAGGACAGCAGCGCCTGGCACAGCACGAGAGCACGGAATTGTCCGTTCTCCAGACTGGTGTCTGAGACCTGGTAAGTCATGCCGACGGTGAACGCCAGGTAGAAGAAATCCACGAACCGTGGCTTCTCTTTTCCGTTGAAGTTGATCCCGCTGCTTTCGTTCGAGTAATAGACGTCGGCATAGCGGACGCTGAAGACGGTGTGGACCACGCACCAGGCGGCGACAATGCTGATCACGCCTACCGCTGCGGCGACCTGCTTCTCGACTCCGGACTTCGAGCCGGCGGCAAGCAGATGCGCCACACCCGCCAGACTGGCCACGCTCGCGGCCAGGATGATGCCGTCGGTGACCCACCCTCTCGGTGGGTCCTCGGGACGTACATGGGCACGCGTCTGTTCGGCGTCCATCGGCAAGACGACGATCCAGGTCCAGCCGAGATACACACCGGCTGCGGCAATCCATCCCGCGGCGGGCGCGTACCGCCATCCCGTCGTGAACCCGAGCGCCAGCGCGATGACGACACCGGCCAGCAGTGCGACGATCAGCCGAATTACCACGCGTTTGCGCCAGTGCGACCGAGCTGGGTATTCCATAGTCCAAGCTAAACCCCGGCACGCCAGCAGAAGCAAAAGTACTTATGCGTCTGCTCGCGGGAATGGCCCTGGCCCTGACGCGGCCCGGCCCGACCGTGTCCGGCTGGGTGTCGCAACTGGGGCGGCGATATGAAAGACATCGTTGACCAGCAGTGAAACGATGATGACGTGGATCCCGGGGGCGATTGTGGCGGTGGGCCGACCGCGATGACGCTGTCCTGCGGTTCCTGCGGCGCGCAGTCACGCCCCACCGCGAAGTTTTGTAGCGAGTGCGGTGCGCGGCTGACACCGGCCGTCCAGGTAGCGGAGTACAAGCAAGTGACGGTGCTGTTCGCGGATGTGGTCGGTTCGATGAAGCTCGCCGCGGTACTGCAGACCGAGCGGCTACGGGAGGTCATGCACGAGTTGTTCAATCGTGCGGCCGCGGTGGTACAGCGCTATCAGGGCACGGTCGACAAATTCACCGGTGACGGGTTGATGGCGCTTTTCGGCGCTCCGGTGGCGCTGGAAGATCATGCGCTACGTGCGTGTATTTCGGCCATGGAGATCCAGTCGGTCGTCCGGGAGTTCGCTGACGAGGTGTTCAGCCGTGACCGCGTTCGCTTGCAGCTTCGTGTCGGGCTCAATTCTGGCGAAGTGATCGCCGGTTCGATCGGTTTAGGTCCCGGCAGGTACACGGCGGTGGGTCATCCGGTTGGGATGGCACAGCGCATGGAGGCGGCCGCACCGTCAGGTGGCGTGTTGTGCTCGTTGTCCACTGCGCGGCTGGTGGAACGCGTCGCGTGGCTTGGTCCGGTCGAGAATGTTGCGATCAAGGGCGCCGACGTGCCGGTACCCGCACGGCAGTTGCTCGAGGTGGAGTGGGGCCGGACGGTGATGGGCCGCAACGAAGGCGCGATGGTGGGCCGAGATACCGATTTGGGTCGCCTACATGGCATTTTCGATGCGGCTCGCAGCCACCTGGTAGGAGTAGTGGGCGCGCCGGGTGTGGGCAAGAGTCGACTGATCGCTGAGTTCAGCGCGTCCGCGGCCCGGCGGGGCGCCCACGTCGTAGTGGCCCGATGTGAGGCTCATACCACCACGGTTGCGTTTCGTGCGTTATCGCGACTGTTGCGCGCGTTGTTTTCCGTGGACGGCGTCAGTGAAGACGAGGCCCGAGCTCAAGTTTTGACCCAATACGACGGGCGGCTGACATCGGATTCCGCGGAGGCGCAGATTCTGTTCGATGTGATGGGCATCGCCGATCGGGGTGCACCGCCGTTACAGGTCAGCGTGGACGGTCGTCGGCGCCGGCTGGTGCGGGTGATGTCTGCGGCGGTACTGGCTCAAACTGAGCGGATCCTGTTCGTGCTGGAGGATGCGCATTGGGTCGATGCGCCCAGCGACGAGGTTCTTTCCGAATTCGCCAGTGCGCTCACCGCCACGTCGTCGCTGTTCGTCACGACGTATCGGCCGGAGTTTCGCGGTGCATTACGGCAGCGTGCGGATGAGACGATCGCCCTGCAGCCGCTGAGCGATGCGGTGGCGGTGCGACTGGTGTACCAACTGCTCGGTAATGACGCATCGCTGGCTACGTTGGCGGAACGAATCGCCGCGGCCGCCGTCGGCAACCCGTTCTTTATCGAGGAGATCGTCCGTGATCTGGCTGACCGCGGAGTGATCTCCGGCAACCGGGGCAGCTATCGACTGACCGGAGGTGTGGACGAGATCGCTGTTCCAGCCACGGTGCAAGCAGTGCTGGCGGCACGCATCGATCGGCTGCCGGCAGAGGCGAAGGCGGTGGTGAATGCCGCGGCGGTGATCGGCACCCGGTTTGACGTCGATACGCTGCACGCTCTGCTTCCCGACGCGGTGTCGTCCGCATTGGCCGACTTGGTGTCGGCGGAGTTGATCGATCAGACGGAATTCGTTCCGCGCCAACATTATTGCTTTCGCCACCCGCTGGTGCGCACGGTGGCTTACGAATCACAGTTGAGCTCAACTCGCGCGCAGGCCCATCGCCGCTTGGCCGCCGCCATTGAGGCGCGCGACCCCACCGCCGCCGACGAAAACGCAGCGCTGATCGCAACAAACCTCGAAGCAGCAGGAGAACTCGCCAACGCATACCAGTGGCACATGCGTGCGGCAGAATGGCTTCGTCCGCGCGACATGCTGGCTGCGCGCGCCCAATGGCAATGCGCGCGCGATCTCGCCGACCGGCTGCCCGAGGACCACAGGGACATCGTCGGCATGCGGATTGCCCCGCGCACGATGCTGATCTCGACGGCGCTCTTCGTCGGCAGCGACCGTGATGCCGACGAGCAGTATCGGGAATTCCGTGAACTCTCATTACCGGCCGGCGACCTGAGGTCCTTCGCCATCGCCACTGCCGGCCGAATTATATCGTTCTGCCACAACGACATCCGAATTCCGGAAGCTGTCGCGCTGGCGTCGGAAGTCGAGGACATGCTTGGCGGCATCGACTGGGACGACGTGCCCGAGATCGACATTATTCTCACTGCCGTGGAGTGGGCGTACTACGGCTGTGGAAACTTCGATGCCGCCCTCGCAGTGAGTGACGCGATCCGGGCACGTCCCCATGACGAACCCACAATCGAATTTGTGGGAGCTCTCACCTTTCGGGGTGTCATAGAGATTTGTCGCGGCGACTACGCGAAAGGCCGAAAAGATCTTCGAGAGTCGATCGAGCGAGCTCGAGTACTGCCACCGGTCAGCTACGCAATCATCCTCTCGTTCGGTGCTCAGATGATTGCGCTGGGTCTGTACCAGCCTGATGAGCTGGTTGACGAAATGCGCGCGGCGTTGCATCGCGCCGAGTCTTTCGGAGACATCAGCGGCATCATCGCAGCGCAGTTCGCCTACGGCACTGCCTTATTACGCGCGCGCCCCGCGTCACGTGCTGAGGCTATCGATGTACTCGAGCGAGCTCGAACCGGCCACGCGAAGCACCACGTGATGACCAACACGATGACGGCCGTGGGTGCTGATCTCGCATTGGACGCCGCAGCCAGAGGGCGCCTGGACGACGGAATCGCGGATCTGCGCGCTCTGTTCGCACTCCACATCGACGACGGCGTTCTGATCGAAACATGCTGTTGCAGTGAGGCTTTCGTCACGCTGCTCATCGAACGAGGAGCCGCCGCCGACCTCGCCGAAGCGCACCGCATCGTCGACGACTGGCAAGTCCGGCGCCCCGGCATTCCCGCGGCAGACCTGTGGTGGCTGAAATCGCGGGCCCTATTGGCCCAAGCTGAGGCCGACTCGGACGGGTATGCGGAGTTGGCGGCGCAATACCTCGCGCTCTGCGAAAAGCTCGACGCCCGTGGGCGTCTCGCCGAAGCCCGCCTGATGGCCGGCACAGCAAACGCAGAAGGGCTGGCGTAGATGTCAACAATCTTGGCCTACACCTCGCCCGCACTTGGTCACCTGCTGCCGATGAGCGCGCTGCTGTCAGAACTGGCTAGCCGTGGCCACGCGGTTCATCTGCGCACGCTTGCCGTCGGTGTGGAGATCGGGCAGCGGCTCGGCTTCAGCACGGACGCAATCGATTCCCGGATCGAGGGGATCGAGCACGACGACTGGAAGGCCAAGAGCCCCGGAGCCGGGCTAAAGCGGGCGTTCGCCGTGTTCGGCCGCCGGGCTCCGCACGAAGTCGCCGATCTCGCGGAAGCGGTTGCGCGCGTTGGCCCTGATGCACTGCTTGTCGACGTGCTGTGTTGGGGTGCGTTGTCGGCCGCCGAGGCCGGAGACATCCCGTGGGCCTGTTTTTCGCCGTTCACGCCCCTGCTGCGCGCCGATGGGATGCCCCCCTTCGGGCCGGGACTGAAGCCGTT
Organism: Mycobacterium sp. 1164966.3; assembly: GCF_001665395.1. Lineage (GTDB taxonomy): Bacteria > Actinomycetota > Actinomycetes > Mycobacteriales > Mycobacteriaceae > Mycobacterium. Next base: position 378,263 of record NZ_LZSG01000044.1, read on the forward strand.
GCCGAACCGATTCGGACGAATTCGCGACGCAGTTGTCCGCGCAGCAGTGAGTGGTCCGGTGAACAGTGGATTGCCGCCCCTCAACAAGATTCGCGACGAACTGCAGCTGCGGCGGGTCGGTTCTATGGATGAGTTCTGGCGTCGCGCGCCGCTGATGCTGGTCGCGAGCGGCAAGCCATTCGAGTATCCGCAGGCCGATTGGGGCGACGCGGTGCAAATGATTGGCCCATGCCCGTTTGATCCGGGACCCGGCACCGCGCCCGACTGGCTGGCCTCGATCGACCGTCCCATCGTGCTTGTCACGACGTCCTCCGAGAAACAGGGCGACGAAAAGCTGGTGCCGACCGCGATAGCCGCGCTGGCGGATGAGCCGGTACATGTGGTCGCGACCGTCCCGGCCGGACAACCAGCCGAAGTTTCGACGATCTCTAATGCGACGGTCTGCCACTTTGTCCCGCACGGCCCGTTGCTCGACCGTGCCGTTTGTGCGGTAACGCATGGCGGTATGGGCGCGACTCAAAAGGCACTGGCCCGTGGCGTACCCGTGTGTGTGGTGCCCTACGGCCGCGACCAATTCGAAACCGCGCGGCGCGTCGAGGTTGCCCGGTGCGGCACTCGTCTGCCCGCGAAGAAACTTTCGGCCGAACGTCTCCGTACAAAGGTGCGAGAAGCGATGACGATGACCGCTGGCGCACGACGGGTGGCGGCGGGTTTCGCCGCCACCGGCGGGGTGAAGCGCGGTGCCGACCTCTTCGAGCAGCGCGTGCTCGGGGCGGACTGACGGCGCCGACACATCCGAGGGTCATTTTGGCCTGTAGCTACCCCGTCGCGTCGTCGAGGCGGCGCCCTCATAGCGCTCGTAGGCCACGCAGGGTCCTGCTTATCAGCTCACGTCGGTCGTCGATTGTCATCGAGTCACCCGGGGGGGCGTGCACCCGCAAAAACCCCTGTGTCACCAGATCGCCGACCAGGAAGCGCGTCGCACCGAGCGGCAAGGACAGCCGAGCGGCGATCTCTGCGACCGAAGGGCTGAGTACGCACAACGTCAAGATTTGGCGCCGCACATCATTTCTCGGCCAGCGCGGCGGCTTCGCTGGGTCATTGAGCGCCTCAACCGGCGCCTCGAGTGCCAGTTCGACACCGGAGTCGGTACGCCCTGCCGTCAGCGTGTACGGCCGGACGAGGCTCGGCCCGTCCGCGGTTTCCGGTTCTGTGAACAAGTCGCCGATCGGTTCACCCGTGCCCTCCGACTGCTGATACGCGTCGGTGCGCTGGTGCGGGATGTTGCGGTTCTCCAAGAACCACAATGCCTGGTCGGCATGCACAGATGCGCGCAGCTCGCTGGAGACGACCTTGAGTATGGTGCGGTCGGTGTCGATGACGAAGGTGGTCCGTCTGACCGGCAGCAGCCGGGCCAGCAGGCCGCGGCGCCGAGCATGCCGGCCTCGCCTGGTCGCCTCACGCGCCACAGCGGATCTACGCAGCTTGGCGAGCCTGCCGCGGCGCACCCCGAAGAGCTCGGACACCACGCCGTCCGCGTCGGAGAGCAGCGGATAGTCGAACTTGCGCTGCTGGGCGAAGTGGGCCTGCTTGTCGACGGTGTCGGTGCTGATGCCCACCCGGTGGGCGCCCACCGTCGCGAATTCGTTGCTCAGGTCCCGGAAATGACAGGCCTGAGCCGTACAGATCGGTGAGGACGCCAATGGGAAGAAGAACAGGACAACCGGCCCTTCCGAAAGCAGCGCGGAAAGTGTCCGAGGCCGACCGGTGTGATCGTACAAAGTGAAGTCAGGCGCCATATCGCCCGCGATCATCGGCAAAGACTAACGCGGGAAGCTCTGCGCGGCGCACGACTCGGACAATTCGGTATCGAAAGCAACGCCGCCCTTCGCTGATCCCCAACCGCCCCGGGCCGAAAGCCCTAGCGGCCGAGGCCGCGCGCGTGGCGATGCGTGTCAGTGGACCAGAGATGGCCGCAATCCGAACATTGCAAGTGCACCAACGTCCCCTGATTGCTCAGCAGGTATTGCCAGTGGGTAGCGCAGTTTTGGAAGCCCCGACAATCGCGACATTTGGCGCCGTGATCGCAACACGGACAGGGCAGCCAGGCGCGGCGGTTGCGCTCGGCGGTCGGATCAATCGGAAACACGATCAGTCGTCCGATCGGGCAGGACGCCGGCGCGGACCAACTCGCCGTAGACCCTTTGCTGCTCCTCGTCCAGGTCCGAGTACAGCATGTCGTAGGCCTTCTGTTCCTCGGCCAGCACGACGACGGGGTCCCAATGGCCACCTATCGCTTCAAGCACTGCGCTGCGTCGACGCGCCTCGTCAAGGGTCAGGTCATAGACAAAGTCATGGTTGGCCATCGCGCTCCCAGCCATTAGATAGATATGCAAACGAATGCTCAGGATGACCCAATCGAGGCTCAGGAGGCTATGAACTGCGTCACTGTTCCCGGTTGAAGTCGGTCACACTCGACGCAGGTACAGCGCGCTAGTGGCTGTGTGCGCATCTTCATTGCCGCCATCGTTCAGAAATGCGTCCACAAAGCTTTGCCGGAGCTGGTGGGGGTCGGATACGTCGCTGCGCTTCCAGGCGCGAAACCTCGGCATTGATATGACAAGTGCGGCTACTACTCGATGAAGTGAGTAGGTGCTAGCTGATGATTGAGGTATTATTCGAACGTTGCGAAAGCAGTTTCGTTTTGTTCGAAAGGCTGGTAAGTCCAGTGGGCGCTGAGATGGTCGAGACCGCGACGTTTTTGCCTGATCACCCTGAGGAACTCGCGCCGGTGATCGGGTTTCTGGCAGCTCACGAGCGTCGTCGCGGTACCGCAGTGTCTCCGAATTACGCCTTGATCGGCATCGACGAGCATGACCGAATCGAGCTGCCCGAAGCAGTCCATCGGGCCTTAACGAAGGTGGTGGTTGCGCTCCACGCGGGCAAGGCGGTGACCATCGCGCCGCAAACTATGACACTGACCACGCAGCAAGCGGCCGATCTACTCGGCGTGAGTCGCCCAACCGTAGTACGCCTGATCAATGACGATGTTTTGCCTGCCGAACGAATCGGCAACCGGCATCGACTCCTGCTCGACGATGTGCTGTCGTATCGTGCGGAGCGCCGGAAGCGTCAATACAACGCGCTGGCTGCGACCGCTGACATCGACAGCAATGACGAGCCGGAAACGATCCGAAAGCAACTGCGTGAAGCGCGCCGGGCTGTGGCGGCGCGCCGAAAGACGGCGCCGCGGCGGAGCTGACACCATGAGCGGCGATGTTCGCCGCATTCCTCGACACCTCGGTGTTATGGCCGAGTTTGCAGCGCGATTTCCTGCTTTCGCTCGCAATCGAAGGATTGTATCGACCACTGTGGTCTAGCGAAATTCTGGCTGAACTCGAATATCACGAGACGCAGAAGTTGATCAACCGAGGAGAACAACCGCGCGCCGCCGCCGCACGAGCCCGTCACCTGATCGAGCAGATGTCAACCGCTTTCGACGATGCTCTGGTCGAAAATTGGGAACCACACGACGGCACGTTCAATCTGCCAGACCCCGACGATGAACACGTCGCAGCAGCAGCGCTCGTTGGTGGAGCGGGCGCCATCGTCACCGACAATCTCAAGGACTTCCCGATTGCGAAGATCCCCACGCACATCAAGGTCGTATCCCCCGCCGAATTTGCAGCCGACACCGTATCGGTTTCACCAGACGTTGCGCTCCGAGCCGTCCAGAGCATGGCCGCCAGGTTTTCCGAGCCACCGCTGACACCTGAGGAGATCTTGAGTCGGCTGGCTCAGCGATACGCGATGACCGAAGCGGTTGAGCTCATCCGAGCCGTCAGCTAACGCGTCTCGCTGAGCATGTGCGACCTGCATGACCCATGCAGCGAGCGAGGCAGACTGTGGTTGTGGAAGAACCGTTTCCAGGTGAGCTCGAGACGTTGCGCGCAGACAATCTCCGTCTGCGTCGCCTGCTGAAACTGAGTGAAGAGCAGGCTCGGGCGGCGGCCCCGGATCAAGCCACCCTCTCCGGTGCACCGGAGTCGCCGGTGAACATGGCCTCGGCACCCGAGGACAAGATTCGGTTCTATCTCGATCTATTTCGTTGTCGCTCTGATATTTACGCTCTGCGTTGGGAGAACCGGCGGGACGGCCGATCCGGTTGGATGCCGGCTATCCGCGGCTATTGGAGAAAAGGCATGAAGCGCTCGGATGCGAATTATCTTCCCCTTAGCGCCGACGTGATCGACCAGCATCTACGGGGCGAAATCCACGTCGGCCTGTATCCACTGGGCGACGATGACACTTGCTGGTGGGTTGTGGCCGACTTTGACAAGGAGGCCGCGATGCTCGATGCACTGGCCTATATGAAAGCCGCACGCGCCCATAATGTTCCGGCTGCGTTGGAGGTGTCGCAGTCGGGGCGCGGAGCTCACGTGTGGATCTTTTTCGCTCAGGCCGTCTCGGCGGCAACAGCGCGCAGTATCGCTACCAGCCTGCTCAGCGAGGCTTTCCAACTGCGCGGCAGTATGCGTCTCAGCAGCTATGACCGGCTGTTCCCTTCTCAAGACGTCCACAGCGGCCGCGGCATGGGAAATCTCATCGCCGCACCGCTCAATGGCAAACGCCGCCAGCACGGCACAACCTTGTTTCTTGACCCCGCCACCTTGGAACCCTTCGACGACCAATGGGCCTACCTGTCGAGCATTGCGCGGCTGTCGCACAAAGACGTGGCGGCACTAGCTCGAACTCTGCCCGATCCTCAATTCGGCCATCAAGTACGCCGGCTGCAACTACCCACCTCTTCGAAAATCGTGCCGAGGCCAGCGCCGATCATCCACGCAACCTTCGCATCTCGGCTGATCCTTACCGCCAATGACCTGGGTCCAGCCATGATTGCGGCCGTCAAACACGCAGCCTCCATTCGAAATCCGGAGTTCGATGCCCGGCAGAGGGCCCGACGCAGTACTTGGGACACGCCGCGTTTTCTGCACAGCTATGACGAGACGGCCGAGGGCAATCTCGTCTTGCCGCGCGGGCTGTACGCGCTGTTATCGGACCTGGTTGACTCAGCCGACAGCACGTTGCGCATCGACGACAACCGCGCTGTCGGCGATACTCACGAATTCAGCTGCGCGACGCCGCTCAGGACCGAACAGGCCGCCGCCGCCGGAGAGCTCGTCGAAGAAGACTCCAGTGTGCTTATCGCACCCCCTGGCTCAGGTAAAACCGTGATTGCCTGCGCCGCGATCGCCTCCCGTGCCACTTCGACCCTCATCCTGGTGGACCGCAAAGCACTCGCCGACCAATGGCGTGATCGGCTGCAGAAGCATCTCGGATTCAAGTGCGGACAGATCGGCGGCGGCCGATCCAAAACCACCGGCATCATCGACGTCGCTCTCTTACCTACACTTGCCCGTCGTGATAACATCGAAAACCTTACGGCGAATTACGGTTTCGTGATTGTCGACGAATGCCATCACATCGCCGCGAGCGCATTCTTCCAGGTACTCAATCGAATACCTGCAAAATACTGGCTCGGACTCACCGCCACACCCGAGCGCCGCGATGGGCTTGAGGGTCTGATCTACCACCAACTCGGATCACATCACGTGACTCTTGAGGCTCATGCCGCCGGCCAGCTCCCCTCAGCGGACACCGGCCTGATTGCACCACACCCGGTCCTCCAGCTTCACCGGACTGGGTTCCGCTACACCGGCGAAGCCGATCCCAACGCGCCGGGCGGAATGGCCGAGATCTATCGAGCATTGATCGCCGATGACGCCCGGCTCGAGCAGATCGTCACCGACGTCCTCGCCGCTCACCGCGATGGTGCCAACATCCTTGTACTCACCACATGGATCGACCACCTGAAAGCAATCGCCGAGCGTCTCCGCGCAGCCGGCAAGTCGGTCGTCGTACTCAGCGGCCAAATGAAGGCGCGGGAGCGCCGGGAGATCTCCGAACAACTCGCCAACCACACCGCCGACACCGAGCCCTTGCTGATAATTGGCACAGGCTCATTCATCGGTGAGGGATTTGATTGCCCGGTCTTGGACACGCTGTTTCTAGCCGCCCCGATCACCTTCAAGAACAGGCTCGTTCAGTACGTCGGGCGCATCACCCGCCCCCACGTCGCAAAGACCACCGCGACTGTGCACGACTACTACGACGAACTCACGCCGGTACTCGCCTCTTCTCTACGAAAGCGCGCACCTGGCTACATCAAAATGGGGTTCCCGGATCCGCGGAAAATGGTCCGATAAGCCCCGCTGGTTAGGACCGCTGAGGCCGCTGAACCGGCGGTCATAGGACCCGATCGCCGCCGTCCGCGGCCCATGAGCATCAATGCCCGCTGCCGCTCGTTCAAGTCGCAGGAATGATCGGCTTGACCGTCAAGTCTCGTTTCCAACTTTCTTGGTTTCTCAGATGTCGCACCGTGTATGGGTAGTTTTCGGACGTGACGGGTAGTTTTCGGCCATGCGTATCGCTGCGATGGTTCAGGTTTGTGTCGTTCTGGCGTGCGGCGTTCCTGCCTGCTTCGGTGCTCCGACTGCTCGCGCCGACTGTCCAGAACGTGCAATCAGCTCGGAACCGGGCGGAACCTATTCCCTATGCACCGGCGGCCAATGGACACACGTCGACCGGCAACTATGCGTCGATTATCGGCAGTCGTAGTACTGCACGGCGGTGACGCCCACTTCGTCTGCTTCCGCCAGTCCTGCGCCCGTTGTGCCCCCGCCGGGTGTTTCGCCCCCGCCCGTCGGTATTGCTACGCCGAATCCCCCTAATGTGAATGCCCCCAACATCGGCTGCACGTGGGTCAACGGTTATACGAAGAAAAACGGGACTCACGTCAATGGCTATTGGCGATGCTGATGACGTGTTCCCCGTGATTGTCTCCGCTAGGTTTTAGCGACCTGCCGCCCAAATTCGGGCTTGAAGGGAGTTTGAAACACACCCACAGGGGGGCCGTACGAAAAAAATTCCGGTCGCAAACAGCGATACGAGAACTGGATGGTGTCTGAGGGAGGTGATTGAGCATGGCACGCAACTGGCGTGAGATTCGCGCGGAGGCCATCGCGCAGGGGCTCCTGGATCCAGCCCGCGCCGATGCGGCGCGAAAGGAAATGCATGACGCCGGGCAGGCGCAGCGCCCTGCCGACATCCGCAAGGCGCAAGGGCATGCCCGCTAGGCCGACGTCGCTGCCATCATGGGCGTCTCACAGGCTCGGGGTCAAAGCTCGAAAGCGGAGACCTGTCGCACACCGAACTGGGCACCCTGCCCAAGCTGACGTTCCCAAACCCGTGCACACCAGCATGAAAATGGCCCCCGGAGAAGTCTCCGGGGGCCATTTCCGCTGGTAGCGGGGACAGGATTCGAACCTGCGACCTCTGGGTTATGAGCCCAGCGAGCTACCGAGCTGCTCCACCCCGCGTCGGTAAACGCAAGGTTACCCAACGCTAGGCGGGCTACCAAATCGCGGCTCGGCGGCTTCAGTGCGACGGCGGATTGAGCCGGTAGCGGCGGACGATGTCGTCCATCCATTCCGGGTCGCCGTAGGTCAGCCCGTACTTCTCCGCGAGCTCGCCGAACTCGGGCAGCTCATGAAGCGGCCTGCCGACCGGGCCGCCAATGCTGTCACCGAGCAGTTCGCTGAGTTCTCTGAAGTAATTCTCGAATCCCCCCGGCGTGATGATCTCGACGATTCGACCGGGTTCGTTGCCCGCGTTCCACATCGCGTGCATTTGTCCGCGAGGCTTGGTGATATAGCCACCGGGGCCTAGGACCACTTCGCTGTCGTCGGAGCGAAACCCGATCTCACCGGTCAGCACGAACGAATGTTCGTCCTCGCGGGTATGCCGATGCGCCGCGGTAATGAAGCCCACCTCGAATGGATGCTCGACGATGGACACCTCGCCCCCGTTGGTCTTGCTGGACAACTTGAAGATCGCCCCGAAGCCCGGCAAGGCGGCATAGTCGCCGTCGCCGGGCTGCACGACGCTGACTCCGACTCCAGTCGGGTCTGCCATGTCACATACCTCCTGTTCCAGTGACCGTTTAACCCGCCGCGGCCAAACCGGTCGTCGTGTCGCCATGAGGCGGCCACAGCGGCTCCGGTACGTCCACACCGAACGGCGAATCCCAGTGGTTGCGAGATGAAACCTCGTGCACGGGACGGCGATTGGCGGCGACACCCCACTTCCCCCGTGGGTACCCGAGGGTCAGCATGGCCGACATCTTCCAGCCTTCCTCAACCGGCACGCCCAGCAACTCGTTGACCCTGTCCCGGAAATTGTTGAGCACCATCGTCATTACACCTCCGACGCCCTCCGCACGGGCGGCAAGCAACACACTCCAGATCGCCGGATAGATGTTGGCGCCGCCGAGGTCGTCGATGGCGAAGACGAAAAGCAACAGGGGAACTTCTTCGAAGTGGTCGGCCAGGTAGTCCCCCGAGCCTTTGATGCGGCGCATCGTTTCGGCGTGAGCGGCCGGATCGGCACCGGGTGCAGCCGCGACCATCGGTCCCGTCCCAGTCCGGAACTTCTCGTATTCGAGGGCGCGGGCCTGCCGGAACAGCTGGGCAAACTCACGAATGAGTTCTGGATCGTCAACGGCCACAAAGTGCCAGCGTTGGGTGTTACCGCCGTTGGGTGCGCGAACGGCCGCATCGAGGATGCGCGCCTGCACGTCCAGCGGAATCGGATCCGGGTGCAGCCGACGCATCATCCTGGTGGTGTACAGCGCTTCATAGATGTCCATTTTTCTGCTCCTTTCCGCTATGGCCAAGTCTGCGCGGTGTGCAGCCATCCCACCGCCGGGTTTGCGGCCGTCTTTCCCACAGAATCCGACATCGGCCCTCCGCCCGCACCGCGCGGTCGCCGTTATTCCCGGCCGCCCAACGCTTTTCATAGAGCACGCATGGGTCCGCTCCGCTCGGCAACCGTTTCAGGCATACTGTTCCCCCGTGCAGGTCGACATGATGACGATTCCACAGCCGCTGGGCAGGATCGGTGAACTGGCCCGTCGAACGCTGGCCGCCGGCTTCTCCGGCCTGCTGTTCACCGAAACCGGCCGTACGGCCTATTTGAACGCCGCCGTCGCCTCGCAGGCCGCGCCGGGTCTGGAGCTGTCCACCGGCGTCGCGGTGGCATTTCCGCGCAGCCCGTTCGTCACGGCGGCCGCGGCATGGGAGCTGCAGGAAGCTACCGGCGGGAAGTTCCGGCTCGGTCTGGGCACGCAGGTGCGCACGCACGTCGTGCGGCGATACGGCGTGCCGTTCGAGCACCCGGGTCCGCGGTTGCGCGACTATGTGCGTGCCGTGAAAGCGTGTTTTGACGCATTCCGAACCGGATCGCTCGACCACCACGGGCAGTTCTACGATCTCGACTACATCACTCCGCAATGGAGTGCCGGCCCCATTGACGCGCCTGATCCCAAAGTCGATGTCGCAGCGGTGAATTCGTGGATGCTGCGGATGGCGGGCGAAGTCGCCGACGGGGTGCATGTCCACCCGCTCGGCGAGCCCGGCTATCTCACTCGGCATGTGGTGCCGGAGGTCGCAGAGGGCGCGGCGAAAGCGGGGCGCTCGCCGTCGGACATCGCGATGATAGTGCCGGTGATGACGATCGTCGGCGACAGCGACGAAGAGCGCGCCAACCAACGAGAGCTGGTGCGGGCCAGCATGAGCTTCTACGGCAGCACTCCAAACTATTCGTTCATCTGGGAAGAGGCCGGTTTCGAGGGCACGACCGCACGAATTCGGGAAAAGCAGAAGGCCGGGGACTTCGCCGGCATGGCCGCACAGATCACCGACGAACACATCGCCGTCTTCGCCACCGAGTCCACCTGGGACGGCCTCGCCGACGCGCTCACCGACAAGTACGCCGGCATCGCCACCCGTCTGGTGCTGTACAACGCGCTGGGCGATCGCGAGCGCTTTGAACGCTATGGCGAGGTTGCCCGCCGAATGCAGCGGTAGCCTGCCGCGAGCGTGCGCAAATTGCCGCGGTTTACGGCGTGTCGGTGTACAAACACGCACGCTCGCGACAGAGGCTACTTGGCGTTGTTGAACTTGTTGATCGCGTCGTCGAGCCGTTGCAGCGCCGCCCCGTACGCACCGAAGTCACCCTTCTTCTGCGCCTCCCGCGCCGCACTCATGGCTGCCTCAACCTCTTGCAGCGCAGCGGCTTTGGCTGCAGACAACGTCACTGTTCCCTCAGGAGCAGGCGGTACTGCCGTCGGCGGCGCGGGTGGACCCGGCCCAGCCGCCGGCGCCGGAACATTCGCCGGCGGCTTTGGAGGGGCGCCCTCGGTGGGTTCGATTCCGGTCGCGGCGGCACCCGCTCCCGGCCCAAACAATCTGTCCAGGGCCTCGCCCACGGTGGGTCCGTACCCGATCTTGTCGTTGTACATCATCGCCACCCGGATCAGGCGTGGATACGACGAGGCGGCGTCGCTGCTGCCCGGGGAGGCATAGACCGGTTCGACGTACAGCAGCCCACCCTGGGCTACCGGCAATGTGAGCAGATTGCCCCACTTGATCCGGTTCTGGTTGTCCCGCCCGATCACGCCGAGATCTTGGGACACAGCAGTATCGGTGGTGATGGCGTTGTTGGCCAGCTTGGGACCGTTGACATTGCCCGGGATGGTCAGCACCGTGATCTTCCCGTACGTCGCGGGATCGCAACTGGCGCTGATGTAGGCGGCCAGGAAGTCCTGCTTGAACCGGTTCATCGCACTGGTCAGCTGATAGGACGGCGAATTGTCGTTCTTCAGAATGTTTTTCGCGACGATGTAATAGGGCGGCTGATAACTGCTGGCGGTCGGATTCGGATCCAGCGGCACGTCCCAGAAATCCGACGAGTTGAAGAACGTCCCCGGACGATCGGGCGGCACATGATATTTGGCCAGCAGCATCCGCTGCACCTTGAACAGATCTTCGGGATAGCGCAGATGATCCCTGAGCTCGGGTGTGATCTCGCTCTTCGGCTTGACCGTTCCGGGGAAGACCTTCATCCAGGCCTTGAGCACCGGGTCTTGCTCGTCTTGTTGATAAAGCGTCACGGTGCCGTCATAGGCGTCCACCGTGGCCTTCACCGAATTGCGGATGTAGGACACCTGCTTGTCGGGGGCCAGCCGGTTGAAGGCCACCTCGGTGGAATCCGCCGTCGCCGACGACAGCGAGGTGAGTTCGGAGTACGGGTAGTTGTCCAGCGTGGTGTACCCGTCGATGATCCACACCAGCCGCTTGTTGACGATCGCCGGGTACACCGCGCTGTCAGCCGTCAGCCACGGCGCCACCGCCTCTACCCGCTGCGCGGGGTCACGGTTGAACAGGATCCTGCTGTTGGACCCAATTACGCTGGAGAACAAGAAGTTTCGCTCGGCGAACTTCGCCGCGAAAACGCTGCGCGATATCCAGCTGCCGATCGGGACGCCACCAGCCCCCGTGTAGGTGTATCTCTTGGTGTCGGTGTTGGTGTCATAGTCGTATTCGCGGTCATCGCCGTTCTTCCCGACAATCGCGTAGTCGGCGGCGGTGTTGGAGATCACCGGGCCGAAGTAGACCCGCGGCTGGTCCAGCGGGACCGGCCCGGTGGGCGCCGCGTTGGGACCCACGACGTTGACCAGGAACTGGGGATAACCGCCGTTCTGAGTGGGGTCGTTGGCGATGCCACGCACCGTGTTGGCCGGCGACGCCACGAAGCCGTTGCCGTGGGTGAATACGGTATGCCGGTTGATCCAGTCCCGCTGGTTGTCGACCAAGCGGTCCGGGTTGAGTTCGCGGGCCGCCACTACATAGTCGCGCAGGGCGCCGTTGCGGTCCAGGTAGCGGTCGATGGACAACTGCTCGGGGAAGTAATAGAAGTTGTTCTTGCCTCGCTGGAACTGGGTGAACGTCTGGCTCACAATCGTCGGGTCGAGCAGTCGGATGTTGGAGGTGGTGGCGCGGTCGGCGGCGACCTGCTGAGGCGTTGCGGCAGCGTCACCGCTATAGCTGCGGTAGCTGACCACGTCGTCGGTCAGGCCGTAGGCCTGTCGAGTCGCGGTGATACTTCGGCTGATGTACTCGCTTTCCTTGCGCACAGCGTCCGGCTTGGCGATGAGCTGCTCGACCACCAGAGGCCAGCCGGCGCCCACGATCAGCGACGACAGCAGCAGCAACACCAGACCGATCGCGGGAATCCTCAAGTCCCGCAACGTAATCGCGGAGAAAACCGCGGCCGCGCAGATAAGCGCGATCGTCATCAAAATCAGCTTGGCCGGCAACACGGCGTTGATGTCGGTGTACCCCGCACCGGTGAAGGGCTTGCCGCTACGGGTGTGCGAGAGCAGCTCATAGCGGTCCAGCCAATAGGCGAGGGCTTTGAGGACTACCAGCACCCCGACCAGGCTGACCAACTGGATACGCGTCGAGCGACTCAGCGCGCCGGTACGCCCGGCCAGCCGGATACCGCCGAAGATGTAGTGCGCCAACAGGTTCGCCACAAAAGCCAGAAACACCGCGACGAACAGGTAGCTGAGCACCAGCCGGTAGAACGGCAATTCGAAGGCGTAGAAACCGAGGTCCTTGCCGAACTGCGGATCTCTGATGCCGAAGTCGCCGCCGTGCAGGAACAGCTGGATACGAACCCAGTAGCTTTGCGCGATGATGCCGGCCAGCAGCCCGATCGCCGCCGGGATTCCGATTCCCACCAGCCGCAGCCGGGACAGCACGAAAGTGCGGTAGCGCGCCACCGGATCGTTCTCGTTACTCGGGACGAAGACCGGGCGGGTGCGATAGGCCAGCGCAAGGCCGCCGAACACGATGCCGCCGACCAGCAGACCGGCCACCAGGAAAACCACCAAGCGCGTCACCAGCACGGTGGTGAACACCGAGCGATAGCCAAGCTCACCGAACCACAGCCAGTCCACATACGCGTCGATCAACCGCGGCCCCGCCAGCAGCAACACGATCACGCCGAACGCGATCACGATTAGAATCCGGCTACGACGAGTCAATTTCGGCATCCGTGCGGCGGGCCGCATTCCCACTGGCTACGCTCCCTGCTCTTCCCCGGCCGGTTGCTAGAGAATTTTCCAGACGGTCACAACTCTACGCACCACGAGTCCTGTGCTGATGGGCTCGACCTGATTGCCCGCCTTCTCCTCAGACCGCTACGCGGTCTGCATCGTCGGCGCGCTAGCAACTCGGGGGCTGGCCGCCCGACGTCATCGCATGCAGTGCGTCCACCGCCTGGCCGAGGGTTTCCACCTTCACCAGGCGCAAGCCGGACGGGTTGTCCGAGGCGGCCTCGTAACAGTTCTTTGCCGGTACCAGAAACACCGTGGCTCCGGCGGCGCGGGCCGCGACCATCTTGTGCGTGATGCCGCCGATCTGCCCCACCTTGCCGTCGGCGGAGATGGTGCCGGTTCCAGCGACGAACATCGACCCGGCCAAATCGCCGTTGGTGAGCTTGTCGACGACGGCCAGGCTGAACATCAGACCGGCCGACGGTCCGCCGACGTTGGCGAGGTTGAAATCCACCACGAACGGCGCCCACGGCGCATCCAGCACCGAGACACCCAGGAAGCCATAGTCGCGATCCTTGTTGGTTCCCAGGGTGATCTGCGTGACGCCGGCCGGCTCGTTCTTGCGCCGGTAGTCGATCGTCACCACCTGGCCGGGCTTGGTGCTCTTCAGCAACGTGGTGAACTGCTCGACGTTTGCCACCGGGGTGCCGTCGACCATGTCGATGGCATCGCCGGTTTTCAGCTTGCCCGCCGACGGACTGGAATCGGTGATCTTGGCGATGGTCACTGCGGACGGGTACTTCAGGTAGCCCAGAGCGGCGTACGCGGCGCTGTCCTCGGACTGCTTGAAATCGGCGTTGTTCGCCTTGTCGACTTCGTCACGCGACTTGCCCGGCGGGTAGATCAGATCGCGCGGTACCAGCTGTTCGTCTCCCGAGAGCCACAAGGTGAGGGCTTCGCCCAGGGTCAGATCGTCACGCTGGGACACCGTCGTCATGTTCAGGTGCCCGGAAGTGGGGTGAGTTTGGGTGCCTTCGATGTGGACTATCTGCTTGCCGTCGTACTCACCGAGCGTGTCGAACGTGGGGCCCGGACCCAGCGACACGAAGGGCACCGTCACCACCGCGAGCAAGACGCCGAAGACCACAATCGGCACCAGCGCGACGATCAAGGTCAGAATCCGCCTGTTCACGCCGCCAAGACTAGACGGCGCCGCCGGACGGTCGTTCAGCTACAAGCAGACCCGGCGTCGCGCTTTCCGGGCGACCCTTGAGTACCGTTGACGTTATGGCTGACCCGCCTTTCGGCTTCTCCTCTGGAGACGACTCGTCAAAAGACGAGTCAGGGGAACACCGGAAGAAAGATCCCGATTCCGGTTCCGGCGCCCAGGACCCCTTGGCCGCGTTCGGATTCAGCGGGGACTTCGGCATGGGCGACCTGGGCCAGATCTTCACCCAGCTGGGGCAGATGTTCAGCAACGCCGGCACCGTGATGGCCGGGGGACAGGCGTCGGGACCGGTCAACTACGACCTGGCGCGACGAGTCGCCACCAGCTCGATCGGGTTCGTCGCGCCCATATCTGCCACGACGAACTCGGCGATCGGCGATGCGGTACGGCTCGCCGAAACCTGGCTGGACGGGGCCACCGCATTGCCCGCGGGCACCACGACAGCCGTCGGGTGGAGTCCCAGCGACTGGGTCGACAACACCCTGGAGACCTGGAAACGGCTGTGCGATCCGATGGCCGAACAGATCTCCACGGTGTGGGCGTCGTCGTTGCCCGAGGAAGCCAAGAGCATGGCCGGGCCGCTGATGTCGATGATGTCGCAGATGGGTGGCATGGCCTTCGGCTCGCAGCTGGGTCAGGCGCTGGCCCGGTTGTCCCGCGAAGTTTTGACGTCCACCGAGATCGGTCTGCCCCTGGGCCCCAAAGGCGTGGCCGGGATCATGCCGGACGCCGTCGAATCGTTCGCCACGGGCCTGGAGCGGCCGCGCAGCGAGGTGCTGACATTCCTGGCCGCCCGCGAGGCCGCTCATCACCGGCTGTTCAGCCATGTGCCCTGGCTGTCAAGTCAGTTGCTGGGCGCGGTGGAGGCATACGCCAAGGGCATGCAGATCGACATGAGCGGAATCGAAGAGCTGGCCCGCGACTTCGATCCGTCGTCGCTGACCGATCCCGCGGCGATCGAGCATTTGCTGGGTCAGGGCGTGTTCGAGCCCAAGGCAACCCCGGCGCAGACGCAGGCGCTGGAACGGCTCGAGACACTGCTCGCGCTGATCGAGGGGTGGGTGCAGGTGGTCGTGACCGCGGCGTTGGGCGACCGGATTCCCGGCGCCGCCGCGCTCAGCGAGACGCTGCGCCGGCGTCGGGCCAGCGGCGGCCCGGCCGAGCAGACCTTCGCCACCCTCGTCGGGCTGGAGCTGCGGCCACGCAAGCTGCGCGAAGCCGCCGAGTTGTGGGACCGCCTGACACAGGCCGTCGGCGCGGATACCCGCGACGGCGTCTGGCAACACCCGGATCTACTACCCACCGCGGAAGACCTCGACGAGCCGGCCGGGTTCATCGACCGGATCGTCGGCGGCGACACCAGCGGTATCGACGAGGCGATCGCCCAACTCGAGCGCGAAGGCGACCGCGACAACCCCGAGCCCGGCGGTCCTGTGGATAGCTGAGCGGCTCGCGCGGCCGGCCGTGGCAAAGTCTCGAGTCATGCCGCGGCCGGTGCCCTCGCTTTATGCGCTCAACCCGGCGATGCCGGTGCTACTTCGACCGGACGGCGCTGTGCAGGTGGGCTGGGATCCCCGCCGCGCGGTGCTGGTTCGTCCACCGTGCGGCCTGACCGCGCCGGAGTTGGCCAGCCTGCTGCGGTCCATGCGTTCACCCATGGCGATAACCGAGTTGCGACGGCGGGCCGCCGGTGGCGCCTCGGTGGACACCGACGGCCTGACCGGCCTGGTCGCGCAGCTGGTCGACGCCGGTGTCGCCACTCAGGGAAGCCCGGTTGGCCGGCACGGCCGGGCGGCCTCGATCCGGGTACACGGCCGCGGGCCGCTGTCCGACCTGCTGGTCGAGGCGCTGCGCTGCTCCGGGGCCCGAATCAGGCACACCAGCCAGCCGCATGCCGCGGTGACCCCGGCCGAGGTGGACCTGGTGGTGTTGACGGACTACCTAATCGCCGACCCGCGCATGGTCCGCGATCTGCACAGCGAGGGCGTCCCGCATCTGCCCGTGCGGGTGCGTGACGGCACCGGCCTGGTGGGGCCGCTGGTCATCCCGGGCGAGACAAGTTGCCTGAACTGCGCGGACCTGCACCGTAGCGATCGAGACGCAGCGTGGCCTGCTATCGCCGCTCAATTGCGCGACACCGTTGGCGTGGCGGACCGGGCCACGCTGCTGGCGACCGCGGCGCTGGCGCTGAGCCAGGTGAACCGCGTGATCGCCGCGGTGCGCGGACAGCCGGGTGTGCCCGATCCCGGGCCGCCGTCGGCGCTGAACGCGACGCTGGAGTTCGACCTCAACGCCGGCTCGATCGTCGCCCGGCGCTGGACCAGGCACCCCTTGTGCTCATGTTGAGGCGGGTGCGCGCCTGCGGGTCAACCCTGGCGCCCCTGTTCCGGGACGTTCGTGGAGATCGACGCATACGCCCTGGCCAGGTCGTCCAGCACCATCTCCGTGAGGGTGTGCTCGTTGCGATGTTTGTCCAGCGTCTCGATGATCGCTCTGAACAGTGCGTCGGCGGCGTCGTGCTGAGTTTGCTTGGCTGACATGGTTTTCTGCGGTACCACCCTCCGGGTCGATTGAGTTGCAGGATTGTATGCCGAGCAGACGCGAAAGCACCCGACACGCCGGGCTTGCGGGTGCTTATGCGTCTGCCGGCCGTACTTGCGGCCATCCGGCGCCGGCCGTAATGGATGATGGGTGTGTGTCAGATATCAAACGTGGCGGCGCTGCCCGCAATGCGAAGCTGGCCAGTATCCCGGTCGGCATGGCCGGCCGCGCTGCCCTGGGGTTCGGCAAGCGGCTGACCGGCAAGTCGAAAGACGAGGTCAACGCCGAGCTGATGGAGAAGGCCGCCAATCAGCTGTTCACCGTCCTGGGTGAGCTCAAGGGCGGGGCCATGAAGGTCGGCCAGGCGCTGTCGGTGATGGAAGCCGCGATTCCCGAGCAGTTCGGCGAGCCCTACCGCGAAGCGCTGACCAAGCTGCAGAAGGATGCGCCGCCGCTGCCGGCCCACAAGGTGCACCGGGTGCTCGACGGACAGCTGGGCACCAAATGGCGGGACCGGTTCAGCTCGTTCGACGACACGCCGGTGGCCTCGGCCAGCATCGGCCAGGTGCACAAAGCGGTGTGGTCAGACGGCCGCCAGGTGGCCGTCAAGATCCAATACCCCGGCGCCGACGAGGCGCTGCGCGCCGACCTGAAAACCATGCAGCGCCTGGTCGGGGTGCTCAAGCAGCTCGCCCCCGGCGCCGACGTGCAAGGTGTGGTCGACGAGCTGATCGAGCGCACCGAGATGGAACTCGACTACCGGCTGGAGGCCGACAACCAACGCGCTTTCGCGAAGGCCTACGAAGGAGACCCGCACTTCCTGGTGCCGCACATCGTGGCCAGCGCGCCCAAGGTGGTGATCCAGGAATGGATCGACGGCATCCCGATGGCCCACATCATCCGCGACGGAACCCGCGAGCAGCGTGACCGTGTCGGCACGCTGTTGCTAGAGCTCACGTTCGATGCGCCACGCCGGCTGGAAATGCTGCACGGCGACGCCCACCCCGGAAACTTCATGCTGCTGCCCGACGGCAGGATGGGCGTCATCGACTTCGGCGCCGTCGCACCGTTGCCCGGCGGTTATCCGATCGAACTCGGGATGACCATTCGCCTGGCCCGGGACAAGAACTACGACCTGCTGTTGCCGACCATGGAGAAGGTCGGGTTCATCCAGCGCGGCCAGCAGGTCTCGGTTCGCGATATCGACGAAATGCTGCGCCAGTACGTCGAACCCATCGAAGTCGAGGTGTTCCACTACACCCGTAGGTGGCTGCAGAAGATGACCGTGAGCCAGCTGGACCGCTCGGTGACTCAGATCAAGACGGCGCGGCAGATGGACCTGCCGCCCAAGCTGGCGATCCCGATGCGGGTGATCGCGTCGGTAGCGGCCATCCTGTGCCAGCTGGATGCGCATGTGCCGATCAAGCGGCTGTCCGAGGAGCTGATTCCCGGTTTCATCGAGCCAGATACCGCCGTCGTCTGACCGCCCGTTTAACGGCCGCGAGAGTGCAACTACTGACGTCCGCTCTCGAAGAATGCGTCGGCAGTTGCACTTTCGTGGGCTAGGCGGCCACGGAGGTGCCGTGCTTGCGCGGCCGGCCGCGCGGACGCTTGCGGCTCACGATCGAGCCTCGGTCGAAGATCTCGCCGCCCCACACACCCCAGGGCTCGGCACGGTCCAGCGCCGCCGCCAGGCATTGCCGACGGACCGGGCAGTCGGCGCACAACGTCTTGGCACGCTCCAGGTCGGATGGGGTTTCGGCGAACCACAGGTCGGGATCGCCGACATGACACGGCAACTCTGGCAGCGTCCGTCTGGGGACTGTCAGTGCCGACATGTCCTCTTCACCTGCTTCCTGGTCTGGTGGTTGTCCTTTTCGGTGATCCGGACCAGGGAGGTTTTTCACCCGATAACTGAGGCCACGGATCCTGGTGACTTCGGGTCCGTGGCCTTCTGGCGAAATGGGGGCTGTTGCGTAGCGCCTAAGTATGGCCCCGATTCACGGACGCGTCGGTCGCGGCGGCGACGCGGTGCTTACCCGCGGCCGCGGTGCTGCCGGCATGGGAGGCTTTCGCGGCCCCGGCAGCATAGGTCTGGGCGGCCACGCCTACGCCGAACGCGTTCATGGTGATCACCGTGGCCACCTCCTCTCATCAGGCCAGCAGAAGCCGGTTTCGAGGGTAAACGGTACCCGGCGGTGGTGACAACCGATTTTCTGACCAGCGCGTTTGGTGTTCATTGGGCTTGGCGGACCAGCTCAAGCACGTCTGGGCCGTACTGCTCGAGCTTGCGTGCGCCGATGCCGGGGATCGCGATCAGGGCCGTGTCGTCGTCGGGCAGCATCTCGGCGATCGCGATCAGGGTGTTATCGGTGAAGACGATGTAGGGCGGAATCTTCTGCTCCTTGGCGATGTCCAGCCGCCATGCTTTGAGCCGCAGCAACAAGTCTTCGTTGACGTCGCCGGCACAGTTTTCGCACCGTCGCAATAGGACAGCGGCCGGCGTGCTCAGAACGCTGTTGCAGATACGGCAGCGCGACGGGCTGCCCCGAGTGCGCCGGGATTTCGGGGCCGGATCGGCCCGGGTTTGAGGCGCAATGCCGTTGAGAAACCGCGACGGCTTGCGGCTCTGCCGCGCGCCCGGCGTCCTGGCCAACGCCCAACTGAGCGTCAAATGCACACGGGCCCTGGTGATTCCGACATAGAGCAGCCGACGCTCCTCTTCGACGGGTTCGCTCTCGGCGCCATGCGCCAGGGCGTGCGAGATCGGTAGGGTTCCGTCGGCCAGCCCGACCAGGAACACCGCATCCCACTCGAGTCCCTTGGCGGCGTGCAGCGAGGCCAGCGTGACGCCCTGCACCACCGGTGGATGCCGCGCGTCGGCTCGCATCCGCAACTCGGCCAGCAGGCCCGGCAGGTCGAGCTGTGGACGTTGCGCAACCTCGCCGTCGACCAGTTCGGCCAATGCGCACAACGCCTCCCAGCGATCCCTGGCGCGGGTGCCCACGGGCTGCTCGGCCGTCAGCCCCAGTGGCTGCAGAACCGCGCGAACCACCTCCGGCAACGAGCCCGCCACGCCGGCTTCGGGGCCGCGTTCGGCCGCACGCTGCAGGGCCAACATCGCCTGCTTGATCTCCTGTCGATTGAAAAAGCCCTCGCCACCGCGAACTTGATAGGCGATGCCCGCTTCGGTCAGGGCCTCCTCGTACGCCTCGGATTGCGCGTTGACCCGGTAAAGGATCGCGATCTCGGATGCCGGAGTACCGGATTCGATCAGCCCGGCGATCGATTTCGCCACGGCGGCGGCTTCAGCCGGCTCGTCGGAATGCTCGTGAAACGACGGGGCCGGGCCGGGCTCGCGCTGGCCGGACAGCTGCAGCTTGCTGCCCGCGACCCGGCCACGGGCGGCGGCGATCACCTGATTGGCCAGCGACACCACCTGCGGAGTGGAGCGGTAGTCGCGCTCCAGCCGAACCACGGTGGCCTCCGGAAACCGTCGGGAAAAGTCGAGTAGGAACCTCGGGGACGCGCCGGTGAATGAGTAGATGGTCTGGTTGGCGTCGCCGACAACGGTCAGGTCGTCCCGGTCGCCCAGCCACGCCGACAGCACCCGCTGCTGCAATGGGGTGACGTCCTGGTATTCGTCGACGACGAAGCAGCGGTAGCGGTCTCGGAACTCTTCGGCGACGGCGGCGTCGTTCTCGATGGCGGCCGCGGTGTGCAGCAGCAGGTCGTCGAAATCGAGCAGGCTGACTGTCTCGTCGCGGACTTTGAGCGCCTCGTACGCGGTATAGACCGCGGCGATTTTTTCGGCGTCCATCGGGGTGTCGCGGCCGGCGGAGGCCACGGCCGCGACGTACTGCTCGGGGCCGATCAGCGACGCCTTGGCCCACTCGATCTCGCCGGCCAGGTCCCGGACGTCGTCGGTGCTGGTATTGAGCCTGGTGCGGCTGGCCGCGCGGGCGACGACGGCGAATTTGGTGTCCAGCAGCTCCCATCGGGTGTCGCCGATCACCCGCGGCCAGAAGTAGCGCAGCTGGCGGCGGGCGGCCGCGTGAAACGTCAGGGCCTGCACCGCGCCGATTCCCGATGCGGTCTGCGCCGCCGCGTCGAGCGCTCGCAGCCGGGAACGCATCTCCCCCGCCGCGCGCTGGGTGAACGTCACCGCGAGCACCTGCCCGGCTGCGACGTGACCACTCGCGACGAGCTGGGCGATGCGGTGCGTGATCGTGCGGGTCTTGCCCGTTCCGGCGCCGGCAAGTACGCAGACCGGTCCGCGCGGAGCCAGCACTGCCTCGCGCTGCTCGTCGTCCAGCCCGGCGGTCAAGGGTTCTGCGACCATCGGCATGGCGTCCATCTTGACAGTGGCGGCCGACAAGCCGGGCGCTTCGACACGACCGATTTGCCCGGAATGCATCCCCGCCGCGATATGTTTAACGGGCCATGACCAATGCTGCGCTCACCATCTACACCACATCGTGGTGTGGTTTCTGCCATCGGCTCAAGACGGTCCTCAAAGCTGACGGAATCGCCTACGACGAGGTCGACATCGAAGACGACGCGGCGGCGGCCGAGTTCGTCGGCTCGGTCAACGGCGGCAACCGGACTGTTCCCACGGTGAAGTTCGCCGACGGGTCCACACTGACCAACCCGAGTGCCGGCGAGGTCAAGGCGAAGCTGGCCGAGGTCGACTAGTCCAGAGCCGCCCACGACTCGATGATCACGCGGGCAATCGAAATCGACCCGGGCAGAAGCAGTTTCGACTCCGACGCGCTGGTCCAATCGCCGGCGTCCAGAGCGGCACGGACTTCCGCGCGGGTGAACCACGACGCCTCGACGATCTCGCCGTCGTTGAACGAGAACGCCTGATCCGGGTCCGCTACCGCGTGGAAGCCGACCATCAGCGACCGCGGGAACGGCCAGGGCTGACTGCCCAGGTAGCGCACATCGCGAACGATCAAGCCGATCTCCTCGCGGATCTCCCGGACGACACAGACCTCGAACGACTCGCCGGCTTCGACGAACCCGGCCAGTAGGGAGAACATCCGCTCCGGCCACATCGCCTGGCGGGCCAGCACCGCGCGATCGGCGCCGTCATGGACCAGGCAGATGACCGCCGGGTCGATCCGCGGGAACTCCTCATGCCCGGTGATCGGGTTGACGCGTGACCAGCCTCCCCGAGCCGGCTTGGTCGGCGACCCGTCCACCGAGCTGAACCTGGCGCTGTCATGCCAATTGAGCAGCGCGGTGGCCGACGACACCAGTTGGCTGCTGGTGTCGTCGAAGATCTTGCCGAGGCTACGAAGATTCACCACTTCGGTTCGGACGTCGGGATCCTTCGGTGCTTCCAGCGCGCCCCGGATCGCCCAGACGTGTCGACCACCCTCGATGCGGCCGAGGAATACCGCGTCCGGTGGCGGTTTGTCGCCCAGCGCAACGGCCTCGCCGAGCACCACGCGACCGTCGGCCACGAGCACCTGGCTGCGCGAATCCACCCGCAGCAGCGCCGCATCCGTCCATCCGGCAGTGGCCGCCTCGACATCGGTGCGCAGTTGATCGGCCCGGTCGGCGCCGACGCGCGACAGCAACGGAATGCTGCGCAGCTGAAAGTCCACGATCGCTAGTGCCCCACGTTTCGGATGTAGAGCAGCCGGTCGCTGGCCTCTATGGCGTCCACCTCCGGCGCACCGATGCGGAGCAGATGGCCGTCGCGGACCACGCCGAGCACGATGTCGCTCAGGTGCCGCGGGGATCCGCCGACCTCACTCTGCTCCACCTCGCGCTCGGCGATGGCCAGCCCTTCGTCCGGGGTCAACAGATCCTCGATCATCTCGACCACGCTGGGCGTCGTGGTGGCCAGGCCGAGCAGCCGGCCGGCTGTCTCGGAGGAAACAACCACCGAGTCCGCTCCCGATTGCCGCAACAGGTGCTGGTTCTCGGCTTCCCGGATCGCCGCCACGATCTTGGCGTTGGGCGCAATCTCCCGCGCGGTCAACGTGACCAGCACCGCGGTGTCGTCACGGCTAGTGGCGACGATGATCGAGGCCGCGTGCTGGACGCTGGCCAGGCGCAGCACGTCCGACTTGGTGGCGTCGCCGTGCACGGTCACCAGACCTGCGGCAGCGGCGCGGTCCAGCGCGGCCCGATCGGTGTCGACGACGACTATCTCCCCGGGAACCATCTCGTCGCCGAGCATGGCGCCGATGGCCGTTTTGCCCTTGGTCCCGTAACCGATGACGACCGTGTGGTTGCGCACTCTGCTCCTCCAACGCTGGATCTTCAATGCCTGCCGGGACGTTTCGGTGACGACCTCGAGCGTCGTGCCGACCAATAAGATCAGGAACGCGATCCGCAGCGGCGTGATGATCAAGACGTTCGTCAGGCGGGCGAACTCGGATACGGGGGTGATGTCGCCGTAGCCGGTGGTCGACAGGGTCACCGCGGAGTAGTACAGGCAATCAAGGAACGTGAGTGGATCGCCCTGCGCGTCGTGGTATCCAGCCCGATCGAGGTAGACGGTGATGGCGCCGACCAGCAGCGCCCCGAGGGCGATGGCTATCCGGCGGGAGATGATGCGAGCAGGACCGGCCTGCCCCTGGGGAATACGCAGCACGCCGACAAGCGCGTAACTCGGCTGGACGGTCAGACTCTCGTCGAGGCGTCTCAGCCGCCGCCAGCTACCTTTCGCCACGGAAGTCCGTCATTGCTTTGGCCCAGCGCACGACAAACATGTAACCACGATCAGGCGCTGGGAGGGTGACCGGAGTCGGCCAGCAGCTTGGCCAGCTCATCGGCTTCGGGCAGGTCATCGGGGATGACGGTGGTTCCGCTGCGCACGTAGTGAAACGCGGTACGCACAGACGATTGCGGGCACCCGGTCAAGGCAGCCCAGGCCAGCCGGTAGACGGCCAGCTGGACGGCGGCCTGGCGCATGGCCTCGCGCCCCTTTGGCGGCTGGCCGGTCTTCCAGTCGACCACCGTGGTTCCGCCGTCGGGGTCGGCGAACACCGCGTCAATGCGGCCGCGCACCACCGTTTCGCCGACAACTATCTCGAACGGCACCTCGACGGCCACCGGTGTGCGGGCCGCCCACTGTGATGCTGCGAAAGCTTCCTGCAGCGCGGCGAGCTCCTCGCTGTCGCCGACGTCGGAATCGACGGCGCCGGGCAGGTCACCCAGATCGAACAGCAACTCGCCGCCGTAGAATTGCTGAGCCCAGGAGTGAAAGGTGTTGCCCAGCAATGCATGTGGGTCAGGACGAGTAGGTAGCCGATGTATCAGCCGCTGTGTCGCGGCCGCCGGGTCGCGGGCCAGGTCCACCAGAGCGCTGACCGACAGCTGGCTGGGGAGCAGGTGGATGGGCGGGCGGGTGGCGCATACGCGCTCGGCCAGTAACGCATCGACGTCGGCTGCCCACCCTTCTATATCGGCATCGGGCGAGTCGCCGGCGTCGACGTGCGGGGCCGACATGGCCTGGGTGACCAGGGTGGCCCCTCGTTCGACGTCGGCGCGGCGCCCGGCCAGCGGATCGGTGGGCCATAGCGCCTCGACGACGTTGTCTCGCAGCGGGTTTCGTACACCGTCTGCGGGAGCCGGAGCCCACTGCTCGACCACGCCGCAGGGATCTCCGGCAGCAGCCGACCGGTCGATGATGTCCTTGATTTCGCACAGGAAGTCCGACGGACCACGCGGTTTGATCCCAGTCGCGCCCCAGTGGTGACCCGACACCAGCAAGGTGTTCTCGGCCCGGGTGATGCCGACGTAAAGCAGTCGGCGTTCCTCGTCAACGCGCCGTTGGTCAAGCAGGCGACGATGCGCGAAAATCTTGTCCGACAGCTGTTTTCGATTGGTGACGTCCGAGGTGTCCAGCACCGGGATGCCGAGCGCGCCGTGCTGGGCACGGTCACCGCGCAGTAGCGGAGGCAACTCGGCGGGGTCGGTGAGCCAGGTGCTCCTCGACGCGGTCGACGGGAACGTGCCACCGGACAGCTGTGCGACGGCCACCACCTGCCACTCCAGACCTTTTGCAGCGTGCACGGTGAGCACCTGGACGCGGTCGGTGGCGACTACCGGCTGGGCGGGCGGCAACCCGTTCTCGACCGCCTCGGCCGTATCCAGATAGCCGAGCAGACCAGCCACCGACGCCGAGCTCACCCGCTCCGCGTAGGCGGCGACGACGTCGGCGAACGCATCGAGATGCGCTGCGCCACAGGAAATTCCCGCGAATGTCAGCGCCCGTACTTCGCAGTCGATGCCCAGTGCGCGGCGCACCTCGGCAACCAGATCTGGCAGGGAGCGACCGAGGTGGCCGCGCAGGGTGCTCAATTCAGCGGCCAGTGCGTTGATGCGCTGATACCCCGCAGGTGAATACGCGGCGGCCGGTCCCGGATCGCTGATGGCGTCGGCCAGACACGCGGTGTCCAGGTCGGAACCGGCTGCCATCGCGATGGACTCGGGCGAGGGCGCCTCGCCCGATTGTTCGCCGCCGAGCTCGCGTGCGCGCCGCCACAGCGCGGCAATGTCGCGCGCACCGAGTCGCCAGCGTGGACCGGCCAGCACCCGCATTGCCGCCGCGCCGGCCGTGGGATCGGCAACCAGCCGCACCATGGCGACCAGGTCGGCGACCTCGGGGACGGCCAGCAAGCCGGCCAGCCCGACAACCTCGACCGGGATCCCGCGGGCACGAAGTGCCTCGGCGACGGGTGCGGCATCGGCGTTGCGCCGCACCAGCACTGCTGCGGTCGGGGGGCTGATGCCGTCAGCCCTGGCTTGCCGATACCGCCTGTCCAGGTGGTCGGCAATCCATTCGCGTTCGGCTTGCACATCCGGCAGCAACGCACAGCGGACGGTGCCAGGGGCAGCATCGGGCCGCGAGCGCAACGCGCGTACCGCCACCGACCGTCGCCGCGCCTCCGCCGATATGGCGTTGGCCAGATGCAGGGCCCGCGGCGGATTGCGCCAGCTGGTCCGCAGTTCCAGGACCGGCGCGGGGGTGCCGTCGGACAACGGGAAGTCGGTGGTGAACCGCGGCAGGTTGGTGGCCGAAGCGCCACGCCATCCGTAGATCGACTGGATCGGGTCCCCGACGGCGGTCAGCGCCAAGCCGTCGTCGGCACCACCTCCGAACAGCGACGACAGCGCGACGCGTTGGGCATGCCCGGTGTCCTGGTATTCGTCGAGCAGGACCACCCGGTAGCGGTTGCGCAGCTCGGCACCGACCTGCGGAAAGGTCGCGGCCAGTCGCGCGGCACACGCCATCTGCGCCCCGAAGTCCATTACCGTCGCGGCGCGCATCCGTTCCTGTAGCGCATCTAGCAGCGGCACCAGCTCGGCGCGCTCGGTCTGGGTGGACAGCAACCGCAACAGCCATTGGTTCGGCCCACGGTCGCGTTGGTAGGGACCGGCCGGGAGATGGTGCACCAGCCGTTCCAGCTCGACGTGGGTGTCGCGCAGCTGGCGGGTGTCCACCAGGTGCTCGGCGAGCTGATTCCATAGCCGCAGCACCATCGAAGTGACCGCGGCGGGCGTTTTGTCGGTGCGCAGTTCGCCGCGGTATCCGGTGACCACATCAAACGCCAGCTGCCACAGCTCTGTCTCGCTCAGCAACCGGGTAGTGGGCTCGACGGGCAACAGCAACCCGTAGTCGCGCAATAACGACCCGGCGAACGCGTGGTAGGTGCTGATCACCGGGGAGCCCGCCGGCTCGGTGGCTGACGCACCGGCGGAGCCCAATTGAGGGCGACCCGCCGCGCCCAGGCCGATGCCGGCCAACCGGTCCAGCCGGGACCGGACCCTGCGCTGCAACTGCCCGGCAGCCTTGCGGGTGAACGTCAACCCAAGCACTTGACCGGGTTCGGCGTAGCCGTTGGCGACCAGCCACACCACTCGAGCGGCCATCGTCTCGGTTTTCCCGGCCCCGGCCCCGGCGATGACGACGAGCGGACCGGGTGGGGCGGCGATGACGGCGGACTGCTCGGCCGTAGGCGGGAAAAGCCCTAGCGCACAGGCTAATTCGTCGGGAGTGTAGCGCACCGGGGTCATGGCGCTGTCCCCTCGGTGTGGGCCGGGCACGAGGGCCGTACCGGGCAGTTCGCGCAACCGGCATTGCGGCGGGCCACGAAATGCGGCCCGGCCGTCGCGGCAGCCGCCTGCTCTACGAGGTTGCGCCAGTGGTCGCGCGTGGCCGGGGTAAGCGGATCCTGCTCGCGTTCGGTGACGCCAGTGGATCCCGTCTTGCCGAGGTAGACCAGGCGGGCGCCGCCGGGCTCGTCACCGGCCGGAAGCATGCCCTCGGCCACCGCAAGCTGATACATCGCCAGCTGGGCGTGTTGTTGCGCGTCGTCCTTGCTGACCGGCGTCTTTCCAGTCTTGAGGTCGACGACCACCAGCCGGCCGGCCGCATCGCGTTCGAGTCGGTCAACCCGGCCGCGCAATCTCACGTTCGCCAAGGTCCCGTCGACGTCGACCTCGACGCCAACCTCGGTCAACTCGCCGCGGGTCTGGGTTCGCCACTCGACGAATGCCTGGATCATGGCGAGGTGCCGGGCCAGCTCGTTGGCCGAATACCACTGCGCGTCGAAGGGCAGATGCTCCCATATCCGGTCGAGCTCCTCCACCAGCTGTGCCTCCGTCTTGTCCGGCTCGGCGATCAGCGCGTGCATCACCGAGCCGACGCTGGAACGCAGCTCACGCGCGTTCGTCCCGCCGTGCCGTTCGGCAAGCCAACGCAGCGGGCAGTCGGTGAGCGTCTGCAATGTCGACGGCGTCAGCGTCACAGGCCCGTCGTCGTCGCGCAAAGGCTCACCGGTGCTGAGCGGGATCAGGCCGTGCCAGCCGGCCGGGTCGGCGCCGGGCACGCCCGCCCTGGCCAGCCGGGCCAATTGCGTTGCCGCACAATGGCGCTTTCCGTCGTCGACGGCCCCGTCCGGTGCGCACACCACACTGCGCAACCGGCCCACCAAGGCTGCCGTCGACAATACCCGCGGCTCCGAGATCGGTTGTGCCGCAACGGTGTCGTCACCGACCAGTTGTGCGATCTCGGTAAAGAACGCCGAAGGCAACGCGGCTTCCAGTCCCGGTCCGTCGGTGTCACTGTCCACGGCCGTCACCAGCAACTGCCGTCGCGCCCGTCCCATTGCCGCTACCAGCAGCCGGCGCTCTTCGGCGAGCAGCGGCGCACGCACCGACGCGTCCTCGCCGACACCGTCGAGTTCGTCGAGCAGACGCTGGGTGCCGAGCACGCCGCCGCGCGGAATCATGTTGGGCCACAGGCCATCCTGTAAACCGGCGATCACCACCAGATCCCATTCCTGCCCCAGGGCCGCATGGGCACTGAGCACCCGGACCTCTTCGCCTCGCGATATCGGGTCACGGTTGGCACCCGGAAGCTGCAGCGCAGCAACGTGTTCGACGAGACCGCTCAGGGTCGCTCCCGACGTGCGCGCGACGTAGTGATCGGTGATGTCGAACAGGGCAGTTACGGCGTCGAGGTCCCTGATCGCCTGGGCGCCGGCCGGACCGCCGCGCTCGCAAGTCGCCAGCCATCGCCGCTGTAGACCGGACCGATGCCACGCCGCCCACAGCGTGTAGCGCGGGTCTTGTTCTTCCCGATGGCAGCGGGCGGCGGCTTCCAGCACCGCGCGGACCCGGCGCAGCGAGTTAGGCAGCGGCTCCTGCCCCGTCAGCGCCTCGACCAGCAGATCACCGAAGTTGTCCGGGGCCCGTCCGGCCCTGCCGCGCTGAAGTGTGCGACGCAGCCGCCGAAGTGAGACCGGATCGACACGACCGATCGGGCCGGTCAGCAGCGTCAGCGCCCGCTCTCCGTCGAGGCCGTCTGCGGTCGCGGCCAGGACGGTGAGCAGTGCGTGAGCCGCGGGTTGGGCGCAAACCGGTCCGCCGTCGGCGGGAAGGGCAACCGGCACGCCGGCGGCTGCCAGTGCGCGCGGCAGCCGGGCGGCTGCTCGCGGCACCGACCTGACGATCACCGCCATCTCCGACCAGGGCACCCCGTCAATAAGGTGCGCTCGCCGCAGCGCATCGGCGATCGTCGCCGCCTCTGCGTGCGCGGAGGCGGCGAGGCGCACGCTGACCGACCCATCCTCCGTCCGCGTCCCGTCAACATGCCTGCCGACAGACGCTCCGGGCAGCCTGCGCGCTATACCGGTGATGGCCCGCGCCACCGCCGGCGCACAGCGATGTGACGCTGTCAGCGTCACCGACGGGCTGTCGATGGCGAGCAGCCCATCGGATTCGCCGCCCCGGAACCCGAACACTGCCTGGTTGGGATCGCCTGCCACCAGCGATAATTCGGCGCCGGAGGCCAGCACGCCGACCAGCCGCGCGGCTTGCGGGTCGAGTTGCTGGGCGTCGTCGATCAACAGGACACGCACCCGGGCGCGTTCGGCTGCCAACAGTTCCGGGTCGACGGCGAAAGCTTCCAGCGCGGCACCGACGAGTTCGGCGGCGCCCAGCGCCTGCGGCGCCGCCGTCCCGACCGCCGCCCGCAGCAACATCACCTGCTCGTACTGTCGCGCGAACTGGCCGGCAGCGGTCCACTCGGGACGCCCACACCGTCGGCCCAGGCGCTGCAGCTCCATCGGGTCTATTCCTCGCTCGGCGCAGCGCGCCAATAGGTTTCGCAGCTCGGTGGCGAAGCCCGCGGTGCTCAGCGCGGGCCGCAGATATTCCGGCCAGGAGGCCGCGGCGGCTGAGCCGTCTGCGACGTCTCCGGCCAGCAGTTCCCGGATTATGGCGTCCTGTTCAGCGCTGGTGAGCAGCCGCGGGGGCGCCTCGCCCGCGCGTGCCGCGGCTCGCCGCAACACCGCGTAGGCGTAGCTGTGCACGGTGCGGACCAACGGCTCGCGGACCGCGGCGCGACCGGGGCGCGCGTCGCGTGCTCGCAGCAGGGCCGCCGTCAGGGTGCTGCGGGCGCGCGTCCCGATCCGGCCCGAACCGGTAAGCAGCAGAACAGATTCCGGGTCGGCACCGGCACCTACTCGAGCCACCGCGACGTCGACCAGCAGGCTGCTCTTGCCCGTCCCGGGACCACCGAGGACACGGACCAGGCCGCGCGCGCCCGGGTCCAGAACGGCACGCGCCTCAGTGCCCCAGGTGTACGACATAGCCGCATGCAATCACGAGGGTCTGACAAGTCGGGCCGGGCGGAGGGTTCGGCCAACCGGTGTGCACTTTGTCGGCGTTGTCCGGATACTGGAATCCCGAGTGTCGAAACGGCCAATTGGAGGTACACCCTCGTGCGGGGCCCTGTGCATACCAAGTACGCACACCGAGACAAGACAAGGGAGGGTTTGGAACGTGACAGACGTGGGAGGTTTCATGCCGTCTGACGAAGTGCCCGAAGCCGACGCGGTCGAACAGCAGCTGCCTGCGGATTTCCCCGACGAAACCGTCCTGGACACTTCCTACCTGACAACGACGGATCGTGACGCCAACGAAGCCGATGTGATCGACCAGGCGATAGAGGTCCCTGTTCCGGATGACGAAAGGGACATCGACTACTGACCCTGCGGGTAGACCTCCTTCCGCGGGCCCGGGTGTGAGCTGGCACCATCTACCCGTGACCGCCGACCTGCATGTGCATCGCTTCGGCCCGACCGGCCCGGTGCGAATGCTGGCTCTGCACGGGCTGACCGGCCACGGCGGGCGGTGGCAGCACCTCGCTGGCTACGTGCCCGAAATCGCCGTTGCCGCACCCGATCTACTCGGCCATGGGAAGTCGTCGTGGGCCGCGCCGTGGAGCATCGACGCGAACGTAGCCGCGCTGGCTGCCCTGCTCGACGACGTCGCCGAAACCCCGGTGCTGGTGGTTGGGCACTCGTTCGGCGGGGCTCTCGCCATGAACCTTGCCGCGGTCCGACCGGAGCAAGTGGCCGGGTTGCTGTTGCTTGACCCCGCCGTCGGCCTGGACGGGAAGTGGATGAGCGAGATCGCCGGAGCGATGTTCGCCTCTCCCGACTACACCGACCGCGCAGAGGCGCGCCAAGAGAAGGCGGGCGGGTCGTGGGCGGACGTGGATCCCGCGGTGCTCGATGCCGACCTCGACGAACACCTGATCGAGTTGCCGAACGGACGCTACAGCTGGCACATCAGCCTGCCGGCGATGATGTCCTACTGGAGTGAGTTGGCCCGCGACGTCGTGCTACCGCCGGCGGGAACGCCGACGATTCTGGTCCGGGCCAAGTGGACCTCGCCGCCGTATGTCGGCAACGAACTCGTCGCGAGCCTGCAGGAGCGGTTGGGCCCCGACTTCGAGTTGCTGGATTTCGAGTGCGACCACATGGTGCCGCACGCAAAGCCCGCAGAGATCGCCGCGCTGATCCGCAAGCAGTTGACAGCGGTGTGACCATGGCGCAGATAACCGACGAGCAGGTCGAGCGGGTGCGCTTCTTGGTCGCGGCGATTCCGCCCGGCCGAGTCGCCACCTACGGCGACATCGCCGCTGTCGCAGGGCTTTCCAGTCCGCGGATCGTGGGCTGGATCATGCGGACCGACTCCTCGGACCTGCCCTGGCATCGGGTGATCACTGCTTCCGGCCGTCCGGCCAGGCATCTGACCACCCGGCAGCTGGAGCTGCTGCGCGCCGAGGGAGTACTCAGCATCGACGGCAGGGTCGCGCTCCGCGAAGTTCGCCACCAGTATCCACGCGGTATTTAGAGCACCAGCCTGACCAGAGCCGCGGTGCGGGCCAAACCGGGAAAGGCCTCGGCGGTGGACCGTGGGTGCAACGCGTGTACGGCCAGCCGAAACATCAACGCCCGCAACAACATCTGTGGCCACTCGGGCAATGCGTTCCAGCGTTCGATGAGTCCGTCGTCGGCTTCGCCCCAGGACAGCGCGTCGATCACGACGACGGCCGCGGCCCACGAAGCCGGTCGCCAGTATGGTGTGATGTCGGTGATCCCCGGCGCCGCGGTGCCGATGAAAAGCACTGTGCCGTATAGATCTCCGTGCACCAACTGGTTCGGGCTCTTAGTCGGCTTGCGCAGCCCGGCGAGCTGATTGATCATGTCGATCGATTGCTCTGCGTCGGCCGTGGCAGGCGCGGTACGCGCCCCCGGCGGCACCGACTGCAACGGCCGTTCTTCCCAGGCCGCGCGGTCCGCGGCGATGAAAACGTCCACCTCCCCCCACGGCGCCGTGGGTCCCTGAGTCAGGAATCGAGGACGTTCCAGCTTGCCCGTCGCCTCGTGCAGTCGCACCGCCGCCGAGACGACTTCATCGTGCCTGGGCTCCGGCTTGCCGGCGACGAATGTGTCGGCCCGCCAGCCCGAAACCACATACCGCCCGTCGGTCGAGCGGACCGGCCGGGCCAGCCGAACGCCGTCGACGAACAGCGTCTCGCGCACCCGGGCAGACCAGGCCGCGCGCGCGTTGTCGGCCACCAGCGACAGAACGACCTCGCCGCATCGCCACCCGTCTTCCCACCCGGCGCCCAACCGGATCGGCTTCACACCGCTCAAACCGAACGCCACCAGCACGTGTTCGGGCGGTGGCTCGACATTCACACGCGTCAGCCTAGTAGAGGGCGCCCCACGGCCTGGCTCAGTACATCACCATGTCGGGCTGCATCTGTTTGGCCCAAGCGACGATCCCGCCCTGCAGATGGACCGCGTCGGAGAAACCGGCTTTCTTCACCGCGGCCAGCGCCTCAGCGGAGCGCACTCCCGTCTTGCAGTAGAGCACCGGCATGCGGTCCTGAGGCAGCTTGGCCAGTCCCTCGCCCGAGCTGAGCGACGACTTCGGGATCAGCTGCGCTCCTTCGATGTGCACGATGTCCCATTCGACGGGTTCACGGACGTCGATCAGGGCCAGTTTCTTGCCGGAGTCCAGCAAATCCCGCAACTCCTGCGGTGTGATGGTGGAGCCGCTGACCGCCGCGCCGGCGTCCTCGGGGACCACGCCGCAGAAGTCGTCGTAATCGATCAGCTCGGTGATTCTCGGCCTTGACTTCTCGGATGGATCCTTGCGGATCTTGATGGTGCGGTAGCTCATCTCCAGCGCGTCGTAAATCATCAACCGACCGAGCAGCGATTCGCCGATCCCGGTGATCAGCTTGATCGCCTCGGTACCCATCACCGACGCGACGGACGCGCAGATGATCCCCAGCACACCGCCTTCGGCGCAGGACGGCACCATGCCGGGCGGCGGCGGCGCCGGATACAGGTCGCGGTAGTTGAGGCCGCGGCCGTCGGGCGCGTCCTCCCAGAAGACCGAGACCTGGCCCTCGAAGCGGTAGATGGACCCCCACACGTACGGCTTCTTCGCCAGCACCGCGGCGTCGTTGATCAGGTAGCGGGTGGCGAAGTTGTCGGTGCCGTCCATGATCAGGTCGTATTGCCGGAACAGGTCCACGGCGTTGCGGTGGTCCAGCCTGAATTCGTGCAGTCGCACGTCGACCAGGGAGTTGATCGCCAGGATCGAGTCGCGCGCCGACTGGGCCTTCGAGCGTCCGACGTCGGCTGTTCCGTGGATGATCTGGCGCTGCAAATTCGACTCGTCAACGACGTCGAAGTCGACGATGCCGATCGTGCCGACACCGGCCGCGGCCAGGTAGAGCAAGGCCGGCGCGCCGAGTCCGCCGGCGCCGATCACCAGGACACGCGCGTTCTTGAGCCTCTTCTGCCCGTCCACGCCGAGGTCAGGGATGATCAGGTGACGGCTGTAGCGAGCCACCTCTTCGCGACTCAGCTGGGCGGCCGGCTCCACTAGTGGTGGCAGTGATGTCTGGGATGTCGACACCGAAACATCTCCTCGGTTTGCAATTCAACTTCCATCACAGCAGCTGCCCTGCTCAACGGCAAACGTGTTGGGTTGCTCCCGGCGCACCCACCGTCACGCTGTCGCAGCGCTTGACGCCGACGGCCACGCGGGCGTGACACTCGTGGAGGCCGGTCAGGCGATCGGGTACGGCCAGGGATTGAACCGGCAGGTTTTGCCGTCCGGCTTGACGAATTCGGGGTCGAACTTGGCTCCGTCATCATCGGACGTGGAGAACGTCTGCTGCATCATCACCGGGGCCAGACCGCCCTGCTTGTCGCACGGCTCGTGGCGCACGTAACCGATGGCGTGGCCGACCTCGTGGTTGATCACATACTGCCGATACGAGCCGATATCCCCTTCGAAGGGAACCGCTCCGCGCACCCAGCGCGCCTCATTGATGAACACCCGCGCCTGGCGGTCAGCTCCGTAGACCGGGTTGTAGCACGACGTCTCCAACCGGAATTCGTAGCCGCACCCCTCACGCACCGTTACCGGAGACGCCAAGGAAATCCGAAAATCGGGTTTGCCGTTATCGATCCGGACGAACGCGAACTGCGGGTTGTGCGTCCAGCCCTTCGGGTTTGCCAGCGTCTGGTCGACCATTTGGGCAAAGGCGTTGTCCCCGCCGTACATCGTCGGGTCCAGGCCGTTCTCGATCTCGACGGTGTATTTGAAAACTTTCGCGGTGCCCTGACCGACCTGCGGCGACGTGCCCGGAACGACATGCCAGGCCTTTTCGCCGGCTTCGGTGAACGGACCACCGTCCGGCAGCGTCCCGGCCGGCAGGTTGTCGTCGAAGGCGGCCAAGCCGCGAGGCGGTGCGTCCAGAATCGCGGTACCCACCGAACCGATGGCCGGCGGTCCCTGCAGTGACTCGCTGGCCGCCGGCTTGGGCGCGCTGGTCCCGGTCACCGTCTGGTACACCACCAGTACGGTCAGCGCCGCCAGCACCGGCAGCGCGTACGCGCGCCAGCCGTAGGTCGACACGAACCGCCCCAGCCAGGTTTGTTTGCGCCATTGACGACGCGGTCGGTCGCGTTCTGCTCGAGCGCGTCCGGCCTCGGCGAGCGGGTCGCGCTGCGCCCGCAGCGGTTCTCGCCATTCGTCACGCAGCACCGGTGCCCGACCGGTGCTGCGCACTGGCCGCGGTGAAGTCATTTCCCCAGGATGGCATAGCCGGCGCCGACTGCGACTGCTGGCGCGCCCGAGCGCACCTCAACACTCCCGCCTGCCAGCACCAACATCGGCGATGCCGGTCGATGGGCCGTCCTGAGGCGGTCATGGGTAGTAATGTCTTTCCGACGAGCCAGGAGGTTGGGCCCGCCCGCGCTTGGGTGGCCAACGAATCAGATGAGGACCCGATGAGCGATCTCGCCAAGACAGCGCAACACCGTGCCGTCAAGGCGGCCGACCGGGCGCGGTCCGCAGACAGCATGACCGCGTCCACCCGGCGCGGCAACCGGCTGCCCCGCGACGAGCGTCGCGGGCAGCTGCTCGTCGTCGCCAGCGACGTCTTCGTCGACCACGGTTTCCACGCGACCGGTATGGACGAGATCGCAGACCGGGCAGGGGTCAGCAAACCCGTTCTGTATCAACACTTTTCAAGCAAGCTCGAGCTGTATCTGGCGGTGCTCCACCGGCACGTGGAGAACCTGGTCTCCGGCGTGCAGCAGGCGCTGCGCACTACCACCGACAACCGGCAGCGGCTTCATGCGGCGGTCCAGGCATTCTTCGACTTCATCGAGCACGACAGTCAGGGTTACCGGCTGATCTTCGAAAACGACTACGTCACCGAGCCCGAGGTGGCCGCGCAGGTGCGGGCGGCCACCGAATCGTGCATCGACGCGGTGTTCGCCCTGATCGCCGAAGATTCCGGATTGGAGCCCCATCGCGCCCGGATGATCGCGGTGGGCTTGGTCGGCATGAGCGTCGACGCCGCTCGGTATTGGCTGGACGCAGACCGCCCGATTTCCAAGTCGGACGCCGTCGAGGGCACTGTGCAGTTCGCCTGGGGCGGACTGTCGCACGTGCCGCTTACCCGCTCTTAGTGCCCTTTCTGAGCGGAATCGAGCCCGATTCCGAAGCCGACCCGCCGGGCGTCGGCGACGCCGATTTCGACATAGGCGATTTTGGCGGTATGGATCAGGAAACGGCGCCCCTTCTCGTCGCTCAGGCTCAACAGACCCGAGCCCTCCCGCAACGCGGCATTGACGAGTTCTTCGACTTCGTCAGGCGTTTGCGCACTGGAAAAGACCAGCTCGCGCGGACTGTCTGTGATACCGACCTTGACCTCCACGCTCGCCCCTTCCAGCTGTTCCCTCGCAATACGTGTCAGCAGCAGGCTAGTTGACGGCGTTCGCAGATATCGCCCCCCGGCCCCCACCTGCCAGTTCGCGGTCAGCGAAACGAAGCTCGCGAGCGGATAACGATTCGCTTGCAACCCGTCACAACCCGCCCCGAGGCCGCCACCCTGCCGCTTTCACATCTATAACATCGGCACCATCAGTGCCACCCTGCCCCATCTCGACGACGAGGTAGAGGACTACCCGGACGACGAGTACGACGAGACCGGAGCCGACTACGACGGCTACGGCGAATCACTCTTGCCGGGCGGCCCTCGATGGGGCCCCATCGCGGCGGTCGCCGGTGCGGTTGTGGCGATCGGCGCCGTCGCGACTGCGGTCATCATCAACAGCGGCGACAGCGCGTCGACCAAAGCCACCATCGGGCCGCCGGCCACTCGGACACCGGTGATTTCCACCACACCGCGGGCGACCGCTCCGCCCAGCGAAACACCAATACCGTCTTTGCGACCGTCGCTACCGCCCGAAACGGTCACCACAGTGCCACCGTCGGGCAGACTGCCCGGCACGACGCTGCCGCGGACCCCGACCGCCGCGCCGGCGCCCACCGCAATACCGCCGTCGGCCACGGTGAACCCGCGCACGGTGGTCTACACCGTCACCGGTACCAAGCAGGTCTTCGACCTGGTGAACATCGTCTATACCGATGCGCACGGCTATCCGCGCACCGAGCTCAACGTGGCGCTGCCGTGGACGAAGATCGTGGTACTGAACCCCGGCGTGCAGACCAAGTCGGTCATCGCGACGAGCATCTATAGCCAGCTCAACTGCGCTGTGGTCAACGCCGCGGGTCAAACGGTGGTCGCATCGGCCAAAAATGGGAACCTGGCGACCTGCACCCGTTAACTCAAGCCGAGATCGCGCATCCGTTGGTCGTGCGTCTCCTGTAGGCGGTCGAAGAACGCGCCGAGCTGACTGAGGCCCTGGGTCCCGGATACCACCAGGTCGACCAGCTCGTCGTGGTCAGCCAGCAGGTACTGGGCCTGGGTGATCGTCTCGCCGAACAACCGGCGAGACCACAGTGCTAGCCGGCTGCGCTGTTTACTACTTGCGGTAACCGCCTTACGCACCTCGGCGACGACGAACTGCGAGTGTGCGGTCTCCGCGAGGGCAGCGCGCACGACGTCGGCAACCTCCTCAGGCAAGGCGCCGGCGATCTCGAGGTACAAAGTGGACGCCAGGGCATCGGCGACATACGTCTTCACCAGGGCTTCCAGCCACGTGCTCGGCGTGGTCAGCCGGTGGTAGTTATCCAGCGCGGAGACATATTTCGCCATGGCCGAAACCACGTCGACGCCACGACTTTCCAGGGCGTCGCGCAGCAGCTCATAGTGGCCCATCTCGGCGGCGGCGATGCTGGCCATCGAGATCCGGCCGCGTAGGTCCGGCGCCATCCGCGCCTCCTCGGTCAGCCGATAAAACGCAGCCACCTCGGCATATGCCAGCAGCGCAAAGAATTCGTTGACGGCCGGATGATCCGCCGGGATCCGTGGTGTCGCTGAATCTGCCAGCTGGTCCGCGGAAGAGGGCGAGGTCATGGCAACACTCTAGTCGGCAAGCTTGAGCGCAAATGGGTGCCCGCTGAGCCACCAGCTATGATGCTCATAGGTAATGGCTGTATCTGTGTGCCTT
This sequence comes from Mycobacterium sp. 1164966.3, assembly GCF_001665395.1. Lineage (GTDB taxonomy): Bacteria > Actinomycetota > Actinomycetes > Mycobacteriales > Mycobacteriaceae > Mycobacterium. Next base: position 415,830 of record NZ_LZSG01000044.1, read on the forward strand.
TTTGGTACTGCCGTCACCGGCGAAATGTGCGCGCACAGCTGCCGCGTTCGGATCGGGCTCCCCTGGACCGAACATCGGCCGGCGACCCGGAATTTCGGAGTCGAAACTCAGTGCGCGCGTGACCGCGAGAGAGAAACCGACAACCCGAAATACCGTCACCGGAAGGCTTATTCACCCCGTATGACCGCGCTCAAGAGCACAACTGAACCCACATTTGCCAAACTCGGAGTCCGCGACGAAATCGCCCGCGCATTATCGGAAAAGGGCATTGACCATCCCTTTGCTATCCAAGAATTGACGTTGCCGCTGGCGCTGGCCGGCGAGGACGTCATCGGCCAGGCCCGCACCGGCATGGGCAAGACCTTCGCCTTCGGCGTGCCGCTGCTACAGCGGATCACGGCCGGTGACGCCGCACGGCCGCTCAGCGGCGCTCCGCGCGCCCTCGTGGTGGTGCCCACCCGCGAGCTGTGCCTGCAGGTGACCGGCGACTTGGCCACCGCGGCCAAATACCTGACCGCCGGCGACAGCGCGCCCAGACCCCTGTCGGTGGTGTCCATCTACGGCGGACGTGCCTACGAACCGCAGATCGAGGCGTTGCAGAGCGGCGCCGACGTCGTGGTCGGCACACCGGGCCGGCTGCTCGACCTCTGCCAGCAGGGTCACCTGCAGCTGGGCGGGCTGTCGATGCTGGTACTCGACGAGGCCGACGAGATGCTCGACCTGGGTTTTCTGCCCGACATCGAGCGCATCCTGCGTCAGATCCCCGCCGACCGCCAGTCGATGCTGTTCTCGGCGACCATGCCGGACCCGATCATCACGCTGGCCCGCACCTTCATGGACCAGCCCACCCACATCCGGGCGGAGTCGCCGCACTCGCTGGCCGTGCATGACACCACCGAGCAGTTCGTCTACCGCGCCCACGCGCTGGACAAGGTGGAGCTGGTCAGCCGAATCCTGCAGGCCCGTGACCGCGGCGCCACCATGGTCTTCACCCGCACCAAGCGCACCGCCCAGAAGGTTGCCGACGAGCTGGCCGAACGCGGCTTCGCCGTCGGTGCCGTGCACGGTGATCTCGGGCAGATAGCGCGCGAGAAGGCTCTCAAGGCGTTTCGCGCCGGCGACATCGACGTGCTGGTGGCCACCGACGTGGCCGCGCGCGGCATCGACATCGACGACATCACCCACGTCATCAACTACCAGTGCCCCGAGGACGACAAGATGTACGTCCACCGCATCGGGCGCACCGGCCGGGCTGGACGCACCGGCATCGCGGTCACCCTGGTGGATTGGGACGAGCTGGAACGCTGGGCGATGATCGACAAGGCGCTGGGCCTGGGGTCCCCGGACCCGGCGGAGACCTACTCGAGTTCGCCACATCTCTACGCCGAACTGGCCATCCCGGCCGACGCCGGCGGCAAGGTCGGAGCGGCGCGCAAGTCGCCGGTCAAACGGCGCAACACCGGCGCCGAGAAGGCAGGCACCAGCCCGAAGCCACGCACCCGCAGCGGCGGCGCGCGGCGCCGTCGTACCCGCGGCGGCCAACCCGTCACCGGCCACCCCGCCGGTGCGAATGGCGCCAACGTCGAGGCCCCTGCGGAGTCGCCGTCCGCGCCCGCGTCGGGTGACCCGGGAACAGCCCGTCGCCGTCGTCGCCGCCGGCGCGGTGGCGGTGGGGACGCCCAGGACCGTGGAGCGAAGCTCGCCGCGCAGACGAACTGACCAACGGTTCCTCATGGTGCGACCCGAACGCCGGACTAAAGGTGACATCGTGGCCGCCACGACGATCGCGCTGGTGGTCGCCGTGATCGCGGCGCTGATCTGGTGGACCAGCGACGCCCGCGCCACCGTCAGCCGGCCGGCTGCCTCGCCGGCGCCTCACCCCACTACGGCCAAATACGTGCCGACCGAGCTGAAGCAGCTGTGGAGCGCCACGAGCCCGGCCACCACGGCGCCGGTCGTGGTCGGCGGGTCGGTGACTACCGGCGACGGGCGACAGGTGCGAGGACATGACCCCGCCACGGGTGAAACGCGCTGGAACTACTCCCGCGACACCGACCTGTGCGGGTTGTCCTGGGTCTATCACTTCGCCGTCGCCGTCTACCGCGACGACCGCGGTTGTGGGCAGGTCAGCACCATTGACGGAGCCACCGGTCGTCGCGGACCCGCGCGTAGCAGTTATGCCGATCCGGCCGTGCGCCTGTCCGCCGACGGCACCACCGTCTTGTCGGCCGGCCAGACTCGCCTCGAGCTGTGGCGCTCCGACATGGTCCGGATGTTGGTCTATGGCGAGACCGACGCCCGGGTGAAACCTTCGGCGCGAGGCCTGCATTCGGGCTGCCGGCTGGAGTCGGCAGCGGCCAGCTCGTCTGCGGTATCGGTGCTCGAGGCCTGCACTAACCAGGCCGATCTGCGGCTCGTGCTGTTGCGGCCCGGCAAAGACGACGACGAACCCCAGCAACATCTTGTCTCCGAACCCGGGATCCGGCCCGGCTCGGGTGCTCGCGTGCTGGCCGTTTCGGACACCAGCACGGCCGTGTATCTGCCCCTGCCGCAACCGAAAGTCGACATCATCGATGAGACGGGCGCGACGGTGGCGAGCACGCTGCTGCCCAAGCCGCCGTCGAGTTCGGCTGTCGCCTCGCCGGCCGGCAACCTGGTGACCTGGTGGACCGGCGACTCCTTGATGGTCTTCGAAACGGGCAAGCTGAGTCTTCGCTACACGATCGCCCCCGGCGAGACGGCGACGCCGCTGGGTCCGGGAGCGATGATGGCGGGCCAGCTGCTGGTGCCCATCACCGGTGGCCTCGGGGTGTATGACCCGATCAGTGGCGAGAACACCAGCTTCATTCCGGTGAGCCGGCAGCCGAGCAGTTCGGCGGTCGTCCCGGCCGTTTCGGGTTCCAGGGTCTTCGAGCAGCGCGGCGACACCGTGGTGGCGCTGGGTTAGCCGGCCGAGCAGACGCAACATGCCCTATTTCGGCCCGAAACGGGCGATTTTGCGTCTGCTCGCTAAACCTCGACGGTGAAGCTGGGCAGTGGTTTGCCGGTCTTCCAGTGCTTCACCAGCGCCTCGGCCAGCTCCCGATAGGCGACCGCTCCCTTGTTCTTGCGCCCGGCCATCACCGACGAACCCGATGCGGTGGCCTCGGCGAATCGAACCGTGCGCGGGATCGGCGGAGCCAGCACGGGCAGGTCGTAGCGGTCGGCAACGTCGACCAGCACGTCGCGGGTGTGCGTAGTTCGCGAGTCGTACAGCGTCGGCAACGCGCCCAGCAACCGCAGGTCCGGGTTGGTGATCTGCTGGACGTCGGCAACCGTGCGCAGAAACTGCCCGACACCGCGGTGGGCCAGCGTCTCGCATTGCAGCGGCACGATGACCTCGTTGGCGGCCGTCAACCCGTTGAGCGTGAGCACGCCCAGCGAGGGCGGGCAATCCACGACGACGACGTCGAAGTCGGAGAGTTTGGCCAGCGCACGCTTGAGCGCGTACTCGCGGCCGGCCCGCATCAGCAACATCGCCTCGGCACCGGCCAGGTCGATGTTGGCCGGCAGCAGGGTCATTCCCTCATTGGTGGTGACCAGCGCGGCGTTCGGCTCGACCTCACCGAGGAGCACCTCGTGCACGGACACCGGCAGCTTGTCCGGGTCTTGGCCAAGCGAGAAGGTCAAACAGCCTTGCGGGTCCAGATCGACAAGCAGGACGCGCTTTCCGATATCCGCCATTGCCGCACCCAACGAGGCGACCGTCGTCGTCTTGGCCACGCCGCCCTTCTGGTTGGCCACTGCCAATACCCGCGTTTTAGTCAAAGCGCCGCTCCTCCTTATTGCTGCGCGGTCACTCTGCCCATCCTGGCACGTCCTTGGCCCAAAGCTTCGGACGGTGGCTCCCGCAATGGCTCTGGCATGTCGGTCCGGCAGAATCGGTGGGCATGGGCGTGAAAGACGGTGTGGAAAACCACCGACTGCTGCTGCTCCGCCACGGCGAGACCGAGTGGTCGAAATCAGGTCAGCACACCGGCGTCACCGAGCTCGAGTTGACCGACGCCGGCCGAGCCCAGGCGGAGCTGTCCGGCCAGGCCCTCGACGAACTGGAAATCACCGACCCGCTGGTGATCAGCAGCCCACGACAGCGCGCCGTGGTCACCGCCGAATTGGCCGGCCTCACGGTCGATGAGGTTTCTCCGCTACTCGCCGAATGGGATTACGGTTCCTACGAGGGACTGACCACCGCGCAAATTCGTGAATCCGAACCTGATTGGCTGGTATGGACTCATGGATGCCCGGACGGCGAAAGCGTCGAGCAGGTCAGCGATCGCGCCGATCGGGCCGTGGCAATGGCGCTCGAGCACATGGCATCGCGCGACGTGATTTTCGTCGGCCACAGCCACTTCTCCCGGTCGGTGATCACCCGCTGGGTCGAGCTTCCCCTGGTGGAAGGCAGCCGATTCGGCATGCCAACCGCGTCGGTCGCGGTCTGCGGCTTCGAGCACGGGGTGCGCCAGCTTGTTGCACTCGGATTGACGGGGCAGTGACAGCGCGCGAACCGCCGTTCGCGCTATGCGGGCCGACGGGGACTCTGGTTGCCGACGGAGTGCGGACGCAGTACCGCGACGTGACCGCCGCGCAAGCCGCCCTCCGCTCGGGGTCGGCTCCAATGGTGTTGGGCGCGTTGCCTTTCGACGTGACCAGACCCGCCGCACTGCTGGTGCCGGAGGCCGTGCGGCGCACCGACGCGCTGCCCGACTGGCCAGCGGGACCGCTGCCCGCGGTGCGAATCACGGCGACCTTGCCGGCGCCTGCCGACCACCGCGCCCGGATCAGCCGGGCCCGGGAACAGCTCGCGGCACCGGACAACCCGTTGCGCAAGGTGGTACTGGCCCGTGCGCTGCAACTCGGCGCCGACGAATCGTTGGACGCCCGGGTCATCCTGCGCCGTCTGGTCGAGGCCGACCCGACCGCATACGGTTACCTGGTCGACCTCACTCCCGCGGGCGACGACTACGTCGGCGCGGCGCTGGTGGGCGCAAGCCCCGAGCTTCTGATCGCTCGCTCCGGCAATCACGTTGTGTGCCAACCGTTTGCGGGCTCGGCCCCGCGTTCCGCCGACCCGGACGTCGACGCCGCCCACGGTGCGGCGCTGGCCGACTCCGCCAAGGACCGGCACGAGCACCAATTTGTCATCGACACCATGCGCGCGGCGCTGGAACCGCTGTGCGACGAGCTGACCATCGCGCCCCAGCCGCAACTGAGCCGCACCGCGGCGGTCTGGCACCTGTGCACACCGATCAGCGGCCGGCTGCGCGATTCCTCTACCACCGCAATCGATTTGGCGTTGGCGCTGCATCCCACCCCGGCGGTCGGTGGAGTACCGACCAAGCCCGCGTCAGAGCTCATCCGCGAGCTGGAAGGGGACCGCGGGTTCTATGCCGGTGCGGTGGGCTGGTGCGATGCCCGCGGCGACGGTCGCTGGGTGGTGTCCATCCGCTGCGCGCAGCTGTCGCCCGACCGGCGCACCGCGCTGGCGCACGCCGGCGGAGGAATCGTCGCCGAGTCCAATCCCGATGACGAAGTCGACGAAACCACAACGAAATTCGCCACGATACTCAATGCGCTGGGGGCTGTGCATGGCTGAGTTCATCCGCCGCGCCGTCCCGCAGGACACCGCCGACATTGCCGACATGATCCACGGACTGGCCGAATTCGAGCGCGCGCCCGATCAATGCACGGTCACCGAAACGCAGATCGCCACAGCACTATTCGGCGAGTCGCCGACGGTGCACGGCCACGTCGCGGTGGCAGACGGCGAAATCGCTGCGATGGCGCTGTGGTTTATCAGCTTCTCCACGTGGGACGGTGTCGCGGGGATCTATCTGGAAGATCTGTTCGTAAGGGCCAAGTTTCGCCGCCGCGGGCTGGCTCGCGCGCTGCTTTCGGAGCTGGCCCGCGAATGCCAAGACCAGGGCTATACGCGGTTGTCGTGGGCGGTGCTGAACTGGAACTCGGACGCCATCGCGCTGTACGACCGAATCGGGGCGGTGCCGCAGCGGGAATGGACCACCTATCGGCTGTCCGGCTCGGGCTTGGCCGAGCTGGCGCGGTCACGCTGATAGCCGCCCGCCGCCCAGCGCACCGCTGCGGGACTGAACAGCAAGACCAACGCGCTCAGCGCTATCAACGCGAGCGGGATCCCGAACGCGAGCCGATGCGAGCCCACCGCGACGTACCAGGCAATCGGGAGCAGCAGCAATTGCGTGAACACTCCTAGGCCACGACCCCAGCGCTTACCGATCACCAAGGCCCAGCCGGCAGCCAGCACGGCGCCGCCGATCAGCGCGAACCAGATCGCGGTCCCCATCCCGTTGACCACGCGCTGGTCGGCTCCGGCGAGCCCGCGGACCACCAGCACCGCGGCCACCGCCAATGCCGCCACCCCCTGCAGCCCGACGATCACACCGGCGCTGCGTACGGCACGCGGGGCCGGATCACGGCCTGGATTCGTCACGACGCCAGCGTAGTCACGCTTGTCGGCTGGTCAGCCGGCCTCTCACGGACAAGCCTTAAGCTCGTGCATCATGCGCGCCGTGCTGATCGTCAACCCCGCTGCCACCTCCACCACACCGGCCGCCCGTGACCTGTTGGCAAGCGCGCTCAAAAGCCGCCTCGAGCTCACCGTCGAGCACACCACCCATCCAGGTCACGGGGCTGAACTCGCTCACACCGCCGCCGCGAACGGAGTCGACCTGGTGGTGGTGCACGGCGGCGACGGAACGATCAGCAGAGTGGTCAACGGCTTGCTGGGCCGCCCGGGGAGCACACCGAGAGAAAACCTGCCGGCGGTTGCGGTGGTTCCGGGCGGCTCGGCGAATGTGCTGACCAGATCGCTGGGCCTATCCCGGGACCCGGTTGCCGCCACCAACCAGCTGATCCAGCTGCTCGACGACTACCGCCGTGACCGGACCTGGCGCCGGATCAGCCTGATCGACTGCGGTGAGACCTGGGCCGTCATCAATGCGGGGATGGGCGTCGACGCGGAAGTGGTCGCCGGAGTGGAAGCCCAACGCAGAAAGGGCGCCAAGGTGACCCCGTTGCGCTATTGGCGAGTGGCGGTGCCCGTCGCGGTCGGCTTCAGTCGCCGCGAACCGACCATGACGCTGGAATTGCCGGACCGCGAGGCCATTTCGGGCGTGCACTTCGCCTGGGTGTCCAACACCACGCCGTGGACCTACAGCAACGAGCGGCCGATGGTGACGAACCCCGATTGCAGCTTCGAGACGGGTCTCGGTGTGTTCGCGCTCACCAGTATGAAGGTTTTCCCCACCCTGCGATTGGTGCGCCAAATGCTCTCGAAACGCCCCAACCCGCAGGCAAAGCAACTCATCCGCGACGACGACACGGCTTGGCTGCGTGTCACCACCAACGGTGAACCGGCTGCCACCCAGTTCGACGGGGAGTACCTCGGCATGCGCGAAGGCATGACGTTCCGAACGGTTCCCGACGCGTTGGCAGTGGTCGCACCGCCCACCAAAAAGCCGTCCTGAACTGCAGCGACGAGCCGATGGCCGGAAAGTGAGACGAAAATCTCTAGGGAAGCGGGCCGCAGTGTAGTACAACGGTGTAAGGGCTTTAGTAAGAGTTCGTCAAAGTGAGATAGCCCACGAGCTAACTGACGCTATTGACATCTCTTGAGCCTGTGAAACGATCAAAAGGTTGCATGCAGAAATTTTGTAGGGGTACGGATACCTTTCTTGTGCACGCGCTAACTGCGGAAGAAAATTGCCCGTGCGCCTTGCTGCGCACTCAGTGAGGAGTAAGTACTTATGGATTGGCGCCACAAGGCGGTCTGTCGCGACGAAGATCCCGAGCTGTTCTTCCCGGTAGGGAACAGCGGCCCGGCGCTCGCACAGATCGCTGACGCGAAACTGGTCTGCAATCGGTGCCCGGTGACCACGGAATGCCTCGCCTGGGCCCTGAACACAGGCCAGGACTCGGGCGTATGGGGCGGCATGAGCGAAGACGAGCGGCGCGCACTCAAGCGTCGCAGCGCCCGGACGAAGGCCCGTAGCGGAGTCTGACGCAGTTTCCGACAGTGCGGCCTCGACAAACGTCGGGGCCGCACTGTTGCGTGCCGGTATTACAGCAGTAGGCGGGCCCGCCGGCCGATCGGCACCCGGAGCACCACGTCGGTGCCCTTCCCGGTGCCCTCGTGCACGCTCCCCTCTTGCATACTCGCCTCTTGCATGCTCAGCGTGCCGTCCAGCTCGGCGGACACCAGGGTCCGCACGATCTGCAGGCCCAGGCTGTCCGACTTTTCCAGGCTGAATCCCTGCGGCAGGCCGCGCCCGTCGTCGTGCACGACGACATCCAGCCAGCGTGCCGAGCGCGCGGCGCGGATCGTCCCCCCCCCCCCGGGGGCCGCCGGATCGAAGGCGTGCTCGATGGCGTTCTGCACGAGTTCGGTGATCACCATGATCAGCGCCGTGGCGCGGTCGGAATCCAAGACGCCGAGATCGCCGACGCGGTTGATCCGGATCGGCCGGTCCACCGACGCCACATCGTTCATGATCGGCAGAATCCGGTCGATCACCTCGTCGAGGTTGACCTGCTCGTCGACTGACATCGACAACGCGTCATGGACCAGGGCGATCGACGACACCCGGCGTACCGATTCGATCAGCGCCTCGCGCCCTTCGGCATTGGCGGTACGACGGGCCTGCAGGCGCAACAGCGCTGCAACCGTCTGTAGGTTGTTTTTCACCCGATGGTGAATTTCGCGGATGGTGGCGTCTTTCGATATCAGCGCGCGGTCCCGCCGTTTCACCTCGGTGACGTCGCGGATCAGTATCGCGGCACCGGCGCTGGCGCGGTTGACCACCAGCGGCAGGGTGCGCAGCAGCACCGTGGCACCGCCGGCGTCGACCTCCATCCGCATGCTCGTCCCGCCGGCCAGCAAGTCGAGCACATGCTCGGCCACCTCTTGCGCCTCGAAGGGGTCCGAGATGAGTGGGCGCGTCACCTCGATGAAGTTGTGCCCCTCCAACTCGCTGACCAGGCCCATCCGGTGATAAGCCGACAGCGCGTTGGGACTCGCGTAGGCCACGTCACCATTGACGTCCAGGCGAATGAAACCGTCGCCGGCACGCGGAGTGGAACGCGACATGGCCACGTCTCCCACGTCGGGAAAGGTGCCTTCGGCCAGCATGTGCAAGAGGTCGGTGGCGCATTCCTGGTAGGCGGTTTCCAGGTGGCCCGACGAGCGCTGGACCGCCACTTCGGTTTGGTGCCGGGTCAGCACCGCCACCACTTGGTCGCCATACCGTACCGGGGAGGCCTCGACGTTGGGCCCGGGCAGTTGCCACGAATGCGGTTGCACCACATCGCTTTCCCGCTCGGCATTTCCAGAAGCGAAGGTTGCGGCGACGAGCGGCAACCGGTCGGCAGCGACGACGCTGCCCACCGCATCGGTCTGCAGAACCGTCGGCGCGGTGTTGGGTCGGCATTGCGCCACGCATACCAGCACGCCGTCGTCGCGGCGCACCCACATCAGGTAGTCGGCGAACGACAGGTCGGCCAGCAGCTGCCACTCCCCTACCACCGCATGCAGATGGTCGACCGCGTTGCCCGGCAACACGGTGTGTTCGGCAAGAAGGTCACCGAGAGTAGAAATGACGCGCCCCCGAGCTGCCGAATAGCTGAAGTATTGGGTCCAACGGCTAGCTGATCACTGCAATGAGGTCGCCAGCCTGGATGACGTCGCCGACCGACACACTGACCTTGCTGACGGTGCCGCCGACTTCGGCCAGCACGGGGATCTCCATCTTCATCGACTCCAGCAGCACGACGGTGTCGCCTTTGCCGATCTGGTCGCCCTCCCGGACAACAACTTCGAGCACGCTGGCCACGATCTCGGCGCGAACATCCTCGGCCATCTTCACCCCACTCGTTTCGGCCATTCCGCATGCTGACTGTTGGTCTCTCAGGCTCATGTATATCGAACCACAAGACCGTCCAGAACAGCGGCGCGCAGGCTACCGACGCGGCGCGACGGGGCGCATGGGACACTGTTGGGTAACAGGGCGGACCCCAACACACCTAAGGCCGCCCCGCATTCGACTAAACGGAGGTTATCCATGGCCAAGCGTGGCCGTAAGAAGCGTGACCGGAAGTACAGCAAAGCCAACCACGGCAAGCGCCCCAACTCGTAGCCGCTAGCGGACTGCCCCTGATTCGGGGCTAGGATCCGCCGCGGATGATGGTGGTCCGGCGGATCTCCAGCCGCAAGCGTTCCCGCAACCCCTCGGGGGCTTTGTCCCCTCTGCATTTGGTCGCGATCAGCGCCTTGATCCGCTCCTCGAGCCCGTAATGCTTCAAGCACCCGGGGCATGCCTCGAGGTGCCGGCGCAGCTTCTCTCGGGACTCCGGGGTGCATTCACCGTCGAGCAGCGTCCATACCTCGGCAATCACTTCCGCACAACCGAGCCCGCCATGCGAGTCGTCGGCTGCGCTGGGGTCGGAGCAGGAGTCGACTGGGCCGGGTAGATCACTCATGACGACACCTCCTCGTGCGCCTGTTGACCGCGGATGAATCCGCGCTCCCTGGCCACATCGGCCAAAAGAGCGCGTAGCTGACGTCTGCCACGATGAAGCCGCGACATCACCGTCCCGATCGGCGTATCCATGATCTCGGCGATTTCCTTGTATGGGAAACCCTCGACATCGGCGTAATAGACGGCCATCCGGAATTCTTCCGGCAGCGCCTGCAGCGCTTGTTTGATCTCGGTGTCCGGCAGTGCCTCGAGCGCCTCGACCTCGGCTGAACGCAGGCCCGTGGAGGAATGCTCAGCGTTGGACGCCAGCTGCCAGTCGGTGATTGCCTCGGTCGGATATTCCGCTGGTTGCCGCTGCTTCTTGCGGTAGCTGTTGATGTAGGTGTTGGTCAGAATCCGGTAGAGCCACGCTTTGAGGTTCGTGCCTTCCCGGAACGAGCGGAACCCCGCGTAGGCCTTCACCATTGTTTCTTGGAGCAGGTCTTCGGCATCGGCCGGATTGCGCGTCATGCGCAGCGCACCGCCGTAGAGCTGGTCCAGGAGTGGAATGGCGTCACGCTCGAAGCGTGCGGTCAGTTCCGCATCGGTCTCGTCGGGCGGCGGCCCGGACGCGGGAACGTCCAAGTCGGTGGCGCCGTCCCGCACGTTTTCCAGGTCGGCCATGTCGATTAGCACGTTCCCTTCTGCAGACGAGGGCGCCAACTCCGCGTCACCCAACAGGCTCGTCGCCGTTGACACCAGACTCCTCCAATCTAAAGGCTGTGACCGACAGTGTCTGTTCCGGTCTGACCCCGCCTGTCCTCGTCGCGGTCATCTAGCTGCAGAAACCTCATCGATCAACAGCGCAGCCCGGCGCGCTATTTCCGCCGCCCTCTGGGGGCGGCAGGTCCCGCGGTCCGGTCGCGCCGGGCCGGACGTTAATGTGACGCCATGTCGCACGCCACGTCTCTGCAGGGCAAGACCATGTTCATTTCCGGCGCCAGTCGCGGTATCGGCCTCGCGATCGCCAAACGAGCCGCCCAGGACGGCGCGAACATCGCGCTGATCGCCAAGACCGCCGAGCCGCATCCCAAGCTGCCAGGCACGGTGTACACGGCGGCCAAGGAGCTCGAGGAAGCCGGCGGTCAGGCATTGCCCATCGTCGGAGACGTCCGCGACCCGGATTCGGTCGCCGCCGCGGTGGCCCAGACCGTCGAGCAGTTCGGCGGCATCGACATCTGCGTGAACAACGCGTCGGCGATCAACCTGGGATCCATCACCGAGGTGCCGATGAAGCGCTTCGACCTGATGAACGGCATCCAGGTGCGGGGCACGTATGCCGTGTCGCAGGCGTGCATTCCGCACCTGAAGGGCCGGGAGAACCCACACATCCTGACGCTGTCGCCACCGGTGCTGCTGGACAAGAAATGGCTGAAGCCGACGGCCTACATGATGGCCAAGTTCGGTATGACGTTGTGCGCGTTGGGTATTGCCGAGGAGCTGCGCGACGAGGGCATTGCTTCCAACACGTTGTGGCCGCGCACGCTGGTGGCCACCGCCGCGGTGCAGAACCTGCTCGGCGGCGACGAAGCGATGGAGCGCGCCCGCAAGCCCGAGGTGTACGCCGACGCGGCCTACGTCATCCTCAACAAGCCCGCCCGCGAGTACACCGGCAATACCTTGTTATGTGAGGACGTGCTGGTGGAGTCCGGTGTCACCGACTTGTCGGTCTACGACTGCGTGCCGGGCGGCAACCTCGGCGTCGACTTCTGGGTCGACGGGGTGAACCCGCCGGGGTACTCGCAGCCCTGAGGTGCCGCGTGCCGCGACACCGGCCCTCGCGGCGCTAGTCAAAGCCGGTGTGCCACACGAGGTGGTGAAGTTCGACCACGATCCGGGAGAAGGTTCGTTCGGCGACGAGGCGGTCCGCGCTTTGACCGACGCCTATGACATTGCGGCCGAGCAGGTCTACAAGACACTGGTGATCGCCGGAGCCGACGGGCCAGCGGTCGCGATATTGCCGGTGTCGACGCGACTTTCGCTGAAGGCCGCCGCGGCGGCGCTAGGCCTCTCCCGGGCCACGATGGCGGCTCGCGCCGACGCACAGCGCGCGACGGGCTACGTGGTGGGCGCGGTTTCGCCGTTCGGGCAGCGCCGGCGGCTGCCCACCGTCGTCGACAGCGACGCGCTGAGCTGGGACCGGGTGTTCTGCAGCGCGGGCCGGCGCGGCTGGGACGTGGCCGTCGCACCAGCGGATCTGATCCGGCTCACCGGCGCCGTGACCGCGCGGATTCAGACCTGACCGGCGTCGCCGAGATCGCAAACAACAAGGCGATATCCGAGGTCCAGCTCTGTCCTGTCGAGAAGATCCGCATGCCGATCCGTGGATCGGGTTGGCGCGTCGCCGAATACGTGCCTCCGGTTCGGTCGTATAGCTCGCGGACAGTCATCGGGTCAGCATGGCATGCACACTGTCCGCGAACGCAGCGGTGGTGAAGCAGGTGGGTTCGGCGAATTCCTCCAGCGTGAGCGCGTCCTGCCAGCGTGCATCGGCTGCGGCACGCAGCAGCGGCTTCGTCATGGCGACCGCGTGCGCCGGCATCGCGGCCACCCGCGCGCACCACTCGTCGGCAGTCGGAAGGAGCTCGTCGTGCGCAACGACCTGCTGCACCAGCCCCAGGCGTTGGGCGGCATGGGCGTCGATGTGCTCTCCCCGCAGGTAGTAGGCGAGCGCGCCCTGGTAGCCGAGGCACCGCGTGAGCGCCCAGCTGGTGCCGACCTCCGGGATCAGACCGAGGCGGCCGAACGCGGGGACAATCACGGCGCGCTCGCTGGCGATCGTCAGATCACAGGTCAACGCCCAAGCCAGCCCGACGCCGGCGGCGGCGCCGTTGAGCGCGGCAATGAAAATGGTGTCCGATCCGGCGATAAGCCGTGCAATACCGCCGAATTCGCGGCGAATCCATCGCCATACGTCGGCCACACCCTCCGGTTGAGTCAATCGCTCGGTGGCCGTGCGCATCATCTTCAGGTCGCCGCCGGCGCTGAAGCCCGGGTCGGCGCCGGTCAACACCACCGCGCGAACGCCGGGTTCGTCGATGAGCTTCTCGAGTGCACGTCGCAGTTGCCGAACCAGAGGAGCGGAAAGCACATTCAGCCGGTCGGGTTCGTCGAGTATCACCACCGCGCAGTCATCACGCCGGTTTACCTGGATCCGTTGCACTGCTTGCGGGTCGTCACCATCGGCGAGCATGCGGTTGTACAGCGATTCCGTCATCGGCGTTCCTCCTCAATAGGTTTGGCGCGCAACACCATCCATGCTGCGTCGGCGAATGCTTTGATGGCGCGGCGGGGCAGCTGCGGATCTTCCCCGGCAATCCAGTGCCGACTGAATTCCTGTGCGGGGCCAAACCACAATGCGGCGGTAATGCCAGGCCGCATCGGCTGCAACGCGCCATAGGCATGATGCGGCCGCCACCAGTCCCGGATGGCAGCGAAGAACTCACGATTACAGTCACGCAACGCGGCGCTGTCGAGGCGGTCCCCGAGCAGCAACGCCGCCTCGGCGCGATTGGCCGCCACCCACCGCAGGTGGTGCTCGACGCCGCCGCGGATACCGCCATCGGCGGTGGCATGCTTCCGCAACATGGCCACGAACCCGGCCTGATATTCACTCATCACTTCGGCGTACACGGCCGCAGCGAGCGCCGGTTTGTCCGGAAAGTGGTGGTACAGCGCACCCACGCTCACTTCCGCCTCACGCCGAACCTCGTCCAGCGTGGCGGCCAGTGCGCCGTCGACCGCGAACCGGCGCCGCGCGACCTCCAGCAACTTGCCCCGCGCGTCGGACTTCGGCACGAGTAATACTCTAGCTGAACCGAGGATTCCTCGGTAGTGTCAGGGCAAGTGACTAAACCGGCGGCGGCTCGATCCGCTGCACGGTGCCGACCCGATCAATTGACCGGTCGAACGACGCGACCCGACCAACGCCTGTGCTCTCGGCGCACGCGACCAAATAGGCTTCTGCGAAGTCAATCCGCTCGACTTCATAAACCTCAATAGCACGCAGCAGCAGTGCCGGATCTACGCAGACGACCGAGTCGAAGGCGACGAGGGAGCGCATCGCCTGGGCTATTTGGCTGCGGGGTGCCTGGTAGAACGACTCCAACACATACACCGTCTCGGCCAGGACGAGATCAGTCAGGAGCAGTTCCTGTTCGGCTGCGAGGTACGAAGTCGCGCGGGCTGCCATCTCCGGCGGGTCGCCGGTCAGGTGCCGAACCAGGACGTTGGTATCGATGAAAGCGCTCACCGTCGCGACGCAGCACGATCTGACCTGGTGCGGCGGATGACGTCGTCCCAAATGGCGTTGCGCTTCGCTGCGGGCACCCGAACTGTGCCGGCCATAGAGAGCAAGTCCGGCGTTCGCGCGAGCAGGGCACGATCGCCTTCGACGCGGAATATCACTTCATCGCCCGCGTGAATGCCCAGCGCGTCCCGCACCGCCTTGGGGATGGTGACCTGCCCCTTTGACGTCACCGTAGCGGCAATATCCACCCTTCCTCCTTACTTCTAAGTTCAAGTAAGGATAGCGCGTAGCTCGGTGACACGGCGAGCAGACGCAAAATCCCCCGACACGCCGAGGTTTTCGGGGATTTTGCGTTCCCCCGCAAGCGGGAGGTGCCCCCAGCTCGCGCTTACACGAATGCGCTCTGCCCGGTGATGTGCCGGCCGACGATGAGGGACTGGATCTCGGCGGTTCCCTCGTAGGTCACCAGGGCTTCCATGTCGCACAGATGACGCATCACGTGGAAGTCGAGCGTGATGCCGTTGCCGCCCAATACGTCTCGGGCAAGTCGACATACATTGCGGCCCTTGACCGTGCAGTAGTACTTGGCGAGCGCGGCCATCGTCTCTTCGATCTTGCCTTCGTCGATGAGCCGGCCCAGCCGGATGCTGTAGAGCTGCATGGCGGTGAGGTCACCGAGCATCTCCACCAGCATCGACTGGATGATCTGGGTCCTGGCGATCGGCCGGCCGAACTGCTTGCGCCGCAACGCGTAGTTCAGCGCGATCTCGTAGGCGGCGACGGCGTTCCCGGTTCCGCCCCACGCGACGAAATTGCGCGTGCCGGCGAGCACCTTGCCAATGTCCTTGAAGCTGTTGCAGTTCTGCAACCGGGCAGCTTCGGACACGCGGCAGTTGGTGAGGGTGATGTCCGCGTTCTGCACGATCCGCAGCGACATCTTGCCGCCGATCTTGGTCGCCACGTAGCCCGGATTGTCCTTCTCCACGACGAACGCCTTGACTTGGTTGTCCGCGGTGTCGCGCGCGTATACGACGATGATGTCGCACCACACGGCGTTGCCCGGCCAACGCTTGCGGCCGTTGAGCACCCATTCGTCGCCGTGACGCTCAGCGGTGGCCTCCAGGACGACGGCGTCGGAGCCGTGCTCGGGCTCGGTCAGAGCGAAAGCGCCGATCTTTTCCAGGCGCGCCATCGCCGGCAGGTAGTGCTGCCGCTGTTCCTCGGAACCGAGGATGTTGATCGATTGCATCGCCAACCCGACATGCACGCCGAAGAAGGTGCAGATGCTGCCGTCCACGCGGGATAGCTCGTACGTGATGAGTCCATTTGCGACCGCACTCATCCGCGTGCAGCCATAGTCGCCCAGGTTGTGGTCGCCCACGATGTTCAGCGCGGCGAGTTTGGGGATCAGCTCGAACGGAAACTCGCCGCGTTCCCAGTAGTCGTTGACGATCGGCAGGATCTCGGCCTCGCCAAACGCGCGGACCTTGGCAAAGATCTCCTTTTCCTGGTCGGTCAGCTGATCCTTCATCAAGAAATAGTCGGTGCCCCGGGCACGGCCGATGTCCTCGCAGAGTGAGGCGGTGGCTGGATCGGCGTCCTTGGCGCCTCGCGTCTTGAACGAGGTGACTGGGTTCGGCATCTTTGAGATTGAAGTCATGGTCTTTCTCCGGGTTCAAGCAGGAACTGTTCGATGACGGGAGCTAGTTCTGGCGCGTTGTGCACCAGATCGATGTGCCCGCCGTCATGCAAATGCAGGCGGGAATGCGGGAGCAATGTGTGCATGATGTGGGCGTTGACAACCGGGATGATCGGATCGTCGGTGCCCGCCACGATCAACGTCCGCTGTCGCACCGCCGGCAGCGCGAACAGGCTGGTCCACACCGAGCCTGCGAGCAGTTGATGCAAGTATCCGATCCGCGATCCGGCATGCAGCTGACGCACGAACAGTCGCGCCACATCCTCGCCATGCGCTCGGACGGTGCCGCCGTACAGCTCCCCCGCAATGGACGCGGCGTAGTCCGGATCCGAGAACCTGCGCGGTGTCAGCATTTTCGCCAGAATGCGCGGCCGCGCTGGCACCATCAGCGCCCCGGTACCCGTCGCGACCAGCACCAGGCGCCGGCAGCGGCGCGGATTCTGGAACGCGAACTGCTGTGCAAGGGCACCGCCCCACGACAGCCCCAGCACGTCCACCACACCGATGTTCAGCCTGGACAGCACCCGGCCCAGAACCCAGGCAAGGTAGGGAAACCCGTAGGGCAGAACAGAAGTAGGTGAGCCTCCGGTGCCAGGCACGTCGAATCTGACTACCGTGCAACCCAATTGCTCGACTAACGGGTCGAGCACCTCGAGGCTGGCGCCGATGCCGTTGCACAGCACCAGCGGCACCCCCGCTCCCCGGTGCACGTTCACCCGGATGCGCTGTCCGCCGGCGGTGACGTAGTGCTCCTCGCCGATAGCAGATGCGGCCGCAGGGCGGGTGCGCGGCACCTCACTTCTCCATCACGTAACTGCCGGGCGCCGGACCTAGCGGCGGGAAGCCTTCCCCCCCAAGCATTTTGGGGGCATCGACCTCTGGGCCGCTGCGTTCGGCCAGCCAGCCCACATAGTCCGGCCACCAGGAGTCGGCGAATTTCTGCGCGGAGTCGAGCCACTGCTGGGGATCTTCGGCATCGACCGGCCCCGTTCGGAAGGACGCCTTTGGATTGCCGGGCGGATTGACCAACGCGGCGATGTGCCCGCTGGTGGACAGCACGTATCGGTTGTCCTTGCTGCCGAGCAAGCGCGCGCTGCGATAGGTCGCCTGCCATGGGGAAATGTGATCGGCGACCCCGCCTATCACGTAGGCATCACAGCTGATCTTGGCCAGGTCGACCGGGCTGCCCAGCATGCTGACCTCGCCCCCAGGGACCAGCGAGTTCCGCAGTCCCATCAACACCATGTCGCGGTGCAGCGCGGCGGCCATCCGGGTGGTGTCGGCATTCCAGAACAACACATCGAACGCCGCGGGCTTGCGGCCCTGCACGTAGTTGTTCACCACGTAACGCCACACCAGGTCGGTGGGTCGCAGCCAGGCGAACATCTCGGCCATGTCGCGTCCGTCTAGGAAACCCTTTTTGGCCGAAACCCGAATCGCGGCCTGCGCGGCGCGATCACTCATCGCGGCGGCGGCGAAACCGGCCCGGGTCTCATCCAGCACGGTGACCGCCAGAGTGAGGCCGGCGATCCGATCGGCCTCGCCGATGTTGGCCAGGTGGGCCGCAGTCATCGCCGCCAGGATGCCGCCCGAGCAGGTGGCCAGCAGGTGCACATTATCGGTCCCACCGATCTTCTGCACCGCGTCCATCGCTTCGACGATCGCCCCGCCGTAGGCATCGAAACCCCAATCCCGGTGACGCGCTTGAGGATTGCGCCACGACATCACGAACACCTGCTGACCCTGTTGGACGAAGTACTCGATCATGCTGCGGCCAGGTGCGATGTCCATGATGTAGTACTTGTTGATCACTGGCGGCACCATGAGCAGCGGAATGCTGCGTACTTTGGCGGTCTGTGGGGCGTATTGAATCAACTCGAACATCGAAGTCTGCAGCACCACAGCACCTTTGGTGACGGCCACGGTCTCTCCCACCGCAAAGGCATCGGGCTCGACCATGGCCGGCACCCGCGGCTTTGAAAGCATGTCGCGGGCAAAGGCTTTCGCCCCCCGGACTGCGCTCAGACCACCGGTGTCGATCAATGCCTTCCAGCCCAGCGGGCTGATCAGCGGGTTGTTGCTGGGTGCCAGGCCCTCGATAAAGTTGTCCACCACGAACTGCATCTTCTCGTTGTCACGCCAGTCCAGCTGGGCGTCGGCGAGCAGCCCTTCCGCGGTCTCGGCTCCGGCCAGGTAAGCCTGCATGACCCGGTGCAGCAGCGGATTCTCCTGCCATGCAGGGTCGGCGAACCGCTTGTCGGCCCGCGCCGGAGCGCGGTGCGAGTTGCCCGCCGCGATGCTGCCGAGCTCACGGGTGAGCGTGGCAGCGCGGTCGGCCACCGCGCCAGGGTGCTGCGCGAGGTTCGCGGCGACGCGAGCCCAGGTGGCGTCGGGCATCATCCGCCTGGCGAACGGCCGGGTCGCGCTCGTGAGCAACAGGTCGAGCGGGGCGGCCAGTTCGTCTGGTCTTGTTTGAGTTGCCATGGTTATCGGGTGCTTTCGGTTGTCGGAACTGTGATGTCGCGCTTTTGGACCTTTCCGGTGGGTCCCTTGGGCAGCTCGTCGACGAGCCAGACCTTGCGCGGGTACTTGTAGGCGGCCACCCGCTCCTTGACGTAATCGCGCAGCTCGTCAGGGCTAACCGCGGCATCTTTCTTGAGCGCGACCGCGGCGCCGACTTCCTCACCGAGAGAGTCGTGCGGGATGCCGACGACGGCGGCCTCGGCCACTGCCGGATGCTCGTAGAGCACTTCCTCGATCTCGCGGGGATACACGTTGTAGCCACCGCGGATGATCATGTCCTTGGTGCGGTCGACGATGTAGAAGTAGCCATCCTCGTCGACGCGTCCGACGTCGCCGGTGTTGAGCCAGCCGTCGGCGGTGATCGTTGATTTCGTCGCTTCGGGCATATTCCAGTAGCCCTTCATGAGGTTGTGCCCGCGGATCTGAATCTCGCCCGTCTCGCCCTGGGGAACCTCAACGCCGTCCAGGTCCACCACTCGCATCTCGACGCCGTCGATCGGGGTGCCGATCGAGCCCGGTTTGCGGGGCCGGTGCGGGTGATTGAACGCGGCCGCCGGAGAACTTTCGGAGAGACCGTAGCCCTCGAGAACGGTGCAGCCAAAAGCCTTTTCGAAATCGGCGAGAACCTGGATGGGCAGCGCCGCACCACCGGAAATGCAAGTGCGCAGACTTCGCGTCGCTCCCGGGGCGGCTTCCTCGGCCACGCTGAGCAACGCCGAATACATCGTCGGCACCCCTTCGAACACCGTGACGGCGTCACGCTCGATCACCTCGAGGGCCTTGCGGGGATCGAACCGGGGTAAGAGCGTCAACGCCGCACCGGCCAGTACCGCGCCGTTGAGCCCACAGGTCAGCCCGAACACGTGAAACAGCGGCAAGCAGCCCATCACCACGTCGTCCGGCCCGGTTTCGATGAGCGTGCGGACGCCGACGTCGGCGTTGCGGCCCAGATTGCCGTGAGTGAGCATGGCGCCCTTGGGTTTTCCGGTGGTGCCGGACGTGTGCAGGATGACGGCGACGTCGTCGTCGTCGCGTTCTACGGGGGACTCCTGGGCGGGGAGGTCGCTGATCAGCTCGGCCAGTCCGGCATCGTCGACAACCCAGCACTTGGCGCCCACCTCGGCGACACCGGCGTTGGCCTCGTCTGCGAAGGCGGGTGTGGCGAACAATGCTTTGGCGCTGGTGTTGGAAAGGTAGAAGGCCACCTCGCGGGATTTCAGCAGCGGATTCATCGGGACCGCGGTCGCGCCGCGATACATGATCCCGTAGAAAGCGATCGCGAATGCCGGTGTGTTGGGCAACATCAGGCCAACTCGATCGCCCGGTTCAACCCCGGCCTGCTCCAGCAACGTCGCCACGCGCGCGGCTGCGGCGTCGAACTCGGTGAAGGTGAACTGCAAATCGTCACAGCGGAGCGCAACGCGGTCGGGGTGACGCTCTTTCGATGCAACGAGATTGGCGCTTAGTGCGGTCATGAGCTGCCTCCGGGAAGTGCTTGCCGTGCGTGTTTCCAGCGTCGTCTCTGCGACCGCAGACCACAATGTGCGCGCAAACAACAGCGAGCCCTGTTCGGTGTTACCGCGGACATCGGCGCGTTTCCGGGCATAGGGTTTGGCGGTATGGGCGTGGTATCCGAGCCCCGCAGCGGGCCGCGCGGCGCGGCGGTGGATCCGCACGTCATCGAGCTCGGCAAGCTCATGCTGGCCCGCGCCCCGGAGCTGGGCATGGCCATGGCCGACGTGCTCTGCCGCGAGATCGACGCATACCGGGACGGCAGCGTCGTTACCCGGGATCAGGTCGCCGAAAGCTGTGTCGCGAACGTGACATTCATCTTCCACTCGCTGGCCGGGGAAGCCGATGTCTCGCCGGCCGAGCAGACCGGCACCGAGCGTGCACTGGCCGGTGTGCCGCTGCCGGCGGTGATGACCGCCTATCGGATGGGTTTCCGATTCATGTGGGAGGAGACCCTGGCCACCGCCCGGGCCGCGGCAATACCCACCGAGTCGATCCTGGATGCGACCGCACGGGTCTTCTTCGCCCAAGAGACCTTCACCCAGGCCATGAGCGATGCCTACCGCCAACAATTGACGGCCCAGATCCTAGAGCGGGAGGAAGAGCGATCGGCGCTGGTGGAAGCGCTGCTGTCGCGGCGCATGACCGATCGGCAGAGCCTCTGGGAGGCGGCCGACCTGTTGCGGCTGCCGACTTCCGGACCCTACGTCGTGGTGGCGGCCGAGCTGCCCGCGATCGGGAAGCTGGGATTGCCGGCAATCGAGAACAAGCTGTCCGCCCGTGACATCCGCTCGGCATGGCGGCTGCTGCCGGACTTACAGGTCGGGATCGTGCATCTGCGACCGTCCGACGGCCACGGCGCGCTGCTCGAGGTACTGCGACAGGCCGCTACCGCCCGTGTCGGCATCAGTCCACCGTTTCACGAGCTGTCCGAGACCAGCGACGCGCTGCGATACGCCCGGCTGGCGGTCAGCGGGAAACCCTCGTCGGAGTCTCTGGTCGCCGTGTTCGACGACACGCCGCTCGCGGTCGCGGCGGTCAGCGCACCCGAGGTCATGGCGAAGATCAAGTCGTCGCTGCTGGGGCGGGTGGACGAACTGCCGGCCGACGAACGCACAGTGCTGCTAGACACCTTTCAGGCTTGGCTGCAGGCGGGCGGCTCTGCCAACGACACCGCCACCCTGATTTATTGCCATCCCAATACCGTCCGGCACCGGCTGCGCCGCATCGAGGAGTTGACCGGCCGAACGCTTTCGCGGCCACGCGATCTCGCCGAGCTGTGTCTGGCCTTCGAGATCGAGCGGCGCCTGCCTTAGTGGGCCTCTAGCGGCTTTTGTCTCGGGAAAACAACACCACACAACAACTTCGTCGGTTCGGCACATTACTGCACTGAGGCCGGGTGGGTAAATTCTCTACTCGAAGCCAGTGATTCGATCACCGCCAGCTCGAATCCTCAAGTGCTGCAATATATCCCGATCATCCCGACACCGCCGCACGGCGGAGAAACGAAGGCGAACCATGTTCGAAGCCATCACCCAAATCAGCATCTACCTCGCCATGGTTCTGCTTCCGGTGCTCATCCCCGCAGCGTTCCACGTCGTCTACGTTGCCCGCGACCGGCGGCAGTCCTACCTGCGGAACCGGGCAGTCCGGATGCCCCGGGCCACCGCATACGGTCGCCTGGCCGTCCCCGCCGCTGCCTGATCCGTACCCACAGAACCCGCCCGGGCCCGCCAAAGTCGCCGGGCCCGGTCAGTTCGTTTGCAGGACCGCGGCGCCGTACCAGTGACAGGCGAGCAATGCCAGTTCCACCTCGAGCCGGTCCGTACCGATCTCGCGGCCGCGCCGGGCAACGGCCCGGCCCACTCGGTATTTGACCGAGTTGAAGTGCATGCTGAGTTCCTCGGCGGCCACCTTGTAGCTGCCGCCGCAGCCCAGATACACCCGCAGTGTGTCGCGTAGCCGCGCGTCGTTCTCGGTGTCGGCGGCAAGGTTGCCGAGCACGTCGGCCACCCATTCGCGGGTGCCGGCCACGTCTCCGCCGAGTCGCGCGACAACCGACAGGCCCGGGTCGCTGGCGGCGATCACCCTCGGTGCCGAAGAGTTCGGCTGTTCGGTGACGATCGCGACGTCGCGGGCCTCGGCTGCCTGGCGGTGCGAGTGGCGGAAGCCGTCGATACCGGCGCCCATCGTCCCGATTGCCACGCTGGGCGAGTCCTTCTCGGTCTGTGCGAACCGGCGAATCGTTGCCACGGCGTCGTCGACCGCTGCCCGATAGGGCAGCCAGCCCCACCCGCTGCTGCGGTCCGCGGCGACGAACAGCGGGCCGGCGTCGACACCGGCGGCTTCGCCCAGTTCGCGCAAGAACTTCTGCAGCCGGGGAAGTTCGTCGACTTCGGCGCCCTGGTCCGGATACCACAGGACCAGTCCGACGTGGTGCCAGCGCAGCGGATAGCGGATCGACGTGGTCGCCGCATCGACATCGATGCTCTTGGTTGCGGCCAGGATCTCCCGTACCCGCACGCCGCGCAGGGTGTTCTGGTTTTCCAGCCATCGTTCGCGTTCGTCTTCGTAGATCACGACGACCTGCTGCGACATCCAGTCGATGTAGGCGAATATCGCGGTGCCCATCGCCTCGATCACCGCTACCCGCATCGCGTCGGGGATGTCGATCGCACGCAATTCGGCGAAGATCAGCTCGGTCATCCGGCGCTGACCAAGCCGGTAGGCGCGCACCAGCGCATTGACGGGAACCCCATGCTGGGCCAGGCGGCGCGCATATTCCAGCGCCGCAGTGGGGGCCTCGACACGCTCGACCGCAATGTCGTAGCGCATCGCGTGCAACATGGTGTCGACGTTGCCCTCGATGCTGGCCCAGAGCAGCTCCATGATGCGCGGGTCCCGGCGCAGATCGGCGATTTGATCCTTCAGAGCGGCATGAATCTCCGACGTCACGTCGGCCAGCCGACCGTGCAATCGGGCGGCGATGTCGGCGACGTAGCGGCTCACCTCGACTTGGGCATCGAGGGTGCCCGGCCGCGGTTTCTCCACGCTCTCGACGTTAGCCGCCGCAGTTGTTTTTGGGCGATAATGCCGCCGGCCAGGTTTGTCGGTCAGCGACTGTCTCGCGCGTTCGCGAATTCCTAGCGTTAGCGGCACTCTGTCGTCGCAACCAAGGAGCCACCACCATGGCACTCACCCAACCTCACCTCGCCGCCGTCGATCCGGACGAGTTCTTGCGCAAGCCGCTGATGGAGCGAATGCGTATCCTCGCCGCGGATTGGGCCGAAAACGGTTTCGGCTCACCACGGATCGTCCACCTGATCTACATCGTGAAGCTGGTCGTGTTCTTCGCGATCGGCGGGATCACGGTAGCCACGGCGACATCGGGCCTGCCGGCTTTCTGGCATGTCACCGACTGGTGGAACCAGCCGATCGTCTACCAGAAAGTCATCCTGTGGACCGTGCTGCTCGAGGCCATCGGCGTCGCCGGATCCTGGGGTCCGCTGGCCGGCAAGATCAAGCCGATGACCGGCGGCATCTACTTCTGGGCCCGGCCGAACACCATCCGGTTGCGCCCGTGGAAGTGGGTACCTTTCACCAACGGTGACCGGCGCACCTGGTTCGACATCGGGCTGTACCTGGCGCTGCTTGCCAGCCTGGCCGTTGCCTTGGTGCTGCCGGGTGTGCACAGCGACTCGCTGTCAAAGATGGTGCCGGACAACGTATCCGGACTGGTAAGCCCCGCGCTGCTGGTGGCCCCGATCGCGTTGCTGGTTTTGGTGGGCCTGCGGGACAAGACCATCTTCCTGGCCGCCCGCGGCGAGCAGTACTTCCCGGCACTGGTGTTCTTCGCCGTACTGCCCTTCACCAACATGATCGTCGCGCTGAAGATGCTGATCGTGGTGGTATGGGTGGGCGCCGGCTTCTCGAAGTTCGGCAAGCACTTCTCCAACGTGATTCCGCCGATGGTCAGCAACAGCCCCTTCATTCCGTCCAAGTGGCTGAAGCGGGCGCACTACCGGGATTTCCCGCGCGACATGCGGCCGTCGCGGGTGGCGGATTTCATGGCACACGTCAACGGCACCTTCGTCGAGATCGTCGCCCCGCTGGTCCTGTTCTTCTCCACCAACAAATGGCTGACGCTGGCCGCGGCGCTGCTCATGGTGGCCTTCCACCTGTTCATCATCTCGACCTTCCCGCTGGCCGTCCCGCTGGAATGGAACGTCGTATTCGCTTACACCACAGCGTTTTTGTTCCTCGGGTTCCCGAATCGCGACGGATACGCCCCGTGGGACATGACGCCGCCCTGGCTGGCCGCCGTCATTGCCGCGGGTCTGCTGTTCTTCCCCATTCTGGGTAACCTGCGCCCGGACAGGGTCTCCTTCCTGCCGTCGCTGCGGCAGTACGCGGGCAACTGGGCGTCGGCGGTGTGGGCGTTCGCACCGGGTGCGGAAGCCAAGCTGGACCGGGTCACCCGCTCGGCCGGAAACCAGGTCGACCAGTTCATCGCCTTCGGTTACGAACCGCAGTGGGCCGAGATCACCGCACAGAAGACCATCGCCTGGCGCACCATGCACAGTCAGGGCCGCGGCCTGTTCTCGCTGCTGGTCAGCCACCTGCCCGACGTCGACACCCGGACCGTGCGGGAAGGCGAGTTCTTGTGCAATTCCCTGATCGGGTTCAACTTCGGCGACGGCCACCTGCACAATGAAGACTTGATCAAAGCAGTGCAGCGGCAAGCCGAATTCGAGCCGGGCGAGTGTGTCATCGCCTGGGTGGAGTCGGAGGCCGTGGGCAGCGGCGTACAGCACTACAAGTTAATCGACGCCGCTTTGGGTGTCATCGAGCGCGGGACCTGGAAGGTCGCCGACGTGGTGGCCGAACAGCCCTGGCTACCCAACGGACCCGTTCCGACGCAGGTGAGTTGGTCGCTGCGCGACGGGACGTGTTCGTCGCGGCGCGAAAGTGAGCGAGGAGCCCTGACATGAGCACGGCAATGGTGGTGGGCGGCGGGCCTAATGGGCTCGCCGCCGCCATTTCCCTGGCGGCAGAAGGCGTGGACGTCACCGTGCTGGAGGCAGCCGACGAGGTCGGTGGTGGCGTCCGCAGCAGCGAAGCGATCGTCCCGGGCCTGTTGCACGACCACTGCTCGGCCATCCACCCGATGGCCGTCGGCTCGCAGTTCCTCGCCCGGTTCGACCTGCAGCGGCACGGCCTGTCGTGGCGCTGGCCGGAGATAGATTGCGTACACCCGCTCGACGGCGGCGGCGCAGGCGTCCTGCGCCGTTCAGTATCGGACACTGTCGCCGGTCTGGGTCGCGACGGATCGCGGTGGCGGCTGGCGTTCGGGTACCCTTCGGCGCGCTTCGATGTCCTGAGCGACGACATCATGCGGCCACTGCTGCGGCTGCCGCACCATCCGCTTGCGTTGGCACGCTTCGGTGCACCCACCGTGTTGCCGGCGTCGGCGTTCGCCCGGCTGTTCCGCACCGACGAGGGCCGCGCGTTGTTCGGAGGCGTTGCGGCCCATGCCTTCCGGCCGTTGCACTACCCGATGACCACGGCCATCGGGATGGGCATCATCGCCGCCGGCCATCGGCACGGCTGGGCGGTGGCCGAAGGCGGTTCGCAGTCGATCACGCACGCGATGGTGGCGGTGCTGGGCGAACTGGGCGGCAAGATCGAGACGGGCGTCCGGGTCGAGACCTTGTCGCAGCTGCCGTCGGCGGACGTCACCATGTTCGATCTGGCGCCCGGCGCGGTCGCCGGTATTCTCGGCGAGCGGTTGCCGCGCCGAATTGCCCGCGCATTCACCAGGTTCCGGCGCGGTCCCGGCGCATTCAAGGTCGACTTCGCCGTCGAGGACGGCGTGCCGTGGACGAACCCCGACGCGCACCTGGCCGGCACAGTGCATCTGGCCGGGACCTACGCCGAACTCGCCGCAACCGAGCGGGAGATCCACGCCGGGCGGATGCCCGAGCGCCCGTTCGTGCTAGTCGGGCAGCAGTATCTGGCCGACCCGCAACGCTCGGTGGGCAATGTCCACCCAGTGTGGAGCTACGCGCATGTCCCCAACGGCTACACCGGCGACGCGACCGAGGCCATCATCGCCCAGATCGAGCGGTTCGCGCCCGGCTTCCGGGACCGCGTGGTAGGCCAGGCTGTCCGGACCACGACGCAGATGTCCACCTACAACCTCAACTACGTCGGCGGCGACATCATGACCGGCGCCAAGGACATTCGCCAGCTGACGTTCGGCCCGCGAATCACACTGTCGCCCTACACCATTGGCGTGCCGGGCATGTATATCTGCTCGGCGGCGACCCCGCCGGGGCCCGGCGCGCACGGTATGTGTGGCGCCAACGCCGCCCAACTCGCGCTGGCATACCTCGCCAGATAGCGCGAGCAGACGCAAAAGCACCCGAACGCACGGCGTGTCGGGTGTTTTGCGTCTGCTCGGCTGCCCAAGGCTTCAGACGGTCAGGTATCCGCCGTCTACGGCGACCGTGGTGCCTGTGATGTAGCGGGCCGCGTCGGTACACAGGAATAGCACCGCTGGTGCGACTTCCTCGGGCAGCCCCATTCTGCCCATCGGGGTGTGACGCATTTCCGGTTCGAACAGTTGAGGAATGCCCAGCATTGGACGGGTCATCCGGGTGTCGATCAAACCGGGTGCCACCGCGTTGACGCGGATCCCGTCGTCGACCCAGCGCCGGGCAAGGTTTCTGGTGAATGCCACGATGCCGGCCTTCGACGAGCTGTAGGCCGGCACGTTGACCGCCGACACAAATGCGGACATCGACGCGATGCTGACCACGCTGGCGCCTCCGGCGGCGTCACTCGCCTTGAGCCGCTCGTGGCAGGCCATGGTCAGGCGCATGTGGGCGAACAGGTTGACTGCGACCGACCCGGCGTAACCGTCGGGATCCCATTCGTCTTTATGCGCCGCGTAGGGGCCACCGGCGTTGTTCACCAGGACGTCGAGCGGGCCGAGTGATGCCGCCAGCTCGTCGACGGCGGCGGTGTCGGACATCTGGCACTGCCGGAAATGCACTGCGCTGAGGTCGGTTTCGGGATAGTCTGCAGCCGACGCGCGGCTACCGGTGACGGTGACCGCAGCGCCGGCCTTGACGAAATCGCTCGCGATCGCATACCCGATGCCGCGGGTGCCGCCGCTCACCAGCACGTTGGCGCCGGTGAAGTCGAAGCTGACGGTGTTCATTTTTGCGGTCATTCGGCGTCTCTCAATTCGTCGGTCAAACAGGCCCGTTCCCAGAGGTTATTCGTGATGGCCGGCAGAGCCTCGTGATGACGGCGGCCACCGTATGTGCCGCGCGGCAGCCGGGCTCGGCGTTAAGGACGAGGTCGGTGAGATGCCAGCGGCGTCGACCATGTCTGCCGCGACAGCTTGCGCGAGCAGACGCAAAACCTCCCGACACGCCGCAGTTTCAGGGGCTTTTGCGTCTGCTCGCGCTCGTAGCCTCCTCGGCGAAAAGCGCTGTTTAGCCGTTCGACTGGCCTTAATGTTGATGCTTATCTCCACGCTGGAGCACCATACGACGATTGGATGGAAATGAAGCGACCGATCTTCAATTTTGTTTCCGCGGGTGTGCTGGCTTTTGCGGCATCGATGACGATTGGCGTAGGCGTCAGCAACGCCGACACGCTGCAGACCGAAGGTAGCTATCCGACCCACCAGGCTTGTCAGGACGCCGGCCCCGGCGTGAAAGCCACAACGCCACCGTTTAATTGGAACAACTTCTGGTGTGTTCCGGATCCTCGGGCTGCCGGTCACTGGCGCTTGGTTTTGAGCAACAATTAAGCGCCCCGCTCGAGGTGGCGCGAGCACACGCAGAATTTCCCGACACGCCGCTGTTTTAGGGAATTTTACGTCTGCTCGCGCTAGTACTGATAGAAGCCCTCGCCTGTCTTGAGGCCGAGCTTTCCCGCATCCACATACTCCTGCAACAAGTCCCGCACACTCTTGGGCAGGTACGGGAACTCCTCGGCGTAATGGTTTTCGATGTCGAGCACGACATCCAGACCGACAATGTCCATCATCTGGAACGGCCCGGCGGGCACACCCCAATTGACCTTGAACATCCCGTCCACATCCTCCGGCCGGGCCACACCTTCGGCGACGACGGCGATGCACTCGCGCTTGATGGCGGCCCAGACCCGATTGAAGATGAAACCGGTGCACTCCTTGCGCGCTTCGAAGGGATGTACACCGAACTCGGGCAGGATGGTCAGCAGGGTGTCCAGCAGGCCGCGATCGGTCTGGCCGTCCGACATCAGGTCGAGGGCGTTGAACTGCGGCGGCATGTAGAAGTG
The DNA here is from genome assembly GCF_001665395.1 of Mycobacterium sp. 1164966.3. Taxonomy (GTDB): domain Bacteria; phylum Actinomycetota; class Actinomycetes; order Mycobacteriales; family Mycobacteriaceae; genus Mycobacterium. The sequence goes on from NZ_LZSG01000044.1 coordinate 444,733, forward strand.
CGTGTTGCACAAACGCGTTTTGTCACGGACGTTTTCGGCCATCAGCCGCGACGGGAACGACGACGAGTTGGTGGCGAAGATGGTGTCTGGCGGCGCGGCCCGGTCGATCTCGCCCCACAGCGGGATCTTGATGTCGAGCCTTTCCGGGACGGATTCGACGGCGAGCCAGGCACCGTCCAGCGCCTCCGCGAGCGACGCTGCCCCGATCGCCGTACCTACTTCACCAAAGCCTCTGTCCTGCACGACTTTAGGTAGATTCTCTGTCACATATTGCGTGGCTTCGGCGCGCTGCTCGGCGCGGCGCGCATAAATTCGCACAGTTCCCCCGCGACTCGCCAGCATGAGCGCAATGCGACGGCCCAGGGTTCCCGCCCCGATCACCGCGACGGGACGGTTGCGGATGTCTTCGAAGGTGTAGGTGTACTTGGCAGTCACACGAGCATGCTAGATCGCGGCTGTACGTCTGGTTCTGTCGCGAAGCGACAAAGATTGGCCGACTGTTGTCGACCGCCCGCTTTCGCGAGGGTGCGCAGTTGTACTGAAGATACATCGTGTCGATGTACAAACACGAACGCTCGCGCAAGCGATTGCTACGGCTAGAGCAGCGTGATCTGTTCGGGCTCCGCCTCGGCCGGCTCCAGCAGCTCGGGCCCGTTGTTGCGCACGCTATTGACCAGCGTGGACACCTGCCGGAGCTCGATGTCGCGGACATCCGGCGGACGGGCGAGAAAGTCGGGATCCAGCGGGGTGTCCGGATCCAGCCAGGTATCCCAGTCGGGTTCGGACAGCATCAGCGGCATCCGGTCGTGGATCTCGGCCAGCTCGCCCACCGCGTCGGTGGTGATGATGGTGCAACTCAGCAGCGGTTGAGCCTCTTTGTCCGATTTCCAGACCGACCACAAGCCCGCCGCGAACAACGGCTCACCGTCGCTGCGATACATGTAGAACGGCGTCTTACGCGACTTTTTACCGTCGGCGGTGTCGGGATTGACGCGCCATTCGTAATAACCGTCCATTGGCACCAGGCAGCGCTTGGATTTTGCGCTCGAGCGAAAAGCCGGCGAGGTGGTGACCTTGTCCGCGCGCGCATTGATCAGCAGCGGACCCTTGCCCTCAGGTGCTCCGTCAGCGCCCGCCTTGGCCCACGGCGGGATCAACCCCCAGCGCATGAGTCGCACCCGGCGCGTCGCCTCGTCGTCTGGCTCGGTGTGACGTTTGACCACGGTCGCGACGGTGGCCGTCGGAGCCACGTTGTAATTGGGCTCAGAAGCCCGTTCCGAGGCGCCTGTGGCCTCGTCAATCGCCTTGATCTTCTCGGCCAGCAGGGCCGGGTCGGTCGTCACCGCAAAGCGTCCACACATAAGACTATGGTGCCTGGTATCCACGACACCCGCCGAGACGGCAGGATGGTGCAGGTGAGCACCACGTCCTGGCCTGCGCCATGCGCGCGGAGACCGGTGCGCGCCACGGTGACGGTCCCGGGCTCGAAGTCCCAGACCAACCGGACGCTGATCCTCGCAGCGCTGGCAGCCGCGCAGGGCCAAGGCACGTCGACCATCTCCGGTGCGCTGCGCAGCCGCGACACCGACCTGATGATCGGGGCGCTGAGGACACTGGGCCTGCAGGTCGACGGCGATGGATCCGAGCTCACGGTGAGCGGCGAAATCCAGCCCGGCCCGGACGCGCGAGTGGACTGCGGCCTGGCCGGCACGGTCTTGCGCTTCGTCCCGCCGCTGGCCGCGTTGAGCGCGGCGCCGGTCACCTTCGACGGCGACGAACAGGCCCGGGCCCGGCCCATCGCCCCGCTGCTGGACGCACTGCGCGGTCTCGGAGTTCTCATCGACGGAACGGGACTGCCGTTCCGGGTTGCGGGCAGCGGATATGTCGCCGGCGGCACCGTCGCCATCGACGCGTCCGCGTCGTCGCAGTTCGTCTCAGGCCTGCTGTTGTGTGGAGCGTCGTTCGCCGAGGGCCTGACCGTGCAGCACACCGGTGCGGCGTTGCCGTCCGCGCCGCACATCGCGATGACGGTGGCGATGCTGCGGCAGGCCGGCGTCGCCGTCGACGATTCGGCCCACAACCGCTGGCAGGTTCGGCCGGGTGCAGTCAAAGCCCGGCACTGGGACGTCGAACCCGATCTGACCAATGCCGTCGCCTTCCTCGCGGCGGCGGTGGTCACCGGTGGCACCGTGCGCATCAACGGCTGGCCGGCGGACAGTATCCAACCCGCCGATCACATCCTCGATATTTTGCGCAAGCTGGATGCCGTTGTCACGCATACTGATTCATACCTCGAGGTACAGGGCTCGGCCAGCTATAGCGAGTTGGAAGTCGACCTGCGCGCGGTCGGCGAGCTCACGCCGTCGGTGGCCGCACTCGCGGCACTGGCCGCGCCGGGATCGGTGTCCCGGCTGAGCGGCATCGCCCATCTGCGCGGCCACGAAACCGACCGGCTCGCCGCACTGAGCACCGAAATCAACCGCCTGGGCGGCAACTGTCGGGAGACGACGGACGGCCTGGTGATCACCGCGACACCGCTGCGGCCCGGTACCTGGCGCGCTTATGCCGATCACCGGATGGCGATGGCAGGGGCCATCGTCGGGCTGCGGGTCGCCGGAGTAGAAGTCGACGACATCGGCGCCACCACCAAGACATTGCCGGAGTTTCCGCGACTGTGGGCCGAAATGGTCACCATCCAACCGGGATCCGGCGATTGAGGCCCGGCGACTACGACGAGTCCGACGTCAAGATCCGCTCCGGCAAAGGCTCGCGACCGAGGACCAAGACGCGCCCCGAACACGCCGACGCCGAATCGGCCATGGTGGTCAGCGTCGACCGCGGCCGTTGGGGATGTGTGCTGGGCGGCGATCCCGATCGGCGGGTGACGGCCATGCGGGCGCGCGAGCTGGGGCGCACGCCGATCGTCGGCCGCGGCGACGTCGACGTGGTCGGCGATCTGTCCGGGCGCCCGGACACCCTGGCCCGCATCGTGCGGCGCGGCCCGCGACGAACGGTGTTGCGGCGCACCGCCGATGACACCGACCCGACCGAGCGGGTGGTGGTCGCCAACGCCGACCAACTGCTGATCGTGGTGGCACTGGCCGACCCGCCGCCGCGCACCGGTCTGGTGGACCGGACGCTGATCGCGGCATACGCGGGCGGGCTCAAGCCGATCCTGTGTCTGACGAAGACCGACCTGGCCCCGCCGCAGCCGTTTGCGGCACACTTCGTAGACCTGGACCTGACGGTCGTCAGCGCAGGAGTCGACGATCCCTTGCTCGCGGTGGCCGACCTGCTGGGCGACCAGATCACGGTGCTGCTCGGCCACTCCGGCGTCGGCAAGTCGACATTGGTGAATCGCCTTGTGCCCGAAGCAGATCGGGCTGTCGGAGAAGTCACTGAAATCGGCCGGGGCCGGCACACCTCGACGCAGTCGGTCGCGCTGCCGTTAGCCACCGGAGGCTGGGTGATCGACACGCCTGGCATTCGTTCGTTCGGGTTGGCCCACATCGAGCCCGACGACGTGCTGATGGCGTTCTCGGATCTGGCCGAGGCGATACGGGACTGTCCGCGCGGCTGTGGGCACATGGGGCCGCCGGCCGACCCGGAATGCGCGCTGGACACGCTGGCCGGACCCGCCGAGCGCCGGGTCACCGCGGCCCGGCGGCTACTGGCAGCGCTCCGGGAGAGCTGACCGCAGGCGCGACGGTGCGTGTTTGTCCGCCGACACGCCGTAAATCGCGTACATTTGCGCACGCTCGCGCTAGCGGACGAGCCGCATGCCGAGCTCGTCGGGTGCCACCAGATGGCCTTCCGCACAGCGAATTTCGACGTCTGCGTCGGCGCCACAGCCCAGATGTGTCAGCCGCAGCCGATGACGGCCCGGCAGGTGACGCTGCCCCCACTGGAACATCGCCCAGACCACCGGCATGAACTCGATGCCGGCTTCGGTGAGGACGTACTCCTCGCGGCTGCGCTGCCCGGGCTCTTGGTAGGGCCGGCGACGCAGCAGTCCGATGTCGACCAGTTCGGCCAGCCGCGCGGAGGCGGCGGCCTTGGTGATGCCCACCCGCCGGGCGAAGTCGTCGAACCTGGTGGTGCCGTAGTACGCCTCGCGCATGATGAGCATCGCGGATTTGGTGCCGACGACCGTCATGGTCTTCTCGATCGCGCACTCGCCGACCGCCGACCACGCATCGCGGTCGGCCAGTCGCCCTTGCAGCATTGTCACGGAGATCACCCTCCCATCTGGGTTGCATCAAGTATACCCAGATGTTATAGCTGGATATAGTCGTCAATACTCAGCTCAAGGAGGAGCCATGACTCGTGACGCCGTGATCGTCGGCGCTGTCCGTACCCCCGTCGGCAAGGGCAAGGCCAGTGGCGCCCTGCACGACGTGCTGCCGGCCGACCTGCTTGCGCACAGCCTGCGCGAACTCGTGGCACGTACGGGTGTGGATCCGGCACACATCGACGACGTCATCGCCGGCGCCGTCACCCAGGCCGGTGACCAGGCGGCGAACATCGCACGTAATGCGTTGCTGGGAGCCGGATTCCCCGAATCGGTCCCCGGTACGACCGTCGATCGGCAATGCGGTAGCAGCCAGCAGGCCATCAGCTTCGCCGCTCATGGGGTGATCGCCGGCGCCTACGACCTGGTGATCGCGGGCGGTGTCGAATCCATGAGCCGGGTACCGATGGGGACCTCGGTGCTGCCGGGCAGCAACCCGTTCGGCAACGACATGACCCGCCGCTACCCTGAGGGCCTGGTACCACAGGGCATCAGCGCCGAACTGATCGCCGCGAAGTGGGACTTTTCCCGGTCCCAGCTCGACGAGTTCTCCGCGGCCAGCCATGAGAAGGCCGCCGCAGCCACCAAAGACGGGCGCTTCGACAACGAGCTGATTCCGATCGCCGGGCTCACCACCGACGAGATCATCCGGCCCGGCACGACGGTCGAGACGCTGGCCGCCCTGCAGCCGGCGTTCTACAGCGAAGCGGTGAAAGAGCGTTTCCCGCAGATCAATTGGCTGATCACCCCGGGCAACTCATCGCCGCTTTCCGACGGCAGCGCCGCCGTCCTGATCACCACCAGCGAGGTCGCCAAGAAGCTGGGCCTGCGCCCGCTCGCCCGTATCCACACCACCACGGCCGTCGGCTCGGATCCCCTGTACATGCTGACCGGCGTCATCCCTGCCACCCAGAGGGTGCTGCACCGAGCGGGATTGACGCTAGCCGACATCGACCTCTTCGAGGTCAACGAGGCGTTTGCCCCGGTGGTGCTGGCCTGGGCGCAGGACACCGGCGCGAATCTGGCCAAGACCAACGTCAACGGCGGCGCGATCGCGATCGGCCATCCACTGGGCGCCAGCGGCGCACGCATCATGACCACCCTCGTCAACGCGCTCGAGCAGCGCGGCGGCCGCTATGGCCTGCAGACGATGTGCGAAGGCGGCGGGATGGCCAACGCCACCATCATCGAGCGTCTCTGACGCGCGCGGAACAGAGAGCGACCAAATGTCATCTCACACCACCTCCAAAATCTTTGTCGTAGGCGGCACCGGGGCCCAAGGCATCCCCATCATCCGTGCCCTGGTCGCCGACCAGAAGTACTCCGTTCGCTTCCTCACCCGCGACGCCGGATCTAGACGAGCCAAGGAACTGCTCGCACTCGACAACGTCTCCGTCCTGGAGGGCTCATTCGCCGATGAAACCATCCTGCGGGAAGGATTTCGTGGTTGCGACGGAGCATTCATCAACATCGACGGGTTCAACACCGGCGAGAAGACCGAGATCTACTGGGCGATTCGCAGTTACGAGATAGCCATCGAAGAGGGAATCAGATTCTTCGTGTATGGAAATCTCGACTATGGGCTCAAAAAGTCAGGTTATGACTCTCGGTTCCGCACCGGCCACTATGACGGCAAGGGCCGAGTGGGTGAGTGGATCTTGTTTCAGAATCAGGAGAATAGCAATCGGATGGGAGCGGCGGTCTTCACGACCGGTCCGTACATCGAGATGGTGATTTCGCCAGGGACCCCCATGGCACCTACCGTGGAGGATGGTGTCTTAACATGGCGAGTTCCGCTCGGTGAGGGGGCTGTTCCACACGTATCGCTCGAGGATTGCGGATATTACGTCCGCTGGCTCTTCGACCATCCCGAGCGCGCGAACGGCATAGACCTCGAAGTAGCCATTGAACACATCGCGTATGCGGATCTTGCTGCGGCGTTCGAAAAGGTCACCGGGCATTCGGCGCGATACGTTGACACCGATTTGCAGACGTACTGGCGCACAGGTCCACTCAGTGCTGTCGCAGACATGCCCGCCGGGTACAACGCCGACCCAAATGACAAGAGCACCATGAGCATGCGCGATAACTTCACGGGGTTCTGGAATCTGTGGAAGTACGGAATCGTCAAACGAGATTACGCCTTGCTCGACGAGATTCACCCGAATCGGATCAAGACTGCTGAGGAGTGGTTCAGGAGAGCAGAGCAGTCCGGACGAGAGCTGGGGAAGGGCGGTCTCTGGGAGCGAGTTCAACCGGACAACTGGCGGCCGATTCTCAAGGTTGGTGAGGACAGGAGGACCGGGAAGTTGTAGGCCGGACTATCAGTCCAGCCTGAACGATACTGGTAGGCAGTCGGTTTCAGTCTTCACACCGTATCGCTTCAGTCGTCGGGATCGGCCATCCGCTAGCCGCCAGCGACGCGCTTCCGACCACACTTGTCGACACAATGGAACAGCGAGGATGGGGGTATGGATTGCAGACTGTCCGTTGGGATCAACGAACGCGACGGGGGCTCGCTGTACAACACGCAGTTGTTGTTCGACGCCGATGGCATCCTGATCCAGCGTCGGCACAAAACCACCGAGCCAAACCGATCTGGCGAGGGCGAGGTGACAGCACCTCGACTTCTCGTTGATCAACGTCACGAAAATCCTCATAGATGTCAGCCACTACAGCCGGCCCGAACTGCTCAGCTTGGTGGTGGCCGAACCGAAACCTCGCACGTGCATGAGCGAGACGCGCGACCTGCCGGCACTCCACGGGAGCTTGGACGAACATGTCAACATCTGAACCGCATGAAACTGTCTTCACCGGCGCGCGATTGCGGTACGAGAGCGCGAAAAGCTACGAAGAGCTGGTCTCTGCCTTACTGTCCGACATCGGCGAACACCCGGTTCCGATCAACGAGATCGCGGAGAGCACCGATAACTGGCAGTCCTATCAAGAACGGGTCGAATCCCATGCCGGGGCAAGTGGATTCATGCTGTTCGGTGTCATCGACCACGGCGCATGGATCACCAAGGCCGGCATCGACCGCAAGGCGATGCGCGTCATCCTCGGCAACCCGCTTCTCGCGATCACCATGTTGCGGCACGACGTGACGGCGGGCCTGTTCGCCCCGGTGGAGTTGCTGATCCTCGAAGAGCGCACCGGTAGCAGCCTGACCTACGTCAAGCCGTCGTCCCTCATGGTCATCGAGCAGAATCCGGCACTGCTCAGCGCCGCAGAAAGACTCGACGCCAAGTTGGCGGCGCTAGCCACCAAGATTACAAGCGGCATCAGCCAGCGGCCCGGCTGAGGCATTTCAGCGGAATTCCGGAAAGTTGTTGTATGCGCCTGAAACGGGTATTCCCGCCGCACAACACAAAGGAGTCCGAAGTGGCAAAAGATCACGGGTCGAGTGTCAAGAATGACAAGCAGTATGAGGGCCTGCGCAAGAAGGGAATGAGCAAGTCGAGGGCTGCGGCGATATCGAACTCGCCCGGCTCGTCCAGCCGGGGTGGCAAGAGCTCGGGCAGCAGCCAAAGCAGCCGCAGCAGCGGTAGCGGGAGCGGCGGTAACCAGTCCCAGAAAAAGGCCGCGGGCCGCAAGGGCGGCAAGAAGTCGAGTTAGCCCGGTCGGCAGTCCACGCCGAACGTGTTATCACGGCGAGAATCTGCCGGAATCTCGCCGTGAGAGCACGCTCGGTGGCGGCCTAGGCGGCCAGATCGTCGGTGTCAGTGAGCTTTCCGGATGCGACGCGCCTGCCCCGGCGCCAGCTCCGCACCGCGTTGATCGCAGACTTCAGTCCGCGCCGCCGGCCGGTCGCCGGGTCGGTGGCCGCGAAGTCCGGCCCCAGTTCGGCGAACATCCGCTCGCTGCGGGTCTCCGGCGCGTCATCGGCGTCGTCGCGCAGATACTTGTTCGGCAACGACAGCTTGGCCAGAGTGCGCCAGGTCTTGCCGTACTGCACCAGGAATGAGCCTGTGGTGTAAGGCAAGTCGTACTTGTCGCAGACTTCGCGTACCCGTACCGAGATCTCGGCCAGCCGGTTGCTCGGCAGATCGGGATAGAGGTGGTGCTCGATCTGGTGGCACAGGTTGCCGCTCATGAAGCGCAGCGCCGGGCCGGCGTCGAAGTTCGCGCTACCCAGCATCTGTCGCAGATACCACTGGCCCTTGGTCTCGCCGATCATGTCGGTCTTGGTGAATTTCTCTGCGCCGTCCGGGAAATGGCCGCAGAAGATGACGGCGTTGGCCCACACGTTGCGGAGCACGTTTGCCGTCGCATTGGCCGTCAAGGTGGATCGGTACGTCGCACCCGGTGATAATGCGGTCAGCGCCGGGAACGCGACATAGTCCTTCAGCACCTGGCGACCGGCCTTGGCCAAGAACTCGTCAATGCGCTGCCGGGCCTCCGCGTGATCCATCCGGCGCTTGAGAATCTTGCCGATCTCCACGTGCTGCATCCCGACGCCCCATTCAAAGAGCAACGCGAGCAACGTGTTCCACACCAGGTTGAAGATGTTGAAGCGCTTCCAGCGCTGATCGCGGGTGACGCGCAGCATGCCGTAGCCGACGTCGTCGTCCATGCCCAGGATGTTGGTGTACTTGTGGTGCACGAAGTTGTGGGTGTATCGCCAGTGCTTGGCCGACCCGCTCATGTCCCACTCCCAGGTCGTGGAGTGGATCTCGGGATCGTTCATCCAGTCCCACTGGCCGTGCATGACGTTGTGGCCGATCTCCATGTTCTCGATGATCTTGGCCGCGGCCAACGTGGCGGTGCCTGCCCACCAGGCCGACCGCCGCGAGCTCGCGGCCAGCAGCAGCCGGCCGGAAACCTCCAGTGCGCGCTGTGCGGCGATGGTCCTGCGGATGTAGCGGGAGTCCCGCTCGCCGAGCGAGTCTTCAACCTCCTGGCGAATGGCATCCAGCTCAACGGCCAGGTTTTCGATGTCGGCGTCCGTCAGGTGCGCGAATACGTCGACGTCGGTGATCGCCATCGTCTTCTCCCCTGCGTTGTACGGTCCAGACCTACGCTATCGTAACCTACGATTCCGTAAGTTACCACTCGGTAGCATCAAATATTTACGACGCAATCGCCGGACGCGGCGGACACACAGGTCTGGATACGGGTGCCCGGTTCGTGCTCCTGTCCCGTGCGCAGGTCACGGACGTGGCCGTCCACCAAGTCGACCACACACGACTGACAAATGCCCATCCGGCAACCGAACGGCATCTGTACACCGGCACCTTCACCGGCGTCCATCACTGACGTCGCGGCATCGGCGGCGACGCTCCTGCCACTGCGCGCGAAAGTCACCGTCCCGCCCGCTCCCGCAGGTGCCGCGCGGGACACCGCGAAGCGCTCCAGGTGCAGCCGGTCCCTGATGCCGGCCGACGCCCACACCTTCTCGGCCTGGTTGAGCATGCCCTCCGGGCCGCAGGCCCACGTCTGGCGCTCACGCCAGTCCGGCACCTCCACGTCCAGCCGGGACAGGTCGAGCCGGCCATCGGTGCGCGTCTCGCGCACCCGCAGCCGATAGCCGGAGTGGTCGGCCTCCAATGCGGCGAGTTCGGCGGCGAACATCACGTCAGCCGCTGCGGGCACCGAATGTACATGAGCAATGTCGCCAATTTGATTGCGGCGCAAAAGTGTTCGCAACATCGACATCACCGGCGTGATTCCCGAGCCGGCGGTGAGGAACAGGATCGACGGCGGCGCCGGGTCGGGCAGCACGAAGTTCCCCTGCGGCGCGGCCAGCCGCACGATGGTCCCGGGCTCGACGCCGGCCACCAGGTGGGTGGACAGGAAGCCCTCGGGCATCGCTTTGACGGTGATCGTCACCGTCCGCGCGGAGCCAGAGCTGGCCGGGCTCGAGGTCAGCGAATACGAACGCCAGCGCCAGCGCCCGTCGACCAGCAATCCGATCCCGATGTACTGGCCGGGCTGGTAGTCGAAGCTGAAACCCCAGCCCGGTTTGATGACCAGAGTGGCAGAGTCTTCGGTCTCGCGGCGGACCTCCACGATGCGGCCGCGCAGTTCGCGGGCCGACCACAGCGGATTGGCCAGATGCAGATAGTCGTCCGGCAACAGCGGGGTCGTGATACGCGCGGCGAGCTTGCGCAGCGCATGCCAGCCGGGGTGCTGATCGGCGCCGACGACCGTGACGCGTTTGGTGTCGACGACGTTGGCGGTGATCGGCGCGCATTTCTTGCTCATTTGGAGGCTCCTGCTCGCGGCGCGGCCTGCAGCGGCCGCAGGCCGGTCTGTAAAAGCTACGGTACCGTAACCTACGGTGGCGTATCCAGTTCTGGTGGCCCGGATTGCGTCACACCCGATGCGGTCGGTGCATCGATCGAGACTGCGTTGAGGGCGCGGCTTCAGCGGGCAGGCTCGACGGATCCGCTTACAACAGCTCCAGCAGGAACGGCAACTCCTGGTTGGCGTACCACGCCAGGTCGTGGTCCTGGGCGTCGCCAACCACCAGTTCGGCGTCCTCATCGCCCAGGTCAGCAGCGTCGATCACGGCGATCGCCGCGGTGACGGCCGGCTCGGCGGCCGCATTGTCGACGTAGGCGGCGATGACCTTCTCGATGGCTACCGGCCCGGCCAGTCGGACGACGGCGTCGTCGAGGTCGGGCCGGTATTTGGCCCCGGATTCGCCCAAGTCGACTTCGGCGGCGAGCACCGCACGCCGCGGCAGGCGATCAGGCGCGTCCTCCGCGGCCAGCAGGCGCAGCGACGCCAGCGCCGCCTCTTGTAACGCGACCTCGGCGAGCTCGTCGTCGTCGCCCTCGGCATAGGCCTCACGCAAAGTCGGCGTCACGGCGAATGCGGTGCCGTTCACCGGCGACAACGAACCGTCGGCAACCAGTTGCCGCAGCATGGCCAGGGTGGCCGGGATGTAGACCTGCATTATCCGATCAACGTAGCGGCGTAGTCGTCGACGTACTTGGACAGCTCGCGCGGCGGGCGCTGGTAGTCGGCACTGACCACCGGCCGTCGCGGCAATTCGACCTGCGGGCGGTCCACGTCCTGGTAGTCGATGCTGGACAGCAGGTGGTGCATCATGTTCAGCCGCGCGTGTTTCTTGATGTCGGATTCCACCACGTACCAGGGGCTGACGGGGGTGTCGGTATGCACCATCATCTCGTCCTTGGCGCGCGAATACTCGCCCCAGCGGTACACCGACTCCAGGTCCATCGGGCTGGGTTTCCATTGCCGCACAGGGTCGTTCAGCCGTGCCTTGAACCGGCGCAGCTGCTCGTCCGGCGAGACGGAAAACCAGTACTTGCGCAACAGGATCCCGTCGTCGATCAGCATCTGCTCGAAGATCGGCGTCTGCCGCAGGAACAGCACGTATTCCTGTGCCGTACAGAAACCCATCACCTTCTCGATGCCGGCGCGGTTGTACCAGGAGCGGTCGAAGAGCACGATCTCGCCGCGGGCAGGCAGATAGGCGATGTAACGCTGGTAGTACCACTGCCCGCGTTCCCGATCGGTCGGCACCGGCAACGCAGCGATATGGGCGATGCGCGGACTGAGGTATTCGGTGATCCGTTTGATGGCACCGCCCTTGCCCGCGGCGTCACGACCTTCGAACAGGACCACAATACGTGCGCCGGAGAACCGCACCCACTCCTGCAATTTCACGAATTCCGTTTGCAGCTTTAACAATTCGGCTTCGTAGACGTCGTCGGAGATCTTCGGTTTGGCCGGCGCACCCGATTTGCGTTTCTTCGACTTCGCCGACGCGCCGTCACTCGTCACGGTGCTCACATCAACGAATGGTAGCCGCAGACAGCAAATTTGACCCGGACAACTACCGGGAAGCCACCAGGAGCTCGTCCAGCGCTTGGCTCAGCAGGCCCGGCAGCAGGTCGACATCGGCCATCGCATCGCGGTCGGCGTTGATACCGAAATACAGCATGCCGTTGTATGAGGTGACGCTGATCGCCAGCGCCTGATTGTGCAGCAGCGGCGGCACGGCATAGGTCTCCAGCAACTTGGTGCCGGCGATGTACATCTGCGACTGAGCGCCGGGGGCGTTGGTGATCAACAGGTTGAACGGCTGCTTGGACAGACTGGGAAAGGTGGTGGCTACGCGGATCCCCATGGCGTGCAAGGTCGGTGGCGCGAAACCGGACAGGGTGACGATGGTCTGGGCGTCGACCAGGCTGGGGGCCGTCGGGTTGGACTCGGTGGCGTGCGCGATCTGCGACAGTCGCACCACAGCGTTGCCCTCCCCCACCGGCAGGTCGACGAGAAACGGCGTCACCTGGCTGATCGCCTGACCGGGACCGGTCGAATCGAGCTGGTCGTCGGCATAGACCGACAGTGGCGCCATCGCGCGGACCGTTGCGGTGGGCGCCACGGTTTCGCCGCGGGACATCAGCCAATTGCTCAGTGCGCCGGCGATCACCGCCAAGACCACGTCGTTGACATCGCAGTCGTAGCGGGCACGGACCGTTCGATAGTCCTCGAGGCTGCCGCGGGCGACCGTGAACCGGCGGTTGCGCGAAACTTTGGCGTTCAGCGGACTGCTCGGTGCGGTCCCGCGCGCCAGCGTGCGGGCGACGTCGAACACCCGCCGGCCGGCGTCGACCAGCTGTCCGGAGTTTGTCGCCAGGCCGGCGATCGCGGAGCCGACGGCCTGCATCTGCGCCCCCGGGCCGACTATCCAGTCGCCGATCGCACCCAGCAGCAGCCGAGTGCTACCGGGGTCGCGCTCCGGGACCCAGATGTCCTCGGGGAACGGCGGCGGGCGACGGGTGCGATCGGCGATGACGTGGCCGATCTCCAGCGCACTCATGCCGTTGATCAGCGCCTGGTGCGACTTGGTGTAGAGGGCGACGCGGTTCTTGTTCAGGCCCTCGACGAGGTACATCTCCCACAACGGCCGTGATTTGTCCAGCGGCCGCGCGGCCAGCCGCGCGATCAGTTCGTGCAGCTGTTCTTCGCTGCCCGGCGACGGCAGCGCCGAGCGCCTGATGTGATAGGTGATGTCGAAATCGGGGTCGTCCATCCAGACCGGCCTGGCCAGCCCGATCTTCACTTCGCGGACCTTTTGCCGGTACCGCGGTATCTGCGCCAGCCGCTGCTCGACAGTGGCCAGCAGCTTCTCGTAGCTCAGTCCGGCGCGCGGTCGACGCAAGATGGCCAGCGACCCGACGTACATCGGCGTGGCCGTGTTCTCCAGCCGATAGAAGGACGCGTCCGTCGTGGACAACCGGGTCACCATTGCGGCCCTGTCCTCCTTGTCCATCCTCGTGAGTCGGTCGCGTCTACCGGAGTTTCCGCCCACGGTAACCGCCTTCTCGAGCGCATTCTGGCGCGGGTACGCGACGGCCGCGGTTGTGCGATGATGGCCGGCAACCGGGAAGCCCGATGACATCCCGGGAAACCTGCGAAAAAAACCATTGTCTGCCACTCTCCTGCAGGCTCCCGTTCAAAGATGAGTTGGAGAGTGCCCGTTGACCGTCATTCCTAGCGTGAGTGCACCTCGTCGCGACGGTTTTGCCGTCGTGCCGGTGGTGGAGTACGAGCCGCCGAGCCAGACCTTGCCCGGAAACGTCCGGCAATCATCCCACGTGGTGTTGCGCCGTCGCATCTCGAGCGGGCCTCGCCGAGGGCCAGGCAGCCAGCCCGCCGCCGCGCTTTCCGCGCCGATGCGCGAGGTGGCCGTCTTCGCCGACGCCGCCCTGCGTCGGGTGCTGGAAGTCATCGACCGGCGTCGTCCGCCGGCCCAGTTGCGGCCCGTGCTGGCACCCAGCCTGCTCGACTCCGTGCTGTCCGTCGGCCGGACCGGGCAGGAAGGCGCTGCGGTATTGCGCCGGCTACGGCTGCAACCGGCCGGACACCCCGACCCGGCGACCGCTGCCGAGGTTTTCGGTTCATACAGCCGCGGGAGCCGGGTGCACGCCATCGCCTGCCGGGTCGAACGGGTGCGCGCCGCCAAGGTAAGCCGATGGCTGGTGGTTGCGCTGCACATTGGGTAATTTGCCCCGGCGCTGGGCGAGGGTGTGAATCCTGGGCTTTGCGGGTGAATCCTGGGCGTAGATTCGGGCCTTTCCCAGCCAGGAAGTAACGCTCAAATCTCAACGCCGACCCTAGGCCGGTCAGTTCGGCGGTTCGACCCTGGCGGACAGCGGATTGCCGGTGTACCGGGCCAGCACCGGTCCGGCGATCGCCATCACGAAGACATACGACGTCGCCAGCGCTGCGACGCCCGGGATCGACGTGCCGACCAGGCCGATGATGATCAGGGAGAACTCACCCCTGGCCACCAGCGCAGTGCCGGCCCGCAATTGCCCGCGCCGCGCCACGTCGTCGCGTCGCGCCGCGAACATCCCGGTGAGCACCTTCGTCGCCATAGTCACCACAGCCAACGCCAGCGCCACCGGAAGCATCGGAATCAGCTCTTTGGGATCGACCGACAGGCCGATCGCCAGGAAGAAGATTGCGGCGAACAAATCCCGCAACGGACCCAGTACCTTGCGCGCGCGGTTGGCCGTCTCGCCGGTCAGGGTGAGGCCGACCAAGAACGCCCCGACTGCCGCCGACGCGTGCAGGACCTCGGCCATGGCGGCGACCATCAGCGTGATGCCCAGCACCCGCAGCAGCAGCTGCTCGGAGTCGGGGTGGGCCACCAGCCGGCCGACGTGGTGGCCCCAGTGGAAGGACGCGGCGAACGCGGCGAGCAGAGCGCCCACCGCGGCCAGCATGCCGCCGACGGCATCGAGCCAGCTGCCGCCCGACGCTAGCACCGCGAACAGCGGGAGGTAGGCCGCCATCGCGAAGTCCTCGAGCACCAGAACCGACAGCACCGCCGGTGTTTCCCGGTTACCTAGCCGGCGCAGGTCCTCCAGCAGACGCGCGATGACGCCCGATGAGGAGATGTAGGTAACTCCCGCCAGGGCGAGGATCGCGACACCGTTCAACCCCAGCAGCCAGCCGGCGACCGCGCCGGGTGTGGCATTGAGGACGACGTCGACGCCGGCCGACGGCAAGTGGTGCCGAAGGCTGCTGGCGAATTCGGTGGCGGAGAACTCCAGACCCAACGTGAGCAGCAATAGCACGATGCCGATGGGCGCGCCGGTGGTGACGAACTCACCGGCGGCGGCGACCGGCAGGACGCCGCCCTTACCGAGTGAAAGACCCGCCAGCAGATACACCGGAATCGGCGAAAGCGCGAATCTTCGTGCCAGCGCACCTAATACGGCGAGCGTGGTCAGGAGGGCGCCGAGTTGGAACAGCAGCGCCCCCGAGACTTGCACGGTTCAGCCCTTATCGACGATTTGCTCGACTCCGGCAATGCCTTTTTCCGTGCCGATGACTATCAGGACATCGCGGGCGCGCAGGATTTCGGATGGGCCGGGCGAGGCGAGGACGTCCTCCTCGCGCACGATGGCCACGATCGAGGAGCCGGTGCGAGTACGCGCGTGGGTGTCGCCCAACGGCCGGTCCACGAAGGGACTGCCCGGCAGGATGTGGACCTGACCCGCTTCCAGCCCGGGCACTTCGCGGGTCAGCTCGGTGAACCGCTCGGCGATCCGCGGTGCGCCCAGGATCTGGGCGACGGTGTCGGCCTCTTCGTCGGTGAGCTGGAAGACCGGTCGCGCCTGGTCCGGGTCATCGCGGCTATACAGGACGATGTCGAATTCGCCGCCGCGCCGGGCGATGATGCCGATCCGCTCACCCTGGTGGCTGGTGAACTCGTAGCGAAGGCCGACACCGGGCAGCAGCACCTCCTTGACATCCATAAAGCAATCCTTGACGAAATGCCGTCGGGATAGAAGCGCTACCGGCCAACCTCATATATGCCGGCCTGGCGATAATCGTCGGATGGAAGGGAACACAGTCAGCGTCGAGCGCGTCATCAACGCATCGCCCGACAAGATCTTCGCGTTACTGGCCGACGCGGGCAAACACGCGAGTTTCGACGGTTCGGAGTCGGTGAATCACGCGACGCGGGAGTCGGTGCCGCTGACGAAGGGATCGAAATTCGGCATGGCGATGCGCGGGCGCAAGGAGACGCTGTTCATTCCGTACCGGACCACCAACACAGTCATCGAGTACGAGCCGGATCGCCGGATCGCATGGCAGACAACCTCGCTGGGCGGTCTGGTAGGCGGGCGCATCTGGCGTTACGAGCTGGCTCCGGCAGAAGACGGTGGCACGCGGGTGCGCGAGACGTGGGATGTGTCCCAGGACAAGCAGAAGAAGCTGATCACGAGTGGTTCGATGGCCAGGTTGACCGAGGACGGCATGCGCGCGACGCTGGAGCGGATCGCGCGGCTGGTCGAGGGTTAGCTCGAAGCCTCGGCCGGCTCAACGGCTTCGGTGTCAACCTCGCTGTGCCGGTGGGGAATCGGCAACAGCATCGGCACCTGTCGGCGGTAATCAAGATATTGGTCGCCTAGTGTCGCCACCAGGTCGCGCTCTTCCAGCTGCACGGCGAACAGGATGTAGCCCGTGACGACGATCGCGAAAAGTAGGTGCCCCGCCGTCATCGTGGGCGTCGACCAGAAGGCGATGATGAATCCCAGCATCAGGGGATGGCGCACCAACCGGTAGAGGAACTGGATGCGAAAGCCGATGTCGGTGTACGGCTTTCCGCGCCACGCCAGATACACCTGCCGAAGCCCGAACAGGTCGAAATGATTGACCATGAACGACGACGCCAGCACCGTCGCCCAGCCCAGCCAGAACAGCGCCCACAACGCCAGGCGGGCGGCAGGCTGTCGCACATCCCAGATGACCGCAGGCATGGTGCGCCATTGCCAATACAGCAGCAGCAGTACGGCGCTCGAAAGCAACACGAAAGTGCTGCGCTCGATCGACTGCGGCACGATCCGCGTCCACCACCGCTTGAACCCTGGCCGCGCCATGACGCTGTGCTGGACCGCGAACAACCCGAGCAACAGCACATTGACGGCCAGCGCTGGGCCTGTCGGGGCGGTGATGCCGTGGTCGACAGTGCGGGGTACCACGATCGCGCCGACGAAACCGATGGCATACAGGAAAGCAACCACGAAAGCCAGGTAGCAGACGGCGCCGTAACCGATTGTCAGGAAACGCTTCATGGCTCGATTGTCCTTCGCGCAGATGTTTGGTCCATGGGGCGTTCGCCCCATTTTTCATACGGGCTAGGCGGACGGAGGTTCAATGCCGGCGCCGCCCCGCCGTCGGCGCCAACGGGGGTCACCGCCAACGGTGCAGCCGCGACAGACGCCTGGCGTGAGGGCGACAAGCTGGTTGTGGAGATCGACCTGCCCGGCGTCCAGGCTGACTCGCTCGATGTCCGCGTCGATCACGACGTGTTGACTGTGCGCGCCGAACACCCGGAGGTAACCGGTGGCCGCGAGTGGTTGGCCGCCGAACGCCCGCACGGTGCGTTCACCCGGCAGCTGTACCTGGGCCAGAGCCTGGATACCGAACAGGTCAGCGCCGACTACACCGACGGCGTGTTGCGGATAACCATCCCCGTGGCAGAGGCGGCCAAGCCGCGCAAGGTCGCCATCGCGACCGGCGCGCAGCAGGCCATCAATGCCTGATTCGACAAAGGGCGGGGCGCCCCCCACCCTGGGGGCGGCCCCAGAGTTTAGCTGGGGGGGGGAGCCGGGGCCCCGTGTGTGGCCCCCCCACCTGGGGGGGGGGGGGGGGGGGGTAGGGGGGGGGCGGGGGGGGGGGCCCGGGTC
>NZ_LZSG01000045.1 GCF_001665395.1 Mycobacterium sp. 1164966.3
TCACCTCGGCGACCTGTCTGGACTGGTCGACCTCGAATCGCATGTCGCGGTTGGTGATGATGCCGACCAAGGCGCCGCTGATCACCGCGCAGGAAGGCGTCAGCGCCGACGCGGCGCTCGGTCTGCTGCGGCGCAACAAGATCGAGAAGCTGCCCGTCGTCGACGGCCACGGCAGGCTGACCGGCCTCATCACGGTCAAAGACTTCGTCAAGACCGAACAGCATCCGCTGGCCACTAAGGACAGTGACGGGCGGCTGCTGGTGGGTGCCGCCGTCGGTGTCGGCGGGGATGCCTGGGTCCGCGCGATGATGCTGGTCGACGCGGGGGCGGACGTGCTCGTGGTCGACACCGCCCACGCCCACAACCGGTTGGTGCTCGACATGGTCGCGCAGCTCAAGGCCGAGGTCGGCGACCGGGTCCAGGTGATCGGCGGCAATGTGGCGACCAGGTCGGCCGCCACCGCCCTGGTCGAGGCCGGCGCCGACGCGGTGAAGGTCGGCGTGGGTCCCGGATCCATCTGCACCACCCGGGTGGTGGCCGGCGTCGGCGCTCCACAGATCACGGCGATTCTGGAAGCCGTCGCGGCGTGCGCACCGAGGGGTGTGCCGGTGATCGCCGACGGGGGGCTGCAGTACTCCGGCGACATCGCCAAGGCGCTGGCCGCCGGGGCGTCGACGACCATGCTGGGCTCGCTGCTGGCCGGCACCGCCGAGGCGCCCGGCGACCTGATCTTCGTCAACGGCAAGCAATACAAGAGCTATCGCGGCATGGGGTCGCTGGGCGCCATGCAGGGCCGAGGTGGCGGGAAGTCCTACTCCAAGGACCGCTACTTCGCCGACGACGCGCTCTCCGAGGACAAGCTGGTGCCCGAGGGTATCGAGGGCAGGGTGCCGTTCCGTGGCCCGTTGTCGTCGGTGATCCACCAGCTGACCGGTGGGCTGCGCGCCGCTATGGGTTACACCGGTTCGCCGACCATCGAGGTGCTGCAGCAGGCGCAGTTCGTGCGGATCACCCCGGCCGGACTGAAAGAGAGCCATCCGCACGACGTCGCGATGACCGTCGAAGCGCCCAACTACTACGTCCGATAATCCATGGTCGAGATCGGGATGGGTCGGGTGGCCCGGCGCACCTACGAGCTCAGCGAGATCGGCATCGTGCCGTCGCGGCGCACCCGCTCGTCGCAGGACGTGTCGACGGCTTGGCAGCTCGACGCCTACCGATTCGAGATTCCCGTGATCGCGCATCCGACCGATGCACTGGTGTCGCCGGAGTTCGCGATCGAACTCGGCCGGCTCGGCGGGCTGGCGGTGCTCAACGGCGAGGGGCTGATAGGCCGGCACGCCGACGTCGAGGCCAAGATCGCGCAGCTGGTCGAGGCAGCCTGCAAGGAGCCCGAACCGTCGGCGGCGATCCGGCTGCTGCAGGAGCTGCACGCGGCCCCGCTGAACCCGGACCTCCTGGGCGCCGCGGTGGCCCGCATCCGCGAGGCCGGTGTCACCACCGCGGTGCGGGTCAGCCCGCAAAATGCGCAGGCGCTGACGCCGGTGCTGGTGTCGGCCGGTATCGACCTGCTGGTCATCCAGGGCACCATCGTTTCGGCCGAGCGAGTGGCCAGTGATGGCGAGCCGCTCAACCTGAAGACGTTCATCGCCGAGCTGGACGTCCCCGTGGTCGCCGGCGGTGTGCAGGACCATCGCACCGCCCTGCATCTGATGCGCACCGGGGCGGCGGGCGTCATCGTCGGCTACGGCTCGACCCGAGGGGTGACGACCACCGACGAGGTGCTGGGCATCAGCGTGCCGATGGCCACCGCGATCGCCGACGCCGCAGCCGCCCGGCGGGAATACCTCGACGAGACCGGCGGCCGCTACGTGCACGTGCTGGCCGACGGCGACATCCACACGTCCGGCGAGCTGGCCAAGGCCATCGCCTGCGGAGCCGACGCGGTAATGCTCGGCACGCCGCTGGCCGAATGCGCCGAGGCACTCGGGCAGGGATGGTTCTGGCCGGCCGCGGCGGCGCACCCGTCGTTGCCGCGGGGCGCGCTGTTGCAGATCGCCGTCGGCGAGCGGCCGCCGCTGGACCAGGTTCTCAACGGTCCGTCCGACGATCCGTTCGGCACCCTGAACCTGGTCGGCGGCCTGCGGCGGTCGATGGCCAAGGCCGGTTACTGCGACCTCAAGGAATTTCAGAAGGTCGGCCTGACCGTCGGCAGCTGAGTGTTGGGCGAGCAGACGCAAAATCCCCCGAAACATCGGCGTGTCGGGGATTTTGCGTCTGCTCGCCGTACCGGCGTTCGCACTCCTGCGACCGATTTGTGCGATTCTGCGCCTGCTCGCCGTAGGCTGGGCCGATGAAGCCGGATTACGACGTACTGATCATCGGTTCGGGTTTCGGGGGTAGCGTCAGCGCACTGCGGCTCACCGAAAAGGGCTATCGGGTAGGGGTGTTGGAGGCCGGCCGCCGGTTCGCCGACGACGAGTTCGCCAAGACGTCCTGGAACCTGCGTAAGTTCCTGTGGGCGCCCAGGCTGGGCTGCTACGGCATCCAGCGGATCCACCCGCTGAAAAACGTGATGATCCTGGCCGGCGCCGGAGTGGGCGGCGGTTCGCTCAACTACGCCAACACGTTGTACGTGCCGCCGGAGCCGTTCTTCAACGACCCGCAGTGGAAGCACATCACCGACTGGGGCAGCGAGCTCGGGCCGCACTACGACCAGGCGCGGCGGATGCTCGGCGTGGTGTTCAACCCGACGTTCACCGACGCGGACCGCATCGTCAAGGAGGTCGCCGACGAGATGGGCTGCGGCGACACGTTCGTCCCGACCCCGGTCGGGGTGTTCTTCGGCCCGGACGGCACCCAGGCCCCGGGCGTGACCGTGCCCGACCCGTATTTCGGCGGCGCGGGACCGGCGCGCACCGGCTGCATGGAGTGCGGCTGTTGCATGACGGGCTGTCGCTACGGCGCCAAGAACACCCTGGTGAAGAACTACCTGGGGCTCGCGGAATCCGCAGGGGCACAAGTGATTCCGATGACGACGGTGACGGGGTTCGAGCAGCGCTCCGACGGGTTGTGGGAGGTCCGCACGGTCCGCACCGGCAGCTGGCTGCGCCGCGACCGGCGCACCTTCACCGCCACCTACCTGATCCTGGCCGCCGGCACCTGGGGCACCCAGCACCTGCTGTTCAACATGCGCGACAAGGGCAAGCTGCCGCGTCTGTCGAAGCGATTGGGCGTGTTGACCCGCACTAACTCCGAGTCGATCGTCGGCGCCGGGCGGCTGGAGGTGTCACCCGACTTGGACCTGACCCACGGCGTCGCCATCACGTCGTCGATACATCCGACGCCGGACACCCACATCGAACCCGTCCGCTACGGCAAGGGCTCCAACGCGATGGGCCTGCTGCAGACGTTGATGACCGACGGCGAAGGTCCCGAGGGCACCGACGTGCCGCGGTGGAAACAGCTGCTGGAGCAGGCGAGGGACGATCCGCGCCGCATGCTTCGGCTGCTCAACCCACGTCAGTGGAGCGAGCGCACCATGATCGCCCTCGTGATGCAGCACCTGGACAACTCGATCACCACCTTCACCAAGCGCGGCAGGCTGGGCATCCGCTGGTACTCCAGCAAGCAGGGTCACGGCGAGCCGAACCCCAGCTGGATCCCGGTCGGCAACGAGGTCACCCGACGAATCGCGGCCAAGATCGACGGGGTGGCCGGCGGCACCTGGGGCGAGCTATTCAACATCCCGCTGACCGCGCACTTCCTCGGCGGTGCGGTGATCGGGGACAGCCCAGAAAACGGAGTCATCGACCCCTATCACCGCGTCTACGGCTATCCGACGCTGTATGTGGTCGACGGTGCCGCGATCTCGGCCAACCTGGGTGTCAACCCGTCGCTGTCCATCACCGCGCAAGCCGAGCGGGCCGCGTCGCTGTGGCCTAACAAGGGCGAGAACGACCAGCGGCCGCTGCAGGGCGACACCTACCGCCGGCTGGACCCGATCCCGCCGGAGCATCCGGTGGTTCCCGCCGAAGCGCCCGGTGGGTTGCGGTGGCTGCCGACCGAACCGGTCAGCAACGCCGGCTAGCTGGCGATCACCTCGAGCGGCGCGCCGCTGACCACGCGGCTGCGCTCGCCGTGCACGTTGACGGGCACATCGCCCATCAGGGTGACCCGGTGCATCAGCCGGGGCTGGCCATCGTAGTCGTCGATCGCCCGGTGCTGGGTGGCCCGGTTGTCCCAGATCGCGACGTCGCCCGGCTCCCAATTCCAGCGAACAGTGTTCTCCGGCATGGTGATTCGCCGCTGCAGCAATTCCAGCAGCACGGTCGACTCGTGGCTGTCCAGGCCGACGAAGTTGCGCACGAAATCGCCGGCCACCAACGTGCGTTCGCCGGTCTCCGGGTGTACCCGCACGACGGGATGCTCAGTCCGGAAATCGGCCTTCTCGAACACCTGGCGGAATGCCCGCTGAGCGTCGGTCATCGATGCTTCGATGCTCACGTAGTCGTAGCGGTTGGTGTGCAGCGCCCACAGATTTTCGACGAGGCACTTGAGCGGATCGGCTAGCCGCTCGTAGGCCGCCGCGGTGGACGCCCACAACGTCGATCCGCCATAGCTGGGCAGCGTGACCGCGCGCAGGATCGAGGCCGCCGGGTAGTTCGCGGCGAAGGTGACGTCGGTGTGCCAGCGATTGGCCGAGCCGTATTCGGAGTCGATCGGCGTGATGATCGGCGCGTTCTTGGCGGACAGCACCGCCGCGGCCGGGTGGCCGATCGGCGTTCCCAGGAGACCGGCGAACGCGAGTTGCTGCGGGTCGTCCAGGTGCTCCTGGCCGCGGAAGAAGATCACCTTGTGGGCCAGCAGCGCCTGATGGATCTGTTCGGTGGTGGCCGCGTCGAGGTCACCGCTGAGCCGCACTCCGTCGACGCGGGCGCCGATTCGGCTGCCCAGCTTGGTGACGGTGATCGAGTGTGTCATCGCTGTTTCCTTGGAAGAAGTCGTGTAGTCAGTTGACTACATCGGCTAGCGTAGTCACATGACTACATCTTCGGCAAGTGGCCGCCGCAAGATTCCCACCGGACGCGAAGAGGTGGCCGCGGCGATCCTGGACGCCGCCACCGACCTGTTCGCCGAGCGGGGGCCGGCCGCGACGTCGATCCGCGACATCGCGGCCCGATCGAAGGTGAACCACGGACTGGTGTTTCGCCACTTCGGCACCAAGGAACAACTGGTGGGCGCCGTGCTCGATCACCTGGGCGCCAACCTGACCGACCTGTTGGAATCGCAGGCCGCCGCCGACGTGGTCGAAAGGGCGCTGGATCGGCAGATGCGGGTCATGGCCCGCACGGTGCTCGACGGCTACCCGGCCGGTCAGCTGCAGAAGCGCTTCCCCAACGTCGCAGGCTTGCTCGAGCGGGTGCGCCCAAGCCACGACGATGACGCCAGCGCACGGCTGGCTGTCGCCAATGCCCTTGCGCTGCAATTCGGTTGGCGGTTGTTCGCGCCGATCCTGCGCGCGGCGACCGGTCTCGACGAAGTCACGGATGCCGAGCTGCGGCAGGCCGTGCTCGACGAGGCCGCGCGGATGGTCGAACCGCGCTAACCGATCAAGCCGCGGCGGTGGACCGGCTCACGCCCCGGCGGCTGCGGTGGTGGTGGCAGCACCGGCTTGCGTTTGCGCACGGCGATGGTCGTCGGCGCTTCGGTGTTCAGCTCGAGGTCTTCGTCGGCGTGCCGGATGGTCAGGTTGGTGCCCGGTCCGTCCCGCAGCGTGTAGGTCACGTGCGTGTGGTCGACGTCGACGGTGAGCCGGAATTCGCGCCAGCGCAGGCGGAAGCACAGTCGGGAGATGCCGTCGGGCAGATGGGGATCGATGGACAGAATGCCCTCGTCGTCGCGCAGCCCGCCGAAGCCCGCGACCAGTGCCGTCCAGGCCCCGGCCAGCGAGGCCATGTGCAGCCCGTCGCGGGTGTTCTGATGCAGATCGCGGATGTCGATCAGCGCGGCCTCGTACGCATAGTCGTGGGCCAGCTCCAGATGCCCGACCTCGGCGCACATCACCGCCTGGGTACACGCCGACAGCGACGAATCGCGCACCATGCGCCGTTCGTAGTAGTCGACGTTGCGCGCCTTCTGCTCATAGGTGAACGCGTGGCTCTGCCACTGCATCGCCAGCACCAGGTCGGCCTGCTTGATCACTTGCGCCGGGTAGAGCCGCACGTAGGCCTCATGCAACAGCAACGGGTAGGTGGTGGTGGTTTCGAAATTCCACTCCGCCAGGGTGGTGAAGCCTTCGCATTGCTGATGGACGCCCAGCTCGTCGTCGTAGGGAATGTTGATGGCATTGGCCGCATCACGCCAGGCGGCCATTTCTTCGGTGGTGACGCCGACCGCTCCCGACGCTTCGGGATGGCGGGCGCAGGCAGCGGCGGCGGTGAGCAGGTTGTGTGCCGCCATCAGGTTCGTGAACACGTTGTCGCGGACTATCGCGGTGTACTCGTCGGGACCGGTGACGCCGTCGAGGTGCCACACACCATGCCGGTCGTGGTGCCCGATGGACATCCACAACCGCGCGGTTTCGATCAGCACGGCCAGACCGCATTCCGCCTCCAGCGACTGGTCACCGGTGACAACGCGGTAGCGCTCGAAGGCCATCGCGATGTCGGCGTTGATGTGCCAGGCCGCGGTGCCGGCCGGCCAGTATGCCGAGCACTCCTGTCCCCGGATCGTTCGCCAGGGGAAAGCGGCACCCTCCAGACCGAGTTCGGCCGCCCGCTCCTTAGCGAGGTCCATCGTCGATGCCCGCCACCGCAGCGCGTCGGCGACGGCGTGCGGCAGGGTGTAGGTCAGCACCGGCAGGACGAAACCCTCGGTGTCCCAGAAGGCGTGCCCGTCGTAGCCGGTTCCGGTGAGCCCCTTGCTGGGGATCGCTCGGCGTTCGGCGCGCGCGCTGCACTGGACCAGGTGGAAGAGCCCGAACCGCACGGCTTGCTGAGATTCCGGGTCGCCTTCGACCTCGACGTCGGCGCTGTCCCAGAACAAGTCCAAAAACGCGCGTTGCGATTCGACCAGCCCCTTCCACCCGCTGTAGCGGGCGCTGTGCTGTGCGGCGGCGGCCTGGTCGCGCAGCGCCGGGCGGGAACGCAGGCTGGACCAGCCGTACGCCAGGTATTTGACGATGCGCAGCTTCTGGCCGGGACGCAGCCCGCAGATGATGGTGGTGCGGGCCAGGTCTGGGCGGGCGTCGGTGGATACCTCGACCCGCCCGGGAACTTCGACCTCGTGGTCCATGGTTGCGGCCATCATCAGGGCGCTGGCGCGGGTGCGGTGCATGAGGCATGCTCCGCGCTCGGTGCTTTCGTGCGCGACGGCCTCCAGCGGATTTTCTAGGATCGCCGACACCCGCGGGTCGTCCGAGGTCTCCGGCTGGTCTTCGTTGGTGACCAGTTCGGATTGCACTGTCGCGCGGATGAACTGGTCGACCGCCTCGACCACATACTCGATGGCCGCCACACTGCGGTGTACCAGCGACACCAGCCTGGTGGAGACCACCTTGACTTCCTTGCCGGTGGGCGAGCGCCAGTGCGCGCGACGGACCAACGTCCCGGCGCGCAGGTCGAGGCAGCGCTCGTGCTCGACCAGCTCGCCGTAGCGCACGTCGAACGGCTCGTCGTCGACCATCAGGCGGATGATCTTGCCGTTGGTGACGTCGACAACGGTCTGGCCGGCTTCCGGGTATCCGTATCCGGCCTCCGCGTAGGGCAGCGGACGGATCTCGTAGAAGGAGTTCAGATAGGTGCCCGGCAGGCCGTACGGTTCGCCCTCGTCGAGATTGCCGCGCAGCCCGATGTGCCCGTTGGACAACGCGAACAGCGACTCGGATTGGGCCAGCAAGTTCAGGTTGAGCCTGGTCTCGCGGACCTGCCAAGGTTCGACGGGGAAGGCTTCTTCAGTGATCATGACTGCAGCAGCTCGGCGAGGTCGGTCACGACGACGTCGGCGCCGTTGCGGCGTAGATCTTCTGCCTGGCCCACTCGGTCGACGCCAATCACGACGCCGAAGTTACCGTCCCGGCCTGCCTGCACGCCGGATATCGCGTCCTCGAACACCGCGGCCGCGTCGGCGGGAACGTCAAGCAGTTCGGCCGCGCGCAGAAACGAGTCGGGCGCCGGCTTGCCGGCGATGTGTTCCTCACGCAACGTCACCCCGTCCACCCGCTGCTGGACAAACCGATCGAGGCCGGTGATTTCCAGGACGTCGCCGGTGTTGGCACTGGAAGACACCACGGCCACCGCGAGATTCGCCTCCGACACCGCCTCCAGATAGCGCCGCGACCCGTCGAACACCTTGACGCCGTCGTCGTGCAGAACTTTCTGGAACATGTCGTTCTTGCGGTTGCCCAGCCCGTATATCGTCTCGGCGTCACCGGGGTCGTCCGGGCTGCCGTCGGGCAGCTCGATTCCGCGGCTCTCCAGAAAAGACCGGACCCCGTCTTCGCGTTTCTTGCCGTCGACGTACTCGCGGTAGTCGGCGCCCACGTCGAAGGGCACGAACTCTTCTCCGGTGTCCTTCGCGCGTTTCTTTAGATACGCGTCGAACATAGTTTTCCACGCCTTGGTGTGCACGCTCGCGGTATCGGTGAGCACACCGTCGAGGTCGAACAAGCAAGCACGAATGTTTTCCGGCAGACCCAGCGGGCTCACGGACACCTCACTTTCGGGGTTGGGCGGTATCCACTCCACCATGCTTGTGCGTGTGCCGCTACCAATCTGGTGAGTCGATTTCAGCCGATTGCCCGGACGACCCCCTGGATGACTCGCAGGCGCCCGTCGGCCAGCGCGTTGGTCAGGTTCTCGGCTTTGCGGGCGAAGTCGGGGACGAACGTGTGCAGGCCCAGCGGGTTGACGGGCTGCGCCAGCAGGGTCTGCATGAGGGCGGCCGCCTGGTCGGTGAGGTCATTCCAGCGGTCGACCGAGAACCCGGCGGACTCGACGGCGGCGCGCAATGCGTCGGAGGTGACCAGATGACTGGTCGTGGGGTGATCGGCCCACGGGAGCGGATAGTCGAGTTCGCGGGTGTCGCCAATCGTGATGTCCCACATGGCAAGCCGTCCGCCGGCGGTGAGGACGCGGCGCGCTTCGGAGTACAGGCGCGACTTGTCTGCCACGTTCATCTGGACGTGCTGGCTGACGACGACGTCGAAAGTGCCGTCGGCGAAGGGGAGTTCGGTCACGTCCGCCTGACGAACCACGATCAGGTTGTCGAGCCCGACGAGCCCGTTGAGCCAACGATTCGTCTGGCAGTACTCGTCGGTGAGATCCACGGCGGTGACCGGGCAGCCGTACCGGTGGGCGACGTAGCGTGCGGTGCCGCCGACCCCGCTGCCGGCATCGAGCACCCTACTGTCGGTTGCGATCTGCGTGAGGTCCACCAGCTGGCTGGTGGCATAGCGCCCCATGGTGTGGAAGTCCTCCAGCAGGGGCAGGTCGGTGGGTTCGAGTTGGTCGAGGACTTTCCCTGCGGCGGTCAGTGCCGCCGCGATGTTCCGCTGTGACAGACCGGTCGAGTACTGGGTTGCGATTGTCTCCGTCATTTCCGTACCCATGCGGTGATGAGGGAAGGCATTGCGATGAGGGCATTGGCCGCCAGCGCCTCTGCACGGAATAGGGACACGAACTCGTCGATATCGGCGAGTTCGTCGATGGCGAAGCCGTTCTGCTGCACGACGGGAGACACCAACCGCCAGACTTCCGCGGCGTAGGCCAGGATGTCGTTCTCCGCGGCGGTGCCGATCGGCGTGCCGAGGGTCAGCCGTGGCGTCCCCAGTCCGGCGTCGGCGAAGACGGTGTGCAGCAGTGTGCCGAACCGCGGACTGAGCCCCATGGCCTCGAAGGCGCGCACGATGCCGGTCGTCACCCGCTCGAAAAGCGGCAGGTCCGGGATGCTGCGCGTCCCGGTGATGTCGTTCTCGGAGAACGCGATCACGCCGCCGGGCCGCACGAACGAGCTGAGGTGGCGCAGCGTGGCGGCAGGGTCGGGCAGGTGCATCAGGATCAGCCTGCCGACCACGGCGTCCACCGGTTCTTCCAGGACGATCGCATCGATCGCGGCCTGGGTGAAATGCACTGCTGACAAACCTTTTTCCGCGGCGCGGGCGCGGGCCAGCTCGACCATTTCGGGGGCGGCGTCCACTCCCAGGACTGCTCCCGACGGGCCGACGAGCCGGGCGGCGATGAACGAGACGTCGCCGGGCCCGCAGCCGATATCGAGCACCCGCATGCCCGGCCGCAGCCCCGCCAGCCGCAGCGCATGCTCGGTGTAGTCGTCATACAGCTTGGCCTGCAGAAGCAGCCGCTGCACTTCGACGTCGGCATGGCCCAGGACATAGCTGCTGCCGGATGGGCCGCTTATCCGATTGTGTGTCATCGAATTTTCCTTTCTTGACGTGCCGGTTCCCAGGCCGGCAGTAGCCAGCCGACGACGATTGCTGCGCCCAGCGCGATGCCGGCGCAGACCAGCGAGCTGGCCTGCAAGCCGTCCAGGAACGCGTGATTGACAGCGTCACGGACGGACCCGGCTTGTTTTGCCGGCAATTGCTCGATTACCTTGTGCGCCAGCGCCATTGAGTGCCGCATCGCCTCGGTGGGCAGCCCGGGTGCGGTGTCGAGGTGTCCCGAGTACACCGAGGCGAAAATGCTGCCCGCGATGGCGACGCCGAGGGTACCGCCGAGTTCGCGGGTGGTGTCGTTGACGGCCGAGCCGACGCCGGCCTTGTCGGCGGACAGCGATCCCATGATGGCCTCGGTGGCCGGGGCCGTCGTCAAGCCGAGTCCGCCACCGAGCAACAGCATCTGCGCGGCGATTTCGACGTATGGGGTGGCCGCGTCGGCCGTCGACGCCCATGCCAGCCCGCCGGCGAACACGGTCAGGCCCGCGGCGACGACGGCGGTGGTGCCGATTCGTTCGACCAGTCGCGGTCCCAGGATGCTTGCCAGCGCGATGGAGGCGGCGACCGGCAGTAGTCGCACCCCGGTCTGAAATGCCGTGTAGTTCTTGATGAATTGGAAGTACTGGGTGATGACGAAGATGAAGCCGAACAGTGTCAGGAAGCCGGCGGTCACGGCGAGGCTGCCGCCAGAGAACCGGCGGTTGAAGAAGACCGTGACGTCGAGCATCGGATGAGTGCTGCGTCGCTCCCACAGCGCGAATCCGATGAGAATGACTGCCGCTGCGGTGAATCCGGCGGCGGTCCGAGAGTTGGTCCATCCCCAGGTGGGCGCCTCGATGACGGTGTAGACCAGCGTCGTGATCCCTGCTGCGGACATGATCAAACCGGGCACGTCGACGCGCGGCGCGGCCGGGTCGCGTGAGGTCGGAACGAACAGGATGCCGCCGACGATCGCCACCGCGGCGATCGGGATGTTGACCATGAAAATCGATCCCCACCAGAAGTGCTCGAGCAGCCAGCCGCCGCTGATCGGTCCCACGGCCACGCCGACGCCGACCATGGCCGCCCACAGCCCGATCGCCTTGGCACGCGCTGCCGGGTCGGTGAAGATGTTGGTGATCAAGCCCAGCGTGGTCGGGAAGATCACCGCCGCACCCACGCCCATGGCTGCTCGGGCGGCGATGAGTGTGGTCGCCGAATCCGACTGTGCGGCAACGGCAGACGTGAGGGCGAACAGGGCCAGTCCGGAGTTGAGCCAGCCACGCCTGCCATAGCGGTCAGACAGGCTGCCGACCGACAGCAGCAGGCCGGACATGACCAGGGTGTAGGCGTCGACGATCCATTGCAGCTGGGCGGTGTCGGCGCCGAGTTCGCGCGACAGGGTGGGCAGCGCGACGTTGACGATGGTGGCGTCGACGCTGATGACAAAGACCCCGAGGCAGATGACGGCGAGTGCGGGAATCGGATGGTTTCGGAGCATTGGCTCGGTACGCATGGACAAGATAGTAAAGTCAATAGATAAATAAATCAAGTAGAGAGTGGAAAAAGATGTCTGCCGTTGTTAACGTATAGGGGTGCCCCCTCGCCGGAACTACAACCAGAACTGCCCGATCGCTCGCGGGCTCGATGTCCTCGGTGAGCGGTGGACGTTGCTGATCCTGCGCGAGCTGGTCGGCGGCCCTCGCCGCTACGGTGACCTGCGCGACGAGCTACCGGGTATCGCAACCAATTTGCTGGCCGAGCGCCTCAAGGAATTGCAAGACGCTGGGCTCGTGGACCGCGCCGACCTGCCGGCTCCGATCGGGCGCACCGTGTACACCCTCACCGACCTGGGCTGGCAACGGGTGCTGCCGATCCTGCAGAGCATCGCCTGGTTCGGCCTAGACCGGCTGGACCCGATCGGGGACGGCCCCGCATCGCCGTTGAACGGGTTCCTGGCCGGCATCCTGTTGGGGTTCAACTCGGGTCGGGCGGCTGGTCTGGAGGTGACGTGCCGGGTCGAGATCGACGGCCGCCGTTTCGAATTCGCGGTGACCGAAGGTCGTCTCGGCCCGGCTCACCGCGAACCCGCAGTGACAATCAAGGCCAGCGCCACCGACTTGGTCACCGCGCGACTGGGAGCGACCGAAGGTAAGCGTAAGGCGGCGCTGCGGCGCATCGACTGTACGGGCGATCCCGATGCTGTCAGCGCGGTGCGGAAGGCGTTTTCGCTGTAGGGGTCAAGCTGCGAGCAGGGCAGCGATGAGCGCCTGGGCGAGGAACTTGCCGTAGCGCCGTGCCGACCAACCACGTTCGAGGACGAGCAGCTCGTAGAGCTCCGGCGCGTGATAGGTCCACAGGACATCGCGCGCCTGTCTGGAGCTGACGCATAGCTGGCCCGTGTCGGCGAGATCCGAGGCGAACATTGTCATCGCAGTGAGGGTTTCCTGCCGGATCTGCTTCCAGACCTCAGCAGCGTCCGGGGACGACGCGGCGCCATCGCGTGCGAGTAGCTGGACCGGAGCGCTGCGCGGCATGGTAGCCGCCAGGTGCTCGGCGTAGATCTCGAGCTTGCGGGTTGCGTCGGTCGCATTGATCACGTTCTGGATCACGTCTCGCTGCACCATCGGGATCGGTTCGTCGTCGCCCGCGACAGACACGTCGAAAAGTGCCTTGAGCACGCCCGCTTTGGTTGCGAAGGCCTTGTACACCGTTTCGACTGACACGCCGGCGTCCCGCGCGATCTCGGCGATGGTCGTCGTCGCATAACCCTGCGCCAGGAAGCGTTTCCGGGCCGCCGCAAGCACCGCCCGCCGGTTCTGCTCGGCCTGCTGGCGACGCCGGGTGGAGTCGTAGCGGCGCGGAGGTTGGCTCTTGACAGATGTCATAATTCACTACATGCTCCTGTATCTATTACTGCGTATTGTATCAGAAATTGGGAGCGCACATGACAACCGCAACACGCCCCGCCGTCAACCTGAGGGACGGCGATCACCTCACGGCGGCAGCGCGGACGCTGTCGCCCGAAATCACACGGTGCGCCAACGACGCCGAGGCGCTCGGGACACTGCCGCTCCATCTGGTCGAGCGGCTGCGCGAGGCAGGCGTCTTCCGCGCCCTGCAGCCACGCTCCCTGGGCGGGTTGGAGGTGGCCCCGGTCGAATTCATTCAGGTAGTCGAGGAACTGGCGCGAGCCGACGGCTCGACCGGCTGGATCGCGGCGATCGGCGCCGGCGCACCGGCGTTCACCGCGTGGCTCGAAACTGCCGTCGCCACAGAGTTATTCGGCTCGGACGCCGACTTCCTGGCGGCCACGGTGTTCGCCCCGACCGGGCGAGCCGTCCCGGATCGCGGAGGGCGGTTCGCCGTCGACGGTCGTTGGCCGTTCGCGAGCGGTTGCCGCCATGCCGAATGGATGCTGGCCGGGATCTTCGTGTTCGACGGCGAAACGCCGCGAATGATCCCCGAACAGGGGCCCGACTGGCGCCTTGCGTTCTTTCCGCGCGCCAACGCCGAAATCGTCGACAACTGGGATGTCCTGGGGCTCCGCGGTACCGGCAGCAACGACGTCGTCGCACGCGGTCTCCACGTCGCCGAAGAGCACACCATCAGCCCGTTCTTCCAGTCGGCCCGTCACGACGGGCCACTGTGGAGACTGGCGTTCTTCACGCTCGTCGGAGTCGCCCTGGTCGGCGTGCCGCTCGGGATCGCCAGACGCGCACTCGACGAATTCACCGATCTCGCGGCGACCAAGACCCGGGCCGGCACCTTCCAGTCGCTTGCCGAAGACCCCGCCGCCCAGGTCGAGTTCGCTTGTGCTGAAGCCAGTTTGAGGTCAGCGCGAGCTTTCGTGTTCGATGAGGCCAGTTCCTTGTGGGCCACCGCATGTGCCGGTGACCCGCCATCAATGGAGCAGCGCGCCGGCTTCCAACTCGCCGCCCAGGAGGCGATGCGGGCGGCCCGTCACGTCGTAGATACGACGTTCTCGTTGACAGGTGCGGGCGCGGTGCATGCGAGCCACCCCCTGCAACGGTGCTTCCGGGATTTGCACACCGCCGGCCAGCATGTGTATTTCAGCCCATCCGCCCTCAAGCGCTACGCTGGCACTCGTTTCGGCATTGCGCAACCGACCCACCTCATGTGAACCAGCGCAGCTAAGACCCAGCCGGGCACGCTTCGCGAGCCACTAAGCTGGCTGCGTGGTCGAACCCGCTGATGCCTCCGACGAGGTCGCCGTGCCTGCATCGCCTTCATCGCAGGCTCGACCGGTGCTCGTGGTCGACTTCGGCGCGCAATACGCGCAGTTGATTGCCCGCCGGGTCCGAGAAGCACGGGTCTTCTCGGAGGTGATTCCGCACACCACGCCGATCGAAGAGATCAAGGCCCGCGATCCGCTGGCTGTCGTGCTGTCCGGCGGACCCGCCAGCGTCTATGCCGAGGGTGCCCCGCAACTGGATCCGGCGCTGTTCGACCTCGGCCTTCCGGTGTTCGGCATCTGTTACGGGTTTCAGGCCATGGCGCAGGCACTCGGTGGAACCGTCGCCCACACCGGCACCAGCGAATTCGGCAGGACAGAACTGAAAGTCCTTGGCGGCGATCTACATTCGGACCTGCCGCAGGTCCAGCCGGTCTGGATGAGCCACGGCGACGCGGTCACCGCCGCCCCCGACGGATTTCACGTGGTGGCCAGCAGCGCCGGCGCCCCCGTGGCCGCCTTCGAGGCCCGCGACCGGCGGCTGGCCGGGGTTCAGTATCACCCCGAGGTGATGCACACCCCGCACGGCCAACAGATCCTCAGCCGGTTTCTGCACGACTTCGCCGGACTGGGCACCGACTGGACACCGGCCAACATCGCCAGCGCGTTGGTCGAGCAGGTGCGTCGGCAGATCGGCGACGGCCAAGCAATCTGCGGGCTGTCCGGCGGCGTGGATTCCGCGGTGGCCGCCGCGCTGGTGCAACGCGCCATCGGCGAT
Organism: Mycobacterium sp. 1164966.3; assembly: GCF_001665395.1. Lineage (GTDB taxonomy): Bacteria > Actinomycetota > Actinomycetes > Mycobacteriales > Mycobacteriaceae > Mycobacterium. The sequence continues at coordinate 15,406 of NZ_LZSG01000045.1, forward strand.
CGCCTGACCTGTGTCTTCGTCGACCACGGGCTGTTGCGCGCCGGTGAGCGGGCGCAGGTTGAACGCGATTTCGTCGCGGCGACGGGCGCCAATCTGGTCACCGTCGATGCGGCGCAGACTTTCCTGGAGGCGTTGTCGGGGGTGACGAACCCCGAGGGCAAGCGCAAGATCATCGGCCGGCAGTTCATCCGTGCCTTCGAGGGCGCGGTGCGGGATGTGTTGGGGGGGCAGGGCCCCGGAAACGACATTGACTTTCTGGTGCAGGGCACGCTGTATCCCGACGTGGTGGAGTCCGGCGGCGGCAGCGGCACCGCGAACATCAAGAGCCACCACAATGTCGGCGGTCTGCCCGGCGACCTGAAGTTCAAACTCGTCGAGCCGCTCCGGCTGCTGTTCAAAGACGAGGTGCGTGCGGTCGGCCGGGAGCTGGGCTTGCCGGAGGAAATCGTTGCGCGCCAGCCATTTCCAGGGCCGGGACTGGGAATCCGGATCGTCGGCGAGGTCACCGCTGGGCGGTTGGCGACGCTGCGGCACGCCGACTCGATCGTGCGTGAGGAGCTGACGGCGGCCGGCCTGGACCACCAGATCTGGCAGTGCCCGGTGGTGCTGCTGGCCGACGTCCGCTCGGTCGGAGTGCAGGGCGACAACCGCACCTACGGGCACCCGATCGTGTTGCGGCCGGTCTCCAGCGAGGACGCCATGACCGCCGACTGGACCCGGGTGCCCTATGAGGTGCTGGAGCGCATCTCGACCCGGATCACCAACGAGGTGGCCGAGGTCAACCGTGTCGTGCTGGACATCACCAGCAAACCGCCCGGCACCATCGAGTGGGAGTAGCAGGGGCCGGGTGTCGCGACTCGAGATATGTGTTGCCAGCGGCTTTCGCGGTGGGAACTATGCGGTGTTTACTCTACGAATTCACGCTTGCCGTAGGCGATAGTGGCCGCATTCCAGTTCCCGCCGGCCTCGGCGACGAGCTTACGGGCAATATCTAGATCGCCATTTCCGGCGACCAGGATCAAAGTGTGGCCGCTCGCGGTGACGGATCCCCCCCGCATGCGGTTGCGAGCAGCTGGGTCGGCCATCAGCGCATCGCCCAGGCGAGCGATGTCGACATCCGGCACAGCGATGATCGCGTCCTTCTCGGGTGCATCCTGCGGCGAATAGTCGAAGATCAGCACCGCCTCTTGGTCGAACTGGCGGCGCAGCGCCTCGGCGGCGGTGTGCAGCGAACCGTCGGCTCCGCACAGGTGAAATTCACGCGAGCGCTCATAGGTGCTTCGTTGCAGCGCAGTGGACCAGTAAACCCCGTCGAGCGGGGTCGATCCCGTCACCGTCGCTCCGCTTAGCGCGATCGTCAGGCTGGCCTGCATCTCGAACAGGGGATCGGTGTTGTCGGTGGTGAACAGGTCCGCGGGATGGCAGGGCTCGGCGTCACTTTTGGCCGGCATTGCGGTCGAGAAACACCACCAAATGCACACCATCAGCCACACCAGTACCGATCGCATAAGCAGCCTCTCACGTTTCTTGACGGTTGTCGGAGGGCAGGTGTTTACTCCAGACATATCGAACATACTTTCGAACATTTGTCCCCGAGGAGGCTTGGCATGACTGCGGCTTTTGCCTCCGACCTACGCCAGGAAAATCGTGCTGAGCAGCTAAAACTACTCCGTCGGAAGATGGCGGCGATATCGGGTAGTCATGCCCACTCAGACGACCTGTTGCCCGATTCCACCGAACAGGCGCTGGTCCCCCGCGGAACGGTGGCGATGCTGTCGGGGGCCCGGTCGCTGGTGCTGAGCATGGTCGCGTCGGTGACGGCGGCCGGGGGCAATGCGGCAATCGTCGGGCAGCCGGATATCGGGCTGCTGGCCGCAGTGGAGATGGGGGCGGATCTGAGCCGGCTCGCGGTGATACCGGATCCCGGGACCGATCCGGTGGAGGTGGCCGCCGTGCTCATCGATGGCATGGACCTGGTGGTGCTCGGCCTGGGTGGGCGCCGGGTGCCGTGGTCGCGGACGCGGGCGGTGGCGGCCCGGGCCCGTCATAAAGGCTGCACCTTGCTGGTCACCGACGGCGACTGGCAAGGAGCACCGGCCCGGCTGGAGGCCCGGGTTTGCGGCTACGAGATCACGGCCGACAGCCGCCCCGGGTTCGGACGGATCAGTGGGGTGCGGCTGCAGATTCGCGGGTGCGCGGGGGGCCGGGTGATCGGCCGGATCCGAACGGGTTGAGTCCGGTGGCTTCCCGGGTTCTGGCGATCTGGTGCATGGACTGGCCCGCGGTCGCTGCGGCGGCGGCCGCGGGCCGGCCCCCCCCGGGGGCCCGGGCGGGGCCCGTGGGCCACCCGGGGGGTTGGGGGGGGTGTTGCCGCCCGGCGGGGGGGGGGGGGGGCGGGGGGGGCCGCCCGCGCGCGCCGCGCGCGGCCGCCGGGCGGCGGGGCGCCGCGGGGGGGGGGGGGGGGGCGGGGGGCGGGGGCGGGGGGGGGGGGGGGGGCGGCGGGCGGCGGGGGGGGGCGGGGGGGGGGGAGGGGGGGGTGGGCGAAACCGCCCACGCCCACACCGGTTGGGCGCCCGGCGGCCTCGCGCGCCTCAAGGC
>NZ_LZSG01000046.1 GCF_001665395.1 Mycobacterium sp. 1164966.3
GACCATCGTGCCGATCGCTCATGCTGCGCCCCCGCCCCCCACCGCTGATCCGCCTCCTCCGGACCGCAGAAGAAGGAAGCGGCCCGGAACTCTCACTGCCGCAGCAGTTTTGGCCTTCATCATTGCGGCGTGGACGCCATTCGCTATCTTGGGCCAGATTGTCGCCGCGGATTTGATGACAAAACGGGGCCGGCATGGCTTACCGGCCTTTTACACACCATCCGTCGCCTATCTGTTTGCGCTGGAAACCGCCGTATGCGGGGTGCTGATGGTGTGGGGCGGTGTAGCCGCGCTTCGAGGCAAGACCAGGAAACTCCTGCTTTACTCCGTGTTGGTACAGGCTGTTTTCGCCTCGGTCGTCAACGGGTTGATGCTCAAGACCGGGGTGGGCTGGTTCAGTGGAACTCTCGGTCTCGTCATCATTGGCCTGCTGTCCACCAAGGCAAGTCGGGAATACTTTCAATCGCCGGCGGTTCCGCTGGAACATTCACAAACCACCGTCACACCGACCGACCTCACCCCGACCGACGTTGTGCGGCCATCGCGGGCCTTTCTTTTGGTCTTGATAGTTCTGCCGGTAGGACTTGCATTGCTAAAGGCCACGACGAACGTCGCCGACAGCTTGGTTTTCTTGCTCGTCCTCGTGTCTGTCTGCATCGCGGGGATCGCGCTGTATGTCATGTACGTAATGCGAACTGGCCTGGGACGCAGCGGCAACGATCTTGTGTTCACCGACTGGCTGGGCCGGCAGCAGGTGATCCCTTTGGCGGATATCGACCGCGCAGTGTTCGTGCGCCTGCGCGCGGGTGAAGCCAATACGGTTCCTGACAAGCGTCTGCTGCTGCGGCGCCGTTCCGGCGCGCCACCGCTGATGTTCCGCGTCGGCCTTTGGAAGACCGATCAAATCGTCGGATTCCTCAACACCCGGGGAATAGCGGTCAACTCGGCTGAGCAGCCGATGTCGGCGAAGAAGGTAGCCCACGAGTTTCCGGGGGCGAGGTTCAGCTGGTCGGATCGTCACCCAGTGCTGCTGGGCTTGGGCGTGGTGCTGGTCGTCGGCGCTGTGATCGCTGCCGCCGCAGTGGTTCCCGACTTGTCCAGTCGTAAAAGCGCACGCTCGAGCCACCCCTCTTCATCCCCCCAGAGGGTGGCCAACAGCGTCGTCCTCGGCGGTCGCGAGCTATTGCCGAACTCCGGCAACAATTCGATCGTCACCTGTCGGATCGATCTGGGCTATTTCCAGATCGTCATTAGAGGCGGTCCAGCCACGAGTGATGGGGTGTACACGGCGTACTGGGCCGAACGTGACATCACGCAGTCCGTCGGCGTGAACTTCGGCTATATCGACGGCGCTGAGTGGTCGACATTTGCCGCCAAGAAGGAGTCGCGCGCGGAAAAGAACGGCAACACTTACAAAGTCACCGGGTCAGCACGCCTCCAGCGGTATGCCGGCGATGATCGACCCTGGCCGCCGAACGTTGTCGGAGTACCGGAGAAGCCATTCACGATCACGGCGACCTGTCCCTAATTCGCCTGCGGCTCAGCGCTTTTGCGCCTGCTTCGCATGGCAAAGTACACCCCGATGACCACCGCCCAGGACAGCAGGCTGAGCCAGAGCTGACTGCGGGCGGTGTGGTCGAACGCCATCTGCACCAGGACGGCCATGATTCCCACCAGAGTCAGGACGGACAGCACCGGGAAGAACCACATCTTCACCCGGAGCTTCTCGTCAGCTGTCTTGCGGCGCAACACAATTTGCGACATCGCGATCAGCAGGTAGACGAACAGGATGATGGCGCCGGACGAATTGAGCAGGAAGAGGAAGACGGTGTCCGGCGCCAGCCAGGCCATCAGCACGCACAGAAAGCCCACCACCGACGAGCACATGATGGCGACGTGCGGTACCCCGCGCGAGCTGATCTTGACCAGCGCAGACGGCGCTTCATCGCGTTCGGCGAGCACGAACAGCATGCGCGACGCGGTGTACAGCCCCGAGTTCAGACACGACAGCACCGCGGTCAGCACGACCGCGTTCATGAGCTGATCCGCGCCGGGAATGCCGATGTGCTTGAGGGCGGCAACATATGGCGAGGCGCCTGCTTCCACAGAGTTCCACGGCAGCACGACCACGATCAGAAAGACCGAACCGACGAAAAAGATCGTGATGCGAGCGACCACGGAGTTGGTGGCTCGCCGCACCGCTTGCTCGGGATCCCGGCTTTCGGCGGCGGCGATGGTCACCACCTCGGCCCCGACCATCGAGAAGATCACCACCACGATCGCGGCGAAGACTGCCCACACGCCCTTCGGGAAGAAGCCGCCGTACGATACCAGATTGGAGAAGTCCAGGTGCCTGCGCGGCCACCAGCCAAGGGCGAAGGCCGTGCCGAGGCCCAGGAAGACGACGATGGTCGCGACTTTGATTCCGGCGAACCAGAATTCGAACTCGCCGAACGACGACACCGAGAACAGGTTCGTCGCGGTCATCAGCAGCATCAGACACAGCGACGACAGCCACAGCGGCGCGGGCAGCCAGTAGTTGAGTACCTTTCCTCCGGCGACCGCCTCGAAGCCGACCACGATCACCCAGAAGTACCAATACAGCCAGCCGACCGAAAACCCTGCCCAGCCGCCCAGAGCCCGTGCCGCGTAGTCGGCGAATGAGCCGGTCGATGGGTTGGCAGAGGCCATTTCGCCCAGCATCCGCATTACCAGGATGATCAGCAGACCGCAGATCGCGTACGTCAGAAACGCGGCCGGCCCGGTATCGCGGATCACGACACCGGACCCGACGAACAATCCCGCGCCGATCACTCCGCCGATCGCGATCATGTTCAGCTGTCGTTGCGACAACCCTGGGCGCAGTTGCGTTTCGCTGCCCAAGCCGTCACCTCCCCTGGACGACGCTGCACCGCACAGGGGCAAGCATGTCAGTCCAGGCGGGTCGCCACCACCGACCACACCGGAATGTGCACCAGGTAGTCCTCGAGCAGCGGGTTGAGCACCTCAAGCTGGTGCTGCAGCGGTTGCATCTTCGCCAATGCCTCTCGCTGATGCGCACCGACGGTCGCCGTCATCGCGGCGAACGTCTCAGGTCCGAAGCGGGCCTGATAGGTGCTGGGCCCCAGGTAGTCCAAGCGCCAACCGCTGGCCCCGAGGACACGCTCGAAGTTGTCGGCAGGGATGCCCACCCACTGGATGCCGTTGACGTTGTGCGGGCTGAATTCGAACATGTACAGCCGGGCGCCGGGTTTGGTGGCGCGGTGCAGCGCCTGCGCGTACTGAGTCTGCACGGCCTCGTCGTCCATCAAGACGTGATAGAAGGCGCTGTCCACCACGGTGTCGAAGCGGCCCTCAAATCCGTCCAGCTTGGTGGCGTCGGCCACCCGGAAGTCGACCTGCACCCCGGCCCGCTCGGCGTTGCGCTTGGCCCGCGCGATAGCCGTGGGCGAACCGTCCACGCCGGTCGCCGAATAGCCTTGCGACGCATAGTGAATCGCGTGATAGCCGGGGCCAGTCCCGGGATCCAGCACCTCACCGCGAATTGCACCGAAGGCCACCAGCTGCTGCACCACCGGCTGCGGCCCGCCGATGTCCCACGGGATCAGCCCCTCCGTCCTCTCCGCTTCGCCGTACAACGGTTCGAAACCTGCAACGCCCACGTCACCAGTCATTGGCCCACTCGCTTCCTCGCGTTAGTTTAAGAACGATAGCGTTCACTATACTAACCTTCACAAAGAAAACGCAAGCGTCTCTTAAGGCGGGGCTCAGCCAAACCCGCGTCCCGCGCCGAACGTGTTCTGACGGCGAGAATTTCGCGGCTGATTTCTCACCCTGAGAACACGCTCGACGCGGCCGTCTCGGGAGTGGCCGGGCCCAGCGCGGAAGTCACGCCGCCAGCGCAGGCTCGGCGCTCAAAAGTGTAGGTCTTCCTCGCGAATCAGGGCGGTGGCAAGCACGCTGACCGCTGCCGTGGCAACGAGATACCCGCATGCCAGCCACGGTGTTCCACCGACGGCGGCGATCAGGGCGGTAAGGATCATCGGGGTGACGCCGGAGGCGTAGACGCCGGAGAACTGGTAGACGAATGACAAACCCGTGTAGCGGGTGCCGGTGGGATACAGCGCCGAGTACAGCGTGCCCTGCGCGCCGTAGAACAGTGCGTGCACGACACCGAACACCAGAATCATCGCCAGCGCGAACCAGACCAGGTTTTTGGTGCCGAACAAAGCGAACGCCGGGAAGGCCGCGAGGCCGTAGCACGCCACGCCGACCAGATACACCCGGCGCGCACCGAAGCGGTCGGTCAACGCTCCTGAGACCGGCAGCAGCACGGCCATTAGCAGCGCCGCGAGGGTCACGACCACCAGGACCGACACCCGGTTCAAGCCCAGGGCGCCGGTCGCATAACTGATGGCGAAGACACCCCAGGTGTTGAATGCCGAACCCTCCGCCCAGCGAGAAAGTAGTCCCAGCACGGTGTTACGCCTGGAGCGCGGCTCGCGGACGATCTCCCGAAAGGGCACGGTGGAGGTTGCCTCAAGCGTCCGCAATTGACGAAAGGCCGGGGTTTCTTCGACCCGTAGCCGCACCATGATGCCGATCGCCACCAGCGCCAGGCTCAGCAGAAACCCGATCCGCCAGCCGTAGGCCAGGAACCGGGCCGGGCCGAGCGCGACTTGCAAGATAGCGAATATGCCTGTGCCCAAAGCCAATCCGAGTGCAAGGCCGACCTGCGGCACCGCACCGAAGCGGCCGCGGCGATTTCCGGGGCTGTGTTCGACGGCCAGCAGCACCGCGCCGGCCCATTCGCCGCCGAGCGCGAAGCCCTGCAGCATGCGCAGCACCAACAGCAGCACCGGAGCCCAGGCCCCGATCTGTGCGGCCGTCGGCAGAACTCCGATCAGCGCCGTCGCTCCGCCCATGATCAGCATCGTCAGCGCAAGGCTGCGCTTGCGGCCGATCCGGTCCCCGATATGGCCGAACACCACACCGCCGATCGGCCGCATGACGAACCCGACCGCGAACGTCGCGAACGCCAGCAAGGTGCCCACCAACGAACTTGCGTTGGGGAAGAACACCTTGTTGAACACCAGACCGGCCGCGGTGGCATACAGGAAAAAGTCGTACCACTCCACGGTGGTGCCCAGCAGGCTCGCCGCAACCACGACGCGCAGCCTCCGGCTTCGCTCCGAGCCGGTTTCGTCGTGCCAGTCGACGGCGGCCCGGGCGTCGGGCAGGGTGATCGCCATGACTAGTGCGCCGACGCAGCCGCAAACGGCGTTGCCGCAACCGGTTTCGCTGCAGGGTTGGGTCTACGCCAAAGTCCCTTGCGCTCCAGCAGCGGCAGCACACCCTCGCCGAACCAGTAGGCCTCTTCCAGGTGCGGATATCCCGACAAGATGAAGTGACCGATGCCCAGTTCGGCGTATTCGGCCAGCCTTTCGGCGACCTCGGCGTGCGAGCCGACCAGGGCGGTGCCCGCCCCGCCGCGTACCAGTCCCACCCCGGCCCACAGGTTGGGCGCAATCAGCAGCCGGCTGCTACTGCCGCCGTGCAACTTCAACATCCGACGCTGGCCTTCCGATTCGCTGCGCGCCAGGCTGGCCTGTACCCGCTCGACATCCGCCGGGTCGACGGCCGCCAGCAAGCGGTCGGCTTCGGCCCACGCTTGCTCGGAGGTATCCCGGGCGATCACGTGGATCCGCAAGCCGAACCGAACCTCCCGGCCGGCCTGGCCGGCCAGACGCCGGATCCAGTCGAGTTTCTCGCGGACCGACGGCACCGGCTCACCCCAGGTGAGGTAGACGTCGGAGTACTTCGCAGCGACGGGCCCGGCGGCTGCCGACGATCCGCCGAAGAACACCGGCGGAACCGGGTCGGGCGGGTTGTTCAGCACGACGTCTTCCACCTGGATGTGATCCCCGGTGAACGTCACCGGCTTCCGCGACGTCCACAACTCCCGCACCACCTGCAAGAACTCCGCGGTCCTGGCGTAGCGCGCCTGCTTGTCCAGGAAATCGCCATAGGCCCGCTGCTCATGCGGTTCACCCCCGGTGACGACGTTGAGCAGCAATCTCCCGCCCGAGTGCCGCTGGAAGGTCCCGGCCATCTGCGCGGCCAGGGTTGGGCTGAGCAGGCCGGGACGGAATGCGACCAGGAATTTCAGTGTCTCGGTGGCCTCGATCAACATCGCCGTCGTCAACCAGGCGTCCTCACACCACAATCCCGTCGGTGTGAGCACGGCCTCGAAACCGTTGTCCTCCGCGGCCGCACAGATCTGGCGCAGGTACCGCAGTGTCGCCGGCCGGTCGCCGTGCATCGATGTGCCGTGTCCGCCTGCGACCAGGTTGCGTGAATCGCCGTAGGTCGGCAAAAACCAGTGAAATGCCAAGCTCATCCCCGCATCGTGCGGGATAACCCCCCGCAGCGCGAGGGTTGAAAACTCCCAGATTGAATCCCCCGCTTGGGTCAGCCGAAGTAGTCGTAGTGCCCCGCCGAATGGCATTGCGCGTCAATAACTCACGAAAAACCTTGCTGCTTACGCCCTTCCGAACGCGCAACCTATGTCACGTCTGCGTGACCGCGATATCACAAAGCCCTTCCAATTGCGGCGTGGCAGTAGCGCTGTACCCCGGTCGGCGCGGCATCATGACCCTCGTGCCTGACCTGAACCGCCGTGCGGTGCTGCGTATGGGCGCCGGCGCCGGCGCGGGAGCCCTCGGCGTGTGGACTTTGGGCGCCCTGCTGAATCCGCTCGAGCCACGAGCGGCGCCTTCTCCGCTGGCCCCCGCACCCTTCGAGCCCGCAACGGCGGGCAGCAACACCCAGTCGAACAGGCTCACCGGCTCGTTCGTCTCGCAGGCGCGCGGCGGCGTCGAGACCAACTGGATAATCGTCCTGCCCCCCGGCCACAGCGGTCTGAAGGCCTCGAAGCTGCGTCCGGTGATCGCACTGCACGGCAAGGACGGCAACGCGGGCCAGATGCTCGAGATCGGCGTCGAGGACGCGCTGGCCCAACTGGTCGAGGACGGCAAGCCGCCGTTCGCCGTGGTGGGCGTGGACGGCGGAAATACCTACTGGCACAAGAGGACTTCGGGCGGCGATTCCGGCGCCATGGTGCTCGACGAGCTGCTGCCGATGCTGTCCACGATGGGCATGGACACCTCGCGGGTGGCGTTCATGGGCTGGTCGATGGGGGGATACGGGGCGCTGCTCCTGGGCTCGCGGCTGGGACCCGCGCGGACCGCGGGGATTTGCGCGATCAGCCCGGCGCTGTACACCTCGTTCGCGGCCAGCGCACCCGGAGCGTTCGACAGCCACGACGACTGGGCGCAGAACGGCGTGACTGGCCTTGCGGCGCTGAACTCGATTCCGCTGCGGTTGGACTGCGGCACGTTCGACCGCTTCTACCCGGCCACGCGTGCCTTCGTCAACCAACTGAAAAAGCCTCCGGCGGGCAGTTTTTCGGTGGGCGGACACGACGTGGACTACTGGCGCGGACAGTTGCCCGCCGAGCTGACCTGGATGGCGACATAAGGCTAAGGCAATGACGGTCCAACAGGCAGCGAGCACCCGACGACCCCGCACCGCGGAGTCCCGCCGGGAACGCGGCGCTTTCCGTCCGGACATCGAAGGCTTACGCGCCGTCGCCGTGGTGGCCGTCGTCATGTACCACGTCGGCATTCCCGGCGTACCCGGCGGCTACATCGGCGTCGACGTCTTCTTCGTCATCTCCGGCTTCCTGATCACCGGGCTGCTCTGGCGTGAGGTGACCAGCACCGACACCGTGCGGCTGGGCCGCTTCTACGCCGCGCGGGCCCGCCGCCTGCTGCCCGCCGCGGCCACGGTGGGCGTCGTCACGGCGGTCACCGCCGCCGCGGTACTGCCGCCGTTGCAGGCGCGCAGCGTGTTGATGGACGGCATCGCCAGCGCCCTGTATGTCGGCAACTACCGGTTCGCGGCGCAGGGCAGAGATTACCTGGGCTCGGGCCTGCCGTCGCCCTTTTTGCACTATTGGTCGCTGGGCGTGGAGGAACAGTTCTACCTGGTGTGGCCGGCGCTGATCCTCGGTACCGCCTGGCTTGCCCGCCGCTTTGGCCGGGAGAAGGCGCCGTACGCCCTGGTCCTCGGGCTGATCGCCGTGACGTCGCTGGCGGCGGCGATGCTTTGGACCCGCACCGCGCCGTCCTGGGCGTTCTTTTCGCTGCCCACCCGCGCCTGGGAGCTGGCCGCGGGCGGCCTGGTGGCCCTCACGATCCGGCAGTGGCGCCGGCTGCCGCTGCTGTCCGCCGCAGTCATCGGATGGGGTGGCCTGGCGCTGATCCTGTTGACCTGTACCCAGCTGGGCCGGAACACGCCGTTTCCCGGTGTGGCGGCGCTGCTGCCGGCGCTGGGCACCGCGCTGCTCATCGGCGGCGGTTGTGTCACCGGCGGCATGGGCGTCGGCCGCCTGCTGTGCAAGCCGTCGATGCGGGCCGTCGGAAGGGTGTCGTACTCGTGGTATCTGTGGCACTGGCCGGTGCTGCTGCTGATGCCGCCGCTGCTGGGCACGCCCGCCAACCTGCCGGTCCGGCTGACCGCGATCGTCATCTCCGCCGGGCTGGCGGTGCTCACCATGCATCTGGTGGAGAACCCCGGCCGCTACGCCGCCGCCCTGCGCCGGTCGGCCCGGGCCAGTCTGGCGGTGGCCGCAGCGGCCAGCGCGACCGCGGCGTGCGCGTGCGTGCTGCTGCTGGCGGTGGTGCCGGTGCCGGTGGGGCGCGGACCTGCGGCCGCGGCGGCCAGCATCACGGCACTTGCCCCGACCGCCGACCCGCACGCCGTCGCACCCGTCAGCCCGGAGGAGGCAGCGGTCCGAAGCGCTTTCGCGCAAGCCCGCCAAGCGCTTTCGGCCGCGGCCGGGTTGCGGGCCGTCCCGTCGAACCTGGAACCGTCGCTCGACCGCGCGCCGTCCGACAAGGCCGCCGTATTCGTCAACGGATGCCTGCGTTCGTGGCGTGACGTCGGACAAAACGAATGCGCGACGGGTGACACCGCCTCGCCGGCGACGGTGGCACTGATCGGCGACTCGCACGCCGCCATGTGGGACCCGGCCCTCCAGCAGCTCGCCGAACAGCGGCACTGGCGCCTGGAGACGATGACCAAGGTGACCTGCCCGATGCAGGACCTGCACATCGTCAGCCCCTACCTGGGCCGCGAGTACACCGAATGCGAACAGTGGCGCGGCCAGATCATGGCCCGATTGACGGCCGAACACCCGCGACTGGTGGTGCTGAGCATGAGCCGGCGCTACCGCAGGGATTTCGGCTTCGCGGCCTACGACCCGGCCTGGAGCGACAGCTTGAACCGCACGGTGGCCGAACTGCGCAGCCTGGGCGCCACCGTTCTGGTGCTCGGGCCGGTCGCCGATCCGCAGGGCTCGGTACCAACCTGCCTGTCCGCTCACCTCGACGACGCCGCCGCGTGCGCGGCTGCGCGTTCGGCCGCCGTCAACGGCGACGGGATCGCTGCGGAACAGACGGCGACCACCACCGCCGGCGGGCATTACGCGGATCTCACCGATCTGTTCTGCACTGCCGACCGCTGCCCGGTGATCGTCGGCAACACCCTGGTGTTCCGCGACGACAACCACGTCACAACTCAATACGCGCAACTACTGGCACCTGTTATCGGCGCGTTGGCCGACCGCGCCGTGAGAGACGGGTGAACCTCATGGCGAAGTTGCGCGTCGTACGAGATGAGAGGTTTGTTGGAGGTTTGAGATGACGCTCTTGCTGGTCTGTATTTCAGCGGCGGCGCCAATCGCCGGGATCGGTCTGGTTGAACTGCAGGCCCGCCTCGAGCGCTGGGACTACGAGCGCCACGCCGACGACTGACTCTTTCGAAGCCGACCGCCGGAAACGCGAGCGTGCGCTAAACATCGAGTCTGCGATGAGGGCATCGATCCTGCGTCCAGCGTGCGACGCAGAAGCGAAACCACGCCCCTAGCGCAGTCTCGACGCCGTGCGCCCGCTCACCTACGCAGCTGCGCGTCGATGAGCGGTGCGATCCTGTCGGCCAGGTACTGGTGGCCCGCATCGTTGGGGTGCACGCCGTCGGGACCGATCAGGCCGGGCATGTCGACGAACCAGCGTTCGAAGATCGGGTCGGTCCAGGCCGCCCCCGCCTCGCGAGCCGCACTGAACAGCACGTCGCGGATCTGCAGGACGGCTACGGGTACGTCAGCGGTTGGCCACGGTGGCCCGATCACCAGGAATCTCGCCGACGGCGCAAAGCGGCGCGCCAGATCGAATGTGCTGCGGGCCCTTTCGCCCAGCACCCGGGGATCGACGCCCTGGTCGTTGCGGGAGCCGAAGAACACCACCAACGCGTCGCTGGGCTTGACCGCCCGGGCAGTCAGATCCTCGAAAACGCTGCCCTGGTCGCCAGGCACGCCGTAGCCGGCCCTGCCCTCGGCTGCCACGTCGGCCGCTATCCGAACGCCCCGCTGCCCCAACATCCGCCAGGCACAGGCCGTCCACGACTTGCGGCCCTGGCCGCCCTCGTCGGTGCCGGTCGTATAGGAGTCGCCGACGACTGCGACGTGGTTCAGCCGGAAATCCAGGCTCATCGTCTGAAAGGTCCGCACCGGGTGTGCCGTGCTCTCCAGGACCAGACCGGCCAGCACCGTCAAACCCATGACTAACGCCGTGAGTCGGCTCATGACGTCACACCGCGCGCGCCGGAACCGCTTCCAGCGCCTCGTTCGTCTCGGCCTCGAGCTCGTCCAGCTCGGCATCGGAGGGCTCTTCGGGCTCGACGACCGTCGGCGCGTCCGGGTTGTGACCCGCGGGGGTGGACGGGGCGTCGACCATCCTGCGCATCCACCGGCGGGCGGGCTCTTCGACCGAGTGGTACAGCAGGATCGACAGCACGACGGCGATCGCGAGCAGGCCGAAGATGTTCCACCGCCACGGGTTGTCGGTCTGCCATGGCCGCAGCTGGAAGTTCACCACCGCCCAGGTCCAGGAGGTATGCACCAGCTCGTGCACCATGTAGAGGCAGAACGAGATCTCGCCGCCGTAGACCATGAAGCGCGTCGACAATAGCCTCGGCAGGCTGCCCACGCCGATCGCCAGCGTGATCACCAGCGGAACGAACAGCAGGTCGACCACCCCGCCGCTGTCGTAAACCCCGGTGATCGGGTGAGCCTGCAGGAAGTAGAGGATCCCGACGATCGCCACGACCAGGGCCAACGACAGGTATCCGGCGATGCGGCGGCCCCGATCGGTGGGCCGCAATCGGCGCACCGCGGCGCAGGCCAGCGCACCCGCGGCGAACTGCGTCACGATTCGCGGCAACCAGCTCCACGGCGTGTAGAACACACCGCTGGACAGCAGCAGCAGCACCGGAGGCAGCGACGCCGCGAAGGCCAGCAGCATCAGCCCCCGCGCCCTGGTCGCGTGCTGGATCCGGAAGATCACCAGCACCAGCACACCGAACAGCAAGTAGGCCAGCCATTCCGCACTGATCGACCAGGCCGGACCGTCCCAGCTGGAGAGGTCGAAGAACGGCTGAAACCAGAGTTGGACCAACAGCACCTGACGCACGTAGCTGATCGCGGTGAGCCGGCCGATGTCGGGTGACGGGGTATGACCGACGTGCAGGGTGAGGATGAACCACGCGGCGGCCAGGTGCAAGGTAACCAGGTAGACCGGCCACACCCGGGCCAGCCGCAGCCACAGGAAATGCACGGTGCCGCGTAACGACCACCGCCGGCCCATGCGGTCGAGGTAGTTGTAGGTCAGCACGAAGCCGCTGAGGATGAAGAAGAGGTCGACGCCTTGTGCGCCGCAGTTGAGCACCGGCGCCAGGTTCTCGCGCAGGTCGGGCGACACGTCGGACACCATCGGCCGGAAGTGAAACAGCACCACCCATACCGAGGCGACGATGCGGAGTCCTGTCAGGGCCTTGATCTCGCCCTTGGTATCTCCGGTACGCACGCTGTTCTTTCCGTCTGGACTCGGCTTGTCGGTTCGCTTTCTGGTTGGCTGACCGGGCGGCCCCGCCGCGTCTCAAGGCCTGTCACAGGCCGATCCGGGGCCCCACCAGGCAGATCGGAGGCAGATGGGGCAGACCCCCAGCCGGCAACCGGCAGCCCAAGCAGCCTAACAGCGCGACGGCCGCAGGCCGTGACGGCACCGCGGCAAAACGTGGTTTTGCTTTCCGCAAGCGCCCCAAGAGTCACTTCTTTAGCAAAAGGTTAGACGTGACTGTCGGTCTCCTTAGGTTTTGCGAGGAACGTATAGGCAGGTTTGGTCAGCGCTGAGCGAGCCGCACCGCGGAACGGGACAGGGAACGGGGCTGCACATGACTGCCGTGATCACTCGACGGGAGAACTCCACCATTGATTGCGGTGGCGCCCAAGTTCGGGCTTACAGTCGCCACCTGGCGACGGTGGTGACCGTCCGGGGCGAGATCGATGTCGTCAACGTTGATCAGGTCAAGGCGCACGTTCGGCGTTTTGCCCTGGAAGCCGACCCGGTGGTGCTCGACCTCGGCGAGATGGGCAACTTTGCGCCGGTCGGGATCGGGTTGCTGTGCATGCTCGACGACGAGTGGCGCGCCGCCGGGGTGGAGTGGATGCTGGTTGCCAGCCCCGCGGTCATCGAGACGTTAGGGGACGAGGCCCGCGCAATGTTCCCGATCACGCGCTCGGTGCACGAGGCGCTGCACAACGTGGCCGAGACCATCCAGCGGCGCCGTCAGATGGTGCTCTCGCTTATCAGGAAGACCGCTTAGTCACCCCCTGCCGCGCCACAGCCCGGCCACCCCGAGCACGACCAGCACCCCTGCGATGATCGCCAACAACATCGTCAACAACAGCAGCTGTGGGTTGTAGACCAACGAGGTGGTGACCGGCTGCCCGTCGGTGATGGGCGCGACAGTCACCGTGTGCCGCGCGTGCAACCAAGTCATTGCGGCGCCGGCGGCCGCAGCGCAGGCCAGGCCGATTGCCAGAATCGCCCGGAAGCGAAGCATCACCGTGGTGGCCACGAATCGTTTTCCTCGTCGATGTCGGTGACGTCATCGACGTCAGCAATTGGGTCGACCTCAGGACCGACCCGCTCCTGCACCAGGGGAGTCAGCGCCGCCCGCAGCTGACGATGGCGGCGCGCCCAAGCTTGCGCGATGCGGCCCCCGGTCAGCTTGAGTCCGATGCCCACCCGTCCTCGCGGTACTCCGGCCAGTTCACCGAGGGTCCGTGCTGTCTGCCACTTCGCCAGGTCTTTGCCCGACGCCACGGAGTTCTCGGGCTCCGGGAAGATCCTGACGATCTCGGAGATCAGGATGGTTTCGGTGCCCTGTCGCAGGGCGTCCTGGGTCAACTCGACCGAGGTGTGGATCCGCGCCGCCAGCACCTGCAATCCCACGAACAGCGACACCATCACCAGGAAAATGGCCGGGATCAGCAGGCTGATTTTGGCATGGCTGGATATCTCCACCAGGATCAGCGACGCCGCGCAGGCCGGGCCTGCCAGCAGCCACCACCAGCTGGCGCCGGATTCGTAGAACAACGGCTTGGGGTCCCTGACGTTGTTGCCTGATGTCGATGTCATCTGAGAAACCCCATCCCGTGATTGTTACTCGCCGGGGGACCTGTCAGGAAAGCCAACCCGCCGCGTCGGCGGCCCAGTACGTGAGCACGATGTCCGCCCCGGCGCGCCGGATGCTGGTCAGCGATTCCAGCGCGGCGGCGCGCTCGTCGATCCAGTTGTTCGCGGCCGCAGCACAAATCATCGCGTACTCCCCCGAGACTTGATAGGCGGCCACCGGCACCCGGGACATGCCGGCCGCTGCGGCGACTATGTCCAAATATCCCAGCGCCGGCTTGATCATCACGATGTCGGCCCCCTCGTCGAGGTCCAGTTCGATCTCGCGCAGCGCCTCGCGAACGTTACCCGGCTCCTGCTGATAGGTCCGCCGGTCGCCGGACAGGCTGGAGTTCACCGCCTCGCGGAACGGGCCGTAGAACGCCGAGGCGAACTTGGCGGCGTAGGCCAAGATCACCACATCGCTGTAGCCGGCCGCGTCCAGCCCGTCCCGGATCGCGCCCACCTGACCGTCCATCATTCCGCTCGGCCCGACCACCTGAGCACCCGATTCCGCTTGCGCCACAGCCAATTCCACGTAGCGGGCCACTGTGACGTCGTTATCGACCCGGCCCGATTCGTCCAGCACGCCGCAGTGCCCGTGGTCGGTGAACTCATCCAGGCAGGTGTCGGCCATCAACACGGTGGCATCGCCGAGATCCTTGCTCAGGTCGCGAAGCGCGACGTTGAGGATGCCGTCGGGGTCGGTGCCGGCCGAGCCGGTCGCGTCCTTGTGCTCCTCGCGGGGCACACCGAACAGCATCAGCCCCCCGACGCCGGCGCCGACAGCGTCAGCGGCGGCGCTGCGCAGCGAATCGCGAGTGTGCTGCAATACTCCCGGCATCGAAGCGATCGGTCGCGGCTCGTCGATGTCGGCGACAAACATCGGCAACACCAAATGCCTTGGCTCCAAGGAGGTTTGAGCCACCAGGCGACGCATCGCCGGGGTGTAGCGCAGCCGGCGCGGACGCTGTCTCGGGTACACGGTCATTCGCGGCCGCGAGCGTGCGCAGAATGCCCGCCCTGACGGCGTGTCGGCGTACAAACACGCACGCTCGCCCGTCCAGCGACCATTACCGCCTGCGGCTCTTCTTGCGGGGCGGCGGCAGCGCACCCTCGGCGCGCAATCGGGCGGCATGTTCGGCCAGTGCGTCCACCAGCGGACCCACCGCGGCGGTATCGGGCTGCACGTCGACGCGCAGTCCGAACTCGGCGGCGGTCTCGGCGGTCTTGGGGCCGATGCAGGCGATGATCGTCCGCGCATGCGGCTTGCCCGCGATGCCGACCAGGTTGCGCACCGTGGAACTCGACGTGAAGCACACCGCGTCGAACCCGCCCGTCTTGATCATTTCGCGGGTGGTTGCCGGCGGGGGCGCGGCGCGCACCGTCCGGTAGGCGGTGACGTCCTCGATCTCCCAGCCCCGCTCGCGCAGACCCTCGGCCAGCGTCTCAGTGGCAATGTCGGCGCGCGGCAACAACACCCGGTTCACCGGGTCGAAAATGCTGTCGTAGGGCGGGAATTCGTCAAGCAGGCCGATCGAGGACTGCTCGCCGGCGGGCACCAGCTCGGGGCTGATCCCGAACGCCCGGACCCGGTCGGCCGTCGACTCACCCACACAGGCGATCTTCACCCCGGAGAACGCGCGGGCGTCCAGACCGAATTCGCCGAACTTCTCCCACACCGCGCGCACCGCGTTGGTGGAGGTGAACACCACCCATTGGAAACGACCGTCGACCAGGCCCTTGACCGCGCGCTCCATCTGCGCGGGACTGCGCGGTGGCTCCACGGCGATGGTCGGCACCTCGATGGGCAGTGCGCCGTAGGACGTCAGCCGCTCGCTCATCTCGCCGGCCTGGTCCTTGGTGCGTGGCACCAGCACCGTCCAGCCGTACAGTGCGCGGCTCTCCCACCAGTTCAGCTTCGCGCGGCTGGCCACCGTCTTGCCGATGGTCACCACCAGGGTCCCGCTCTGCGGGTCGCCGCCGGTTGCGGAAGAAACCCCGGCGTCAGTGCCGCTCAGTACGGCCGGGTCGGTCAGTCCCAGCAGCGTTGTCTCGACCGATCGTTGCTGGCAGGTGGTGCCGTGCGCGGTCACCACGCACGGCGTGGTCTCGGCCAGCTCGTGGTCGATCAGGGTGCGGGCGGCGTCGGCCAGGTGCGACGCGGTGGCCTGCAGGATCAGCGGCCCGGGGGCGGCGGCCAAAGCGTCCCAGTCCACTTCACCGCGCACGTCGGCAACGGTGTGCGACGAGCCCAGCGGCAGCCCCGCGTACGTCGGGACGGCGCTGGTGGAGGCCAGGCCCGGGATGATCTCGATGTGCATGTGGGCGCGCGCGACGGCGGTCACCTCGGTGATGACCGCATCCACCGAAAGCGGGTCACCCGCCACCAGCCGCACCACGTCAGCACCGGTACGGGCCTCGGCGGTCAGCGTCTTGGCGACCTCGGCGGGATCGCCCAGGGCCGGCCGGATGTCCGGTGCGCCCGGCACCGGCGGGGCGACGTCAGCGGGCTGCTTTTCGTCGGCGTTGCCAGGCGGGTCCGCCGGCGCCGGACCGGACACCGGCGGTAGGTCCTTGCCGACCACCGCCAGTATCGGCTCGGGCACGTCGGGGTCGGTGAACACCAGGGCAGCATTCGCCAGCACGGTGGCGGCCCGCGTGGTCAGCAGGCCTGGGTCACCGGGACCCGAGCCCACGAACGTGATGCGGCCCGGTCTCGGCTTACGCCCTCGCGTCATCATTGTCGCTCCCACGTCGTCTTTCTAACTCTTTCCAGAGTCTCGTTTAACTTCCGCGCGCGCGGTCTTGCCGCGCCTGACCCATCAGCTCCCGGGCGCCCAGCTCGAACAGTTCCGCGGCGACCGAGAGCCCCAGCTCCCGGGCCCGATCAGAACTGCCGATGCCGGACGCGCGGATCACGTCGGATCCGTCCAGCGCCGCTACGCAGCCGCGCAGCGACAGCTCGTCGAAGACGTGGCCTTCCTCATCGATGGACTCGACCACTTCGGCGATCGCGCCCACCGGTGCGGAGCAGCCGGCCTCCAATTCGGCGAGCAAGGCACGCTCGGCAGTGACCGCCGCGCGCGTGTCGGCGTCGTCCAACTCCGCCAGCACTGCCGCGAGCCGATGATCCCCGGCGCGGCACTCGACCGCGAGCGCGCCTTGAGCCGGTGCTGGCAACATTTGCACCGGCTCTAGCGTCTCGGTGACATCACCGAGGCGGCCCAACCGGGCCAGACCGGCCCGGGCTACCACGATGGCGTCAAGATCACCACTGCTTACCCTGTTCAACCTGGTATCTAGGTTGCCTCTTAGGGGGCGGATTTCCAAACCGAGACCCAATGCTCTAAGCTGTGCGGCCCGCCGCGGCGACGAGGTACCCACCAGCGAGCCCACCGGCAACTCCCCCAGCGTCAGCCCGTCGCGGGCCACCAGAGCGTCGCGTGGGTCGTTGCGCGGCGGTATTGCGGCGATGGTGAACCTAGGGTCCTCGGCAGTTGGCAAATCCTTGTGCGAGTGCACCGCCGCCTCCACCCGGCCCTCGTGCATGGCTTCCCGCAGCGCGGTGGTGAAGACACCTACGCCGAGATTTTCGATGGGCGCCGACGACCGGTCCCCGACGGTGCTGATGGTCACCAACTCCGCAGCGTGGCCGTTGGCGATCAGGGCGTCCCTGACGACGGCGGCCTGGGTGGTGGCCAGCAGGCTGCCCCGGGTGCCGATCCGGATCACGTGCGCCAATCGCTACTCGGCGGACTTCTGCGCGCCGCGCGGGTGGCTGGTTGCGTCGAATCCGCTTGCTACAACCGGTAATTCACCGGCCGTCGCGACGGCGTCGACTGCTGTCTGGTCCAGTTCGAAAAGTTCGCGCAGCGCCTCGGCGTAGCTGTCGCCGCCGGGGGCGCGGGCCAGCTGCTTGATCCGCACCGTGGGTGCGTGCAGCAGCTTGTCCACCACCCGCCGCACCGTGCGGGCCACCTCTTCGCGCTCGTCGCTTTCCAGCCCGGGCAGGCGGTTGTCCAGGCGCAACAACTCCGCCTCGACCACATCAGCGGCCCGCTGGCGCAGCGCGGTGACCGTGGGCGTGACCTCGGCCATCCGCTGGCCCGCCAGGTAAGCGGCGACCTCGGCGGCCACGATGTGCCGTGCGGCGTCGACATCGGCGGCCGCGGCATGGGCCGACGGTTCGCGTTGCACGCGGTCCACGTCGACGACCCAGACGCCGGGCAGTCCGGCCACCGCCGGATCGACGTCGCGCGGCATCCCAAGGTCGCATATCACCAGTGGATGCGCCGTCTCGTCACGGCGCGCGGCAGCGAGGGCATGATGCACATCGGCCAGCGAAACCACGGGGCTCAGTGCGCCGGTACAGCTGACCACCACGTCGGCATCGGCCAGCGCGTGCGGCAGCCGGTCCAGGGCCAGCGCCTCGGCCGATACATGAGATTCGCGGATCTTGCGAACCAGCCGCTGCGCCCGCGAGTGCGACCGGTTGAGCACCTGGATGCGCCCGATCCCGGCCCGGGTCAGATGGGCCGCCGACAGTGCGCCCATCGCACCGGCGCCGATCACGACGGCGGTCTTGCCGTCCAGCCCGCCCAGCCTGCGCTCGGCCATGCCGAGCGCAACCGACACCACCGAAGCGCCGGCGGCGTCGATCGCGGTTTCCGAGTGCACCCGCTTGCCCACCGACAACGCGCGCTGGGCCAGCTCGTGCAGCACCCGGCCGACGGTGCGGTTGGCCTCGGCGGCGGCATAGGCGCGGCGCACCTGACCAAGCACCTGCTGCTCGCCGACCACGGCGGAGTCCAGGCCACTGGACACCGCGAACAGATGCTCGACGGCAGCCTCGCTGTAGCGGACGTAGGCGTATTTGGTGAGGTCGCCCATCGACATGCCGGAGTGTTCGGACAGCACCTGGCCGATCACCGACAACCCGGCGTGGAACGCTTCCACCACCGCGTAGACCTCGACCCGGTTGCATGTTGACAACACCATCGCCTCGGTGACCAGCGGTGACTGCAGCACCCGGTCGACGATCTTGACCTGATCGGATTCGTCGACGCTGAGTTGTTCCAGGACCGGGACCGGCGCACTGCGGTGCGAAACCCCGAAGAGCAAGATGCTCACGGCAGCATCACCTGGCCAGCTCCCTTGCTTAGCTCCAGCAGAACTGGTGTCTACGGTAATGGTTTACGAGCTGGGCTACCAAATGTCGGCCGGTGTCCATTCATCGGGCGAGATCGGCACGCAGCCGCGGCTCGTCGATCTCCCAGTAGCTGTGCTCGCGGCCGTCCAGCAGGATCACCGGCAGCCGGTCACCGAACTCTGCCCGCAACCCGGGATCGCCCGCGGAAGCCGCGGCGTCCACGTCGGTGACCGACAGCTCGAAGCCCAGCTCGGCGGCCAATTCGTCCAGCCGCCGGCGTACCCGCTGGCAAATCGTGCAGCCGTCGCGGGTCAGCAGCTGCACCTGCGGTCGGGTCATGGTTACCAGTCTCTCAACTGAATTGTGGCGCCGCCTGGTGGCCGCTACGTTGCCGCTGTGGCTGCCGAGATGAATCCGCGCGTCGATCCCGACGACCTGCGAAGGCGACTGGCCGAACTCGACGATCAAGTCGCCGGCATGCTGCGCACCCGCTACGACAGCGACAGATCGGGCTACACCGCCGCGCGGCAGCTGTGGCACCGCGGCGCCGCCGAGGTCCAGGTGGGATTTTCGATTTTGGCTAGGCTCGTGGCACTGGCCGAGTCTCGCCGTCACGCCCACCGCGTGGTCAATGAAATCGATTCTCTCGCAACGGCTTTGCCCGCATCGCCGCCGGGGCGCGACGCGGCCGCGCACACCGAGGCACGCCGGCACTGGACTCGCGGCGAAGCGATGATGCGCGAGTCCTTGGCCCGGCTGCGGGCCGCGGATGCCCCCGCCCACACCAACTAGCCGTCTAACGTCCTGACGGTCGCGGCGGGCGCCGGATAGGCCAGATAGGGTTGATAGCGATCACCACAGCGGCCACCGGGCGGGCACGCGTTTTAGGAGGTTTGGCGATGACTTCCTCTGATTCGGGCGCTCATTCAGCCGGCGCGGAAAACGTTCAGGACGTCGATCTGGCGTCGCTCGCCCACAACGCGAGCGCCGAGCGTGCGCTGCGCGACCTGGAGACCGCTCCGGAAGAGGCTCGTCCGCAGCCGCCGGTCGACCTGACCGCCGCCGCCTTCTTCGACGTGGACAACACCCTGGTGCAGGGCTCGTCGCTGGCGCATTTCGCCCGCGGGCTGGCCGCACGCAACTACTTCACCTACCGCGACGTGATCGGTTTCGTCTACGCGCAGGCCAAGTACCAGATACTCGGCAAGGAGTTCAGCAACGACGCCGCCGCCGGCCGCCGTAAAGCGCTCACCTTCATCGAAGGCCGGCCCGTCGCGGAGCTGGTTGCGCTGGGCGAGGAGATCTACGACGACAGAATCGCCGACAAGATCTGGCCCGGCACTCGCGAGCTCACGCAGATGCACCTCGACGCCGGCCAACAGGTCTGGTTGATCACCGCAACGCCCTATGAGCTCGCGGTGACAATCGCGCGCCGGCTCGGCCTGACCGGCGCGCTGGGTACCGTCGCCGAGTCGGTCGACGGGGTGTTCACCGGCAGGTTGGTGGGCGAAATGCTGCACGGCACCGGAAAAGCCCATGCGGTGCGGTCGCTGGCGATCCGCGAGGGCCTCAACCTGAAACGCTGCACGGCGTACTCCGACAGCTTCAACGACGTACCGATGCTCTCGCTGGTGGGGACCGCGGTCGTGATCAACCCCGACACCCGCCTGCGTAACCTGGCCCGCGAACGGGGATGGGAGATCCGCGACTTCCGGACCGCCCGCAAGGCGGCGAAGATCGGTGTTCCGTCGGCCCTGGCGCTGGGCGCGGCCGGCGGCGCGCTGGCGGCTTTGGCGTCACGGCGGCAATCACGCTAGCCAAATGGTGGCGACCCGCTGCGCCCGGCGCCGCCGCGCTTGCGATCGCCACTGAACCAAAAGGTGGCGACCCGCTGCGCCCGGCGCCGCCGCGCTTGCGATCGCCACTGATAAGCTGCGCCGCTGACCACCTAATTTGTAGAGCAGAGAGCGGCAAGGGCATGACAGTTCCCGAGGGAGCGCAGGGACTCATCGGCAGCAACTACCGGGCACCGGACTACTTCGAGGTCGGGCGCGAGAAAATCCGGGAGTTCGCGGCTGCCGTCAAAGACGACCACCCGGCGCACTACGACGAGGCAGCCGCCGCCGAAGCGGGGTATCCCGCGCTGGTGGCGCCACTGACTTTTGCCGCGATTGCCGGACGACGGGTGCAGCTGGAGATCTTCACCAAGTTCAAGATCCCGATCAATATCGCCAGGGTGTTCCACCGCGACCAGAAATTGCGCTTCCACCGGCCGATCCTGGCGCACGATAGGCTTTACTTCGACACCTACCTGGACTCGGTGATCGAGTCACACGGTACGGTGCTCGCTGAAATTCGCAGTGAAATCACAGATGCAGAAGGAAAACCTGTGGTCACCGGCGTCGTCACGATGCTGGGAGAAGCCGCACATCAAGACGCGAGCGCTGAAGAAACCGTCGCCGCAATTGCATCCATATCAGCCGGAAAGTAGGGTCCGATCAATGACGTCAGAGGGTCAAAAGAGTGGCGTTCAGCTGAAGCCACCGGTCGAAAAAGTCCAGTCCCACTACGACCGTTCCAACGAATTCTTCAAGCTTTGGCTCGATCCGTCGATGACCTACAGCTGTGCCTACTTCGAGCGTCCGGACATGACGCTGGAAGAAGCCCAGCGAGCCAAGCGCGATCTCGCCCTGGGCAAACTCGGGCTGCAGCCGGGCATGACGCTGCTCGACATCGGCTGCGGTTGGGGTTCGACCATGCGGCACGCAGTGGAGAAGTACGACGTCAACGTGATCGGTTTGACGCTGAGCGAGAACCAGCTGGCGCACGACAAGCAGAAGTTCGCCGAGATGGACAGCCCGCGCCGCAAGGAGGTCCGGCTGCAGGGTTGGGAGCTCTTCGACGAGCCGATTGACCGGATCGTGTCGCTGGGTGCGTTCGAGCACTTCGCCGACGGCGCCGGCGACGCCGGATATGAGCGCTATGCCACCTTCTTCAAGAAGTACTACGACCTGTTGCCCGACGACGGCGTGATGTTGCTGCACTCCATCGTGGTGCCCTCCGCCGAAGAGGGCGAGAAGATGGGCCTGAAGCCGACGATGAAGCTGCTGCGGTTCATCTCGTTCATCCTGAAGGAGATCTTCCCCGGCGGAAAGCTGCCCCAGGTCAACATGGTCGACGAGTACGCCACGGCAGCCGGATTCAACATCACCCGCCACCACTTCATCGGCGAGCACTACGTGCCGACGCTGACCGCGTGGGCCGACAAGCTGGAAGCGCACCGGGACGAGGCCATCGAGCTGCAGGGCGAGAAGGTCTTCGACACCTACATGCACTACCTGCGTGGCTGCGCAGAGCTGTTCCGCGACGGCTACACCAACGTGTGCCAGTTCACCATGGAGAAGTAGTAGCGACCGCTACGCGAAACGCCCCGGCGCCGGGATAACCCAAGCCGCCGGGGCGTTTTCATGTCGGGCGATCCCGAATGCCCGCAAATGCCTCAGCCCAAGAAGACGTTGCGGCGCCCGGCCAGCAGCCGGTACAGCGTCTGCTGGATCGTCTCACGCACCTGGTCGGTGAGCTCGAAGGTGACCATCGGGTCGTCGGCGTCGGTGGCCGCGTAGTCGGCGGTGTGGATCGGCTCGCCGAACGCGATGCGCCACTTGGAAGGCAACGGCACCAGGCCGGCCGGTCCGGCCAACGGGAACAACGGGGTCACCGGGAAGTACGGCAGGCCGAACAGCCGCGCCAGCAGCTTGACGTCGGCCACCATCGGGTAGATCTCCTCGGAGCCGACGATCGAACACGGCACGATCGGCGCCTTGGTGCGCAGCGCGGCGGATACGAAGCCGCCGCGACCGAACCGTTGCAGCCGGTAGCGGTCCTCGAAGCGCTTGCCCAGACCCTTGTACCCCTCCGGGAACACTGCCGTGAGCTCGCCGGAGGCAAGCAACCGGTGTGCGTCCGTCGTGCAGGCCATGGTGTGGCCGGCTTTCCGGGCGGTCTCGCCGATCACCGGTAGGTCGAACACCATGTCGGCGGCCAGCAGTCGCAGGTCCCGCTGCGCGGGGTGCTCGTCGTGAACCGCCACCGACAGCATCAGGCCGTCGAACGGCAACACCCCGGCGTGGTTGGCCACCACCAGCGCGGCGCCCTCGGACGGGAGGTGCTCGACGCCGCTGACTTCCACCCGGAACCATGACTTGAAGAAGAACCTCAGCAAGGGTCGGACGATGGCGTCGTTGAAGTGTGGATCGAAGCCGAATTCGTCGACACTGTAGTCACCGGTCAGCCGCTGGCGGAAGAAGCCAGCGACCGAGGCGACGCGCTGAGCGAGCTCATTCAGTGGAGCCTCGGTGGACCCGGAAGTTCCGGCGGCGGCGCGCCGATGATCGTCGATTTCGCGGACCACCGCGGCGATCTGTTCGGCCGATGCGCGGCCCCGCGGATCGGAGAGTAACGACGGGTGCTGACGGGACGTCTCGGCCCGCTGATCCGCACGCCTCCGCGCCGCTACCCGGCCCCGATTACTATGCAGTGGAATGACATTCGCTCTGGATTCACCCGCCACGATATCTACCTAACTCCACCCCATGGAATTGGATTTCGGCTACCCCAGCGCTGCGCCAACGCGACGGCACGACCTTCCAGAGAGCGTACCCGATCAGGTTCGATTATGGGAGTCAAGCCACGGCCTCGAACGTAATCGTCGAACGCCTCTGCCGTCGTCCATTTCGGTTGATAGCCGAGCTCGGAACGCATCCTGCTGGTGTCCATCACCCTGCCGTAACTCAAGTAGTCGAACTGCTCGCGATTGATCTCGGTGTAATGGTTAGCCCGCCTCAGCGAATCGAGGATCCAGACGCCAAATCCGGGTACTGGCACCGGAATTCGGCCGGCACGCCGTATCGCCTGCGACAGCATCATGACTCCGTCGGCCCCGATGTTGAACGTTCCCGCCTTGCCCGCCATAGCCGCGCGCTCGAGCGCGCCCAGCGCGTCCTGCTCGTGCAGCAACTGCAAACGTGCATCGCGGCCGAACATCGTCGGGACCAACGGCCCGGCCAGATACCGTGACAGCGTGGTGTCCATTGCGGGCCCAATCATGTTGGCCAGCCGCAGAATTGTCACCGCGATGTCGGGCCGGCGCCGGCCCAGCCCACGCACGTAGCCCTCGATATCGAGGCTGTCCTTCGCAAAACCCTCGCGGAAGGGCCGGCGACTGGTGCTGTCCTCGGTGAACATCACCGGGTCGTGGGCGGTTGACCCGTAGACCTCAGAGGTGGACTTCAGTACGACGCGGCGCACCGAGGGCGCTTTCTGACAGGCCGCGAACAGCTGCATCGCGCCCATCACGTTGAGCTCCTTCAACGCCGCGCTGCCGCCGGAGCGCGGCGCGTATGACGCCGCCGCCGCATGCACCACGGTGTCGACGTCACCATTTCGGATCACCTTGGCGATAAATGGATTACGAATGTCGGCGCGGACGAACTCGGCGCGCCCCATCCGGCGCAGCATGTCTTTGCTCGGCGCGATCGCGTCCACCGCGATGACTCCGTTGATCAAGGGATTCTGTGCGAGGCGAGCGGTCAGGTAGCCACCCAGGAACCGGCACGCGCCGGTGACCAGCACGACTTTGGGGTAATGCACGGTGTCGTTGGTGCCGCCACCGATCGACGAATCCACCCAGACAGCCTAGCTTCCGAGCGAAACAGTGACGTTACGGCCGGGTGACGGTCAGCGCGTGTGGGTCTACTTGCCGAGTTTTCTGCGCTGCACCCGGGTGCGACGCAGCAGCTTGCGGTGCTTTTTCTTGGACATACGCTTGCGCCGCTTCTTGATTACTGAACCCATGAACTCCGCTATCCGACACGCCGCTGATCACTGACGACTACAAAAGGACGCCGCCACTTTACCCGGCCGCCCGCGCGGAACACCAAACCGGCGGCCTGGGTGACCGCGGCGGCTTTGGGTGTGAATCCTGGGCTTTGGGTGGGAATCCTGGGCTTTCGGCGTGAATCCTGGTCGGAATTTCGCGCCGATTCCCGCCCTACACTCACTTCGAACGCCCAGGATTCACGCCCAACGCCAAGCTACGTCGTGGGTGATTGCCCCCGGCGGGCTGGCTGCTAGCCCGCGTCGAAGTACGAGGTCTCCAGCATGTCGTGGACGGCCTTGGCGTGTACCCGGAACGACCGCCCAACGCGGACCGCCGGCAGTTCGCCGTTGTGCACCAGCCGGTAGACCGTCATCTTGGACACCCGCATCAGCGCCGCCACCTCGGCCACGGTGAGAAATTGCGTCCTGGCCTGCTGGCCGTCGACGGAACCGGTGTCCCGCGCCGATTTTCCGCCAGCCGATGGCCCGTTCGTAGACGTCATCGCAACCCAATCGTGTCAGGCACGCGCATCCCAGCGGCTTCCCCTCCGCTGGCACCAACACGTGCTTACCAAGAGGAGAATAGCGGGACTAGTGGGGTTACTGGTACTGGTGGGGGATAATCAATTGAAAATTGTTGAATTATTCCGATGTAATTCTTAGCTGCTCAGACCGGGTTTTGGCGGCCTGCACGGCCGCGTCGACGGTGGCCCGCAAGCCGCCCCGTTCGAGTTCGCGCAGCGCAGCGGCGGTGGTCCCGCCGGGCGAGGTGACCGTCGCCCGCAGCTGCGCCGCCGTGGTATCGGCCTGCGTTCCCGACGGCTCGCCGTCGGCCATCCGCCGGTCTTGTTCCATCCGTTCCAGCAGCATCGCCGCCGATCCCGCCATCGTCTGGGCGGTCAGATCGGCGGCCACATGCCGGCTCAGGCCCGCTGCGACTCCGGCATCCACCAAGGCCTCGACCATCAAGAAGAAATACGCCGGTCCGGAGCCGGACACCGCGGTCACGGCGTCCAGCTGCGCCTCCGGCACGGTCAGCACGCCGCCGACGGCATCGAACAGCGCGGATACCTCCTCCAGCTGCTCAGCTGTGACGAAGCGGCCCTTGGCCAGCGCCGTTACCCCGGCGGCGACCAACGCTGCCGCATTGGGCATCGCCCTGATCACCGGTGTGCCGGCCGGCAGCTTGGACTCGAAGTAGGAAATCGAGATGCCGGCCGCCACGGTGACGAAGACCTGCTCGACGCCGTCGTTCTCGGCTGCGGCACGGGCCAGGTCCCCGATCACCACCTCGACGTCGGCCGGTTTCACCGCGACGACGACGAACGTCGCGTTCTCGACGGCCTCGGACACCGACGTGACCAGCACCGAATAGGTATCCGCCAGGTACTTGGCGCGATCGGGCATCCGTTCGGCGACCACCAGGTCTTTGACCTGTCGCCCCGCACGCAGCAGACCCGACAGCAATGCCTCGCCGATGTTGCCGCCGCCGACGATCGCGATCCTTGCCATGCCGGAAAGCATTCCAGACAGCGTGGTTTGTTCGCGCTACCGGGCTCTACCGTTTCTCGGGCACCATGGCCAGTTGGCGTGACTGCAGCACCAGGCGGCCCGCGCTGTCGACGACGGTGTGGTCCTCGTCGAACCACTCCTGGCCTATCTCGGTACAGGTGCAGATCACCCGTAGCCACCCGTCGGCCGGCAGGCCGCGCAGCAGCGCGGTGAACTGGACGGT
The DNA here is from genome assembly GCF_001665395.1 of Mycobacterium sp. 1164966.3. Taxonomy (GTDB): domain Bacteria; phylum Actinomycetota; class Actinomycetes; order Mycobacteriales; family Mycobacteriaceae; genus Mycobacterium. The sequence continues at coordinate 26,399 of NZ_LZSG01000046.1, forward strand.
AGGCGCCCAGCCGGTGCGGTCCACTGCGAACGTGACGGGTGCCGAGAGATCTCCGCACAGCAGGGCAAACAGCGCGTCGGGCGCAATGTCGCGTGGGCGCGCCCACATCTGGATCACCGGCGGTCTGCCATCGGAAGCATCGGGGGCGGGGCTCAGCGTCGACAGCAGCGGCCGGATGTCGCACCCGGCGCCCAGATGCACTAGGCCGGCCAGCGGGTGTCCCGGCCCTATCTGTGCTACGTCGTCGGGCGGTTCCGGGGCCATCAAGCCCGCGACCGGGTTCGCTGACAGCAAAGGCGCGTGAATGTGCTCCGGCTCGCCCAGGGTGACCACCGCGTGCACCGCGGTCCTATCGTCCTGGGTCAGTTCCACGTCGACTACGCTGATCCGCCGGCCCCGCTTGCGGATCGCCGTCATCAGGCACATCTTGCCGGGATCGGGCGCTCGCAGAAAGTTCGCCGAGATGGCGACCGGCTGCAGACCATCTGCGTAGGCAGCGCGGGCGGCGTTGGCACACAGCGCCACCATCGCGCCGCCGTGCACCTTCGGCCCAATCGTCCAGTGCTGGTTCAGCTCACCCTCATACACCGGGTCGTCCCCGTCGGCCTGGACCTCGCGCAAGGCCATCGCGCTGGCGAAGGATGCGTCCATATCAGCGCAGCAGGTGGGTACGGGCGAATTGCAGCGATTCGGCCAGCATGTCTTCGCGCTCATTTGCCGAACGCGCGCTCGAAGTGGACACCTCCAGCACCACATGGCCGGCGAATTTCCCGGTGGCCAGCAGCTGGCACACCTCGGCGGTGGGTTGGGTGCCGCGCCCGGGCACCAGATGCTCGTCGGCGGGCAGGCCGCTGCCGTCGCACAAGTGCAGATGGACCAGCCCGGAGCCCATCCGGCGGGCCATCTCCAGCGCGTCGCTGCCGGCGGTCGAGGTGTGCGACAAGTCCAGCGTGTAGTGCGCGTGGTTGCCGTCCAGCGGGTCGTAGGACGGTGCGAACGCCGAAATCGCCGGACCGGGACCACCGCCCCGCCGGCGCATCCGCTCCCGAGACTGGTCGAGGCCGAAAAACCGGTCCGCCCGGAACGGGAACATGTTCTCCACCGCCACCATCACCTGGCTGGACGCTTCCAGGGCGGCCACCTGATCGCGGAATCCCTCGGCGTAACGCCGTTGCCAGCGGAACGGCGGATGCACGACCACGGTCTGCGCGCCCAGTTGCTCGGCCGCCTGCACGCTGCGTTCCAGCTTGACGATCGGGTTGGAACCCCACACCCGCTGCGAGATCAGCAGGCAGGGGGCGTGCACCGAAAGCACCGGCACCTGGTAGCGCTGTGACAGCTCGCCGACGGCGTCGATGTCCTGGCTGACCGACTCGCTCCACACCATCAGCTCGACCCCGTCATAGCCGAGCCGGGCGGCATACTCGAACGCGGCCTCGGCCCGCAAAGGGTAGACCGAGGCCGTCGACAAGCCGACTTTGATTGCTGGGCGCACTATCTCCTGGTGTCCCCTAGCCCGTTTGCAAGGAGAGCACCAGCGGTCCCCAGGTGATCAGCGCCCCGACCGCAACCGCGATCAACGTGCTGGCGATGTCCTCGGTCTTGCGAACTACCCGCACGCCGACCACCAGCCCGAGAATGACCAGCACCGACAGCACCAGCGTCACGACACTGTTCCACCGCCACAGCTGGTCGAACGCAACGAACAGTCCGGCGCCGAACGCCACGGCCAGAATCGACTGCAGAACCACCACGGTGCCGTGCCACAGCGCCTCGAGTCTGGCGTGCGACCGCCGGCCATCGTGGGTCTCCTCGAGGTCGTCGTCGAAATCCTCGGCTGGTGACTCTGCGTCTGCCGCAGCCTCGTCACCGCGCCGGCGAGCCAGCTCGTCGGCCAGCGTCTGGCCGCCGAACAGCGTGCCCTCGGGCGCCTGCAGGTACGAACGCACGTAAGCGGAATCCTCGGTGGCCGGTTCGGCCTCGCTGACCTCGGAGTCCATCACGTCCACCGGCATGTCGCCGTAGTGCCCGATCGGATCCGGGCTCATTCCCTCGGCACCGGACTGAACGCCGGGCTGGTCCTCGGGTCGCTCGGCTTCGTCACCGTGGGGCAGCGGCCGCGGGTAGGCGCTGCGCTCCGGGCCGGTGCGCTTGGCCTGCGGCGGAGACTTGGGCCAACGCGGTTCGGGCTCAGACCAGTACCCGGTGTCGTCTTCGACGACGTCCTCGGCCGCTTTCGGGGCGGACGCCTCGTCGACCTCGTCGTCGACGATCGGAAGTTCACCGGTCAGCTCGGCGACCGACACCGCCTCGTTGTCGCCGCGCCGACGGCGCCGGCGCCGGGTGACAGCCGGGGCGCCAAGGGTGCCATTCCTGGCCAGCAGTTCGGCCACCGAGACCGGCCGGGTTTCGGAATCAGGGTTCTCGGGTTCTGGTCCGGTCATGGTTTGTCGCCTCTCGATCGGCTTGCCGCATTCCGATCACTTACCTGACCTCCAGCATCCCGCACCCAGGTCTCCACGAGGCCGGTTCCGTCGGCTTCACTATCGAGTTTGCGCAGGATCAGACCCTCCCGCAGCGCCCACGGGCAGATATCCACCGTTTCAATCGACAGCGCTCGCATGCTCGCCTCCGCCACCAGCGCGCCCGCCACGATCTGCGGTGCCCGCTCGGCGCTCACTCCTTCCAGTTCGGCACGGTCAACCGCCGCCATCCTAGAGATAAACGCGATGAGTTGCCGCAGGCCGTTGGCGGTCAGCGTCCGCTTCACCCGCGGTCCGGCGGCCGACGGCGCCGCACCGGTGAGCCGTGCCAGCGAGCGGAAGGTCTTCGACGTCGCCACCGCCAGGTCCGGGGGGCCGGCTTCCAGCATCTTGGTGCTGGCCTCGGCCAGCTCGGCGTCCAGCCAGTCGCGCAGCATCGCCACCCGGCGGCGGCCGGGGGGATCGTCGGGCAGCCAATCGCGGGTCAGCCTGCCCGCACCAAGTGGCAGCGACATCGCAACTTCCGGCTCCTCGTCGACGCCGCTGGACAGTTCCAGCGACCCGCCGCCGATGTCGAGGTTGATGATTCGTCCCGCGCTCCAGCCGTACCACCGGCGCACCGCGAGAAAGGTCAGCCGGGATTCGTCCACCCCGGACAGCACCTGCAGTTTGACGCCGGCTTCCTTGCGGACGCGGGCCAGCACGTCGTCGGAGTTCCCGGCCTCGCGCACGGCCGAGGTAGCAAAGGCCATCAACTCCGAGCAGCCGGAGCTGACCGCGATCTTGGCGAACTCGTCGATCGTCGAAACCAGCTTGTCGGCACCGCGTTTGGTGATCTTGCCCGAACTGTCGGTGGCCTCGGAGAGCCGCAGCGTCGCCTTCGTCGAACTCATCGGCGTCGGATGTCCGCCGCGGTGGGCATCTACCACCAGCAGATGCACCGTGTTGCTACCCACGTCGAGCACGCCCAATCGCACGAAATAAACCTAGCCGGTGATTCAGGAGGTCGCCGAGCGGCCTGGCTGCGCCCATCTGCGCGAGCGTGCGCATAATGCCGGCCTACGGAAGCGTGTCGCCGTACAGACACGCACCCTCGCGGGCGCGGATTGTGGTTTAACGTTGACTGCGTGGCTGATTCGCGTCCGGGGCCGGGCACCGAGGTTGAACTGGATTTTGCCCGCGAGTGGGTGGAATTCTACGACCCGGACAATCCCGAGCACCTGATCGCGGCGGACATGACCTGGTTGTTGTCACGCTGGACGTGTGTATTCGGCACACCCGCCTGCCAGGGCACCGTCGAGGGCCGCCCCGACGACGGGTGTTGCTCACACGGCGCGTTCCTGTCCGATGACGACGACCGCGCGCGGCTGGACGATGCGGTGAAGAAGTTGACCGACGACGACTGGCAGTACCGCGAAAAGGGCTTGGGCCGCAAGGGATACCTCGAACTCGACGAGCACGATGGCGAGCCCAGTTACCGCACCCGCAAACACAAGGACGCGTGCATCTTCCTGAATCGCCCCGGCTTTCGCGGCGGCGTCGGCTGCGCGCTGCACAGCAAAGCCCTCAAGCTGGGCGTGGCGCCGCTGACGATGAAGCCCGACGTCTGCTGGCAGTTGCCGATCCGGCGCAGTCAGGAATGGGTGACCCGGCCCGACGGCAGCGAGATCCTCAAGACCACCGTCACCGAATACGACCGCCGCGGCTGGGGCTCGGGCGGCGCTGACCTGCACTGGTATTGCACCGGCGATCCGGCCGCCCACATCGGCAAGAAGCAGGTCTGGGAGAGCCTCGCGGACGAGCTGACGGAACTGCTGGGCGAGAAGGCCTACGCAGAATTGGCCGCAATGTGCAAGCGCCGCAGCAAGTTAGGCCTTGTCGCGGTGCATCCCGCGACCCGCATCGCCGAGTAGCCGCTTACCTCGAGCCGTCGGCCTGTCGGTACGACTGCACCATGCGCAGCGCGCTGGCGCGCAGGTACGCCTCGACCGTCGTCGCGGCCGCCGTTGCGTCGCCGGCCAGCACCGCGTCGGTGATCGCCCGTAGGTCGGCAACAACCGGTTCGGCATCGGCATAGGCGCCGGTGAGCTGGTGTTCGCGCCCGCCGAAGGCGTGTTCGACCCAGCGGTACATCAACCCCAGAGCACGGTTGCGGGTGCTGTGAATGAGCACCCGGAAGTAGGCCAAGTCGGCGGCCTGGCGCGCCTTGGCCGAGTCGGCTCCTTGCACGTGGTCCAGGGCGGCTCGCAGGGCTTCGGCATCGTCGGGCAGGCTGCGTTCGGCCGCCAAGCGGCCGATCAACGGGCCCAGCGCCGCGCGGATCTCGAGCAGCTCGACAAGGAACTCCGGACCCAATTTGCGCACCAGCGCTTCGACCACCGCCGGATGAGTCAGACCTTCCGGATTGCACACCACATTTCCGCTGCCGTGCTTGGCCTCGATCAGCCCCATTTGCTGTAACCGGGCCAAACCCTGCCGCAACGATGTGCGGTTGACGTTGAGCTGTTCGGCCAGGTCACGCTCGGGCGGCAGCGTCGAGCCCGGCGGAAATACGCCGTCCAGGATGGCGTCGGCGATCGACGCGGCGATCTGTTCGTCGACCCGCTGCCGATCCGGCGGCTGCAGAAAACTTGACTGGTTCATTGGCTCAACCAATATAGTATGGAAGGCGACGATGCGGCCAGAACTGGACGGCGCGTGTCGAAACGCCCAGGGCATTCCGGAGGTAGCAGTGGACGACGAACTGCGGTCGGCAGCCGCGCCGCGCTGGCGAGGCCGGCCCGGCCGGCTGGAGGTCTGGTACGCGACCCTGTCGGATCCGCTAACCCGCGCCGGCCTGTGGGTGCACTGCGAGACAGTCGCTCCCTTGTCGGGTGCTGCGTACGCGCATGGCTGGGTGACCTGGTTCCCCGCCGACGGCCCGCCGTATACCGAGCGATTCGGCCCCGAGCCCGTCCAGCCGGCCACCGGCGCCGCGTGGTTCGACGCTGCGGGAGCCCGCGTGGCGGCGGAGAAGCTCGACGGCCGCGCTGGATCAATCAGCTGGGACCTGTCCTGGAAGGACACCGGCGCGCCGCTGTGGACGTTCCCCCGGCTGGCCTGGGAGCGGGAGCTGTTGCCCGGCGCCCAGGTTGTCCTGGCGCCCACCGCCGACTTCACCGGCTCCCTGGTTGTCGGCGAGACCACCCACCGCGTGGACGGCTGGCGCGGCAACGTCGCCCACATCTACGGGCATGGCAACGCCAGGCGCTGGGGCTGGATCCACGCCGACCTCGGCGACGGCGACGTGCTGGAGGCCGTGACGGCAGTGTCCCACAAACCCGGCCTGCGCAGGCTCGCGCCGCTGGCCTTCATTCGCTTCCGGATCGACGGAAAAGACTGGCCCGCAAGCACTTTGCCGTCGCTGCGGATGCGCACGACACTCGGCGTACGGCATTGGCAGATAGAAGGGCGCATAGGGGGCAGCAAGGTGCTCATCCGTGTCGATCAGCCCTCGGAACGGTGCGTCAGCCTCGGCTACACCGATCCCGACGGGGGCACCGCGGTGTGCACCAACACCGAACAGGCCGACATCCACATCGAAATCGACGACCGGCAGTGGTCGGTGCTAGGCACCGGGCACGCCGAAGTAGGCCTGCGCGGCGCTCAAGCGCCGGCCGTCAACGAAAGGACACCTTCGTGAGTTTTCTGCTCGATCCGCCGCTGCTGTTCGCCTCCGGAGTGCTTATCGAGCGCGGGCTGCCCGAGGACCGCCGCGACGTGGCCGAAGCCGCCACCCTCGGCGTCTTCTTCGCCGGATCGTTCGGGCTCTACAACAACGTGCCCGGGCTCGGGTTGCTGTGGCGCCCGTTCCGCGCGCTTAACGGCCGCGACTTCATGTGGAACAGCGGCGTTTTCAATGTCAGCACGGAGAAAGCCGAGTGGCCGCTGCACGCGGCGGCCGGCGGCATCTTCGCGACGTATCCGTTCTTCATCAAGCTGGGCCGGGGACTCGGACGCAGGCTGGGGCAACGGATTTGAGCCGGCTGGCAGCTCGGGCTGCCGCGTCCTTCGGCGCGGCTCTGCTACCGCAGGAGCTTGGCGGTCCGCCGTCCGCCGAACTCGTCCAGCGTCTCGACCGGTATCTGACCCGCATGCCGGCGATCTCGCGACGGGCCGTACATGCCGGCCTGCTTTCGATGGAGGCGGCCAGCTATCTGACCACCGGACGGTCGCTATCGCGGCTTGGCCCCGCCGAACGCGAACGAGTGCTACATCGACTCGCCGCACTCAACCCGGATGCCGGCGCGGCGCTCGAGGCCATGAAGGTGATCGTGTTGCTGGCCAACGGCGCGGATACCTATGCGCCGGAACTGCTTTCCCGTGCCGCCCAGCATGACGCAGCGCGGCCAGACGCGGTATTGAACGTCACCAGGTCCGCCGACAGTGGCTCGGTCATCACCGCCGACGTGGTCGTCGTCGGCTCCGGCGCCGGTGGCGCGATGGCAGCCCGCGCCCTGGCCCGGGCCGGGGTGGCCGTGGTGGTGCTCGAGGAGGGCCGGCGCTGGACGGTCGAGGAGTTCCGTACCGCCCATCCGATCGAGCGCTATGCCGGGCTCTATCGCGGGGCCGGCGCAACCGTCGCGCTGGGCCGCCCGTCGGTGGTCTTGCCGATCGGCCGGGCCGTCGGTGGCACCACCGTCGTCAACTCCGGGACGTGTTTTCGGCCGCCGCTTGCCGTGCAGCGACGCTGGCGCGACGAATTCGGCCTGGGCATGGCGGACCCGGACCTGCTGGACGCCAGGCTGGACGAGGTCGAGCGCACTCTGCAGGTTGCGCCGGTACCGCTGCAGATCATGGGCCGCAACGGCCGACTGCTGCTCGACGCCGCCAATTCACTGGGGTGGCAGGCCGCCCCCATCCCGCGCAACGCACCGGGCTGCGACGGCTGCTGCCAGTGCGCGATCGGCTGCCCGCACAACGCCAAGTTCGGCGTGCACCTCAACGCGCTACCGCAGGCCTGCGCCGCCGGCGCCCGGATTGTGTCCGAGGCGCGCGCCGAACGGGTGCTTCACCAGCACGGACGGGCCCGCGGCGTGCGTGCCCGTCGGCCCGACGGCACTGCGCTCGACGTGCTCGCGGACACGGTCGTCGTTGCCTCGGGCGCCACCGAGACGCCTGGGCTGTTGCGGCGCAGCGGCCTTGGCGGGCACCCGCGGCTAGGCCGCAACCTGGCGCTGCATCCTGCGACGATGCTCGCCGGACGCTTCGACGAGGACGTGTACGCGTGGCGTGGTGTGCTGCAGAGCGCCGCAGTGCACGAGTTTCACGAGTCGGACGGCGTGCTTATCGAGGCCACGTCCACGCCGCCGGGCATGGGGTCGATGGTGTTTCCCGGCTACGGCGCAGAGCTGCTCGGCTGGCTGGACCGGGCCCATCACGTCGCGACGTTCGGCGCGATGGTGGCCGATCAGGGCGTCGGTTCGGTGCAGTCGGCGCGGGGCGAGACGCTGATGCGCTACAACATCGCCCGCGCCGACATCGCGAAGCTGATGGTGGCGCTGCAGGCCATGGGCCGTTTGCTTTTCGCCGCCGGGGCGGTGGAGTTGCTGACCGGGCTACCGGGCGCCAAGACGGTGACGTCGCTGGCCGAGCTGCAGGATGTGCTGGGTCGTAGCGACCCGCGGAGTCTGCACCTCGCCGCGTTCCATCCGACGGGTACCGCGGCAGCCGGCGCCGACGCGCAGCTCTGTCCGGTTGACGAGCGCGGTCGGCTGCGTGGCGTCGACGGAGTTTGGGTGGCCGACGCGTCGATTGTGCCCAGCAGCCCGACGGTGAATCCGCAGGTGTCGATCATGGCGCTGGCGCTCGGCGTGGCCGATGAGATCGTCTGCGGCGGTTAGATTTTGGCAGCCTGTTCGAGCTGAGTGCGGACATCGTCAACCACCGGACAAGCGGTCCTTCACCTCGCTGACCATGGCTCGGACCCTAGCGAGGCTGCTACGAGGAGCGGTCAGGTGTCGCTCGGGGTATCGCTGGGGGGCGAGAGCGCATCCGGACAGTACGTCTTTGCAGCGATCGCCGCGAACTTACTGGCTTTGTCCGGGTTCAATGAGGCGTTCTTGGATGTGAGCGTCTTGACGACATCCGACATCTCCGTGCCCCCACCGAGCTTGTCGCAGACCCATTTTCCTGCGCCCACGACTGCATCCGGATCGGAATAGCTGATGCCGGCGGCGTTCAGTGACGCAATGAATGCGTCGTCGGCGCCATCGGCGTGCGCGGGTGCAGCCATGCCGATGACGACACCAAAGCTTGCCAGGGTTAGGAGAAGTGGCCTCATGGCTCACAGATTGTCCCAGAGTGACTATCAGCCCGCATCTCGTGCAGCAAGGAGCGGTGTCGGTAGAGTCGTGTACTGTCGAACACATGTTCGAACGGGGTGGTGGGTGGTCGCAGGAGCAGGTGATTGCCTACTTCGATGAGTTGGCCGCGCGCTGCGAGTTGCGGGCACCCACCGCCGAGTCGGCGGCGTGGGTGCAGCGGGCCAGTGCGGCGGGGCGTGCGGAGAATCGGGCCGCCGCGGCGCAGTTGGTGGCGATTGGGGAGTTGTTCGCCTACCGGTTGGGGCGGTGTTCGGAGACCGAGGAGTGGGCGGTTGA
>NZ_LZSG01000047.1 GCF_001665395.1 Mycobacterium sp. 1164966.3
TCATTCGCGGCAGCGCTTGGAAAACGTGTACCTGGTGCGGCCAGATTTGCAGCTCGCATTTGCCGCCGGCGGCGCGGATGTCCGCTGCGAGCTGACGCGCGTCTTCTTGCAGCATTTCAGCGCCGCCCGCTTGGATCAGCGTCGGGGGAAGCGCCGCGCCGCCGGCGACGTCGAGCTTCAACCGGTGATGGGTGAGATCGGTGCCCGCGTGGTAAAGGCCGACCAGGCGGACAGCGTCGGCCGCACGGATGGCGGGATCCGGACGAACGCGCTCGCGAGCGAGGCAAAGCCCGAACGTGAGGTCGTACAGCGGCGAGAACAACACCAGTGCTGCGGGTGCCTTCTCCCCGACCTCGGCTTGCAGCAGCAGGTCGACCGTCAAATGACCCCCCGCCGAATCACCTGCCACCACAATTTGTTTGGGTGAGACCCCGCACGTGTCGACGAGCCAATCCCAGCCCGCCCGTACGTCGTCGGCGGCGGTGGGGAACCGGTGGCGGGGGGCTAGCCGGTAATCGATGCTGAATACCGGCAGGCCGGTCAACGATGACAGCCACGACGTCAGTCGGCGATGCGTCTTCGGCGAACACACAGCGTAGCCGCTGCCGTGCACGTAGTAGATGGCTCCGGCTTTTGTCGATGAGCGTGGGATTTCGCTCGTCGGGGTGCGCGGTCCGTAGACCCATTCGCCTTTGACCCGACGTCCGTCGGGCAGCGTGCTGTCGACGTGTTCGACGCGGGTGCCGGTCAGCGGAGGACCAAGTGTGCCCATGATTCTGGCGATGATTTGTCGCGACAGCCAGAGTCCCCGAGCCCGCTCCGGCGGGATCAGCCCGCTCAGTGGCCGCAGGGTGTACGTGCTGACCGCTGCCGCGCCTCGAGAGCGCAGTGACCCGCGGGCCGGAACGACGTCGTTCATGCGACGAAGTCAATCGCAAATGGTGACATTAGTCAATGGCAGAGTTTGCGACGACGTCCACACGGACGGCTGTGTGGTCGCCGCGACGCCGCTTCTTAACGTGCTATCACCCGTGCTACCGAGGTGCAGACCGCAAGATGACCGCCATTTCTGGTACCAGAGTGGCAGGTGTGACGAAACGGCCGACGGTGCCTAAATCCGTTGGCATGGTGGGTGTTTCGCGGCCAACGGCGCCCCGGCCGTCAGGGTTGACAACTTGATTGGAGCGGAATGACGGGTCCGCCCGCCTGCAGGGACAAGAGGTACAAGTATGTCGCGAGCGAGTGTTCGCATCCGGGGTTGAACTTGACCAAGACCTTCGGCGGAAGGGGCAAGAATCGAATCGGGTTCAGCTCGTACGGATTCAGCACATGTTCGTAGCCCACTGGAGGGGGCAATGCCGGGACGATGTCCAGGCGGTTTGCGATCCGGTACGAGTTTTTCACCACCTGGTCGTAGGTGCGCGCAAACAGCGAATCCCCCGTGCGCGGGCTGGCGTAGGTGTAGACCACAGGTTCACGAAAGACCGTGTTGGCCGCCACGTCGAGGGCGAGCAGCGTCGCCAAGGCTCCGCCGAGGCTGTACCCGCAGATCGTCACAGAGGTGACCGGGCGGGGGTAGAAGAGCTTGGCCAACGCGTTGACCAGCGTCGGCGAATCCGGCGCAACACCGGTCCTCAGCGATTCATACAGGGCGGTGAAGCCGTCTTCGGTGTGTCCGGCGCCGGCCAGGAAAGGGCATGGCACTTGCAGGAATTCGACATCGTGAAGCCATTCCAGGATGCCTTCGGTACCGCGAATCGCGATCACCACGTCGCCGGATTGCGCCGCCTGACAGACCAGGCCGATTGAAACTTGGGCATTGCCTCGGCCCGGGTTGACGTCGGTCGCGAGATCGTTCGCATAGATTGTCGTGACCACCGTGTAGTCGGTACCGCCGGCACTGACCGTCTCACCGGCGGCGTTCGTCAAGTCGGTCGGCACAGTGTCGTAGGTTGTGTTCAGCAGCTGGGCGAGACGTATTGCCGTCGTCACATCCATCGTTGGCTGCGCAGGCAAAGGCCCTCCTCTTATCGCTGCGGTAGCGGACGGGAACGCACCAGCGTCGGCCACCAGAACCACGGGCCGAGGATTCGCAAAATGCAAGGCACGACGAACGATCGCACTATCAATGTGTCGAGCAGCAGGCCGATGCATACTGTCGAACCCACCTGTCCGATCGTCCGCAGGTCGCTGGTCAGCATCGCCAGCATGGTGAACGCGAACACCAAACCCGCGGAAGTCACTACGCCACCCGTGCTTCCGAGCGCGCGGATGAGACCGGTGTTCAATCCCGCATGCAGCTCCTCTTTCACCCGGACGATCAACAACAGGTTGTAGTCCGAACCCACCGCCACCAGGATGATGAACGTCAGCGGTAACACCAGCCAGTGCAGAGGCAGGCCGATCAGGTGTTGCCAGACGAGGATGGAGAGCCCGAACGCACCCGCGTAAGAGAAGGCCACCGTGCCCGGAATCACCAAGGCGGCCATCAGACTTCGCGTGAGGAACAACATGATCAAGAAGATCAGCACGAAGGCCGCGATCGCCACGATGAGCAAGTCGGATGCGGCGTATTCCTTGATGTCCTTGTCGTTCGATCCTGAACCGCCGATGTAAACCCGAGCGCCCGCCAAAGACGTCTCTTTCAGTATCGTGGTGATCGCTGCGGGGAACTGTTCGACGTGCTGCACCCCTTCGGGCCCCATGGCGTTCCCCTCGTGGGTGACGATGAATCGAGCGGCCTTGCCGTCCGGCGACATCAGCAGCTGCATACCGGTCTTGACGTCTTCGTTGTCGAAAGCCTCTCTGGGGATGAAGAAGAAGTCATCGCTGCGCGACCGGTCGAAGTCCAGCCCGACATTGAGTAGGTCGTCGAATGTCTGGTCGGTTTGTGTGGATTGCAAAGAGGACTGACCGTAGGTGCTGACCAAAAGCGCGGCCAACGCCTCCGAGTCGTCGGCCGTGAGTTTCAGCTGCGTTATTACTTGCGGCAAGATCCGGTCGAGGGCCTCCAGCGACGTTCTGGCGTCCTTGATGTCCGCGGCCAGGTGGTCGATGTTGTCGAGCCCGTCGAACAGCGATCTGAATGCCCAGCAGATGGGAATGTCGAAACAGTGGCGCTCCCAATAGAAATAGCTCTTGACCGGCCGGAAGAAGTCGTCGAGGTTCGAGATCTCCGAATTCATCTGATCGGTGATCTGCTGCAGATCCTGGACGGTGATAACCGTCTTGTGCAGCTCGTCGGACATGTTCTGGAAGAAGACGATCTCTTTGCGCAAGACCTCGACGCTGTGTTGGGTGATCTGGGCCTGCTGCTCCGTATTGGCGTTCTGCAGCTTGTTGAACGGGAGCTGCTGACCATTCCCGCTGCCCTGCGTGGTGAACAAGTAGGGCAGGGTGGCGTGTTCCAATGGGCGACCCAGGGGTCTGGTGATGCTTTGCACCATCGCGACGCCGGGAAGACGGATGAGACTCTTGGCAACCCGGTCCAATGAGATGAAATCGGCCGAGTTTCGCATGTCGTGATCCGTCTCGATCATCAACATCTCGGAAAACAGTTTGCTTTTCGGGAAGTGCCGATCAGCCGCCGCGAAACCCTGATTGGCGGGGGCATTGTGCGGCTGGTACTGACGGTCGTCGTAGTTCTGCCGGTAGGTCGGCACAAAGATCGCCCCGAGCAGGACGGCAGCGGCGCTGGCCGCGAGGATCGGCACCGGCCACCGCACCACGCTCGTCCCGATTCGCCGATATAGGTGCGCCTTGGCCGCCCGTCTCGGATCGAAAAGCCCGAGGAGGCTGCCCACGGTCAACAGGGCGGGGCCAAGTGTCAGCGCTGCCGAGATCGTGAACAACATGGCGATGCCAACCGCCGGTCCCATGGTGTGGAAGTAGTTGAGTCGCGCGAAAGTTAGGCAGTAGCACGCCCCCGCGATCGTCAGCCCTGACCCGAGGATGACGGGCGTGACACTCTTGTAGGCGGTGTAAAACGCCTCCTCCTTACCTTCGCCGGCTTGTCGCGCTTCGTGATAGCGGCCCATCAAGAAGATGCCGTAGTCCGTCCCCGCGCCCAGGGTCAGCGCGACGACGATGTTCACCGCAAACGACGAGAGCTCGATGTACCCGAGGTGGCCGAGTGTCGCGATGACCCCCTTCGCGACCAGCATCTCGATCAGCACTCCGAGCAAGGGCACCACCAGGTTGGTGATCGAGCGGTACACCAGCAGCAGCATTATGACGATGAGGATGATCGTCACGATGGTGATGTTGTTCAGGCTCGAATTCGCAATAGCCACGGTGTCCGAGGCCAGCGGCGCCGCGCCACTGACGTAGACCCTGAGTCCTTGCGGCGGCGGCTTGTCCTTATCGGCGACGATGTGGCGAACGGCGTTGACGGACTCGTTGGCCTGCATCTGGCCGATATCGCCAGCGAGACGCAGCAGCACGTACGCCGCCTTGCCGTCCACGCTTTGCGCCCCCGCCGCGGTAATCGGCTTGCCCCACAGATCCATGACGTACTGCACGTGCTTGGTGTCGTGCTTGAGCCGGCGCACCAAATCGTCGTAGTACTGATGGTCCCGGTCGCCCAACGGCCGGTCGGCTTCCAACACGAGCATGGTCAGATTGGTCGAATTGGACTCGTGGAACTTCGCGCCGATGCTCAACAGCGCCCGTTGCGACGGCGCGTAGTGCGGGACCATCGGCCCGGCGAGTTCTTCGGCGACCCTCTCCACCTGCGGCATGAAGGTGTTCGTCGAAATAGCGAGAAGGGCCCAGAAGGCGATGATCGGTATTGCGAGGACGCGAACCATTCTGGGGACGACGGGTCGTTTCACCCGAGGCTCGCTCATGCGGATTTCACCCTGCACATCACGTGTGCGTCCCCATGGTTGTCGGATTGTTCATCGCGCACAACGTCATTCACCAGCATTCGGCAGCCGAGTTGGCCACCATGAACCTGCGCCGAAACGCTCCCGGACACCACCGTAAGCGTGGTCGTCTCCGTGTGCGACCAGGGCAACGTGGTGAAGTCGACCCGATGCGGATGCCCGTCGACGTCCAGGTAGACGAGCATCCCCCCGTTCCCGACCGAGCCGAACAATTCATACCTGAGCCGTTTGGGAGTGGACTGCTCGGGCGCGGCCGGGCCATTGACGGTGATGACGGGCGGGGGAGCGGAGAACTGGTGCACCTTCCACATGCACACCGCACCCACAGCGAGCGCAACGACGGCAACTAACGGCATCCACACCCGCGCCAGGACAGTCCTGCCGACCGAACGAGGGCTCATTCGATCACCTTCTCGAATCCGGTCCGCCCAATATGTTCCCGCCGCGCTCCCCGGCCTCGGGCTCATGCAGATAGTAGACGGTCATGTGTCTAATGCACAATCGAGTCGAAAGACTAGCCGAACGGCGGCCGGAACGCGACCGCAAGGTCACCGGTCACCCGACTCCGGGTGAACGCACCGCACCCATCGCGATGCTTATGACATTTTGGGCAGACGGCCTTTCAACCTTTTACTTCTGAGCAGCTGCGCGGTGAAGTTCAGGGAAGCCAACATGGGGAAGACCCCGAGAAATGTTCGCTCGGAGGGTGCCGCTCCGTGCAAATGGTAAAGGCTGCCGAACACATAAAAACATCCGACCATGAATAGAGCGCCGGGAATGCAGAACGCCATCCAGGAGCCCCGATCGGCAACGATTTGCCTCGCGTACGACAACTCCTCGTTCGACATGGGCTCGCGTTTGCGTAATTTCCTGATCACCAGTTTGGCGCTGCCGATCTCGTCGCTTATCGGCGGAGCCGCTCGGCCCTCGAGCCGTTTGACGAATACAGCAGCAATGGCCGCGAACACCAGCGCCAGAGTTAGGGAGATTAATGTCAAAAAGCCGAACAAATCCGAACTCACCGCTCGCTCCTTCGCCCGCCGTCGAACCTAGCATCGCGCGCCTCAGGGTATCGCTTCGCCGGACGTTATCCGCCGGCCACCAGTTGCCGCACGATCGCCCGCTTGTCGATCTTGCCGACTGCCGTGGTGGGCAGCGCCGGCATGGCTACCAACATGTCGGGGCGGGCATGTGCCGCCAAGCCGCGCTCGTCCAAGTAGGCGTTCAACTCCGCAAGTGTCAGTTTTGGGCCGGCGAAAACGACCGCGGCGCAGATCTTTTCCCCCAGATAAGGATCGGGCAGCGGGACCGCTGCCGCGGACCAGATTGCCGAATGGCTGAGCAGCTGCTCTTCGAGGTCTTGTGCGGAAATCGTTTCGCCGCACCGGCAGATGACGTCTTTGACCCGACCGGTGACCACCAGATAGCCGTCGTCCCGCAGCCGCACCAGATCACCGCTGCGGTAGAACCCCTCGGGATCGAAGCTGCGTGCGCTGTCGCGCCCGGCACGAAAGTAGCCGTTGAACGTATAGGGTCCGCGTACCAGCAACTCGCCCTCCTGTCCCGGCGCGACGGGCTCGCCCGCGGCATCGACGATGCGCAGTTCGTCGGCCGCGGACAGGGGTCGACCCTGGGTGTGCTCGACCGCTTCCGGCGGATCATCCAGCCTGGTGTAGTTCAGCAGTCCTTCCGCCATTCCGAATACCTGTTGCAAACCCGGTGTCAACGCGGCGCGTATCCTGCGGGCATCCTCGGGGTCCAGCTTGGCACCGCCGACTTGCAAGAGGCGCAACGTCTTTGGTGTCACCGGTTCCCAGTCACAGGCTTGCGCCCACAGTTTGGCCAGTGCCGGCACCAGCGCGGTGACCGTGACGCCGTGCCGCGCAATCGTGGCGAATGCGGCTTCGGGGCTGGGGTCGGTGCTGAAAACGATCGTGGCGCCGACGGTCATCGCGCCCAGGATGCCGGGACAGGCCAACGGAAAATTGTGTGCGGCCGGCAGCGTCACCAGATATACGTCGTCATGGGTCAGCCGACACAACTCTGCACTCGCGGTGACGTTGTAGACGTAGTCATCGTGCGTCCGCGGGATCAGTTTGGGCGCGCCGGTGGTGCCCCCCGATACCAGCAGGACGGCGGGAAGCCCCGGGTCGGGCGCGATTTGTGGGACGTCGCCGTCGGGCAGCTCTGACCAGGACACGAATGGCCCCGGCTCGCCGTCGACGATCACGTGCCGCAGCTGGGGATGGGCCGCGGTCAGCTGCTCGGCCATCGATCGATAGGCGAAGCCGGCTGCGTTGTCCGCAACGACCAGGCCGACGGCCGCACTGACCTGCGCGAAGTGACTCAGCTCCGCCAGGCGATGCCCGGTCAGGCACATCACCGGGATTGCTCCTGCGCGCAGCAGACCGAACAGCGCGACGGCGAACCGGCACGAATTGGATAGCTGCAGCAGCACCCGGTCGGTGGGTGCGATCCCGAGCGCCGCGAACCCGGCCGCCGCTCGGTCGGCGAGTTTGTCCAGCTCGGAGTAGGTGTAGCTGTCGCGGTCGTCGACGATGGCGAGGCTATCGGGCCATGCCGCAGCGGCCTTCCGCAACACGGAGTCGACGGTGCGACCGGTCCAGTAACCCGCCGCTCGATATCTGGAGGCACGTTCGGGCGGGAAAGGCACGAACCCGTCCAGCGCTGCGGTTTCGGCCGGTTGGGAAGGAGTAACAGGCAAACTCGACGGCTCCCTCAGGGCAAGCGTGTCCTGCTTCGAGAACATAGGGTAGCGTACACGAAGTTAGGACAGCCTGAGCTAAGCTGCCGGACGGAGGTGGGGTTGTGGGTGGCGCATCATTCGTCGGCGCGCCGACGAACCGTGCGCCGCAGGCCGGTGCTTCATGAGCGGCACACTCGCGATCGTCGGGGCCGGTGCGAAGGCGGTGGCGGTCGCGGCCAAGGCGGCGGTGCTGCGCGAGATGGGTGTCGAGGTGGCCGATGTCGTCGCCGTCGAACGTGCCGGGGTTGCCGCCAATTGGCGGGCCGGGGGCGGTTGGACCGACGGCAGGCAGCGATTGGGCACCAGTCCCGAAAAGGATGTCGGTTTTCCGTACCGGTCATCGCTGGTGCCGGGTCGCAACGCCGAACTCGATGAGCTGATGATGCGGTTCAGCTGGCAGTCGTATCTGGTTGCCACCGACCAGTTCGTCGGCTGGATCGACCGCGGTCGGCCGTCGCCGACTCATGACACGTGGGCTGGATACCTGCGTTGGGCCGCCGAGGTGGCCGGGCTGAAAGTCGTTCGCGGCGAAGTGGTTCAGCTTTCGGTGGCCGGATCGCGGTGGGAGTTGCAGACCCGCGAGGCGCGCTTGTCCGCCGATACGGTGATGATCACCGGGCCGGGGCAGGCGGAGCGGTGTATCCGCCCGGGCGATCCGCGAGTGTTGTCCATCGCACAGTTCTGGGAGCGTGCCTCGCGCCACGACCGGATCGTCGCCGAAAACGTGGCAGTCGTCGGTGGGGGCGAGACCGCGGCGTCGATGCTCAATGAGCTTTTCCACCACCGCGTTTCGTCGATCACGGCTATCTCGCCGCAAGCAACTCTGTTCACGCGCGGGGAGGGCTTCTTCGAGAACTCGCTGTTCTCCGATCCCACTGGCTGGCGCAGCCTCAGCCAGGCCGAGCGGCGTGACTGCATTGCCCGTACCGACCGGGGAGTTTTCTCGGCTCGGGTTCAGGAGTCTTTGCTGGCCGACGAGAGGATCAAGCATCTGCGCGGACGCGTCGTTCGCGTCACGGATCGGGACAGCACCATTTGGATCACGCTGTCTACCGACCGCTCCGGAGAGCCGTCGGAGACACTGCACCGATTCGACCTCGTCATCGACGGATCCGGAGCTGATGCACTATGGTTCATGCCGCTGCTGAGCCCCGATGCCGTGGATTTGATGGAGCTCGGCCTAGGCGGCCCGCTGACGGGCGAGCGGCTGGAGGAGTCTATTGGCCACGACTTGGCCGTTTCCGGTATCACTCCGAAACTGATCCTGCCCAACCTTTCCGGCCTCAATGAGGGCCCTGGATTTCCGAATTTAAGCTGCCTGGGGCTGCTGTCCGACCGGGTGCTGGCAGCGCATATGGGGGTGGCCGACCCGTCCCCGGTGGAAAGCGGTGAGTATCAATCCGTTTGAGTGCCCGGCGAGCTGGGGGCACTCCCCTACCTTCGGTGTGGGCCCACCCGCTTGCGGGGGAACGCAAAATCCCCTGAAACGGCGACGTTTTGGGGGATTTTGCGTCTCCTCGTCCACAATTGGTCGGACTAACCGCCGAGCTTGGCCAGGACGTCTGCAATCGTCGCCCCGCTCAAGAGATCCGACACCTCGAGATCGTGGCCGAACTCGGCCTTGACGCGCCGGCGCAGTTCGAGAGCCTGCAGTGAGTCCAACCCGATCGCGACCATCGGCATTGTGGTGTCGATGTTTTCGGCACGTTCCTCGCCGATGGCCGTCGCAAGCAGTCCGAGCAGCCGGCCCGAGATATCAGAACTGGGGACGGGCGCTTTGGCTTCGCCGGATCGCGATTCCGGCTGCGTCAGCTGGGATATCAACGGCCCGTATCCGTAGGCCTCCAACACTGGGCGGGCGCGATCGAAGTCGAACGCGAGGATGATGGCATTCTCGTGAAACCGTTTGGTGCCCAACGCGAGAGCGTCACCGGGCTTCATCGGAATGACACCGATTGCATCCAATTGCGCCGTGCTTATCGCATCCAGATCGAAGTGGACTGTCCACTGACCCCACTGCACAGAAACGCAATCCAGTCCCTCCGCGCGGAGGCGGTGTGCCATGGCATCGAGCATTCGATTGACCGCGGCGTAGACGACCTGGCCGCGACCGCCGATCGTCGCCCTCGCCGAGGAGCAGAGCACGACCCGACAATCGTCGGTTCGGGGATACGTCTCGAGCACCCGCGCGATGCCGACGACTTTGGCCCTCAACGCCCGGTCCACCTTCTCGGCGGTGATCTCGCTGAGCTCGACGGCCGAATAGTCCACCGCGGCATGAATTATCAGATCCGCCGGGGCGCCGCGGTATCCGGCTGCCAATTGCGCCACCGCCGCTCGGTCGCTCACGTCGCATCGAGCGACGGTGATTTCCGTGCGCGTGCCAGAACGGATTTCGCGCAGTCGATCAACGACGCCGGCTGCGCTCTCACCCGACCTGCTCACCAAGGTGATTCGGCGCGCGCCGCGGCGGGCGAAGTGGTCGCAGAATTCCAGCCCGAGGTTGCCGGTACCGCCGATGATCAGCGCATGTTCGGGTGCGGCGCCGTCGGGCACCGCGTCGCCTGCCACGATCCGCTTCGCGTAGAGACCGCCGTTGCGCAGCGCCAGCTCGGGTTCCTTCCCGGTGTGCAGCGCAGCGACGATCGCTTGGGCCGCCTCCGCTTTCGAAGCTTCCGCCGGTAGATCGAGGTGTTTGAATCCCTTGCCCGGATGGTCCGCGCCGATGCTACGGAAGCCGGCGCTCGCCGCCGCGTGGACCGGATCCGGTGGTCCATCTTCGGATACGACTGTCTCGCCGCCGATCGTCACCAGCCAGTAGTCGGTGATCGCCTCGTTGACTCCCGGCCACCACGTGCGATCGGCGAAGAACGTCGTAACCTCGGCCGCAGCCGCATAGTCGTCCAGCCTGGGCGACTGGGGAAGGAGTATGACCACGGCATTGAGATCGGCGCTGTCGGCGTCGATCATGCGGGCCGTGGCGCCGATGTCTTCGGCGGCGCGTTGCAGCGCATGGGCCAGTTCCGCGTGGGATTTGGTGTGATCGACGATGCCGATGGCCTGGGGCGCTACCAGTGAGCGTTGCGATAGCCGCACCCACTTCTCGGCCAAAAGTCGTGCCGATACGCGTTCGGGCTTCGGCGCGGAAGTGACGGTCCCAGCCTGGACAGGTATGGGGCGGTACAACTGCCACAGCCGTACCTCGCGCATGCGCGTATTGGGAAAATCAGTCAACGGCAACGGGATTGGGCCGCCCGGGTCCGTACCCAGACACTCCCACCGATAGTTCAGGTCGTGCACGGCAAGCTGCGCAAGACTGCGGGTGAACTCGCGCAAATCGGTGGCCGTTCGCTGTGAGGTGCCGACAACCCGGGTGGCGCGCTCGCCTTCGTCATGCAGGACGGCGAGATTTTCTTCAACTGCCAGCAGCAGCGTGGGATGCTCGGCCAGTTCGACATAGGTGTCGATGCCGAGGGACGTCGCGGCAGCGATCGCCTTGTCGAACCGAACGGTGTTGCGCAGGTTCAGAAACCAGTATTGCTCGAGCGACAAGTCGCGCGTGATGGGAGCGCCGAGGGTGGCGCCCAGGCACTCGATATCGGAGTCGAGGAACTTCTGATTCTGCAGTTCGCGCTGCGTGGCCGCGCGGACCTTCTGGGCGAGCGAGTTGATCAAGCTGGTATGCGCGGGATAGTGGACACGGATGACCCGCGCGAAGGTGCCGCGGTCGGTTAGCGTGTCGACGATGTCCTGCACCGCTTCCCGATCACCCGAAATCCCCACCAGGTTGGGTGAATTGATCACCGACAGCTGTGCCCAGCCTGAGCAACGCGCCAGCAGGTCCTCGCACGCGTCGCGGTTGGCGGCGACGACCGCCATTGCGTAGTCACCCGATTCGAACTCGTCGGCGGCACGCGCGCGTATCCCGACGATGCTGGCGGCGTCGTCCAGGGCGATCATGCCCGACACGTAGGCTGCGGCGATCTCGCCCTGGCTGTGCCCGATGGTGGCCTCCGGCGTGACCCCGAATGATCGCCACATCGCGGCCAGCCCGGCCATCTGGGTGAACAGCGCCGGCTGCACGGTACGCGCGTTGTCTTGGGCCGAAACATGTTCGTCGAGAAGGTATTCCAGCGGGGACTCGTCGCACCGGTTCGCGAAGGCCTCGGCGCAGCGATCTACTTCGGTCCGGAACGCCGGGATCGAATCGTAGAAGAGCCGGCCCATCCCAGGACGCTGGGCGCCCTGCCCGGGGAAGACGTAGGCAAGCCGGCGGCCCACCGCGGCCCCGTCTGTGCGCACCACCGCGGGATGTTCGCGGCCATCGAGCACCGCGCGCAGGGCGCCGAGCATTTCGTCGCGGTCGGTCACCATGGCCAGCGCCCGATGCCGGCGGGCGATGCGCGTCCGGAACAGCATGTCGGCGATCGCCTGCGGTGCCACCGCGGGATGGTCTGTTGCGTACGAGAGCAGGTCCGCCACCTCAGCTTGGAGCAGATCGGTGCTATCCGCGGACAGCAGAACGGGAATGCTCCCGTCCGGCAGCCGGTAGGTGAGGTGCTTCACCTGCTCACCCTCCGCCGCTCGCGGGCATGGCAATGATCGCGTGGGCATTGGAGCCCCCCGCGCCGAACGACGACGCAGCGCCGTAGCGGATGCCGTCTTTCGGCTCCCAAGCGTGCAGTTTCGTGGCGAGGCGCAGGCCCGTCACATCCCAGTCGACGGTCTTGGTTGGATTGTCGGAGAACAAGGTTGGCGGAATCTGTCCGTGCTGCCCCGCAAGGAGCAGCTTGATCAGCCCGAGGATGCCGGACGCGGCTTGCGCGTGGCCGACATTCGACTTGATAGAACCCAGCAGTGCCTGGGATCCCGCCGAGCCGTAGGTGTTAAGCAGGGCCTTCAACTCCTGGGGGTCGCCTGCCGGGGTGGCGGTGCCATGTCCTTCGACCATGCCGACGTCGGCCGCGTCGATTCCCGACGCATCGATGGTCTTGCGCACCAACTGCTCCTGCGCGCGGCCCCGGGGCACCAGGATCGGCTTGCCCTTGCCGTTGTGGTTGGTGCGGATGGCCAGAATGCGGCCGTAGATCCGGTGCCCCAATCGTCTTGCTCGGGATTCACGTTCCACGACAACCATTCCCGCGCCTTCACCCCAGACGGTGCCGCTGGCGTCGTCGGAATAGGCGCGGCAATGCCCGTCCGCGGATACGGCATTGAGTCGGGAGAACTCGTAGAACGCTGTCGGTTCTCCCAGAACGCATGCGGCTCCGGCAACCGCCCAATCGCACTCGTCCAGTTGAATCGCGTTGGCTGCCAATTGCACTGCCGTCAACGACGATGCGCACGCCGAATCTACGGTCATCGACGGGCCGACCAGACCAAGGCAATGCGAGATCCGGCCTGCGCCTCCCAGCTGTCCCATGCCGACGGTACGAAATCCCGTGTAGTCGTCAGCCACGGCGGTGCGCGAGCCGTATTCGGTCATCGACATTCCGACGAAACAGCCGCCGTCGGAACCGTCGAGCCTGCCGGGATTGATTCCGGCGTTCTCCAGCGCCTTCCACGCCACCCGCATCGCGACCCGTTGTTGGGGGTGCATGACCATTGCCTCGTGATCGGTGAGGCCGAAGAAGGATGGATCGAATGTCGCTGCGCCATCGAGAAATCCGCCGGAATCGCAGACCTGCCGCCACCCTTCCGCAACCCGCGATGCCGACAGCAGATCGTCGACCGTCCAGCCCCGATCCCGGGGGAACGGGCCGAGCAGCTCGCGCGCTTCGGCGAGGGCCGACCACAGCGCGCCCGGGCTGTCTATCCCGCCCGGCGCCTCGACCGCCATTCCGGAGATGACGATCGAATCGCTGGCCGCCGTGACGGCAGCACCCTGGTTGCTCAAGTCGTCTGCTCGCAGTGGGCGTTCGCGACCAACAGCTTGGCGACGGCGTCGATGTGTGACTGCAGGTAGAAGTGGCCGCCGTCGAACATCGTGACTTCGACGGTGTCGGTGTGTTTGCCCCATCCGTACAGATCGCCCAGCGTGATATAGGGGTCCTGGTCACCGCCCATCGCGTGGATCGCGGCCGCGACCTTGACGTCGTCGGCGCAGGAATATGCGTCGAAGGCCTGGTAATCCGCTTTGATCACGGGAAGCGCCAACCTCATCAGGGCCCGGTTCGCGATCACATCCGAGTCGGTGCCCTCGAGCGCCGCGAGATGGTTGAGGATGTCCTCGTCGTCTGTGGGATGTGGCGGTTTGCCGGCGACGTTGCTCGGTGCCACCGCCGCGGAGACGTTGAGCCGTCGCACATCGATGCCCGTGTCTTCGGCGAGCCGGACGAACTCGAACGCGACCAACGCACCCATGCTGTGACCGAATGTGACGATCGGCAGGCCGCGATTGTGATTCGACGTCGAGAAGTCGCCGAACGCTCCGGCGGCGATCTCAGGAAGCGAGAGCAGCGAGGCTTCGGCTGCCCGGTCCTGGCGACCCGGGTACTGGAAAACGATGACGTTGAACTTCGTGCTGAGCAGCTTGGAGAATTCCCGGTAAGCCGATGCGCCCGCACCAGCATGCGGGAAAACCAGCAGTGGCAGGCTGCCGGCCGAATCCGGTGGGTGGAACTGCCTGATCCAGCCCAGTGTGCGCGGCATGGCTGCTACCTCTCTACGTTCGGGCGCGGGCTATCGCGTCTGCTCGCGCTCGAGGATCATGAGCGCGGCACGCTTGTTGGGCAGATCCAAATCCGCGGCGCGCCGCCACCCGAGACCCTCGAGGATTCGAATCACCCGCGTGTTTTCGACGTCGGGCTCGGCGACCACCCGCGTGCGCGGATGTCGACTCAGCAGCCGGGTCGAGACCGCACGAATCAGATCGGCGGCCAGCCTCCGTCCGCGGCATTCGGCGGGTCCCAGCAACATATGCAGGCCCACGTCGTGCTCGCGCGCGTCGTAGTGCTGGGCCAGCGGGTCCAGATCGGCCCAGTAGACCTCCCAGTAGCTCATCGGGACGCCGTCAAGAAAGCCCAGGTACGGCGTGGAATGCAGACTGGTGTCCTGTCGGTGCAGGTAGGACGCTATTTCCTGCAGAGGCCACGGCATCTTCCAAAACCGCGCCACCTCCGGGTCGTTCATCCACGAGTGCACGAGTTGCAGGTCCTGGTCCGGGTCGGCCCGGCGTAGCGAGAAATTCGCTGCGAAAACTTCATGGTCCAGTGCGGCGGCGTAGCGCCGCGAGGCCGGCGTGCTCACCGATTACCTCCCGTGCCTCCGGTACCTCCTAGCCGCGACGGCCGCAAGACCTATGCAACTTAGCGAAGGCTAACATAAGCTGCTGAACTTGTAATCGGTCGCGGCGACAGCGGACCGAAACACGGGCCAGGCCCTGGCCGGGGTGCAGAGTTGAAGGGTTTCGCGGTGATGGCAGACGACGCCAAGACGTTGCAGGAACGTCGCCGCGAGCTGTTGCGCAGACGCGTCGCCGAAAGCGGTTTGGCCGCCGGGGGGCGGATCGCCCAACCGCGCGTGTGCGCCGGTGAGCGTTACCCGCTGTCGGCCGGTCAGCGCCGGATGTGGTTCCTGCAGACGATGGACCCGACCGACTCCACCTTGAACATCTGTGTCGCCTACCAACTGAAGGGTGCTCTCGACGAGGCCCGTCTGCACGCGGCTTTCCAAACAGTCGCCGGGCGTCATGCCATATTGCGCACCAGCTACGGGGTGGACTCCGAAGGCGAGCCGTACCAGGTGTTCTCCGACGACGTCGAGATCACTTGGCAAGCAAGGGATCTGACTGATCTGCCCGACCCTGACCGTGATCAGCGGATCGAGGCCCTGGCGCGGGACGAGTTCGGCCGACCCTTCGATCTGATCGACGACTCCCCGTTGCGACTCACCCTAATCCGCGCGGATGCAGAGGAATTCGTGCTGCTGCTGGTCGTGCACCACATAAGTTGGGACGACGACTCGTGGGCCGTTCTCGCCCAGGACCTGAGCGCCGCCTACAACGGCCGGCAACCCGGGCGCCCGGACGACCAAGTACCGCAGTACGTCGCGGCGGAGGTGCTCGATGCGCCTGCCGAACCCACGATCGCCGATGTCGGCTACTGGGCCGACATCTTGCGTCCGCTACCCGAACCGCTGCAGCTTCCCGGTGTGGCTCCCGCGCATCCGTCGAGGCAGGCGCACCGTCGCAGCACGGCGTTGCCCGCCGAGTTGTTCGGCCGGGTCGAAGACTTCGCCCGCGCGCATTCCGCGTCGCCGTTCATGGTGCTGCTGGCGGCGTACGCGGTGCTGGTGCGTCGGTACACGGGAGCACCGGATTTCCTCATCTCGGTACCGGTGACCGATCGCAGGGCCGCGGCCGAGGGCGCCATCGGGTATTTCGGCAACACGCTGCTGTTGCGGATGGCGACGCGCTCCACCGACACCTTCACTTTTCTGGTCGGCGCGGTGCGTGAAACGTGCCTTGGTGGCTTCGCCCATCAGGCGGTCGGCATCGATCGGGTTGTGCGGGAGGCCAATCCGGAACGGATGGGCCATGACGGCATGGACCAGCTTGTCCGACTTGGCTTTTCCATGCGCAAAGGCGCCACCGGATTTACCCTCGACGGCGTTACTGTGCGCCAACTCGAACTGGGCGCGGTGACCGCCCATGTACCGCTTGCCCTTTCCGTCGTGCTCGACACGCAAGTGCTCATCGAGTTCGAGTATCAAACCGACGTGCTGAACTCCGCGCTCGTCGAGCAGATGCTTACTCACTACGTGCAGCTGCTGGACAACGCGCTGGCTCAGCCGCAGCGCCGTCTCACCAGTCTGGACATGCTGGGCAGCGGCGAACGCGAAACGGTGCTTGCGCAGTCACATGGCGAACTCGTCGACATTCCCGCCACCACGATCGTCGCGCTCCTCGAAGATGCGGCGATCGCGGCCCCCGACGCGACGGCGCTGGTTTCCGGCGAGGCCGAGCTAACGTACGCCGAGTTGCATCGCCGCTCGAATCGCTTGGCGCGCTGGCTGATCGGCCAGGGCTTCGGTACCGAGGACATTGTCGGCCTGCGCATGACCACCTCGTTCGACTTCATCGTCGCGATGCTCGCGGTGCTGAAATCCGGCGCGGCGTATCTGCCGATCGATCCGGCCTACCCGGCCGACCGCATCGACTACCTCATGACGGATGCCCGCCCAACGACAGTGATCGGACCGCAGGAGTTCAGCACCGCGCACACGGCCGCCGCGCAGTTGTCGGACGCACCGGTCACAGACGACGACCGTGTTCGTCCATTACGTCCCGAAAATCTGGCCTACGTCATCTACACGTCCGGCTCCACCGGTAAACCCAAAGGCGTGGCCGTCTCGCATCGCGCGATTGCCGAACACATCGAGTGCTTCGTCGCCGAGTGGAGCATGACCGCCGAAGACCGGTTGCTGCAGTCCTCGTCGGTCAGCTTCGACGCGTCGCTCTCCGACATCCTCATCCCGTTGACGCTGGGCGCAACGCTCGTCGTGCCCAAACCGGATGCGTTCGGCGACATCGCCTATGTCGCCGGCCTGATCAGCCGACACGGTGTGACCGTGCTGCACATGGTGCCCTCCATGCTGAGCACCGTCCTGCTGATGCCTCAGGTCCTCGGCGTTGATGCCTGGCGCCAGCTGCGTCATGTGCCAGTGGGCGGCGAAGCGCTGGCGGGTGAGGTGGCCGAGAAATTCATCGGCTACTTCGACGCGCAGTTGCGCAATCACTACGGCCCGACCGAGGCCGTAGTCTGCGCTACGCACATGGACGTCAAGGGATCAGACGTCAAGGGATCACACGGCGCGCGTGTGGTGCCGATCGGCGCGCCGAACCGCAACGTCTACGCCTACGTGCTGGACGAGGAGTTGCAACCAGTGCCTGCCGAGGTGATCGGTGAGCTCTACCTCGGGGGTGTGCAGTTGGCGCGCGGGTATCTGGGCCGTCCGGGACTGACAGCGCAACGATTCGTCGCCGACCCGTTCAACCCGGGCATGCGTCTATATCGATCGGGAGATCTGGTGCGCCGCAACATTTCTGGCGACCTGGAATTCGTGGGCCGCGCCGACGAACAGGTCAAGGTTCGCGGCTTCCGCATCGAGCTGGGTGAGGTGGAGTCGGTGATCGCCGCACATCCTGCGGTGCGGCACTGCCTCGTCGTCACCGAAGAGAACGAAGCCGGACCCATGCTCGCCGCTTACCTGGTGCCGGTGACTGACCAACAATCCGGCTTCGCAAGTCCGGCAGATCTCGACCTGGATGCAATCCGCGCACACGCCGCGTCGGTACTACCCGAATACATGGTGCCCACCGCGTTCGCGGTGATCCCCGAGATCCCGCTCACCGTCAGCGGCAAGCTGGACAAGCGGGCGCTGCCGGCGCCGACACCGGTCGCGGTTCGTCGTTACCGCGAGCCCGCTACGCCCACCGAGCGCCGCATGTGCTCGATCTTCGCCCGCATGTTCGGATGGGACCGAATCGGCGCCGAAGACTCGTTCTTCGGACTGGGCGGGCATTCACTGCTGGCGGCGCGGCTGGTGGCACAGATCCGCGCGGAGTTCGGGGTGGAGCTGACCGTGCGCGCCGTGTTCGACACCCCGACTCCGGCCGGTTTGGCCGCTCGGCTGGTCGAACAGTTCCGCTCGGAATTCGACATCGACCTGGACGAGATCGACGAGATCGACGAGCTCTACGACGGAGCCGAATTCACTGACGACGGGCCGCTCGACGCCTCCTACACCTCGCAGCCGGGCCGTCCGCAGCTTGCCGGGACCGTCCGTTCAGAGCGGCTCCCGTTGTCCTACTCGCAGCTCGCGATGTGGTTCCAGTACCGGATGGAAGGCGCACGCGACGGTTTCAACCTGCCCTTCGCGTTGCGTTTCAGCGGTCCGCTGGACACTGCCGCGCTGACCGAGGCGCTCAACGACGTGGTGGCCCGTCATGAGGCGTTACGCACCAATTTCGCCGAGTACGAAGGCGTTCCATACCAGTTTGTGCACCCGGAGCTGCGGGTCGAGCTTCCGGTGCTCGACGTGGCCGCGGAACAATTCGACGAGACGGTGACCGCACTGCGCCGGCACGTGTTCACTCCTGAGGCCGGCCCGCTGCTGACGGGCACGCTGTTGGAACTCGGCGCGGAAAACCATGTGCTGATGCTGCTGGTCCACCACATCGTGAGTGACCACGCCTCACTCGGCATCGTCTTCGACGACCTCATCACCGCCTACCGTGCGCGGGTGCGGGGCACGGCGCCGCACTGGCCGGCTCTGCCCATCCAGTTCGCGGATTACGCTCTGTGGCAACGAAGTGCGTTCGACACCGAATGGGGTCAGGCGGAGCTGGCTTATTGGCGGGAGGCGTTGGCAGGGCTGCCCGACGAGATCTCGGTTGCTTCAGACCGCACCCGCCCGCCGGTGCTCGGCAAACAAGGCACCGTGGTCACCTTCACCGTGTCTGCGGCGCGCCGCGGAGCACTCACCCAGCTTGCCGAGCAGAACGGCGCCACCGAGTTCATGGTTTACCAGGCTGTGCTTGCGGTATTGCTGCACAAGCTCGGTGGCGGCGCGGACATCCCGGTCGGCAGCCCGGTCGCATCGCGGATCGATTCGGCGACCCATCATCTGATCGGTCTGTTCGCCAACATGGTCGTGCTGCGCAACGACCTATCCGGCGATCCAAGTCCGCGCATCATGATCGCGCGCAGCCGGGATGCGGTGCTGGACGCGTTCGCACATCAGGAATTGCCGATCGAGCGCTTGGTCGAGGCCCTCAACCCGCCACGTTCGCGATCCCGAAACCCGTTGTTCCAACACATGCTTCACTTCCGCGGCGAGGACTGGGCGCTGGTTCCGCGTGACCTCATCGGCGAAACAACCGTCGTACCGCTTCGGATGGACTTCGAGGTGTCGCTGCTGGACCTCGACCTCGGCATGGCCGTGACGCCGGACGGCGAGCTCGACGTGCGGGTGGTGGCCAATGCCGATCTCTACCAAGCCGACACCGTTGCGCTCATCGCCGATGCCCTCGACAGCACGCTCGACGCCTTCGCGACGACGCCAGACGTTCGGGTGTCCACGCTGGAGTTGCTGCGCGCGGGGGACATGGCGAAGCTGCTGGCTTCACCGAGGCCGGTTCCGCCGCGTCCGCAACCCGTCGTCGGTGGTTCGGCGGAAAATTCGGAAACCCTGCGGACACTCATCGGGTTGCTGGAGGAGTTGCTGGACATCGCCGGTGTGGATGCCGAGGACAACTTCTTCGCCCTCGGCGGCGACAGCATCATCTCGATTAAATGGTCCGCTCAGGCCAATGCGCAAGGGCTGCCGTTGACGCCGCCCATGGTGTTCGAGCACCTGACGATCGCCGAGTTGGCCGCCGCAGTCGATGCCGCCGCGGATCAACCTGTGGCCGTTGAGGGTTCGGCACCGGTGCAGGACTACACGCCGATGAGTGCCTCGGGCCTGAGCCCCGATGCGCTGGCCGATCTCACCGCATCATGGCACCAGCAGTCGTGACTGATGTGAGGCGGGCGCCGGCACCGATCGAGGACGTTCTTGCCCTCAGCCCGCTACAGGAAGGCTTGTTCGCGCTCTACCGGCTGGCCGAGGACAGCATCGACCTGTACAGCATGCAGTTCGTGGTCGATGTCGACGGGCCGCTCGACACCGATCTGCTGCGCCGCAGTGCGCAGGCGATGCTGGTCCGGCACCCGAATCTGCGCGCCGCGTTCTGGGATCGTGACGTTCCCAGGCCGGTGCAGGTGGTGCCGGCACAAGCCGAGCTGCCGTGGTCCGAACGGATCGCAACGCCAAGCGAATTCGACGCCATCGCCCGCTCGGAGCGGCGCCGCCCGTTTGACTTGAGCCGCGGCCCCGCTTTGCGGGTCGTGCTGCTCACCGTGCCGGGTGAGACGCGGCGCCGACTGATCTTCACCGCGCACCACATTCTGGTCGACGGTTGGGCACTTGCGGTGTTCTTCACCGAGATGCTGGCCGTGTATCGGGCGGGCGGATCGGCCGACGGGCTACCGCCGCCACATCCCTACCGCGACTACATCGTCTGGCTCGCCGGGCAAGACCGAAGCGCCGCGATCGCGAGGTGGACGCAATATCTGCAGGGCGTTTCCGGACCGCTCATGGTCGCCGACACCGGCGCAGTCAAAGGAGCTCCCGGTGACGCGGTGCCGGACAAGACGCAACTGCTGTTGCCCGCGACCGACACGGCACGGTTGCGGGAATGGGCGGGCCGCAACGGCTTCACGCTCAACACTGCGGTGCTTTTTGGCTGGGCCGTCGTGCTGGGCCGGCTGACCGGTCGTCGCGACGTCGTGTTCGGCACCATCGTCTCCGGCCGTCCGGAGAGCCTGCCCGGGGTGGAAACCATGGTCGGGTTGTTCATCAACACCGTGCCGGTCGTGCACCGGCTGAGCGGCACAACCTCGGTGGTCGAGCAGGGCGCGCGGTTGCAGCGCGAGTTGTCGGCCATGCGTGACATCGGGTACCTCAGCCTGTCGGAGGTACAGCGCGAACATGGCCGCGGAGCTCTGTTCGACTCGCTCTTCGTATTCGAAAACGCCCCGATCGAAGACGCAATACGCCCCGTCAGCATACCTGACGGCACGCGTTTTCATCCGGTCGAGATGGAAAGCCTGACGCACTACCCATTGACGGTCGTCTCACACCTCAGCGACGACGCGCTGGTGGTGCTTGTCGAGGCGATTCGCGAAGCGCTGCCGCACCTTTCGCCGGCAGCGATAGGTGAGCGGCTGCTGGCCGTGCTGCGGCAGCTGCCCGATGTCGGCGACCAGACGCCCGATGTGCTGGATGTTCTCACCGCGGCTGAGCGCGCCGAATTCCGCCATCTCGCCGCACTACCGCTGCCGGCTGTGCAGAGCGGCACCGTGTGGGAGGCGTTCGAGCGGCAGGTGTACGCCACTCCGGACGCCGAAGCGCTCAGCACCTCCGGTGGCGAGCGCTACAGCTACGTCGAATTACACCGGGAGGCAGCGCGGCTCGCGTGCGCATTGGCGGAGCGCGGGATAGGGCCAGAAGATGTCGTCGCGCTGTTGCTGCCACGTTCAGCCCGGTCCATTGTCGCGATCCTGGCCGTGCTCGCTACCGGCGGCGCCTATCTGCCGGTCGATATCACGCTGCCAGATGCGCGCATCGAATCCATTCTCCACCAAGCGAATCCGGCGCTTGCCATCACCGTGGCCGACCACGCACATGTGGCTGTAGCCGGTAGCCGCACGTTGGTGCTCGACGAACCCGCTGTGGCCGAGCGCATTTCGCGCTACACTGCCGTCGCGCCAACAGTGCGACGTCATCCCGAGCACAGCGCGTATGTCATCTTCACCTCCGGTTCCACCGGCGAGCCCAAGGGCGTCATCGGCACCAATTCCGCGCTGCTCAGCTATTTCGCGGACCACCGCGAGCGTGTCTACCGCCCCGCCGCAGCACGGCTGGGCCGCCTGTTGCGTATCGCGCACGCCTGGTCGTTGAGCTTCGACGCCTCGTGGCAGCCCATGGTCGGACTGCTCGACGGTCATGGGCTGCACCTGTTCGACGCCGAAGAGATGCGCGACGCGGACCGGCTGGTGAAAGGCATTGCCGCATACCGGATCGACATGATCGACACCACCCCGTCGATGTTGGTGCAACTCGCAGCCGCTGGACTCTTGGAACAGGACTTGACGGTGCTGGCCCTTGGGGGCGAGGCGATCGACACCGCGCTGTGGGGTCGGTTGCGCGGGCTGTCCGGCACCGAGATCTACAACTGCTACGGGCCCACCGAGATGACGGTCGAGGCGGTGGTGGCACCGGTCAACGAGTACCCGGCACCGACGATCGGCACCACCAACGCCGGAACGTTCGGCTATGTCCTGGATTCCGCGCTGCGGGTGGTGCCCGACGGAGTGGTGGGCGAACTCTATCTGTCCGGTGCGCAACTTGCCCGTGGCTACGCCGCTAAGCCCGCGATGACCGCGGCCCGCTTTGTGGCCGACCCGACGCGCCCGGGCCAGCGCATGTACCGCACCGGCGACCTGGTGCGTCGCCTGCCCCACGGTGGTTACGCGTACCTGGGACGAAGCGACACACAGGTCAAGATTCGCGGCTACCGCGTCGAGATCGGCGAAATCGAAGCCGCTCTACGCGGCCAGCCCCAGGTGCACGACGCAGCGGTTGCCGTCCTGCGTCGGGAGAACGGCGCCATCCTGGTGGGCTTCGTTGTGTGGCAACAGGATCAGGCCGGTGACCTGCTGGGGCTGCGTGCCGCGCTGAGCGAGCGTCTGCCGTTGTACATGGTCCCGGCGCGGATCGTGGCGCTGCCTGCGCTTCCGGTGAACGCCAACGGCAAACTGGATGGCCACGCCCTGGATCTGCTGGCCGAT
Source organism: Mycobacterium sp. 1164966.3 (assembly GCF_001665395.1). GTDB lineage: Bacteria > Actinomycetota > Actinomycetes > Mycobacteriales > Mycobacteriaceae > Mycobacterium. The sequence goes on from NZ_LZSG01000047.1 coordinate 23,049, forward strand.
CAGGCGCTGGCGCAGATTGCCGGTGACGCGGCGGCGTCGGCGTCTACCGATACCGAGCGATCGTTGGCTGAGATATTCGCCGAGCAGTTCAACGGCGTGACACCGCACGTCGACGACGACTTCTTCGCCCTCGGCCTGGACAGCATCGTGGCGATCTCGTTGGTACACAAGGCGCGTCGACGCGGTCTGTCGTTGAGTCCGCGGATGATTTTCACTGCGCCGACGATCCGCCAGCTCGCGGCCCTGGTCGATGCGGCAGACCGCTCAGACGAGACGGGCCAGGCAGCGGATTACGGTGAGGTGCTGCCGCTTCCGATGGTGTCTTGGCTGTACGAGTACGGAAATTTCCGCCGCTTCACCCATACCGTCCTGCTGCGGCTGCCCGCCCAAATCGACCGTTCCGCAATCGAGTTGATGCTGCAGTTAGTGCTCGACGGGCACGACACCCTGCGATCGATCCTCACCGACACCGCCCAGGGACCGCGGTTGATGACCCGCGAACCGGGTGTTGTCAACGCCGCCGAGCTGCTGACCGAGGTGGAGCTCGCTGACTCCAGCAACACCGAATTAGCAGCGGCTGTCGGGTATTCCGCACGCAAGGTTACCGAAGATATCGATCCGTACGCGGGCGCGATGGTTCGGGCGGTGTGGTTCTCCGGCACGCGACGGCCGGCGCTGCTTATCACCGCTCACCACCTGGCGGTCGACGTCGTCTCGTGGCACATCATGCTCGGCGACATGATGGCAGCGTGGCGTTCGCTGCAAGCCGGTCGTCCGCCAACGACGTTGCCCGAGTTCACTTCTTATCGCCGTTGGTCGGAGCTGATGTGGCAGCGGGCCGCCACGGCGGAGGTGCGGGCTCAGCGCGAGCATTGGATCGCGCAGGTCCGCGATCCCGACCCGGCATTGGGTGTGCGCCATCCGGATCCGACGAGCGATTCGTGGTCCACGCTGCAAGTCACGTCGGTGACCACTCCGGCCGCAGACACCGAAAGAGTCCTGACCACCCTGGGCAGGGACGGCGGAATGCGCGAACTCCTGCTGGCCGCGACGACCATCGCCGTTGCCAGCTGGCGCCGCGAACGTGGTCAGGGCCCGGCAGCGGGCACGCTTGTCGCCCTGGAGGGCCACGGCCGCGCCGACGCGGTGCTGGACACCGACACCACTAACACCGTCGGGTGGTTCACCACCGCCTTCCCCGTTCGGCTCGGCACGGGGGCGGCCGCGCTCGACATCGAACAGGCCGAAGCCGATCCGCTGGCAGCCCGGGCGCTGCTGGACTCGGTGGCGACCCAACTCGACGCGATCCCGAACGACGGCTTGGACTATGGACTGCTTCGTTATGTCGAGCGGGTACCCGAATTGCGCTGCGGCGCCGAGCCGCAGATCCATTTCGGCTACCTGGGTCGTCTTGACCTCACCGGTGCCTTGAACCAGCCCGACTCCTGGTCGCTGCTTACCGGACCTGCACTTGACGCGCTACCGGTCGATCCGGAACCGGATCTGCCACTGCGCTTTGCGCTCAACATCAGCGTGCTTGTCGGAGCGACGTCCGAAGGCACGCAACTGATCACCAACTGGCGATGGAGTGATGCGCTGTTCGAACCCGGCGACATTGACCGGCTGGCGCAGTACTGGCAACGCGGAATCGCCGTGCTCATCGGCAAGACAGCCGGGGGCCAGGAAGGATCCGCATGGAGCCGCTGAAGCAGCAGCCTCAATCGCGTCGACAGATCAGCCGGGACGAGGTCAGGGCGACGGTTGCGGCCCAACTCGGTTGCTCGGCTGCACAAGTCGCTGACCACGACGACCTGATCCAGCTGGGTCTGAACTCCATCCGCATGATGGCGCTGGCTGGAGAGTGGCGCAAACACGGGGCCACGATCACTTTCGCGGAACTGGCAGCTAGCCCGACGGTCGAGTCCTGGCACGGCCTCCTGTGCACCGGCGAGGCGCACGAACTGCTAAGCGCGACAGACCCGGTCGAAGCGGTGCAGTCCGATCGCGAAGCGGTAGCCGAAGAAGACCCGTTTCCGCTGGCCACCATGCAGCATGCGTACTGGATAGGTCGCTCCGACGAACAGGAACTTGGCGGCGTCGCGGCCCACCTCTACGTCGAATTCGATGGCGGCGACCTCGATCCCGATCGGATGAACCGCGCAATTGCTGATCTGGTCGCGGCGCATCCCATGCTGCGCACCCGATTCCTGCCCGACGGAACGCAACAAACAATGCCGCAACCAGGCAGGCCAGTGTTCGCCGTCGCGGACCTGCGCGGACAGAATTCCGCGACGGTGGAATCCGCGCTGGCGGAGTTGCGCGACCGTAAAACCCACCAGTGCTTGGCGATCGAAGACGCTCAGGTCATCGATATCACGCTGAGCCGTTATGACGACGGCTCAGGTGCTATCCGGTCCCGGCTGCATCTGGACATCGACATGCTGGCCGGCGATGCCATGAGTTACCGTGTCCTGGTTTCGGATCTGGCGGACCTCTACCGGGGTGCGACGCTGCCCACGCCCGGCTACAGCTATCGGCGTTATCGAACTGAGCACGCCGAAGACGTCGCGGCACGACAGCGGGACCGGGACTGGTGGCGGCGAAGGTTGGCCGAGATGCCGGGCGCGCCGGAGCTTCCCACAGTCTCGGTCGGCGAGCGACGGGCGCCGCATCGCACGGTCCGCTACGACCACTGGCTGACACCAGAGGCCAGGCAAAGTCTGGTGGCCGGGGCACACCGGCGCGGGGTGACGCCCGCCATGGCCCTGGCCGCGGTGTTCGCGGACACCATCGGTGGCTGGTCGACGCAAAGCCGGTTTTTGATCAATGTGCCATTGTTCCACCGTGATTCGGTACACCCCGACATCGACCGCGTGGTCGGGGACTTCACCTCGTCGATCATGCTCGAGGTCGACGTCACCGAAAACGTCTCGGTTGTCGACCGGGCCCGGGCAATTCAGCGCAGCATGTACGAAAGTGGCTCGCACGCCGCCTATTCCGGGCTCGAAGTGCTGCGCGATCTGGGCCGGCACCGGGCTGAGCCAGTCCTGGCGCCGGTGGTCTTCACCAGTGCGCTTGATCTCGGTGAGCTCTTCGCCGACAACGTGATCCAGACCTTCGGTGAGCCGGTGTGGATCATCTCGCAGGGCCCTCAGGTGCTGCTCGATGCGCAGCTGACCGAGTTGCGCGGAGGCCTGCTGGTCAACTGGGACGTGCGCGAATCGGCGTTCCCGCCAGGCGTGATAGATGCCATGTTCGCCAGCTTCACCGAGGCGGTGGATCGCCTCGCCCAGGGCGATGCCGGCTGGGAGGCAGAGGCGGTGGTGCGATTGCCGGTCGCCCAGGCGGCGGTGCGCGCGGCGGTCAACGCGACCGACGGTCCGGTCAGCGGACGGTGCCTGCACCAGGGCTTCTTCGAGCACGCGACCGCCGACCCGGACGCGCCCGCGGTGGTTTCGGACACCGGCGATGTCGAGGTCTGGAGCTACCGGGAACTCGCGCAACGCGCGCTGGCGGTAGCAGGAGCGTTGCATGCCAACGGTGTTCGCACCGGCGACGCAGTCGCGGTTCAGCTACCCAAAGGGCGCGACCAAGTCGTGGCGGTACTCGGTGTGCTTGCCGCCGGGGCCACGTATGTGCCGATCGGATTCGACCAGCCGGAGGGGCGGCGCGCGAAGATCCTTCAGACCGCTGAGATCGTCGCAGCGCTGACGATCGAGGCTAAGACTTGCGAGTTCGGTGGATCGTGTATATCCATCGATGCGGCCCGCGATTACCCAGAGCCGTTGCCAGAGCCAATCTTTCCCGATACCGGTGAAATCGCCTACGTGATCTTCACGTCCGGTTCGACCGGGGTGCCCAAGGGCGTCGACGTGCCGCACAGCGCCGCGATGAACACGATCGATGCCGTGAACGAGTGGTTCGCGGTCGGCAACACAGATCGAGTGCTCGCACTGTCCGCCCTGGAGTTCGATGCCTCGGTGTACGACATCTTCGGCATGTTCTCCGCCGGTGGCGCTCTGGTGGCCGTGGATGCCCAGCAGAAGGCCGATCCCACCACATGGGTGGAATTGCTACGCCGCCACCGAGTTTCGATCCTCAACTGTGTGCCGAGCATGCTGGACATGATCTTGGAGCTCGGCGGCGATCGGCTGGGTAACTCGTTACGTGCCGTCACTCTGGGTGGCGACTGGGTGGGCGCCGACTTGGCCCGCAGGCTGGCCAGGCAGGCGCCGGGATGCCGGTTCGCAGGTCTCGGCGGTGCGACGGAGACGGCCATTCACAACACCATCTGCGAAGTCGGCGAACCGCCGGCGCACTGGGCGACCGTGCCGTTCGGTGTTCCGTTGCGCAATGTCCGCTGCCGGGTGGTTTCGCCGTCGGGCCGTGACTGCCTCGACTGGGTGCCCGGTGAATTCTGGGTCGGTGGGGCAAACGTCGCCGCCGGTTATCGCAACGATCCGCAACGTACCGCGCAACGATTCGTCGAGCGCGACGGCATCCGATGGTACAAAACTGGTGACGTGGCCAGGTACTGGCCGGACGGCACCATCGAATTCCTCGGCCGCGCAGACAATCAGGTACAGATCCGCGGATACCGGGTCGAACTGGGCGAAGTGGAAAGCGCGCTGCGCACGGTACGCGGGGTGCGCCATGCCGTCGCTGCCGTCGTCGGCGGCGGTGCACCAAAACTGGTTGCCGCCATCGCAGGCGATCCGCAGGAGGTCGGCGATGTCAGCGCGGCAGTCGCAGATCTGCTGCCCGGCTACATGGTTCCCACCCGAACCGTGTTCTTCCCACAGATTCCGTTGACCCCGAACGGCAAACTGGACCGTCGCGCCGTGGCCGCGCTGCTGGAGCCCGGCGGCAAAGCCTTGGACGAACACGGCGGTGCCCCACGCAACGATGTGGAAGCCGCCCTGGCGGAAGTCGTCACCGAGGTGCTGGGGCGGCCGAATCCGCTTGGTGTACACGATGATTTCTTCGCGCTGGGCGGTGATTCGGTGCTGGCCACCTCGGTCATCGCACGGGTACGCGACTGGCTGGAAATCGACCACGCGGTGGTCGCTGACCTGTTCGCAACGCGGACCGTTGCGGCATTCGCCGAACGTCTGCAAAACCGGGAAGCCCAGCGGGGCACGCCGGAACGGCTCGCCGTCATCGCGCGCCACTACCTTGATGTCGCCGCGTTGACCGACGAAGAGGTTCTCGCCGAAGGCTAGTCAGCCGGCGGCGGGGGAGCCGAGGATGATGCTGCCGACGCTGCATTCCTGTCGTTCGTCGACGCCGGTGGCCGCAACGAATGCCGCGGTGTCGCCGAATCCCTGCGCGCAGGCGCCCAGACCCATCGCGGTGGCGGCCAGGTAGATGGTCTGCATCAGCACGCCGACATCCTTGAGAATGGTGGCGTAGCCGATCTGTTCGTACGTCCACAGGATGCGTCCGCTGCGTGCGGCCATGACCACCAGCACCTGCGGTTCGGCACCTCCGGTCAACGTCGCCGCGGCCGGCTTGATCAACTGGGACACGGCGCGCGAATCCGCGGCGGCCACCGGGCGCAGCACGTGATCGAACGAATCGTAGTGGTACATACCAGGTTTGAGCCCAGCCACATTGCGCACCACCGGATAGAGCTCGAGTTCATAGATGCCGCCGCCGGAAGGGTAGGGGCGAGACAGAAGTTGCTCGCCCGGACCGGCCGACTGGGTCGTGCGGGTCCGCGCTGTGCGATACAGCAACTCGGCGAGCTGGTCGATGCTGATCGGGTGCGCGTCGTCAAATGTTCTTGTCGAAACCCGATCTTCGAGAACCGCGGTCAACGTCGGGTCTTGGCTTCGTTTGGCCGCCATATCGGGGACAGGCAGTGCGATCGGTGTACCTGGGTAGTCCGGCCGGCGCGCGGGTGGCTGCGGAAAACGGCCCTTGGCCCACTTCGTCGGTCCGAAATGTTCCCATGTGACGGTGCGTTCACCGAGCGTGCTGCGACGGTGAAACCACAGATCTGGTGCGCTCCAGCTGAGGGCCTCGAAGCTGTCTTCGTCGGCGGGCCGGACCAGGATTCCGCTCCACCGCAGATCCTCGATGAACTGTGCAGTGACGGCGTCGGGACATCCGGCGGTCGGAGCGTCGAGCAGCACGAGCAGTTGTGGGTCATGGATCCGCACGTCGCACCAGGCCAGTGGATGTTCGATCACAAAACCCTCGGAATCACGATGTAGCACAGCGAATTTCGATATCGCGAGGGCGTCCGACATCCGGTCCGGGCGGGGCGGGGGACGGCCGAAGGGCAGGATCGTGTACCGATCCTTCGCGTCCTCGCGGACGGTGAGAGTCAGCCATCCGCCGCCGACGAGTTGATCGATGAGTCCGGCGACATCGCCGGCTGCCGGTTGGCCGCTCCCAGCCAGGTCGGTGACCGTTGCCGGCCCCACGTTCAGCGCCTTGAGCGCCCGCAGCTGGGCCGCCGCCAACCGGGTCAGCTTCTCGTTGCGCGGAGGGTTCAGCAGTACGGCGCCGGCGGGGGTGGTGAGACAGGTGACGCCGGAACGGAAGACAAATTTCGTCTCGACGGGATATCTGCTGGCGGGCAACCGCAACCCTCTCCATGTGCCATGCGCCCGGCAACAACGCAAATCCGGTAAGCCGATGCGAGGAATTTTAATCTGCCCGAGGAATGGGTCACAGCCGCGCCGGGAGTGACGTTGCAATAGCGCAACCCGTCGGTACTAGGAAACAACGGTTACACAGTGCACAATTGCACCTCGGAACACAGGGACGTTCTGACCTAATCGAAGGGGGAACCCGACCGTGAACACGATGAAATCGATCGCCACCGGAATGGCGGCCATAGGGGCTGTCGGAGCCGCCGCCATCGGCGTGACTGCCGTCGGATTCGTTCCGGCCAGCCCGGCTCAGGTGCACTTGGCCGCGTTCGGCGCGCCACTCCCGCAGGACCCGCCGCCGCCGGGACAACTGCCGACGCCTGACCAACTGGCTGCGCTGTGCACCCAGGTCACCGATCCCGGTGTGTCCTACACGACCAAACAGAACCTGGTCGAAAACGGCATCAGCCCAGGCGAGGGCCACACGGCCGACCACGACCTGAGGAAGGCATACCGGGATGGAAAGTTCCCGGAGACCTTCAACGTGACGAACATTGCGCCGGCTGGTCCCAACGAGGCCCAGGCCGATGTGGCCATCTCCGGTCCGAAGTTCGCCGGGCCAGTCTCCAAGCACCTCGTGTTCATCGATCAGGGTGGCAACTGGATCCTGCAGCACGACTCCGCGCTGGCTCTGCTGCAGGCAGCGACCAGCTAACCGGTTACTGCGCTCAAGTCGATCCGCGCCAAGCGCTGCGGATCGGCCAGCACGTCGATTGCCGTGATCCGGCCGTCGCGCACCACGAATCCCATGATCGCGGTCGCCTGACCGGCCACCAAGATGACCGCGCCGGCGGTGCCGTTGATCGTGGCGGCGCGCACCTCGCGGTCAGGCCCGCCGTAACTGCGCGCCAGTTTGGCGACCGTGGCCGCACCGTCGGCATGGAAGACCTCGGCAGGCGGCCCGAAGTCGCCACGCAACACCACGCCGGGATCCAGCACCGCCACCAGCCGGTCGAAGTCGCCCGCCCGGCCGGCCGCGAAGAACGCGTCGACGACCTCGCGCTGGGTGGCGATGTCGCCGTCGGGCATCGGATCCGTCTGCTCGATGCGCCGCCGCGCGCGGCTGGCCAGCTTGCGGGTGGCCTCCGGTGACCGGTCGATGATGGGCGCGATCTGGTCGAACGGGACCGTGAACACGTCGTGCAACACGAATGCCAGCCGTTCGCTCGGCGACAACGTTTCCAACACCACGAAAAGCGCCATGCCCACCGCGTCGGCCAGCATCGCGCGGTGTTCGGGGTCGAATTCGCCTTCGGCGTCCACAATCGGGTCCGGCAGATGGGCGGCCAATTGCTCCGGACCGCGGTTGCGGCGCTCGCGCAATGTATTCAGGCAGATGCGGGCGACCACGGTGGTCAGCCAGGCGTCGAGGTTGTCGATCTTGTCGACCCCCTCGTCCTCGGAAGTACGACTCAGCCGCAGCCACGCTTCCTGCACCGCGTCCTCGGCGTCGTCGATCGAGCCCAGCATCCGGTAGGCGATGGCCCCCAGCTGCGGCCGGGCGGCCTGGAATCGCGCCGTCAGCGCTGCGGGCGAGGTCTTGCCGATGGTCATGCCCGGCCGGTGTCGGGCAGTGCGCACACCCTGCCCTCGGAAAAGCCGGACGACCCGATGCCGAGCGCCACGTTGAAGCGGCCGCGAAGGTTGCCCAGCGTGATCACGTGGGTCAGTCCCACCAGCGCAGGGGTGTCGAAGTGCTTCCGCAGCGCGTCGAAAAGCTCGTCGGTCACCTCTACCGGGGTGCGGCTGACCGCGGTGGCGTATTCCAGAATCAGCTTGTCGATGTCAGAGAAACAGGCGGCGTTGCGGTAATCAGTCATCGCCAGCAGCTCGTCGTCGGTGATTCCCCAGGAGCGGGCGATTTGCGAACCGAGGTCGATGCAGTATTCGCAGCGCACCACCATGGCCGACTTCAGCTCGGCCAGCGCGCGGTGGCGCGGACTGAGCACATTCAGCTTCGACTCCGCCTGTTCCAGCCTGCCGTAGGCGTTGAGCAGGCGGGGAATGTGGGCGTACATCCGCAGTGGTTCGAGCATTTCGCGGTTATCCAGGTCTTTGAGTCCAGCCATCTTCGCCAGTTTCCGCTTGGTGAAGCAGAAGGCGATCTTGGCGCTCAGGCCGGCGTCGCGGTCCGAGACTCCGTCGAGTCGGGGCATGAGGTCCTCCGGGAAGTCGGGCTTTTTGGGTGCTATTAAGTCGACACCCGGCGGCGCCCAAATGTGACCGGCGCAGGTTCAGGTCTGCTGACCCAACGGAAGGTCCATGTCGAACACCCGGGCATGTAGCACGGTGCGATTGCGCAGCGCCGCCCGCACGGCCCGGTGCAGGCCGTCCTCGAGGTACGTGATGCCCCGCCAGCGCACCGCGTGCGGGAACAGGTCGCCGTAGAAGGTGGAGTCTTCGGAAAGCAGCCGATCCAGGGCAAGCACCGTCGTGGTGGTCACCAATTCGTCGAGTCGGATCTGCTGTGGCGGAATCTGCGCCCAGTCTCGGTAGGACAGCCCATGCTCGGGGTACGGCTTGCCCTCCCGCACGCCCTTGAAGATCATTCGCGGATCGTAGCCGTAAACCGGCGCTCCGGCGAACAGACACAAGAGCACCCGACGCGCCTATGCTTCGGGTGCATTTGCGTCTGTTCGCGCTGCCTGTGGTGAGGTCGTATCCTTTCCGGACCGTAAAATGGAGCGGATCTAACAGATGTCTCCAACTGGTCGACGAAGGGGAGGAGCCGATGGGTAGCGCGGACGACCGTCGCTTTGAGGTGCTGCGCGCGATCGTCGCCGACTTCGTCGCCACCAAGGAACCGATCGGCTCGAAAACGCTGGTTGAGCGCCACAACCTCGGCGTGTCCAGCGCCACCATCCGCAACGACATGGCCGTGCTGGAGGCCGAGGGATACATCACTCAGCCGCACACCAGCTCGGGGCGGGTGCCTACCGAGAAGGGCTATCGCGAATTCGTCGATCGGCTCGAAGACGTCAAGCCGCTGTCGTCGGCTGAGCGACGTGCGATACAGGGCTTTCTCGAATCCGGTGTCGACCTCGACGACGTGCTGCGCCGCGCAGTCCGGCTGCTCGCCCAATTGACCCGTCAGGTGGCCGTTGTCCAGTACCCGACGTTGTCCACGTCCACCGTCCGCCACCTGGAAGTGATCGCGCTGACGCCGGCCCGGCTGCTGATGGTGGTCATCACCGATTCCGGCCGGGTGGACCAGCGCATCGTGGAACTGGGTGACGTCATCGACGACCACCAGCTCTCGCAGCTGCGGGAAATGCTCTGCCAGGCCCTGGACGGCAAGAAGCTCTCGGCGGCATCGGTCGCCGTCGCCGATCTTGCGGCGCAGCTGCACGGGGCCGGCGGGTTGGGCGACGCCGTCGGGCGTGCGGCCACAGTTTTGCTGGAGTCGCTGGTAGAGCACACCGAAGAACGCCTCGTGATGGGCGGCACCGCCAACCTGACCCGCAACGCCGCCGACTTCGGTGGCTCCTTGCGGTCGATCCTGGAAGCGCTCGAGGAACAGGTGGTGGTGCTGCGGCTGCTGGCGGCCCAGCAAGAGGCCGGCAAGGTCACCGTCCGCATCGGTCATGAGACGGCGGTCGAGCAGATGGCGGGCACCTCGATGGTGACCACCGCGTACGGAACGTCCGACACCGTGTACGGCGGCATGGGTGTGCTGGGTCCCACCCGGATGGATTATCCGGGAACTATTGCCAGCGTTGCTGCGGTTGCTCTTTATATTGGCGAAGTCCTGGGTGCCCGATGATTGTGCATCCGGTGCAGATTTGTGGACGGCCGCGTAACGCGCGGCATCAGAACCCCGCATAGGAGAATCAGGCGTGGCACGCGACTACTACGGGCTGCTCGGCGTGAGCAGGAACGCTACCGACGCCGAGATCAAGCGCGCCTATCGCAAGCTGGCGCGTGAACTGCATCCCGACATCAACCCCGACGAGGCTGCGCAGGCGAAATTCAAGGAAATCAGCGCCGCCTACGAGGTGCTGAGTGACCCGGAGAAACGCCGGATCGTCGACCTGGGCGGTGATCCGCTGGAAAGCGCCGGCGCGACGGCCGGAGGGTTCGGCGGGTTCGGTGGCCTGGGCGACGTTTTCGAGGCCTTCTTCGGAGGCGGTTTCGGCGGGGGTTCGGCATCCCGGGGTCCAATCGGCCGGGTTCGGCCCGGTTCGGACTCGCTGCTGCGGATGCGGCTCGATCTCGAGGAATGCGCGACCGGTGTCACCAAGCAGGTCACCGTGGACACCGCGGTGTTGTGCGACCGGTGCCAGGGCAAGGGCACCAACGGCGACTCCGCACCGATACCCTGCGACACCTGTGGGGGTCGCGGAGAGGTGCAGACCGTGCAGCGGTCGCTGCTCGGCCAGGTGATGACGTCGCGCCCCTGCCCCACCTGCCGCGGTGTCGGCGTGGTGATCCCCGACCCATGCCACCAATGCGTCGGCGACGGCCGGGTGCGGGCCCGCCGGGAGATCAGCGTCAAGATCCCCGCCGGTGTCGGCGACGGGATGCGGGTGCGGCTCGCCGCGCAGGGCGAAGTCGGGCCCGGCGGCGGACCGGCGGGTGACCTGTATGTCGAGGTCCACGAGCAACCCCACGACATCTTCGTGCGCGACGGCAACGACCTGCATTGCACGGTGTCGGTCCCGATGGTCGACGCCGCGCTGGGCGTCACGATAACTGTGGACGCCATCCTGGACGGTATGAGCGAGATCACGATTCCGCCTGGCACCCAACCGGGTTCGGTCATCACGCTGCGGGGCCACGGCATGCCGTTGCTGCGTTCCACCGCGCGGGGCGACTTGCACGTCCACGTCGAGGTGGTGGTTCCCACCCGGCTGGACCACCATGACGCCGAACTGCTGCGCGTGCTGAAGAGCCGGCGCAGCCGCGACGTGGCCGAGGTTCGCTCCACCCACAACGGCAGCGGCGGACTGTTCAGCCGGCTACGCGAGACCTTCACCGGGCGCTAGTTACGGCTTCGGAGCCGCGCTCATGGTGGCGACGCTGTTCTACATCGACGCACTGCCCGAAGTCGGCGCGCTGGCCGTCGTAGCCGGCGACGAAGGGTTCCACGCCGCCACGGTGCGCCGGATCCGTCCCGGCGAGCAGCTGATGCTCGGCGATGGGATGGGTGGGCTGGCGCGCTGCCAGGTGGAGCGCGCCGGACGTGATGGGCTGGCTGCCAGGGTGCAGGAGCGTTGGAGCGCCGCGCCGGCGCATCCGCCGGTGACGGTGGTGCAGGCGTTGCCCAAGTCCGAGCGCTCGGAGTTGGCGATCGAATTGGCCACCGAGGCCGGCGCCGACGCTTTCGTCGCCTGGCACGCGGCCCGCTGCGTGGCCAACTGGGACGGCACCCGGGTCGACAAGGGTCTGCGCCGATGGCGTGCGGTGGCGCGTTCGGCGGCCCGGCAATCCCGTCGCGCGCACATCCCGCACGTCGACGGCGTACTGTCCACCGCGGCGCTGGTCGAGCGGGTCCACGACGAGGTGACCGCCGGCGCCGCCGTGCTCGTACTGCACGAGGCGGGAACGGATCGGCTCGCTGACGTATTCGCTGATGATGCTGTGGCACAAGCGGATTCGCTGATGCTCGTGGTCGGCCCCGAGGGCGGCATCGCGCCGGACGAGATCGCGGCGCTGGCCGGGGCGGGTGCCGTCGCGGTCCGGCTCGGTCCGACCGTGCTGCGCACGTCGACCGCGGCCGCGGTGGCGTTGGGCGCGCTGGGCGTGCTTACGGGGCGATGGGAGCCCGGTGCCGGGTGTGAACGGCACGACGCGACACGCCGATGACGCGTCGTCATATTCACAGTCGACGGGTAGGACGCCGTCGCCACCGGCGGTAGACTGACGGTTCACAGTCCGGGTCAGGATCTCGGAGAAAGCAGGCATCGGAAACCACGTGACGCCCCGCGAGACCAGCGCTGCTGACGCAGCTGGAGCCCGGCAGGCCGACGCTCAAGTTCGCAGCAGCATCGATGTTCCGCCCGATCTCGTCGTCGGCTTGCTGGGCTCGTCAGATGAGAATCTGCGCGCCCTCGAACGCACCTTGAATGCCGATCTGCATGTGCGAGGCAACGCCGTCACCCTGTCCGGAGAGGCGGCCGATGTCGCGCTGGCCGAGCGAGCGATAACCGAGTTGGTGGCCATCGTGGCCGCGGGGCAGCCGTTGACACCGGAGGTGGTGCGGCACAGTGTCGCCATGCTGGTCGGCACCGGAAACGAGTCACCGGCCGAAGTGCTGACGCTGGACATCCTGTCGCGCCGCGGCAAGACGATCCGGCCCAAGACGCTCAACCAGAAACGCTATGTCGACGCCATCGACGCCAACACCATCGTCTTCGGCGTCGGCCCGGCCGGCACCGGAAAGACGTATCTCGCGATGGCCAAGGCGGTCAACGCGCTGCAGACCAAGCAGGTGACCCGGATCATCCTGACCCGTCCGGCGGTGGAAGCCGGTGAGCGCCTTGGCTTTCTGCCAGGAACGCTTAGCGAGAAGATCGACCCGTACCTGCGGCCGTTGTATGACGCGCTGTACGACATGATGGATCCCGAGCTGATCCCAAAGCTGATGTCCGCCGGGGTAATCGAGGTGGCACCGTTGGCATATATGCGGGGGAGGGCGCAGCCGGTATCGACGAAGGTCTTGACTCCCAACGGTTTTCGACCGATCGGTGACCTGGTGGTCGGTGATTTCGTGATCGGCTCGGACGGGCGTCCGACGGGAGTTTTGGGCGTCTATCCGCAGGGCTTCAAGGAGATCTATCGCGTCTCAGCACAGGACGGCTCATCGACGCTTGCGTCCGGTGACCACCTTTGGTCGGTGTATACGCGAAGTGATCGCCGACGAGGGATGCCACCCCGGGTGTTGCAAACCAAGGAGATGATCGGCAACCTCCGCGCCGCCCACTACCACCGCTACGAACTTCCAATGTTGAGTGGGCCGGTGCAGTTCGGGCCACGACCGGTGCCTCTCGACCCATACGCCCTTGGATTGCTCTTGGGCGATGGATGTCTCACCTGTTCGACTACACCCAGCTCCGCGACGGCCGACGCCGAGCTGGCTGAGTCGCTGGGCCGGCTGATCCCTGGAATCCAAGTGCGCCGGAAATCCGACGTCGACTACATCCTGAACCGCATAACTCGTCCCGGCGAGGTAATCACGATCGCGAATCCGGTCACGAGTGCACTTCGCCAGCTAGGCCTCGCGGGTACGCGGTCGTCCACCAAGTTCGTGCCTGAGAATTACCTCTTCAATTCGCCCGATGTACGGCTCGCGGTTCTGCAGGGTCTGCTCGATTCTGACGGTGGTTCAGTCACTCAATGTGGGCGCACGTGCCGCATTCAATTCACGACGGTCTCCGACCGGCTGCGTGATGACATGGTGTTCCTGGTGCAATCGCTCGGTGGGGTCGTATACCACCGCACCAAGGCGACATTGGGGCGCGAGCCAGGACTAGCGCGTGGCCGAGCGGTACACCACCGATCGGACGCACACCTGCTTGATATCCGTCTGCCGGCCGGAGTCGTCCCGTTCCGGCTCGCGCGCAAGGCCGCGAAGTACGACGCAACTGGCGGCGGGCGGGTAATGCGCTTCGTCGATCGAATCGAGCCTGCGGGCACCGAGGAGGCCGTGTGCATCCAGGTTGCGGCCGCCGACTCTTTGTACGTCACCGAAGACTTCCTGCTCACGCACAACACTTTGAACGACGCGTTCATCGTCCTCGACGAGGCGCAGAACACCACCGCCGAGCAGATGAAGATGTTCCTCACCAGGCTGGGCTTCGGATCGAAGGTCGTCGTCACCGGCGACGTCACCCAGGTCGATCTACCCGGCGGCGCCAGATCCGGCCTGCGTTCGGCGATCGACATCCTGGACAGCGTCGACGACATCCACATCTCCGAGCTGACCAGCGTCGATGTGGTGCGCCATCGGCTGGTCTCGGAGATCGTCGATGCCTACGCGAAATACGAGGAGCCCGGCTCGGGCATGAATCGGGCGGCTCGGCGCGCGTCCGGCATCCGCAGTCGCCGATGATGAGCATCTTATGAGCATCGAAGTATCCAACGAGTCGGGTATCGACGTCTCGGAGACGGAACTGGTCAGCGTCGCACGCTTTGTCATCGCCAAGATGGACGTCAACCCGGCCGCCGAGCTGTCGATGATGCTGCTGGACACCGCGGCCATGGCCGACCTGCACATGCGCTGGATGGACCTACCCGGGCCGACAGACGTGATGAGCTTCCCGATGGACGAGCTCGAGCCGGGTGGCCGCCCCGACGCTCCCGAGCCGGGCCCGGCCATGTTGGGCGATATCGTGCTGTGCCCCGAATTCGCCGCCGAGCAGGCGCTGGCCGCCGGACATAGCCTCGGACATGAATTGGCGCTGTTGACAATTCACGGTGTCCTCCATCTATTGGGCTACGACCACGGCGATCCGGACGAGGAAAAGGAGATGTTCGCGCTGCAGGATAGGCTGCTCGAGGAATGGGTCGCCGACCAGGTCGAGGCTTACCGGCAGGACCGTCAAGAGGAACGAGACCGCCGGTTGCTGGACAAGTCAAGGTATTTCGACAGTTGACCGGTTGGCTCCAGCTGCTAGGCGCTCTCGCGCTCATTTGTCTCAGTGGGCTTTTCGCAGCGATCGACGCCGCCGTGAGCACCGTCTCGCTGGCCCGGGTGCAGGAATTGTTGCGCGACAAGCGCCCCGGCGCGGTTGCCCTGTCCAAGGTGATGGCCGAACGGCCCCGCTACATCAATCTGGTCGTGCTGCTGCGCATTACGTGTGAAATCAATGCCACGGTGCTGCTGGTGGTGTTCCTCTACGACAACGTCGGCTTGCATTGGGGCTTGTTCGGCGCCGCCGTCACCATGGTGCTGGTGAACTTCGTCGTGATCGGGGTAGGCCCGCGCACCCTCGGCCGCCAGCATGCCTATTCCATCTCGTTGGCGACTGCTCTTCCGCTGCAAGCGATCTCGTGGCTGTTGATGCCGATCAGCCGGTTACTGGTGGTGGTGGGCAATGCGCTGACACCCGGCCCGGGTCTGAGAAACGGGCCGTTCGCGTCGGAGATCGAGTTGCGAGAAGTCGTCGACCTGGCCCAGCAACGCGGCGTGGTCGCCGCCGACGAACGCCGGATGATCGAGTCGGTCTTCGAACTCGGCGACACTCCGGCCCGCGAAGTGATGGTGCCGCGCACGGAGATGGTCTGGATCGAAAGTGACGAGTCGGCCGGCCACGCCACCGCGTTGGCGGTACGCAGTGGGCACTCCCGGATCCCGGTGATCGGTGAGAACGTCGACGACATCGTCGGTGTTGTCTACCTGAAAGACCTTGTCGCGCAGACTTTTCTGGCTCACGACGGTGGCCGGGACACCACGGTTGCACAAGTGATGCGGCCGGCGGTCTTCGTACCGGACTCCAAGCCGATCGATGCGTTGCTGCGCGAGATGCAGCGCGACCGCAACCACATGGCGTTGCTGGTCGACGAATACGGTGCGATAGCGGGGTTGGTGAGCATCGAAGACGTGCTGGAGGAAATTGTCGGCGAGATCGCCGACGAGTACGACGATGCCGAGACAGCTCCGGTGGAAGACCTGGGGGACAAACGTTTCCGGGTTTCGGCACGGCTGCCGATCGAAGACGTGGGCGAGCTGTATGGCGTGGAGTTCGACGAGGATCTCGACGTCGACACGGTGGGCGGTCTGCTGGCACTGGAGTTGGGCAGGGTGCCACTGCCAGGCGCCGAGGTGATCTCCCACGGCCTGCGGCTGCATGCCGAGGGCGGCCCCGACCCTCGAGGACGGGTACGTGTCGGCACCGTCTTGCTGAGCCCAGCCGAGCCGGAGGAGAACGCCCACGATGGTTGAGTCGCTGGATGCCGAGGATGCCAAGCTGGTCACGCTCGCGCGGTCCGCGATGGCTCGCGCCGAATCCGAAAGTGCTGCCGCCGTGCGCGATACCGACGGGCGCACCTATGCAGCCGCGGCGGTGAACTTGTCGACGCTGCAGCTGACCGGCCTGCAGGCGGCGGTGGCCGCGGCCGCATCAAGCGGGACGAAAGCGCTCGAGGCGGTGGTGCTGGTTGCCGGATCCGCCGACGACCCCGGCATCGCCGCGGTACGCGAGCTGTCGCCGACGGCATCGGTGATCATCACCGATCAAGCCGGTAACCCGTTGTGACCCTCCCCGACATGACTGAATTCCGTTCCGGCTTCGTGTGTTTGGTCGGCAGGCCGAACACCGGCAAGTCGACGCTGACGAACGCACTGGTGGGCGTCAAGGTCGCGATCACCTCGACCAAGCCACAGACCACTCGGCACACCATCCGCGGAATCGTGCACAGGAGCGGGGATTTCCAGATCATCCTGGTCGATACTCCGGGCCTGCACCGGCCGCGGACCCTGCTCGGCAAACGCCTCAACGACTTGGTCCGCGACACCTACGCCGAGGTTGACGTCATCGGGTTGTGCATCCCGGCCGACGAGGCGATCGGTCCCGGAGACCGGTGGATCGTCGAGCAGATCCGCTCGATAGCACCGAACACAAAGCTTGTCGTCATCGTCACCAAGATCGACAAAGTGTCCAAGGACCGGGTGGCCGCGCAGTTGGTCGCGGCCAGCGAGCTGGTACGTAGCTCCGCCCACCCCGCCGAAGTCGTCCCGGTGTCGGCAGTGACCGGTGAACAGATCGACGTGCTGATCGACGTGCTGGCGGCGGCGCTGCCCCCCGGGCCGGCGTATTACCCCGACGGTGAGCTGACCGACGAACCGGAGGAGATTCTGATGGCCGAGCTCATCCGCGAGGCCGCGCTCGAAGGCGTGCGTGACGAGCTGCCGCACTCGCTGGCAGTGGTGATCGACGAGGTCAGCCCACGCGAGGGGCGTGACGACCTGACCGACGTGTACGCGGTGCTCTACGTCGAACGGCCCAGCCAGAAGGGGATCGTCATCGGCAAGGGGGGAGCGCGGCTGCGTGAAGTGGGTACCGCCGCCCGTCAACAAATCGAGAAGCTGCTGGGCACCAAGATCTATCTCGACCTGCGGGTCAAGGTCGCCAAGAATTGGCAACAGGATCCCAAACAGCTTGGACGGCTTGGCTTTTGATCCGTTCTGAGTAGCTCCCGTCGGCAGATCCGTTGTGGTTCGAACGGATGACGTTGAATTGCGGCGTTTCACTGCGTGGTGGCCGGGTACCGGCACAAGAAGCGTTGCCGAAGGGAGAAAGTATGGAAGCGTTGGATTTTCTGCGTCAGGACCACCAGAGCGTGTTGGGGATGTTGCAGGTTCTCGATGGTGCGCCGAAGGGAACGGGTGCGGTGATGAGTGGCCTGCGGACGATGGTGGAGAACCTGGTTATCGCCGAGTCGCAGCACGAGGCGATCGAGGAGCAGTTGTTCTGGCCGGCGGTACGGCAGGCGCTCGATGACGGCGACGAATTGGCCGACCGAGCCGTCGAGCAGGAGCAGGAAGGAAAGCAGTTGCTGCAGCGGCTCGCAGACGGCCAACCCGGCGAGGGCGAGTACCACGAAGCGCTGCAGGAGTTCGTCAAGGCCGGTCGCGAGCACATCCGCTACGAGCAGGAGGTGGTGTGGCCCAGGTTCGCTGCGGCGGTGAGCCTCGCCGAACGGCGAAAGCTCGGCGAGAAGCTGGAGAGCGCCAAAAAGACGGCGCCCACTCGGCCACATCCCAACACCCCGCCCAGCGCGACGGTACAAAAGACGATGGGCGCCGGTGCGGCTTTCGTCGACCATGTTCGCGACGCGGTCACCGGCCGGTCCGGAAAAAATCCTCCCGACCCGCAGATCCACTGACCCGAGGCAAGAAATGGGCCGGCGTGCGTGCCGGCCCATTTCGATTGCGCTCCGATCAGGTGGCGGGAACGTGGTGTTCGTGGGTGAACGGCTTGGCTTCGGGCACCGCGGGTGTGCCGACGGCATCGCTCTGCGCTCCCTTGTTCTGCCGTATGTCGCTGCCGAGCCACTGCGTGGTAGGCGTTTCGACATAGCGCCATTCCGTGCCCTCGGGCCACGGTCCTTGTCCCTCGTTCCACGGCCCGCGCACTGACTCGGCGCCGTCGGACATGTTGAAAGCGACGTTCTGGAACCGCTCGTCGCCGGAGAGCACCCCGGGCGGGAAGTTGACCGGCAGGTCGTTGAGCGCCGCGGTGAACTGCTGATAGTGCGCGACCTCGCGGGTCATCAAGAACGTCAGGGTGTCCTGGACACCGGGGTCGTCGGTGAACTGCTTGAGATACTCGTAGACGATCTTGGCCCGCGACTCGGCAGCCAGGTTGCTCCGCAGGTCAACCGACGGGTCACCGTTGGAGTTGACGTAGGCGCCCGACCACGGCACGCCCTGCGCATTGCTGACATCGGGGCCGCCGCCGGTGAGGGCGAGGTAAAGCGGGTTCACCTGCGCCACCTGGTGGATGAGGTCGTCACGCCCAGTGTTTCCAGCGACTAGCGGCATCCAGTTGCAGATCTCATTGGCGTTCTTGAGGTCGTCGTTCAGTCCGTCCAGCAGCATCGTGATCAACGAGCCCACCATCTCCAGGTGGCTGAGTTCCTCGGTCGCGATGTCCATGAAGAGGTCGTACATCTTGGGGTTCTTGCCGCGCAGGATGAACGCCTGGGTGAAGTACTGCATCGCGGCCTTGAGCTCGCCGTTGGCGCCACCGAACTGCTCCTGCAGCAGGGTGGCGAACCGAGGATCCGGTTTTTGGACTCGCACTTCGAACTGAAGGTCCTTGTTGTGAATGAACATTGGCTGCTCCTAGGGCTGTTGGCTTGATCGAGATCGCCGTCGTGTACCCGGCACTTTCGGCGCTAAACGTCGGCCTGCGCAGCCAACTGAACAAGAGAAGCGTTCGGCGACAACCGGTTCGGCGGCGCTGTGTCGGTGAACGGAGTCGCTAAGGTCTGACCGGCGGTGCGCCGTTGATCGGCGGTGTGTCGATGCGCGTGTCCCACCAGGCTTTTGGCTGCTTGTTCGCCCAGCCGCACACCGCCTCCAGCTCGGCGGCCAGCGATATCAATAGGCCCTCGCTGTTGGCCGGACCCATTAGCTGGACGCCGATCGGCAGTCCGTCGCCGGTGAAGCCGGCCGGCACGTTGATGGATGGCCAGCCCAACACGTTCCATGGCCACGTCAGCGGGCACGCGGCGATCATGGCGCGATCGGTGCCGAAGCCAGTCAGCCGGTCGAAGGAGCGGGCCAGCGGCGGCGGTTGCGCGGTGGTTGGTGCCAGCACCACGTCGACGATGTCGAAGATCGAACCCACCCGGCGCTGTTCGGCGGCTTCGTTCCGCCGTGCGCTGCGCAGGATCGCTTGTCCCAGCACGCGACCGGTACGCAGATTCGCCAGGGTGCGGGGATCCCAGTTGACTTGGTCGCCCAGCCGCTCCTCCCATTCGACGAGGCCGGCGGTGGACCGGGCAAGAAAGTCCCACGACAACCGCAGGCCATAGTCCGGGTTGCCGGACACCACCGAGTGGCCGAGCAACTCGAGCTGTTTGGCCACCCGTCGGGTCGCCGCCAGGATGTCCGGATGCAACTTGGCCCGAAACGCGGTGTAGGGGAATCGGGTTGACAACGCGATGTTCAGCGGGCCGGGCGCATTGCCGACGTAGTCCGACGCGGTCAGCGGAGGCGGCTTGTGCCGATCGCCTTCGACGTTGCCCGAGGCCGCGTCCAGCACCAGCGCCGCATCGGCCACCGTGCGGGCCAGCACGCCGTTGACGGTGATGCCGTTGAACGCCTCGGGCAACGGCCAGGTCGAGATTCGGCCACGCTGCGGCTTGATGCCAACCAGGTGGGTCCAGGCGGCGGGAATGCGCACGCTGCCCGCACCGTCGGAGCCGATGGCTGCAGTTACCAAGCCCGCGGCCACCGCCGCGGCGCTACCGCCCGACGATCCGCCCGGGGTGTGCCGACGCGACCACGGATTGCGGGTATGTCCGAATCCGGGTCCGCTGGTGAACGGCCACTGGCCTAGTTCGCAGGTGTTCGTCTTGCCGACGATTACGGCGCCGGCGACCTTCAGCCGGCGAACCACCTCGGAGTCCTCGGTAGCGGGCCGGACGTAGCCTTCGGTACCGAATGCGGTCGGCACGCCAGCAACGTCCACGTCGTCTTTGACCGCGATCGGGATGCCCAGTAGTGGCGCGGTGT
Organism: Mycobacterium sp. 1164966.3; assembly: GCF_001665395.1. Taxonomy (GTDB): domain Bacteria; phylum Actinomycetota; class Actinomycetes; order Mycobacteriales; family Mycobacteriaceae; genus Mycobacterium. Next base: position 43,896 of record NZ_LZSG01000047.1, read on the forward strand.
CACCGGCGGCCCGTCGCCGGTCCGCCTCGGCCGCGTCGGCCAGCGCCGATTCGGTCAGAACGACGCGAAAGGCGTTCAACGTGTGCTGGCTCATGTTGATGGCATGCAGCGACCGGCGCACCAGCTCTTGGGAGGTCACGGAACGACTGGCCAGCTGGTAGAGGAGGTCGGTCAAGGTGGGCAGGCGCTGGTAGCCGGATCCGGAAGCGGACCCAGAAACGGAGCCGGAAGCGCCAATCACGGGGTACGAGACTATCGGCGCGGATACCCGTGATGTCGCGGGGTGGTGCGAAAATGTCGGGATGCGGCTGTATCGAGACCGGGCTGTTGTGCTGCGCCAGCACAAGCTTGGCGAAGCCGACCGGATCGTCACCTTGTTGACCCGCGATCACGGGCTGGTTCGGGCGGTTGCCAAAGGGGTTCGTCGCACCCGCAGCAAATTCGGCGCGCGGCTGGAACCGTTTGCGCATATCGACGCGCAACTGCATCCCGGCCGCAACCTCGACATCGTCACCCAGGTCGTCTCGATTGACGCGTTCGCCACCGACATCGTCAGCGACTATGCCCGGTACACCTGCGGGTGCGCGATGCTGGAAACTGCCGAACGCCTGGCCGGTGAGGAGCGGGCGCCTGCCCCGGCCCTGCACCGGCTCACGGTGAGCGCACTGCGGGCGGTGGCCGACGGAAGCCGGCCCCGCGAGCTGTTGCTGGACGCCTACCTGCTGCGGGCCATGGGCATCGCCGGATGGGCGCCGGCGCTGACCGAGTGCGCCCGCTGTGCCACACCGGGTCCGCATCGGGCGTTTCACATCGCGGCCGGGGGCAGCGTCTGCGCACACTGCCGCCCGGCCGGTTCGACGACACCGCCGCCGGGCGTGCTGGAGCTGATGTCCGCGTTGTACGACGGCGATTGGGAGGCCGCCCGAGAGATACCGCAATCCCACCGCGGCCAGGTCAGCGGGTTGGTGGCCGCGCACCTGCAATGGCATCTGGAACGGCAGCTCAAAACACTGCCGCTGGTGGAACGGACGTATCAGGTGGATCGCACCATCGCCGATCGGCGCGCGGCCCGGGACGGGCAGGATATCGCCTGTGGCTAGGACCGAGCGCAAGCTGACCTCCGGCGAATTCCCGCAGCTGCCCCCGGCCCCCGACGACTATCCGACCTTTCCCGACAAGTCGACCTGGCCAGTGGTGTTCCCTGTCTTACCACCGTCTCCGGACGGTCGTCCAAGCCGGCCGCCGCAACATCCGTCGAAAGCCGCCGCCCCCCGGATTCCGCGCGAGCGGCTACCGGCCCATGTCGCCATCGTGATGGACGGCAACGGGCGGTGGGCCACCCAGCGCGGCATGGCGCGCACCGAAGGCCATAAGGCGGGCGAGGCGGTAGTCATCGACGTTGTCTGCGGCGCAATCGAACTCGGGGTCAGATGGCTCAGCCTGTACGCCTTCTCCACCGAGAACTGGAAACGCTCGCCCGAGGAAGTCCGCTTTTTGATGGGCTTCAACCGCGACGTCGTGCGGCTGCGCCGGGTGAACCTCAACACGCTCGGGGTCCGGATTCGGTGGGTGGGGTCGCGGCCACGCCTGTGGCGCAGTGTGATCAACGAATTGGCGATCGCGCAGGACATGACGAGAAACAACGACGTCATCACCGTCAACTACTGCGTGAACTACGGCGGTCGCACCGAAATCGCGGAGGCGGCCAAGGACATCGCCCGTCTAGCCGAGGCGGGCAAGCTGAACGCAGAGCGGATCACCGAATCGACGATCGCTCGTCACCTGCAGTGGCCCGACATCCCCGATGTGGATCTACTGCTGCGAACCTCGGGCGAGCAGCGGTCCAGCAATTTCATGCTGTGGCAGGCGGCCTACGCTGAATACATATTTCAGGACAAGCTGTGGCCCGACTACGACCGCCGCGATCTGTGGGCGGCCTGCGAGGAGTACGCATCTCGCAGCCGACGGTTCGGGAGTGCCTAGTGCCGTCATTGCAGGAACGCCTGGCATCGATCCTCCGCGACGTCTTGGCCGTCGAGGAAGAGCCTGACGGCGGATTGACGGTCCGTCATGACGCCACCTTTGCGTCGTTGCGAGTGGTCAACATCGCCGAGGACCTTGATCTGGTGTCGTTGACGCAGGTATTGGCGTGGGGCCTGCCGCTGACGAAGAAGCTCAGCGAGCAAGTGGCCAGGCAGGCGCGCGACACCAACCTTGGCACCGTGACCCTGATCGAGAAGGTCAACGAGAAAGCCGTGCAACGCAATTCGGGTAAGAGTGCCGCCAAGGTCGCCGACGTCATGCTGCGATACAACTTTCCCGGCGCCGGCTTGACCGACGAAGCCCTGCGCACGCTCATTCTGCTGGTACTGGACACCGGTGCTCAGGTGCGCCGATCTCTGACCTAAGACACCGGTGCTGCAGTCCCAGCCGATCCTTCGCCGAACGTGCTCACAGGGCGGCTTTCCGGTAGCTTTTCAACCCTCATCGCACGCTCGACGCAGTCATCGGTGGCGCGCCTGTAGCACAAGTAGCACTTGTGCTATCATGACGATCATGCAGACAGTTGGATTGCGCGAACTTCGGCAGAATGCGTCCGACCTCGTGCGACGCGCCGAGGAAGGCGAGGAGATCACCATTACCGTGGCCGGCCGCCCAGGGGCCCGCCTGGTTCCAGCAGCCCCGCGGACCTGGAGGCGATGGGAGGAGGTGGTCGAACTGTTCGCCGGGCCGGAGGATCTTGCATGGGAGGCCGACCGTCAAGCACTCGCCGACGATATCCGCGACCCCTGGACGAAGGAATGAGAGCGATCCTTGACACCAGTGTGGTCATCGCGACGGACCTCGGACACCTTGAAGGTGAGCTGGCCATCAGCGCAATTACCTTGGCGGAACTCCACTTTGGAGTCCTCGTCGCCAAGCAGCAGAACATTCGTTCCGAGCGGCTGCGACGTCTGCTGATTGTCCAGCGCAAGTTCGACGCGCTGCCCCTGGACGACGCGGTGGCGATGAGCTACGGCCAGGTGGCGGCGGCGGTCGTCGACGCCGGACGACAGCCGCGAGCCCGCGCAATGGACCTGTTGATAGCAGCCACCGCACACGCCCACTCAGCCTCGCTGTATACCCGCAACGCCGTCGATTTCGACGGCCTCGAGGGCTTAGTCGACGTCGTGGCAGTCTAACCGTAAGCGCGTCAGGCCATGCATTCCGAGCAGGTACCGAAGATCTCGATGGTGTGGCTGACGTCGGAGAATCCGTGTTTGCTGGCCACCTCGGCCGCCCACGCCTCGACCTCGTGGTCGCCCACCTCGATCGTCGAACCGCAGTGGCGACAGACCAGGTGGTGATGATGGTGTTCGGAGCACCTGCGATAGACGGATTCGCCGGTGTCGGTGCGCAAGGTATCGACCATTCCCGCTGTCGCCATCGACTGCAGCGTCCGGTAGACGGTGGTCAGGCCGATGTTCTCACCGCGACGGCGTAGCTCGTCGTGTATTTCCTGAGCCGAGCGGAAGTCTTCGAGGGTCTCCAGAAGTGTCGACACCGCCGCTCGCTGACGGGTGGAGCGGGCGCTAGCCGTCATTTGCGCCGCTCCTCCTCATCACTTCGTTCTGCATCGTCGCCGGCGGGGCCGAGTGCGCCGCTCCTCCTCATCACTTCGTTCTGCATCGTCGCCGGCGCGGTCATGTCGCGTCTTCGCCGGCGTGGGCGACCGCGTCGACGACGATGTGCGCAAGGTGGTGGTCGGCCAGCCGGTAGAGGACTTCGCGTCCGGACCGCTCACCGGCGACCACGCCAGCCGCTTTGAGGATCTTGAGATGCTGGCTGACCAGCGGCTGCGGCACGCCCAGCGCGTCGACCAGCTCGTGCACGCAGCGTTGAGATTCGCGCAGCTGCAGCACGATGGCGATCCGCACGGGTGCGGCCAATGCGCGCAGCAGCTCGCCGGCCGCGTCGAGAATGTCTCGCGGCGGCGGCGCGGGATATGCCGTGAATTTGCCGCCGACGTGCTCGTGGGCACCCACCAGATCAGCCGCCTCTTCCGCGGTCGGCGTTGAGGAAGACGTCACCATATCGGATTCATCACCTCGGGAAGTGCCAGGATTTGCATTAGCCTGCGGCTGACATCCACTGTCACATGCATGACAACGCATGTCAAAGACCCGGCCGCGGATCGCTACCATTGCTCAGGCTTCGCGCGGCGGCGGTTCGCTGCGGCACCCGCCTTCCCGAATCCCAACAGGGACCAGAGAGGAGTGACTACCCCGTGGCGTCCGTCATCGACACCGTAGTCAACCTGGCCAAACGGCGCGGTTTCGTCTTTCCCGCGGGCGAAATCTACGGCGGCACGAAGTCGGCGTGGGACTACGGCCCGCTGGGCGTGGAACTCAAGGAGAACATCAAGCGGCAATGGTGGCGCTCGGTGGTCACCGGCCGCGACGACGTCGTGGGAATCGATTCGTCGATCATCCTGCCGCGTCAGGTCTGGGTGGCCTCCGGCCACGTCGAGGTGTTCCACGACCCCCTCGTCGAGTGCCTGAATTGTCACCACCGGCATCGCCAGGACCACATGCAGGAGGCCTACGCGGCGAAGAAAGGGATCGCGGATCCCGATTCGGTGGCAATGACCGAGATCGTCTGCCCTGATTGCGGCACCAAGGGCCAGTGGACCGAGCCACGCGAATTCAACATGATGCTCAAGACCTACCTCGGGCCCATCGAAAGCGAGGAGGGGCTGCACTACCTGCGCCCCGAGACCGCCCAGGGCATCTTCGTGAACTTCGCCAACGTGGTCACGACCGCCCGCAAAAAACCACCGTTCGGCATCGGGCAGATCGGCAAGAGCTTCCGCAACGAAATCACCCCGGGCAACTTCATTTTCCGGACCCGCGAGTTCGAGCAAATGGAAATGGAATTCTTCGTGGAGCCGGCGACCGCCCCGGAATGGCATCAGTATTGGATCGACACCCGATTGCAGTGGTATGTCGATCTCGGTATCGACCCGGAGAACTTGCGGCTGTTCGAACACCCCGAGGACAAGCTGTCGCACTACTCCGACCGCACCGTGGACATCGAGTACAAGTTCGGCTTCGCCGGCAACCCATGGGGCGAGCTGGAAGGCGTCGCGAATCGGACGGATTTCGATTTGTCAACGCACAGCAAGCATTCCGGCGTCGACCTGTCGTTCTACGACCAGGTCGCCGACGCTCGATACACGCCGTACGTCATCGAACCCGCAGCCGGTCTGACCCGGTCGTTCATGGCGTTCTTGATCGACGCCTACACCGAGGACGAGGCCCCGAACGCCAAGGGGGGAATGGACAAGCGTTCGGTGCTCCGGCTGGATCCGCGACTTGCGCCGGTCAAGGCCGCCGTCCTGCCTCTGTCGCGGCACGCCGACCTGAGTCCCAAGGCCCGCGACCTGGGTGCTGAATTGCGGAAATGCTGGAACATCGATTTCGACGACGCGGGCGCGATCGGCCGGCGCTACCGCCGTCAGGACGAGATCGGTACCCCGTTCTGCGTGACAGTGGATTTCGACTCGCTCGAGGACGATTCCGTCACGGTGCGCGAGCGCGACGGAATGACGCAGGAGCGCATCCCGATGAGCAACGTCGCCGACTACCTCGCGGTGCGCCTCAAGGGCAGCTGAGACCTCGCACCTCTTTGGCTAAAGGCCGGATCTCAGGTGGTCGTTTGCCTTATGATCCGCCGGTGGTGATAGGCGCACATAGCGCCTAGTTGAGCTGAGGTTGTAGTGCTTCTGGATTTTTCCTGGTTGCCGCCCGAGATCAATTCGGCGCGAATCTTTGCCGGCGCCGGTTCCGGGCCGCTGTTTTCGGCGGCCACGGCTTGGGATGGCCTGGCCGCGGATTTGCAGGCCTCGGCAGCCTCGTTTGACTCCGTGATCAGCGCCCTGGCGGACGGCCTGTGGACCGGGCCCTCGTCGTTGTCGATGGCGGCTGCGGCGGCGCCCTATGTGGCGTGGTTGACCGCGGCCGCAGCCCAGGCGGCCTCGGCGGGTGCGCAGGCAAAGGCGGCAGCGACGGCGTTCGAGACGGCGCAGTCGGCGACCGTGCACCCGGCGGCGGTGACGTCGAATCGGACGACGTTGTTGGCGCTGGTGGCCACAAACATTTTGGGCCAGAACACTCCGGCGATCTTCGAAACCGAGTTCCACTACATGGAGATGTGGGCTCAGGATGTGGCCGCGATGTTCGGATATCACGCGGGAGCGACAGCGGTTGCTTCTACGTTGACGCCGTTCAGCGCACCGCCGCTGGACTTGGCGGGCCTGTCGACCCTGGTTTCGCAGGCTGGCACGTTCCTGTCCCAGGCCGGTGGCCAGCTTTCCTCGTCGGTTGCCACGGCGGGCGCGACGATGGCCACACAAGCGCAGGCGATAGGCGTGCAGGTGGCGACCCAGGCACAGGCGATCGCATCGGCCGCCCCGGGGATGCTATCGGCGGCGCAGTCGATGGCGGCTCAACTGCCCGCGTCGCCGTTGACGTCGGGCGGTGCGCAGTTGATGCAGGTCGGGATGTATCCGGCGAGCATGTTGATGTCGCCGATGATGGGCGTGGCGCAGGGTGCGAATGTCGGCACGGCGGGCTTGACCGATGCCACGGCGACGACTGGGCTGGCCAATATGCCTACGTTGGTGAGCGCTCCTGACGTGAAACCGGTGGGCGGACCGGGGATGGCCGCGGAGTTGGGCAGAGCGCGCTTGGTGGGAGCCATGTCGGTACCACCGACATGGCAGGGGTCGATGCCCGCTCGGATGGTGACCTCGGCGATGTCGGGATTGGGCGGTATGCCCAGCGCCGCGGAAGCGGCAGCCGCCGCCGGAGCCAATGCCGCCGCCGGCATGCCGATGATGCCGATGCCGATGGGCGGTCCTGGTGGCGGAATGCCCAACGGACCGCTCGGGCGTGGTGGCGCGAGTCCGCATGTGGTGCAGAATCGGCCGACCGTGGTGCCGCGAACCGGCGTCGGATAAAGCTGCGAGGAAGGGGGCAGCGTGCTGCTATCACTTGGGTCGCCTTTACCGGATGATGCCGTCGCGGCAGTCCGGGGTGAGTCGGGCATGCTTGGCGGGCTGTCGGTCCCGCTCAGCTGGGGTGTCGCCGTGCCGCCCGACGACTACGACCATTGGGCTAAGGAACCCGAGACCGCTGCCAATGGCGTTGGTGCCGACTCGACGTCACGCCCCGCGGCCGGTGACGAGTGGGATGAGTGGGCACAGTGGAGCGAATGGCAAGAAAGTGCCGAACCTCGCTTCGAATTGCCACGCACCACCAGTGTGATACCGCATTCTCCACCGGGCGGCTGAGAGTGCCGAGCAGACACAAAATCGCCCAATTCGCATAGGAATTAGGCGATTTTGCGTCTGCTCGCGCCACCTAGAACCGGCCGCCGCCGCCCATGAAGCCACCTCCGGAAGAATTCCGTGACGAGCCGCCGAACGATGTCGGGCTCCAGCCGAAGCCGCCTGCGTTGAGCAGGTCGCTGATGATGATCCCGCCGATCAGCGCGCCGGTGTCATCGCCGCCGCGGCGGTTATAGGCGCGTTCGGCCGACTGCACGTCGGCATTCGCCAGCGCCTGCACATGAGCGGCCAGAGTGGACGCCGCGTTGGCGTGGGCGATCGCCTCGGTCACATTGGTCGTTCGCATGTCGTGCGCGGCTTGCAGGTGCCGTTTCGCTTCGGCTAGTCGGGTGCGTGCCTCGGGCCCGATGCTGCCGCGGCGGGTGTCGATGTACTCCGACACCCCGCGCACCCGCGACTCCGCGGTGAACAACGCCTGCTCGAAGGAGCGGTTCAGGCGATCGGCGGCGGCCTTCTCCTCGGCCAGCGTCGCCAGTATTCGGTTGAGCTCCGCGTCAGCCTTGGTCAGCCGGACGAAGGTACCCAACGGATCCGCGGAGCCGGTGCCGCGGGCGGAGTCGACAGCCCTGGTCGCCGCATCACGTGCGGCGATCAATTCCGCGGTGTGCGCAGACGCCAACTGCGGGTTTTCCCGCAGTTGCTCGTTGGCGTGAGCCACCGCCGTCCGGATTTCGGTCATCAGCGACGGCAGCGAAGCTACGGCGTGGCGAATGTCGGTGGCCGCGCTGTCCACGGCATCGAACAGCGAACGGGCTTGTCCGAGTGCCGATTCGGCCGCGCGAACGGCATCGACCAAGTCACTCTGTCGTCCGCTCTGCACATGCGCGGTCAGATCGCGTGCCGCGCCGATGTTCTTGTCGGCGAACGCAAGTCGTTCCTTGGCGGTGGAGACATTGCCGTCGACCGAAGTCAGTGCGGCGGCGTCGAATTCGTTGTGCAGCTCGGCAAGCCGCTGTTGGGTCGGAGTGATGCGGGCTGTCAGCTCGACGTACTGCTGGGTCAGCCCATCGAGTCGTGAGGGGGCATTGATCACCAAATCCCGCAGCTGCTCGAACGCTTCGGTCTGCGACTCCAGTTCTCGGTCGGCGCGAGCTGCAGACACGACCACCCGGGTGAGCAACTCGCGGCGCTGCGCCGGCGTCTCCGGCGTGTCGTCGTCGAGTTGTTGGCGCACCGTGAACGCTTGGGCCAGTGCGGCTTTGGCATTGCCGACCGCGTCGGTGAAAGGTACGGTGCGCTGCTCGCCGAATTCGTCGATCGCCAGTGCGAGCTCGTTGGAGCTGGTGCGCACCGCGTTGTCGACGTCCACCACCATCAACCGGGACAAGTCGTCCAAGGCTTCGAGCGGCACGGCGGCCAGCGCGTCTGCGTCGGTGGGGTCTACCCGTCGGGCCGCGGCCAGCGCCGCAGCGCGCCGGCGCCGCTTGCGATAACGCATCACGATCAGCAACACCACCACTGCGACGGCGATGACGCCCAGCGCAATCAGGGCCAGCACCCGGCCCGACGAACTCGGTGATTGGTTGAGCCCGTTGGCTGCCGCGACCGCCGCGCCACTCCAATTGCCTTCTCGCAGTGCGGGTTCGATCTGAGTGTGCCGCAGCTCGTTTACCTGATCTGTAGTGACGTTGTGTACCGCCCTGGGCACCAGAAATGCATACGCCCGGTCGGTGGTGGCGACGGCAAGAAGTGCGTCGTAACCGGCTAAGTCGCTGGTGCGATACGTGCGCGCGGCCCAGTCCTCGCCCGTCAGCTCGGAGAAATTGTCGACGTAGACCACCCAGAGCCGGATGTGGTGATTGGTGTAGAGCTTGTCGACGGCGGATTTCACCTCGGCGCGGCCGGATTCCCGCAGCGCGCCCGCATTGTCGGTGATGTAGCCCGGCAACCGGAATGGTGGTTGCGCGCCGGCGGGTGATGCCAGCAGCAAAGTCGCAGTGAGACTCACGGTCAGCGTCGTCAGGATCACGCCGAGCAGGCGAGCAATGCGCATAGGTCAATGTAGCTCGGCAACGTTCAGGCCCTCAGCGGCTGAAGGGTGTTCCGCTCGCCGACCGCCCTGGCAGACTGTGAGTCGGTGACCACAAATGAGCACGACCCCTACGACGACTTCGACCGACAGCGGCGGGTAGCCGAAGCGCCGAAGACCGCGGGTCTGCCGGGTACCCAAGGCCAGCAGCACCGCACCGACTTCGCCCGTGACCGCGCCCGGGTGCTGCACAGCGCGGCCCTGCGCCGGTTGGCCGACAAGACCCAGGTGGTCGGGCCCCGTGAGGGTGATACTCCGCGCACCAGGCTGACCCATTCGCTGGAGGTGGCCCAGATCGGACGGGGTATGGCGGTCGCACTGGGCTGCGACCTCGACCTCGTCGAACTGGCCGGGCTGGCCCACGACATCGGCCATCCCCCGTACGGGCATAACGGCGAGGCGGCGCTCGACGAGGTCGCTGCCCAGTGCGGCGGCTTCGAGGGCAATGCGCAGAACTTCCGCATCCTCACCAGCCTTGAGCCGAAAGTGTTTGATGCACAGGGTAATAGCGCGGGACTGAACCTGACTCGTGCAGCGCTGGATGCGGTCACCAAATACCCCTGGCTACGCGGCCAGGGGCACCGCAAGTTCGGGTTCTACGACGACGACCGCGATGCGGCGGTGTGGATGCGACAGCAGGCTCCGCCGGATCGCACCTGCCTGGAGGCGCAGGTGATGGACTGGGCGGACGATGTCGCCTATTCGGTGCACGACGTCGAGGACGGCGTCGTCTCGGAACGTATCGATCTGCGGGTGCTCGCCGACGACGACGAGGCGGTCGTGTTGGCCAAGCTGGGGGAGCGGGAGTACTCGTGGATGGGTTCCGACGAATTGACGGCCGCCGCTCGTCGGCTCTCGGAGCTTCCGGTGGTGGCTGCCGTCGGCAAGTACGACGCCACGCTGGCGGCATCGGTCGCACTCAAGCGGTTGACCAGTGAGTTGGTCGGCCGGTTCGTCTCCGCCTCGATCGCCAGTACCCGCGCGGCCGCCGGCGCGGGGCCGCTGGTGCGCTACCAGGCCGACCTGCACGTCCCCGATTTGGTGCGTGCCGAGGTCGCTGTACTGAAAACCCTTGCGCTGCAATTCATTATGTCGGACCCGCGGCACCTGGAGGCTCAGTCGCGTCAGCGTGAACGCATCCATCGGGTAGCTGACTGGCTGTACGCCGGGGCCCCCCAGACGCTCGACCCGATCTTTGCCGCGGCGTTCAACGTCGCACCGGACGACGGCGCTCGGTGGCGGGTGATCGTCGACCAGATCGCGTCCTACACCGAGGGCCGGCTGGAGCGTGTCGACGCGCGCCGCGCAGACCTGTAGCGAAGACCGGATGAAAGCGCAGGCGTTAGGCTGCCAAGCATGATCAGGAACCAGGCGGTCGCCGCCCTTCTGCTGTCGCTTCCCGTCGTGGCCATGACGGCCTGCAGTTCTGCTCAAAAGCCGAGCAGCCCGGCAAGCAGCGCGCCTGCAGTCCAGAGCAGTTCGACGAAGCCGGCTGGCACGCTTTCGGCGCACCTGAAAACGGCTGAAGGCACACCCGTTGCCGATGCGACGTTCGACTTCAGCAACGGGCTTGCCAGCGTGCGTATACAGACGGTCGCCACCGGCATTCTCGCGCCCGGTAGTCATGCGGTGCATATCCACGAGATAGGAAAATGCGAGCCCAACTCCGTTGCCCCGGAGGGCGGCCCGCCCGGCAACTTCCTGTCCGCGGGTGGGCATTACCAGGCGCCGGGGCATACCGGACAGCTGGCAAGTGGCGACCTGCCGCCCCTGGAGGTGCGCCCGGACGGCTCCGGTTCCCTGCAGACCACTACCGATGCGTTCACCAAGGACCAGCTACTGGCTGGAAAGGGGACTGCGTTGATGATCCACGGCGTCGGTGACATGGCGATGGAACGTGTCGCATGCGGTGTAATCGGTACCAGCTGACCGTGACCGGCGCTCTACACTAGGCCGATGGCTGGCCGGATCTCCGATCGCGATATCGCCGCCATCCGCGAGCGGATCCGCATCGAGGACGTCGTCGGTGACTATGTGCAACTCCGAAGGGCCGGGGCCGACTCCCTGAAGGGACTGTGCCCATTCCACAACGAAAAGTCGCCGTCGTTCCATGTCCGCCCAAATCACGGCCATTTCCATTGCTTTGGCTGCGGTGAAGGCGGCGACGTGTATGCGTTCGTCCAGAAGATCGAGCACGTCAGCTTCGTCGAGGCAGTCGAACTGCTCGCCGACCGCGTCGGCCACACCATCAGCTACACCGGCGCGGCCACCAGCGTGCAGCGCGACCGCGGCAGCCGCAGCCGCCTGGTCGCGGCCAACGCGGCGGCGGCGGAGTTCTATGCGGCGGCGCTGGAGTCCGACGAAGCCGCCCCGGCCCGTCAGTACCTGAAGGAGCGGAACTTCGATGCCGACGCCGCACGCCGTTTCGGGTGCGGATTCGCGCCTTCCGGCTGGGATTCGCTGACAAAGCAGCTGCAGCGCAAGGGTTTTGAGTTCAAAGAGCTGGAAGCAGCCGGTCTGTCCCGACAAGGTCGCCGCGGCCCGATCGACCGTTTTCACCGCCGCTTGCTGTGGCCCATCCGTACCGCGGCCGGCGAAGTGATCGGGTTCGGCGCACGCAGGCTGTTCGACGACGACCCGATGGAGGCCAAGTACGTCAACACTCCCGAGACGCTGCTCTACAAGAAGTCCTCGGTGATGTTCGGTATCGACTTGGCCAAACGCGACATAGCTAAAGGGCATCAGGCGGTTGTGGTCGAGGGCTACACCGATGTGATGGCGATGCACCTGGCCGGTGTCACCACCGCGGTCGCGTCGTGCGGCACGGCGTTCGGCGACGATCACCTGGCGATGTTGCGCAGGCTGATGATGGACGACAGCTTCTTCCGGGGGGAGCTGATCTACGTCTTCGACGGCGACGAGGCCGGCCGTGCCGCCGCACTCAAGGCGCTCGACGGTGAACAGAACCTGGCTGGCCAGTCTTTCGTGGCGGTAGCCCCCGACGGCATGGACCCTTGCGATTTGCGGTTGAAGTCCGGCGACGGTGCGCTGCGCGACCTGGTGGCGCGCCGGACGCCGTTGTTCGAGTTCGCCATTCGCACCGCGCTGGCCGAGATAGACCTTGACAGCGCCGAAGGCAGGGTGGCCGCGCTGCGCCGCTGCGTACCCATCGTCGGCCAGATCAAGGACCCCACGTTGCGCGACGAGTACGCCCGGCAACTCGCCGGCTGGGTCGGATGGGCCGACGTCGCCCAGGTCATCGGCCGGGTGCGCGATGAGGCCAAGAAATCCATGCGGCCCGGGCGGGCCGGCGCCGGATCGAAATCACCCCGCCGGGTCACCCGGGAGCAGTCCGAGGTGCCGCCCGCAGCACCCACCGAAACGGCGGCTGCTCGTCCGGACCCACGTGAGCCGACCCTGTGGCCACAGCGCGAAGCGCTCAAATCGGCGCTGCAGTACCCGGCGCTGGCCGGCCCGGTGTTCGACACGCTGACCGTGGAAAGCTTCACCCACCCCGGTTACGCGGCAGTGCGGGCGGCAATCGAAGCGGCGGGCGGCACATCAGCCGGCATCACCGGCGCGCAGTGGATCGATGCGGTGCGTCGGCATACCACGACGGCACTGACCGCGGGCCTGATCAGCGAGCTGGGAGTCGAGGCCATCCAGGTCGACGACGATAAACTGCCGCGCTACATCGGCGGAGTGCTGGCCCGTCTGCAGGAGGTGTGGATGGGCCGCCAGATCGCCGAAGTCAAGTCAAAGCTGCAACGTATGTCACCGATCGAGCAAGGCGACGAATATCACGCCCTGTTCGGCGACCTGGTTGCGATGGAGGCCTACCGGCGCAGCCTGTTGGAGCAGGCCAGTGGCGACGATCTCACCGCGTGACGTGCTGGTCGCGATAATCGGCACCGTTGGTCTGCCCGTCGACCCGCTCGACCACAGACGTCTGGTTGTCGATCTCGGCCAGCGTGACGAACCCCGCGTCGGGTGAGATCCGATTGGCGATTTTGCGACGGCCCCCCTCGATCACCGACTTGGCCACGGGACTGCCGGTGACCGCCCGATAAGTGCCGACGATCTGCTCATATCGGCGACGACCGGCCTTGCTGCCCAGCACGTAACCGACCCCAAGCACGACGACATACCCGATCAAAACGGTCCCTCCCGGACAAATGCGCGGATTGCTCCATACTGCCTTACGCACCGGGGTGCGCGCTTGCCGTGCCCGATGTTGGACTTGCTAGTTGGTCAAGCCAGGCCAGTACGCTAGAGTCGTCCCGCGATCCACGCCAGCATTCGGGTGGATCGGGCGGTCCTCCGTAGCTCAATTGGCAGAGCGTTCGGCTGTTAACCGAAGGGTTCCTGGTTCGAGTCCAGGCGGGGGAGCAGGATGACCCCGCGAAAGTGCAACGACCGACCGCATTACTCGGGAAACGTGTTGCCGGTTGCACTTTCGCGACGATAGAGGTAAGCAACAGCGGCTTCGACGCGTTTCATGACCATGCGATCATGACTCACCGTACGCCTTATCGCAGAACGCGGAATACACTGCGGTGCAAAGGATTACCCATGGAAAGGTCGCGCGGCGGACGGCCGGAACCACATCAGTCACACCAGCCCCTGCGGTGCTGGGCCGGCGATCTTGAAACCTGATAGGACCCGATAGCGCATTTTAGAATCGTCGCCCGGTTCCGTCCCGGTACTCGAGTGACAGATGTGACGAGACCTAGGCCACCGGTGCGCGGCGCAGTCGGGCGACGAGCGGGTACAGCTGGCAGCCCAGGCATATCCCGAACGCGGCGTTGAGGAACGCGGCGAACAACGCGAACCCGGTAGCAATCACACCGAGCAGCGGGATGGCGGCGGCAAAGCCGACCACCCCGAACGCCGCGAAGATGAACCCGACCAACTGAGCGAACTTCAGCGGCGGTACCGGCTCACGCTCGGTGACCGGTCCCAGCCGCGGCGCGACGAGCTTGCGAAACAGCACTCCGTACGGGCCGTTGCGAGGACCGCGCCAGGCGGTGACTGCGAAGACGATGGTCTGCGCGGCCAAGATCACCGCGGCCGCGGGCGCGCTGAACGCAGAGACGACCAGCGTGAGCACCAACACCGCGGTGCTGACCCAGGCGGCGAATCGCGGACCTCGTACGTCGACTTGGCCGTTGTCTGTTGACATCTACCGCTCCTAATCGATAGTCAAGTCAAGAGTGGCTCTAGTGCCGTCCGCAGGTCAGCCGCCTTTGGCACGCCTGCGCTGCGATATCGTTGCCGCCCGCCGGCATCGAAGATGAACGTGGTGGGCAGCGAGAGTACCGAAAATCGTTTAGCCGCAACTGGATTGGTATCGATATCGATCTCCATGTGCGCCACTCCGGGCAGGTCTGTGCATACCTGGTCGACCACCCGACGCACTGAGGCGCACGGACCGCACCACGCGGCGCTGAAGTGCACCACGGTCGGCCCCACATCGGACAAACCGAGTTCCGTACTGTCGTCTTCGGGTTCGGGGCCGGTTTCCCGCAAAACCCCGGATCGTCGGTTGACCGCAACGCCAATCGCCGTGGCGCCGCCCAGTGCGGCGGCGGTTGCGATCGTGGCGGCTGCGACAATGCTCATCCGGGACCGCCTTCAGATCGAGAAGTCTTCGCCATGCCACACTCCACCTTCCGGCGGCCGGATGACGCGGTCACTCTGCTGGCCGGCGCCGTTGCCTTCCAGCCTGGCCACCCGGGTGAGCAGGGATTGCAGGCTGGCCCCCACCAGATCGGGCAGCGCAGAGTCGTCTTCGGTGGCTTTGCCGGGACGGCTGATGACCTGCCCGGGCACCCCGACCACCACGGCGCTTGAGGGAACCTCCTTGACCACAACGGAGTTGGCGCCGATTCGGCTGTCGTCGCCGATCTTGATCGGACCGAGCACCTTGGCTCCGGCGCCGATGATCACCCGGTCACCGACGGTGGGGTGGCGCTTGCCGGTATCCGAACCAGTGCCGCCGAGGGTGACGCCGTGGAAGAGCGTCACGTCGTCGCCTACCTCCGCGGTTTCCCCGATTACCACGCCGGTCGCGTGGTCGATGAACAGGCCCCCGCCCAGCACCGCACCGGGGTGGATGTCGACGCCGGTCAGGATGCGGGTGACCTCCGCGATAACGCGGGCGGCCAATCGCCAGCCGCGCTGCCATAGCCGGTGGCTGATCCGGTGGCCCCACACCGCGTGCACGCCGGGGTAGCAAAAGATGACCTCCAGCGTCGTGGGCTTGGCCGGATCACGTTCCCGGGCCACCCGGATGTCACGCCGTATCGCTGTCAGCATGTCAATCGCTCAGGTCCGCGAACAGCACCGTGCTCAGGTACCGCTCGCCGAAGTCGGGCAGCACGACGACGACGAGCTTGCCGGCGTTCTCCGGTCGCCGGGCCACCTCGAGGGCGGCGGCAACGGCAGCGCCCGAGGAAATGCCGACCAGCAGCCCTTCTTCCTTGGCCAGCCGCCGGGCCAGATCGAGGGCGTCTTCGTTTTCCACGGTGACGACCTCGTCGACCAACCCCATGTCCAGGACGGCGGGGATGAACCCGGCGCCGATGCCCTGGATGGGGTGGGGTCCCTTCTGGCCGCCGGACAGCACCGGCGACGCGGTGGGCTCGACGGCGACGAACCGGGCAGACGGCTTCCGCTCCTTGATGATCTGAGCTACTCCGGTGATGGTGCCGCCGGTGCCGATGCCGGACACGAAGATGTCGACCTTGCCGTCGGTGTCGTGCCAGACCTCCTCGGCGGTTGTGACGGCGTGCACAGCGGGGTTGGCCGGATTCTCGAATTGCTGTGGTATGAAATACCGTTCGTCGCTTTTGGCCAGTTCCTCGGCTTTGGCGATGGCACCCGCCATGCCCTCCGCGCCCGGCGTGAGGACGAGTTCGGCGCCGTAGGCGCGCAACAGCATCCGCCGCTCGATGCTCATCGTGTCCGGCATGGTCAGCACACACTTATAGCCGCGCGCGGCGGCCACCATCGCCAACGCGATGCCAGTGTTCCCGCTCGTCGGCTCGAGGATGATGGTGTCCGGCTTGATCAGGCCCGCCCGCTCGGCCGCGTCGATCATGGCCACCCCGATGCGGTCCTTCACACTGCCTGCCGGATTGAAGGATTCCAATTTGGCAACCACGTCGGCCACGGCGCCATCGGTGACACGGCGCAGCCGGACCAGCGGGGTGCCACCGATCAGTTGGGTGATGTTGTCGGCAATGGTCATGTGGGTCCTTCGGCGATGTCGGTACAGCTTCGTCGGACTGCCGGGTGATGTCGAAGCGGGTGTGAGTCACTGAGGCGCCCGTGGCACGCCGCTCCGGTCAGCACCCGTCCGGTGAGGCGTCAGCAAATCAACAGTGACAACAACAACAACAGTTCACCACGGGGCGGCGCGTAAGGACGAAGCGCGGCAGTGTGGGCTGTTGCATGGCACCACTATATGACAGTCCCATATCGAGCAACCCGAGCACACCAACCAAGTCAGTCATGGATGGGACATCGACCTCTTCAGCAACGCGTCGCGCCGCATCGGCAGGGATGGCGCAAATGCCAGCTGATCGGCCGCCCGAATTGTTGCGCGAGCGACCGCCGGCTACGTAATCCGATTCCTTCAAAACTGCTCCCGCAGCAATTCCGGATATGCAATTAAGTTCACCCTAAAGAAAACTCTTGCGCGTGCGCTGCATTTCAGGGTTGGCTTTCGTGCTCGACGGCATCGGCGATGCGGTGCCCATGCGTGAGCTGGACGGTTATTGCCGTCTGGCTAGATTTGTTCTGGCTGATTTCAAACCTACGAGCAGTCACCGTCATGCCCGTAAACTGACCCTTCCTTTTAGCCACAAGAGGCCAATAAATTAAAAGTGTCTTGCACTTATTACCAAAATTGGGGGACCGGATGCGAGGTATCGACACCCGGTGGGCCGAGCGGAACGTATGAACGGCGCGGCCATTGTCAAGCCCATGAACGCGCTGGGCCAGTTCTTCGTGCTCAGCGTCGAATCATTGGTTGTCATGGTGCGTCGCCCGTGGGCGTGGCGCGAGCTGCTCGAGCAAATTTGGTTCGTGGCCCGGGTTTCGATTTTCCCGACCATCATGCTGTCGATTCCATACACGGTCCTGATCGTGTTCGTGCTCAACATTTTGCTCGTCGAGATCGGGGCCGGAGATCTGTCCGGCGCCGGGGCCGCCCTGGCCTCGGTAACCCAGGTCGGGCCGGTGGTCACCGCTATGGCCGTCGCCGGCGCCGGCTCGACTGCGATGTGCGCCGACTTGGGTGCGCGCACCATTCGTGAGGAAATCGACGCCATGAAGGTGATCGGCGTCAATCCGGTTCAGGCCCTGGTGGTTCCGCGCATCATCGCCGCCACCTTCGTCGCGCTGCTGCTGTACTCGGTGGTGGCGGTCACCGGGTTGACCGGCAGCTACATCTTCGTGGTCTTCGTTCAGCACGTCACACCGGGCGCTTTCATCGCCGGCATGACACTGGTAACCGGCCTGCCGCAAGTGGTGATTTCGCTGATCAAGGCGACGTTGTTCGGGCTGTCCGCCGGATTGATCGCCTGCTACAAGGGCCTGTCGGTCGGTGGCGGTCCCACCGGCGTCGGCAACGCCGTCAACGAAACCGTGGTGTTCTCGTTCATGGCTTTGTTCTTCATCAACATCGTGGTCACCGCCCTGGGCGTGAAGGTGACCGCGAAATGAGCGCCACCGCAAGCGAGCCACCGTGGCTGGCCACCCTCGGCCCAAGGATGGTGGCCGCTACCCGGCGCCTGGGCGAACAAACCGCGTTCTATGTGCAATCGTTGGCCGCTACCGGCGATGCGGTACGGCGCTACCCCGGAGAGTTGCTGCGGCTCATAGCCGAGATGGGCCTGGGTGCAGGCGCGTTGGCGGTGATCGGCGGCACGGTGGGGATCATCGGCTTTTTGACCCTGACGACGGGCGCCCTGGTCGCCGTGCAGGGCTACGACACGTTGTCCAACATCGGCGTCGAGGCGCTGACCGGCTTCCTGTCGGCGTTCTTCAATGTCCGCATGATCGCACCGTGCACCGCCGGGGTGGCATTGGCGGCCACCATCGGAGCCGGCACCACAGCGCAACTCGGTGCGATGCGCATCAACGAAGAGATCGACGCGCTCGAGGTGATGGGCATCCGTTCCATCACCTACCTGGCGTCGACACGGATCATCGCCGGCATCTTGGTCGTCATCCCGCTCTATGCCGTCGCCGTGCTGATGTCGTTCTTTGCGGCCAAGTTCGGCACGATCTACATCTACGGGCAGTCCCGCGGCGTGTACGAGCACTACTTCTCGACGTTCTTGCGTCCGACCGACTTGCTGTGGTCGTTCTTGGCGGCGCTGACCATGGCGATGGGCGTGATGGTCGTGCACACCTACTACGGATTCACCGCGACGGGTGGCCCGGCCGGGGTGGGCGAAGCGGTCGGTAGGTCGGTACGGTCATCGATGATCGTCACAGCCTTTGTCTGCCTTTTGATTTCGTTATCCATCTACGGGCAGTCCGGCAACTTCAACCTGTCCGGGTGACCGCATGGCCAACATATCCGGCGGGGGCAACACGCGCAGCAGGGTCAATCGGCCCCGCAGGGGCAGGATCGACCCGATCTGGTGGGCTCCAACGTTGTTCATCTTGATCGCCGGCCTGGTCGCGCTGACCGCGGCATCGTTCTCCGGCACGTTCCGCAGCTACATCCCGCTGACGTTGGTATCGGACCGGGCGGGACTGGTCATGGAAACCGGCGCGAAGGTGAAGCTGCGCGGCGTGCAGATCGGCCAGGTGGTGTCGATTGGCAGCGACGTGAAATCTGCCCAGCTGCAACTGAAAATGGACCCCGGGCCGTTCAAGTATCTGCCGAGCAACGTCGAGGCCGAGATCAAGTCGACGACGGCGTTCGGCTCCAAGTACGTCGACTTGATTGTGCCCGACCATCGCAGCCCGCAAGCACTCAAACCCGGCTCGGTGCTGCGGTCGCGCAACGTCACAGTCGAGGTCAACACCGTCTTTGAGAACCTGCAGTCGGTGGTCTCGGCGATTGACCCGGCCAAACTCAACGCGATCCTGTCGGCGTTCTCACAAGCGCTGCGCGGCAAGGGCGATCGACTCGGGCAAGCCATCACCGATGCCAACGGCCTGCTGCTGACCGTGAACCCCCGGCTGTCCACGATCCATCAGGACTGGCGACTGTTCGGCAAGACCGCGGCAGCGTATTCCGATGCCGCGCAGAATATTCTGTCGATTCTCGACTCAGCGGTGACGCCCAGCGCCACCATCACCGCCAATCAGCAGGCGCTCGACACCCTGCTGTTGTCGGCGGTCGGCTTCAGTCAGGCCGGCATCAGCGTGGTCGGCACCAACGAATCCAACATCGTGCGATCCGTCAACCTGTTCGAACCCACCACGGCGCTACTGCGCAAGTACTCATCGACCTACACGTGTCTGTTCCAGGGCGCGCAATGGTTTCTGGACCACGGCGGCCGAGACGCGTTCGGCGGCAACGGCTATTCGGTGATCCTTGACGCCGCGCTGCTATTCGGCGACGACCCCTACCGTTACCCGCGGCACTTGCCGAAGGTCAACGCCACCGGTGGGCCGGGCGGCCGGCCGAGCTGTGGTTCACTGCCCGACCCCAGCGCGAACTACCCGGTTCGCCAACTGGTGACCGACACCGGTTGGGGGACCGAGCCCAACGAGATCCGCACCAACCTGGCTACCGGAAATCCGTGGTGGTCCAACTACTTCCCGACCACCAAGAACCCGCCCGAACCACCGCGGTACTTCTGGCGCGGAGGGCAGCCGCCGCCATGAAAAGAAGGAGACTATCGGCTGTCATCGCCCGGGTCGCGCTTTTCACGGCGGTCTGCCTGGTGTTCACCTTTACTCTCGTCGCCGTCTTCGGGCAGCTGCGGTTCGAAGACCGCATGCCCTATCACGCGGTGTTCACCAACATTTCCGGGCTGAAGTCCGGCAACTTCGTCCGCGTCGCCGGTGTCGAGGTCGGCAAGGTCGGCGACCTCACCTTGCACCACGACGGCACGGTCACCGTCGACTTCGCGGTCGACAAGGGTCTGCGGCTCACCGAGGGCACCAAGGCCGTCGTGCGCTACGAAAACCTGATCGGCGACCGCTATCTCGCGCTGGTCGAGGGCGCCGGCCCGCCGCATCGGCTGGCACCGGGTGCGACGATTCCGCTGACGCGAACGGCGCCCGCCCTGGATATCGACGCGCTGATCGGAGGCTTCCGGCCGTTGTTCCGGGCCCTGGATCCCGACCAGGTCAATGCCTTATCCGGAGAATTGCTGCGAATCTTCCAGGGCCAGGGCGGCACCATCGCCTCGGCGCTGGCACAGACCTCGACACTGACCACCACCCTGGCCGGACGCAGTGAGCTGATCGGCGAACTCATCACGAACCTGAACACCGTGCTGCACACCTTCGCCACCCGCGACCGCGAATTCTCTGATGGGCTGGACAAACTCGCTCAACTGGTGGAAGGGCTGGCGCAGCGTAAGACCGACATCTCCAACGGCCTGGCCTACATCAACGCCGCAGCCGGGTCGATCACTGACCTCCTTGCCCAGGCACGCCAGCCGATCAAGGACGTGGTACGCGAAACCGACCGGATGTCCGGTCAGGTGCTGGCCGACCGCGAGTACGTCGACAACCTGCTCAAGACACTGCCCGACGTCTATCAGGTGCTGGCTCGGCAAGGTCTGAACGGCGACTACTTCGGCTTCTATTTCTGCGATGTGTTGCTCAAGCTCAACGGCAAAGGCGGCAACCCGATCTACGTCAAGATGCTGGGCCAGCCCAGCGGACGGTGCACGCCGCAATGAGACGATTCAGGTTCAAGCCGCTCAGCGAGCGTAATCCGGTCATGGTGGGGCTGGCAGGGCTGGCCATCGTCGCCGCAGTGGTCATCGGGGCCTTCGAGTACGACAAGCTGCCCTTCGTCAATGGCTCCAACGACTACTCGGCCTATTTCGCTGAAGCCGGAGGCATCAAAACCGGTAGCACCGTAAGGGTTTCGGGGATGGGCGTGGGCAGGGTCTCCGAAGTCCGCTTGGACGGCACCAAGGTCCGGGTCGGATTCACCGTCCGCAAGAACGTCGAACTGGGCGACCGCACGGAAGCGGCGATCAAGACGGAGACGGTACTGGGCGCCAAGATGCTTGAGCTCACGCCACGTGGCGAAGGCCGGTTGACGGGCACCATTCCGTTGGAACGAACCCGCTCGCCCTACGACCTGCCCGACGCGCTGGGCGACCTGACTACCACGATCAGTGGTCTGGACACCGCCCAATTGTCGTCGGCCCTAACAACATTGGCTAATACGTTCAAAGAGACACCACCCGATCTTCGGCCCGCACTCGAGGGCGTGGCTCGGTTCTCGGACACCCTGAACACTCGCGACGAGCAACTGCGCAGCCTGCTGGGCAACGCCAACAAGGTATCGGGGGTCTTGGGTCGCCGTAGTCAGCAGATCGCCGGGCTGGTAGCGAATTCGAACGCATTGTTGGCGGCGCTGCTGGACGAACGAGATTCAATCGACGCCTTGATGAACAACCTCACCGCGGTTTCGCATCAGATCTCCGGACTGGTCAACGACAACCGGACGCAACTCAAGCCGGCCCTGGACAAGCTCATCGGGGTGCTCGAGATCCTGGACAACCGCAAGCAGGAATTGCAGGCGACGCTGCCCAAGTTCAAGCGATACGCGATGTCGTTCGGCGAATCACTGGGCTCCGGGCCGTTTTTCAAGGCTTACGTGGCCAACTTGGTTCCCGGCCAGATCGGTGGACCGGTCATTGACGCGGACATGTATGACCGGTTCCTTGACCCCAACGCGAAGTTGCCGTCGGAGGCCGTCGACCCGCCCACCGGGTCTCCGCCGGTCCCGCCGCAGAACGCACCCGTACCGCTGTGGTCCCAACCGCCGTCGCCCCCGCCCGCGACGCCACCGCTGCACACCACCGGCCGGCAGGCGCCCCCGCCTCCCGAGCCCGGGGGGTCGTGACATGAACCGGCGCACCCTGCGGATTTTGACCGCCATAAGCCTCGCGGCCACGTTGACGATCTCGTCGGTGATCGTCGGTGCGCGACTGTGGAAGGTTGTCGAAAAGAACACGTACTCGGCGTATTTCGCCGAGACCAACGGCCTGTTCGTCGGCGACGAGATCCGGATCCTCGGCGTCGCGGTCGGGTCGGTGGACAAGATCGAGCCGCAACCCACCGCCACCTTGGTCACGTTCTCCGTCGACAAGCAATATTCCGTCCCGGCCGGCGCCCGAGCCGCCATTCTGTCGCCGTCGCTGGTGACGTCGCGCGCCATCCAGCTTGTCCCGGTTTACTCCGGCGGCCCGAAATTGAGTCCGGGAGCGGCGATCCCGCTGAGCCGCACCGCGGTACCCGTCGAATGGGACGACTTCCGCAAGCAACTGGAGACGCTGAGCGAGACGCTACGGCCCACCACCCCGGGTGGGGTGAACACGCTCGGCGAATTCATCAACTCGGCGGCGGACAACCTGCGCGGCACGGGTGACACCGCCCGGGACACGGTAATCAAGCTGTCCAAGGCGATCTCAGCGCTGGGCGATCATGCCGACGACATCTTCAGCACGGTGCGCAATCTGCAGCTGCTGGTCTCGGCCCTGTACTCCAGCAGCGACCTGTTGGCCTCGTTCAACCGGAATCTGGCCAGCGTGACCAGCGTCCTGTCCAACACGCCCAACGAAATCGCTAATGCGCTGCAGGGACTCGACGCGGCCTTGGCGGACCTGCGCGGCTTTGTCGGCGAGAACCGGGAAGCGTTCGGTGTCGCCTTCGACCGGCTGAGTTCCATCACGACCGCGCTCAACGACAGTCGCGGCGATATCAAGCAGATCCTGCACATCGCGCCGACGGTGTTCCAGAACTTCATGAACATCTACCAGCCCGCACAGAGCGCGATGACCGGCATCTTGGCATTGAACAACTTCGCCGACATCCCGCAGTGGATCTGCAGCGCTATCGAGTCGGCGTCTCGGGCGCGGTTGGACCGGGTTTCGAAGCTGTGCTTGCAGTACGTCAATCCCGTGATCAAAAACCGCATCTACAACTACATCCCGATCGGGATCAATCCCTTCGTCGGACCACAGGCCAGGCCGAACGAGATCACCTACAGCGAAGAGTGGCTGCGGCCGGGTTATGCCCCGCCGCAGAGCCCGCCGGCGGAGCCGGCGCCGGCTGACCAGCCGATGCCCGCGGAGCAGCCGCAACCCGACGGTGCCCCGCCGCCCGCCGAGCGGCCACCGCCGGGTACGACGGTGAGCTCGACGGACGTGCTTCGGAATCTGCTGCTTCCGGTGGGTGGATCGTGAGACGCGCCATGGCCGCTGCACTGTGTGCGGCAACGATCACCGCCCTGCCGGCGTGTGAATGGCGGGGACTCAACTCGTTTCGCCTGCCGGGTACCGCCGGTGGGGGACCGAGTTCCTACACGATCCAGGCGCAGATGCCCGACGTCGTGACCATTCAGGAGAACACCCGGGTACGGGTGAACGACGTGAACATCGGCAACGTCACCAAGATCGAGGTGCAGGATTGGCACGCGCTGGTCACGATGCGCATCAATGGCGACGTTCGCCTGCCGGCCAATTCGACCGTCAAGCTCGGGCAGACCAGCCTGCTCGGCTCGATGCACATCGAACTCGCACCGCCCAAAGACCAGCCGCCGGTCGGCGAGCTGAAAAACGGCTCGGTCATCCCGCTTTCACACGCCAGCATGTATCCGACCACCGAGCAAACTCTGGCTGCGGTGTCGATCCTGCTGAACGGCGGCGGGCTCGGACAGCTACAAGAAATCAACCGGTCGATCGCCACGGCGTTCGCCGGTCGTGAAAACGACATGCGCAGCCTGCTCGTCCAACTGGACCGGTTCATCGCCGGCACCAACGCGCAGACCGACGACATCATCGCTGCCGCAGAGAATCTCAACAGTTTGGTCGGCCAGGTTGCCGCGAAGGATCCCGTCGTCGACAAGGCGCTGACCGTTGTGCCCAAGGCGCTGGCCGTGCTGGCCGAGCAGCGCGGCAACATCGCCGACGCCATCGACCAGCTCGGCAAGTTCAGCGCGATCGCGGCCGACACCGTCCACCAAACCCGGGAATCACTGGTGGCCAACCTGCGTGACATCGCGCCGGTGCTGCGGTCTTTGGCGGATGCCGGTCCGGCGCTGACCAAGGGCCTGGACATGCTGCTGACCTATCCGTGGCCGGCATCCACGGCCCGAAACTGGTTCCGCGGTGACTACGCGAATCTCACCCTGATCGTCGATCTGACGTTGAGCCGCATAGACACCGGGATCTTCACGGGTTCGCGTTGGGAGGGCAACCTCACCCGACTCGAATTGCAGTGGGGACGCACCATCGGCATGCAGCCGAGCCCGGCGACCGGCGGCAACCCGCTGACCTTCCCGTACCACGACGGGGGGTACTGAATGCTGCGCCTGCATCGCAAGACATGGATTCAGCTGGCGGTCTTGGCTTTGGTCACGATATTGTCCTGCGGGGCAATGGCGTTGGACTTCATGAAGCTTCCCACGACCTTGTTCGGGGTCGGGGAGTACAACGTCACGGTCGACTTGCCGGAGTCGGGCGGCCTGTATCAGACCTCGGTTGTCACCTATCGCGGCACCGACGTCGGCCAGGTCAAGTCGATCGAAGTAACCGCCAGCGGCGTACGTGCCGTCCTCTCAATGAAGTCCGGCACACCGGTGCCCTCCGACGTGCAGGCGTCGGTGCACAGCCGTTCGGCGATCGGCGAGCAGTACATCGAACTGACCCCGAAGCCGGGCAACGCCGGCGTACATGCCCGGCCCCTGCGCGCCGGGGATGTCATTCCGGTAGGACGCGTCGACGTGCCCGTCGACATCGGCCACTTGCTCGACATCACCAACCGTGCGCTGCAGGCGATTCCGCGAGACAACCTGCGCACGGTGATCGAGGAGAGCAACCGGGCGGTCGGCGGGCTCGGGCCCGAGCTGTCCCGCATCGTCGACGGGTCGGCGGCGCTGGCGATCGCCGGAGGCCGGACCGCCGACCCGCTTGCCGCCCTGATCGACCAGTCCCCTCCGGTGCTGGACTCCCAGGTGCGGACGTCGGATGCGATCGCCACCTGGGCCAGTCGGACCGCGGCCATCATGGCGCAATTCAAGGCGCAGGACGCGGCCCTGCGCGACCTGCTCACCCAGGGCGCGGCGGGCGTGCAAGAAGGCCACCGGTTGTTCGACCGGGTGGCGCCGGCCTTGCCGCTGCTGTTGGCCAACCTGGTCAGCCTGGGTGATATCGCCGTGGTCTATCGCCACGACATCGAGCAACTGCTGGTGCTGCTGCCGCAAGGCATTGCGGCCATGTCGGCGATCATCGTGCCCAACTCGGGCACCAAGCAGGATTACCGCGGCGCGTATCTGGACTTCAATCTCAACCTCAACCTGCCGCCGCCTTGCACCACCGGATATCTGCCACCCAAACAGCGACGCTCACCGGCCAGCGTCGATGCCCCAGACCGGCCGGCGGCCGACCTGTACTGCCGGCTGCCGCAAGATTCGGAGCTCAATGTCCGTGGGGTGCGCAACATTCCGTGTGAAACCAAGCCGTGGAAGCGCGCCCCCACTGTCGAACTGTGTGAGAGCAACGAGGAGTATGTGCCGCTCAACGAGGGCTACAACTGGAAGGGCGACCCGAATGCCACTTACACCGGTCAGGGCGTCCCGCAATATCCGCCGGGGGCCGATCCGCGGCTACCACCGCCACGGGGGACTGCGCCGTCGGCCCCGCCGCTCGCGGTTACCACCTATGACCCCGCGACAGGCGAGTACATAGCACCCGACGGGCGTCGCTACACCGAGTCCGATCTCGCGCATCCACGCGCCAAGAATTGGCAGCAGCTGCTGGTGCCGCCGCCGTAAGCCACCGAATGCCATTGGCAAGGAAGCGAACTCGTGACAACTCAGATAACAACTTGGCCCGCCGCATGAAGGAGCACCATGGCCACCGAAATTGACAACCCCGACTCCGGGGAACAAACAACGAAGGTCGAGATCGACGACAGCGAACACGATGAGGCCGCTGACGCCGTCGAGTCCGACGAAGTCGACGCGGACGACGAAGCCGACGACGGCGAGGCCGATGAGAAAGAACCTCAATCGGTCGAACCACGCGCCCCGCGGCGGCTTTCGAATGCCGGGTGGGCGTTGGTGGCCAGCGCTCTCGTCGTCGCGATGCTGGCGGGATTGGCGGGCTGGTTCGGCTACCGCGGCTATCAAAAGCATGAAGCCCAGGCTCTGCGTGAGCTTTTCGTGCAGACCGCTCGTCAAGGCGCGCTGAACCTCACGACGATCAACTACACCGAGGCCGAAGCCGACGTGCAGCGGGTTCTCGATTCAGCCACCGGCGCTTTCCGCGACGACTTCGCGAAACGCTCCCAGCCGTTCATCGAGGTCGTCAAGGCGGCGCGGTCACAATCGGAAGGCACCATAACCGAGGCGGGGCTGGAATCCCAACGGGGCGACTCCGCCGAGGTGCTGGTGGCGGTAGCGGTGAAGTCGCGGACCGCTGTTGGTGAGCAAGCGCCGCGGGAGTGGCGGATGAGAATTCAGGTGCAGGCCGTCGGCGACGGCGCCAAGGTATCCAACGTGGTGTTCGTCCCATGACCACGCTGAAAGAACCCACCACCCGCGACGAGGAACTCGCGGAGATCGACGAGCCGGCAGCCGACGCGCAGGCGGCGCAGGACCCGGCATCCACTGACACCGATGAGGGCAGCACGCATCGCCGGGTCGCCTGGACGCGGGTGCTTGGCTACTGGGTGCTGCCCGGAGTGGCGCTCGTGCTGGCCCTGGGCGCGGCGTACCTGAGCTGGTGGGACCGGTCGGGCGATGACTTCGCCACAGCCCGCAGCGAATCGGTGCGCGTCGCCAGCGACGACGCGGCCGTCTTGTTGTCTTACCGGCCGGAGTCGGTAGACCGAGACCTCGGCGTGGCACGGGAACGGTTGACCGGCGACTTCAAAGACGCGTACACCGCGCTGACCCGCGAGGTGGTCATCCCCGGCGCGAAGGAGAAGCACATTGCTGCGGTCGCCAAAGTGACGGCGGCAGCATCGGTTTCAGCGACGAGCAGCCATGCGGTGGTGCTGGCGTTCGTCCACCAGACGGTGACCATCGGTAACGGTGCGCCCACCGATACCACACCCGTGTTGCGCGTGACGCTGGACAAGGTCAACGGCAAGTGGCTGGTTTCGCATTTCGATCCGGTGTGAGGGCAAATCTGATGATCCGGCGAATATCCCGCGTCCTGTCCGGGACGGTGATCCTCTTGGCGGCAACCACATTGGCGGGTTCTGCGGCGAACGCCGACAATAAGAGGCTCAACGACGCCGTCGTCTCCGATGTGTACACCATCCAGCACCAAGCGGGCTGCACCAATGACGTCGTCATCAACCTACAGCTACAACTGGCCGCCCAGTGGCATGCAGTCGACGTGCTCAACAACCGAAACCTCGACGGCGACATCGGATCCGACGGATCCAACCCGCAAGACCGCGCCGGTGCCGCCGGCTTTCACGGCAGGGTCGCCGAGACGGTAGGTATCAACCCCGCTTTGTCCATCAGCAACCTCGAACTGATCAAGCAGTGGTACTACAACCCTGATTATCTGGCCATCATGCGCGACTGCGGCAACACCGCCATCGGGGTGTGGTCGGAAAACAGTCTGGACCGAACCGTTGTAGTTGCTGTCTACGGCCAACCTGTTGCGCGGAATCGGTGACCGTGCGCAGCAAGGGATTTCAGTTGATCAAATCGGTGCTGAGCGGCGCAGGCGTGACGAGATCGTCGGTGTCAGACGTAGTCTTTGGCAGCGCTCGTGTCGAGCCGCTCGGCTGAGGCCTCGCAGACACAAAGCGCAGCGGTGCGCGGCAGCCAGCGCCACAGCTGGGCGCCGCGCTTGCGCATCATGTGCTGCGCGTAAACCTTATCGCGATGCTGTGGAGAGAACGCCAGGTCCAGATTGACCGGCAGCCCTGCCCAGTCCACATGGTCCCGGGCCCAGGTCTGGCTACTGGACGAATTGTCAGGGGCATCGTCGCGTCGCCGCCAGCATTGCAACGGGCAGTCATTGTGCACGGCGGCCCTGCTGAGACCGTCACACTCTCGAGTCATGCGAACACCCCTCCTCGACTGCGTGACCACCTGAGTGCATCGTGCGACGAGGATGTTTCGCCTACGGGTGTGCGATGTTTCCGGCGTATTACGGTTGCTCCGGTGAGCGTGCCGCGGGCCTAGCTCACTTTCTCGGCGGTGGGCGGACCACCGAGTCGGGACAGGACCGTGCGAGCATCCGAGGTAGCGCCACGGTTGTAGGGCAGCTTGGATAACGCCGTAGCCATGGCGCAGGTATTGCTGATCGCCGCATACGTCAAGCCGCCGCCCACTGCCGCCGCTACCCACTTGAGCTGGGGAATCACCACACTGGCGACAACGGAGGAAAGCACGATCGATCCAGCGGCAAGGCGCACCTGACGTTCCAGCTCCCACCGCTGTGCGCCGCGTTCGACCTCGAAACCCTGGGATTCCCACTCGGTCAGCCCATGCTCGAGAACCCGCCCGCCGGTCAGGCCCGCACTGCGCAGGTGCTGCGCTGCCGTCGCGGAGCGCTGCCCCGACCGGCACACCACGACTACCTCATGCTCCTCGTCGAGGTACTCGGCGATTTCGCCGCTGTGCTTGTCCAGCACATCGAGGGGAACGTTGACCGAGCCGGTGATGTGAGTGGTTTCGAATTCGGCAGGGGTCCGCACGTCGACGACACGCGGGGGATCCGGCGACGCGAGCAACCGGCGAAGCTGTGTCGGGGTGATCGTGGCAATGGCTGCGTTCATTCGCTGCTCCTGTGTTCGGTGCTGAGCCAGAAGTACCCACCTCCGCCGGAAACCACATACTTTTGCTCAGCCTGAGTCTTTGGTCGAGTTGTCAGGCGCCGCAATCAAATTCGCCCGCGCCGCTCAGCTCGACCTGGTGATTCCCACCTTGTCGGCGTTGTCGAAATCGTCGTCGACGAGTATGACCTGGCGGTCGTGACGGTCGAGCAGCGCGGCGGCCACCGACGCCCGATATCCGCTCGCGCAGTGGATCCACAGCTCGCGGTCGGCTGGGATATCGGCGAGGCGTTCGGGCAGCTCGTGCACCGCGACGTTGACCGCACCGCGCACATGGCCGGCGTCGAATTCGCCCGGTTGGCGGACGTCCAGCACGAAGACATTCCCGTCGGCACGCTCGCTGAGCGCTTCGGCAAGGTCCTTGAAAGACGCAACGCGGTAGCTCCGCAGCTCGGTTCCGTCCGCCAGCGCGCGGATGTCGCCGCTGGCGCCGCCGGTGAGCCGGTCCACGCCAATGCGGGCTAACTCGCGCTGGGCATCGGCGACCTGCCGGGTGTCCTCGCCGATCAAGGTCAGCGGCGCACCCCAGGTGTAGAGCCAGCCCAGGTAGTTGACGAACGGGTCGGAGAGCTCGAATCCGTATGTGCCGGAGAGGTGTCCGGCCGCGAATGCGGTTCGCTTACGTAGATCTACCACCCATTCGCCGGCCTCGATCCGCGCACGCAATTCACCCGCGTCCACCGGAGCGGGCAAAGACAGGTCTGGTGCCGTCGGCCCGGTCCTGTTGATGACGCCCATGTGCGCGTAGTAGGCCGGGAAGGCCGACAACTCCGCGAGAAGTTCGTCGACGTACGTCTGTTCGTCCTTGGTCAGCGCAGGGTTGGTTCGGCGTTCCTCGCCGATGGTGGAGCTGTCGCCGTCGGCGGGGGCGGCGGAGCAGAAACTACCGAATCCGTGCGTGGGGTAGACGGGAGTTGAGGGCGGGAGCTCTTCGGCGAGACGCCGTACCGAATGGTATTGGCGGCGAGTCATTTCGACGGCGTCGCCGGTCAGGTCGGTTCTTCCCGTGCTGCCGAAAAGCATCGACCCGCCGGTGAATACCCCCACGGTGTCGCCGGAGTCTTCGCGCAGCACATAACTGATGTGGTGGTTGGTGTGTCCGGGAGTGAAGAGGGCCTTTAGGTGTATCCCGCCCGTGTCGATGTGGTCGCTGTCGGTGACTGCGCGACAGCTGAACTCGACGTCTTCTCCTGCGGGAATGACGTATTGGGCACCGGTAGCGTCGGCCAGCGCCAGCCCGCCCGTCACGTAGTCGTTGTGGATGTGGGTCTCGAGCACGTGGGTTATTCGCAGGTCGGCCGCCAGCTCGAGAACCCGATCAATGTCCCGCTGCGGATCGATGGCGACCGCGACTTCACCGTCGCTAACCAGATAACTGCGATCGCCCAATCCTGAGGTCTCGATAACCCTCACGTGCAACGTGCCTGCGCGTTGGTCGTTTAAGGCGCCCACTTGCCCAATGTAATTGCGATTCGCCGGCGTGCCGAGTCGCCGATATTCGTTGTCGCGCAGGTTATCAATTGTCGCGCCGGCGCCTCATCCGCACGGTAGGGCAAAAACACCGCTCAGCCCGCCGCGGGCAGAGGCTTTCGCACCGTCAAGCGGTTGGGAAACGGGGGCGCAACAGTTTTGACCGTGATGATTTCATTTCTGGGTACAGCTGGATCAGTAGACGTCTCGGTGGTAGCGCTTGTCGGCGCCCAACTGCCGGACATAGTCCGCGGCCGCTTCCGGGTCGAGGTTCCCGTGTTCGGCCGCGATCTCGCAGATCGCGCGGTCAACGTCTTTGGCCATCGGGTCGGCGTTGCCGCAGATGAAGAGATGGGCCCCGTCCTGCAGCCATCGCCACAGCTCGGCCCCCCGCTTGCGCATCAGATGCTGCACGTAGACCTTCTCGTCCTGGTCCCGCGAGAAGGCGAGGTCCAGCTCGGTGAGCAAGCCGTCGGCGTGCATCTTTTCGATCTCGTCGCGGTAGTAGTAATCGGTGGCGGCGTGTTGCTCGCCGAAGAACAGCCAGTTGGGTCCGGTGTGGCCGAGCGCGCGGCGCTCCTGCAGGAAACCACGAAAGGGTGCGATCCCGGTTCCCGGTCCGATCATGATCATTGGCGTGCGCGAGTCGCTCGGAGGCCTGAAGTTGCTCGATGGCTGCAGATAGACGGCGACTCGATCGCCGGGGGAACGATCGGCAAGGTAGGTCGAACACACCCCGCGGCGCGGGACGCCCTGGAAGTTGTAGCGCACCGGCGAGACCGTCAGGTGAACTTCCCCCGGGCACTCTTTCAGGCTCGACGAGATCGAGTACAGCCGCGGCTGAAGGCGTTTGAGGACCCGCAGCCATTCGTGGGCCGATGCGGAGACCGGCAGCTGCCTAAGCAGATCGATGGACTGGCGCCCCCATGCCCAATTACTCAGCGCAGCTTTGTTTTCCGGCTTCAGCATCTCCGCGAGTTTCGGGTTGCCGGTGCGTTGCTGCACGAACCGCACCAGGTCTCGGCTGATGTGGGCGATCTCGATTCGCTCGGTGAGCGCGGAGCGCAACGACATCAGACCATGTTCTCCGACCTCGACCGGGGTCTGCGCGTCCAGGCCGGTGACCGCCAGCCATTCGTCGACCAGGCGGTCGCTGTTGCGCGGCCAGACCCCGAGGGCGTCGCCCGCCTCATAAGTGGCGGCCTCATCGGGAAGGTCAAATACGATCTGCCGCACGTCTTTTGCGGAGCTCGGTCCACTGAGCATGGTGTTGCGGATCATGCCGGTGACCAGCGGGCGCTTCTTCGTGTAGGTGGGCGTCGCGGGCTTGGTCGCCGGTCGGGGCGATACGACCAGCTTGGTGGGCGCGCCGCCGGCTTCGGTGGCCGCGGTAGTGTCGGTCAACGCTCGAATGACCGTACTCAGCCAACCGGCCGCCGCGTCCTCGTAGTCAGGTTCGCAGTCGACCCGGGGGACAATCCTGGTGGCACCCAGCTCCGCCAGCCGCTCGTCGAGTTTGCGTCCGTGACCGCAGAAGTCGCTGTAGTTGGAGTCGCCCAGCGACAGTACGGCGTAGCGCGTATCGCTGAATCGCGGTGCGTCACCACTAGTTAGGGCACGCCACAGGCCGGCACCGTTGTCGGGTGGTTCGCCGTCACCGGTGGTGCTGGTGATCAGCAATAGCTGTCGCGTCGCCGGTAGTTGGGCGACGGGGAAGTCGTCCATGCCGTGCAACGCGACCGGCATCCCGGCCGCGCCCAGTTGCGCGGCGAAGTCGGTGGCGAGCACTTCGGCGTTCCCGGTCTGCGAGGCCCACAACACCACGACCGGCGCACGTTCGGACGCATCTGCTTGTGCCGGAGCGGGTTTCGGGCCAGCGGACACGACATCTGACTGTTGTGAGATTGGCGGCGTATCGGCGCGCGCGAAGATTCCAGCAAGCAGGCCGTCCACCCACAGCCGGGTGGCCGAATCGAAAGGGGCGCTCAGCGGCACGGTGGGCACGCCCGCGGTGCGGCGACCGGCGTCCGACCGCAAGCCCGCGATGAGTCCCGCGAGGTAAGAACGTCCAAGCGGACCGAACTGCGGGGCCGGTTCATTTGCCATACCGAGGATCTCGGCAAGGGCATCGACCTGCGCCACGCTGATTTCGGATGCTTCGGGGACAGCTCGGGTGTCGGGTACCGCTGGATCGGCGCTGGGTGCGACGCCGACCTTGGTCAATGTCACTGCGCACGCCTTGTACTCCGGTTGGCGCGAAATCGGATCGACGGCGTCGTTGGTGACGGCGTTGATCGACAAGTACTCGCCGAAGTCATCGTTCCAGTGGAACGGGGCGAAGCACGTACCGGGCAGCACCCGGTCGGTGACGACGGCGGGCAGCACGGCCCGGCCACGGCGAGAAGCGACTTCGACCTGATCTGTGTCGCGGATCTGCAGCCTGGCGGCGTCGTCGGGATGTATTTCGACGAACGGTCCCGGGTTGAGCTGGTTGAGCTTGGCAACCTTGCCGGTCTTGGTCATGGTGTGCCATTGGTGCGCCAGACGCCCGGTATTGAGCAGGAACGGATACTCGGCGTCGGGCATCTCTTCGGGCAGCAGGTGCGGCCGGGCGAAGAACACCGCCCGGCCGTGTGGGGTGGGGAAGGCGATGCGGGGCACGGTGCCGTCCTCACGCACCAGGCGTGTCTGGCTGACACCCTCGTTGAGGTAGCGGATCGGGTTGCGGTCAGTATCGCTGTCCGGCGGGCAGGGCCACTGCAGCGGCGTCTGCCGCAGCCGGTCGTAGCTGACGCCGCGTAGGTCATATCCCGTCGCAGGGTTCGAGAACCGCTTGATCTCTTCGAACACCTCCTCAGCGGACGTATAGCTGAATGAATCCGAATACCCCATTGCGCAAGCCATTTTCGCGATGATTTGCCAATCCGGCTGCGCCTGACCCACCGGATCGACGGCCCGCTGGAACAGGGTCAGGGTGCGCTCAGAATTGACCATCACCCCGTCTGATTCTGTCCACAAGGCCGCCGGTAGCAGCACGTCGGCATAGTCGTTGGTCTCGGTCTCCAGGAACGCATCCTGGGTAATCACCAACTCGGCCTTATCCAGGCCGGCCAGCACCGTTCTTCGATTGGCAACAGTTGCAACGGGGTTGGTGCAGATGATCCAGCACGCCTTGATCTTGCCGTCGGCCATGCGGGAGAACATGTCGATCACACCGTCGCTGACGTCGGTGCGCAAGGACCCACGCGGGATACCCCACTGGTCTTCCACGAATTCGCGGTCATCGCTGGAGATCACCGTGCGCTGTCCGGGCAAACCCGGACCCATGTAGCCCACCTCGCGTCCGCCCATCGCATTGGGCTGACCGGTGAGCGAGAACGGGCCGCTGCCCGGTTTGCAAATCGCCCCGGTAGCCAAGTGCAGGTTGCAGATCGCGTTGGTGTTCCAGGTACCGTGGGTGCTCTGATTGAGTCCCATTGTCCAGCAACTCATCCAGTTTCCGGCTTCGCCGATCCATCGTGCTGCCGTGCGGATGTCGTCGGCCGGAATACCGGTCAATTCGCTGACCTTGTCCGGGGTGAACTGCTTCAGGAAACTCGGCATCACCTCCCAGCCTTTGGTGAACTGCGCGATGAATTCGGGGTCGGTGTGCCCGTTTTCGACGATGAGGTGCAGCAGGCCGTTCAGCAGTGCTAGATCAGAGCCGGGTGCGATCTGCAGGAAGAGATCGGCCTTGGCGGCGGTCGCGGTGCGGCGGGGGTCGACGACGATCAGTTTGGCGCCGGCTTTGACGCGATCCATCATGCGCAGAAACAGGATTGGGTGGCAGTCGGCCATGTTGGAGCCGATGACGAAAAAGACGTCGGCATGGTCGAAGTCCTGATACGAGCCGGGGGGGCCGTCGGCGCCGAGGGATAGCTTGTAACCCGAACTGGCACCGGCCATGCACAATCGTGAGTTCGACTCGATCTGGTTGGTGCCGATGAAACCCTTGGCCAGCTTGTTCGCCAGGTATTGGGCTTCCAGGGACATCTGCCCCGACACGTAGAAGGCCACGGCGTCGGGACCGTGCTTGTCGATGATGGCTCGTAACCGGTTGGCGGACCGGGTGATCGCGGCATCGATGGCGATGGGTTCCAGGGCCTGGCCACGGTCGGCCCGAACGTATGCCGACTCCGCCCTGCCGGGTGCGGCAAGCAGGTCCGCGGTGGTTGCGCCTTTGGTGCACAACCGGCCGAAATTCGAGGGATGGCTTGTGTTTCCGGCGGACTTCGCGACGTGACGCAGGCCGCTTTCCGGGTCGGTTGTGAGCTGCAGCACCATGCCGCAGCCCACACCGCAGTAGGCGCACAGGGTGTGCACGGTATCGCCGGCCACGCCTACCTCCCCTCAAATGCGCACGAGGCTTTACCGCTGAATCGTGCGTCAAGGATGTTTCTGCACCGGGTATCCGACGTTTCCGCCGTTTTACGGCTTCCTCGCAACGCATGCGGCGCACTGGTGAAATGGGTAAGAAAACTGCGGTTGACCACGGCTTTCGCGGGTCAGCATCGACCAACCGGGACCAGCCGATCTTGGATCAGGCTACCCGCAATGGGCCCTGCGGCGCGTGCTCAAACCGGCGCTCCGACGAAACAAATGGGACATTTACAGCTTTCGTTAAGCTCGTTGCGTGTCCCGCCGGCTGGTCGTCGTCCTGCTGATCCTGCTGGTTCTGTTTTCGGGGTGTGGCTGGAAGCCGCCGACCGCGTCCCCGCCACCGCCGGACAAGTGCAAGGTTTCCGACGGTCCGACTGCCGACACGGTAAAGCAGGCCATCACCGCTGTCCCGATCGTGGTGCCGGGTTCGATGTGGGTGGAAATCGCCCGGGGACACACCAGGAAGTGCCGGTTGTATTGGGTGCAGATCATCCCGACGATTGCCAGCCAGTCGACTCCCCAGCAGTTGCTGTTCTTCGACCACAACACCCCGCTGGGCTCAGCGACGCCGAACCCGAAGCCGTACATCACTGTGCTGCCGCCCTCGGATGACACGATCACCGTCCAATACCAGTGGCAGAAGGGCAAGGACGAGCCTTGCTGCCCCACCGGCATCGGCACGGTGAAGTTCCAGATCGGACCGGACGGCAAGCTGACGGCGCTCGGCCCGATCCCGAACCAATAACGTGGCTGTTGCGCCGCCAGGATGCGGGCACTTCGGCTGCGGCGGAGCACTTTCGGTGCATCGCCAGGCCCGCCTGTCACTGCAATCCCGCAGCGGGGAATGTGTCCTTCTGCCCGGCTCCGAGCGACAAATCGGCTGGCGTGCAACGGTTGTCGCTACGAGTCGGGCAAAAAGACACCCCGAATTTGTTGGGACTCGTGGGACTTCTGAGCAAAACGCGACGAACAACTTCAGTCAGCCGGGCAGATTCTCCGGGTGCAGCATCTCGGCGTAGCGCAACGGCTCGGGGATGCCGAAGCCGTCGACCAGCGTCTCGGCATGCGGGCGCAGCTTGCGGCACCGGTCGTTGATGCCGCGGGTGACCGCCTTGGCTCGCTCAGTGGACAGGTACCGGTGCTCGACATACCAGGCCTTGTCCTCCTCGATCACCGACAAGGCATACAGGTCGCAAACCATATCCAGCAACTCGCGGGCCTCGGCGTCCTCACACGACTCGATGCCGGCGACAAACGCTTCAAGGATCACCCGATCGATGTGTGCGCTCGCCGCGTGCAGGACGTGATCCTGCACCGCGTTGAAAGCGTCGAACGCCGACATCTCTTTGGA
Source organism: Mycobacterium sp. 1164966.3 (assembly GCF_001665395.1). Taxonomy (GTDB): domain Bacteria; phylum Actinomycetota; class Actinomycetes; order Mycobacteriales; family Mycobacteriaceae; genus Mycobacterium. The sequence goes on from NZ_LZSG01000047.1 coordinate 80,577, forward strand.
TTTGCCCTGCAGCCGGCGGGCAACCGACGACAGCAGGTAGTTCTCGCGCTCCTCGAACATGGTGACCTGGGTGCCGCGGTTGAACAGGCTGCCTTCCTCCTCGCTATCCTGGCTGGCGTCGACGATCCGCTGCATAATCGCTTCGGCCGCAGTGCGTTTCATCACCCGATCACCGACGGCATTGGCGGCGAACCGCACCCATTCCACCGGGCTCATGCTCCGGATGTCGTCGGCGTAGGCGGTCAGCAACTCCTTGGCCACCAGCTGGGTCAGCACATGGTTGTCGCCCTCGAAGGTGGTGAACACGTCGGTGTCGGCGCGCAGCGCGATCAGCCGGTTCTCCGCCATGTAACCCGCACCGCCGCATGCCTCCCGAGCCTCTTGAATGGCCTTGCTGGCGTGCCAGGTGTTGGCCGCCTTCAACCCCGCAGCGCGAGCTTCCAGCTCGCGCTGCTCATCGGCATCCACAACGTCCGACGTCTGCAGGTCGTGGCACTTGGACACCAACTCATTCTGTGCGAATTGCAGTGCATAGGACCGCGCTATCAAGGGAAACAGCCGCCGCTGATGTACCAGGTAGTCCATGATCAGCACTTCGCGGTCGTCATCGGGCGAACTGAACTGCTTGCGCTGCAACGCGTATCGGGTGGCAATGTCGAGTGCGACCTGAGCCGCGGCACCTGCGCTGCCGCCCACGGTCACCCGGCCGCGGATCAGGGTGCCGATCATCGTGAAGAATCGTCGGTTCGGATTGTCGATGGGTGAGGTGTAGGTGCCGTCCGGCTCGACCTCGCCGTACTTGTTGAGCAGGTTCACCCGCGGAACCCGGACATGGTCGAACATGATGCGGCCGTTGTCGACACCGGGTAACCCGCCCTTGTAGTGGCAGTCCGATGTCGTCACGCCGGGTAGGTCGTTACCTTCGACGTCGCGGATCGGCACCAGGACGCAGTGCACGCCGTGGTTGACCGGCTCACCGTTCTCGTGAGTGATCAGCTGCGCGAAAACCGCTGCGATGGAAGCCGTTTCGGCGGCGCCGCCGATGTAATCCTTCCGGGCGGTGGGAGTGGGCGAGTGGATGACGAACTCTTCGGTTTCGGGGTCGTAGGTGGCCGTCGTCTCCAGCGACTGAACGTCACTGCCATGCCCGGTCTCGGTCATCGCAAAGCAACCGCGCAATTCCAGCGAGATAATGTCCTTCACGTAGTCGTAGTGGCGTTCGGTGCCCAAATTCTCCACGGCACCGCCGAACAGGCCCCATTGCACGCCGGCCTTGACCATCAGCGACAGGTCCGACATCGCGAGCATCTGGATCATCGTGATCGCGGCACCGACATCGCCGGTGCCGCCGTGCTCCTTCCGGAACCCTTCGTCGGAGATGCCGGCCGCGGAGATGATCTTCATCTGCTCGAAAACTTTGGCGCGGGCGATGACGGTGTTCGGCGTGTAGTGCGGCCGGAATTGTTCGTGTTCGAACTTGGCCCGGGTCTGGTTCTTCACGTCGCGCCAACGCCCGTCCAGCGTGTTGCGCAGATGTTCGGCAGTGCTTGTCATGTTCGGCGCCATAACCAGACCGTAACGTGCCGTGCGCGCCGCGGGAATAGGCTCGGCGAGGGGGCGCCACCGGCTGGCGGGGACTGCGCGCGCACACTAAACGGCATGCCGCAATACCTGGCCGCTGTCATGATCGTGCTGCTGTTGGGCACGGTGTTGGGCCGAGTCCTCCTGTTGCGCCGAAGCGGCACTCGGGCAATGCATTTCGGAGAACTCGACAAGACAGATTTTCTGATACCTCCGGTGGCATTGTTCTACTTCTACACGGTGTTTGCCGCCGCTTTCGGCTGGCCCCTGGCCAGCTCCCAGCGATTTTTCCGGTCAACGGCTGTTGCCTGGCTGGGGGTAGGGCTCTGCGTGGGTGCCGTGCTGATCCTGGTGCTGAGCTTGGTGGCGTTCGGCAGCAGCTTCCGAGTCGGCATCGACGTCGACAAACCTGGCCGGCTGGTCACCACTGGTGTCTTCGCCGTGAGCCGCAATCCGATCTATGTCGGTTTCTTTCTGTTCCTGGTCGGCCAGCTGTTGGTGTTTCCCAACTGGGTTCCGCTGTTCTACCTGGTCGCCGGCACTCTGCTGTTCCATCGCCAGGTGTTACGGGAGGAAAAATTCATGCGTCATCGGTACGGCCGGGAATACCTCGAGTACTGCGACCGTGTCCGGCGGTATGTGTGATGTGATGCAACAGTTCTCGCCGAGGTTAGGTCACTCAGTGCCTACTATTTTTGCGATGTCGGAGCTGGTCGCGGCCGGCTGCGGGTTAGCCGTTCCGGCGGGCGCAGCCGATACCGGACCAAGCCGGCCCACAGCGCGCCGAGCACCAGAAGTGCGCCCATGTCGAACACCCACCAGCCCGAATAATGGGTCCACATCTGGGCGTTGGCGGCAAGCGCGTCGACCCGGCGCAGGTCGACGGTCGACGCCGCCGCCGCGAAACCCCACTGGGCCGGAATGAACCAGGAAATCTGGTCGTAGCCCCAGGTGCCAACCAGGGTGATCAGCCCACCGGCGAACACCAACGACGCCAGCAGCACCGGCAAAAGTAGCGGCAGGACTTCGCGCAGCGAGTTGCCCAGGCTCGACACCGCCAGCCCAACGATCGCCGAGACCATGGCCGTCGCGGCCACAGCCAGGTACACCTCGACCACCGGATTGCCCAGTAAGACAGCGCCGCGCACCGGTTCGCCCTTCACGGCGATCACGATTCCGGTCAGGACTGCCGCCAAGGTGGCCGCGGCCACGCCGAAGACGATGATCTTGGCGAGCAGGTAGGCCGACGTCGACAGCCCGATTTCCTGCTCCCGCCGGAACACGCCGCGCTCCCCAGCCAGGTCGCGGATGGTCAGCGCGGTACCGATGATCACTGCGGCGAGGTTGAGCAGCGCCAGGATCTCGACGGCTTCGTGCGCGTTGGGACTCGACGGGGCCGGCCGGCTGAACCCGGAGTCACCGGGAATCAGCAGCGTCAGCGCTGCCAGCGCCACCGGCAACAGCACCAAGAAGAGCAGGTAAACGCGGCCGGCGAGCAGAAGGCGCAGCTGGCGGGCGGCAACGAAGCGGGTCTGCTGGATGAAGGTGAGGCGGGCCGGCGGCGACACAGCCGCAGCGGATGGAGGCGGTGGAGGCGCTGCCGCCGGTTGGCGGGCCTGGAACGCGCGGTGGGCCCCCGCGGGATCGAAGTTCAGTCGCGCGAAGATCGACGGCCAGTCGGCGGTACCCATGGCGGGCCCGATCTGGGCAGGCGGGCCGGCGAACGCCATCGTGCCGGCAGCGGTGAGAAGCAGCACCTCGTCGCACATATGCAAATGGATCGCCGAGGACTGCGACGACACCGCTACCACTGCTACGCAACCGATGTCGGCCTGGCGCCGCAGCATTGCGAGGACGTGGTGAGCCTGCGCCGGATCAAGCCCGACGGCCGGCTCGTCGACCACGAGCAGCGTCGGTCTGCTGATGAGTTCGATCGCCATCGATGCGCACCGACGAACCTCGGGCGGCAATTTGCGGATGCGCGTCTTACCGTGCGGCGTCAATTCGAGCTCGTCGAGCACCTGACCGACCACCCGTTCGCGGTGCTCGGACGACGTGTCGGGCGGCAGCCGCAACTTGGCGGCATCACTCAACGCCCGCTCCACGGTGAGCTGCGGATGGAGCCGTTCGCCGCGGGGCACTATCCCGATCCGGGCGGGCACCGCCTCCTGTACATGCTGCACGTCTTGGCCGTCCACGGTGACTCTTCCCGAGCTGAGCTCGCGGGCGCCGCTGAGCACGTCCAGCAGAGCCGAGTTGCGTGCGTGCGAAGGTCCGACAACCGCGGTCAGCGTGCCCGGACGGGCCGCGAACGACACGTTGGCCAGCAACTCGTGTTCGCCGGCCTTGCCCGCGGTCAGCGCGACTTGATACGCGGCCACGCCGTCAGTGCGTGCGTCGGACTTCAGCGGCAGCCGGAAGGTCGAACTGGGTTCAGCCGGCGGCGGCTCCGGAATGTCCGGCGCGACGGGAGGTTGCTCGCGCTGCGCCATCGGCGGCAATGGGATCGGACCGGTCGGTGAGTCCGTAGCGGCCGCGATCTGGGGAACGCGCATCGGCCCAGTGGATTGCTCGGTCGGGACGGTATGGTGCGCGACGGTTGGCGAGGCGGGTTCCGCAGCTGTGTGGTCTGGGGAGCCGATGTGAAAAGTGAGCTGCTGACCTTGCTGTGGATCACCGATGGTGATCGCCTGACCGTCTTGGATGTCGACCGTCGCAACCCGGACGCCGTCGACGAGGATGCCCTGTCCGCTTCTATCGATGGCCAACCAGTGCGTGCCGGCGAACCGCAGCACCAGGTCCTCGGATGCCGGGTGCGCGATACCGGCGGCGTCGCCTGGTTCCAGCCGGATGTCGCACTGGCTACCAGTGCCTACGCTCACGTCGGGCCCAGGGAGGCAGACGTACCTCGTCGAACCGACCCAAACGGTCAAGGGGGAGGCTTGGAAAGCGGAAGCCTCGGTCCGCATGCCCGCCACCTTTCATCCTTGGCCTCGCGCCGACCGCATCGATCCGGCCAGGCCAGCTATTGGTTCAAGTGTCCACCCGCAGCAGACGGTCTAGCCACTTCAAACGTCCTGCCCTGGTCACGGGGTGGTGCGACGTGGCGTGGTTGCGGAGCTCTCGAGAAGGCGGCGCAATACCTGGACGGCATCGGCCAGCACCTTGCGGTCGGCCGGATCGAGCTGTGCCAGTTGGGGTTCGATGGCCGCGGCGCGATCGGCCCGGACCGCGGTGAGCGTGCGCATCCCCGCGGGCGTGATCTTGATTCGGACTGCCCGGGCGTCTCCGGGGTCGACGGTTCGGGTGACCAGGCCGGCGTCTTCGAGCCGTCGTACCTGCGTGGTCATCGTCGGCTGCGAACAGTGGTCGACGGCGGCCAGGTCACCGATCCGGGCTTCACCGTGGGCGTCGATCGTGGCAAGCAGCCTGGCCTGGGCCGCCGGCAACGGCATCTGAATGCGCTGCGTGGCCAGTCGGTTGAGTCGCGCGACCACCGCGAGCAAATCCGCTCCCAGGCCTGGCTGGGGCTGGGTACTTGCGGCATCAACTACCTCTTCAACAACGCCTTTGTGGTTGGCGGGAGCGGATGAATTCATGCGACCATCGTTGCATAGCTTTGCTATGCGAGACCAATAACCGATCTCCACTGTCGCCTCGCGGGAAAACTCATTCGCGGGGTGCGCTGCGCAAGTGCTTACCGCCGCGGCCTGGCAGAATCGGTGAAGTGATCGCCCCGGCACCTTCTTCGCACCGGGGCGTAGCGCTGCAACCGAGCGAATTGGCGCAAGCCTCTGTGATGGCCGCATTGTGCGCGGTGACCGCCATCATCTCCGTCGTTGTCCCGTTTGCCGCAGGCCTGGCGCTGCTGGGCACTGTGCCGATGGGGCTGTTGGCCTACCGCTACCGGATGCGCGTGCTCATCGCCGCGCTGGTCGCGGCCGGGATGATCGCCTTCCTGATCGCCGGTTTGGGCGGATTCTTGGCGGTCGTCAATAGCGCCTATATCGGCGGGCTGACCGGCATCATCAAACGCAGACGCCGGGGCACGCCCACCGTGATTGCGTCGGCATTGATCGCGGGCATCTTCTTCGGTGTCGCGAACGTCGCAGCACTGGCCGTGATGTTCCGGTTACGGCATCTCATCTTCGCCGCGATGACGGCAAATGTGGAGGGGCTGGCGAGCTTCCTGTCTCGGGTGCATCTGCAAGGGCTCGCCGCAATGCTGAGGCGTTATTTCGCCCTCGGCATGCATTACTGGCCCTGGGTGCTGCTCGCCTATTCCGTCTTGATGGTCCTGGTGGTGTCGTTGATCGGCTGGTGGGCGTTGTCGCGCGTGCTGGACCGGATGCGCGGGGTCCCCGACGTCCACAAACTGGACGCCCCCGCCGCCGACGCCGACCCGGACGTCGCGGTCGGACCGGTTCCGGTGCGACTGGAGAGGGTGCGCTACCGGTACCCGGGTGCAAACCAGGACGCGCTACGCGAAGTCAGCTTGGACCTGCGAGTCGGCGAACACGTCGCGATCACCGGCGCCAACGGTTCCGGCAAGACCACGCTGATGCTGATCCTGGCCGGCCGGGAACCGACGTCGGGAACCGTGGATCGGCCCGGCGCGGTGGGTCTGGGCAAGCTGGGTGGCACGGCGGTGGTGCTGCAACACCCCGAAAGTCAAGTGCTGGGGACCCGGGTGGCCGACGACGTGGTGTGGGGTCTTCCGCCGGGCACGCACGTCGATGTCGACCGGTTGCTCAGCGAAGTCGGCCTCGAAGGTCTTGGTGAACGCGACACGGGAAGCCTGTCCGGCGGCGAGCTGCAACGTCTTTCGCTGGCTGCCGCGTTGGCCCGCGAACCGGCGATGCTCATCGCGGACGAGGTCACCAGCATGGTGGACCAGCAGGGCCGTGACGCGCTGTTGAATGTGCTGTCCGGTTTGACCAAACGGCACCGGACCGCTCTCGTCCATATCACGCACTTCGACAACGAGGCCGCGTCCGCCGACCGCACGATCAACCTGAGCAATTCACCGGACAACACCGATATGGCCGACCGCGCGCAAGTCCCGACGCCGCGCGTCGCAGTGGATCACGGCCGCAAGGCCCCCGCGCTCGAGCTCCTCGGCGTTGGTCACGAATACGGCAGCGGCACGCCGTGGGCCAAGATCGCACTGCGCGATGTCAGCTTCGTCGTGGAACAAGGTGACGGGGTGCTGATCCATGGCGGCAACGGTTCGGGCAAGTCGACGCTGGCGTGGATCATGGCGGGCCTGACGGTGCCCACGGCCGGCGCTTGCCTGGTCGATGGCCGGCCCACCCACGAGCAGGTCGGCACTGTGGCGTTGTCGTTCCAGGCGGCCCGGCTGCAGTTGATGCGCAGCCGCGTCGATCTGGAAGTTGCTTCGGCAGCGGGCTTTTCACACCGCGAACATGACCGGGTGGTCGCCGCGCTGAGCGTCGTCGGGCTGGATCCCACGCTGGCCAAGCGGCGCATCGACCAGCTCAGCGGGGGTCAGATGCGCCGTGTCGTGCTGGCCGGGCTGTTGGCGCGTTCGCCGCGAGCATTGATTCTGGACGAGCCGCTGGCCGGGTTGGATGCGGCCAGCCAGCGCGGTCTACTGCGGTTGCTGGAGGACTTGCGCCGCGAGCGGGGCCTGACGGTGGTGGTTATCTCCAACGACGTCGCCGGCCTGGAGGATTTGTGCCCGCGAATCCTGCACCTGCACGATGGCGCGCTGGAATCGGCGCAGACCGCGGCGGGAGGTATGCCATGACCGCGATCTCGGCCTCTGCCTCGACCCACGCGCAACCCCGGCGCCAGCCTCGTCCCGTGGTGCTGCTGGTTCCGGTGCCCGGACGGTCGACGATCCACGATCTGTGGGCCGGCACCAAATTGCTGGTGGTTTTCGGCGTTTCGCTGCTGCTGACGTTCTATCCGGGGTGGGTGACGATCGGCGTGGTGGGGGTCCTGGTGACGGCTGCCATCTGGATCGCCCGCATCCCGCGCGGCGTGCTGCCGTCAATCCCGCGCTGGCTCTGGATCCTGCTCGCGTTCGGGTTTATCACCGCCGCCCTAGCCAGCGGTAGTCCGGTGGTCACGCTGGGCGGGACCCAGATCGGACTGGGCGGGGCGCTGAACTTTTTGCGGTTCACCACGCTGTCGATCGTGTTGCTGGCGTTGGGTGGGATGGTGTCCTGGACCACCAACGTAGCCGAAATCGGGCCTGCGGTAGCGACTTTGGGTTGGCCTTTGCGGCTTCTGCGGATACCGGTAGACGAATGGGCGGTGGCTTTGGCATTGGCGCTGCGGGCCTTCCCGATGTTGATCGATGAGTTCCAGGTGCTTTATGCGGCTCGGCGGTTACGGCCCAAACGGATACCGCGCAGCCGCAAGGCCCGGCGCTGGCGGCACGCGCTGGAACTTATCGACTTGCTCACCGCCGCAATCACCGTGACATTGCGGCGCGCGGACGAGATGGGAGACGCGATCACCGCCCGCGGCGGCACCGGTCAGCTGAGTGCGAATCCGGCGCGACCGAAACTGGCGGACTGGGTGACAATCGGTGTCGTGGTCGCGGCCAGCGGTGCTGCGGTGGCGCTGGACACGGCCCTGCATTTGGCGCGGTAGGCGGGCCGGGATCGCCTTGCAGTGCAGGCTTGATCGAGGCGCGGGCTTTCTGGGCTCAACGCGACAATTAGCTTGCCGCGCAACGGTTTTCGCGTTGAGGCGGACAAGCCACAGGCTCAGATTTTGTGACCGATGGGACTCAGGAGAAACGCACTCGCCGACCGGTCCGCGACCCGGTGCCAGACGCCTGGGACTCATCACGAGGTTCGGCGCGGAGCCTGGCAAAGTCCGCCGCCACGCTGGACCAGGCCGCATAATCAGCTGACCTACTAGCGGGAGGTGCGATGACGGCCCCGTCGATCAGTCTGAAAAAGCAGATGCTGCGCCGCCGCCCCGTGAGCGGCGCTCCCGTCGCTCACGGCGCCGCAGATCACCTCAAGCGCAGTATCGGCGTGTTTCAGCTGACCATGTTCGGCGTCGGCTCCACGATCGGTACCGGCATCTTCTTCGTGCTGTCGCAGGCTGTACCCCAAGCCGGCCCCGGCGTGATCGTCTCGTTCATCATCGCCGGTATCGCTGCCGGGCTCGCGGCCATCTGCTACGCCGAATTGGCTTCCGCCGTACCGGTTTCCGGTTCAGCGTATTCCTACGCATACACCACCCTCGGTGAGGCCGTCGCAATGGTGGTCGCGGCCTGCCTGCTGTTGGAGTACGGGGTGGCCACGGCCGCGGTATCGGTCGGCTGGAGCGGCTACGTCAACAAGCTGCTGAACAACGTATTCGGATTTCAGGTGCCGCATGCGTTGTCGGCTGCGCCGTGGGACGAATATCCGGGCCTGATGAACCTGCCGGCAGTGTTCTTGATCTGGGTGTGCGCACTGCTGCTGATCCGCGGCGCCAGCGAATCCGCGAAGGTCAACGCCGTCATGGTGCTGATCAAGCTGGGCGTGCTGGGCATGTTCGTGGTCCTCGCATTCACCGCCTACGACGCCGACCATCTGCGGGACTTCGCCCCGTTCGGTGTGGCCGGTATCGGTTCGGCGGCGGGCACAATCTTCTTCTCTTACATCGGCCTCGACGCGGTGTCGACCGCGGGCGACGAAGTGAAAGACCCGCAAAAAACAATGCCACGCGCGCTCATCTCGGCGCTGGTTATCGTCACCAGCGTCTACGTGCTCGTCGCGCTCTCCGCACTTGGCACCCAGCGTTGGCAGGAATTCGGCGGCCAGCAGGAGGCCGGGCTTGCCACGATTCTCGACAACGTCACAAAAGGCCGGTGGGCCAGCACCATCCTGGCCGCCGGGGCGGTGATCTCCATTTTTTCCGTCACGCTGGTCACTCAGTATGGCCAGACTCGCATCGTGTTCGCGATGGGCCGCGACGGATTGCTGCCCCCCCGTTTCGCGACAGTGAACCCCCGCACGATGACTCCGGTGACCAACACAGTGATCGTCGCGGTCGCCGCGTCGATGCTGGCGGCATTCGTGCCGCTCGAGAAACTGGCGGACCTGGTGTCTATCGGCACGCTCACCGCGTTCACGGTCGTGTCGATCGGGGTGATCATCCTGCGGATCCGCCAGCCCGACCTGCCGCGCGGGTTCAAGGTGCCCGGCTATCCCGTCACACCCGCGCTCTCCGTGGCGGCGTGTGGATACATCCTGGCCAGCTTGCATTGGTACACCTGGCTTGCGTTCAGTGGATGGGTTGCGCTGGCGCTGACCTATTACCTGGTGTGGGGCCGACACCACAGCGCATTGAACGATGAGGCGCCAACGGCGGAGGAAGTGCAGTGACGGTCGTTGTCGGTTACCTGGCCGGCAAGGTCGGGCTGTCCGGCTTATATCTAGGGGTCCGCGCGGCGCGCACGCTTGGCACCTCGCTGACGGTGGCGACCATCGTGCCCAAGCCGTGGCTGACACCTTCGCTCGCCCGCGTCGACGCTGAATTCGAGCACTGGGCCGATCAACTGGCCGTCGACTCGGCCGAGGAGGCCCGGCGCTATCTGCGCAAATCGGCCGACGGAGTCGAGGTCACTTACTTTCATCGCGCGCACCGATCGGTCTCGGGTGGCCTGATCGAGGTCGTTGCCGAAGCCGACGCGGAGGTCCTGGTGTTGGGTTCGCTGCCCAGCGCTCGGCGTGGGCAAGTGGTTATCGGGTCGACCGCCGACTGGCTCTTGCATTCGTCGCCGGTGCCGGTGGCGATTAGTCCGCGCGGATATCGCGCTCACACCGGCAAACTGACGCGGCTCACCTGCGCGTACTCGGCCACCCCGGAGTCGGTTGACGTGGTACGACGGTGTGTCGAGTCCGCCGAGCGATTCGGGGTGCCGATGCGAGTGCTCACCTTTGCAGTCCGCGGAAAGACGATGTACCCACCCGAGGTGGGCCTGCATGCCGAGGATTCGGTGCTGGAAGCATGGGCGTCGCAGGCGCGAGACATACTCGAGAACTTGAAGACTGACGGCATAGTCGGCAAAGACGTTGTGCTGGAAGTGGTTACCGGAAGAACATGGGCTCACGCACTGGCCGCGGCGGTGTGGGAAGACGGCGAGATACTGGCGGTCGGTACCTCACCGCGCGGCGACATCGCCCGAGTATTCCTCGGATCCCGGAGCGCGAAAATCATCCGCCACAGCCCGATACCGGTGCTGGTATTGCCCGGCTAACGCTGTGCAGCGGTATTGGCCGCAGCCTGCGCCTGTCGCAGCAAGGCAGCGACATCGCCTCGGCCGAGAAACATTTCGTCGAAATAGGGCTGTAGCGCCTGGAATCCGGCTGCGAAGCCGGCGCCACCGGGTGCACCAATTCGCGGTCCGTCGAGCACGGAAAAAAATGGCGTCACGTCGACCCCTTTGGCCGCCCAGTAATCGAAGTACACCCGCTGGGCTGAGCGCACCGCGGGGATAGCAGCACCATGCCGAGCCACGTATTCGTTGCCGGCACGACTCCCCATCCACGCCAATACCTGACGTACCGCGTCGGGGTGCTTGGATGCCGAATTACCCGCCACAGCAATACCATTGGTGACACTGACCCGGCCTTTCGGGCCAACCGGCAACATCGCCACTCCCCAGCGGAATCTGGCGTCGCTGGCCACCGGCGCCAGATTGTAAGTGCCGGACTGGAACAGCGCCATCCTGCCGGCCAGGAACTGGTTTCGGGAGAAATCGCCGTTGGCGTTGGTGTCCGAGGCCGGCGGCGCGACATGGTCGTCGTTGATCAGACCGACCAGATAACGGAAGGCCTGCACCGCCGCGGGGTTGTCGAACGCGAACTGGTCGCCACGCTGGAATACGCCGCCCGCCGACCCGATGTAGTTGAGGTAGATGGCTTGAGCATCGTTGCCCGCGTTGTACCCCCACTGGCGTACCCGTCCGGCGTCGAAAGCCGGTGTGCCCGCGGCATGTCCGTCGGCATCGACGGTCAGCCGGGCCAGCATGGGACGTAAAGTGTCGTCCCCGTTGCGATTCCATCGCAAATCGTTCAGCTGCGTGGGATCGACACCGGCCGCAGCGAGTAGGTCGGCGTTGTAGAACAACGCGATGCCGGCGTCGGTCAGCTGCGGCACTCCCCAGAGCGCACCGCCGCGGGTGAACTGGTTCACCACCGACGGCTCCCAGTCGGCAGCGATGTCCACCTTCATCAGGCGCCCACTGTCGGCGTAGGCGGCGAAATACGCGTTCGAAACCCAGAAGATGTCGTCGGCGCTGCCGCCGGCGACATCGGTGCGCAATGTGTTGAAGTAGGTCGAGTAGGAGACCAGGTTGACGCGTACTTCGACGTTGGGATGGGCGCGGGTGAAGGCGGCGAACGACTCCCGATATGCCGCGGCGATCTGATCGGACCACAGCCGCACCGTCACCACGATTCTGCCGCTGCTCGGCTCGCCGGACCTGCCCAGCAGCACCGCCGTCGTCGCCAGCAGCGCGGCCACCAAAATCAGCGCCGCAGCGACCAGCGTCGAAAAGCGGGGCCGGTTCACTTGAGACCCGAGACCACGATCGAGGCGACGATATGGCGTTGGAACACAACGAACAGCACGACCAGCGGCACGATCGCGACCGTGGTCGCCGCCATCACCAACGTCCACTGGGCGTTGTATTGGGACTGCAGCCCGGCCGTCGCCACGGTAAGCACCCGCCACTTGCTGCCGCTGGTTATCACCAACGGCCACATGAAGTTGTTCCATTGCGAGACCACCGTGATCAGCGTCAGGGCGGCCAGCACCGGCCGGCTGGACGGAACCACCACATGCATGATGACGTCCAGGGTGTTGGCACCGTCGAGGTGCGCGGCGTTGATCAAGTCGTCGGGGATCATCCGAAAGTGCTCGCGCAGCAGAAAAATTGCGTAGGGGGAGCCGAATACGAACGGCAGGACCAACGCCCAGAACGTGTTTCGCAGGCCGAGCTGGGCCATCATCAGGTACAGGGGCACTACCGTGACCGTCCCCGGGACCATCAGAGTTGCGATGTAAACCCAGAACAGCGCGTCGCGTCCGGCGAATCGCAAACGCGCGAACGCGTAAGCGGCCAGCACCGAAAAGCTCAACTGGCCCAACAGAATCAACAAGGTCATCAACGCGGTCACCACCGCCGCGCGACCGAACCCGGCACCGGCCAGATGGGCATAGTTGGCCAGCGTAGGTGGTCGCGGCAATTGCAGCGGCGCGCCCGTGGCGAACTGGTGCGGCGAAGTGAACGAGGTCAGCAATCCAAGTAAGAAGGGCGCCAACGTGATCACCGCGCCGAGCGCGAGGCCGGCGTAGATCAGCGCGGCCGGCATGTTACGTGAGGTCATAGCTGACCCGTCGCCGGAAGTACAGCTGCTGAACGACGGTGACCCCGACCAGGATGACGAACAGCAGCACGGCCATTACCGACGCCCGCCCGATGGCTGCGGCGCCGAACGCCTCGGCGTAGATCCGGTGCGCCACCAGGTCGGTGCGGCCCGCCGGGCCGCCGACGGTCAGGGCGTAGACGGTGTCGAAAACCTGTGCGGCGCTGATGATTCCGGTGACCAGGACGAAGAACATCGTCGGCCGCAGCATCGGCAGGGTGATGCGCCAGAATCGCTGCCAGGCGTTGGCGCCGTCGGTACGAGCGGCGGCATGGATATCGGCCGGGATTGCCAGCAGGCCCGCCAGGAAGAAGAGCGAAACATACCCGACGTTGGTCCACACGACCACCGCTGACACGACGGGCAGCGCGAGGCCCGGGTCGGAAAGCCATTCGATGCGGTGGCCGAGCAGGGTGCTGACGGCTCCGTCGGTGGGCGCCAGGATCCAGCGCCACAACACCGCGATCGCCAGCGGCGCACAGATCCAGGGCAGCACGTACAGCGTGCGGAACATTCCGGTGCCCGGCAACCGGCGGGCCAGCAGGGAAGCCGCCAGCAGACCGAGCACTGTCTGCGCGGGGACGACGATCGCCACGAACGCGGCTGTGACGAGCAGTGAGTTGGCAAAGCCGGAGTCGGCCAGGACCGATCGCCAGTTGGCCAGGCCGACATAGTGCAGGGGCCCGAGCAGGTCCCATCGGTACAGGCTGAGCCACACCACCACGAGGATCGGCAGCAGCAGGAAAGCCACCACGCCGAACAGGCTGGGCGCCAGCAGGGCATACGCCAGCGTGGTGGATCGCGGGGGCGCGTCGACCATGGCTGTATTAAAGCCTCTCGTTACGGTGGAGTCGTGACACTCGACCGGGGGATCGATGCCGACTTTCTCCATCTGCCGCGCCACGAACTGGCCGATGCCGCATTGTCGGCGGCCACCGCAGCCGGGGCCAGCCACGCCGACCTGCGCATTCACCGCCTCAGCACCGAGATCGTCCAGTTGCGCGACGGCGAGCTGGAGACTGCTGTCATCACCAGAGAAGCCGGTTTGGCGGTCCGGGTGATCGTGGACGGGACGTGGGGTTTCGCGTCGCACGCCGAGCTTTCGCCGTCTGTCGCGGCCGACACCGCGCGCCGCGCAGTGCACGTGGCCACGACGCTGCGCGGGCTGAACACCGACCGAGTCGAGCTGGCGCCCGAGCCGGTGTACAACGACGTCACCTGGGTGTCGCATTACCAAGTCGACCCGTTCCACGTCGACGCCACGGAAAAGATCGCCGTGCTCGAGGAGTACTCCGGGCGGTTGCTGAGCGCCGACGGCGTCGACCATGTGTCCGCCGCGCTGACCGCAGCAAAGGAGCAGACGTTCTACGCCGACACCTTCGGGTCGACGATCACTCAGCAACGCGTGCGCCTGCAGCCGACATTGGAGGCGGTGACCGTGGATGCGGCGGCGGGCAGTTTTGACTCGATGCGCACCCTGGCGCCGCCGACGGCCCGCGGTTGGGAAGTGGTGGCCGGTGACGAGATCTGGAACTGGACCGAGGAACTCGCGGAGCTGCCGTCGCTGCTGGCCGAAAAGGTCAAGTCGCCCAGCGTGACACCGGGGCTTAAGGATCTGGTAATCGACCCGACCAACCTGTGGCTGACCATTCACGAATCCATCGGCCACGCAACAGAATACGACCGAGCCATCGGCTACGAAGCGGCCTACGCCGGAACATCCTTCGCCACCCCTGACAAGCTTGGCACCATGCGTTACGGCTCACCGGTCATGAACGTCACCGCCGACCGTAACGTCGAATTCGGCTTGGCCAGTGTGGGTTACGACGACGAGGGCGTGGCCGCGCAGAGCTGGGACCTGGTGCGCGACGGGGTATTCGTCGGTTATCAGCTGGATCGAGTGTTCGCCCCGCGGCTTGGGCAGGCGCGTTCGAACGGATGCTCATATGCCGACTCGCCGCATCACGTGCCCATCCAGCGAATGGCCAACGTGTCGTTGCAGCCCGGTGTCGACGGCCTCAGCACTGCCGACCTGATTGCACGGGTCGAAGACGGAATTTACATCGTCGGCGACAAGTCGTGGTCGATCGATATGCAGCGCTACAACTTTCAGTTCACCGGCCAGCGGTTTTTCCGTATCCGCGACGGCCGCCTGGACGGTCAGCTGCGTGATGTCGCGTATCAGGCCACCACCACCGATTTCTGGAATTCCATGGAAGCGGTCGGCGGCCCGTCGACCTGGCGACTGTGCGGCGCGCTCAACTGCGGTAAGGCCCAGCCGGGCCAGGTGGCGCCGGTCAGCCATGGCTGTCCGTCGGCGTTGTTCCGGAATGTCAATGTGCTCAACGTCCTCGCCGAGGGCGGCCGATGATCCGCGCTGGCGACGATGCAGTGGGGGCACCCCCACCCGCGCAGCGGCGAGGGGGACGAAGCGATGCTGAGGAGCAGCGCAAATGATCACAGCGCAGCACCTTGTCAAAGTTGTTCTGGCCGAAGCGGCGAGGGAAGCCCGCGCCGACGAGACCATGGTCCTGGTTACCGATCGCGCCGAAGCGACATTGCGTTGGGCGGGCAATTCGATGACCACGAACGGAGTTTCGGTCAGCCGCAATCTCGCGGTGATATCGATTGTGCGCCATGGCGATAGCACCTTTGTCGGCTCGGTGGTATCAGGTGAGGTCGACCCTTCGGTGATTCGCGGGCTGGTAGCGGCCTCCGAGGAAGCGGCTCAGTGTGCGCCGGAGGCCGGTGATGCCGCGCCGCTGATTGCCGACACCGGGGTGCCGGCCGACTGGGACGCGCCGGTACCCGGTACTAGCGCCGAAGTGTTCGGCGACGTCGCGTCGTCGTTGAGCCGGGGCTTCGCGGGCGCCGACCAACTGTACGGCTTTGCGCACCACAGTCTTTCGACAACATTCCTGGCGTCGTCGAAGGGGCTGCGCCGGCGCTACACTCAGCCGACTGGCGGGGTGGAGATCAACGCAAAGCTCGGCGACGCGAGCGCTTGGGCGGGGGTTGGCACGCCTGATTTCGTCGAAGTGCCAATCGATGCCATGCTCGATGACCTGTCGGTACGACTGGGGTGGGCTGCGCGAACTGTCGAGCTTCCCGCGGGACGTTACGAGACGATCATGCCGCCGTCCACGGTGGCCGACATGATGATCCACCTGGCTTGGAGGATGTCTGGGCGGGGGGCACAGGAGGGCCGGACCGCATTCTCGGCCCCCGGCGGTGGGACGCGCGTGGGGGAGCGGCTCACCGATTTGCCGCTGACGTTGTTCTCCGATCCGTCCGCACCCGGACTGGCGTGCACGCCGTTTGTCGCGGTGAGCAACTCCTCGGAGACGGTGTCGGTGTTCGACAACGGGATGGAGATCAACCAGGTCGACTGGATCCGCAACGGGGTGATCAACGCGCTGGCCTACCCCCGGGCGACCGCCGCCAAATACGACGAGCCGGTGGCGGTAGCGGCGGACAACATCGTGATGACCGGCGGGTCGGCCGATCTGGCGGACATGATCGCTTCGACCGAGCGCGGTCTGCTGCTGACCACGCTGTGGTACATCCGGGAGGTCGACCCCGCCACGCTACTGCTTACGGGGCTGACCCGGGACGGGGTCTACCTCATCGAAGACGGCGAGGTGACCGCGGCGGTCAACAATTTTCGGTTCAACGAAAGTCCGCTGGACTTGTTGCGACGGGCCACCGAAGCCGGTGCCAGCGAGAAGACCCTGCCTCGGGAATGGGGGGATTGGGTCACCCGCGCAGCGATGCCGTCGCTGCGGATACCGGACTTCCACATGTCCTCGGTGAGCCAGGCGCAGTAGCCGATTGCCGACTTGCCTTCTAACGTTGGATCAATGGTTGCCCCGGTATCTGTTCACAAAGATCAGCTCACTCAACTGGTGACGTTGACGTCGGGTCGTCTTACCGCCCTGGCGCGACGGGTGTGTGCGCAGGCGCTGTCGCTGCCGCCATTGCCCGCCGATGTCGAGGTTGACGGACCGGCGTCGCAGGCCGAGACCACGGTTGCTGAGTTTGCCGAGCAGTTCAGTGTCGACGTCTCGGTGATCACTGACGAGCAGCGGTCGCGGCTATGGAAAGCGCTGGGGGACAGTACTTTCGGTGCCGTCGTTGCGATGTACATCGCCGACTTCGTTCCCCGGGTGCGGGCCGGGCTGGAAGCGCTGGGCGTCGGTTCGGAATATCTCGGCTGGGTGAACGGACCGATCTCGTGGGAGCACGCCGACCCGTCGGATGCGTTGTTCAACGGCTTCCTACCGGCGGTGGCTCGGATGCGCGCACTCGACCCGATCACGTCTGAACTCGTCCGGCTCCGCGGCGCAGCCCAACACAACTGCCGGCTGTGCAAGTCGCTGCGTGAGAGCACTGCACTCGATGCCGGCGGTTCGGAGACGTTGTACGACGATATCGAGCGTTTCGAGAGCTCGGCGTTGCTTGACGGGCGCGCAAAAGCAGCGCTGCGGTATACGGATGCGTTAATTTGGAGCCCGGCGCACCTCGTCGCCGACGATGTCGCCGAGGTGCGTTCTCGGTTCTCCGAGGCTGAGGCCATTGAGCTGACGTTCGACATCATGCGTAATGCCAGTAACAAAGTCGCGGTGGCGCTGGGTGCCGATGCCCCGCGGGTCGAGCACGGCACGGAGCGGTATCTACTCGATGCTGATGGTCAGACGGTGTTCGGCTGACGGTATGGCAGCATGGTGGCCGCGTCACACGGGGCGGTAGCTCAGTTGGTTAGAGCCGCGGACTCATAATCCGTTGGTCGCGGGTTCGAGCCCCGCCCGCCCCACCGTATTTCTGTATTACCTCGGCTGATGCTTGACGTTTCGGTTTCGGTTGATGCCTGACAGTGTTTCGGCTGATTCTTTACAGCTGTTTCGGTTGATCCTTGACA
>NZ_LZSG01000048.1 GCF_001665395.1 Mycobacterium sp. 1164966.3
GGGGCTCGCGGAGAGGGGACAGCCGTGAATCCGCTTAAGGCGCTGTGGCTTTCGCCGTGGATGCGTCCACTGGCGCGTCTCCACCACAGCACTGAACATGTGGCGATAGAGCCACCCCACCAGCGGCAGGGCCACCTTCGGCGCGGCCGGCAGACGAAGGCCGATCTTGTCCTGTGAGGTCATCCGCGCGTCGCACCGCAGACCGTGGCGCTGCAGGGTGGCGATGCTGCTCCGCAGTGAGCGGTAAAACGTCTCGTCCTGGCTGAACCGGTGGAAGATCTCAACCCGGTCCGGAAAGTCGAATTGCGTAAAGTACGGCGCTGCAAGGCCACATCGCAGCGCTGCCGCGACGGCGGCGCGGCGCAGCGGACCCTTGGGTAGCCAATGCACGAACGGAGACCTGAGGTGGCTTTCGACGGGACGCCATTTGGCATCCCAGATATGCAGCCCGCGCGCACCCGGCGCCGAAATACGCGCCACCTCCGCCGCGAACAGGTCAAGATCGGCGACGTGCTCGATGACCTGATCGGACAACACGACATCAAACATGTTGTCCGGGAACGGGTAACTCAAGTCGTCGTTCATCACCTGCAGACGCGCGGGATCGTCACCTCTTCCCGCCAGGTATCGGCGTCCCCGCTCTATGTACTCAGCCGAGATGTCGATTCCGTAGGCGTCCCAGCCCTGGGCGCGCAGCCATGCGACGGTGTCACCGCGTCCGCACCCGATGTCGATGATGCGCAGCGTATTCCGGCCGCTACACCGATCCGCTACCTGACGAGTCAAGTAGCGCTGCACGTATTCCTGTGGTGCCCTGGGTGATTCGATGGCGTGGTTCTTGGCGTCCTCAGCGTGCTCGGCGAAATTGGGCAGCGCCTGGTCGTGGCTCAGTACGGTCATTTGCGGTCTCAATCCAGTATGTCGACTGACCAGCGTCCGTCGAGTTGAGGAAACTTTTGCCGGACCTCGTCATAGAGGTCCGGCAGCGTCAACAGCACCCGATCTGGATCGGCCGCGATGAGTTGTTCGGGTGAGACGATCACCACGTCGGTGCCCGGTATCCGGCGCCCCTGCTTGGCCGGTGATGCGTCGGCGACGGCCCGCAACAGTCGGCGATCGACGCCGGCGATGCTGAACAGTGCCACGACGCGTGACCCGGCGCCGTATCCGTAGACCGTGCGCTGGCGGCTTGCCTGCTCCAGCAGCCAGTCGCGCAGCCGCGCGATGTGATCCTGGGCGGAGCGCTGCAGTCGTTGTACAACGGTCGTGTCCGTGACGCCGAAGGCGCGCTCACGCCGCAAGATGTCGTTGACGCTGTGGTCGGGTTCGGCCTTGCCATGCACCGCGGCCACCAGCACGGTTCCGCCGTAAAGCCCGAACTCCCACGCTGAGACGATGCTCATGCCGGTCGCAGCGAGCAACCTCGTTAACGCTGTCAGCGAGTAATAGGCAAAGTGGCCGTGGCGCAACGCGTTCCACTGACCCAGCCGCACGATCGTCAACAGCGAGTGGAATTGAAGTAGTAGCACCCCGCCGGGGGCGGTCGCCTCCGCTCGTAGCCGGAACGCCGATCGCTGATCCGGATCATGCATGATGCCAAAGGAATCGAGCACCACATCGGCCGGCCCGGACACGCACTCCGAGTAACCACGCTGGAGCAGCAGCGGTAGCCACGTCCCGCCGTGTGGGCTACCGAATTCGCGAACGGTGCTGCCGCGCAGCCAGCCCCCCGTCGACACTCGCTGTATCGCATCGACGGCCTGGTCACGCAAGGCCTGCGGCTCGACACCGCGCGGTTCGGCGGTCTCGGTGTCGTCATCGGCGAGTTGGGCCAGGCCGCAATGAACGCACAGATCCATCGCGAGCGGATATGACGCCTCCTCTGCGGTCACCGGTTCGCCGGCCGGAGGGAAATGGTCCGCCGCCGGCACCTTTCCCAGATCGAGCACCCGATCAAGGTCGGGGCGGCCACACCCTCGGCAGATGGTCATGGTGCCATCGCAATCCGCGCCTTGAGCGGCTCTCCGCTGTGCTGACAACGCATTCGGAGTCATGGTTGTCGCGCCGGGTGCAATGTCGGGAGCGGGAAAACCAGCTGGCCGCCCCACTGGGAGATGTAGTCGAGTTGCTGGGTCAGTTCGGTTTCGAGGTTCCATGGCAGCGCCACGACCACGTCCGGGCGGTCGCTGGCGATGCGCTCTGGTTCGTATATCGGGATGCGCGTGCCCGGTGTGAACCGACCATGCTTGTACGGATTGCGGTCGACGGTGTACTCCATCAGATCGCTGCGAATCCCGCAGTAGTTCAGCAATGTGTTGCCCTTGCCGGGCGCGCCGTACCCGACGACGCGCTTGCCTTCGGCGCGACACTGCAACAAGAACCGCAACAATGCGTGGCGGGTCGCCTCGGTCTGTGCACGCAGTTGCAGATAACCATCGACGCGATGCAGGCCGGCCGCATCCTCGGCGCGCAGCACCTTCTCCACCCGGTCGGTCGGTGGTCCGGCGAATTCGGCGGACCGGGCCCACACCCGGATGGATCCGCCGTGTGTCGGCAGGAGCTCGACATCCACGACGGCCAGTCCGGCCGTGGCGAGTGCGTTGATCGCCGAGAAGAGCGTGTAGTACTGAAAGTGTTCGTGATAGATCGTGTCGAACTGTGCGAATTTCACCAGATGCAGCGCGTGGTGGACCTCGATGCTCAGCCAGCCGTCGTCGGCGAGCAGGCGGCGCAGCGAACGCGTGAAGCCGCGCAGATCGGGGATGTGCGCGTAGACGTTGTTGGCGACGACCAAGTCTGCCGGGCCGTGTTCTTCGCGAATGGCCTGAGCGATCTGCTCATCCAGAAACGCTGACACGGTGGGCACACCGCGCTCCCGTGCGGCCCCCCCGACATTCAGCGACGGCTCGATGCCCAGGCACGGCACACCCGCTGCGACGACGTGTTGCAACAGGTAGCCGTCATTGCTGGCGACCTCCACCACGAACGACTCGGGACCCAGGTTCAGGCGTCGTACCGCGTCTCCCACGTAGCTCTTGGCATGCTGCACCCAGCTATCGGAAAACGAAGCGAAATAGGCATATTCGTTGAACGTGTCCTCCGGCGTGATGAGCGCCGGTATCTGCAACAGCAGACAGTCCTCGCACACCCGCAGGTGCAGCGGAAAAGTGGGTTCCGGTAGATCGAGCTCCTCGGCGGTGAGGAACTTCTCGCAGGGCGGAGTCGCGCCAAGGTCCAACACACTGAACAATCGATCGGAATCGCATAAGCGGCATATCATTCCACTCTCGATTCGTGGCGCGCGGCTGGACATTGCGTCCGGCACGGCACCGCCGACCGGCCTCGACGGCGAAGGACGAGGCCGACGGCCACGCCTGGTGCTCAACGGGTTAGACAGCTTGACAGGCAAAGTCACGCCTCCTTTGTTGCCGACGACGCCGACGATGTAGCTGCCAGTGCCGCGCCGGCGTCCCGGCTCGGATTCGCGTCGAAAGTGGTTGCCGGACTACGCATCTGCTGCTGCGCCAATCGCCGGGTGCTGTTGTAGATCAGCTCGCCGAGGCCGTTCTGGTACAGCCAGAGACTGTTCTGCTGGCCGGCGAAGGACGCTTCGCCGGCCATGGCGCCCCAGGGCACGAAACCGCTGCCCAACCCCACCCCGAACACGCCGGGGACGGGTGTGCCGTCGGCCGCGAGCAGCCGCGCGTCAGCCCTGACCGCGGGGCCGGTGCTCGCCAATCTCACCGGATGGCCGTCCGCGTCGTAGATCGGGATGGTCGCCAGGCGATATCCGAGGGCCGGAACGATCAGGTCTGCGTTATCGAGCAGTCCCTTCAGCTCGGCACGCGTCAGGCTGTTGATGGGCATGGTGACGGCGCGTTCGTCCCGCTCGGCCCCCGGTTTTCCGTGGATACGCCGCCATACTTCACGACCGTCGCCCTGCAACCCGCCGAGCCGGTGCACGCGACCGGTGACCTGGCAGACATCGCTTTCGGAGAACTCATAGCGATCGGCCCAGGCCGCGCCACGCGACACATACGTCGGGCGCGGTTCGCTGCGATGAAGAATGTGCACGCTGCGCGGGCCGAAACGCAGCCCCGGGACCTGTTCCAGCAGCATCCATGCCGATGAAAAGGCGCTGTGCGCCCCGCCCACAATGACCACGCGAGGCTCGCGGTTGATTCGGGCGAGCCGTCGCCCCACCTCCTGTGCGCCGCCGCGCGTCAGCAGCCGGTGGCTGGCCAAGATCTTGCTCCGCCAGTCCCCGAGACACAGGCCGGTGCCGAGTTCGACGCCGCTCCACGAGGTGATCGGACGCCCGCCCAGCGCGACGACGGCACTGGCGGCGCGG
Source organism: Mycobacterium sp. 1164966.3 (assembly GCF_001665395.1). Classification (GTDB taxonomy): domain Bacteria; phylum Actinomycetota; class Actinomycetes; order Mycobacteriales; family Mycobacteriaceae; genus Mycobacterium. Next base: position 4,352 of record NZ_LZSG01000048.1, read on the forward strand.
ATGACGCTACGTCGCCCACCTTGGGTCGCGATCAGGATGGCAACCGGCCCGCCGCGTTCCTGCCGGATTGCCAGCGCGGTTGCACCGGTGAAGGCACGGCTGTTCGGATGCCGGGCGAACTCGGACAAGATGGCTGAACCCACGCACCGCTCGAAACGGTTGACCAGCCGAAGCGTTGGCCGGCCCTCGCGCCAGCGTTCCAATTCGGTCGTCACCGGATCTGCCCGTACCCCGGTCAGCGCGGCCTCGCAGTGCGGCCCGTCGAGGCATTCCAGGAACGATGTGCCCCGCGAGTCCGCGTTCAGTGGGTACTGGCCGAGTGCACCGCCCAGCTGGCCGGTTTGTTCGACCAGTGCGACTCCGCTGTCGAGCCATGTCCCCAGCCGGCCGTGCCGCGCCGCCCAGACGAGCGACCCGGTCCCGGCCGGCCCACCGCCCAGGATCACCGTTTCATACATCGGCGACTCGTCGGCGGCCGTCGGGTTGCGGCGCTCGTCGCGGCGGGCTCGTCCGGAAAGCGTTGTCTTCCAGCCCGATCCGATGTTCATGATGCACCTCTCGTCAGCGCGCCGGTCATAGCACCTCGTTGATCGCGTCGATGTAGGCCTCAGCCATCGCTTCCACGGTGTAGTGCTTGCTGATTCGCTCGAAGCCGCGCCGCCCGACCGACGGCAACGCATCGGGCTCGGCAAGGATTTCGGCCAGCCGCTCCCGCCATCCCGCCACCGAGATGTCCTCCACGAGGAACCCCGCCGCGCCGAAATCGAGCATTTCCGGCACCGCACACACCGCCGACGACACCACTGGTACGGCGCGGGCCATCGCTTCGAGGATCACCAGCGGGAAGGTCTCGCAACGGCTTGGCATGCAGAGCAGGTCGGCGTCGGCGAGCGCGGGTCCCGGGCCGTCCGACCATCCGCGCCAGTGCACCCTGTCGCGCAGCCCTTCGGGGGTGCGGGCCTCCAGCTTCTCGCGATCGGGTCCGTCACCGAATATGGAGAGCCGCCAGGGCAATTCGGCCAGCCCACCGAGGGCCTCTATCAGCAGATGTGGGTTCTTGAACTCCTCGATCCGGGACAGCATCACCAGGTGCAGCGCATCACCGGCCGTACGGGCCCTGGGCGCAGCGGGCGGCCCGGGTACCACCACGCCGTTGGGCGCCACGAAGTGGCGGCGCGTCAGCCGATGGTGTTCGGCCAGCATGTCCCAGTGTCGTTGCGCCAGCATGACGAAACCGTCGGCGCGGTTCATTGCGGCCACCAGTGCCCGCGAGTAGATCGGCATGTCCGGATGAGTGTGCGGGGCCACCAGCCAGCGCCGGTGGGCGCCCGACGCCCGCCACACCGTGGCAAATCCCGTCTCGGTGTTGGTGTCTCCGCTGATCACCACCGCCGGACCGGGGGGCAAGTCCACGTGCGGTGCCCACCACGGCTGGCGCACTACGCGCACATTGTGTGGGATCTCCTTGATCAGCGGACCGAAGCGCTGCACACAGGCGATGGTGACCGGGTAGCCACGGCGCGCCAATTCCGTTGCCAGCACCGACTTCTGCCGCTCGGCGCCGCCGTAGACCAGCCGGTTGGTGGTGATCACGATCGCCGGTAGGTCGGTGCGCTGTCTGGTGCGCGTCTCGGCGCGGGCGATGCGCTTCGACCGCTGGACACGGTCCAAAAGCGTTGTGCCGGCAAGGTAGATGTCTGCGTGGTGAACGGTGGCCTGGCGTTCGAGCATCAGCGCGGTGTTGGCACGCAGCAAGTCCCGGTTCCGTCGGCGCTCGTCGGCCGAAACCTTACCGCCGTGCACCGAATCGGGCCCCTTTAGGTCAGGAACGTCGTCTGCGGGCGACGCATTGCCGTGATCGACCGCAAGCTCGTCGGCCAGCACCACGCGCCAGCCCGCCGCGCGGGCGCGCGTCTGCCAGTCGACGTCTTCGCCGTAAAGGAAGAACTCCTCGTCGAAGACGCCCACGGAGTCCCAGGCCACACGGCTGATCGCCAAACAGGCGCCGGCGATGTATCCGTCGATCTCCTGCGATTCGGTGGGCTGTCGGGCATAGAGCTGCGAAACCGGTGTGCCGCGCAACCTGTCCGAATAGCCGCTGGCCGCCACCAGCGCACGGATCAGCTTGGTGCGTCGGCGCGCGACGTCCCACGTCACCCGGCGCGGGGCGGCCGCGTCACGCATCGTCGGCGATACGGCGGCCACTCCGGGTTGTTGCAGCAACTCCCTGGTGCGGGTCAGCGGACCGCGCAGTCGGCTGTCCGCATTCATCATCAGCAGATCGGTGTCCGGTGGTGTGTGCTCCACCAGCGCGTTGAAGGCCGCGGCGAAGCCAAGATTCACCGGCCCCAGCACCCAATGCACATGCGGGTGGCGGGCAGCCAGTTCCTGACGACCGGGGTAGCCGTCACCGCTGTTCTCGTAGACGTAGACCGGCAGGCCGGGTAGCTGCTCGGCGACACTGGCGAGGCATTGCTCCACCAGATCGTGGCTCTTGTACGTCACGATCAGCACGGCCAAGGGCCGCTGCGACATCGGGGTGCCCAGGGGTTCGGCGGGGCCGCCGTAGTCCGCGTGCGTCCGGCACATTTCCGTTGTCATGTCACCACCTGCTTCCGATAGAGCGAGCTCAGCGTCGACCAGTTCACGGGGCCGATCGCGAGGCTGACGATCAGATATGCGGCGGCGGCACCGGCCAGCGTCAGAACCACGTGCTGTCCCGAAAGCAGCAGTGCCGCAACGACACTGACCGACGTCGGGATCAGCGTCCGCAGTAGGAACAGGCCCGGGCCGCGGTAGTCGCACTCACGACGCAGCCGCCAGCCGGCCAGCACCAAACCGAACAACTCGGTGCACACCAACGCGATTCCGGCGCCGACAGCGCCGAATCGGCCGTCCAGAGCCAGGTTCAGCGCGATGTTGAGGGCCAATGCCACCAGGAACAGCCGGAAGAAGAAGCGCTGCTGATGGCTGGCGAACAGACCCTGACCCAGGGTGGCGGAGACGAATCGCAGTGCGACCGCGATGAACAGCAACCCCAGGGTAGGCGTTCCGCGACCGACGTATGCCGCGTCGCCGAATAGTCCGATGAGAGGTCCGGCCAGCAGCGCGCCGACGACCGCAACCGGGATGGCCACGAAATACATCAGTTCGACGCTGCGGCGCAGGAAGCGGGCGAAAGCCGCCACGTCGCGGGAGAACAGGGTGGTGGCCGTCGCCAAGGTGGACTTGAGGAAGAAGGTCGACAACGCCTCGGTGTTGAACGCGATCGTGTAGGCCAGCCCGTACACGCCGACCTCGGCGGGACTGCTCACCAGGGACAGGATCACGCCGTCGGTGCGCCAGTAGAGGATCCCTACCACCATCACACCCATCAGCGGGAGGCTCTCCCGCAGTAGGTCTTTCGCTTCCTGCGGGGCGAAGGCGGGGCGCAGCGAGATGTGCTGGGCCGCGGCCGTGCCCTGGATCAACAATTGCAGCAGGGGCGGGAGGAGCTGGGCGACCGCGAACCAGATGACATCTGCTCGCTGCGTCACCAGCCAGGTGACCACCGCCAGCGTGGCCAGCCGGCCCGCGATGTCGGAGAACGCCACCGCGGAGAACCGGACGGTGGACAAGAACACCGGCTCGAACCGCGTCTTCATGGTCAGCATCAACAGCTGTCCGGACAACACCACCAGCATGACCCGCACGTCGGCGTCCCGATAGATCAGCAACCCGCACAGCGCCGCAACGGTCGCCAGCGGCACGCAATAGACCAGCGACAGGCCGCTGTTGACCCGTACCAGCCGCTCGAGATCACCTCTGCCGGAGGTCACGCGGCGCACGATGACGGTGCCGATTCCCAGATCCGCCAGACTGGTCCACATGCCGATGAAGGCGACCGCGATGGTGAGCTGTCCGTAACGGCCGGGGCCCAGGTAGCGGGCGGTCATCGCCACCGAAATCACCGAGGCCAGCATTCCCAGTGCGCGGCAGATCATTTGGACTATGACTGCGTGCGCGATCCGTCCCGCCTGCACCTCGGCGGGTCCGGTCACAGCGGACGAATCGGACCCGACGGCCCTATCGGGTTGAGCCTCGGTTACCGGCTTACTCATGGCGGCCCACCATCAGTAAGCCCCGTCTCTGGCCAGGACGGCTTTGAGTGTGCGGGCGATGATCACGAGATCACCTGCCATCGACCAGTTGTCGACATAGGAAAGGTCCAGCCGCACCGAGTCTTCCCAGGAAAGATCAGAGCGCCCGCTCACTTGCCACAACCCCGTGACACCCGGCTTCACCAACAGTCGCCGCTTGACGTCCCCGGCGTAGTTCTCCACCTCGCGGCGCAGCGGTGGCCGCGGGCCGACCACGCTCATGTCCCGCTTGAGCACGTTGATGAACTGCGGCAACTCGTCGATGCTGAACCGGCGCAGCAATTTCCCGACGCGGGTCACGCGCGGGTCGTCGCGCATCTTGAAGAGCATGCCGCCGGCGCCTTCATTGAACGGCAGCAGGCGATCGAGCTGTTGGTCCGCCCCGTTGACCATGGTGCGCAACTTGAGCATGGTGAACGGCCTGCCGTCCAGGCCGATGCGTTCGGCGCGATAGTAGACCGGTCCTTTGCTGGTCAGCTTGATGCCGATGGCAGCGATGATCAGCAGCGGCGAAGTTCCGATGAGCGCCGCCAGCGCAAAGCAGAAGTCGAAGGCTCGCTTCTGGAAGCGCTGTGTGCCTTCATATTGCGGCTTGTCGACATGCAGTAAAGGAAATCCCGCGATCGGGCGCAATGTCAGTCGTGCCTCGGCGACGTCCACCACCCCGGGCGCCACCACCAGGTCGATGTCCATCGTCTCCAGCTGCCACATCAGCTCCCGGATTCCCCGCACACCGAAGTGTTCGGTGTGCGTTACAGCCACCGTGTCCGCGCAGCAGTACTGAATCGCGGAGAACACAACGGTTTCGTCGCCGAGGATCGGTATTTCGCGGCCCTGAACCATCAGCATGTCGCCGCGGGCCGGGCCGTACCCCGGGATGCAGACTCCGACGACCAGGTAGCCGTCCTTCGGATTGCGTAGCAACTCCTGTGCCAGGTGTGATACGCCCGCCCGGTCACCGATCGCCAAAACCATTGTCTGACAGCGGCCTTTGATCCGCTGTTGCCAGACATACTTGCGCCACAGATTGCGGCTCGCCACCAGTCCTAAGGTGCCGACGGGAAGTGCGACGGCCAGGTAGCCCCGAGCCAGGTCGATCTTGGCCAGCAGGGTGACCATCGCGATGATTCCGAACGTCCAGAACGACGCGCTGGCGATGCGCCGGTATTCGTCGATGCCCGACCCGATCACCCGCGTCGACCTGGTGTGGAACACCGCGATCGACGAAAGCCAAAGGGCCGCAAACAGGCACGAGAACAGGGTCATCACCGGACCCGGGTAGCCCGACGTATCCGGCTCGCGGCCGAACCGGACGTATTGAGCGAGTACTACTGCGCCGCATACGATTATCGAGTCGGTGATGTGCAGGCGACGTGCATACTGCTGCTGCCAGCGGGAAACCACTTTGACGCACGGTGGCGGGGCAGGGTTCGCATTGACCGGTGACCGGCCGTCCAGGGCTCGTAGCGTAGTGATCATGTGGGCGCCTTCTATGCCGATGCCGCTTCGGTTGCGGCGGTCGGCAACACGGCATGATCGTGGGCCGGGGGGCCGGCGTAGTAGACGCCGGGATAGCAGATGAGCTGGGCGCGGGTGGCGCGCAACAACGCGAACGGACCCTGCAGGAGATATCGGCGGGCCAGTCGTCGTGGTTCGTGACCGAGCCGGTAGACCCACTCCAACCCGAACCGCTGCATCCACTGCGGGGCACGGCGGGTCTTACCGGCCAGAAAGTCCACTGCGCCACCGCATGGCAAAAATATCCGTGCTCCCGTCGCATGCCCGTGCCGGTCGACCCACTGTTCCTGGCGGGGCTTGCCCAGGCTGACTACCAGGATGTCGGTCTCTGCGTCGCGGATGGCGGCTGCCAATGTCTCTGAATCCGATTCGATCTCGGCCTGATTCGGCGCCCACATCCCCGAAACCTTCAGCCCGGGATAGCGCGCGTACACATGCCGTGCCAGCAAGTGATGTGTTGCAGGGCTACCGCCGAAGAAGCCGACCCGCAGTCCGGAATCTTCGGCCAGCGCGAGCACGGCCGGTAACAAGTCGGCTCCGGTCACCCGCGGCCAGGGGCCGGCCGTGAGCAGCCGGCCCCGCCAGGCTATCGGCATGCCGTCAGCCAGCAACAGCCATTCCAGCCGGCCCGCGGGAGCGGCCCCGATATTGCGGAAATGGTGCAGGTGGTCCAGGTTCACCGATCCCACGGCCAAGCCGGGCCCGGAGGATCGCAGGCGTGCCGCAATGATCGACAGCACCTCGCCGGTGTCGCAGCGTTCGACGATGCTGCCGCTGACGACCATGCGCACCGGAACCCGTGCCAGCTTGTCGTGGCCCATTTCCCGGCCTATCCCCAGTGATCTGTGCGCACGGGACGCGCACAACTCGTCATGACGCCGCACTTTCGGCCGGCGTGATCTCTGGTGTCTCACCGGTCGCGGGCCAGCTGGCGTCCTTCTCGGACATCACCGTGACCGGAAGCGGCCATTTGATGCCGAAAGCCCGGTCGTCCCAACGAAATCCCTCTTCGGCGGCCGGCTCGTAGGGGCCGCTGACCTGGTACACGACTTCGGTGTCGTCGGTCAGAGTCTGGAACCCGTGGGCTACGTAGGGTGGCAAGAACAGCGCCCGGCGGTTGTCCGCGCTCAGTTCTACCATCACGTGTCTGCCGTAGGTCTGCGACTCTGGGCGAACGTCGAGGGCGACATCCATGATCGCGCCGCGGGTGCAGCGCACCAACTTGGCCTCGGCGTGTGGCGGCACCTGGCGGTGCAGGCCGCGTACCGTGCCGCGGGTGTTGTTGAAGCAGATGTTGGTCTGCGAGACATCGGAAATCAGCCCATAGTGCGCGAACTCGTCGGCGCAGAACGATCGTGAGAAGAAGCCGCGGTGGTCGCGGTGCGGCTCTATGTCGATGATCGTCACCCCCGCGACGCTCGTGGGCGTGTACTTCACGATGCCTCCTTCCAGAACAGTCGTTCGTCGACCTGGCCCGTCTTGAGCAGGTACTCGATTTGCTTGAGCCGGGTATGTCCGCGGCCGTGGAATGTCTCCGGTTCCATGGCGATGCTCTGGAACACCCGGTGTAGCTGGGCCGCGCCGGCGGCCACGTCCCAGGTGGCGTTGAAGTCGCTGAATACTTCGCGAATCTTGCCGAACGCGACTCGGTAACTGCGGTTATCGGCATTGGGCGGCCCGAAAGTCAGTTCGCAGCCCGGGAATTCGGCGCTTACCGCCTCGGCGATCTCGCGCACGGTGCGATTGTTTTCGTCGCTGCCGACGTTGACCACCAGCGCATGTACGCTCTGCCGGTCGGCGCGCAGCGCGCAGCGGATCGCCTGCGCGATGTCGAGGGCGTGCACCAGCGGCCGCCACGGCGTACCGTCACTGGTCATCGCGATGCGGTGTTCGGTCCACGCCAGGCCGGCCAGGTTGTTCAGCACGATGTCGAACCGCATTCGCGGTGAGGCGCCGAAAGCGGTTGCGTTGCGGAGGAAAGTCGGGGAGAAGTCGTCGTCCGCCAGCGCGGTGAGATCTCGCTCGACCAACGCCTTGCATTTCGCGTAGGGCGTGAGCGGATTGACCGGGCTGGACTCGTCGACCGTGCCGTCGGCGATGCCGTAGACGCTGCACGACGACATGTAGACGAACCTGGTGACGCCGGCTCGCTTGGCGCAGTCGGCCAAATGCACACTGCCGTGGTGGTTTACCTGGTAGGTGACGTCGCCGATGAGGTCGCCGATCGGGTCGTTGCTCAGCTCGGCCATATGCACGATCGCGTCAAACCCGCGCAGACCGTCGACGGTCACGTCGCGGATGTCTTTGACCAGGGTCGCCGGCTCGGCGCCGTGGGTGCTTCCGGCAAGTGCACCCGGGCATAGCCAACCGGCCTTGTAGTAGCCGGTGTCCAGGCCGACGACGTCGTGGCCGTCTTCGAGCAGAAGTGGTGCCAGCAGGCAGCCCAGATATCCCTCTGTGCCGGTGACCAGCACTCGCATGTGGTGTCCCTTCGATATAGTTTCGACTGGGTTTTCGGCGGCCGGCTAGTTCAGTGCCGTGGCGGCGCCCGGCGTCAGCACCGCCTTTTCGACGACGAATGCCTCGGCGTAGCGGGTATGGCATTGCACGCCGCGGACCCGCATCAGCGCCAGGAATGCCTCAGCCTCGAACCAATCGCGCGGCATCTGGGACGGATAGCTCTCCATGAGCAGCCGCGTCTTCTGGGCCGCCGCCTCGTCCGGAACCGGCACGTAGACAGCAGGATTCGGCAGATCAGACTCCCATTTCAGGATTTCGTAGCCCAGCACCAGATGCGAGCGGAACTCGGTCGGGATGAGCTCGCCGATCAAGCGGTGGTCCTGGTGGAAGTCGCGGCGCTGGGGACCCAACACCAGATCGGGCTCGCAGCCGCGGCGGAACTTGGCGAGGTGACGCTTGACGTGTCGCCAGTGTTCGGGCAGATGACCGTCCGGCAGGTCGAGCACGGTCAAATCCACGTTGGCGTACGGGGATAACGCCGCGAAGGCGTTTTTCTCCTCGATCTCGCGGTCGGTCCCGGCGCCGGTGAACACCAGCACATGCACGGTGACTCCGGGATTGTGACGTGCGATCTGGATCAGGGTGGCGCCGGCGCCGATCATGATGTCATCGCAGTGCGCGCCAATGGCGGCAACGGAATCGATGGCGCCGGTGGTAAGTGGAATCATGCCGAGCACCCCACCGGCGACCGCTCCCACACCATCCACGGCCGGACTCCCGCGTTGTAGTCGGCGTCCAGCTCCGCGCGCTCCTTGAACGTGTCGGCGGGCTTCCAGAAACCGTCGTGTTGGTAGCCCAACAATCCACCGGTCCCGGCCAGCGCCATGCACCCGTCGCCGACCAGGTCACCGTTCTCCGGGATCAGGTCGATGATTTTCTGCTTCAGCACGAAGTAGCCGCCGTTCACCCAGATCGGGAATTTGGTCACCGGCGCAATCTCTTTGATGTCGCCGTCGGCGCTGATATCGACGCAGTGAAAGGACGATTGCGGCGGCACCGTCAGCATGGAAGCCGTTGCGCCGCTTTCGATCAGCCGGTCGATCATGATGTCGAGCGGCGCGTCGGTCAGCACGTCGGCGTAGTTGGCCAGGAAGTACTCGTCGTTGCCCAGGTACTTGCGGACCCGTCGAAGCCGCTCTCCGATCGGCGATTCCAGACCGGTGTCGACGAAGGTGATGGTCCAGTCCGACATGTCGGAGTCGAGCAACTCGATTTTGCCTGCGCGCATGACGAAGTCGTTGGACTCCATCTCGCGGTAGTTGAGGAAGAAGTCCTTAATCATGGCTTGGCCGTAACCCAGGCACAGGATGAATTCCTTGTGCCCGTAGTGCGCGTAGTAGCGCATTACGTGCCACAACAGCGGCCGGGGACCGACCATTTGCAGCGGCTTGGGGACGAGGTCGCCGTCGGTGCTGCGCATGCGCATGCCGTAGCCGCCGCAAAAGAGCACGACTTTCATGACTGCCATCCCTTCGAACGGTCGCCGGGCGCTGTGCCCAGCGGCACACTGCGCATACCAGAAATATCTATAACCGCGCGTGTACATACTTTGGGTATGTAACGGGAAGTAGGGCTGTCCAGCGAGTATTCGGGGCGCATCGGAGGCCTTTCGGGTCAGACGGCCGAGCCGTAGCCGGCGTTCGGCGGTTGGGCCATCACGGTCGGTACCAGTCCATATCGCGGGGCGGCAGCCCGGCTCGCACCGTTGGGAGCGCCGAGCGGCATCCCGCCCAGCAGCGCTGGCATCTGCGACAGGGGGCCCATGCCGCCGTTCGGCAGAGCGGCGCCCACGCTGGCCAACGGAGCTGTCGGGATGACGCTGGTCCAGGCCGGCGGCACCGAGAGCGAGCCGAGGGCGGCGGCCTGACCCATGCTCGCGAGCGCGCTCCCACCAAGGGCGGCCTCGGCGGCCCCGGCCGCACCGGCGGCGTCGGCGGCACCGGCAGCTGCTGCCTCGGCGGCTCCGCCCACTTCCGTCGCTGCCGTGGCCGCCATGCTCTGCATGGTCTGGGCGATGCCCAGGACGCTGGACAGGCCGAACAGCGGAGTCAAGCCGATCATCGACAGGTTCGTCACCATGCCCACCATGGACGACGGATCGGACGTGCCGCTGGTAAGCCCGCTGAGCAGTCCCGAAGACCCGGTCGTGGCCGCCGCGGGGGTCGAGAGTCCTTGCAGCGCGTTGGGAACCGAGGTGACCACCTGCGCCAGCGTCGTCTGGGTCGCCCCCGATTCACCCGTGGCCGCGGCGACCGAGTTGCGCTGCGCAACCAGCCCGACGGGATTGTCGACCTGCGGCGGCGAGGCGAACGGGGTGACGTCCGACGCCTCAACCGAGTTCGCGGCATACTGATACATCGCCGCGGCGTCCAGGGCCCACATCTCGACATACTCGGCCTCGGTAGCCGCAATGGCCGCCGAATTCTGACCGAGCAGGTTTGTTGCGACCAGCGTCGCGAGTCGAACCCGGTTGGCGTAGACGGCCGACGGTGGAACCGTCATCGCGAAGGCCGCTTCATAGATCTCTATAGCCAGCCTGGCGTGGCTGGCCGCCTCGCCCGCACGCGCGGCAGTCCCACTGGTCCATGCCACATACGGCCCGACCGCGGAGGCCATGGACAGCGACGACGGGCCCAGCCATCGACCGCTGGTCAGTCCGGCGACCACGGAGCGGTACGCAGCCGCCGCGGCAGTCAGTTCGGCCGCCAGCTCGTCCCAGGTCACCGCCGCCGCCACGAGCGACCCGGGCCCCGGACCGGCATACATGAGCGTCGAGTTGACTTCCGGTGGCAGCGCGCCGAAATCCAGCACTGTGATGGCTTCCCTCGGGGGTCAGCGACCCGCGACCGCGTTGGCGGCCTCGGTGGCTGCATAGGAACCGGAGCTTGCGGCCAGGGCGTCGACGAACTGCTGGTGAACAGCTGCGGCCTGGGCGCTCACGGCTTGATACATCTGGGCGTGCGCGGCGAATTGCACTGCCAGCAGCGCAGACACGCGGTCGGCGGCCGGCGGGACGATTGCCGTTATGGGACCTGCCGCAGCCTCGTTTCCGGCGTTCACCGCCGCGCCGGCGCCCTGCAGCGCGCCGGCCGATGCCGCCATTGCTTCTGGCTGTGTGGTCAAGAACGACATGCGCTTCCCCTAACCCGGAGTGGGGCCGGCGGATGAACAAACTGCCAGCCATCTGATCGGAGACTATACATACCGAAAGCATGGTACGCATCCCACACACGTACTATTGGTATCCACGTTTGTAGCCGGGTTAACAGCGTCGGAACTCAGCAGGTCGGCGCGTTGCTGCTAACCTCGGAAACGCAACCCGGACACGTCGGACGTGCTCTTTCTTGACCGAGGTGTGCCCCTGTTTCGAGGAGGGCAACGTGAACGTGAAGGCGATCCAGCCGGCATGCCGGTCGGCTCGGACACTCGCGTTGACCACGTTCGCGGCGGGCAATGATTGGAATGACCGGCGGCTTGCTTCGCAATTGCGATGACGACGCACTCGACTGACGGACGCGCCGACACGACGCGGCGGCAGATTCTGCGGGCCGCCGCGCATCAGTTCGCTCGACGGGCTTACCACGACGTCGGCCTCGACGACATCCTCGCCGAAGCCGAACTGACCAAGGGCGCGATGTATTTCCATTTCCGGTCCAAGCATGCGCTGGCCGTCGCGATCATCGAGCGGCAAACGGCCGAAGCTACAACCACTCTGAAAGAGGTTTTCGCGCGCCGGCTTTCGGGCTTGGAAACCCTTATCGACGTGTCCTATCTGATAGCCGTTCACGACATCAAGACCTACGCGGTCAGGGCGGCGCTGAACCTGCTCGAGTCGGTAGGCCGGTCGGAAGGGTTGCAGCAGCGGCTATTCGACGATTGGGTCAACTCTATGGCTGCTGCCGCAGAACGTGCGGTCGCCGAGGGTGATGTCGATCCCCGTTGTGATCCAGCGGATTTGGGACGGCTCGTCGTGTCGCTGCACCTGGGATTGCGACAGACCACCAACCTGGACGAGCCGGAACGATTTCTGGGCGACCTCGAGAAGAGTTGGGCCATCGTGCTCAACGGCATCCTGCACCCGGACCGGATCGATTACTTCCGCCAATTCGTCAGGCGCCGCACAGCGCTGGCAATCAACACCAGCTCGACCGGCGCCGATTCCGATTGACCAGACCTTTAGTTCGGCTGGTCGCGAGCGTGTAACGTCTCTAGGCGTTAGGTCCCTGGCCGGGGAATATAGGCTCCGACATCCGGAATCTAAGCGATTCGACACCAACCTCCGGAGGTGCAGAGCGATGGCCCGCCAGGTTCGGTCCGAAGTCACCCGGCGACGGATTCTCGATGCCGCGATCGAGGTATTCGGCGAGGTCGGTTATGCGGCTGCGGCGTGGGGCACGATCATCGAGCGCACCGGGATGACCAAGGGGGCCTTGTATCACCACTTTGATTCCAAGGAGTCGCTGGCGTCGGCCATCATCGAAGAAGGCTCGAACACCTTGCTTGCCGCTTTCCGCAACGTGTGTGGGTCGTCGTCGCCGGCGCTGGAGAACATGATTCACGGCACGTTCACCATTGCCGAGGTGCTGAGCTCTGACAAAATGGCCCGCGCCGCCGAGCAATTGAGCGGTGCCTTGAGCGGATTCAACGACGCCGCTACGCGCTTCGGCACAGGGTTGGTCGATCTGATGACCGAAGAGGCCCGGCGCGCGGCCGCCGAAGCAGACCTCAGCCAGGACGTCGAGCCGACGGTGGTCAGCGAGTTGATCGTTGGCGCCGTGCTGGGAATGCGGTTGCTGAACAACACGGTTTCCGACGACGGCAGGGCAGGTGGCGACTTCGCCGAACGGGTTGGTCAAATATGGGCACTGCTGATCGCCGGCATAGTCGCCGAGGAATCCCTCCCCTATTTCCGCGAATTCCTTGCGCGCGAATCCCTTCGCGATGCCCGGGAGTAGCTCGGACCACTTCGACGATTTCAGTGCCCGTCTTCCCACAACTGCTCGGTCAAGTCCTGGAACGTCGCGAGGGCGAAATCGTCGTCCGCGCGCATGACCGCGGACCTGCTCATCAACGCGCGCACCACCGACCCATCCTTGTGCGCCAGTTCGACAACCATGTTCGCCAATGCATGGACGACCGAAAGCAGCGATTCCGAAACCGGTGCCTGATGGAAAATCTCGTGGAACCTTAGTGACAAGACCTCTTCCGATTCGCAGCCCACCATCTCCGCGAAGGCGGTGTTGGTGAACAAGATTTTGCCGTCGCCCCCAATGGCCAGCACTGGAACCGGAATCCGCTCGAGGATCACCAGAGCCGGCAATTGCGCCAGCGTGGCCATCGGCGATTCGGTTTGTTGCCAGGTGCGTCGTCGTTCCACGCGCCCAATTATTACCCACGGCAGCAGGTGCCACATGCGGTCTTTTTTGGAATCGGCAGTTATGGCTCCGCCGGTCCAGGGCCCGAGCCGATGGGTGACGGCGCCGGCACCCTGAAAATGCCCGCGGCCGTATTGGCCACAGCGACCTCAACTGTCACGTCCGTGCTTTTCTCTGCGCGACGTTGATATCCGGTGCTAGCGCATTCCGCAATCGGTTAGCGCCGTGCGTGGCGCTGCTGATGTGGCATGTGTGACCAATCGGACCACCGGCCCATCGGTCACTGTAGCCAAAACAAACTACTGACTTGACGCCAGCGTCGTTAACCGCGATAAGGTATGCGAAATAGCCGATTAGTAAACTATTGGTATGGTATGCATGCCGTCCCCGCGGCCAGGAGGACCGTGTGTCGTTCGTGACCACCGCGCCGCAGGCGGTGCCTGCATGAAAAGCGCCGGGTCGCGGCACGATGGCTCGACTCGGTGAGCACGCCGTGACCGAGACGCGTCGCGTCAGTCCGCGGTCCCGGTCGGCACCGCTGCCGCTGTCGGTTTCGCAGACTCGGCTCTGGAACCTCAGCCGGCTCGCACCGGACTCGCCCGCGTACAGCGAGCTGATCACGATTCGCAAGGCGGGTCCGCTCGACGTGGAAGCGCTGCGCCGCGCGCTCACCGAGGTGGTCGGGAGGCATGAGGTGTGGTGCACCACCTTCGACACGATTGACGGTGTGCCTCATCAAATCGTCCGGAAGCCAACGAAAGTTCATCTGCCCCTTGTTGATTTGACACACCTGAGTCTCGAAGACGCCGCACAGCGCGCTACCGAGATCGCCGCTGCCGACGCCTTGCATCCCTATGACCTGGCCGAGGGCCCGTTGATTCGCCCGCAGCTGATCCGCATCGCCGACGACGACCACCGGCTGCAGCTGGGCCTCCACCATCTGGTTTTCGACTGGACAACGCTGCAGCGCGTGGTGTTCGCAGAGCTGACAGCCCTGTACCGCAGCTACGCCACGGGCGTGCCTGCTGTGGTCGGCGAGTCACTGCCCGAGCCGCAAGCGCAGTACGCCGACTACACGAGGTGGGAGCGTGATTGGGTTCGCGGACGGGAGACAGCCGCCCGAATTGCCAAGTGGCGCTGCCGGCTTGCCGGCAGCACGCCGAGCAGTCTGCCGCTCGATCATCCGCGTCCGCCGAGTCAGACTTTTGTCGGCGGCACGATCCCGCTTGCGATCGACCACGCCACGGCCGAAGGGCTGCGCCGCGCTGCGGGGGCTGCGGGCGCCTCCCTTTTTCACGCGCTGGCTGCCGCATACGCGTGGTGGCTACATCTGTATGCCGCCCGTGACCGACATCGACTCAGACTTCTATGATTTGGGCGGTCACTCTCTCTTGGCAGCCCGCTTGGTCGCCAATATCGCGCTCGAATTTGGTGTCGAGCTGTCGGTAGCAGCGGTCGTCGATGAGGGAAGGACGGTTGCCGGACTCGCCAAGTTGATCGGCGCCGAAAGTTCCGGCGACACTGAGGAAGTCACATCGAGCCCACCGCTGCATTTCATCTTCTCCGACCTTGCGTCCGCGATGAGCGTCAGGCACTTTACCGCGCAGTGGGGTGCCGCGCAGCCGGTACACACGCTGATCCCCGAACAGCCAGGCGGGCAGTTCGACCGATTGGTCGCCATCGAAGACCATGCGAGACAAGCCCTTTCGATGATCCGCCACCGGCAGCCAGTGGGTCCGCTTGCGCTGGCCGGCTATTCGCTCGGCGGCCTGGTGGCCTACGAAGTTGCCCGTCAGGCTGTCCATGCCGGCCAGCAAATCGAGTGGTTGGGCATTCTCGACATCGAGGCACCATCGATGCTGCAGCTGCCGCCGCGCTGGCGGATTCACCGGCTACGCGAAAAGCTCGCGGACGAGCGGGCCAAGTACGCCGAAATCGCGCGGCGAGTGCTTGGGAGTGGTTCGCCGCGGACGCAGCGCGGCTTCGACTGCCGCGGCGCTGCCGAGATCGCAGCTCGCTATCGGCAGCCCGGACATCAGGTGCCGATGCACCTGTTCGTGAGCGAGGTCTCCGCAGCAGCCGCGGAGGAAGATCTGTTGGGCTGGGACGCATTTCACAAGGGACCGTTGGCCGCGGATCGTCTTGCCGGTGACCACGTCGGGCTGCTTCAGCCGCCCCAAGCGGAGCTGCTCGCGACGAGCATGCTCGAATCGCTCTGTAAGTCAAGGGAATCGGAATTTTCTTTTACGGTTGACGCCGCGAGCACCGATGAACCGGCATAGCGCAAAGCTTGCGGCCTTCCGCACCCCAGATCTCTCGGTGCCGCTGTCCACGCTCGCAGGTCCGACGCCTCCGGCAGTGTCGGAGTGGGAGTTTGGGACGGTCAAGCACTGGGCCACGAACTGGTTGAGCAAGGCTCATCCCGATCTCGGGCGTACGGGTGCCGTCTGCCCCTTCACGGGCACTTCGATCAAGAAGCATCTGTTCTGGGTGGCATTCGTGCGCGGGAACAACCTGGACCACGCCAGCATGGTCGGCTTGCTCGAGGAAATCGCAGCGGCGCTGCCGGTACTTCCTCCGGTCGATCGCCCGGAGTCGATCTACAAAGCCGTCGTCGTGGTCTTCCCTGAGGTCACCGAGTTCCGGCAGATCGATGCCGTCCAGGACGAATGCAAGAACGCATTCGTGAAGCGCGGGCTGATGGTCGGCCAGTTTTACCCCGGCCATCAGGAGGAGGGGCTTCGCAACCCGGACTTCAGACCGTTGGACGCGCCGTTCGCGATGCTCGCCGTGCGACACATGGTGGTCACCGACTACCCGTTCCTCCGCGGCAACGAGAACTGGATTGCCGCGCACGCCGCCCGATTTGCCCGGAGATTCCGTCGCACGCGCGCTCGGAGATTGCCAACAGATTTGGCGACCTGATCGGGCCCTGATTGGGCCCTGATTGGGAAAAAGACGCCGTTCGACAATTCGACCTTCGCCCGCTGCTCTACTCCGCTTCGGTTGTCGGCTCCTGGTAACGCGGAAATACACCCGTCGGCGGAGGCAGCGCGGTTCCGGGCGTCAGGCGCACTCCGATGTCGTCGAACGAACGCTGATCTTCGGGCTGGCCGAGCAGGTCCAACAGCTTGCCGGCAGATTGCGGCATGACCGGCTGCACCAGCAGCGCCGCGATGCGCACCACCTCGCAGGTGACGTAAAGCACCGTGCGGAACCTGTCCTGGTCTGCCTCGGCCTCACTTTTGCGCAGCACCCATGGCTGCTGCGCCGAAAAGTACTTGTTGGCGTCGCCGAGCATCAGCCAGATCGCCTCCAGCGCAAGGTGCATCGCTTGCGCGTCGAAATGCGCCCGTGCCCGCTCCAGCAAGCTGTCGGCGATCGCCAGCAGGCCGGCGTCGTCAGCGGTGAAGTCGCCGGGATCGGGCACCACCCCGCCCAGGTTCTTGGCCACCATCGACAGCGACCGTTGGGCCAGGTTGCCCAACTCGTTGGCCAGGTCGGTGTTGATCCGGGTAACGATGGCCTCGTCGCTGTAGCTGCCGTCCTGACCGAACGGCACCTCGCGCAACAGGAAGTAGCGGACCTGGTCGACCCCGAACCTGTCGACCAAGGCTTCCGGGGCGACGATATTGCCCACCGACTTGCTCATCTTCTCGCCGCGGTTGAGCAAGAACCCGTGCGCGAAAACCCTTCGCGGCAGCTCGATTCCAGCCGACATCAAAAACGCGGGCCAGTAGACGGTGTGAAACCTGATGATGTCCTTGCCGATCATGTGCAGATCGGCGGGCCAGTAGCGGCGGAACGACTCCGAGTCGGTATCGGGGAACCCGACTCCGGTCAGGTAGTTGGTCAGCGCGTCGATCCAGACGTACATGATGTGGTCGGGCTGCCCGGGCACCTGCACCCCCCAGTCGAACGAGGTGCGCGAGATGGACAGATCGTGCAATCCGCCGGAGACGAAGCTGACCACTTCGTTGCGCCGCACCTCGGGAGCGATGAAGTCCGGGTTCGCGTCGTAGTGGGCCAGCAGCTTGTCGGCATACGCCGACAGCCGGAAGAAGTAGGTCTGCTCCTCGGTCCAGGTCACCGGGGTGCCGGTTTCCACGGCGATCCGGGTTCCGTCCACCTCGGCGGTCTCCGATTCGACGAAGAACCGCTCGTCGCGCACCGAATACCAGCCCGCGTAGCTGTCCAGATAGAGGTCGCCGGCCGCTTCGATCCGGCGCCAGATCTCTTTGGACGCCTGATGATGGTCGGCGTCGGTGGTGCGGATGAACCGGTCGAACGAAATGTCCAGTCGTTCCTGCAGGCGCTGGAACTCGTCGGAGTTGCGGCGAGCCAGCTCCGCGGTGGGCAGCCCCGCGGCGGCGGCGGCCTGGACCATCTTGAGGCCGTGTTCGTCGGTGCCCGTTTGAAAACGCACGTCGAAGCCGTCGAGCCGCTTGAACCGCGCGATGGCGTCGGTGGCGATGTACTCGTAGGCGTGACCCAGGTGCGGCGCGGCGTTGGGGTACGTAATCGCGGTGGTGACGTAGTAGGGCCTCATTGCGAATCACCCTATTGTGTGCCCGTGAGCTCCAACCGGTCCGGTAACCGACAGACACCTCCCGCTCCCGAGCCGCTGGCGCCGCTGGTCGACGCCCACACTCACCTCGATGCCTGCGGCGCGCGCGACGCCGAAGACGTCAAAGCCATCATCGAGCGAGCCGCGGAGGTGGGTGTGGCGGCGGTGGTGACCATCGCCGACGACCTGGATTCCGCGCGCTGGGTGACGCGCGCGGCCGAGTGGGACCAGCGGGTGTACGCCGCGGTCGCGCTGCACCCGACGCGCGCGAAGGCGCTCACCGACGACGCCCGCGCCGAGATCGAGCGACTGGCGGCCCACCCGCGAGTGGTTGCCATCGGCGAGACCGGGTTGGACCTGTACTGGCCGGGCCGCCTCGAGGGCTGCGCCGAGCCGACGGTGCAGCGGGAGGCCTTCGCCTGGCATATCGACCTGGCCAAGCGGACGGGCAAACCACTGATGATTCACAACCGGGACGCCGACGCGGAGGTGCTCGATGTGCTGGCCGCGGAAGGCGCACCCGAGGCCGTGATCTTCCACTGCTTTTCGTCCGACAGCGCGATGGCCCGCCGCTGCGTCGACGCCGGATGGCTGCTCAGCCTGTCCGGGACGGCGAGCTTTCGCAACGCTCGCGCGCTGCGCGAAGCTGTGCCGCTGATTCCCGCCGAGCAGCTTCTGGTGGAAACCGACGCGCCATTCCTGACGCCGCATCCCTACCGTGGCTCAGCGAATGAACCGTACTGTCTTCCTTATACCGTGCGTGCCATTGCCGAGCTGGTGGACAGCCCTGACGTAGAGTTGGCGCGAATCACGACGAGCAATGCTGCTCGGGTCTATGGGCTGAAGCTACCGGCCGCGTAGTTGACCTGCGTTTACCTGAACTTTCGCAGACGGCCGACGTTGGAGTTGCCGAGCCGTGGCCGATTCGTTACCGTCTTGTGATCGTAAAGGTGGGCCGCCGGGCCCTTTTTTGGCGTGTAGAGCTTCGAAAAGGTCGATGAATTGGTTGCTGAAGTCGGGGATAAGCGATCGTTAGGCGTTCTGGAAAAACTGAATCAAACCCCGTCGCCGGCGCTGCGGGTTCTCGTCGGAGGGCTGCTGTTGACGCTCGCGTTCGCGGGTGGTTACGCCATCTCGACGGCCAAAGAGGTGACGTTGACGGTGGACGGGACCGTGCTGCGGGTGACGACCATGAAGTCGCGAGTCATCGACATCGTCAAGGAGAACGGCTTCGTCGTCGGCGAGCGTGACGACCTCTATCCCGCCGCCGATGTGCAAGTCCACAATGCCGACAACATCGTGCTGCGACGAAGCCGGCCGCTGCAGATCTCGCTGGACGGCCAGCAGACCCGGCAGGTTTGGACGACGGCATCCACCGTCGACGAGGCACTTGCCCAACTCGCGATGACCGACACTGCCCCGGCCGCAGCCTCTCGTGGCAGCCGGGTTCCGTTGAGCGGCATGGCCCTGCCGGTGGTCAGCGCAAAGACGGTGCAAATCAACGACGGGGGCGCGGTGCGCACCGTGCACCTGCCCGCACCAAATGTGGCCGGCCTGTTGAAAGCCGCCGGCGCCCCGCTGCTGGACAGCGACCAAGTGGTGCCCAACGCCACCTCGCCGATCGTCGACGGCATGGAAATCCAGGTCACCCGCCACCGCATTCAGCGGGTCACCGAGCGCGTCCCGCTGCCGCCGAGCTCCCGTCGCATCGAGGACCCGGAGCTGAACGCCAGCCGCCAGATCGTCGAAGATCCCGGCAGCCCCGGCGTGCAGGATGTGACGTTCGCCGTGGCCACCGTCAACGGTGTGGAGACCGGCCGGCTGCCCGTCGCCAACGTGGTGCTGACGCCCGCCCACGAAGCGGTGGTCCGGGTGGGGACCAAGCCCGGCACCGAGGTCCCCCCGGTGTCCGACGGCGCCATCTGGGATGCCATCGCCAGCTGCGAGGCGGGCGGAAACTGGGCGATCAACAGCGGCAACGGGTATTACGGTGGGGTGCAATTCGACCAAAGCACCTGGGAGCGCAACGGCGGGCTGCAATACGCCCCGCGCGCCGACCTGGCCACCCGTGAGGAGCAGATCGCCGTCGCTTCGGTGACCCAGCAGCGCCAGGGCTGGGGCGCCTGGCCGGTGTGCAGCGGAAGAGCGGGTGCACACTGACCATCCGGCTGCTCGGACGCACCGAGATCAGGCGGCTGGCCAAAGAACTCGAATTCCGGCCACGGAAATCGCTAGGACAGAACTTCGTCCATGACGCCAACACGGTGCGACGGGTGGTTTCGACCGCCGGGGTCGGCCGCTCCGACGTAGTCCTGGAAGTCGGGCCCGGGTTCGGGTCGCTCACGCTGGCGTTGCTCGACCGCGGCGCGACCATCACGGCCGTCGAGGTCGACCCGGTGCTGGCCGCACGGCTGCCGCAGACGGTCGCGGAGCACTCGCACAGCGAAATCCACCGGTTGACGGTGCTGAACCGGGATGTGTTGACGCTGCGCCGCGAAGATCTCCCCGAAGAGCCGGCAGCCCCAACCGCTGTGGTCGCCAATCTGCCGTACAACGTCGCCGTCCCGGCCTTATTGCATCTGCTCGCCGAGTTCCCATCCATCCGCACCGTGACGGTGATGGTGCAGGCGGAGGTCGCCGAGCGGCTCGCCGCGGAGCCGGGCGGTAAGGAATACGGGGTGCCGAGCGTCAAGGTGCGTTACTTCGGACGTGTGCGCCGCTGCGGGACGGTGTCACCCACGGTGTTCTGGCCGATCCCGCGGGTGTACTCCGGGCTGGTGCGCATCGACCGGTACACGTCGTCTCCCTGGCCCGCTGAAGAAGCCTTCCGCCGGCAGGTGTTCGAGCTGGTGGATATCGCGTTTGCGCAGCGGCGCAAGACATCTCGCAACGCCTTCGCGGAGTGGGCGGGTTCCGGCAACGAGTCGGCCACGCGATTGCTCGCCGCCAGTATCGACCCGGCCCGCCGCGGCGAGACGCTCTCCATCGACGACTTCGTGCGCCTGTTGCAACGGTCGGACAACACCGCGGCAGCCGGGTAGCCCGCGGCGGCCGTTCGGCCCGTCGCGTGAGGATTGTTGCCGGCAGCGATAGTCTGCTGCCGTGGCTGGGTCTGACGGCAACACCGCCGAGTTGTGGGTGCCGACCGGGTCGGCCACGGTCCGGGCGCCTGGCAAGGTGAACCTCTACCTGGCGGTGGGCGATCGCCGCGAGGATGGCTATCACGAGCTGACGACGGTGTTCCATGCCGTCTCGCTGGTGGACGAGGTGACCGTGCGCAACGCCGACGTGCTCTCGCTCGAGATCGTCGGCGAGGGCGCCGACAAGCTGCCCACCGACGAGCGCAACCTGGCCTGGAAGGCCGCCGAGCTGATGGCCGAACACGTGGGCCGGGCGCCCGATGTGTCGATCATGATCGACAAAGCGATCCCGGTCGCCGGCGGCATGGGCGGGGGCAGCGCGGACGCGGCTGCGGTGCTGGTCGCGATGAACTCGCTGTGGGAACTCGCGTTGCCCCGCCGCGACCTGCGCATGCTCGCCGCGCGGTTGGGCAGCGACGTGCCGTTCGCCCTGCACGGCGGCACCGCCCTGGGTACCGGCCGCGGCGAGGAGCTGGCCACCGTGCTGTCCCGCAACACGTTCCACTGGGTGCTGGCCTTCGCCGACAGCGGACTGCTCACGTCGGCGGTCTACGCCGAGCTCGACCGCCTGCGGGAAGCCGGTGACCCGCCGCGACTCGAGGAACCGGGGCCGGTGTTGGCCGCGTTGGCTGCGGGCGATCCAGAGCAGCTGGCACCGCTGTTGGGCAACGAGATGCAAGCGGCCGCGGTCAGCCTGGACCCGGCGCTGCGGCCAGCGCTACGTGCCGGCGTCGACGCGGGCGCGCTGGCCGGCATCGTTTCCGGCTCGGGGCCCACGTGTGCCTTCCTGTGCGCGTCGGAGGCGTCGGCGATCGACGTCGGCACCCAGCTGTCCGGCGCGGGGGTTTGCCGCAGTGTTCGAGTCGCCACCGGGCCGGTAGCCGGGGCCCGCCTGGTGCCGGCGCCGACAGATGCCTTGTGACTCCGATGTGAATTAGCACTCAACATCGTGTCAGAGTTTGGCAGTTCCTTAAGAGGAGCTTAAGATATCCCGCGGTGACGAACGACGGTAAGCACATGCGCTCCGCTGGGCGGCCTGCCTCTGCCGTCGTCGGCTTATCACTGTTTCGAGACATAACCGCGCCCTTAATGTGTGCGCGCGCCTGCCAGAATGTGGAGCTCGGCAGGCGGAGCATGAGGTCCCGAACCTTGGGAACTGTGCCGGAACCGAGGAGTTGGTTGTGAGCAGATTTACCGAGAAGATGTTCCGCAACGCCCGCGAGACCACCAAGGGCATGGTGACCGGCGAGCCGCACACTCCGGTCCGCCACACCTGGGGCGAGGTGCACGAGCGGGCGCGGAAGATCGCCGGTGGATTGGCGGCGGCCGGGATCGGCCAAGGCGACGGGGTCGGTGTGCTCGCGGGTGCTCCGGTCGAGATTGCTCCGACCGCCCAAGGGCTGTGGATGCGCGGCGCCAGCCTGACCATGCTGCACCAGCCCACCCCGCGCACCGACCTGGCCATCTGGGCCGAGGACACCACGACCGTCGTCGACATGATCGAGGCCAAGGCGGTTGTCATCTCCGAGCCGTTCATGGCCGCCGCGCCGGTGCTGCAGGAGCGCGGCATCAACGTGTTGACCGTCGAGCAGTTGCTGGCGTCCGACCCCGTCGACCCCATCGAGGCCGGCGAGGACGACTTGGCGCTGATGCAGCTGACGTCCGGATCTACCGGGTCGCCGAAAGCCGTCCAGATCACCCACCGCAACCTGTTCGCCAATCTCGAGGCGATGTTCATCAGCGCCGAGTACAACGCCGAGACCGATGTGATGGTCAGCTGGCTGCCGCTGTTCCACGACATGGGCATGATCGGCTTCCTGACCGTACCGATGTATTTCGGCGGCGAGCTGGTCAAGGTCACCCCGATGGACTTCATGCGGGACACGCTGCTGTGGGCCAAGCTCATCGACAAATACCAGGGCACGATGACGGCGGCCCCCAACTTCGCCTATTCGCTGTTCGCCAAGCGGCTGCGCAAGCAGGCCAAGCCCGGTCAGTTCGATCTGTCGACGCTGCGCTTCGCGCTGTCGGGAGCCGAGCCGGTGGAGCCCGCTGACGTAGAGGACCTGGTCGAGGCGGGTAGGCCGTTCGGGCTGAACCCCGGAGCGATCCTGCCGGCATACGGGATGGCCGAGATCACGCTCGCGGTGGCCTTCTCCGAATGCGGCGCCGGCCTGGTCGTCGACGAGGTGGATGCCGACCTGCTGGCCGCGCTGCGCCGTGCGGTGCCGGCCACCAAGGGCAACACCCGCCGGCTGGCCTCGCTCGGGCCGCTGCTGCACGGCATCGAGGCCCGCATCGTCGACGACGACGGCAACATCCTGCCGCACCGCGGTGTCGGGGTGATCGAGCTGCGCGGCGAGTCGGTGACCCCCGGCTACATCACGATGGGCGGATTCCTGCCGGCGCAAGACCAGCACGGCTGGTATGACACCGGTGACCTCGGCTATCAGATGGAGAACGGTCACGTGGTGGTGTGCGGCCGCGTCAAGGACGTCATCATCATGGCCGGCCGAAACATCTACCCGACCGACATCGAGCGTGCCGCCGGCCGGGTCGAAGGCGTCCGTCCGGGTTGCGCGGTGGCGGTACGGCTGGACGCCGGGCATTCCCGCGAGACGTTTGCCGTCGCAGTCGAGTCGAACGCTTTCGAAGATCCGGCCGAGGTGCGCCGCATCGAGCACCAGGTGGCGCACGAGGTGCTGGCCGAGGTCGACGTGCGGCCCCGCAACGTGGTTGTCCTTGGTCCGGGCACCATCCCGAAGACCCCGTCGGGCAAGCTGCGCCGCTCCAACTCCCTGATGCTGGTCACCTAAAGTAGGGCGAGCAGACGCAAAATCCCCCGATTTCGTGCCGAAACGGGGGATTTTGCGTCTGCTCGGCGCTGGTACCCCGGCTAGGCAGGTTGGTTACCACGCGTGGACGCGGTTTTGCGCGGGTTCCAGCCCAAGCTCGATGAGCAACTCGGTGGCGTCGGCGGCCTGCTCGCAGATGGTGGGGACGTCAGCGCGCTCAGCGGCGGTGAAGTTCTCCAGGACGAAGGCGGCCGGGTCTTTGCGGCCTGGGGGACGGCCGATCCCGATGCGCACCCGCTGAAAGTCCTTGGTACCCAGCGCAGACGCCACCGAGCGCACCCCGTTGTGCCCGCCTTCGCCGCCGCCGAACTTGAGCCGGATGGAACCGAACTCGAGGTCGAGCTCGTCGTGAACGACGATGATGTCGGCCGGCGGCACGGAGTAGAACTTCGCCAGCGGGCCGATTTGGCGGCCCGACTCGTTCATGTAGCAGCGGGGCTTGGCCAGCACCACCGAGCGCCCCGCCAGCCGGCCCGTCAGGACCTCGGCGCCGGAACGCTTGTGCGCCTTGAATTTTGCACCCAGGCGTGCTGCCAGCAGGTCGGCGACCATGAACCCCAGATTGTGCCGCGTTCGGGCGTAGTTCTCTCCTGGGTTCCCCAAGCCGACCACCAATTGGGGTTCGGCCACTTTTGTCTCCGTGGGGTCTACTCGGATTCGTCCGCAGAGGTTTCCGCGGCTTCGCCGGCCTCTTCTTCGGCGCCCTCGGCACCCTCAGCGGCCTCGGCTTCCTCGCCCGCACCCTCTTCCTCGAGGTCCTCGGCCGTCGGCGCGTTCACCACGTTGACAACCAGCGATTCGGGGTCGGAAATTAGGTTGACGCCCGCCGGCAGGGCGATCTGCCCGGCGGTGAACTGGGTGCCCGGCTCGGCGCCCTCGACGGACACGGTCAACTGCTCGGGAATCGACAGCGCCTCGGCCTCAATCTCGATGGCGCTGGTCTCCTGGGTGACCAGCGTGTCGGGTCCGGCCTCGCCCTCGATGACCACGTTGACCTCGACGGTCACTTTTTCGCCGCGACGCACGACCAACAGGTCGGCGTGCTGGATGGTGCGCCGGATCGGGTGGATGTCGAGCGCTTTGGTCAGCGCCAGCTGTTCTTTGCCTTCGATGTCGAGGGTCAGTACCGCGTTGGTACCGGAGTGCCGCAGCACGGCGGCAAAGTCATGACCAGGCAGTTCCAGGTGTTGTGGATCGGCGCCGTGACCGTACAGGACGGCGGGAATCTTGCCGTCGCGCCGGGCCCGGCGAGACGCGCCCTTGCCGGTCTCGCTACGTACCTTGACGGCGAGTTGGTTGACTGCTGACTTTGCCATCGTGTCGCTCCTGTGTGTCTGGTGACCACGGCCAGGATCGCGACAGTATGTCGGTCTCCGTCGATAACGGTGCTGGCTGCTTGGCCTGCCACCCTCGCCGTGACGCCCGGTCAGGTTAGCGCATGCGCGGGTCGGAGCGGAAATTGCGAGTTGCCCGTTGTCACTTCCGTCACGCGCCGAGCCTGCGCTGGTGGCGTCGAGCCTGCCGCCGATTTCGTCGCCCTGGCCGCAGGCTTGCGCAGCTCGCCAGACCTGGCGTGCGGCTCAGGACGGAAACTTGGTGCCCGTGAGCTGCTCGGACACCTGCCAGAGCGCGTGGGCCATAGCCAGGTCTCGAGCCGCCCGGCTGCGTCCGACCGCTTGTGTTGGCCCGACGTAGCCGAACCGGGGCCCGACGTACGTGTCTCCCGGCAGGTCTTGCGACGCCGCGTAAAGCGTTTGCCGAGCGCCGAAATCCGCGTCGGTGGCGACTATCCGAGTGGCCGCCGAGACGATCGTGTCGGATAACTTGCGGCCCGAGGCGCCCTGCAGGTTGGTGTGCGAGTAGCCGGGGTGGGCTGCCAGCGCGCGCAGCGGCGAATCGACGGCGTCGAGGCGGCGCTGCAGCTCGCTGGTGAACAGCAGGTTGGCGAGCTTCGATTGGCTGTAGGCCAGCCAGGCCGAATACCGGCGGCTTTTCCAGTGGAGGTCGTCGAGGCGGATGCGGCCCGGCCAGTGTGCCATCGACGAGATTGTCACCACCCGATCGGACAGCTTGGGCAGCAGCAGGTTGGTCAGCGCGAAATGACCGAGATGATTGGTGCCGATCTGGCTCTCGAAGCCGTCCGCGGTCATGGCGTACGGGGCGGCCATGATGCCGGCGTTGTTGATCAGGATGTCGGCGTTGTCCACTTCGTCGGCGAACTGCCGCACCGACGACAGATCCTGCAGGTCGAGTTGACGCACCTCGACTTGGCCGTGGATTTGCCGCGCGGCGGCATCGCCCTTTTCCGTGTTGCGGACGGCCATGACGATCTTGGCGCCCACGCGCGCCAGCTCTCGGGCCGTCACCGCCCCGAGCCCACTGTTGGCGCCGGTGATGATGACGGTGCGCCCGGCGAACGACGGCAAGTCGGCGGCGGTCCAGTCGGCCATGGCTGGGAAGCCTAGTGGTGATCGCAAGCGCGGCGGAGCCGGGCGCGGCGGGTCGCCACCATCAGGGCTAGTGCGTGTCGAACTCCAAGGGCACGGACAGGGGTCCGGTGATTCCGCTGATAGCTCTCCACGGGACCGGGCCGGCCAGGCGGGCATTCGGCATCCGCGCGGTGATGACCCGAAGAGCTTCGGTCAGTTCCAGCCGCGCGAGGTGAGCGCCGAGGCAGTAGTGCACGCCGCCGCCGAAGTTAAGGATGGCTGCTGGGTTTGCCCTGGTGATGTCAACACGTTCCGGGTCGTCGTAGGCCTTCGGGTCGCGGTTAGCCGAGGCGGTGTTGGCGAGTACCAGCGTGCCGGCGGGAATACGCACCCCGGCCAGCTCGACGTCCTCGGCGGCTTCCCTGATGGTGCCGAAAATGATTGGGCTGTAACGCATTAGCTCGTTGACAGCGTCCGGGGCCAACTCCGGATGGCGGGCAACCATCGCCCATTGGGTGGGGTGGGCGCACAGGGTTTGCACCGCGGCGGCGAGCTGGTGGCGAGTGGTATCGGTACCCGCGCCGAGCAGGGTGGCGCACAGCATGAGCATTTCGTCGTGGGTGAGTCGGTCACCGTCTTCTTCGGCGCGGATGAGATCGGAGATCAAATCGTCGGTCAGGCAAGCGCGCCGGCGGATGATCAACTCCTCGAGGTAGTCGTCCAGTTCGTTCCACGCCTTTTCGATCACCGGGGCGTCGTTGGCGACGCCGGCCTCGAGAAATTTCTTGATGTCGTCGGTCCAGTCCGAGAACAGCGGCCAATCCTCGCCGGGTGCGCCCAGCAGCGCACAGATGATTTGGGTGGGATAACTTTTTGCGATATCGGCGACGATGTCGCAATGCCCGACGCTGGTGAACGGTTCGACCAGCCCATTGATGACGTCGACGGTCAGGGTGCGCAGCCGTTCGGCGGCGCGCGGTGAGAAGGCCTTTGAGACGAGCCGGCGCAGTCGGTGATGCGCAACCCCGTCCATGCCCAGGATGTTGTTCACTGCCCGGTCCCACACCGGACCTGACGTGACGCCGCGCACCGCCAGCCCCATGGCGTGGGCGGTGACGAATCGGTTGTCGCGCAACATCGCGCGGACCAGCTCGTAGCTCAACAGCTCCGGGCCATAGGCGCCGATCGCGATCGGGGTTTGCGCGCGGGCGTCGGCGAGGACGCGGTGCGCTTCCTCAGGATCGGTGAGGTGATCGTAGGCAATGCGGGGCAGTCCGGCGTCAAAAACGCTTGGGCTTTCGAGTGCGGTTTGGATCGTCATGGCGTCGACTATCCGGCGGTTGACGGCCAAGACCATCGGCGTCAGCGCGTAGATCTGCGCGGTGTGGGGTCGTAATTTCGCGAGCCACGAGCGGCACGGCGCGCGCTCTACCAGCCCGTTCTGCAGAGGTTGCGGCAGCGACGCTGGCTACCGTGAGCCAACACGCGGAGATGCCGGCGCCGGCCCCGCTGAGGGTGCGCATACCGGTGAGACTTGGTTGCGCGCCCCGCTCAAACTACTGGCGCCCGAGCAAGTTCCGGCCACGAAAAGTCATGAGGTATGCGCGCCAAGGCGTTGGCGACGGCGGAAGTTGCCTCCTCACCGCGAAGCTCGTAATCATCCAGCGCGGACCGCAACTCGAACAATCGCGCGCCCTGGCGCCGGGCCAGTTCGAGCGCGGCGCCGATATCAGCGCGGCGGGCGGCCTCGTCGTCCCGGGTTTGCGCGCGTAGCCGCAGCAACTCGGCGTCATAGCAGCACATCCCGGTGCGCCGAGCCAACGACCGTCCCAACTCAAGGCGCTCGCGTGCCGCCGCGGGTTGGCCGGCGCCGATCAACAGCCGGCCCAGGATGACGTCGTATCCGGTGACGAACAAATGCGCCTCGAACGTTCGGAAGGAGTCGAGCAGTGACGTCAGGGTCGCGATGTGACTGTGCAGACCGGCCTGATCGCCGGCGTCGAGCGCCGCCAGGCCGAGGGCTGCGGTCTGGCAGGTGACACCCACCAGCTGCCATACCTCGAAGCCGTGCCGCTCACCGAGAGCAGTCAGCTCGGCAGCCATACTTGCGACAGTCTCGACCTGGCCGGCTTCGAATCGCATCGCGATCTCGATCAACTGCGCGTAGCAGACGGTGTATGGGCCAGACGGGAATCCGAGCTGCTTGCTTCGATACGCGGCCCGGGCCAGCTCGCTTTCGGCGCCGATCAAATCACCACCCATGAAGCGCGCAAACGCGAGATGGGTGTGGGCATACGTCAGCGGTTCGTTGGCCACATACCAGCCTGGCTCGTGCAGGTAGACGCTGTTCTGGTCCATGTCGGCCAAGCCGGCGATGGCCCCTTGGAGAAGGCTGGTAGCGGAGTCGTATTCGCCGCGCAGCAGCATCACCAGCCCGCGGTAGGCCTCGATAACCGGAGCGAACCAGTCGCGGCCGTGCTCGACGCCGGCGCGCAGCGACTCGAGCACCTGTTCCACGCGGTCGAGGTCGGCGCGCGTGACGTAGTAGCCAGCCAGCGCGGCCAATGTGGCGAAAAGATCCTCGTCGCGCAGGTCTGTGCCAGCCAGCTGTAGGCATCTCTCGTAATCCACTGCGGCAGAGCGACTTTGATAGCCTTCGGTAGCTCCGGCCAGGCGTCCGCTTTCCAGACGAAGTCCCATTTCGAGACTGTCGCGGTCGGTGCCCGGCGTGGCTCGGTCGAGCTGCTCGATGGCCCGGGTCAGGTAGGTACGGGCCTCCGCGAGCGCGCCGCGAAGCCGCGCATCCGCCGCTGCGTCCTGCAGGGCCGCGGCGGCCTCGAAGAACCGTTCGGCGTTCTCGTTGTGCCCGGCGATCAGCTGCCAATCCGGGTCCGTGCTTTCAGACAGCGCGTCGGCAACCCTGGCATGCAGCGATCGGCGCACACTGGGAGGCGCCAATTCGGCGGCGACCTCGCGCAGTAGTTCATGGCGGAACCGCCACGTATCGGCACCCCACCACTCGAGTACCGAAGCGTCTTCAAGCTCGCCGATGACGTCGTCAACCTCGTCGTCTGCGAGTTCGACCACCGAGCACAACAGACCCCGGTCGACGTGGCGGCCAATGACGGCCGCCGCCTCCAGCACGGGAACCAC
The DNA here is from genome assembly GCF_001665395.1 of Mycobacterium sp. 1164966.3. Taxonomy (GTDB): domain Bacteria; phylum Actinomycetota; class Actinomycetes; order Mycobacteriales; family Mycobacteriaceae; genus Mycobacterium. Next base: position 34,048 of record NZ_LZSG01000048.1, read on the forward strand.
TCTGGGGCTGGCCCGAAGCCGGGCGAACAACGGCTCGTACAACGTTTCCGGCACCCCCGTTTGGCCAACGCCATTGACGACCTGCTCGATATAGAAGGGCACCCCGTCGCAGCGTTGGGCTACCGCCGTCCGTTCATCTGCGGTGAGGCTGGGGTCCAGCGCGGTGATCAACATGTCGGTCTGCTCGTCGGTCAATGGCGTCAGATCGAACAGCTGGTGCGGCCACCCGGCGGGCAGCCAATTCCCGGGGCGCCCGGTGATCACCACGAGCAGCCGACCCTGGGCCGAGCCGAGCAGCGCGCTCAGCACCTCGCGCGTCGACGGATCGAACCAGTGCACATCCTCAGCCGCTACCAGTCCGGGCCCGTGGCCGACACACGTCAGCAGATAAGTTTGCACCGCCTGCGCGATCGACTCATACAGTTTGCGGCCCTCCGCAGCCACCTGCTGGTAGCCGGTGTCGATGCCCAGCACCGGCGCCAACAGTGGCACTGTGCTCTGCGGATCCAGGCCGCGGGCACGAACTTCGTTGTCTAGCAACCGCAGTCGTTGAGTGTGGTCGGTATTGCGGGCGATGCCGCAGCGATACTCCAACAACGTGCGTACCGGGTACAGTCCAGCGTCGGTGTGAAACGGCGACCCGGCCAATTCCAGGACCACGGCCTCGTCGGCCAATTCGATGGCAGCCGCCACCAGCCGGGACTTCCCTATCCCAGGCTCGCCCCGGAACACCAACCCCGGAGTGCTCAATGTTCCGGCTTTCGCCTGCTCCCAAGACTGTTGCAGGCGCGTCAACTCGGCATCACGTCCGACCAGTGGGCCGTGACCCGGATTCTGCACCGGCACGCGCTCGGCCAACACGCGGAAGTGCGTGATGGGATCCTCGACGCCCTTGACCAGCGCTGCCGGCCGAGCCTCCAACTCGAAGTTGTTGCGTACCAACGTCTCGACGGCGTCAGAAACCACGACCGCGCCCGGTGGGGCCAGACCGCAGACGCGCGCCGCCAGGTTCGCGGCCAGCCCGTAAACGTCGTCCTGGACGGTATCCAGATACACCAGGCCGCGATGCACCCCGATCCTGACGTTGATTTCGATTCCGAAGCGGCGGCGGGCCTGTTCACTGAGTTTGGCTACTTCGCGGGTGATTTCGAGGCCCGCCTGTATCGCGCGGCGCACATCATCCTCGTGGGCGATCGGATGGCCGAACACCGCGAGCAATCCGTCGCCTTTGGTGGAGCCGACGTGACCCTCGTAGCGATTCACGGCACGCAGTACCTGCTCGCGATAGCGACCCACCAGCAGGCGATAGGTCTCGGGCTCGACGCGAGTCGACAACACCGTCGAATCCACCAGATCGGCAAAGAAGATAGTCAATCGGCGGATCTCACCGGGATTGCCTGGCACGGCCAATAGGTCTTCGGCCTCGGCGTTGGCGCTGTCAGCAGCCAGCACCTGAGCCGCCAGCGCGGTCGCGGCGGCGCGGTCACCGCGGTTAATCGCAGCGACCGCACTATCCAGCAGCTCTTCGATCGGTGGACCATCGGTCACCTGGATATCGTGGCACCCTACGCGGGCCGGCGGAGTGTATCTGCGCGCTCTGGCGGATGTTTTGCATAGGTTGCGGCGGCGATGCTGGCTACCATGAGCCAACACGCGGAGATGCCGGCGCTGACCTGGAGTGAGTTGGGTGTGAGCGAGTTGTTGCCGACCGGGACGGTGACGTTGCTGCTCGCCGATGTCGAGGGGTCGACGCGGTTGTGGGAGTCCCAGCCCGAGCAGATGACGGCCGCGCTGGCGGTGCTGAACCAGGCGGTGGACGAGACCGTTGCCGCCTATGGCGGAGTGCGTCCCGTTGAGCAGGGTGAGGGCGACAGTTTTGTGGCGGCGTTCGCCCGCGCCAGCGATGCGGTGGCCTGCGCGTTGGCGTTGCAGCGGGCGCCGCTGGCCCCGCTGAGGGTGCGCATTGGTGTGCATACCGGTGAGATTCAGTTGCGCGACGAGGGCAACTATGTGGGTCCGACGATTAATCGGGCCGCCCGGTTGCGCGATTTGGCGCATGGTGGTCAGACGGTGTTGTCGGGTGCGACCGAGCCGTTGGTGGTGGATCGGTTGCCCGAAGGTGTGTGGTTGACGGAGTTGGGCAGCTATCCGTTGCGGGGGGTGCCGCGCCCAGAGCGGGTGGTGCAGTTGTGTCATCCGGATTTGTGCAATGAGTTCCCACCGCTGCGGGTGCGTAGTGTTGTTGCCGCGCATAATCTTCCGGCTCGGCTGACGAGTTTCGTTGGGCGCCAAGGACAGATGGCGGAGTTGCGGGATCTGGTCACCTGCAATCGGCTGGTGACGCTGACCGGCGCCGGTGGTACTGGTAAGACCCGCCTTGCGGTGGAAGTGGCCGCCCGGTTGAACGACGAGTTCTCGGACGGCATTTGGTGCGTCGACCTGGCGCCCATCACCATTCCGGCGGTGGTTCCCGTCACGACCGCGCGCACGCTCGGTCTGCCGGATCAGCCGGGCCGCTCCACCATGGACACGCTGCTGCGTTTCTTCGGCGAGAAGACGATGTTGCTGCTGCTCGACAACTGCGAGCATCTACTTGATGCGTGCGGAACCATGATTGTTGAACTGCTCAATGCCTGCTCGCATTTGACGATTCTGGCCACTAGCCGTGAACCGCTCGGGATACCCGGTGAATTGGCGTGGCTCGTGCCGTCGTTGTCACTGGCCGATGAGGCCATCGAGTTGTTCACCGACCGTGCTCGACGTGCGCGACCCGAATTCGTTGTGAACGAAGCGACTACGAAGCTCATCAAAGAGATCTGCGAGCGCCTGGATGGGATGCCGTTGGCGATTGAGCTTGCCGCAGCACGGGTTCGGGCATTGTCGCTCAAGCAGATCCTGGACAGTCTGCATGACCGGTTCCGGTTATTGACAGGCGGTGCGCGCACCGCGGTGCGACGCCAGCAGACGTTGCGTGCGTCAGTCGATTGGTCGCATGCGCTGCTCACCGAGCCGGAGCGGGTCTTATTCCGGCGGCTTGCGGTATTCATGGGTGGGTTCGACCTCGATGCCGCCCAGGCCGTCGGTGCCACCAGCACAGTGGAGGCATACCAGCTTCTGGACCTACTGAGCCTGTTGGTCGACAAATCCCTCGTTGTTGCCGACGACTCCGGGGCCGGTATGCGTTACCGGTTGCTCGAGACGGTGCGCCAGTATGCGCAAGAAAAGCTGGGCGAGTCCGGTGAGGCCGTCGAGACACGAACCCGCCACCGTGACTACTATGCGGCGACGGCCGCTGAGTGGGAAGCGCTGGGGCACTCCAGCGACGAGCGGCTATTGCGCTGGGCGCAAACCGAAATCGACAATCTGCGAGCCGCGTTCGCGTGGAGCCGGGAGAACTCCGAGCCCGAGGCGGCGCTGCGCACCATCTTGTCGTTGCGGCCATTGTGGTTACGGGGTGGCCGTGCCCAGGAAGCATTGGCCGGGATAGACGCTATCTTGACTGACGAGGCGGATGCGGACATCGAACCGGCGGTGTGGGCGAGCGCCGCTGCACACGAAGCGATTATCGCTGCTCAGGTGGGCACATTAACGGATCCGGATCGAATGCAGAAGGCTCTTGCCGTCGCTCGCCAGCTCGATGACCCGGCGCTGATCGCGCGAGCCCTCATCGCGTGCGGCGTGCGCGCAGCCAGCACCGCCGGAGGGTCAGACGCATACTTCGACGAGGCGATGGACCTCGCGCGTGCAGCCGGTGATCAGTGGAGCCTCTGTCTGGTGTCCAGCTATCAGGCGACCGCTGGCGCCATAGCCGGTAACCCGGCCGCCGCACTCCCCGCCGCAGAACAGGGACGCGAACTCGCCGACGCGCTCGGCGACCGATACTTTTCCCGGAACAACCGGTTGTGGCTCGGCGTAGCGCTGATGCTGCAGGGAAACCTCACGCAGGCAACTGAAACCATCCGGGCCGTGGCCGACGACGCCGACATCGACGGAGACCTCACCACGGCCATCTTCGCTCGGATCTGTTATGCCTCAGCGCTCGCACAGCAGGGTGAGGTGTCAGTCGCGCGCACCGAAGCCCAGTCCGCCCTGACCGCTGCCGAGGCGATTGGTGGCGTCATGGAAGACGGGGTGTATGCGGTGTTCGCCGTGGCCGCTCTTGCCGACGGCGACGCAGCGGCGGCAATGCGGGCAGCCGAAACCGCTTGGCAGCACACCAATCCATTGCGCGAAAGATTCACCAGAACCCTCACCCCCACGGCCGAGGCCGCCTTGGCATGCGATGACCTGGTGACCGCCCGCCGTTGGGCGGATGAAACCATTGAAGCGCTACCCAATTGGCACCGAGCGTTCACGCTGACAGTGCGGGCATATGTTTCCATCGCACGGGGTGAGCCTGAACAAGCTGAGCGCGATGCGCACGAAGCGCTCACCATCGCCACGCAGACCGGCGCATACCTGCGGGTGGACGACGCTCTGGAATGTCTTGCACGCCTTGCGGTCGACGAGGGCAACTACCCCTACGCCGCGCGTCTGTTGGGAGCGACGGAGGCGATGCGGCAACGCATGAGGCACCCGCGCTACCCGATGTATCAAGCTGGGTACGAAGCCGCCCTGCAGGCCGTCCGGGAGGCATTGGGACAGCACGACTTCGACGTGGTCTGGGCCGAAGGTGCCGCGTTGTGCACTGAGGAGGCAATTGCTTATGCCCAACGGGGTCGTGGCGAACGCAAACGCCCGGCCAGCGGCTGGCGCTCACTGACGCCGATGGAGCGCGACGTCGTGCGTCTGGTCCGGGAAGGGCTGGGCAACAAGGAGATCGGCGCCCGGCTTTTTGTCTCCCCGCGCACCGTGCAGACTCATCTGACGCACGTCTACGCCAAGCTCGGGTTGACGTCCCGGGTGCAACTGGTCCAGGAAGCAGGCCGCCACTAATTAGCGCGGTCGAGAGTGCAACTACCGACGGCCTTACTCGAGAAACGTGTAGCTAGTTGCACTTTCGCGGTGGACGTTATTTCTTCGCGACGACGAATCCCCGGATGATCGCTTCGATGTCGTCACTCTGCTTGACCGCTTCGCCCGCCATGCTGGTGATGGTCAGCTGGACCATGTACCGCTGGTTGGTCGAACCCGTCGGCAAGACGATCCGGTTCCAGCTGTGCATGCGTCCGCTTCGGGCGTCGTAGCTGCCCTCTACCATGGACGACGGGAAGCCGTTGAACGGCGCCATCGAGGCATTCAGTTGGTGAAAGCCTTCGGGCATATCGGCATTGGCGTGTTTGATCGCTTCGGCGGGATCGAATGTCCCGCGCAGCTTGAACACGACCAACAGGGCCGCCGGGAAGTTGTCGCCCTTGGCGAGCATCACCGCGTTCGGGTGTGCCTTCGGATCACCGTGCGGCCCCCAGCCCGGCGGCGTGGGAATGGACACGGTGAGATCGGGAACATCACCCGGTGGCACCGGCTCGCCGTTGACGCCGATGCTCTCCAGATACTCCGAAAGGGGGGTCGGCTTGCCGGTGGTGGTGATGGCGGTGGTCGCGGCTGCGCTGCTTGTCGTAGACAAGACCGACTGGAAGTCGGGCGATTTCGGTCCGCAGGCGACCGCACCCAACGCGGCCATCGTGACCGCAGCCACAAAGCGCTTCACAGAATCTCGCGTACCGCGTCGATTGGCCGGGCCAGCCGGGTGCCTTTCGGCGTGACGACAAACGGTCGTTCGATCAAAATCGGATGCTCGGCCATGGCGTCAAGCAGTTCGTCGTCGCCGGCGTCGGCCAATCCGAGTTCGGCGTACAAGGGTTCACGCTTGCGCACCGCCGTGCGCACGTCGATCCCGGCGTCGCGGATCATGCGCACCAGCTCTGCCCGAGACGGCGGCGTCTTCAGATACTGGACGATCTGTGGTTCGATACCGTTGTCCCGCAACAAGTCCAGCGTCTTACGCGAGGTGCTGCACTTGGGGTTGTGGTAGATGACGGTATCGCCAGAACCCGAACCCATCTAGGCGTCTCCGTCGAAAAGCCCTGTGACTGAGCCATTTTCGAAAACAGCACGAATGGTGCTGGCCAGCAGCGGCGCGATGGACAACACCGTCAGCTGCGGGAAACGCTTCTCTTCGCCGATCGGCAACGTGTTCGTCACGATCACCTCGCGTGCTCCGCACCCGGCCAACCGCTCGGCAGCCGGGTCGGACAGCACACCGTGGGTGGCCGCGATGATCACGTCGCCGGCGCCGTCGTCATGCAGCAGCTTTACCGCGCCGGCGATGGTGCCGCCGGTGTCGATCATGTCGTCGATCAGCACACAGGTGCGGCCGGCGACCTCACCGACCACGCGGTTGGACACCACCTGGTTTGGCACCCGCGGGTCACGGGTCTTGTGAATGAAGGCCAGCGGAACGCCGCCCAACGAGTCGGCCCACTTCTCGGCGATGCGCACCCGGCCGGAATCGGGGGAGACCACGACCATGTTGCCGTCGGGATAGTTGTCCTTGATGTAGCCGGTCAGCAGGTTCTGCGCGCGCATGTGGTCGACGGGTCCGTCGAAGAAGCCCTGGATCTGATCGGTGTGCAGATCGACCGTCACGATCCGGTCGGCACCGGCGGTCTTGAGCAGGTCGGCGACCAGCCGCGCCGAGATGGGTTCGCGACCACGGTGCTTCTTGTCCTGGCGGGCGTACGGGTAAAACGGAAGGACCGCGGTGATCCGCTTTGCGCTGCCCCGCTTGAGCGCGTCGATCATGATCAGCTGTTCCATCAGCCACCTGTTGACCGGGGCCGGGTTGGACTGCAGCACGAAGGCGTCGCAGCCGCGCACCGACTCGTGGAAGCGCACGAAGATCTCGCCGTTGGCGAACTCGCGCGCCGTCTGCGCGGTGACGTGGACGTCGAGCTCTTTGGCGACCTGCTCGGCCAGCTCTGGATGGGCGCGGCCGCTGAAGAGCATCAAGTTTTTGCGATTATCGGTCCAGTCGTGGCTCAACGTGCTGCCCTCGCGCGTTCGGGATCGATCGAGATCAAAACGGACTACCCATCGTACGTAGCGAAGAGTACCGATAAATTGCCGGGTAGCCAGGAAACGAACTCAGGGTTTCTGTTCGGATTCTGACCGTTGAGCAGCACGATCAGCGGCTTCGGCCGCCGGAGTCCCCGGCCGTTTGCGTTGAACCCAGTTCTCGATGTTGCGCTGCGGGCCCGCTGACACCGCCAGAGCTCCCGGCGGGACGTCCTCGCGAACGACGGTGCCGGCCCCGGTGTAAGCGCCGTCGCCGACGGTCACCGGCGCCACGAACATGGTGTCCGAGCCGGTGCGCACGTGCGAGCCGATGGTGGTGCGCCGCTTGGTGGTGCCGTCGTAGTTGACGAATACGCTGGACGCGCCGATGTTGCTGTGCTCGCCGATGTCGGCGTCGCCGACGTAGGTCAGGTGCGGCACCTTGGTGCCGGCGCCGATGGTGGAGTTCTTGGCTTCGACGAACGCGCCCAGCTTCCCGTCGGCGCCCAATACAGTCCCGGGCCGCAGGTAGGTGAACGGCCCGACGGTCGCGCCGTCGCCGATCGACGATTCGCTTCCGTGGGTCCGGCATACCGATGCGCCGTCGCCGACGTTGACGTCGATCAGCGTGGTGTCCGGCCCGACGACGCAGCCACCACCGACCCGGGTGCGGCCAAGCAGCTGGGTTCCGGGCTGAATCGTGGTGTCGCGGCCGATCGTCACATCGACGTCGATCCAGGTGGTGGCGGGATCGACGACGGTGACCCCGGCCAGCTGGTGGGCGGCGACGATCCGGCGGTTGAGCTCGGCCCCCAGCTCCGCCAGCTGAACCCGGTTGTTGACGCCGGCCACCAGTGCGCTGTCGTCGATGTGGCGGGCGCTGACGGTCTGTCCGTCGCGGCGCAGGATTGCGATGACGTCCGTCAGGTAGAGCTCCTGCTGGGCGTTGTTGGAGCTCAGTCGGCTCAGCGCGGAGCGCAGCGCTCCGATGTCGAAGGCGTAGACACCGGTGTTCACCTCGCGGATGCCGCGCTGCGACGGCGTGGCGTCGGTTTGCTCGACGATCGCCATGACCTCGTCGTCCTGGGTGCGCAGGATGCGGCCGTAACCGTGCGGATCGTCCAGCGTCGTGGTCAGCACGGTGACGGCGGCGGACGTCGCACTGTGGGTGGTGATCAGATCGGCCAGCGTGTCGGCGTCCAGCAGCGGGGTGTCGCCCGCGGCGACGACGACAACGCCGGCGTAGTCCTCGGGTAGCGCCGACAGGCCGCACAGCACGGCGTGCCCGGTGCCTAGCGGCTGATCCTGCAGCGCGACCTCGATGCTGCGTCCGAGGGTGTCGGCCAGCTCGGCGACCAGAGGGGAAATCCGCTGGTGGTCATGGCCGAGCACCACCACCAGATGCTGGGGTGCCAGCTTCGTCATGGTGTGCAGCGAATGCGACAGCATGCTGCGTCCGCCCAGGGTGTGCAGCACCTTGGGAGTGTCCGATCGCATGCGGGTGCCGGGTCCGGCCGCCAGGACCATGACCGCGGTGTCACCACGAAAGGTCATCAAGTCTCCTTCGGTCGCGAGCGTGCGCATATGTACGCCGACACGCCGTCAAGCGTGGCATTTCATGCCCGCTCGCGGCAAAGAACGGAGCTCCGTCGCCAGGACTCGAACCTGAACTATCTGAACCAAAATCAGAGGTGCTGCCGATTACACCACGACGGATTGCCTATCCAGGGCGGTCGTCCCGCGCCCCCAAGACTTTAGTCGAGGGGGAAACGTTGAGGCTGCGGCCATGGCGAGGAATGTCCAGGCAGGCTCAACGCCGCCGGTGAACGGGCGAATGTGCCCAAACCGATACCCTTGTTGACGTGGCAGCACCGGGCAAGGAAGTGCGGGCCCCCCGCGCACGGATGACGGGCAACGAACGCCGGCTCCAGCTCATCGGCATCGCGCGCTCCTTGTTTGCCGAACGGGGCTACGACGGGACCTCGATCGAGGAGATCGCGCAGCGGGCCAATGTGTCCAAGCCAGTCGTCTACGAGCACTTCGGCGGCAAAGAGGGCCTGTATGCGGTGGTCGTCGACCGGGAGATGTCGGCGCTGCTGGACGGCATCACGTCGTCGCTGACCAACAATCGGTCGCGCGTGCGTGTCGAGCGGGTCGCGCTGGCATTGCTCACCTATGTCGAGGAGCGCACCGACGGCTTCCGCATCATGATCCGCGACTCGCCGGCCTCGATCAGCTCGGGTACGTATTCCAGCCTGCTCAACGATGCCGTCAGCCAGGTGAGCTCCATCCTGGCCGGCGACTTCGCCCGCCGCGGGCTCGACCCCGACTTGGCCCCGCTGTATGCGCAGGCGCTGGTGGGCTCGGTATCTATGACGGCGCAATGGTGGCTCGACACGCGAGAGCCCAAGAAAGAAGTCGTCGCCGCGCATCTGGTCAACCTGATGTGGAACGGGCTGACGCACCTCGAAGCCGATCCGCATCTGCAGGACGAGTAGCCGGGATACGCCCCTATGGCACGCCCGCAGAGCGCGATCGCCACTACCCGATGGTGGCGACCCACTGCGCCCAGCTTCGCGGGGGTACCCCCAGTGCCCGGCTTCGCCGCGCTTGCGATCGCCGCTACCCGATGGTGGCGACCCGCTGCGCCCGGCTTCGCCGCGCTTGCGATCGCCGCTACCCGATGGTGGCGACCCACTGCGCCCGGCTTCGCCGCGCTTGCGATCGCCACTACCCGATGGTGGCGACCCACTGCGCCCGGCTTCGCCGCGCTTGCGATCGCCACTACCCGCAGTCGCGTGACAACAGGTCAGCTGTCGTCTCCCGGCGCACCAGTTTGCGCACCCGGCTGTCCTTGACCGCCACCAGCGGCGGCCGGCCGACGAGGTTGTAGTTCGACGCCATGCTGTGGTGGTAGGAGCCGGTACCGGCGACGGCAAGCAGGTCACCGGGATGGATGTCGGTCGGCAGTTCGATATCGCGGGCGATCTCGTCGCCGGCTTCGCAGTGCCGGCCTACCACGGTGACAACCCGCTTTGTGCCGCATCCATGGCGGTTCGCCAGGGCGACTGTGTATTGCGCGCCATACAGGGCGACGCGCGGGTTGTCGCTCATCCCGCCGTCCACCGCGACGAAGGTGCGCCCGTTCGGCCGCGTCTTCACCGAGCGCACCCGGTAAAGGGTGACCCCCGCCCGGGCGCTGATGCCGCGACCGGGTTCTACAACCACGGCTGGACGGGGGAAATGCTCGGCACCGCAGGCCTCGTCGAGGGCGTCATCGATCACGGCGGCCAACTGGTCAAGGCTGAGCTCCGCGTCGCCGCGGACGTACGGCACCGCATGGCCGCCGCCGATGTTGAGCTCGGTCAGAATGACGCCGTGCCTGGCGCGGATGTCCGCCATGGCGGCGATCATCCGGTGAATCGCCTCGCCGTACCAGGTCGGATCGGTCACCTGCGAGCCGATGTGGCAATGCAGCCCGATCAAGTCGAGAGTCGGGTGCGCCAGTACATGTTCGACGGCATCGGCGGCCTGGCCGCCGTCGATCGTGAACCCGAACTTCTGGTCGCTGATCCCGGTGGTGAGGGCGCGGTGGCCGTGGATGTCCACATCTGGTGCCACCCGAACGAGCACCCGCTGACGCCGTTTCGCCAAACCCGCGAGGTAGGCGATCTCGATATCCGAGTCGACGACGATGCGCCCGACGCCGGCGGCCACCGCGTCGCGCAGCTCCTCCGGCGACTTCGCGTTGCCGTGCAGGATGACGCGGGCGGGATCCATGCCACCTGCCAGGCAAACAGCCAGCTCCCCAGGTGAGCAGACGTCGATACCAAGCCCCTCCTCACGTGCCCAGCGCGCCACCGCGGTCGTCAGCAGCGACTTGCCGGCGTACACCACCTCGACGTCCCGGAGGACTTTGCGATAGCGGCGGGCGCGGTTCCGGAAGTCGCGCTCGTCGATCACGTAGGCGGGGGTGCCGAACTCGTCGGCGATATCGGTGAGCGGCACGTCGCCGAGGCAGAGTCGGCCTTCCTCGTCAGTGCAAGTAGTCATCGGCCAGATCGCGGGATCGAACCGCCGCGGAGCGGCCTTGCCGATGGAAGGCAGCATGTCCAGCAATGTCATGCATTCAACGTGCTCCCGGGCAAGGCTGTACGCGGCTTTCCTTACGCTTCCTTGACGTCGCCCGGCCCAATATTGACGATCTTTGGCGCCCCTAGAATGGATGCATCATGACCGCACCGGGGCCTGCTAGCCCAGATACCCCGATCGCGGGGCTCGTCGAATTGGCGTTGACAGCGCCGACATTCCAGCAGCTGATCGCGCGCGCCTCCGATCGACCCGACGAACTGACGCTGGTCGGACCGGCAAGTGCGCGCCTTTTCGTGGCCTGTGCGCTGGCTCGGCAGGGCCCGCTGCTGATTGTGACCGCGACTGGGCGGGAAACCGAGGACCTACACGCCGAACTGTGCGGCGTGTTCGGTGATGCGGTGGCGGCGTTCCCGTCCTGGGAAACCTTGCCGCACGAACGGCTCTCGCCCGGCGTCGACACCGTCGGTACCCGGCTGATGGTGCTGCGGCGGCTGGCTCACCCCGATGACGCACGGCTGGGCCCGCCCCTGCGAGTGGTGGTCACACCGGTGCGCTCGCTGCTGCAGCCGATGACGCCGCAACTGGGCCTGGTGGAACCGGTCAGCTTGACCGTCGGCGAGGAGATCGAGTTTGACGACGTGATCGCCCGGCTGGTCGACCTGGCCTACACCCGGGTCGACATGGTCGGCCGGCGTGGCGAGTTCGCGGTCCGCGGCGGGATCCTCGACGTGTTCCCCCCGACCGCCGAACACCCAATCCGCGTCGAGTTCTGGGGCGACGAGGTCAGCGAAATGCGGATGTTCTCGGTCGCGGACCAGCGTTCGATCCCCGAGATCGCCGTCGAGACGCTGGTCGCGGTCGCCTGCCGGGAGCTGCTGCTGACCGAGGACGTCCGCGCCCGGGCCGCAGCGCTGGCCGAACGGCACCCGACCGACGAGGGTGCGATCACCGGCACGCTCACCGACATGCTGACCAAGCTGGCCGAGGGCATCCCGGTCGACGGCATGGAAGCGCTATTGCCGGTGCTCCGGCCTGACGATCACGCGCTGCTGACCGATCAGCTACCCGACGGCACACCGGTATTGGTGTGCGACCCGGAGAAGGTGCGCACCCGCGCCGCCGACCTGATCAAGACCGGCCGCGAATTCTTGGAGGCGTCGTGGTCGGTCGCGGCGATGGGTTCCCGAGACGACCAAGCGCCGCTGGACGTCGGACAGCTGGGCGGGTCGGGGTTCGTCGAGCTGGACGAGTTGAGCGCAGCCGCGGCCGGCTCGGGTCATCCGTGGTGGACGCTGAGCCAGCTATCCGCCGAGTCGGCGATGGAGCTGGACGTCCGTGCTGCGCCGTCCGCCCGCGGGCATCAGCACGACATTGACGCCATCTTCGCGATGCTGCGCGCGCATGTGTCGACCGGTGGCTATGCCGCAGTGGTCGCGCCCGGGACCGGGACGGCCCACCGGGTCGTGGAACGGCTGGCCGAATCCGACACCCCCGCCGCCATGTTGGACTCCGGCGCTTCGCCCAAACAAGGGATAGTCGGGGTGCTCAAGGGCCCGCTGCACGACGGCCTCATACTGCCGAGCGCCAACTTGGTGATCATCACCGAAACCGACCTGACCGGCAGCCGGGCCACGAATGTCGACGGCAAGCGACTGGCGGCCAAGCGTCGCAACACCGTCGATCCCTTGGCGCTCACGGCCGGCGACCTGGTGGTGCACGACCAACACGGCATCGGGCGTTTCGTGGAGATGGTCGAGCGCACCGTCAGCGGTGCGCGCCGGGAATATCTGGTGCTCGAGTACGCCTCCGGCAAGCGCGGCCACCAGGCCGACCGGCTTTATGTCCCAATGGATTCGCTGGATCAGCTGTCCCGCTATGTCGGCGGGCAGGCGCCGGCGCTGAGCCGGCTCGGTGGCAGCGACTGGGCCAACACCAAGACCAAGGCGCGTTCCGCGGTCCGCGAGATCGCCGGCGAGCTGGTCTCGTTGTACGCCAAACGCCAGGCCAGCCCCGGACACGCGTTCGGCGCCGACACGCCGTGGCAGGCCGAGATGGAGGACGCTTTCGGTTTCACCGAGACCGTCGACCAGCTCACCGCCATCACCGAGGTCAAGGCCGATATGGAGAAGCCGGTGCCGATGGACCGGGTGATCTGCGGCGACGTCGGCTACGGCAAGACCGAGATCGCGGTGCGAGCGGCGTTCAAAGCGGTCCAGGACGGCAAACAGGTCGCCGTGTTGGTACCTACCACGCTGTTGGCCGACCAGCACTTGGAGACGTTCCGCGAGCGGATGGCCGGCTTCCCTGTGATCGTCAAGGGGCTGTCCCGGTTCACCGATGCGACGGAGTCCCGTGCGGTACTCGACGGCATGGCCGACGGGTCGGTGGACATCGTGATCGGCACGCACCGGCTGCTGCAGACAGGCGTGCGCTGGAAGGATCTGGGCCTGGTCGTGGTGGACGAAGAGCAGCGCTTCGGCGTCGAGCACAAGGAGCACATCAAGTCGCTGCGCACCCATGTCGACGTGCTGACCATGAGCGCCACGCCGATCCCGCGCACCTTGGAGATGAGCCTGGCCGGGATCCGGGAGATGTCGACGATCCTGACCCCACCCGAGGACCGCTACCCGGTGCTGACGTATGTCGGTCCGCACGACGACAAGCAGGTCGCGGCCGCGCTGCGCCGCGAGCTGCTGCGGGACGGGCAGGCTTTCTACGTGCACAACCGGGTCAGCTCGATCGACCAGACCGCCGCCCGGGTGCGCGAACTGGTGCCTGAGGCACGGGTGGTCGTCGCGCACGGCCAAATGCCCGAGGAGCTGCTGGAACGCACCGTGCAGGGGTTCTGGAACCGCGAATACGACATTCTGGTGTGCACCACGATCGTGGAGACCGGCCTGGACATCTCCAACGCCAACACACTGATCGTCGAGCGGGCAGACACGTTCGGGCTGTCCCAACTGCATCAGCTGCGCGGCCGGGTCGGGCGCAGTCGCGAACGCGGGTACGCCTACTTCCTCTATCCCCCGCACGCCCCGCTGACCGAAACGGCCTACGACCGGCTGGCGACCATCGCGCAGAACAACGAGCTGGGCGCGGGCATGGCGGTCGCTTTGAAAGACCTCGAAATCCGCGGCGCGGGAAACGTGCTCGGCGTCGAGCAGTCCGGGCACGTGGCGGGCGTCGGATTCGACCTGTACGTGCGGCTGGTGGGCGAGGCCGTCGAGGCCTACCGCGCGGCCGCCGACGGCAAGACGGTGACGACGGCCGAGGAGCCCAAGGACGTGCGCATCCCCCCCCCGCCCCCGCGCCGCCCCCCCCCCCCGAAGCACCCCCCCCCGA
>NZ_LZSG01000049.1 GCF_001665395.1 Mycobacterium sp. 1164966.3
CCTCGTCGGTTAGTTTTTCGCGGTCGTGGGGGTGGGGGGGTTGGTGTTTCGGGGGGGGCTGGGGGGGGGGGGGCCGGCGCGGGGGGGGGGGGGGGGGCCCTGCGGGCCCGCCGCCGCGGTGGGGGCGGCGGGGTCGGGAAACATCAGGACAGCATTTGTCAGCTCCCGCAAGGGTGAAGTGCCTGGGGATTGGCGTCGAGTGGAAAACCCGGTGATGTACCCATGCTTGGCCGCGACACTGGAAAACGCCGGCGAGAAAATGATTCCCAGGTTGTTCGCGTCTGCGATGGGCTGGATCTGAATCAGTAGTTCAAGGAAGGGATGCTGCGTCAAAGTCTCGTCGACTTGCCATGGCCCCGTGACGAACTCGGCCAACCGATGCGCTTCCAGCAGGTGCTGACCGTATGTGTCGGTGCCGGCGGTTCCGAAGATGTGACCCAGCGTGGTCGGGTAGGTGCCGGTGTCCATCAGGGCTACGTTCGCCGTGTCTGCTTCCTTGGCCTTGACCGCGGCGCCATCCACCGTCGTAGTACAGCCCGACACCGGCAGCAACACCGCCGTGACGGCCACCGCCAACCGACGCGCCACACCGCTGAACCTGCGGACCATTCATATCCCTCGTGTCCGGTCACGCCAAAACGGCTCCCGCAGAGTGGCTTTCAGAATCTTGCCACTGGCGTTGCGTGGTAACGACGGCACGAAGTCGACAGTTCGCGGGCATTTGAAGCCGGCCAGCTGGCGGCGGCAGAATTCGACGAGGTCGGCGGGTTCGACCTCGGAGGTGGTGACAACGATGGCCTTGACCGACTCGCCCCAGAAGTCATCGGGCACACCGATGACCGCGGCGTCGGCGACGGCAGGATGCTCGAGGAGCACGCTTTCCACTTCGGGGCCGTACACATTTTCGCCGCCGGTGATGATCATGTCTTTCAGCCGATCCTCGATGTAGAGGTAGCCGTCGGCGTCGAGGCGGCCGATGTCGCCGGTACGCAACCAGCCGTCGCCGGTGACGGTGTCCGCAGTAGCCTCGGGACGATTCAGGTACCCGCTCATGGTCTGGTCGCTGCGCGCCCAAATCTCGCCGGGCGCATCGTGATTCAGGCGTTCCCCGGTCGCGGGATCGGCGATCTGAAGCTCGGTGCCCGCCGCGGCCTTGCCCGCCGACAGCAGCAACTCGGGCCGGCCCGGATCGCGATGGTCGGCGGGACTCAGCGCGGTGACCGCACCGCAGAGTTCGGTCTGGCCGTACACCTGGACGAAGTTGACGTCCGGCCACGTCGCCAGCGCTCGCTGCAGCAGCGGCACCGGCATGGGCGCCGCCCCGTACACCAGGTAGCGCAAGCGCGCGACGGCACTGCGGGCCGCCTCGCCGCCGTCCAGAAACCGTGCGATCACCGGCGGCACGAAGAACGCATGCGTCGCGCCGTCATTCAGCACGCGGATCAAGGTCGCGGCGTCGGGTTCGCGGGTCAGGATCGTCGGTACCCCGGCGAAGAGGCCGAAACAGGCATAGCCGATGCCCCCGACGTGGAACAACGGCATGGCGACCAGGTTCGCGTCGCCTTCGGCGAACGGGAAAGCCGGGGCCAGGTTGGTGATGTGGTTCACCAGTGCGCGCTGGCTCAGCAGCACGCCTTTGGGACGTCCGGTGGTGCCAGAGCTGTAGATCACCAGAGCGGTGTCCGAACCGTCGCCCTCCACCTCGGTCGACACGGGTGTCGCCGCGGCGAGCAAAGACTCGTATTCGTCGCCCTCGCCACCTACCACGACCACCCGCTCGAGTCCCGGGACGCGTGCCGCGACCGCCTGCACAGTGGGATGCAGTTCGGCGCCGACGACCAGCAAACGGGCACCGCTGTCGTCGAGCACATGGACGAGTTCGTCCCCGATGACGCGCCAATTGACGACGGTGGCGACGGCGCCGATGGATGCCGCGGCAATCAGAATTTCCAGGCAGGCCGGGTGGTTCTTGTCGAGAAACGCGACCCGCTCGCCGCGATCGGCGCCGGCGGCCCGCAGCGCACCGGCCGCGCGACGGATCCGCAATGCCCACTGCGCCCAGGACCATTGCCGGTCACCGAACCGGATCGCGATACCGTCTGGCCGGTGCCGGGCGTGCTGCTCGATGATTCCGGCGAGTGTGGCCGTGGTGTCCGTGGTGGCATCGGCTGCTGGCATGGGCTCTACTCTGCAATATGGTGCCGCCGTGCCACACGGCGGCCGCAGGCAATATGGTGCCGCAGTGCCACACGGCGCCCAAAGACCTACGATTCGCCAATGGGCGTTTCGGTGACTCCTGACGATGCGATAGATGCGATCCGGGGCACCGGCGGAGCGCAGCCCGGCTATCGGGCGTTGCACGCCAAGGGCACCCTCTACCGCGGCACGTTCACCGCGACCCCCGAGGCATCCCGGCTTTCGCGGGCTCAGCACCTCGACGGGTCGGCGGTTCCGGCGCTTATCCGCTTCTCCAACGGCTCGGGCAACCCGGGCCAGCGCGACGGCCTACCCGGCGTGCGCGGAATGGCGGTCAAGTTCACGCTGCCCGACGGGTCCACCACCGACGTGTCCGCCCAAACCGCGCGGCTGTTCGTGTCGAGCACGCCGGACGGATTCGTCGACCTCTTGAAGGCGATGCGGCCCGGCCTGACCATGCCGTTGCGGATGGCTGGATTCTTTGCCACCCATCCCCGGGCGGTTGGCGCGTTACCCGTCCTGCGCGCCGCCAGTAAGGTTCCGGCTAGCTACGCCACCGCGCAATACCACGGATTGCATGCGTTCCGGTGGGTCGGCGCCGACGGCAGCTCCAGATTCGTTCGCTACCACCTTTTCCCCGCCGCGGGCGAGCAGTACCTTTCTAAACCCGAGCCCAAGGGCGCTGATTTCCTCACCGACGAACTGGATGCCCGGCTGCAGACCGGGCCGGTGCGGTTCTCCTTCCAGGTGCAGATCGCCGGGCCCACGGACTCGACGGTCGATCCGTCGGCACGCTGGCGAAGCAGCGAGATGACCGACGTCGGCACCCTCGAGATCGCCGGCCTGGACACGCTGCGGGAGCACGACGGGGACATCGTGGTGTTCGATCCCATGCGGGTGACCGACGGCATCGAACCTTCCGACGACCCGGTGCTGCACTTTCGCAGCCGGGCCTATTCGGCGTCGGTCAAGTTGCGGACCGGCGTGGATCGCGGTACCGAGGCGCCGCCAATCTGAGACGGTGACCATGAAAAGCGTTGGGTCGCAGCCGCGTTAGATGTCTCACACATCGGCTGGCGCAACGTTCGCGCAGGGTAGGGTGCTGCGCAATGTCGGCTTCTCAATTTGCGTGGATCGGGCTGGCCGGGTTCGCCGCCGGCGCGATCAACGCGCTGGTCGGCTCGGGCACGCTGATCACCTTCCCGACCCTGGTCGCCTTGGGCTATCCGCCGGTTACGGCCACCATGTCCAATGCGGTGGGTCTGGTAGCGGGAGGGGTGTCGGGCACTTGGGGCTATCGCTCCGAGCTGCGCGGGCAAGGGGATCGGTTGCGCTGGCAGATCCCCGCCTCGGTGGGCGGCGCGGCGCTCGGAGCATTCCTGTTGCTGCACCTGCCGGAAAAGGTGTTCACCCGCATCGTGCCGGTGTTGCTGGTGGTGGCATTGCTGCTGGTGGTGATCGGTCCGTGGATTCAGTCATGGGCGCGCCGACGCGCTGAGGAAGCAGGACGCTCGGCCGAAAAAATCCGGCCGGTGCGCATGGCCGTCCTGGTCATCGGCACTTTCGCCGTCGGCGTCTACGGCGGCTATTTCACCGCAGCTCAGGGCATCTTGCTGGTGGGCGTGATGGGCGCACTGCTGCCGGAATCGGTGCAGCGCATGAACGCGGCGAAGAACCTGCTGTCGACTGCGGTGAATATCGTTGCGGCGATTGGCTATACGTTGGTGGCCTGGGATCGCATCAGCTGGCCGGTTGCCGGGGTGATCGCGGCGGGCTCACTGATCGGGGGGTGGCTCGGGGCGCGTTATGGGCGCCGGCTGTCACCGAATTCCTTGCGCGCCACGATCGTCGTGGTCGGCCTGATCGGGTTGTACCGCCTGCTGACTGTGTAGCCCGCATTCAGCTCAGCGTGGCAGCAGCGGCTTCGGCGATGACGTCCGTCATCTCCCCGCGTTTCCGCCACGCGCGGCGCTGGCGCATCGCGCCGTTGCCCTGCGTCGCGATGCGATCGAGTTCGGCTGCAACACAGTCATATTCACCGATCGACTCCAGGGCCGGCCGCACTCGTCGCAGCAATGTGTTCAGTTGCTCGCGGGCGGGGACCGCCCCCCGGCCGCCCACCAGGTCGAGCGTGTTTCCCGACAGCCCGTCATGTGCGGCTTTCCAGTACGCGGCCCGCAGCGCGGCCGGTGGTAGATGTCCGACCTCCACACCTCGCGAGCGCTCGTCGAGCGCCGTCATAACGGCGGCTCTGATCAGGTTGGCCAGCAGCACCGTCTCAGCGACCGTTGCCGGCACGTCGGCCACCCGCACCTCGATCGTGGGGAAGTCTGCCGACGGCCGCACATCCCAATAGATCATGCCGGCATCCAGGATGATGCCGGTGTCCACCAGCATGCGCACCGTACGGTCGTATGCCTCGATGGAGGAGAAGAACGGCGGCGGGCCCGCGGCAGGCCAGCGTCTCCACAGGATGCTGCGCCAGCTTGCGTAACCCGAATCGGTGTTGCGGTACAGCGCCGAATTGGCCGACAAGGCAAGCAGCGACGGCAGCCACGGCCGCAGCCAGGTGCTGGCGTGGATGGCAGCCGTACGATCTGGCACCTGCACATGCACGTGACAACCGCAGATGCCCTGTTCGTGCGCGACCATCCCGTACTCCGCCCCGATCCGCTGATAGCGCTCGGTGTCGGTGACCGGGAACTTGTGCGGCGTGACAGGAGGCAGCCCCAGCGCCAGCAGTTGAGCTCCGGCGGCCTCGGCGGCCTGCGCCGCGACCTGCCGCAGCCTGGCGAGTTCAGCGCCGAGTTCGACGCTGGTTGTCGTTACGGCAGAGGTGGTTTCGACCTGACAGCTGCTCAGTTCCAGTTGCAGTTCGACGCCCCGGCGCTTGGCCTCCTCGGCCACCGCGGCGTTGAGCGGGATCGGCTCGCCGGTCAGCGGATCGGCGAGCAGGAATTCTTCCTCAACGCCGACCGTCGCAATGCCGCTCACCTGGCCTCCACCCGACAGTGGCGCTCATGTCGCGCGAACTACCCACGCGACGATACGACAAAACTTCCGGACGGCCAGGCGGGCTAACCGGCGAGCGGTCTCGCGAGTGCCGAGTCCGCGGTCGGGTAGGTGGGCAGCAACTCGGTGAGGCCGCAAGCCTTGAGGACTCTGCCGACGAGTGGCTGGCGGGCAACCAGACGCAATTCGATACCGCGACGCCGGCAGCGCTCCGCTTCGTCGGCCAGGACGGCGAACGCGCAGCAGGCCATGAAGTCCAGACCGTTGACGTCGATGACGAACGGACCCGGCGCGGTGACGACGCTGCCCGCCTCCCTGATGAGCTGTTGCCAGGTGTGCTCGTTGTGGGCGTCGACCTCACCGCCGGCGTTGATGAGCACCGCCGACCCGCTGCGATCGGTGGTCGCTCTCAGGGTGCTGTGGGGATCGCCGAGTTCGTAGACGAGCCGGGTGCTGAGCATCAGGTGTGTGGAGATGGGTTCTGCTATGGCCAGGCGCATTGTGGACTCCCTCATCAACTGACGCGAGGCGCCAGGATGGATGCCCGTCCTGTTGTCTGAAGACAGACTTTCCGCGACTGCGGAATCTCATTTGTATAACAAGACAGGGCGGTCTGTCTACATGTTCGCGGCTGTGGTTATGGTAAGGATCGTTATGCCTAGCCTCGACGCGGCGACGCCGGGACAGTCGGCCCGGGAGCGCATCTTGGGTGCGGCGTATGAGCTGTTCAGCCGGCGTGGGATCCGAGCGGTGGGAACCGACGAGGTGATCGACCGGGCGGGCGTGGCCAGGGCAACGCTGTACCGTCACTTCGCGACGAAAGACGCCCTGGTGCTGGCCGTTTTGCAGCGTCGCGAGCAAGTCTGGACCCACGGCCTGATCGAGGAACAGTCGCAACTGCGCGGAGAGACCCCCGAAGAACAACTGTTGGCCATCTTCGATGTGTTGCATGACTGGTTTCAGAACCGCGACGGCTATGAGGGTTGCTCGTTCATCAACGTGTTGCTCGAATTGGGGCCGGACCATCCGGCCGGCAAAGCCTGCATCGGTCATATCCACCAAGTCCGTGAGATCGTGCGCCGGCGTGCTGTGGCAGCTGGGCTCAACGACGTCGACGATTTCGCCTCGTCGTGGCACATCCTCATGAAGGGCGCCATCATTCTCGCCGCCGTAGGCGACGTGGATGCTGCTCAACGCGCCCGGAAGATGGCTCGCGCGCTCATCGAGGAGCACCGGCCGACGGTGGCCGACTAGCCCTCAGGCGGCGTCGGCCGCGGTGCTGTCGGCCTTGCGGTAGTGCTCGGCCTCGAGTTCGGCGATCGCGCGGGATGTGCGTTCGCGCAACAAGATTGCCGCGGTGGCGCCGCACACGACGGCGACGACGAGCGCGATCCAGGAGAAATCCTGCATATAGCGTTCGGCGGCCTCACCGGCGAAGTAGACGGCCGCGGTGGTGCCGCCGGCCCAACAGATACCACCCGAGACGTTGGCCACCAGGAAGCGTGGGTAGGGCATTTTCAACGCACCGGCCAAAGGCCCGGCGAAGATGCGCAGCAACGCGATGAACCGGCCGAAGAACACCGCCCGCACACCCCAGCGGTTGAACAATTTCTCGGCAAGCGCGACGTGCCCGGGGCCGAAATGCTTCGGGAAACGCCGGCCGAGCCGGTCGAACAGCGGCATGCCGAAGCGGCGCCCGATCGTGTAGCCGATCGAGTCGCCGACGACCGCGCCGATAACGGCGGCGGCGCCCACCCCGACGGGGTTGACGGCCAGCTCGTGGTGTGCCGACATCAGCGCCGCGCTGACCAGCACGATCTCGCCCGGCAGCGGGATGCCCAGGCTCTCGATCCCGACCACACCACCGACCACGAGGTACACCAGGATCGGCGGGATGGATTGCAGTATGCCCTGGACATTCATGCGTACAGAATGCCTGAATTCTTAGGGCGAGCAGACGCAAAAGCACGCAATTCCGACCCGAAACGCGTGCTTTTGCGTCTGCTCGGCACTATTGCTGCATGGAGTTCAACCTCGCGCAGGTCTTCGGCGCAGTGGCGGCGGCCAATCCGGACCGGGACTGCATCGTGTTCGGGGATCGGCGCTTCACATTCGCGCAGACCGCCGAGCGTTCCCGCCGATTCGCCCACGCGCTACACGAGTGGGGCTTCGGCGCGCGTCGGGAACGCTCCGAGCTGGCGCCCTATGAATCGGGCCAGAGCCACCTCGGCCTCTACATGGCGAACTGCAACGAATTCCTCGAAGCCATGCTGGGCGCATACCAGGCCCGGGTCGCGCCGTTCAATGTCAACTACCGATACGTCGCCGATGAGCTGGTGTATCTGCTCGGCAATGCCAGTGCCGACGCGATCATGTATCACGCCCGGTTCGCCCCGACGCTCGCCGAGGCGCTGCAGCAGATGGGCCGCCGGCCGCGCCTGATCCATGTCGAGGACGGGTCCGGAAACGATCCGCTGCCCGGGGCGGTGGATTACGAGGAACTGCTGGTTTCCATGTCAGAGGCGCCACTCGACGTCGTTCCTTCGTCCGACGACCTGTATGTGCTCTACACCGGCGGGACCACCGGGCTGCCCAAGGCGGTGCTGTGGCGCCAGCATGACATCTATATGAATGCCATGGGCGGGCGGACGTTCGGCACCAGCGAGATGGTGACCAGCCTGGAGCAGATCGTCGAACGATCGCGGCCCGAGGGCCCTGGTTCGATGACCGCCGCACCCCTGATGCACGGCGCCGCGCAGTGGGCGGCCTTCATCAACCTGTGCACCGGACGGCCGTTCGTCATGGCACCGACCACCACTCGCTTCGATCCGGTCGAGGTGTGGGCGCTGGCCAGCCGCGAACGCGTCATCTCGCTCTCGATCGTCGGCGACGCCTTCGGCCGGCCCCTGGTCGACGAACTCGAGGCCGGCGATTACGACCTGTCCGGGCTGCTGGTGCTGGTCACCGGCGGCGCCGCGCTGAGCGCCCCGGTCAAACAGCGATTCCTGCAGCTGCTGCCGTACCTGACGATCATGGACACCGGCGGGTCGTCGGAATCCGGAGCGCAGATGGGACAGTTCTCCAACCGCGCGCAGACCTCGTGCGGCCGATTCGCCCCGAACCCGGGTGCCGTTGTGGTCAGCGAGGACCTGACCAGAATCCTGTCGCCCGGTGACGACGAGATCGGCTGGCTGGCCCAGCAGGGCCTGATTCCGCTGGGCTACCTCGGCGACCCGGCGAAGACCGCGAAAACTTTCCCCGTCATCGATGGCATCCGGCATTCGGTGCCGGGCGACCGCGCCCGCTGGCACACCGACGGCCAAATCGAGTTGCTCGGAAGGGATTCCGTCACGATCAACTCCGGCGGTGAGAAGATCTTCGCCGAAGAGGTCGAGGCCGCCATCGCCGAGCACCCCGCGGTCGCTGACGTGGTGGTGACGGGTCGGCCCAGCGAGCGGTGGGGCAACGAAGTCGTCGCACTCGTCCAGTTGGCGCCCGGTGCACAGGTCGACGCCGGCAGCATCGTCGCCGAGGCCGCCCGCCACATCGCACGCTACAAACTGCCCAAAGAGGTCGTCTTCTGCGCCGCGCTGCAGCGCTCACCGTCGGGCAAGGCCGATTATCGTTGGGCGAAAGCCCAAGTGGCACAGACTAGTTGAAGAAACCAGACTGATTGTCACCGGAGTTGAAGCCGCCTGAACTGCCGTTGCCGGAGTTGCCCACACCCGAGCTGTTGTTGCCGGAGTTGAACAGCCCGGCGTTGTAGGCGCCGGTGTTGCCGAACCCTGAGTCCGCGAAGCCGGTGTTGTAGAAACCGACGTTGCCCCGCCCACCCGAGTTGTGGAATCCGGAGGTGAAGCCGAAGGGGGAGTCCGTCGTGTTGCCGAAACCAGAGCTCTCGCTGCCGGTGTTGTTGAACCCGGACAGATTGCTGCCGGTGTTGTTGAAGCCGGAGTTGACGGCCCCGACCGGAGTGTTGGGACTGCCGAAGCCGGTGTTGTAGTTGCCCGAGTTGAACAGGCCGGTGTTGACGCTGCCCGAATTGAACATGCCGGTATTGAAATAGCCCGAGTTGAAGAAGCCGGTATTGGTGCCGTAGCCGGTGTCGTAGGGGGCGAGGTCGGCGAAATAGCCGCTGTTTCCGATGCCGGTGTTTCCAGAGCTGGCGTTCCAGAAGCCCACGTTGTTGAAGAACGCGTTCCCGGCGCCGACATTGTTGCTGCCGGCGTTGCCGAAACCGAAGTTGTAATCCCCGCCGTTGCCGAAGCCCGTATTGACGGAGCCTCCGTTCCAGAAGCCGGTGTTGGTGGCGCCGGCGTTGCCGAAGCCGAAGTTGCCGTTGCCCGAGTTGAAGAAGCCGACGTTGTTGTCGCCCGAGTTGAAGAAGCCGACGTTGTTGTTGCCTGAGTTGCCCAAGCCGAGGTTGGCGAGGCCGGAGTTCAGTGAGCCGATGCCGATCTGGTTGTCGCCGGTGAGGCCGAAGCCGATGTTGTTGTTGCCGGGGTTGCCGAACCCGAAGTTGGCATCGCCCTTGTTTCCGAAGCCGACGTTGGAATCGCCGATGTTTCCGCTGCCGAGGTTGGCGGAACCGGTATTTCCGCCGCCGACGTTGGTGTTGCCGGAGTTACCGCCGCCACGGTTGCCGTCGCCGATGTTCCCGCTGCCCAGGTTGCCGTTGCCGGACGTCAGGGAGAACTGGTCCGAGTGCCCGTTTCCGCTGCCGAAGTCGAGATTGCCGATGTTGCCGTTGCCGAAGTTGGTGTTGCCGGCGTTCCCGTTGCCGACGTTGGTGTTGCCCCAGTTGCCGCTGCCCAGGTTGGCGTTGCCCAGGTTGCCACTGCCCAGGTTCGTGTTGCCGTAATTGCCGCTGCCCAGGTTCAGGTCACCGGTGTTCTCGCTGCCCAGGTTGGCGTTGCCGGTGTTTCCGATGCCCAGGTTTCCCGCGCCGTTATTGCCGATGCCGGTCAGGGCCGCCAAGGGTGCCAGCGGCTGCTGCCAGGACGTCAACTGTGCCGCGGCGGCCGAGGCTCCGGCGTGATAGCCGCTCATCGCGGTGATGTCCTGGGCCCACATTCCCTCGTACAGGCCCTCGACGGCCGCGATCGCAGGGGCGTTCTGCCCGAACAGATTCGAGGTCACCAGTGACACCAGTTGCGAGCGGTTTCCCGCGATCGCTGCAGGATGCACCGTTGCCGCCCGCGCCGCCTCGTAGGCGGCGGCGGTGGCTTTGGCCTGCCCGGCCGCCCCCGCGGCCCGCGCTGCCGCGGCGCTGAGCCACCCCGCATAGGGCGCCGCCGCGGCCGTCATCGCCGCCGCCGCAGGGCCCTGCCAGGCCGCGCCCGCCAATCCCGAGGTCACCGAACCGAACGATTCGGCCGCCGAACCGAGCTCGCCGGCGAGCCCCTCCCAGGCCGCCGCCGCGGCCAGCATCGGGTCAGAACCCACGCCGCCGAACATGAGCGCCGAATTGACCTCCGGTGGAAACACCAAGAAATTCACGCGTGTGCCCTTTGCCCTGGACGAGAAGACGGTCTTTGGCCCGTAGGACCGTATAAGAAACCGCCCGCCACGATGGGGGATTTTGGCGAACTTGCCCCGGTCTGGGCAGAAAGCGCCAGGGTAGCCTCACGGTCATGCAGAAGAAGGGGCAGCGGGCTTCTGATGAGCCGGCTTCGCCTGCGCCGCAGTACCCCATCGAGTCGGTCGACAACGCGCTGAAGCTGCTGCTGTTGCTGGGCGAGCAGCCCCAGATCCGGCTGAGCGAGGCGACTACGTACCTCGGTGTGGCGTCGTCCACCGCGCACCGGCTGCTGGCGATGCTGACCTACCGCGGTTTCGTGCGGCAAGACCCGGTGTCCAAGGCGTATCTTCCGGGGCCGGCGCTGACCAGCGTTGCGTTTGCGATCTTCGGCCGCATCGATGTTCCGGCGACCGCCACGCCGATCATGCGCAGCCTCAGCGAACGTCTGCGCGAAACGATCCATGTCGGCATGCTCGACGGCGCCGACGTTCGTTTCGTCGCCGCGGTCGAGGGTCCCGCCGCGGTTCGGGTTGCTTCCCGGCTGGGACGCACGATGCCGGCGCACTGCACCTCGACGGGAAAGGTCATGCTGGCCCAGTTGACCGAACCCGAACTGCGGCAATTACTTCCGCACGAGAAGCTGGAGCGCATCACCGCGCGCTCGATCGGAAACCGCACCGAGTTGGAGGCCGAGCTGTCCCGAATCCGGGAATGCGGTTATGCGGTCAATCGCGAAGAGAGCGAGGAAGGTGTTGCCTCGGTTGCGGTTCCGATACCCACCAAGGCTCCGGGGCTGCGCCTTGCGCTGAACGCAGCCGCCCCGCAGAACCGGCTGGACAGCTCGCAGTACACCACCGTTGTCGCCGAACTTGTGGAGGCGGCCAAGGAAATCGGCGACCGGTTGGGTTAGTCGTCCGGTTGGGCTAGTCGGGCGATCTCGTGGCGCCAGGCCGCTTCGGCGGTAAACGCATGACCAAGGTCGGGCAGGTCTTGCCAGTCGGCATCGTCGATATCGCACAAGGTCCCGCCGGCTGCGCGCACCCGCAACGACATCCGGGCCAGCTCGTCGACGCTGATCGCCTGCAGCACCGCTTGTTGCACGGTTGTTGCGGCGCTGGTGATTCCGTGCCCGCGGCAGATGACCACCGGCGCACCGCGCATGGCAGCCACCATTTCCTTGCCCAGTTGCGAGTTTCGGATAAGCACTGCGCGTTCGTAGACGGGCACCCCGCTGCGTGCCAGCCGCGCGCCCGGAATGTCGTAGGCCCCGTAAATCGGCCGGATCGCGATGCCGGCCAGATCGGCGGCGACGACGGCGGGTGGATGCAGATGCGCGACGGCCCGGTGCGAACTCGCGAGCATGGTTTCGACATGGATGGGCAGCTCGTTCGGCACTCGGTAACCGTCGAGTTCGCCGTCGGCGGCCGGGCTGCCGTCGAAACGGATGAGCCGGATATCGGCGGGCCGGGTGAAGGCCACCCCGGTGTCGCTGTCACTCCGGCAGCGGATGAGCAGGTGGTCGTCGTCGACCCGCAGGCTGAGGTGCCCGAGGATCCCGTCGACCAGTCCGCGGGCCGCGGCGACCCGGCAGCCCTGCGCCACCAAAGCTCGTTGCTGGTCTAGGGATTCGGGCGTCGTCATGTCGACTTGGCTCGGCCGATGCGAAATCCGCCGTCCGGGTGGATGGTCTCGCCGGTGATCCCATGGGAGCGGTCCGAGGCCAGGAAGACGAAGCTCCACGCGTGGTCTTCGGCCGACAGCGCGACGTTCAGCGGTGTACGGGCGGCCAGGTCGCGGGCCCGGTCGGGGGTGTCGTTGAGGCGGACGCTGTCGAGCCCCAGGGTGGTAAGGCCCCGCAGGTCGGTGTTCAGCGTGCCGCCCGGGGCCACCCCGTTGACGCGGATGCCCGGTGACAGCTCATGCGCCAGTGCGGCCACCAGCCCACGTACGGCGAACTTCGACGACACGTACAGCACGCCACCGCGTCCGGGGTAGAACGACGACGTGGATTCGGTGAGCACGATCGAGGATCCGGTCCCGGCGCGCAACCAGGGCACCGCGGCCTTGACCGATTGCAGGTGGCTGAGCACATTGATCCGGAACATCTCGTCGAACGCGCCGGAGAGGTCGTCGGCGTTGATGTCGGTGATGCCCTTGTAGAAATCGAACACGCCGACGCAGTTGACCAAAGTGTCAAGGCCCCCATAGGTATTCACCGCGACGTTGACGGCCTGCTCGTTGGCCTGCCGGGTGACGGCATCGCCTTCGACCACCGGTACTCCGGGCAGTTGCTCGCGCAGCATGTCGCACTTGTGCCGATCTAGTTCCAGCACAGTGATTCTCGCGTCCTCGGCGAGGAATGCCTCGGCGACAGCGCGGCCGATTCCCGATCCGCCGCCGACGATCAGGGCCCGCTTGCCATGCAGCCATTCGGTCATGGTTGCGATTCCACCACATCATCGCCCTCAGGCCCGGGCGGTTCGTCCGGCTCGTCCGGCAGCAGCGGCGCATAGGAATTGCCCACCATCGCCGCCAGGGTGCGGGTGTTCTGCCACGTCAGTGCCTCGACTTCAAGCGCGTCGAGGGTGATCCACTGTCCGGTCTTGGGCGAGGTGATCAATAGCCGTGAGCCGTTGCGGGTATCCACCCGGCGCACCACCACCTCAGTGAATTCGTTTGCGACCGTGAGTGGTTCGCCTACGGCTCCCTCCAGTAACCGGGCCACTTCGGGGTTCACAGGAACACCGCCAGATTCTGCATGCGCAACACCGACTCGTCGACGTGGATGACGCGGCGCGCCAGTTTCCACGTCTTGGTGTCGTTGTACCAGCGCAGCAGATCCTCACGGCCGCAAGACACCAACGCGCCCGCGTTGACATCGCCTCGACTACGGAACAACAGTTCGGCCGATTCCACTCGGAGGTGGCCCGGATCCCCCCATTCGAAACAGCGCACGTTGGTGATGAAGTGGCGCAGTCGCGACGGCGGATCCTCGGTCCAGGCATGCTCGGTTTCCAGCCGCGCGACCCGCTGGCTCAGCGAATACTTGTCCTCATCGAAATGGGACATTCCCGGCTCCCTACCAGCCAACGTGTCGAAGCCGGCACCGCGTGCGGTGGTGACGCGGACCGGCATCAGGTACTGAACGTCGTAGGTGAGCGTGTCCAGCCACAGCCGGTACTGCTGGGCATCCAGCAGGTAGGCTTCGTCGACCAGGAACTGATGCGCCTGCAGATGTCGAATATCATTGAAAGGCAATGCCTTTCGTGGAGGCTTGGCGCTCACCCGGGAACCGCCGATTCCAGTTGCGTGGCCCACAATTTGAGCAGCTCGCGCTGGTTGTACTCGTTGTAGCCGACCTGGGCGCGGCCCGGGCCGTGGAAGGCCTCGGCGGGCAACGCCTCGATGACCGGGCGGTCGTCGGCGAGCAGGCCCATCCGGCTGTTCAGCAGCAGCCGTCGGGCCATGGAGCCGCCGGCGGTGGTGGTCAGCGACACCCAGTTCTCCACGTCGTCCTGCTCGAACATTCCCGTCGACCCGAAGCACATCAGATAGGCCTTGTACGAGTCTTTCTTGAAATCGGCTGGCGCCGCGGAGTCCACGGCGAACCACGAGCAGACCTCGGTTTCGTTCTCGCTGATCGGCTGCCAGAGCCGGATCGAGATGAAGGGCAGGACTTCTTGGTCCTTCTCGCGATCGGATTCGTGCGGCTCGTCCCGAACCCGGGGCCAGTTATGGACGAAACTCAGGTTCGGGAAGCAGGTGGCGGCAGAGATCATGAATCCATCGTCGCCGACGACGCGCTGCTGGCGCGGTGACCAGACGTCCTTGATCCGGCGGATCATCTCGTCGGGGTAGCCGACGTAGCGCATCCGCTCGTCGAATCCGCCGGGCGGCAGCTTGTAGGTGGTTCCACCGCCGCGGTGCGCCCAGTAGGTGGCACCGTCCTTGCGCTTCTGGGCTTTTGGCTCGCGGAACAGGCCGATGTCAACGATCGAGGCGTGCGTGTGCGGCGTGTGGTACATGTCGCCGGAGAAGTTCTCGGCGCCGATCTTCCAGTTCGCCTTGATTCGCCAGCGCTGTGGTCCGCGCAGCTCCAGGCCCCCGGCGCTCTGCTTGGTGTAGAAGTCCAGGTAGAACCTGAAGTCGCCGAGGAACTCGTCGAGCGGCTGCGCGTCGCGGTCCAGGTTGATGAACAGCAGACCGTTGTAACTGGCCAAATTCGGTGCGGGCAAGAGGGTTTGGTCGCTTTTGACGAATCCTTCGTCGCCCCCGTAGGCGTCTTTGTGGAACGGCAATCCGGTGAGTCGGCCGTCGTTGCGGTAACTCCAGCCGTGATACGGGCAACGGAAATTGGACGCGTTTCCCAACTCCGCGCGACATACCTGCATGCCGCGGTGCAGGCACATATTAAACATCGCGCGCACATCACCGTTGGAATCCCGCGCGATGATGAACGAGTCGTCCAGCACCCTGCGCACCACATAGTCGCCGTCCTGCGGGATCTCTGACTCGTGCGCCACGAAGATCCACGCCCGGCTGAACAGCCGCTCCTTCTCCAGCGCGAAGAGCTCTTTGTCGTTGTAGATATGGGCGGGGATCATGCCCCGCCGGATGTTCTCGAAAAGATCCGAGACGTCGGGCTGCTCTATCACTGAACGCAACACCCTTCGCTTTTTGTCTGTTCTACAGAGATTCACTCTGTAATACAGAGTCCCTGGTGCGGGGGTGGTAGTCAATGCGCCGGCTGGTAGCCGCATGCGACGTTGAGCTAATTCACAGGTAGCTCACAACCATAGGTCGGGGGTGCCGCGCAAGCGCGACAGGCTACGGTGGACACAATGCACGCAGGCACGGTTTTTTAGGGATTATTTCTCCGCTAGTGCATTCACTCCACGCTTCCAACTCCGCAGTTGAGGAAAGGCAGGGTCATGGTCGGTCGGTCTCGGCACGCCGAAGGTCGATTGCAGCAGATCGGAACGCAAGTGCTGGCGGCCATCGGTCGGCAAGAGTGGCTGGATCGGCCCAGCTATCGGCTGGAGCACGCGCTGAGCTTCGCCTACAACGCGCTGGGCGGCGCGCGTAACCGCGTCACCAACGCGCTGCACGGCGTGTGGCTCGGACATCCCGTGCACCCGCCCCTGGCTTCGCTGACCAGCGGGGCACTCGGCACCACCGTCGCCCTGGACGCGCTCAGCTTGCTGCCGGGCCGGCCCGCCACCGAGGTCCTCGACGCGTCGCGGTTCGCGACGCGCGCCCTCGGCCTGGGAATTCTGGCTAGTGTCGGCTCGGCGGTCACCGGCGTCACCGACTGGCAACACACCCACGAGAAGGACCGCCGTGTGGGGCTGGTACACGGCGTGGTGAACCTGGCCGCGACCGCGCTGTACGCGATGTCCTGGTGGGACCGGCGGCAGGGCAACCACGGCCGGGGGATCGCACTGACCGCGCTGGGGTACGGCATCACCGTCGGCGGCAGCTACCTGGGCGGGGCGCTGGTGTTCGAGTCGGGCATCGGCATCGACCAGTCCGGTGAGCGGCTGCGCACCAAAGAGTGGACGCCCGTGTTGCCCGCGAGCTCGTTGAACGGAAAGCCGGTACGGGTCGAGGTCGACGGCGTCGGCCTGGTGGTGTGTCAGACCAAGCCTGGGGAGATCAAGGCGTTCGGTGAGTTCTGCCCGCATCTGGCCGCGCCGATGGCCGACGGGTGGGTCGACCGGGGCCGCATCGTCTGTCCCTGGCATGGCTCGTGGTTCGAGGCCGAGTCGGGAGACGTGCTGCGCGGCCCGGCGGCAGCCCCGCTGCCGTACTACGAAGCCCGATTGGTCGACGGAATGGTCGAGGTCCGCGGCGGCAAGCAGTCCGGTTTGGGCGGGGCGGCAAGGATCGCAAAAGGAGGAGCCAAGTGAACGCCTACGACGTCTTGAAAGAACACCACGTCGTGCTGAAGGGGCTGGGCCGAAAGGTCAGCGAAGCGCCCATCGACAGCGAAGAGCGCCACGCGCTGTTCGACGAGATGCTGATCGAGCTTGACATCCACTTCCGCATCGAAGATGACCTGTACTACCCGGCCCTGGCGGCGGCCAGCAAGCTGATCGCGATCGCCCATGCCGAGCACCGCCAGGTGATCGACCAGCTGTCCGTGGTGCTGCGGACCCCACAGAGCGCGCCGGGCTACGAGGACGAGTGGAACTCGTTCAAGACCGTCCTGGAAGCCCATGCCGACGAAGAAGAACGCGACATGATCCCCGCTCCGCCTCCGGTCGAGATCGGCGACGAGGAGCTCGAGAAGCTGGGCGACAAGATGGCCGCCACGATCGAGCAGTACCGCGGCTCCGCGCTGCACAAGCTGCGGACCAAGGGACGCGCCGCGCTGGTACGCGCACTGTAGAGCGCGTCCGTGGCGCTCGCGCACGTCCGACGCGTCATATGTCGTGGCTAACTGGCGCAGTCGGTTTCCTTCGGCGACTAGGTCGCCGTTGAACCGAAGGTGTGGAATGCGTTGCAACGCCTGGGTCCAATAGCGGCATAGCGCGGGCTTGCCAAAGTGCTCGAGGACGGATTCAACGGCGTGGGCATTCGCGCCTCAACCCATTACCTGGGAGTCCACCGGATCAATGTCCAGCATGGGCACGGTAGTGGCACTTGGGCCCAAGCGGTTTCGCGACCGGGTAACCTCAGCTCTCGTGAAGGCCGCGCCGGAGCCCGTTGCGTCGCAAGCCGACATTAGCGCGGAGATCGCGTACATCGCAGCCGAATACCAACGCACCGGAATCGGTGAAGCCCAACCGCGGCTCGACTATCCGCCGTACCGCAGTAGCACGCTGCGACATCCGAAAAATCCGCTGTTGCTCCTCGACCCCGAGGAGGTCGAACGCTGGGCGCCGTGCTTCGGGTCGCAGGATGTCGACGCGCTCGACGCCGACCTGACGGCTGGCCATGCGGGCGAGCCGATCGGGGAGCGCATTATCGTGACCGGGCGGGTGCTCGACGGCTTGAGCAAGCCAGTAGCGGGCCAGCTGATCGAGATCTGGCAAGCCAACGCCGCCGGCCGCTACCACCATCAGCGCGACCAGCACCCAGCTCCGCTCGACCCGAACTTCACCGGCGCCGGGCGTTGCCTGACCGGGCCGGACGGCAGCTATCGGTTCGTGACCGTCAAACCCGGTCCCTATCCGTGGCGCAACCACCACAACGCGTGGCGGCCGGCGCACGTCCACTTCTCAGTCTTCGGAACCGCTTTCACGCAACGCCTGGTCACCCAGATGTACTTTCCCGGCGATCCGCTGTTCGACCTGGACCCGATCTTCCAATCGATCGTCGATCCGGTTGCGCGACAACGGTTGATCGCTGCGTACGACCATGATGTCACCGAGCCCGAATACGCGACCGGCTACCGGTGGGACATCGTGCTGTCCGGCAGCTACCCGACTTGGACCGAAAGTCCGCGCAGTGGCTGAATTACTTTGCACCCCAGGGCAAACGGTCGGACCGTTCTTCGGCGTGGCGTTGCCGTATCGGGGCGCCGGCTCGCTGGTCAGCGACGCGGACCCCGATGCCGTTCAGTTGTACGGGACCGTTTACGACGGCGCGGGCCAGGGGGTTCCCGACGCACTGATCGAACTGTGGCAGCCCGACAGCGCCGGTCGCATTGTGCGA
Organism: Mycobacterium sp. 1164966.3; assembly: GCF_001665395.1. Classification (GTDB taxonomy): domain Bacteria; phylum Actinomycetota; class Actinomycetes; order Mycobacteriales; family Mycobacteriaceae; genus Mycobacterium. The sequence goes on from NZ_LZSG01000049.1 coordinate 18,389, forward strand.
CAAGCCGGTTCGCTGTGCCGTGACGGTGCCGGGTTTACCGGCTGGGGCCGCGCCGCCACCGACGCCGACGGCCGTTACGTCTTCACCACGGTGCGGCCAGGTGTGGCGAGCAGACGCAAAATCCCCCGTACGCTCGGCGTGTCGGGGGATTTTGCGTCTACTCGCCAGGGAGCGTTCTTTGCGATCGCGGTGTTCGCGCGGGGACTGCTGAACCGGCTGTTCACCCGCGCCTACCTGCCAGACGTTGATCTGGATGCCGATCCGCTGTTGTCCACCCTCGACCCGGGCCGGCGCGCCACCCTGCTGTGCGTCGCCGAAAGCGGTTACCTTTTCGACATTCACCTGCAAGGCCCGAACGAGACGGTGTTCCTGGAGTTCCGCGACGACTCAGGCGATCCAGGCGAGCCGAGATGACGAACCTATTGTGGCCCGGAGACGATCGGGCAGGCCGTCTGATGACGGACCAGGCCTTGCTTCAGTCGATGGTCGCGGTCGAATCAGCCTGGCTGGGCGCGCTGGCCACCGCCGGTCTGGCGCCTGCCGACTGCGCCGGTGCCGATCTGTGGCATCTGCTGAGTAGGCGCGACTGCGAGCTGCTCGCGGTCACCGCGGAGGACGGCGGCAACCCGGTCATCGGCCTGGTGTCGCTGCTGCGTGAACGCGCCATGCCGGCGATCGCACCCTGGATTCACCGCGGACTTACCAGTCAGGATGTACTGGACACCAGCCTGATGCTGGGCCTGCGGGACGTCGTCGATCGCGTGATATCCATTCTTGCGGAACAGATTTCGACGCTGTCCGCACTGGTGTCGACCCACCGGACCACGCCCATGGTGGCCCGCACACTGAGTCAGCATGCCGCCCCCACCACGTTCGGCGCCAAGGCCGCCGGCTGGCTCGACGGTGTCGTCGACGCCTATCGGCAGATGAATGCGCTGGCCATTCCGGCGCAGCTGGGCGGTGCTGTTGGAATCTGGTCTGCGACCACCGAATTGGCCGCATTGCTGACCGGCGCTGCCAACCCGGCGGCGGTCGCTGAGCACGTCGCCCGAAGTGCTGCGGCCACTTTGGGATTGGACTTCCGGGCACCGTGGCACACCACCCGGAACCCAATCACCACGGCCGCCGACGCGCTCGTCGGGTGCACCGACTGCTGGGGCCGTATCGCCTCGGACGTCGTCACCCTGGCCCGTCCGGAGATCGCCGAGTTGAGCGAGCCCGCCACCGAGAAGCGCGGCGGCTCGTCGTCGATGCCACACAAGCGTAATCCGGTGCTGTCCATACTGATTCGCCGAGCTGCCATCTCGGCGCCACACCTGGCCGCGATCCTGCACAGCGCCGCGGCGCTGGCGCACGATGAACGCCCAGACGGCTCCTGGCACGCCGAATGGGACACCCTGCGCGTGTTGGCCCGGCGCACCGTGGTGGCGGGCTCTCAGTGCGCCGAACTCCTGGGCGGCCTGCAGGTGCACACCGACAAGATGGCCGAAAATCTCAGCGGCAGTGATGTTCTCGGCGAGCAGCGCGCCATTGCTGACCTCGCTGACAGCGCGCCGTCGCCAACGTATTTCGGTGCCGTCGATCGTCTGATCGACGAGAGCCTGCAGGGCGCACGGCGCGCCCTCGGCGGTCGCTAACGATCGATCTTGCTCAGGACTTCCGTTCTGACAGAAGCGATCTTGTCGCCCAGCACCTCGTAGACCTGCAGCGGCTCCGCCTTGCCCTTGACCTGCATCCGCGGCAGCTCGCGCACCGTGAAGACCTTGCCGGTGGCCTCGTAACACTCCTGGGTGATCAGGACGTTGGTTCTCATCTTCTGATTCAGCGACTCCACCCGGTTCGCCACGTTCACGGTGTCGCCGATCACGGTGTACTCCATCTTGCGGTCCGACCCGATGTTGCCGGCGATCAGTGTGCCGGTGTGCAAGCCGACCCCGACGTCCACCTCGACGCCGCCCTGCCGTCGCTGCTGGGCGTTGAAGCGCGAGACCTCCTCGATCATCCGGAGCGCCGCGCGCACGGCGCGAGCGGCATCGTCGGGCTTGGGCACCGGCGCACCGAAAACGGCCATCACGGAATCGCCGATGAACTTGTCCACAATGCCGCCCTCGTCGAAGACGATGTCGACCATGCGCTGCAGGTAGTCGTTCAGGAAGCCGACCACCTCCTCGGGAAGCAGTCTCTCGCTGATCGAGGTGAAACCGCGGATGTCGCTGAAAAGCACTGTCGCGGTGAGCTTTGCGCTCAGGCGGCCGCCGTCCTTGATGTTCAGCGCCGCCCGCACGACGTCGGCCGGCACGTACTTCTGGAAGATCTGACGCACCCGCTTCTCGGCCTCACGCGACTCGGCGACCTCGTCGAACAGCCGGGCGTTCTCCATGGCTATCGCCGCCTGATCGGCGAAGGCGTGCAACAGGTTCTGCGATTCTTCGTTGAACTTCGTCTCGGTGAACTTGCTGTCCACGTACAGCGCGCCCAGGATGCGCTCCTTCAGCCGCAGCGGCACACAGATGAGCGAGCGCACCTCCAAAGCCATGATCGATCTCGAGCCACGCAGCGAGGTCTGCGCATCCGTGGTCAACACCGGCTCGCCGGTATCCGTCACGCTGTCGAGGACCGAGCGCGAGATGAGCTTCGAGGGATCCTCGATGTCGGTCCGGTCGCGATTGCGGGCGACCTTGAAGTCGAGTTCCCCGTCCTGCACCAGGATCAGGAAGCCGCGTTCGGCTTTCATCAGCTGGACACCCTTGTCGACGATCGTTTCCAGGACTTTCGACATGTCCAGTTCGCTGTTGAGGGCCTTGGTGGTTTCGATGAGCGCCGTGATGTCACGCAGCTTCTGGCTGGTGATCCGCTGAGATTCCTTGCTCTCGGCCAGCGCGGCTTTGGAAGTGGGGGCCGTGGGTGCCTCGCCGCCCGAGCCCTCGTCGGGCACGAAGTAGAGCACGGTCGAAGCCAGCTGGATGCGGTCGCCGGCGCGCAGTGTGTGCTCGGTGACGGCCAGGTTGTTCACGTACGACCCGTTGAAGCTGCCGAGGTCGCGCAGCAGCCAGTGCCGACCGCTGCGGCGGAACTCGCAATGGCGTCGGGAAAGTCCCGGATCGTCCAGCCAAAGCGTGTTGTCCGGCGCGCGGCCGACAGTGGTCGTGCGGTCACTCAGCACGACGACGTCATCCTGGTCTTCGCGCAGGACGATCAGTTTGGCCAAGAGAGTCCTGCGGGTCCTTCGGGCATGAACTGAGATTAGAGCGTGTGCGACAACCCTGTTGGGCATTCCCGCGTCACTCGCACGTCCCACACGTTCGACGCGCCCGTAAGTTCGCCTCGTCGTTAGGCCGGCTTGCGGGCCACGATAGCCACGGCCGCCAGGCGCTCGCGGTGTTTACGGAACGTGCGGCGCATCGCGAGTACCCGCTTACGGGCGTCCCGATGAACGAGCAGATTCCGGGCGAACCGCAAGGCACCGAACAGGCCTTCGTCGGCGATCACCCGCCGCGGCTCCAGCAGCGCCATCGGCGTGGTGGCGACGTGGTCTACCACCAAGCCGTGGCCGGCCAACAACTGCGACCATTCCGCAACCGTGAGGGGACGCGCGTTGACCTTGATCGTGCGGGCCAGCGACTGCCGGATCTCGGTGCTTACTTCCTCGGGAACATCGTCGGGCGTCAACGCCAGTTCGTGGATCGCGTAACGGCCGCGCGGGCGCAGCACCCGGGCCGCCTCGGCGACGATGGCGTGTTTGGTCGCGTCGCCCTGCATGGTCAGCATCGCCTCGCCGATCACGACGTCGGAGCTGGCATCGGGCAACCCGGTATCGGCCGCGTCCGCGACCCGGACCTCGCCGTGTCCCGCGACGACATTGCGAACCAAGTTGGCCGCATCGGGGTCGGCTTCCGCGCCGAGGTACGACCGCGGCCCGCGGGACAGAATCTCGGTTGCCGTGCGGCCCAGGCCCGGGGCCAGCTCCACCACGTCGGCATCGCCAACCTCGGCACGCGCCAGCAGGGTGCGGGTGAGTTCGACGCCGCCGGGACGCAGCACCCGCTTGCCCAGGCGAGCCAGCAGCCAGTGCCCCTGCACGTTTTCGTCGGCACGATTCGAAGACGGCAGGGGCGGGCGCGGTTCATCTCGCTGGGTGGGCATCAGACCGCCTGTCGCGCTTCGGGTTTCGCGGGCTCCAGGACGAGCGCCTGGCGCCGGTGGTGCACGGTGAGGTATCGCAACCCGTCGGGACCGGCGTAGAACTGCCGGCGCGAACCTCGCGGCAACCACACCAAGGCGCCGGGGGACAGCTCGATAGTGCTCATTTCGGTAGTGAGTGTGCCATTGCCGGACAACACGTGAATCAACACATCGAGGTTGGGTCCGGAGTGTGCGGCGATGCTGCCCGCGGGAGGCAACGCGATGATGTTCGAATCCAGATCGCGGTCACGTGCCTGCAGCTTCCACACCGCACCGGTAGCGTCCGGCTCGGCCCTGAACTCATGCGTGTCGGCCACGACACGCGGCAACGGGGTCGAGGCGAGCTTGGTGATGCGGATTCGCCACACCTCGGGTCCCTTGTCGAGGTACTCCCAGCCGTAGCTGCCAGGGTGATCGGCATCGAACTCGTCCCGCAGGTGCCTGGGATCGTGGTTGTTCACCAGCACGAACGACTCGCCGGCCGACAGCGCCGAATAGGTGGCGAAGATTGTCGGGTGCTTGTCGGGCTTACGCAGCTGCCGGACGTCGAGCTCTTGAAGTTCCCTGTCTGCCACAGCTTCTCCTGTAGTATTTACAATATGGTTTGTGTAAACTCTAGCCCATGACGTACGTGATCGGAAAGCCGTGCATCGACGTGATGGACCGGGCCTGCGTGGACGAATGCCCGGTTGATTGCATCTACGAAGGCGGCCGAGCGCTCTACATCCATCCGGACGAATGTGTGGACTGTGGCGCATGTGAACCCGTGTGCCCGGTCGATGCGATTTACTACGAAGACGACCTGCCCGAGGAGTTGCAACCCTATCTGGCCGACAACGCAGCGTTTTTCGCCGAGACACTGCCGGGTAGGGAGGCGCCACTGGGCTCTCCGGGCGGGGCCGCGAAGGTTGGGCCACTAGGTGTCGACACGCCCCTGGTAGCCGCCCAGCCGAGCGGGGACGACGCACGAGGAGCGTGAGCGAAATTAGGCCGAACGAAGAGAACGCGGGCCGTCGCCGCGCCGTGCTGCGGACGTTGCGGGCAGCGACCGTCCCGATGACGATCATCGAGATCGCCGAGGTGCTCGGTGTGCATCCCAACACCGTGCGCTTCCACCTCGACAGCCTGGTCGGCGACGGGCAGGTGGAGCAGGTCGAGCCCGGCCGCAAGGGGCCGGGACGTCCGCCGCTGATGTTCCAGGCGGTCCGGCAGATGGACCGCGGCGGGACTCGGCATTACAAGCTGCTCGCCGAGATCCTCAGCATGGGCCTGGGCGCCGACGAAGACCCGAGCGCCAAGGCGCTGGCGGCGGGGCGGGCCTGGGGACAGAAGGTCGAAACGGGAGAGGACGCTGTAGAACCCGTCGCGAGCGCCGACGAATCGATCGATCGCCTGGTGGACGTGCTCGACGAGCTGGGGTTCGCTCCCGAGCTGCGTACGTCCGAGGGAGAGCAGCAAGTCGGCCTGCGGCACTGTCCATTCCTGGAACTGGCCGAAACCGGAAGCAAGGTCGTTTGCCCGGTCCACCTCGGGCTCATGCAGGGTGCGTTGGAAACCTGGTCGGCGCCGGTCACCGTCGACCGGCTCGAACCGTTCGTCGAACCGGACCTGTGTCTGGCCCACCTCAAGTTGGTGGGTGCCGCCAAGTGACCAGCCACACGGCTGGAACCAGCACTGCCATAGCGGTCACCTATGTTTGGCTCGGCATGGTGCTGGCCATCTCCTTCCTGGAAGCGCCGCTGAAGTTCCGGGCGCCGAATGTGACCCTGCAAATCGGGCTGAGCATCGGTCGTCTGGTCTTTCGTGCGCTCAACACTGTGGAAGTCGCGTTCGCCCTGATCATTCTGGCGATTGTGGCGGCCGGCCCGACGCCGGTGCGGATCACCGTCGCATTCGCCGTCGCGTTTGTCGCGCTGGCCGTCCAGCTGATCGTTATACGTCCCCGATTGACCCGTCGCTCCGACCAGGTCCTCGCCGGTTCGGAAGGGCCTCGGTCCCGCGGCCACTGGGCATATGTGGGGTTGGAGGCGGTCAAGGTCGTCGCGTTGCTCGCGGCGGGGATACTGCTACTGACCGGCTGAGAGACACAACGACTGAGAAGGATCGTCCGATGGAATCGATTTCGTTGACCGGCTTGGCGTCCGAAAAGCTGGCCGAGGCCCAGAAGTCACACAGTGGGCGGGCAGCGCACACGATCCACGGCGGTCACGCCCATGAACTTCGGCAGACGGTGCTGGCCCTGCTGGCCGGCCACGACCTTTCCGAACACGAGAGCCCGGGCGAGGCGACGCTGCAGGTGCTGCAGGGCCACGTGCAACTGACGGCCGGCGACGACGCGTGGGACGGCAAAGCGGGCGATTATGTCGCGATCCCGGCCCAGCGGCACGCCCTGCACGCCGTCGAGGACTCGGTGGTCATCTTGACCGTGCTGAAGTCACAGCCCGGCGCCGCGCACTAGTGGCGATCGCGAGCGCGGCGGAGCCGGGCGAAGCGGGTCGTCACCATCATGACGTGGTGCTCGCTACCGAGTGGTCGCGCGGCTTCGGCCTGCGAGTACCGATCGTCAATGCGCCGATGGGCGGCGTCGCCGGTGGCCGGCTGGCCGCCGCGGTGACCGCCGCCGGTGGTCTGGGCATGGTCGGGATGGGCAGCGTCGCGACGCCCGAAGCGCTGGCCGCCGAGTTGCGGCAGGTCAACGGAAGATTCGGCATCGGGCTGGTGGACTGGGTGATGCGCAAGCAGCCAGCGCTGTTCGAGGATGCCCTGGCCGCACGGCCCGCGGTCCTGTCGGTCAGCTTCGGCACCGACTGGTCCTGGGTCGCCAGGGCGCACGACGCGGGAATCGCCACCATCACCCAGGTGTACGACGCTCTCGGCGCGCGTCAGGCGGCCGACGCCGGCGTCGACGTCCTGGTGGCGCGCGGGGCCGAGGGCGGTGGTCACGGGGACGTGCAGCTTTCGACGCTGCCGCTGCTGGACGCCGTTTTGGATGCCGTGTCGGTGCCGGTACTGGCCGGCGGTGGGATCGCTTCGCCACGCAGCCTGGCGGCAGTCCTGGCCGCCGGGGCGAGCGGGGCGTGGGTGGGCACCCGCCTGGCCGCCTGCCCGGAAGCTCTCACCGGCGACGCCAGCCGTCGGGCCCTGATCGCCGCCGGCGCCACCGACACCCGGGTCACCCGCGTCTTCGACTTGGCGTCCGGGCTGCCGTGGCCCGAGCGGTTCCCGTCGCGCGTGCTGGCCAACGAGTTCGTCGCGCGCTGGACGGGCAGGGAGGAGGCGCTGGCCGCAGACCGTTCGGCCGGCGCCGAGCTGGCCGCCGCGACCGCCGGCGACGACCGCCGGATCGCGCCGGTCGACGCCGGTCAGGGCGTCGGAATGATCGACGGCGAGGCGACGGTTGCCGAGGTCATCGAGACCATGTGTGCGGGCGCCGAACGTCTGCTCCGCGCCTGGGCGCCCTAGCGCCGATTGTCACGCTGGCGTGACGTTCGGCAGGCGGTCATTTGCAGCCGCCGGCTTCAGCACGACGCAACACCTGTTCGCCCCCGGGCACAGTCGAGCGTCCGGCCCGTGCGGGGCCAACGCCTCGGCCACACCGGTGATTAGCGCATGGTTCATGTTGCAGGCCAACTCCGTCTGCTCCCGGGCCAGGGCATGGAACGGGCAATTGGCCAGGTGGACTTCGCCGTCTGCCCGACGGGGTTCGTAGCCGTACCTGCGCAGCATCTCGGTCACCAGCTGCAGCGCGGTCGCGGCGTCACTCGGCGGCGCGCCCACCTCGGCGCCGATGATCTTGCCGTACTCGCGGGCGACCCGGTTGAGCACCTCGAGCACTGGCTCGCCGGTGGCGGCCGACCGGGTAATGGCGGTCGCCATCAGCCGTCCGGCCAGCTCGTACTCGCGCTGCGGCAGGCTGACCGCGATGTCGCGGCCGGCCCTGCGATACAGCTTGGCGGTTCGTCCCGCGCCCGGCCCGGAGCGTCCGGTCAGCCGGGCGTACTCGGTTTCCAGCAGGCCCTCGGCGGTAAGCCGGTCCAGGTGGAACTTGGCCTGGTGGTGCGGGATCCCGACGGCGTCGGCCGCCTGCTCGCGGCTGACCGGCGCCGCTTGCGCGCATACGAATTGGTAGAGCCGTTGGCGCACCGGGTCGGCAAGCGCACCGATGCCGGCCGCGTCGCGCTGCAGGTCCATGAGTGCGCCTCATTTCTAACGAACAAAACACTTGACGTTACAGTCTACTGATTCTAACGTTCACATTATTACCCGTTAGAATCTCAGGAGGAAGTCATGACTACCAGACAAGCCGCCGCGCCCGCCTTGGCGGACCAGGTCAAAGACCCCGCATATTCGGCCTTTCTGCTGCTGCGCACTGTCTTCACGATCGCGCCCATCGTGTTCGGTCTGGACAAGTTCTTCAACCTGCTGACCCATCCGCATCACTGGAGCATGTACCTGGCGGGCTGGATCGACGACATCGTTCCGGGTACCGCCGATCAATGCATGTATGTGGTCGGGGTGATCGAGATCGTCGCCGGTGTCGTGGTTGCGGTAGCGCCCCGCTTCGGTGCCTGGCTGGTCGCCGCGTGGTTGGGCGGCATCATCATCGACCTGGTCACCGGACCCGGTTACTACGACATCGCGCTGCGTGACTTCGGGCTGCTGGTGGGCGCACTGGCGCTGGCCCGGCTGGCGCAGGGCGTGCACAGCGGGAGTATTCGGGCGAGCGTTGCGCCGCGTTGATCGATCGAGACGTCACACCGCGCGCAGATAGCGCTTGGCGATGACGCGCTGAGCCAGCGTCACCATCGGCCCGCCGGCCTTACTCCACCAGGTCCCGGGCCGGGAGAACGCCGATACCTCCGCGAACACCGCGGAGGTGTCGGGGTCCCTGCGGACAGTGAACCGTTCCTCGCCGCTCTCCGGATGGCCCGGCAACGTGCCGTATGCGAAGCCGCGAACGTCTGGTTCGTCGATGACATAAACCACCCGGCACGGTGCGCGCAACACGCCCAGCATCTTCACCACCACCACCGCGGAAACCACGACGACGTCGGAGCTGGCCTGCACACGCAGGCCGGCTCCGCGCTGCATTCCCCAGTGCATGACGGCGTCGGCCGCCTGCTCGAAACGCTGGTCGCCGCTGCCGATCTGGGCCGACGCACTGAGGTGGTGATAGCCCGACGGCAGCTGGGCCGCCGCGGTGGCGCCCACCTCCCGGTATGTCAGCGGCTGATCGGCGAGCGCTTCCAAGTCCACCAGCCCAGCTTGCCACGCGTACGGTCGTAGACGTGACTGCTGAAGCATCCGGAACATTCACTCTCGGCGGCGACTTGACCGTCAACCGACTGGGTTTCGGCGCGATGCGCCTGACCGGCAAGGGCGTCTGGGGGCCGCCCGCCGACCGCGACGAGTGCGTGCGGGTTCTGCGTCGTGCCGCCGAGCTCGGCGTGAACTTCATCGACACCGCGGACTCCTACGGCCCCTACGTCTCCGAGGAGATCATCCGCGAGGCGCTGCATCCCTATTCCGGCGTCGTGATCGCGACCAAGGCCGGGCTGCTGAGGACCGGCCCTGATGTGTGGATCCCGCTGGGCAATCCGAGCTACCTGCGTCAGGAACTCGAGATGAGCCTTCGTCGCCTGGGCGTGGAAACCATCGACCTGTTCCAGTTGCACCGGATCGACAAGAACTTCCCGCTGGCCGACCAGGTCGGCGAGCTGGCCACGCTGAAGGACGAAGGCAAGATCCGCCATATCGGCCTGTCCGAAGTGGATGTCGACCAACTCAACGCGGCTCAGCAGATCACGCCGATCGTGTCGGTGCAGAACATGTACAACCTCACGGCCCGCGGCTCCGAGGCGCTGTTGGATACCGTGAGCAGCCAGGGCATCGGCTTCATCCCGTGGTTCCCGCTGGCCGCCGGACCGCTGGCCGCTCCGGGTGGCCCGCTGCAGCGCATCGCCGACAACCATGACGCGACGCCGTCGCAACTGGCCCTGGCCTGGTTGCTGAAGCGCTCGCCGGTGATGCTGCCGATCCCGGGCACGTCGAAGGTGGCGCATCTGGAGGAGAACGTCGCCGCGGCTGATATCACCCTCACCGACGAGGAGTTCGAGACCCTGGCCGAGGCGGGGGCGCAGCAGGGCGGCGAGCAGTGATCGTCGGCGCCCTCACTGGCGTGAAACGTTGGCGTTGGGTGTAACGGGAGGGCGGGAAAAATCGCCCAGATGCCGCCGCAGTTTCACCTCGAAAGCCCTGCATTCACTTTCAAAGCCGTGAGTCACGCTGAACGCCGTGAGTTCACGTTGAAAGCCTGACTGCAGCCTCAAAGCCCCGGGGCGCGCATTGCATCAGTGACCCGTGCCACCGCGCTGGATGAAACCGACCAGCACGTCGACGATCGCCGGAATCGCGCCGCGCGTGATGACTTCATAGCCGTGGGTGCTCAGGGTTGGCACGCACAACAGGCCCGCTCGGGGGGCCAGACCCTTGGCTTTGGATTGCGACGCATCCGACTCGAAGGCGCCCAGCACCGCGGCCTGCGGCGAAAGCCCCAGCTCGGAGGCGACGTCCAGCAAAGCGTCGGCAACATCCTTGTCGTAGACGCACAGCGCGTCGCTGTAGGCCACGATTGGGCCGCCGCTGCACGTCGTGCCGTACTCGACCTCGGTCGGCCCGACCTCGACTGCCACGGTGAGCTCTCCCGGCAGCGTGCGGCTCGCGAAACAACCGCCGACCCCGCCGATTTCTTCGTTGGTGGTGAAGACGAGATAGACATCGCCCGGCGGTCGGTGCCCTTCCGACAACCGTCGCGCCGCCCGCAGCAGCGCGACGACCGCTGCCCGGTCGTCCATGAAGTAGCAGCCGAGATAGTCGCCGAACTCGATCAGCGTCCGCTTGCTGCGATGCACGCACACGCGAGTGCCTGGGCCTATGCCGTTATCGGCCAGTTTCTCGGGCCGGTGACCGGTGAATACGTAGACGTGGGTCCAATCCAGCGCCTTGTCGCCCTGGTCGGGCTTGGTCTCCCAGATTCGTTGACTCTCTTTCGTGGTGTGCTCCGAACCGAGCGTCAGCACCCCGCACAGTGTTTCGTCGCCGAGTATCGCGACCGGGCCCAGCCCGAAATTGCCGGGATACATCGTGCCCAATTGGGTGACGTGGAGAGTCCCGTCTGGCTCGACACGCTTGATCAGCATCGACAGTTCATCCATGTGCGCCATGACCCGGATCGCCGGCGCATCGCCGCCGCGGATCAACCCGACCAGATTCCCGGCGGCGTCGACCCAACTCTCGTCGACGACTGGCTCGAGCTCGCGGCGGCAGATATCCCGGACGGCGTCCTCCTGACCACAGGGGCCGTACGCGCCGAGTAGTTCCTGCAGCAGGTCGCGGTTGAACTCGTGGTCCTCGTTACCCACCAGGGTTCCCTTCGTCTCGATTGCGGGCGGCTCACCTGGCACCATGAGTATCCACGAACGGACGAGCCCGCGACGCAGACCACCCCGATACGGTGTCCTGGTGTCCGGCAAAGCTCAGCATCACCCTGGCGGCGGATTCAACCCGCCCGTTCCGACCACCAAGGGCGGCCCCGACTACGGCCGGTTCATCGATGCGGTGCGCAAGCTGCAGGACCACGCACGTGCCGTCGACGCACCCGACGAGGTGATCACCGAAGCCGCCGACACGCTGGAGAAACTGTCCGCCATGCTCACGCCGTTCGACACCGACGAATGGGAGTCGCCGTCCGGACGCCGGATGGACCTGTCGGTCCGCGGCAACATCCTGACAATCCCGATGTCCGCCCACAAAACCGACGACGGGCGAATCCGCGGCTGGGCCCGCTTCGCCCGATTTCACCTTGGACGCAACGGCGCCGTACACGGCGGGGCACTGGGCATGCTGTTCGACACCGTGCTAGGGCTGACCACATCTGTCCTCACCGGCGGACCACGCCAACGCACCGCCTACCTGAAGATCGACTACCGCCACATCGTGCCGATCGAAAAGGAGCTGCAGATCGACGCCGGAATAGACCGGGTCGAGGGGCGCAAGATCTTCGTCTCCGGCCGCCTGAGCGACGGCGACACCCTGCTGACCGAAGCCGAAGCGTTGTTTGTGCGACTCAAGCCCGGGCAGCCGTAACAGATTGATGGCTCGGGCTCGTCGGGTTCGGCGCCGACGAGCCGCAATGGCCCCCGATAACATTGCTAGGGCCGGCTAGGTCCGTTGATGGCCGTCGAACACGCACAACCCTGGAGACCAATCCGATGAGCGCCCCCGCACACCCCGTCCCGGGAGCCGATGGTGGCGACCCGCGGCGATCGTCGGGCGTCCCGATTCGGGTTCCGGCCGGGACGACGGCGGCCGCCGCCGTCGGCGAGGCGGGGCTGCCCCGGCGCGGAGCGCCCGACGCGATCGTGGTGGTGCGTGACGCCGACGGCAAGTTGCGCGACTTGAGCTGGGTCCCGCATGCTGACGCCGAGGTCGTCCCGGTGGCGGCCAACACCGAGGACGGCCGCAGCGTGATCCGGCATTCGACGGCGCACGTGCTGGCCCAGGCCGTCCAGGACTTGTTCCCGCAAGCCAAACTGGGCATCGGACCACCCATCACCGACGGCTTCTACTACGACTTCGACGTGGCCGAGCCGTTCACCCCGGAGGACCTGGCCGCACTGGAAAAGCGGATGCGGCAGATCGTCAAGGAAGGGCAGCTGTTCGACCGGCGCGTCTACGAGTCCAAGGACCAGGCGCGTGCGGAGCTGGCCGGCGAGCCCTACAAGCTCGAACTCGTCGACGACAAGTCCGGTGATCCGGACGTAATGGAAGTCGGCGGTGACGAACTGACCGCCTACGACAACCTCAATCCCCGTAGCCGCGAACGGATCTGGGGTGACCTGTGCCGCGGACCGCACATCCCCACCACCAAGCACATCCCGGCGTTCAAACTGACCAGAAGCTCGGCCGCCTACTGGCGGGGCGACCAGAACAACGCCAGCCTGCAGCGCATCTACGGCACCGCCTGGGAGTCGCAGGAAGCCCTGGACCACCATCTCGAACTGATCGCGGAAGCTCAGCGCCGCGACCACCGCAAGCTCGGCGTGGAGCTGGACCTGTTCAGCTTCCCCGACGAAATCGGTTCGGGCTTGGCCGTTTTCCACCCGAAGGGCGGGATCGTACGCGCTGAGCTCGAGGACTACTCGCGGCGCAAGCACATCGAGGCGGGCTACGACTTCGTCAACACCCCGCACATCACCAAGGAGCAGCTGTACATCACTTCGGGCCACCTGGAGTGGTACGCCGAGGGCATGTTCCCGCCGATGCACATCGACGCGGAGTTCAACGAGGACGGCACGGTGCGCAAGCCCGGGCAGGACTACTACCTCAAGCCGATGAACTGCCCGATGCACCACCTGATCTACCGGTCTCGTGGCCGCTCGTACCGCGAACTCCCGTTGCGGCTCTTCGAGTTCGGCAGTGTCTACCGCTACGAGAAGTCCGGGGTAGTGCACGGCCTGACCCGGGTGCGCGGCATGACCCAGGACGACGCACACATCTACTGCACCCGCGAGCAGATGCGCGACGAGCTGGCCTCGTTGCTGCGCTTCGTGCTCGACCTGCTGGCCGATTACGGGCTCGACGAGTACCACCTGGAGCTCTCGACCAAAGACCCGGAGAAGTACGTCGGCTCCGACGAGGTCTGGGACGAGGCCACCGAGGTGCTGCGCGAGGTCGGCGAGGCCTCCGGCCTGCACCTGATTCCGGACCCCGGGGGCGCGGCGTTCTACGGCCCCAAGATCTCGGTGCAGGTCAAGGATGCGCTGGGCCGCAACTGGCAGATGTCCACCATTCAGCTGGACTTCAACATGCCCGAACGGTTCGACCTCGAGTACACCGCCGGCGACGGCTCGCGGCAACGGCCGGTGCTGATCCACCGTGCGCTGTTCGGGTCGATCGAACGGTTCTTCGGCGTCCTCACCGAGCACTACGCGGGCGCGTTCCCGGCCTGGCTGGCGCCCGTCCAGGTGGTCGGCATCCCAGTCGCCGACGAGCACGTCGGCTATCTGGAAGACGTTGCGGCACAACTGAAATCGCACGGGATCCGGACCGAGGTGGACACCAGCGACGATCGGATGGCCAAGAAGATCGTGCACCACACCAATCAGAAGGTGCCATTCATGCTGCTGGCCGGGGACCGCGACGTCCAGGCCGGCGCGGTGAGCTTCCGGTTCGGCGACCGCACCCAGATCAACGGCGTGCCGCGCGACGCGGCGGTGGCAGCCATCGCGAGGTGGATCGCCGATCGCCAGAATGCCGCTCCCACAGCGGAATTGGTACAGCTGCCGGAGCGCTCGGAGGGCTCCCGTGAGTGACCTGGAGCGTTCGGAAAGCGCCGATCGCGACGACGACACCATCTTCGACACCGGCGTCGGCGAGCGTGACCAGTTGCAGCGGCTGTGGACGCCGTATCGGATGAATTACCTCGCCGAAGCGCCGATGAAGCGCGACGATGCCGAACGCGCCCAGCCATTTAGTGACATCCCGCGGATGTCCGACGAAGAAGGTTTGGTGGTCGCCCGCGGCGAACTCGTCTACGCCGTGCTCAACCTCTACCCCTACAACCCCGGGCATCTGATGGTGGTGCCCTACCGGCGGGTTTCGGAGCTCGAGGACCTGACCGAGCCGGAGAGCGCGGAGTTGATGGCGTTCACGCAGAAGTCGATTCGCGTCATCAAGAAGGTCTCCCGGCCGCACGGCTTCAACGTCGGCCTCAACCTGGGCACGTCGGCGGGCGGGTCGCTGGCCGAGCACCTGCACGTGCACGTGGTGCCGCGGTGGGGCGGCGACGCGAACTTCATCACGATCATCGGCGGCTCCAAGGTGATCCCGCAGTTGCTGCGCGACACGCGGCGGCTGCTTGCCACGGAATGGGCCCGGCAATCATGAGCAAGCTGCCCTTCCTGTCCCGGGCGGCATTCGCACGGATCACGACCCCGGCCGCCCGCGGGGCGCTGCGGATCGGCCTCACTCCGGACAGCGTCACCATTCTGGGCACCACCGCGTCGGTGGCCGCCGCACTGACGCTGTTCCCGATGGGCAAGCTGTTCGCCGGCGTGCTGGTGGTCACGTGTTTCGTGGTGTTCGACATGCTCGACGGCGCGATGGCGCGTGAACGCGGCGGCGGCACCCGATTCGGCGCGGTGCTGGATGCCACCTGTGACCGGATCAGCGACGGGGCGGTGTTCTGCGGGTTGCTGTGGTGGATCGCATTCCACCAGCACGACACGCTGCTGGCGGTGGCGACGCTGGTCTGCCTGGTCACCTCGCAGGTCATCTCCTACATCAAGGCCCGGGCGGAAGCCAGCGGATTGCGCGGCGACGGCGGGTTCATCGAGCGTCCGGAGCGCCTCATCATCGTCCTGACCGGAGCTGGGGTATCGGACATTCCATATGTGGGCTGGCCGCCCGCGCTGGCGGTCGGCATGTGGGTACTGGCGGTGGCCAGCCTGATCACCTGCGCCCAGCGCTTGTACACCGTGTGGAGCACACCGGGGGCCACCGATCGCATCACCGGTCCCGCCGTCGGGCCGGGAAAGAGCGGACCATGACCGCCGCGCGATTCGGCACCCGATTAAGTCCCCGATTCGGCCTCAGTGTCGTTGGGGCGCAACGCCAATTGGCGCGCAGCCTTTTTGCCGGCGCCGCGACGGACTGGGCGTACGCCACCGGCTGGATGGCGGTGCGGGCAATGCCGGAGTTCGCTGCGCGCACCGCGTTCGACACCGGGGCGCGCTACGCGTCACGCCACGGCGGCCCCGAGCAACTGCGCAAGAACCTGGCCCGCGTCATCGGGGTGCGGCCCCGCGACGTGCCGGATGAGCTGATGCGCGCCTCGCTGGCGTCGTACGGCCGCTATTGGCGGGAGGCGTTCCGGCTGCCGACCATGAACCATCACGCGCTGGCCCAAGTGCTGGATCGAGCGTTTCGCGGTGCCGACAACCTGGACGCCGCCTTAGCCGATGGTCGCGGCGTCGTGCTGGCCTTGCCGCACAGCGGCAACTGGGACATGGCCGGGGTGTGGCTGGTGCAAACCCGCGGCACCTTCACCACCGTCGCGGAGCGGCTCAAGCCAGAGTCGCTGTACCGGCGCTTCATCGACTACCGCCAGAGCCTCGGTTTCGAGGTGTTGCCGCTGTCCGGCGACAATCAGGCGTCGTTCCGGCCGCCCTTCGAGGTGCTGTGCGAGCGGCTGGCCGACAACGGGATGGTGTGCCTGATGGCCGAACGCGACCTCACTCGAACCGGGGTCGAAGTGGATTTCTTCGGCGAACCCACCCGGATGCCGGCCGGGCCGGCCAAACTCGCGATCGAGACCGGGGCGGCGTTGCTGCCGGTGCACTGCTGGTTCGAGGACGATGACGGCTGGGGATTCTCCGTGCACGAGCCGCTGGATTGCAGCAGCGGCGACGTGGGCGTGATCACCCAGGCGCTGGCGGACCAGTTCGCCACCAACATCGCCGCCCATCCCGCCGATTGGCACATGATGCAGCCCCAGTGGCTGGCCGATCTGTCCGATGCCAGACAGGCCTGGCTGAAGGAACACTGATGCGGATCGGGATGGTGTGTCCCTACTCGTTCGACGTGTCGGGTGGGGTCCAATCACACGTGTTGCAACTGGCCGAGGTGATGCGCGCCCGTGGACACGAGGTCAGTGTGCTCGCGCCGGCTTCGCCGGACGTGTCGCTACCGGAATACGTCGTCTCGGCCGGGCGGGCGATCCCGATTCCCTACAACGGCTCGGTGGCGCGGTTGCAGTTCAGTCCGGCCGTACACGGCCGGGTCCGGCGCTGGCTGGCCGAGGGTGACTTTGACGTCCTGCACCTGCACGAACCGAATGCGCCCAGTCTGTCGATGTGGGCGCTGCGGGTTGCCGAGGGGCCGATCGTGGCCACCTTCCACACCTCGACCACCAAATCGCTGACGCTGACCGTGTTCCAGGGTGTGCTGCGGCCCTGGCACGAGAAGATCGTCGGCCGGATCGCGGTATCGGACTTGGCCCGGCGCTGGCAGATGGAGGCGCTGGGCTCCGACGCGGTCGAGATCCCCAACGGGGTCGACGTCGAATCGCTGGCGTCGGCCCCGCTGCTCGACGGGTATCCGCGACCGGGCAAGACGGTGCTGTTCCTGGGCCGCTACGACGAGCCGCGCAAGGGCATCGCGGTGCTGCTCAACGCGCTGCCCAGAGTGGTGGAGCGCTTCGGCGATGTGCAGCTGCTGGTGGTCGGGCGCGGTGACGAGGACGAATTACGCGCCCAGGCAGGCGAATTGGTGCAGCACATACGTTTCCTTGGTCAGGTCGACGACGCCGAAAAGGCGTCGGCGATGCGCAGCGCCGACGTGTACTGCGCGCCCAACCTCGGCGGCGAGAGTTTCGGCATCGTCCTGGTCGAGGCGATGGCCGCCGGCACCCCGGTGGTGGCCAGCGACCTGGACGCCTTCCGGCGGGTGCTGCGCGACGGCGAAATCGGCCGCCTGGTGCCGGTGGGCGACGGCGCCGCGCTGGCCGACGCGCTGGTCGCGGTGCTGGAGAACGACGTGCTGCGGGAAAGGTACGTGGCCGCGGGGTCGCAGGCCGTCGGCCGCTATGACTGGTCGGTGGTGGCCAGCCAGATCATGCGGGTATACGAGACGGTCGCCGGAGCGGGCACCAAGGTTCAGGTGGCCAGCTGATGACGTCATTGACGATCGCCGTCATCGTGCTGGCGGCGGTGCTCTTTGTGGTGCTGGCCCTGTTCGGGGCCTGGGGGTATCAGCGGGCCAACCGGCTGGACCGGTTGAACGTGCGCTACGACCTGTCCTGGCAGGCGCTGGACGGCGCGCTGGCCCGGCGAGCGGTGGTGGCCCGGGCCGTCGCGATCGATGCGTACGGCGACTCGCCCGAGGGCCGTCGGCTGACGGCGCTGGCCGACGCCGCCGAGCGCGCACCGCGGCACCTGCGCGAAGCCTGCGAAAACGAGCTCTCGGCGGCACTGGCCGTGGTGGATCCGGCGTCGCTGCCCGCGGGCCTGGTCGCCGAGCTCGCCGACGCCGAAGCCAGGGTGCTGCTGGCCCGCCGATTTCACAACGACGCGGTTCGCGACACGCTGGTGCTGGCCGAGCGGCGCATGGTCCGCTTGTTCCGGCTGGGTGGAAGAGCCCCGCTGCCAACGTATTTCGAGATCGCCGAGCGCCCCCACGCGTTGGCGCACAGCGATGCCGGCGCGCCTGGTGTGCCCAACCACCGCACGTCGGCGCGGGTGGTTCTGCTCGACGAGACCGGCGCGGTGCTATTGCTGTGCGGTTCGGATCCGGCGCTGGACGCCTTGGAAGGCGGCGCGGCCCCGCGGTGGTGGTTCACCATCGGCGGGGAAGTGCAGCACGGGGAGCGGCTGGCCGAAGCCGCCGCGCGAGAACTCGCCGAAGAAGCCGGCCTGCGGGTCAAGCCGGCGGACATGATCGGGCCCGTCTGGCGACGCGACGAGGTCTTCGAATTCAACGACGCGCTGATCGACAGCGAGGAGTTCTTCTTCGTCTACCGCACCCAGCGGTTCGAGCCGTCCATCGGGGGGCGGACCGAGCTGGAACGCCGCTACATTCACGGCCACCGGTGGTGCACCGCCGACGATATCGCCGAACTGGCGGCCGCCGGCGAAACCGTGTATCCCCTGCAGTTGGCCGAACGGCTCGCCGATGCGGTCGCGATGGCCGACAGCCGCAGCGCCGACCGGCCGCGCCAACTGCAGTCCATCCGCTAGGGAGCGCGCGCTCTAGATACCGCGAACAGACGCAAAATCCCCTCATTTCGGCACCAAACGGGTGAGTTTGCGTCTGCTCGCGCTGGTTGGGTGACCCCTCATTAGACTGGGCGGACACCAGTTGAAGGAGATAAGCAGTGGAAACCGCCCCTTCGTCGAACGGTAGCGGGCAAACCGGGACCGCGCGGGTGAAGCGCGGCATGGCTGAGATGCTCAAGGGCGGCGTCATCATGGACGTCGTCACCCCGGAGCAGGCGAAGATCGCCGAGGGCGCCGGCGCCGTCGCGGTCATGGCACTGGAACGGGTGCCCGCCGACATCCGCGCGCAGGGCGGGGTGTCGCGGATGAGTGACCCCGACATGATCGAGGGGATCATCGCCGCGGTCACCATTCCGGTCATGGCCAAGGCGCGCATTGGGCACTTCGTCGAGGCGCAGATCTTGCAGAGCCTCGGGGTGGACTACATCGACGAGTCGGAGGTGCTGACTCCCGCCGACTACACCCACCACATCGACAAGTGGAAGTTCACCGTGCCGTTCGTGTGCGGCGCCACCAACCTCGGCGAGGCATTGCGCCGCATCAGCGAGGGCGCGGCGATGATCCGCTCCAAGGGCGAAGCCGGCACCGGCGACGTCTCCAACGCGACCACGCATATGCGGGCGATCGGCGGCGAGATCCGACGGCTGGCATCGTTGTCCGAGGACGAATTGTACGTTGCCGCAAAGGAATTGCGGGCGCCCTACGAACTGGTCGTCGAGGTGGCGCGGGCCGGCAAGCTGCCCGTCACGCTGTTCACCGCGGGCGGTATCGCCACCCCCGCCGACGCGGCGATGATGATGCAGCTCGGCGCCGAGGGCGTCTTCGTGGGCTCGGGCATTTTCAAGTCGGGCGATCCGGCGCAGCGCGCCGCCGCGATCGTCAAGGCCACCACGTTCTACGACGACCCCGACGTGCTGGCCAAGGTGTCGCGCGGGCTGGGCGAGCCGATGGTGGGCATCAACGTGGAGCAGATCGCCGCGCCGCATCGCCTGGCCGAACGCGGCTGGTAAAAACGTCCCGTGGCGATCGAGGAGATCCTTGATCTCGAGCAACTCGAGGTCAACATCTATCGCGGCAGCGTGTTCAGCCCCGACTCGGGATTTCTGCAGCGCACGTTCGGCGGTCATGTGGCGGGCCAATCACTGGTGTCGGCGGTGCGAACCGTCGACCCGCGCTACCGGGTGCACTCGCTGCACGGTTACTTCCTGCGTCCGGGCGATGCCAAGGAGCGCACGGTTTTTCTGGTGGAGCGCACCCGCGACGGCGGATCGTTCGCCACCAGGCGAGTCAATGCCATCCAGCACGGCGAAATCATCTTCAGCATGGGGGCGTCGTTCCAGACCCACCAGGAGGGCATCAGCCATCAGGACGCCATGCCTGCCGCGCCGCCGCCCGACGGCCTGCCGGGATTGCAGTCGGTCCGGGTGTTCGACGACGCCGGGTTCAAGCAGTTCGAGGAGTGGGACGTCTGCATCGTGCCGCGGGAGAAGCTGCAACGTCTGCCCGGCAAGGCCTCGCAGCAGCAGGTATGGTTTCGGCATCGCGATCCGCTGCCCGACGACCCGGTGCTGCACATCTGCGCGCTGGCCTACATGAGCGACCTCACGCTGCTGGGATCGGCGCAGGTCACGCACCTCGACGTGCGCGAGCATCTGCAGGTGGCCTCGCTGGATCACGCGATGTGGTTCATGCGGTCCTTCCGCGCCGACGAATGGCTGCTCTACGACCAGTCCTCGCCGTCGGCCAACGGTGGCCGCGCGCTCACCCAGGGCAAGATCTTCACCCAGCGCGGTGAGTTGGTGGCGGCGGTCATGCAGGAAGGGCTGACCCGCTTCAAGCGCGGCTACCAGCCGTGAACGCACCCAAGGTTGGCGTGCTCGCGCTGCAGGGCGACACCCGCGAACACCTGGCGGCGCTGCGCGAATGCGGCGCCGAGCCGACGACGGTGCGTCGCCGCAGCGAGCTGGACGCGGTGGACGCCCTGGTCATTCCGGGTGGGGAATCCACCACGATGAGCCACCTGCTGGTCGATATCGACTTGCTGGAGCCGTTGCGCGCGCGGCTGGCCGACGGGCTTCCGGCCTACGGTGCGTGCGCCGGAATGATTCTGCTGGCCTCCGAGATCCTGGACGCCGGCGCCGACGGGCGCCAGGCACTGCCGCTAGCCGCCATCGATATGACGGTGCGCCGCAACGCTTTTGGACGGCAGGTTGACTCGTTCGAAGGCGACGTCGTGTTCGCCGGCCTGGCTGACCCGGTGCGGGCGGTATTCATCCGCGCGCCCTGGGTCGAGCGGGTAGGTGAGGATGTGCAGGTGCTGGCGCGCGCCGCCGGTCACGTCGTCGCGGTACGTCAGGGACGGGTGCTGGCGACCGCGTTTCATCCGGAGATGACCGGAGACCGTCGCATTCACCAGCTGTTCGTGGACATTGTCACCGGGCGGGCGTAACCCTCGCGAGCTTCCGTGTGAAGCCTGGGATTTGGGTGTGAAGCCTGGGTGGGGATTCGCGCTTGATGCCCGCCGTAGGCTCACGTCGAAAGCCGTCAGTTCACACCGAAAGCCGTCAATTCACGCTGAACGCGCGCTCTCGTGATCAGACGCCCGCCAGGCATGATGTGTGCATGGCCGACATCGTGCGGGGCCGATTGGGACGCGTGGCAAAGCTGGCGAGCCTTCCAGCGGGCGCGGCCGGACGCGCCGCTCTTGGCGTGGGCAAGCGAATGAGCGGCAAGTCCAGGGAAGAGGTCAACGCGGAACTTCTGGAGAAAGCCGCAGACGAGCTGTTCCAGGTGCTGGGCGAGCTCAAGGGCGGTGCCATGAAGGTCGGTCAGGCGTTGTCGGTGATGGAGGCCGCGATACCACCGCAGTTCGCCGAGCCGTTCCGCGAGGCCTTGGTCAAGCTGCAAACCGAGGCCCCTCCGCTACCGGCAGCAAAGGTGCACCGGGTACTCGACGCCCAGCTGGGCACCAAATGGCGTCAACGCTTCGACTCCTTCGACGACATCCCCGTCGCCTCCGCAAGCATCGGGCAGGTTCACAAGGGCAGGTGGAAGGACGGGCGTGAGGTCGCCGTCAAGGTCCAATACCCCGGCGCCGATGAGGCGCTGCGCGCGGACCTCAAGTTGATACGACGGTTCTCCTGGCTCGCCAAGCAGATTGCGCCGCGCGCAGATGTGGACCGCCTCGTGGCAGAGGTCAGCGAGCGCATCGAAGCGGAGCTGGACTACCGTCAGGAGGCCGACTATCAGCGCGCCTTCGCGAAAGTGTTTGCGGGCGATCAGAAGTTCTGCGTACCGGCAGTCGTCGCCAGCGCGCCGAAGGTCATCATCTCGGAGTGGATGGAGGGCAGGCGTCTTTCCAACATCATTGCCGAGGGCACCCCGGACGAACGAAATGCCGTGTGCGCCTTGCTCGTCGAGTTCACGGTGAGCTCACCGGCGCGCGTCGGACTGGTGCACGCCGACCCCCATCCGGGCAATTTCATGACGATGGCCGACGGCCGCCTGGGAGTCATCGATTTCGGTGCCGTCTCCGCGCATCCCGGCGGCGTCCCCGCCGAATTCGGTGAACTCCTGTGCTGGGCGCGGGACGAACAGTGGGATGAAGTAATCCGGTTGTTGAAGAAGCTCGGGTTCATGCCGCGCGATTACGACCTGACTGCCGGGCAGGTGGTGGAGTACATCGGACCGCTGTGGGCCTATATCGACCCGCTGCGGGCCGGCGAATTTCATTTCACCCGTAAGTGGTTCCAGAAGTCGGCATTGGCCACCACTGATCCGCTCCGGGAGGGATTCGGCGAGCGGTTCAAGGTGGCCCGTCAGTTGACCATCCCACCCGGGTATGTGATGTTGCTGCGCACTTTGGGTGGTCTGCTCGGTGTGGCCGTGCAGTTGGACGCGCATGTGGACTACGCAGCCTTGGCCGAGCGATGGTTACCGGGGTTCTTCCCGCCGGGCGACGGCCCGGAGCCGTCCACGTAGACTCGTTTGGCGAACTTGTCGAGCCATAGAACCAGAAAAACGAGGTAGTAGGGGATGAGCGGCCATTCGAAGTGGGCCACCACCAAGCACAAGAAGGCCGTCATCGATGCCCGCCGCGGCAAGATGTTCGCCCGGCTGATCAAGAACATCGAGGTTGCGGCCCGGGTCGGCGGCGGTGACCCGGCGGGCAACCCGACGCTCTATGACGCCATCCAGAAGGCGAAGAAGAGTTCGGTACCCAACGACAACATCGAGAAGGCCCGCAAACGCGGGGCCGGCGAAGAGGCCGGCGGCGCCGACTGGCAAACCATAACCTACGAGGGATACGCGCCCAACGGCGTGGCGGTGCTGATCGAGTGCCTGACGGACAACCGCAATCGCGCCGCCAGCGAGGTGCGGGTGGCGATGACTCGCAACGGCGGCACCATGGCCGACCCGGGCTCGGTGGCCTACCTCTTCTCCCGCAAGGGTGTCGTGACCCTGGAGAAGAACGGCCTGACCGAAGACGACGTGTTGTTGGCGGTGCTCGAGGCGGGCGCCGAGGACGTCAACGACCTCGGCGACAGCTTCGAGATCATCACCGAGCCAGGCGACCTGGTGGCGGTGCGTACCGCCTTGCAGGACGCCGGTATCGACTACGAGTCCGCCGAGGCCAGTTTCCAGCCGTCGGTGAATGTGCCCGTCGACATCGACGGCGCCCGCAAGGTGTTCAAGCTGGTCGACGCGCTGGAAGACAGCGACGACGTGCAGAACGTCTGGACGAACGTCGACGTGTCCGACGAGGTGCTGGCCGCTCTCGACGAGGAGTGACCGCGCCGGCTCACGGGTGCCAGCGGCTCGCGGTGCGGACCACGGTGCCGCCGGAGCCGGAGCAGTGCGGGTACAAATGCCACGTTTGCCAGCGCCAGCCGGCGCCGTCGGGTTCGGCGGCCAGTACCGTCAGCGCCGCCTCGTCTCCGGGGAACATTCCGCCCAGCCAACCGGTTTCGGCCGCGCAGCGCTCGCGGAGATCCGCGGCGATCCGGCGGAACGTCGCCTCATCGTGGGTCTCGGTGCGGGACTCCAGCGAGTAGCCCGGCGCGTCCGTGGACTCCGGCAGCTGGCCGTCTCCGCCCGCGGCGCACGAAACCTGTTCGGAGAAACGGCATCCCGGGTGATCCACGCTGACGACATGCGATGCGCCGAGGACCCCGAGTAGCAGTGCACCGCGATCGGGGTGGTCCATTCGGTAGGTCGCCAACGGCCGCGGCGCCGGCACATTGAGGGCGAGCCCGAGTTTCGTCCCGGATACGTCCGCCGGAGCCACGGCGAGGTGATGGAGTGGCACCGGCAGTTCCTTCCTTAGCGCGATTCAACGTAACAGCCTGGCTCGTCATGTCACGAACTCGAACTCGAGTTGCAACGCCTCGTATGTAGTAGCCGCCCGCACATCCCTGGTCAACAGTGTTGCCCCAGCAGCTTTGGCCGTGAATCCGACCAGCGCGTCGTATGCCGCGCCACCAGTGATACCGCGCTTGGCAAGGTGGTCGATCAAGCCGAGATGTGAGCGCGCGTCGAGCGTCAGGTAGTCGTTGGAGGTGACGTCCGCCAAGTAGGCGTGAACAACAACAGGATTAACGCGATGCGGCGGCGGAAGACGTGTCAAAACAGAATAAGTCTCCAGTACCGTGTGGGCGATCAAATGGACACCACGGTTGAGCGCATGCACCGCCGATTCGTGTGCCTCGTGCCATGTGGCGAATCCGGCAATGAGAACGCTGGTGTCTGGTGCCATCACCGCCGTACGCGATCAAGCGTTTCCCGAACGATCTCGTCGGTCAGCGGAGGCAGGGGACGTTCCGGTCTGGCGACGAGGACGGAACCGTCGCGAACCAGGTCGACGTGGGTGGGTGCCGGCTCAATCTCGATGCGGCCATCGCGCTCGGTGACCTCCACCTGATCATTGCCGCGCAATCCGAGGCGGTCGCGGATCCGCTTGGGGATCACCAAGCGCCCCGCTGCGTCAATGGTCGTACGCATGGTAGAAAACCTACCATTCACGACGCCGCCCTGACCGCGTGTCCTACCCGGCGCTGTCGGTGACGCCCGTTAGGCTATCGAACAGCTGTTCGTACCCAGAGCAATTTTCCTACCACGCGGGAGCAGACGATGCGGGTGATGGGCGTCGACCCCGGCCTGACGCGCTGTGGGCTGTCCGTCGTCGAAAGCGGAACCGGCCGGCACGTCGTCGCACTGGATGTCGATGTGGTGCGCACACCATCGAACACACCGCTGAGCCAGCGCCTGATGAGCATCAGCGACGCCGTCGAACACTGGCTGGACACGCATCGTCCCGACGTGCTGGCCATCGAGCGGGTGTTCTCCCAGCACAATGTGGCGACGGTGATGGGCACCGCCCAGGCCGGCGGGGTGATCGCCCTGGCAGCTGCCAAGCGCGGGATCGACGTGTACTTTCATACCCCCAGCGAGGTCAAGGCCGCGGTGACCGGCAACGGCGCCGCCGACAAAGCACAGGTCACTGCGATGGTCACCAAAATCCTTGCGCTGCAAGCCAAACCGACACCAGCCGACGCGGCGGACGCGTTGGCCCTGGCGATCTGCCACTGCTGGAGGGCGCCGATGATCGAGCGGATGGCCGCGGCTCAGGCGCTGGCCGCCCAGCAGCGACACGCCTACCTCGCCAAACTGAAGGCCGCGCGATGATCGCCTCGGTTCGCGGTGAGGTGCTCGAGGTGGCGCTCGACCATGTGGTGATCGAGGCCGCCGGCGTCGGTTACCGGGTGAACGCGACGCCGTCGACGTTGGCGACGCTGCGGCAGGGGACCGAGGCCCGGCTGGTTACGGCGATGGTCGTGCGCGAGGATTCCATGACGTTGTACGGGTTCTGCGACGGGGAAACCCGCGACCTGTTCCTGACGCTGCTGTCCGTATCGGGCGTCGGGCCCCGGCTGGCGATGGCAACGCTGGCCGTGCACGACGCCGCGGCCCTGCGGCTGGCACTGGCCGACGGCGACGTCTCCGCACTGACCCGGGTGCCCGGCATCGGAAAGCGCGGCGCCGAACGCATGGTGCTGGAGCTGCGCGACAAGGTGGGTCCGGCGGGCACTTCCGCGGGCGCACCCGCGGTCAACGGGCACGCGGTGCGCAGTCCCGTGGTCGAGGCTCTCGTCGGCCTCGGCTTTGCCGCCAAGCAGGCCGAGGAGGCCACCGACAAAGTCCTGGTCGGTGAGCACGCCGCGACTACGTCGAGTGCCCTGCGCGCCGCCTTGTCGCTGCTAGGAAAGTCGAAATGAACGCCGATCCCTCAGAATCCGCAGATCCCGAGGCGCGCGAGATCTCGGGGGCCCTGCTGTCTGGCGAGGGCGACATCGACGGCAGCCTGCGACCGCGGTCGCTGCGCGAGTTCATCGGCCAGCCGCGGGTGCGCGAACAACTGCAACTGGTCATCGAGGGCGCCAAGAACCGCGGCGGCACACCGGATCACATCCTGCTATCCGGGCCCCCCGGGCTGGGTAAGACGTCGCTGGCGATGATCATCGCCGCCGAGCTCGGCTCCTCGCTGCGGGTGACGTCCGGGCCCGCCCTGGAACGAGCCGGCGACCTGGCCGCGATGCTGTCCAACCTGGTCGAGCACGACGTGCTCTTCATCGACGAGATCCACCGGATCGCCCGGCCGGCCGAGGAGATGCTCTATTTGGCGATGGAGGACTTCCGGGTCGACGTGGTCGTCGGCAAAGGTCCCGGGGCGACCTCGATTCCCTTGGAGGTCGCCCCATTCACCCTGGTCGGCGCGACCACCCGGTCCGGGGCGCTGACCGGGCCGCTGCGCGATCGGTTCGGCTTCACCGCGCACATGGATTTCTACGAGCCCGCCGAACTGGAGCGGGTGCTGGCCCGCTCCGCCGGGATCCTGGGCATCGAGCTGGGCGCCGAGGCCGCCGCGGAGATCGCCCTACGTTCGCGCGGCACGCCACGGATCGCCAACCGGCTGCTGCGCCGGGTCCGTGACTTCGCCGAGGTACGCGCCGACGGGGTGATCACCCGCGACGTAGCCAAGTCCGCGCTGGCGGTCTACGACGTCGACGAGCTCGGCCTGGACCGGCTGGACCGGGCGGTGTTGTCCGCGCTGACCCGCAGTTTCGGCGGCGGACCGGTCGGGGTGTCGACGCTGGCAGTGGCGGTAGGGGAGGAGGCGGCGACCGTCGAGGAGGTGTGCGAGCCGTTTCTGGTCCGGGCGGGTATGGTCGCCCGTACCCCGCGCGGCCGGGTGGCCACCGCCCAGGCATGGACCCACCTGGGCATGGTTCCGCCCGTGGGGGTCAGCGGTTTCGGGCAGCCGGGCCTGTTCGACTAGGAGGCACTTGTGCTGATCGCAGGACTGGTGTTCGCCGGGCTGGCCGCCCTGCTGCACGTCTACATCTTCACGATGGAGTCGCTGACCTGGACTTCGGCGCGGACTCGCGCCACTTTCGGCACCACGCCCGAAGAAGCCGAGACCACCAAGCAGCTCGCGCTCAACCAGGGCTTTTACAACTTGTTTCTGGCGATCGTCACCGCTGTCGGCATCGCCGCGATCGCGATGGGGCACAAGGCCGTCGGAGCAGCACTGATCTTCGCCGGCGTGGGATCGATGGGGTTGGCGGCGGTGGTGCTGTTGATCTCCGCGCGGGACAAGGCGCGCGCCGCGTTGATCCAGGGTCTCTTCCCGGCCATCGCTGTGGTGCTGGTCGCGGCGGCTCTGGCGGCGTAACATTTCGCCACATCAATAACAATAGCCTCAGCAGCCACATTGGCCACGCCGCATGGTGTTTTGCGCGTGGCATCGCTGCTTCGGTGTCACTGAGGCCGGGTACTCCAGCGCGGTACCGAAGCGAGGAGATGTCATGAAAAACGTGGAAAGCAACCGTCCGGGCCGGCTGCGAATGCCGCGGTCGCGTGGCGCGGTGACAGGGCTGATCTTGGTCATTCTGGGCGCCTGGGGCGCGCTGATTCCCTTCGTGGGACCCCAATTCAACTTCGCCTACACGCCCGACCGTGCATGGGCGTGGACCGCAGCCCGGGGCTGGCTGGAGGTGCTGCCCGGAGCCGTGACGGTGGTGGGGGGTCTGCTGCTGATCGTCTCCGGGAACCGCGCAAGCGCGATGGTCGGCGGCTGGCTGGCAACCCTCGCCGGCGCGTGGTTCGTCGTCGGCGGCGCGATCGCCCCGGTGTTGCACCTAGGGTCCGTCGGCGACCCGGTTGCCAGCACGGATCGCAAGCGGGCGGCGCTCGAGATCGCGTACTTCTCCGGCCTCGGTGCGCTGATCGTCTTCCTGGGTGGGGCCGTGCTGGCCCGACTGGCCGTGCGGCTGGCCCGCGATGTGTACCCGTTGGAGCCTGCCGAATCCGCCGAATCCACGGCGCAACCGGCCGGTGAGCCCTACTACTCCGGTCTGGAAGAGCCACCGCGCGAGGTGTCGCCGGACGCCGAGACCCGGCCGCAAGTGGGAACCTCGCCCGCAGCCAAGAGGCCGAGGAGGAGTTTCCGCCGACAGCGCGAAACCGCGGCGGCCGGGTGGCCGCACCCGCAGAGCTGAGTCGCTCGTTGAGACGCAGGAGCTGCCGAAAATATTCGGCAGCTCCTGCGTGTCGGCGTCAGAGCAGGCCGAGCAGCTGTAGGTCGCTGATGTACTTGGCGATGATCGGCGGGGTGATGTGCGGAATGTCTTTGTCCGCACCGATTTTGGCGTCCTGGACTGCTGCGCGGAACCGGTCGGTGGGGGCGATCGATCCGTTGATGGGGTTTTGCGGTTTTTGGTAGTTGTGCAGCAGTGGCAACAGTGAGCTGTTGCGCTGTTTTTCGGGCAGGCCGCGCAGGGTGGTTTCGAAGCGCTGTAGCCATTCGCCGTAGTCGGCGATGCGCGCGATGGCGCAACCATCGTCGATGAGCCAGTCGACGAATTGGTCCATGCCGATGCCGTCGTCGTAGGGATTCATCACGTGATAGGTCTGGAACCCGTCCCGTGGTCCCAAAACGGTGATGGCCTCGGCGATGAATTCCACCGGCAGCCCGTCGTAGTGGGCGCGTTGACGGTTGCCCTCGGCGTCGAGTTCGTAGAACGAACCCGGAGCCACGCCGGTGGCGGCCAGGCTGAGCATCATGCGGGTGAACATGTCGGGCACGTTGAGCTGACCGGCCCAGGTGGTGTCGGCCAGGATCATGTCGCAGCGAAACACCGCCACCGGCAGGCCGCACAGGTCGTGGGCCTCGCGCAGTAGTACCTCGCCGGCCCACTTGCTGTTGCCGTAGCCGTTGGCATAGCTGTCGTCGATGCGCCTCGTCGCGCTGATCCTCCGGATGTCGGCGTCCTCGGTGAACTTGGCCGGCGCGATCTGGTCGCCCACCCCGATCGTCGAGGTGTACGTGAACGGCTTCTGCTTGCCGGTCAGTGCCAAGCGGATCAGCTCGGCGGTGCCCAGCGCGTTGGGGCCGAACAGTTCGCTGTAGGGCAGCACGTGGTTGACCAGGGCGGCGGGGTCGACGATCACGTCGACGGTGTCGGCCAGGCGTTGCCAGGTTGCGGCGTCCAGGCCCAGGTCGGCGTCGCCTTTGTCGCCGGCGAGCACTTCGAGGTGCACGGCCAGATTCCGGTAGTGGGCCAACAGCTTCGGGTCGCCGCTGGCGAACGTGGCGTCCAGTCGGGCGCGGGCCTCTTCATCGGACTTGGCCCGCACCAGGCAGATCACGGTGCCGTCGACCAGGGCCATCCGCTCGAGCCATTCCAGCGCCAGGTACCGGCCCAAAAAGCCGGTCGCGCCGGTCAGCAGCACGGTGCGCACCTCGGAACTCGGCGACGGCAGCCCAGGCGCGGCCGCCAGGGTTTCGGCGTCGATGAATTTGTCCAGGGTCAGGTCGGCGGCGTGTACCTCCACGGCGTCGCGGCCGTGCACCGAGGCGAAGGTGGGGCGCTTCGAGCCAGCGCGCTCGCCCTCGATGTAGGCGGCGATGGCACCCAGGTCGTTGGCTGGGGAGACGATGACGCCGACCGGCACGTCGATGTCGAAGATCTCGTGTAGCAGGTTGCCGAATGTCAACGCCGACAACGAGTCTCCGCCCAAGTCGGTGAAGTGGGCATCCGGTGACAAATCCGTGGCGGCGCTGCCTAGCAGCGCACCCGCGGCCCGGACCACGGTGTCGAGCACCGGCGCGGCGGCGCCACTGCGACGCAGCTCGCTCAACTCACTGGCCTGGCTGTCCGCCAGCTCGACGTACAGCCGCTCCAACCGCTCGCCGTAGTGGCTCTTCAGCTGCGGGCGTGCCAGCTTGCGGATGCCGGTCAGCAGACCGTTCTCCAGCGTCCACGGTGTGGTCTCGACGATGAAGTCACGCGGCACCTCGTAGGACTGCAGCCCGGCTTCTTTGGCGACGGTCTGCAGAGAATCGGCGATCGCTTGCTTCGACGCGTTCTCGTCGGTCGGCACGACAACGGCCAACAGGTACGCGCGGGCGCTGTTGCCGTAGAGGAAGATCTGCCGCACCAGCGGGCTGTTCCCGAACACCGCCTCCAGCTTGGACACGGTCACGAATTCGCCCTGGGACAGCTTCAGCACGTTATTGCGCCGGTCAAGGTAGACGAACTGTTCCGGGCCGACTTCGGCCATCACGTCGCCGGTGCGGTAGAAGCCGTCCTCGTCGAACACGCCCGCAGTAGTTTCCGGCCGCTTGTAGTAGCCGGGGAACAGGCTCTGGGTCTTGACCAGCAGCTCGCCGCGCGGGTGCGGCCGGTCGGTCAGGAAGTAACCCAGCTCGGGCACGTCGACCAGCTTGTAGTCGATTACCGCGGGCCGGCGGATGTGGTCGTCGATCAACACCATGCCGGCCTCGGTGGAGCCGTAGCCCTCGGTCAGATGGATGTCGAGTAGGGCTTCGACCCACGCTTTCATCTCGGCAGAGATCGGCGCCGAGCCCGTCAGCGCCGCGACGAACCGCCCACCGAGCAGGTCCTGGCGCAGCTCGGCCTTGACCTGCGCCTCCACGGCTTGCCGATCCGCGGAGTCGGTCGACCGCCGGTCCACCTCGCTCTGGAACCGCTCGAACAGCATGTCCCACACGCGGGGCACGAAGTTCAACTCGGTCGGGCGCACCAGCGCAAGGTCTTCGAGCAGCGTCGAAAGGTCGCTCTTGGCAACGAAATACGCGGTGCCGCCGTTGCACAGCGTGCCGTACAGCGCCTGACGGCCCATCACGTGACTCATCGGCATGAAGTTCAGCGTGATCGACGGATAACCGCCGGCTTGGAACCAGGCGCTGGACTTGCGCCAGAAGTTGGTCACCCGGCTCGCGGGGTACATGGCGCCCTTGGGCGCGCCGGTGCTGCCGGAGGTGTAGATCAGCAGGGCCAGTGCGTCATTGTCGACGGCGCCGGCGACAGCCGGGGCCGGCGGCATGTTCTGCTCGCGCTCGAGCACGTCGGCAAGTGTCTCGACGATCACCGGAGTGCCGGCCAAACGGGCTCGGGCGGCTTCGAGGGCTTCGCGATGTGCATCTACCTCGGCGTGGTAGTCGAACGCGATCAGCCGCGCCGGCGCGTGACCGGTGAGCACCAACTCGACGGCTTCGGCGAGGTTGTCGATGCTCGCGGCCATCAGCGCCGGCTCGGTCTCGGTGACGACGGGTCGCAGCTGAGCGGCCGTCGCACTGGTTTGCAGCGGGACCGATACCGCGCCGAGCACGGTGGCCGCCATGTCGATGGTGGTGTAGTCGACGCTGGAGAACCCGAGCACGCAGACGCGGTCGCCGGGCTCGACGACGCCCGTCAGCGCGCTCGCGAAGGCGTTGGTGCGGTCCCACAACTCGCGGTAGGTGACGGTCTCGAAGCGGGGGAGCACCTCCACGACGGTGCGCTCGGTCTCCGGATCTTCGACGAACTCCACCACACGCTGGCCCAAGGCCGGCCGATCGGCGTAACCCTCCATGACGGTCCGGATGATCTGCCGTAGCCCGAGGTCAGATCGCTCGACGGCCTTTGCGACCGCCGGGCTCGGCCTGGCAGCGGCGAACTGTGCGTCGTGGGCGTAGAGGTCCTCGATGCGGCGGGCAAGCCGTTCTGCACTGGTGATGGTCGACATAGCAGTTCCCCTTGTCGTGGTTGGGAGGTTTGAGTCTCGGTGCAGCGCTGCGATGCGCTTGACAAATAGAACGTTAGCAAAAGTAATTAAATTCCCAACAACGGATGCCGCTCGCGTGGTGTGAGATGTGTTACGGCGAGATGCGAAGGCTCCCGAAATTCTCGGGAGCCTTTGCGGGGGGCCGGATCAGAGCAGGCCGAGCAGGCGAAGGTCGCTGATGTACTTGGCGATGATCGGCGGGGTGATGTGCGGAATGTCTTTGTCCGGACCCACTTTCGCCTCCTGAACCGCCGCGCGGAACCGGTCCGTCGGCGCAATCGATCCGCGCACCGGCTTCTCTGGCTTCTGGTAGTTGTGCAGCAGCGGCAGCAGCGAAGCGTGACGCTGCTTCTCCGGCAGGCCGCGCAGCGCGGTCTCGAAGCGCTGCAGCCATTCGCCGTAGTCGGCGATGCGCTGAATCGCGCAACCATCGTCGATGAGCCAGTCGACGAATTGGTCCATGCCGATGCCGTCGTCGTAGGGATTCATCACGTGATAGGTCTGGAACCCGTCCCGTGGTCCCAAAACGGTGATGGCCTCGGCGATGAACTCCACGGGCAGCCCGTCGTAGTGGGCGCGTTGACGGTTGCCCTCGGCGTCGAGTTCGTAGAACGAACCCGGAGCCACGCCGGTGGCGGCCAGGCTGAGCATCATGCGGGTGAACATGTCGGGCACGTTGAGTTGGCCCGCCCAGGTGGTGTCGGCCAGGATCATGTCGCAGCGAAACACCGCCACCGGCAGGCCGCACAGGTCGTGGGCCTCGCGCAGTAGTACCTCGCCGGCCCACTTGCTGTTGCCGTAGCCGTTGGCATAGCTGTCGTCGATGCGCCTCGTCGCGCTGATCCTCCGGATGTCGGCGTCCTCGGTGAACTTGGCCGGCGCGATCTGGTCGCCCACCCCGATCGTCGAGGTGTACGTGAACGGCTTCTGCTTGCCGGTCAGTGCCAAGCGGATCAGCTCGGCGGTGCCCAGCGCGTTGGGGCCGAACAGTTCGCTGTAGGGCAGCACGTGGTTGACCAGGGCGGCGGGGTCGACGATCACGTCGACGGTGTCGGCCAGGCGTTGCCAGGTTGCGGCGTCCAGGCCCAGGTCGGCGTCGCCTTTGTCGCCGGCGAGCACTTCGAGGTGCACGGCCAGATTCCGGTAGTGGGCCAACAGCTTCGGGTCGCCGCTGGCGAACGTGGCGTCCAGTCGGGCGCGGGCCTCTTCATCGGACTTGGCCCGCACCAGGCAGATCACGGTGCCGTCGACCAGGGCCATCCGCTCGAGCCATTCCAGCGCCAGGTACCGGCCCAAAAAGCCGGTCGCGCCGGTCAGCAGCACGGTGCGCACCTCGGAACTCGGCGACGGCAGCCCAGGCGCGGCCGCCAGGGTTTCGGCGTCGATGAATTTGTCCAGGGTCAGGTCGGCGGCGTGTACCTCCACGGCGTCGCGGCCGTGCACCGAGGCGAAGGTGGGGCGCTTCGAGCCAGCGCGCTCGCCCTCGATGTAGGCGGCGATGGCACCCAGGTCGTTGGCTGGGGAGACGATGACGCCGACCGGCACGTCGATGTCGAAGATCTCGTGTAGCAGGTTGCCGAATGTCAACGCCGACAACGAGTCTCCGCCCAAGTCGGTGAAGTGGGCATCCGGTGACAAATCCGTGGCGGCGCTGCCTAGCAGCGCACCCGCGGCCCGGACCACGGTGTCGAGCACCGGCGCGGCGGCGCCACTGCGACGCAGCTCGCTCAACTCACTGGCCTGGCTGTCCGCCAGCTCGACGTACAGCCGCTCCAACCGCTCGCCGTAGTGGCTCTTCAGCTGCGGGCGTGCCAGCTTGCGGATGCCGGTCAGCAGACCGTTCTCCAGCGTGCACGGCGTTGT
Source organism: Mycobacterium sp. 1164966.3 (assembly GCF_001665395.1). Classification (GTDB taxonomy): domain Bacteria; phylum Actinomycetota; class Actinomycetes; order Mycobacteriales; family Mycobacteriaceae; genus Mycobacterium. The sequence continues at coordinate 52,396 of NZ_LZSG01000049.1, forward strand.
CTCGACGATGAAGTCACGCGGCACCTCGTAGGACTGCAGCCCGGCTTCTTTGGCGACGGTCTGCAGAGAATCGGCGATCGCTTGCTTCGACGCATTCTCGTCGGTCGGCACCACAACCGCCAACAGATAGGGGTGCGCGCTGTTGCCGTAGACGTAGATCTGGCGGACCAGCGGGCTATTGCCGAAGACCGCCTCCAGCTTCGCGACGGTGACGAATTCGCCCTGCGCGAGCTTCAGCACGTTATTGCGCCGATCGACGTACACCAGCCGGCCGGGAGCGACCTCGGCGACCACGTCGCCGGTCCGGTAGTAGCCGTCCTCGTCGAAGACGCCCGCAGTGGTTTCCGGTCGCTTGTAGTAGCCCGGGAACATGTTCTCGGTCTTGAGCAGCAACTCGCCGCGCGGGTGCGGCCGGTCGGTGGCGAAGTAGCCCAGGTCGGGCACGTCGGCCAGCTTGTAGTCGATCACCGGCGGGCTTTGCACCTCGCCGTCGAACAAGACCATCCCGGCCTCGGTGGAGCCGTAGCCGTCGAGCAGATGCATCTCGAGCAGGGATTCGACCCACGCCTTCAGGTCGGGCGACGTGGGCGCCGAGCCTGTCATCGCGAAGATGAACCGGCCGCCCAGAAGGTACTGGCGTTGCTCGTCCAGGACCTCGGCTTCGGCGGCCGCGCGGTCGTAACCCTCGGCCACCCGGCGCTCGACCTGGCGCTGATACTCCCCATACAGCGTCTCCCAGATCCGCGGCACGAAGTTCAGCTCGGTGGGCCGCACCAGCTCGAGGTCTTCCAGCAGCGTGGAAAGGTCGCTCTTGGCCGCGAAGTACGCCGTGCCGCCGTTGCCGAGCGTGCCGTAGAGGATGCCGCGTCCCATGACGTGACTCATCGGCATGAAGTTCAGCGTGATCGACGCGGCGGTTTCGCCGAACCAGTTCCTGCTCGAACGGCACCACATCTTGCCGACATTGCTCTGCGGATACATCGCACCCTTGGGTGCGCCGGTGCTGCCGGAGGTGTAGATCAAAAGCGCCAGCGGGTCACCGTCGGGAACCGCTACCGGCTCAAGAACCGCAGGAAGCCGCTTCCCGCGGTCGAGCACCTCGTTCAGGGTTTCGACGCTCACGCCGGTGTCCGCCAGACCTGCCCGGGCGGCGTCGACGGCGTCGCGCTGGTCGTCGACCTCGGCGTAGTGGTCGAACACCAAGAGCTTGGCCGGCGCGGGCCCGGCGAGGATCAGCTCGACCGCCTCGGGCAGCTGGTTCACGCTCGCGGCAATGATGCGGGGCTCGGTCTCGGCGACGATGGGCTGCAGCTGGGCCAGGGCCGCGCTGGTCTGCAGCGGAACGGCCACGGCGCCCGTCTTGGCCAGCGCCACGTCGATCGTGGTGAAGTCGACGCTGTTGAAGCCCAGCACGGCGACGCAGTCGCCGGCGCGCACACCGTCGTCGGTCAGCGCCCGGGCCAGGGCACCGACGCGCTCGTCCAGCTCGCGGTAGGTGATGGTCTCGAAGCGGGGGAGCACCTCCAAAACAGTGCGTCCGGTCTTCGGGTCCTTGACGAACTCCACCACGCGCTGGCCCAGGGCCGGCCGGTCGGCGTAGCCCTCCAGCACGGTCTGGATGATCTGCGGCAGGCTCAGGCCCGGCTGCTGTACGGCCGCGGCGACCGCGGGGTCGGGTCTGGCTGCGGCGAACTGCGGGTCGTTGGCGGTCAGGACTTCAACGCGGCGCTCGAGCCGCTGGTCAGTAGTAGTCGACATGGCAGTTCCTAGCGATTGCTGAGAAATCGGGGTTCGTGCGCCACGCTGCGCTGACGAAATAGAACGTTACTCAAGCTAATGGTATTCCGCGATAGGCGGGCCCTGATAATCGGCTGTGAGTCGCGGGCGCCGGCGACTACGCCGAACGTGCAACCACGGCGACAAACTCGGCGAACATTCTCCTTGAGAGCACGCTCGGCGACGGGTCAGAGGTCGGCGAGCAGCCCGGCCATGACGTCGAGGCCTTCGGTCAGTAGCTCGTCGCTGATGACCAGCGGCGGCAGCAGCCGGATGACGTTGCCGAACATGCCGCACGTCAAGACGATGACACCGGCTGCGTGCGTTGCGGTGGCCAGTTTCAAGGTCAGCTCGGGGTCGGGGTCGGCGGTTCCGGACTTCACCAACTCGATGGCGATCATCGCGCCGCGACCGCGCACGTCGCCAATCCGGTCATCGGCGGCCTGCAGACGGGTCAGCCGGTCCATCATCAGCCGTTCGATCTCCTGAGCACGCTGGACCAGGCCGTCGCGCTCGATGGTCTCGATGGTGGCCAGGGCCGCCGCGCAGCAGACGGGATTGCCGCCGAAGGTGCCGCCCAGGCCACTGGGGTGCGGGGCGTCCATGATCTCGGCCCGGCCGGTCACCGCCGACAGCGGCAACCCGTCGGCGATGCCCTTGGCGATGACGATCAGGTCGGGCTCGATGCCTTCGTACTCGCAGGCGAACATCGCGCCGCTGCGCGCCAACCCGGTCTGCACCTCGTCGGCGATGAACACCACGTTGTTGTTGCGGCACCAGTCGAGCAGGGCGGGCAGGAAGCCCTCGGCCGGGACGATGAAGCCGCCCTCTCCCTGGATCGGCTCGATGATGACCGCGGCCAGATTGTCGGCGCCGACCTGCTTTTCGATGAAGCTGATGGTCCGGGCGGCGGCCAGTTCACCATCGGTGGCCAGCTCCTTGTCGAGCAGGCCATCCCGGTACGGGTACGACAGCGGGGCCCGGTAGATCTCCGGCGCGAACGGACCAAAGCCGCTCTTGTAGGGCATGGACTTGGCGGTGAGCGCCATCGCCAGGTTGGTGCGGCCGTGATAGGCGTGGTCGAACGCCACCACCGCGGTCTTGTGGGTATAGGCACGGGCGGCCTTGATCGCGTTCTCGACCGCCTCGGCGCCGGAGTTGAACAGCACCGAACGCTTCTCGCCGCTGCCCGGCGTAATCCGGTTGAGCTCCTCGGCGACGGCAATGTATTCCTCGTAGGGCGTCACCATGAAGCAGGTGTGGGTGAACTCGGCCACCTGTTCGCGGACGGCATCCACCACCCGGGGCGCGGAACTGCCGATCGTCGTGACGGCGATGCCCGACCCCAGATCGATCAGCCGGTTGCCGTCGACGTCTTCGAGGATCCCCCCGGCCGCGCGAGTCACGAATACCGGCATGGTCACCCCCACGCCGTGCGACACCGCCGCCACGCGGCGTTTGGTCAGTTCCAGCGATGCGGGACCGGGGATTTCGGTGACCAGATGGCGAGTCTGCTCGAGGCTGGCCACTAAATCCTCCTCACCGCGGGCATGCCCGCTGCCGCCAAAGAAAACGCAAACAAAGCCTAGCCGTTAGGCAGTGTTTCCGGCGGGCCGCAGCGGGCGATCGAGGCCTCGCCGCCCGGCCTGACAGACTGGACGGGCACACTGGACGGTTGACGAGGTACCGAAAGATAGGCCACCGATGAATAGCTTGGTTTTGTTCCTGCCGTTCCTGCTCATCATGGGCGGGTTCATGTGGTTCGCGGCGCGCCGCCAGAAGCGCGCGATGCAGGCCACGATCGATCTTCACGACTCTTTGAAGCCCGGGGACCGGGTGCACACCACGTCGGGCCTGGAAGCCACCGTCACCGCCATCACCGACGACACCGTTGACCTGGAAATCGCGCCCGGGGTGGTGACCACCTGGATGAAGCTGGCGGTGCGCGACCGGATCCTGCCCGACGAACCCGATTTCGACGACGCAGACGATCTGGACGGCATAGCGGAGGCAGCCGCGAGTCCGGCCGACGGCCCCAGCGCGCCCGAAGCGGCGGCAACCGAGAGCCGCGCGAGCAAGGATTCCTGACCCAGGGACTCGCCGATAAGGCGCTTGCCCGAAGGGCATGTGAACGCGACACGTAGTCTTTTCGGAGGCTCTGTCGTGGGCAGCAACCGATTCGCAAGGAGATTCAAGGAACGTGGCATCGTCTTCGGCGCCGGTGCACCCTGCCCGCTACCTGTCGGTGTTCCTGATCATGCTCGTTTTGGTCTACCTGCTGGTGTTCCTCACCGGCGACAAGAAGGCCGCCCCCAAGCTCGGCATCGACCTGCAGGGCGGCACCCGCGTCACACTGACCGCGCGCACGCCGGACGGCTCCCGCCCCAGCCGTGAGTCGCTGGCTCAGGCGCAGCAGATCATCAGTGCGCGGGTCAACGGGCTCGGCGTCTCCGGTTCCGAGGTCGTCGTCGACGGCGACAACCTGATCATCACGGTGCCCGGCACCAACGGCAACGAGGCCCGCAACCTGGGGCAGACCGCGCGCCTGTACATCCGGCCGGTTACCCAGGCGGTTCCGGTGCAGCCCAAGGAACCCCCCAAGCCGAAACCACCCGCGGCGCCCGGTGGCCAGCCACCGCCGGGCGAGCAGCCCCCGCCTGGGCAACCCGGTGGCCAACCCGCGCCGACGGGTGGTGCCCCTGCACCGGCGCCGGCGCCGCAACCGCGGCCCTATCCGCAAGACCCCACGCCGCCGCCCAGCCCGAACCCAGCACCCGCACCGAGCCCCGCCCCGGCACCCGCCGGTGGGGCACCCGCGTCGGCGGAGCCGCCACCGGGGCAGGCGCCGCCGGGTGAAGCGCCCGCGCCGCCCGATCCCCGCAAGGAGCTGGCCGAGCGCATCCAGCAGATGAAGGAATTCAGGCAGAGCAGCAACCCGTACATACAGATGGTCGCCATGCGGTACGTGGCCGCCCACTGCGGCAATGACGACATCCTGGCCGGCAATGACGATCCGAAGCTGCCGCTGGTGACGTGTTCGACCGACCACAAGCAGGTGTATCTGCTGGCCCCGTCGATCATCAGCGGCGACCAGATCCAGGATGCGAGCTCGGGAATGAACCAGCGCGGCCTGGGCTACGTCGTCGATCTGCAGTTCAAGCCCGCCGCAGCAGCCACCTGGGCAGACTTCACCACCAAGAACGTCGGCACCCAGACCGCGTTCACCCTGGACTCCCAGGTCGTCAGCGCTCCGGTGATCCAGGAGGCGATCCCCGGCGGGCGGACCCAGATCAACGGTGGTGATCCGCCGTTCACCGCCTCGACGGCGAAGCAACTGGCCAACGTGCTGAAATACGGGTCGCTGCCGCTGTCCTTCGAGGCATCGGAAGCCCAAACCGTCTCGGCCACACTGGGATTGACGTCGCTACGAGCGGGCCTGATCGCAGGTGGCATCGGTTTGATCCTGGTGCTGCTGTACTCCCTGCTGTACTACCGGGTGCTGGGTTTGCTCACGGCCCTGTCGCTGATCGCTTCCGGCGCAATGGTTTTCGCGATCCTGGTGCTGCTGGGCCGGTATATCAACTACACCCTGGACCTGGCCGGCATCGCGGGTCTGATCATCGGTATCGGTACCACCGCGGACTCCTTCGTCGTCTTCTTCGAGCGCATCAAAGACGAGATCCGCGAAGGCCGTTCGTTCCGATCGGCGGTTCCCCGGGGTTGGACGCGGGCCCGCAAGACGATCGTGTCGGGCAATGCCGTCACCTTCCTGGCGGCCGCGGTGCTGTACTTCCTGGCGATCGGAGAGGTGAAGGGATTCGCCTTCACGCTGGGTCTCACCACGATCCTCGACCTGGTGGTGGTTTTCCTGGTGACCTGGCCGCTGGTGTACCTGGCCTCCAAGTCGTCGACGCTGTCGAAACCGGCGTACAACGGCCTGGGCGCCGTGCAGCAAGTTGCCCGCGAGCGCCGGGCTTCCGGCCGATCGACCGAACGGGTGTGACGGATGGCAGCTGACCCGAACAAGAAAGCAACTGGCGCATCGCCGGAAGAGGCCACCCAGGAGGCTGCCAAACCAGCCGGGCAACCGGTCAAGAAACCGGCCGCGAAGAAACCCGCCGCGAAAAAAGCCGCCGCGAAAAAAGCCACCGCGACAAAAGCCACAACGAAGCCCGCCGACCCCGACCAGACCGTCGCGGCGGCCGAAATCACCGAATCCACCGCAGTCGTGCCCGCGTCGACTTCCGCCCCGGCAGCCACTCAGCCGCCCCACCACAGCCTGCTGTCGCGGCTGTACACCGGAACCGGCGCCTTCGAGGTGGTCGGGCGGCGCCGGCTGTGGTACGGGATCAGCGGCGCGATCGTCGCGATCGCCGTCGTCAGCATCTTGCTGCGCGGTTTCACGTTCGGGATCGATTTCAACGGCGGCACCAAGGTGTCAATGCCCATCGCAGGTGGGTCCGGCACGATCCGCACCGCTCAGGTCCAGGACGTCTTCCGGAAGACCATCGGCCGTGACGCCGAATCGGTCGTCATTGTCGGCAGCGGCTCCTCCGCGACCGTCCAGATCCGTTCCGAAACGCTGTCCAACGACCAGACGGCGAAGCTGAAAAACGCGCTGTTCGACGCCTTCCAGCCCAAGGGTGCCGACGGGAAGCCCAGCAAGCAGGCGATCAGCGACTCGGCCGTGTCGGAGACCTGGGGCGGTCAGATCACCAAGAAGGCGCTGTTCGCCCTGGTGGTGTTCCTGGCGCTGGTCAGCGTCTACATCACGGTGCGCTACGAGCGCTACATGGCGATCTCCGCGCTGACGACCATGCTCTTCGACCTGACCGTCACCGCCGGCGTGTACTCACTGGTGGGATTCGAGGTCAGCCCGGCCACTGTCATCGGCCTGCTGACAATCCTCGGCTTCTCGCTCTACGACACGGTCATCGTGTTCGACAAGGTCGAGGAGAACACCCACGGCTTCCAGCACACCACCCGGCGCACCTTCGCGGAGCAGGCCAACCTGGCGATCAACCAGACGTTCATGCGGTCCATCAACACCAGCCTGATCTCGGTGTTGCCGATCCTGGCTTTGATGGTGGTCGCGGTATGGCTGCTCGGCGTGGGCACGCTGAAGGACCTGGCGCTGGTGCAGCTGGTCGGCATCCTGGTGGGCACCTACTCGTCGATCTTCTTTGCCACCCCGCTGCTGGTCACCCTTCGTGAACGGACCGAACTGGTACGCACCCACAGCCGCCGGGTCGCCCGACGGCGCGGGCCCGGTTCGTCGACGGCAGGCTCGGAACCTCCGGACCACGCGGACACCGAGAAAGCGGAGCAGCAGACCAAATCCGCTGCAGATGACGACGCGGCGGAGGAGACCACCGAGATGGTCACGCAGCCCGCGGCCACCAAGGCGACGGCGTCGAACAAGCCGGCGCCGGGGGCGCGGCCGGTGCGGCCCACCGGCACCCGGCGTCCGACCGGCAAGCGAAACGCTGGCCGGCGTTAGGCAGGGCTAGTGGCGATGGCCGGTTACCGGTGGACACTCGTTGGTCTGACGGCGACGCTGACGGCAGCTTTCACGATGACCGCGTGTTCCGGCGGCGCCTCCGATCACATCGACTACGTGGTCGACGGCTCGCTGATCACCTATAACACCAACACCGTCGTCGGTGCGGCCACGGCAGGGGCACAGGCATTCGCCCGCACCCTCACCGGCTTCAGTTATCACGGCCCCGACGGGCAAGTCGTCGCCGACCACGACTTCGGCACCGTCTCGGTCGTGGGTGGCGCGCCGCTGGTGCTCGACTATCAGATCGCCGACAACGCCGTCTACTCCGATGGCAAGCCGGTGACCTGCGACGACCTGGTGCTGACCTGGGCGGCCCAATCCGGCAAGTTCCCCGCCTTCGAAGCCGCCACGGAGGCCGGCTACGTCGACATCGCCAACATCGAGTGCATTCCCGGGCAGAAGAAGGCCCGCGTGTCGTTCATCCCGGACCGCAGCGTCGTCGACTACGCCCAGCTGTTCACCGCGACCTCGATGATGCCGTCGCACATCATCGCCGACCAGCTGAAGATCGACGTGACGGCGGCGCTGCTGGGCAACAAAATTCAGCTGGTCAACGAGATCGCCAAGCTGTGGAACACCATCTGGGACCTCAAGCCCGGCCTCGACCTCAAGCGTTTCCCGTCGTCGGGCCCGTACAAGATCGAATCCGTCCCGGACGCCGGCACGGTGGTGCTGACGGCCAACGACCGCTGGTGGGGACCCAAAGCGGTCACCAAGCGGATCACCGTGCGGTCGCAGGGAGCCGACATCCAGGACCGGGTCAACCACCGGAATGTGGACGTGGTCGACGTCGCGGCCGGTTCGTCGGGATCGCTGGCCACCCCGGACAACTACGAGCGCAGCGATTCGCCCTCGGCCGGCATTGAGCAGCTGATCTTCGCGCTGCAGGGACCGCTTGCGCTGGCTCGTGAGCGCCGCGCGCTGGCCCTGTGCACGCCGCGCGACGTGATCGCCAGGGACGCCGGGGTGCCGATCGCCAACTCGCGCCTGGCCCCGGTTTCCGACGACGCCATCGGCCAGGCCGACGGCACCGCGCAGGCCGGCCAATTCAGCAAGGCGGATCCGGTTGCGGCTCGCAATGCGCTCAATGGCGCGCCGCTGACCGTGCGGATCGGCTATCAGGGGCCCAACGCGCGATTGGCGGCGTCCGTCGGCGCGATCGTCAAGTCGTGTGCCGCCGCCGGCATCACCGTGACCGGGGTCACCGTCGACTCGCCGGGCCCGCGGGCCCTGCGGGACGGGAAGGTCGACGTGCTGCTGGCCAGCACCGGCGGAGCCACCGGCAGCGGATCCAGCGGATCTTCGGCGATCGACGCCTACACCCTGCACAGCGGCAACGGCAACAACCTGTCCGGCTATGCCAACCCCCAGATCGACGGCAATATCAACGCGCTGGCGGTGTCCGCCGACCCGGCCGAGCGGGTCAGGCTGCTGACCGAGAGCGCGCCGATCCTGTGGGGCGACATGCCGACGTTGCCGCTGTACCGCCAGCAGCGCACGCTGTTGATGTCGAAGAAGATGTATGCGGTGAGCAAGAATCCGACCCGCTGGGGTGCGGGCTGGAACATGGACAGATGGGCCCTGATGCAGTGACGAGCGGCAGCGATCCGGTGGCGCAGGTGATCGCCTCGCTGACCCGCGACGTCGCCGACTTTCCGCAGCCCGGCGTGCAGTTCAAGGACCTCACCCCGCTATTCGTCGACCGCGACGGCATGGCTGCGGTAATTGACGCGCTGGCCGCCATCGCCGCGGAAGCTGACTTGGTCGCCGGCATCGAATCCCGCGGATCACTGGTGGCGGCGGCCACCGCCGCCCGGCTCGGCACCGGCATACTTTCCATCCGCAAGAGCGGCAAGCTACCGCCGCCGGTGCTCAGCGAGCACTACACCAGGGAGTACGGCGACGCCGCGATGGAGATCCCTGCTGACGGCCTCGACCTGCAGGGCCGCACCATCGTGATCATCGACGACGTGTTGGCTACCGGCGGCACATTGGGCGCGGCGCGGCGCTTGCTCGAGCGCATCGGGGTGAACGTGCTCGGGGCCGCGGTGCTCGTCGAACTTTCGGCGCTGGGTGGCCGGGACGTACTCGCGCCCATGCGCGTGCACAGCTTGAGCATCGCCTAGGCAGCGTGTCTGACCGTCACCGCCGAGATCGACGCTGGCGCGGCATCTACTCGGACTTTTCAACGCTGCCGTCGATCTCGGATACTCGAGTGGCGCGGGGGCATGAGGTTCAGCGATATCCTCGAAGGGCGAAGCGACTTTCGGAGGGTTTGACGTGGCGGACGATCAGAGCACGGCACAAGCCGTTGCTGCGCCGCCCGCGGAACCTGCCGACGAAGCGGTTGTGGAGCCCGTCACCGAAACGCCCGAAACACCCGAAACGCCCGAGCCGCCGGTAGAGACGCTTAAAACCACCAGCAGCGCGTCGCGGCGCGTACGGGCCCGGCTCGCCCGGCGGATGACGGCCCGCAGCGGCGCCATCAACCCCGTCCTCGAGCCGCTGGTGGCGGTGCACCGGGAGATCTACCCCAAGGCCAACCTGTCGCTGCTGCAGCGGGCCTTCGAGGTCGCCGACCAGCGGCACGCCACCCAGTTGCGCCATTCCGGCGATCCCTACATCACCCACCCCCTGGCCGTCGCCAACATCCTTGCCGAGTTGGGCATGGACACCACCACACTGGTTGCCGCGCTGCTGCACGACACCGTCGAGGACACCGGGTACACGCTCGAGGCTTTGAGCGAGGAATTCGGCGAAGAGGTGGGCCATCTCGTCGACGGCGTGACCAAGCTGGATCGCGTCGTGCTGGGCAGCGCCGCCGAGGGTGAGACCATCCGCAAGATGATCACCGCGATGGCCCGCGATCCGCGGGTGCTGGTGATCAAGGTGGCCGACCGGCTGCACAACATGCGCACCATGCGCTTCCTGCCGCCGGAGAAGCAGGCACGTAAGGCCCGCGAAACTCTGGAAGTCATTGCGCCCCTGGCCCATCGCCTGGGTATGGCCAGCGTCAAGTGGGAGCTGGAGGATCTCTCGTTCGCGATCCTGCATCCCAAGAAGTACGAGGAGATCGTGCGGCTGGTCGCCGGGCGCGCCCCGTCCCGCGACACCTACCTGGCCAAGGTGCGCACCGAGATCGTCAACACCCTCAATGCCTCGAAAATCAAGGCGACGGTGGAGGGGCGGCCGAAGCACTACTGGTCGATCTATCAGAAGATGATCGTCAAGGGCCGCGACTTCGACGACATCCACGACCTGGTCGGCATCCGTATTCTGTGCGACGAGATCCGGGACTGTTATGCCGCTGTGGGCGTGGTGCATTCGCTGTGGCAACCGATGGCCGGACGGTTCAAGGACTACATCGCCCAGCCTCGATACGGGGTCTACCAGTCGCTGCACACCACGGTCGTCGGGCCGGAGGGCAAACCGCTGGAGGTGCAGATCCGTACCCGCGACATGCACCGCACCGCCGAATACGGTATCGCCGCGCACTGGCGCTACAAGGAAGCCAAGGGCCGCAACGGCGTTCCGCATCCGCATGCCGCCGCCGAGATCGACGACATGGCCTGGATGCGTCAGCTGCTCGACTGGCAGCGGGAGGCCGCAGACCCTGGCGAGTTCCTGGAGTCGTTGCGTTACGACCTTGCGGTGCAAGAGATTTTCGTGTTCACCCCCAAGGGTGACGTCATCACACTGCCCAACGGGTCCACACCGGTGGACTTCGCCTACGCCGTGCACACCGAGGTCGGCCACCGCTGCATCGGCGCCAGGGTCAACGGTCGGCTGGTGGCCCTGGAACGCAAGCTGGAAAACGGGGAAGTCGTAGAGGTTTTCACGTCCAAGGCACCCAACGCCGGGCCGTCGCGGGACTGGCAGCAGTTCGTGGTGTCGCCGCGGGCCAAGACGAAGATCCGGCAGTGGTTCGCCAAGGAGCGGCGCGAGGAGGCGCTGGAGGCCGGCAAGGAAGTCATGGCCCGCGAGGTACGCCGCGGCGGACTTCCGTTGCAGCGCTTGGTTAATGCCGAATCCATGGGAGCTGTCGCCCGGGAGCTGCACTACACCGACGTGTCGGCGCTTTACACCGCGATAGGCGAAGGGCACGTGTCGGCGCGCCATGTCGCGCAGCGCCTGCTGGCCGAGCTCGGCGGTATCGACCAGGCCGAAGAGGAACTGGCCGAAAGGTCCACGCCGGCAACCATGCTGCGCCGCCCGCGCAGCAACGAGGACGTGGGTGTTTCGGTGCCCGGTGCGCCCGGCGTGCTGACCAAGCTGGCCAAGTGCTGCACACCGGTGCCCGGCGACCAGATCATGGGGTTCGTCACCCGCGGCGGCGGCGTCAGCGTGCACCGCACCGACTGCACCAACGCCGCGTCGTTGCAGCAGCAGGCCGAGCGGATCATCGAGGTGCTGTGGGCGCCGTCGCCGTCGTCGGTGTTTCTGGTGGCGATTCAGGTGGAGGCACTGGACCGGCACCGCCTGCTCTCGGACGTGACCCGCGTGCTGGCCGACGAGAAGGTAAACATCCTGTCCGCCTCCGTGACTACTTCCGGTGACCGGGTGGCGATCAGCCGGTTCACCTTCGAGATGGGTGACCCGAAGCATCTCGGGCACCTGCTCAACGTCGTCCGGAACGTGGAAGGCGTCTACGACGTCTACCGGGTCACGTCGGCGGCCTAGCGTCTTGGCTTGGCTTTGCGCCGACTCTGCGCTGACGGCGCCGAAACTGCGCTCAGAGCGCCGTATCGGCGCTTAGGCTAGCCCTCAACGCAGGCTCGATCCGCCGGTCGGTCGTCATTCCATGCGCACCGACTTGATCGTTACCGGCGTGACCGCGACTCCGTCCTCACGGCCTCCGACAACGCCGGCCTTGGCGACGTTGTCGATGGTCGTCAGGCCCGTCGGGTCGATCCTGCCGAAAACCGTGTACTGCGGAGGCAGCTGGGAGTCGCGATACACCAGGAGGAACTGGCTGCCGTTGGTGTTCGGCTCGGTGTTCCAGATGGCCAGCGTCCCGCGCGGGTACAGCACCGGCTGGTGTAGCGCCGGATCGCCGGATTCGTACTGGTTGGTGGGGTATTCGTCGTTGAAGTGGTAGCCGGGGCCGCCGGTGCCGTCGCTGTTAGGGGCACCGCATTGGAGGGTGCCCAGCGTAGACGAATTGGTCAGCCGGAGGCATTTCGTGCCGTCGTAGAAACCTTGCTGCGCCAGGCTGATGAAGCTGTTCACCGTGCACGGTGACTTGCCGTTGTCGAGGCTCAAGCTGATGTCACCCTGGTCGGTCACCATGTTGACGTTGACCTCGACCGGGGTGGTGGGCACCTTGCCTGATCGCGGCGGCTTGGCTGGCTTGCTGTCCGGGCTAGGCGCCGGCGGGTACTGGCAGTTGGCACCCAGATCACTGGGGGGGTTGAACGGCGGCAACGGCGGCACGCGCGACGCCGGCGCGGCTGAAGCTGCGGTCGTTGTCGTCGATCCCGTGGCGGGCGCGGCATTGTCGCTGTGCCTCGTGAGTCCGGCGACCAAAGCGACCACCGCAACCACCACCAGGCTCGGCCCGGCGACCAGGCCGGTGATCAGCAGCGCGGACCTTCGCTTCGCTGCGGCGGCCGAAACGGGCTTCGGCGGGGTGTGCTGGTCAAGTGTTCGCGGTGCCGGCCCGCTGGGCATGCCTGCGCCGTCCAGTGCCGCTCTTGCCGCGCGGGCGAGTTCCGGTGCGGTCTGGTACCGCTGAGCGGGGTTCTTGGCCATGCCCCGGGTGATCACCTGGTCGAACGCCGGCGGTATGCCCGGCGCCATGGGCGAAGGTCGGGGCGGCGCGGTGTCCAGGTGACCGCGGAGTTGCTCTTCGATGCTGCTGCCCGGGTAGGGACGGTGCCCGGTCAGGCACTCGTACAGCACGCAGGCCAGCGAATACACGTCGGCGCGCAGATCCGTGGTGCCCCAAAAGCGTTCGGGCGCCATGTAATCCATCGTCCCCATGGTCTCGCCGCTGTGCGTGAGCGAGGTGTCGGTTGCGGCGCGCGCGATCCCGAAGTCGATGAGATATACGAAATCGCGCGCATTGGCGACCAGGATGTTGGACGGTTTGACGTCGCGGTGCACCAGGCCCGCGCGGTGGGCGCTATCCAGTGCACCCGCTACCTGTTCAACCACCGCGACGGCCTGCGAAGGGCTTAGCCGCCCACCTTTCTCGGCAATGTAGGTGGCCAGATCGCGACCCTCGATCAACCGCATGTCGACGTAGAGTTGGCCGTCGATCTCGCCGTAACCATGGATGGGCACGATGTTCGGGTCGTTGAGACTTGCGGCCGTACGTGCCTCGCGCCGGAAGCGTTGCTGGAACTCGCGGTCCTCGGCCAGATGCTGGGGGAGCACCTTGAGAGCCACTACCCGGCCGGTGGTGGTGTCATAGGCGCGGAAGACCTGTCCCATACCGCCGCGGCCCAGCACTCCCTGCAATCGGTATCTCCCGAATGAGCCTGGCGTCGCCACTCAACGACCTTAAGCTGTCCGGCGCGGCGGGCCGGTGTGGCCCGCTGGGTCGTCAATAACTGCGTCTAGTCGAGCTTGACCGACTGGATGATCACCTCGGTGGCCGGCGCTCCGTCTTCACCGCCGTCGGCGACGCCGCCCTTGGCGATCTTGTCCAAGGTGGCCAGCCCGTCGTCTTGGATCTTTCCGAAGACGGTGTAGTCGGGCGGCAGCACCGAATCCCGGTACACCAAGAAGAACTGGCTGCCGTTGTCGTGCTGATCGCGGCTGTGGGCCATGGCCAGGGTGCCGCGCGGATAGAGCGCGGGCTGCTGCAACTTGGGGTCGTTGGGCGGATATTGGTTGGTCGGGTACTCGTTTTCGAACTGATAGCCCGGGCCGCCGGTGCCGTCGCCCTTCGGGTCGCCGCATTGCAGCACCGCCAGGGCGGGGGAGGTGGTCAGCCGGTGGCATTTGGTGCCGTCGAAGAAGCCCTGGCCGACCAGACTGGAGAAACTGTTGACAGTGCAAGGTGATTCGGAACTGAGCAGCAGTAGACCGATTTTGCCCTGATTGGTCACCATGCTGACGCTCGTAGGCGTGGCCTCGGTTGGCAGTTTGCCGGTCTTCGGAAGCTTGACCGGTTTCGGGGACTTGTCCTGCGAGGGCGGGTACTGACAGTTGGCGCCCAGGTCGGCCGGCGCCTTGTTCGACGGCAACGGCGGAGCCATCGGCTTGCTCGGCGCCGCGCTGGTGGTCGTCGTCGCGGCCGCAGTGTTTTTGTGGTCTTTCTTGTTGACCACCACGACGACGACTATCGCCGCGATCACGGCCACCGCGGCGACCGCGGCACCGATGATCGTCAGCTGGCGGCGCCTCTTGGCTTGCTTGGCACGGCGTTCCAGCTGCCGTTCGAGTTTGCGTTTGGCGGTCGCGCGTCGCTGTTGGTTCGTCGGCACGGCCGATATCTTTCCATGTAGGCCTGTTCCGTCGCCGGGGGCGGGGGATGGGAAACTGGAAAGCGTGTTGATCACCGGATTTCCTGCCGGGTGGCTGGCCTGCAACTGCTATGTGCTGGCTGAACGGCCGGGAACGGACGCCATCATCGTGGATCCCGGACAGCGGGCGATGGGCCAGTTGCGGCGCATTCTCGACGAGAACCGGCTCACCCCGGCCGCGGTGCTGCTGACGCACGGGCATATCGACCACATGTGGTCTGCCCAAAAGGTGTCCGACACGTTCGGCTGCCCCACCTACATTCATCCCGAGGACCGGTTCATGCTGAGCGACCCCATCTACGGCTTCGGCCCCAGGATGGCCCAGCTGGTCGCCGGCGCGTTCTTCAGTGAGCCCAAACAGGTCGTCGAGCTGGACCGCGACGGCGACAAGATCGACCTGGGCACGGTGTCCGTCAACGTCGACCACACCCCCGGGCACACGCGTGGATCGGTGTGCTTCCGGCTTCTGCAGGCGGCCGAGACCGGAGCAGACGTCGTGTTCTCCGGCGACACCTTGTTCGAGCGTTCCATCGGCCGCACCGACCTGTTCGGCGGCAGCGGCCGCGACCTCTACAACTCCATCGTCAAAAAACTGTTGGTGCTCGACGACCAGACCGTGGTACTACCCGGGCATGGCAACGCCACCACTATCGGCGCCGAGCGGCGCCTCAACCCCTTCCTCGAAGGCCTCTAGCCGGTGACGCAAGCTTTCTCGGCACCGAAGGGGGTACCGGACTACGTCCCGCCGGACTCGGCGCAGTTCGTCGCGGTGCGCGACGGCCTTCTGGATGCCGCAAGACGGGCCGGTTACGGCTACATCGAGCTGCCGATATTCGAGGACACCGCGCTGTTCGCCCGCGGCGTAGGCGAATCCACCGACGTGGTGTCCAAGGAGATGTACACCTTCGCCGACCGCGGCGACCGCTCGGTAACCCTGCGGCCGGAAGGCACCGCCGGGGTAGTGCGCGCGGTGATCGAGAACGGCCTCGACCGCGGCACACTGCCCGTCAAGCTGCGTTATTCGGGCCCGTTCTTCCGTTACGAGCGCCCGCAGGCCGGCCGCTACCGCCAGTTGCAGCAGGTCGGGGTCGAGGCGATCGGCGTCGACGACCCGGCACTGGACGCCGAGGTGATCGCCGTCGCCGACGACGGGTTTCGGTCGTTGGGCCTCGACGGGTTCCGGTTGGAGATCACCTCGCTGGGCGACGACACGTGCCGCCCGCAATACCGAGAGTTGTTGCAGGACTACTTGTTTGGGCTCGATCTCGACGAGGACACCCGGCGACGCGCAGAGCTCAACCCGCTGCGGGTGCTCGACGACAAGCGGCCCGAGGTGCGCGCGCTGACGGCCGATGCGCCGGTGCTGCTGGACCACCTCTCCGACGAGGCCAAGCAGCACTTCGACAGCGTGCTCGCCCACCTGGACGCTTTCGGGATCCCATACGTCATCAACCCGCGGATGGTGCGCGGCCTGGACTACTACACCAAAACCACCTTCGAATTCGTGCACGACGGCCTGGGTGCGCAATCCGGCATCGGCGGCGGCGGCCGCTACGACGGGCTGATGCGTCAGCTCGGCGGACAGGACTTGTCGGGCATCGGATTTGGCATCGGCGTCGATCGGACCGTGCTCGCCCTGCGCGCCGAAGGCAAGAGCGTGGGGGAGGTGTCCCGGTGCGACGTGTTCGCCGTGCCGTTGAGCGACGCGGCCAAACTGCGGCTGGCAGTGCTGGCTCGGGAGCTGCGGCGTTCCGGCGTCCGTGTCGACCTTGCGTATGGTGACCGTGGGCTCAAGGGCGCGATGCGCGCCGCCGACCGTTCAGGTGCCCGTATCGCGCTGGTCGCCGGCGACCGTGACCTCGAAGCCGGCACAGTCGGGGTGAAGGACCTTGCGACCGGCGACCAGGTGTCGGTGCCGTTGGATTCTGTTGTCGCCGAGGTGGTTTCGCGGCTGGGAAGCTAGGCGCGCCCGAATTCGCTTCTGGCACTTCGCACCGGGAATCCTCGGCGGGTGCTATCGAATATCCTGCCGTGCGATCATGACGGAATGGCGTTCCCATCACAGACACCTGGTCATTGGCGCCGGAAGAAGAAGATGGCAGCGCTGCGCGTTCTCATGGTTATCGCCCTGGTCTTTGCATTCAGCGTCGGGGTGAGCGTCACCTTCTATGGTCTAGAGCGTGAGAAGGGTGCCGCATCCAGCGTCGTGTGGGTAGGTCTGGCCATAACCTTGCTGAGCGTGCTGATTTCCGCCGGTTGGTGGATTAGAGCAATCGCGGGAGCCAAGAAAGACCGTGCACTACGAGAGGGTGGCACTGTTGAGCTGCTGACGGTCGCATCGTCTTATATTCCCGCGGAGGACGATTACTGGGAGCTGACCAGCGATATGCAGATCCGTCTGGACAGCGGCCCTACGTTGCGCGGATCCTATTGCGCGACCGTGGAGGACTGGCGGTTGCGCAAGCGGCGGCGCGCCTTTACCCCTGACGGGGTGGAAATCATCCGGCCGCGGCCCTCGGGTGGAATGCTTCCGCATTTCGACGAATGGTTTTGCGTCGGCGCGAGCATGCGGTGTCAATACAACCCGGCAAATCCCGACAAGGTGCTCGTGTTCCCCTTCGCCGAGCGGGGTGACAGGATTCGGTACAACGAATTCATTGGTGCCGGATCAGACTATGTCTGGTTCTTCTCGGCGACGTAAGGCAAACGTAGGCCCTGAAGGAATAAGAGACTTACCGATCGGCCGTCAGTTCTTTTTCAGCTCCTCGGCGAGCATCACGATGATGCCGCTGGGACCGCGGATATACGTGAGTTTGTAAACGTCCTCATACGTCGCCACGCCGCGAAGGGGAAGGCAGCCGTGCCTCGCGGCTATCTCAAGGGCTTTGTCGATGTTGTCGACTGAGAAGGCGACGCGGTGCATACCAATCACGTTGGGACTGGTGGGTTTCGACTCGATCGCTTCGGGGTGGATGTACTCGAACAGCTCGAGGCGACCGTGACCGTCTGGCGTCTGGAGCATCGCAATGTTGGCGTGGTTGCCATCAAGGCCAACGGCAGTGTCGGTCCATTCGCCGCTGACCGTGTCACGGCCGATGACCGTGAGACCGAGGTCGGTGAAGAAGGCGATCGTTGCTTCGAGGTCGCGAACGGCGATGCCGACGTTCTCAAGTTTGATGCCCATGCCTGGCATGCTATCGAGGCGGACAATCGTCTGGCAGCCATTTGCACCGCGGCTCGCCGTGAAGGCATTGGGAGACAACCACTTTCGGGACGAACCAATCGGACCCGGGAAGTGCCACGCCGCACCCGTTTTGAACCAGCGGTGCTGCTGAATTCGCTCTTGTTCCTTGGTTTCAGTAGTCCTAGGCAGGATTTAGTCCACAGTCGCGTGTTTATCCACAAGCGGTGGTCTGTGCGGTGGTTGCTGTCACCGGTACGGCATAGGATTCGAACATGTTTTCGAGTAGCCGGGAGGAGATCGCTGAGGCGTTCGACGCGCTGCACGCCGCCCGGGCCCGGGTCAACGGCTTGTCGTTCGACGCGCTGAGCACCCCCGAACGGCTGGCGTATTTGGAGCACCTTGAACGCGATGCGCGCCGAACCCCGGTGCCCGCGCAAGCGTTGATCAATCAGATCGCCGAGCAGGCCGATGAGAAAACCCTGGGCGGGCGCCTGCCGGCCGTACTGGCCGCCCGGCTACACATCAGCCGCCCCGAAGCGCGCCGCCGGGTCAGCGAGGCCGCCGATTTGGGTCCACGGCGAGCCCTGACCGGCGAAGTGTTGCCCCCGCTGCTGACTGCCACCGCCACCGCGCAACGCGACGGGCGCATCGGAGCCGAGCACGTCAAAATCATCCGCGGCTTCTTGCACCGCCTGCCCAGTTTTGTGGATCAGCCCACCCGCGAACACGTGCACGCCGATTTGGCCGACAAAGCCACCCAATTCGGGCCCGAAGACCTAGCCCAGCTCGCCGCGCACGCCATGGACTGCATCCATCCCGACGGCGACTACACCGACGCCGACCGCGCCCGGCGGCGCGGACTGACCCTGGGCAGCCAACGCCCCGACGGCATGTCGCGGCTCAGCGGCGATGTGACCCCCGAATTGCGCGCCACACTCGAGGCGGTGTGGGCCAAACTGGCGGCCCCCGGCATGTGCAACCCCGACGAGCAGACACCGATTGTGGACGGCCCCCTCCCCGAGCAGACCGCCCGGCGCGATCGGCGCTCACCAGCCCAACGCCAGCACGACGCACTCAACGCCGCCCTACACGCGCTGCTGGCCTCGGGCAACCTGGGCCAACACAACGGCCTACCCGCCTGCATCGTGGTCACGGCCAGCCTCACCGACCTCGAAGCTGCCGCCGGCACCGGACTCACCGGCGGCGGCACCATCCTGCCGATGTCCGACGTGATCCGCCTGGCCCGCCACGCCCACCACTACCTGGCCATCTTCGACCACGGTAAAGCCTTGGCGCTCTATCACACCAAACGCCTGGCCTCACCGGCACAACGCATCGTGCTCTACGCCCGCGACCGCGGCTGCACGCGGCCCGGCTGCACCGTCTGGGGCTACCACTGCGAAGTCCACCACACCAAAGACTGGGCCACTACACACTGCACCGACGTCAACAAACTCACCTTCGCCTGCGGAGCCGACCATCCCCTAGTCGAACCCGGCGGCTACACCACCCACACCCGCCACGACGGCCAAACCGAATGGATCCCACCGGCTCACCTCGACCACGGACAACCCCGCACCAACCCCTACCACCACCCCGAAAGAATGCTGCGCACCGAAAACGAGGACGAAGACGACCCGTGACGTTCGCGGTAGTGCCTACGCGCGGCTAGGCGTACTGGCGGCAGCGCTCGACGAGGATCTGGGCTAGCCGTTCGGGCTCGCTGACCATCAGGCAGTGGCAGGTGTCCATCGGAATGAGGGTCTGTACACCTCCGAGCGCATCGATATATTGCCGCTGCATCTTCGCCGAGAGGGCACGATCCCGCAGCGTCAGGATCCAGGTGCGTGGAATGTCGTCGGGCATTCCTTGCCGCGACACCTTCTCCGCGAGCATCCGCGCGGATTCCGGGTGCACTTTGCCGGCCAGGAACCTGCGCCGCGCCTGGGTGACTCCGTTGAGGTAAGTGAATCTGATTCCGGCGGCAGGCGTTTGGCTTAATCCGCCCCGCTTTGCATTGCGGCGAGCGATCGGAGCCCACACTCCGGTCAGCGTGTCGACGAGCGACTTGCCCTCAGGCGGGACAAAAGCTGCCGCGAACACCATCTCGCGTACCTTCGACGATCCGAGCTTGCTGACTACGCCGGGAATCGTCAGCCCGGCCATCGAGTGACCGACAATGACCAGATCCTCCAGCCCGGCGTCCTCGATGTCGTCGACCACCGATATCACGAAGTCGGCGATGGTGACCGTCAACAGGTAAGCGGGCTTGTCGCGCCGCCCTGGCAGGTCGACCGCGAGCACTTTCAACTCCGGTTCCAGTCGCCGGATGGCGTCGATGGTGAGTTCCCACGAATCGGCGGCCAGGCCGCCGCCGTGCACCAGCACCAATGCGGGCAGCGGCCTCGAGTCGCCGGTCGCTCCCATGCAGGGACCCTAACCGCCGCATTGCCTTGACTCTATATCGAACTACTGTTCGAATAGAGGACATGCGCTGGTCTGGTCAGGCTGTCGCGGTCAACGGGACGCCCGTCGACGACGGAGCGCTGCCGGGGCTGCAGCGTATCGGCTTCGTCCGAAGCGTGCGCGTGCCGCATTTCGACGGCATCACTTTCCACGAAGTGCTGTGCAAGTCAGCGCTCAACAAGGTTCCGAATGCGGCGGCGCTGCCCTTTCGGTACACCGTCAACGGCTACCGCGGCTGCTCACACGGGTGCCGTTATTGTTTCGCCCGTCCCACCCACGAATACCTGGATTTCAACTGCGGCAACGACTTTGACACCCAAGTGGTGGTGAAGACCAACGTCGCCGAAGTGCTGCGCCGCGAACTGCACCGTCCGTCATGGCGCCACGAGACCGTCGCGCTGGGCACCAATACCGATCCTTACCAGCGCGCCGAGGGTCGCTACGTACTGATGCCCGGCATCATCGCCGCGCTCGCAGGGTCGGGTACGCCGTTGTCGATTTTGACCAAGGGCACCCTGCTGCGGCGCGACCTGCCGTTGATCGCCGAGTCCGCGCGCCACGTGCCGGTGTCGGTGGCGGTGTCGCTGGCGGTCGGCGACGCGGAACTGCACCGCGAAGTCGAGCCGGGAACCCCGACGCCGCAG
Organism: Mycobacterium sp. 1164966.3; assembly: GCF_001665395.1. Classification (GTDB taxonomy): domain Bacteria; phylum Actinomycetota; class Actinomycetes; order Mycobacteriales; family Mycobacteriaceae; genus Mycobacterium. The sequence goes on from NZ_LZSG01000049.1 coordinate 73,501, forward strand.
GCGCGGCTGCGGCTGATCACCGCGATCCGCGACGCCGGTCTGGACTGTCACGTGATGGTCGCCCCGGTGCTGCCGTATCTGACCGACTCCACCGAGCACCTGGACTGGCTACTCGGCCAGATTGCCGAAGCCGGCGGCACCGGCGTCACGGTTTTCGGCCTGCATCTGCGTGGCTCGACGCGCGGCTGGTTCATGTCGTGGCTGGCCCGGGCGCATCCCGACATGGTCGAGAAGTACTGCGAGCTGTATCGGCGCGGGGCCTATCTGCCGCCGAGCTATCGCGACCTGCTCCGCAAGCGAGCCGCGCCGCTGGTCGCGAAGCATCGGCTGGGCGGCGACCAGCGCGCACCTTCCCCGGCGGCCGAAGCGGCGGTAATGCCGGAACCGCTGCAGCAGACACTGTTTTGACCGGCGAGCGTGCACGTTCGCACGTGTACACGCCGAAAAAGCCGGCAGTTTGCGCACCTTCGCGCCGGGAACGGCCCGGGTAACAGATCCAGTAGCGTTTTCGATATGACCAACGTGCAGAAAGTGACATACGGGGTTGCGGCGGCGATATTTGCGGCGGCTCTGGGAGTCGCCGGAGTTGCGTTCCCGCCGGGCACAGCGCATGCAGACGGCCACCAGGTGACCTACACCATCACCAGCACCGGCAATCTGACCGGCAACGTGCGGTACATGAACAGCGATCCGCCCAGCCAGGCGGCCTTCAACGCGAACTCGGCACAGTTCATGAACACAGTGCAGACGCCGTTCGCACCTGACCAGCCGCGCGTCTACACCGCAACGCTGGCGAACCCAAGCCAGTGGGCGTACGTCGCCGCCAGCGGCGGATGTCACTGGCCCGACTGCGGCTCCGGGGCCACTCCCGAACTCCACTGCGAGATCGCCGTCGACGGCCAGGTCGTCGTGACTCAGAGCGCCACCACGGGCGTCACCTGCTCGACGCGGCCTTGGTAGTCAACGGGGTAGCCCCTACCGGCACGCCACCACCAGCACTTCGGCGCGCTGCCCACCGACCCCACGGATCTTGTGGGGGAGCGACGCGTCGAAGTAGGCACTGTCCCCGGTGCCGAGCGTGATGGTCTGGTCGCCGTAGTCAAGCTCGACGGTCCCGGAGTGCACGAACACGAACTCTTGGCCCGGGTGGTCGGGATGCGGATCGTGTGCCGGGTCACCCGTCGGCCGAACTACGAACGGCGACATCGACTTTCCGAGCAGCGCCGATGCCAGCGCACGGTATCGCCCGCCGCCCGACCCGGCTCGGTCGACGGCGATCTTCTCCTCAGCGGCGTCATCGGAGAACAGCCGGCCGACGTCGACATCGAGCGCCCGCGCGACCTTCAGTGCGACGGCGATCGACGGTGTGCTCTGACCGCGTTCGATCTTGGACAGGTAGCTCTTGGTCAGCCCGGTCTGCGCGGCAAGCCCTTCCAACGTGAGGCCGCGTTGCCTTCGGACGGCGCGCAGCAGTGCTGTCACCGGCGGACCTCCCTCATGACACAAGGTTTCTTATAGTGCTACTATTGTGTCACATGTTCTGCGACGCCGGGGAGCCCTGATGGCAACCACTTTCACCGATTCGAAGTCCGACTTGATGCGCCGCGCGCAGGACCAGCTGAGCGCGCAGACCGCAGAATCGCAGCTGACCAAGCGGCAGAAGCTGGCGCTGACCTGCCGAGCGCTCTACGACGCTGGGCACGATTCCGGGCTGGCAGGCCAAATCACCGCCCGCGCCGAAGCCGACGGCACCTATTACACCCAGGCTTTGGGCCTCGGCTTCGACGAGATCACCGACGACAACCTGCTGCTGGTCGACGAGGACCTCAATGTACTAAGCGGAGACGGAATTCCCAACCCCGCCAATCGTTTTCACAGCTGGATCTATCGCGCGCGGCCCGACGTCCAGTGCATCGTGCACACCCACCCCTTCCACGTGGCGGCGTTGTCGATGCTGGAAGTGCCGTTGGTCGTCTCGCACATGGACACCACGCCGCTTTATGACGATTGCGCGTTCCTCGCGAAATGGCCCGGTGTCCCCGTCGGCAACGAGGAGGGGGAGATCATCAGCGCCGCGCTCGGCGACAAAAAGGCCGTCCTGCTGGCGCATCACGGCCAGGTGGTCGCCGGTGCCAGCATCGAAGAGGCCTGCTCGCTGGCGATTCTCATCGAGCGTGCCGCGAAATTGCAATTGGCCGCGATGGCCGCCGGGACCGTCAAAGAGCTGCCGGACGAACTGGCCCGGGAGGCCCACGACTGGACGCTGACGCCCGCGCGCAGCAAAGCCAATTTCGCGTACTACGCCCGCCGAGCTCTTCGCCACCACCCCGACGTTCTGACCAGCTGACAAAGGAGCCCGTCTGTGCCAGAGATCCACGGCATCATCGCCTACCCGGTGACCCCGTTCGCCGCCGACGACACTATCGACACCAAGCGGCTGTCGGCCCTCGTCGAGAAGCTCGTCGACTCCGGTGTTCACGCGATCGCTCCGCTCGGGAGCACCGGCGAACTGGCCTACCTGGAAGAACCCGAGTTCGACACCGTGGTCGACACGACCATCACGACCGTCGACGGTCGGCTGCCGGTCGTCGTCGGCGTCTCAGATGTGACCACCGCCAAGACAATTCGGCGGGCCCGGTATGCCCAACAGGCCGGCGCCGACGCGGTGATGGTGCTGCCGGTCTCCTACTGGAAGCTCACCGAACGTGAAGTCGTCCAGCACTACCGCAGCATCGGCGACGCCATCGGCATCCCGATCATGGCCTACAACAATCCCGCCACCAGTGGCGTCGATATGCGGCCCGAACTTCTGGTGAGCATGTTCGACACCATCGACAACGTCACCATGGTCAAGGAGTCCACCGGCGACCTGTCCCGGATGCAGCGCATCGCCGAACTCTCCGGCGGCAAGCTGCCCTTCTACAACGGCAGCAATCCACTGGTGCTCGACGCGCTGACGGCGGGTGCCTCCGGATGGTGCACGGCCGCGCCCAATCTGCGGCCCCAGCCGTGCATCGACCTGTACAACGCGGTACGCGCCGGCGATCTCGACAAGGCGCAGGCCATTTACGACGACCTCAAGCCGCTGCTGGAGTTCATCGTCGCGGGCGGACTGGCCACCACGGTGAAGGCCGGTCTGGATCTGCTCGGTTTCCCGGTGGGCGATCCGCGTGCCCCGCTGCTGCCGCTCGACGATCAGGGACGCGCCGAGTTGCAGGAGCTGCTGACGACCGCGTAGGGCCTACCCCAGGTCGGAGGCGCTGAATGTGTCGCAGTTCTTCGGCTGACCGGTCTGATACCCGACGGTGAACCAGTGCTGCCGCTGCTCGGATGAGCCGTGCGTCCAGGATTCGGGGTTGGTCCTGCCGTTGGTCTCCTGCTGGATACGGTCGTCGCCCACCGAAGCCGCCGCCGACAACGCGTCAGCGATGTCCTTGTCGCTCAATGGGTTCAGGTACGGAACACCGGTGCTCTCCTGCTTGGTGGTGGACGCGTAGTGCGCCCAGATCCCCGCGTAGCAGTCGGCCTGCAACTCGGTGCGCACGCCGTTGCCGCCGGCGCCCTGCGCGCCCTGCTGGGCGCGACCCAGGACGTGCAGCAGATTCTGCACATGATGGCCGTACTCGTGCGCCACCACATACTCCTGCGCGAAAGGCCCACCGCTGGAACCGAATCGGTCCACCAACACCTGGAAGAAGTCGGTGTCGAAGTATGCCGTCTGGTCCACCGGGCAGTAGAACGGCCCGACTTCACTGGTGGCCGCGCCGCAGCCGGTGTTCACCTGGCCGGTGAACAGGCGCACGTGCGGGCGGGTGTAGTTGCGCATCAGCTCATGCCACACCGCGTCCACCGAGTTGCCGGTGGCGACCACCCGGCACTGCACGTATTTGTTGGCGTCGGCGCCGGTTTTGCACTGACTCAGGTCGAAACCGGGCGCCGAGTAGTCGCTGGTATTCATTCCCTGCTGGTGCATCACCCGGCCGGGATCGACGCCGAGGAACATGGCCAGCAGCACGATTACCAACCCGCCCAGGCCGCCGCCGATGGCGACCATGCCGCCACCACCTCCGCCGCCGGAAGACGACGCGGTGCTGGTGTCGATCTGCATACCCTCGTTGAAGGTCATGGCACAGCCTAACGCGATCGCGTGGCGGAGAATCGGGCGTCGGTGTAAGAGCGCAGGTTGCGCAGAAACCGCCGTAGCGCCAGATTGAGCAGCGGCGCAGCCAAAAACATCGCCAGCCGCGCCGGGCCGGCCGGTTTCTGCGCCATGGTCCAGGTCAGCCGGCAGCCGTCGGGTATGACCTCGACCCGATAGTCCTCGGCGAACGCGGCGACCGAACTCGTCGAGCATTCGTTGAACCGGAATGCCATGTGGGTGAACGGTTCCCACGCCAGGAATTCTTCGTTGCCGACGATGCCGCCGCGCATCTCGACGATGCGCGTGGTCCCGACACCGCGCGGCTCGGGACTTGTCCAGGTCACTTTGGTGATCACGCTCGCCCAGCGGGGCCAGGACTCGGCGTCAGCCAGCACCTCGAACAGCTGCTGCGGGGTGATGGCGAGGTCGACACTGCTGCGGAACATGTAAGGCGCGTTGTCGGTGAAATTCAGGTCCACGCGCTCGCAGGGGAACATGAGTACTTAACCTAACCCGGGCCGTCGCTGGCGGCCGCCAGCAGTGGCACCACGACGTCGCTGATCGGCGTGGCCAGCCCGTGGGCGCGCGCCTTGCGGATGATCACCCCGTTACGGATGTCCCACTCCAGCCGTCGATGGCTTTCCCGGTCGGCCAGCATCGAGGTGCCCATGTCCTCGGGAACCTGACGGAACATCTCGACCATTTCATCGACCGAGTCCTCGGCCAGCCGTGCGCCCTCGGCCTGAGCGACGGCCAGGCATTCGGTGACGTAGCGGCGCGACAGGTCGGCGACGTCGTCGCGGCGGAACATGCCCGACCGCCGCCCGGACAACGCCATGAACCCCGCGAGCGCGTTGACCAGCAACTTGCGCCATGCCGCCGTGAGAAAGTCGGGGTCGCACTCCACGTGGCAGCCGGCACCGCGCAACAGTTCCGCAAGTTCGGCCGCCATGGGTCCGCTGGGCAGCACCAGCCTGGCTTCGCCGCGCAGCCGCACCCAGCCCTCGGGCTGGGTCTCAGCCGCGTACCACACGATCCCGGGCACCACCGGCGACGACGGACAGTGCGGCTGCACCTGCTCGACTTGTTCGACCCCGTTCTGCAGCACGGCGACGATGGTGTGCTCGCCGCACAGCCGCCTCAGCCAGCCGGCGGCGTCCTCGTTCTGGGTCGCCTTGACCGCGAGTATCAGCACATCGACAGGACCGTCCACCTCGCGTGGATCGGTGTGCACCGGGCCGGGCACCACGATCGCTTCCACGCCGTCGGGCCGCAGTTCGATGCTGTCGCGCGGCGTGTGACCGCAGACCACCACCGGATGCCCGGCCTTGTACAGCAACGCGGCGACCGTCGTGCCGACGGCGCCGGGGCCGACGAGTGCGATGTTGGTTGTGATGAGACAGAAATTACCTCCTCTAGACTGGTCACTCGTTCAATCCCGGCTTGAAGAGGAGTTTTTGTGTTGCGCAGCCACGCCGCTGGTTCGCTTCGGACTCACGACGTCGGGCAGCAGGTGACGTTGGCCGGCTGGGTGGCTCACCGCCGCGACCACGGCGGCGTCATCTTCATCGACCTGCGGGACGCGTCCGGCATCGCCCAGGTCGTGTTTCGCGCTTCCGACGTGCTGGCGCAGGCGCACCGGCTGCGCGCCGAGTTCTGCATCGCGGTGACCGGCGTGGTCGAGACCCGCCCAGAAGGCAACGCCAACCCCGAGCTGCCGACCGGCGAGATCGAGGTCAACGCGTCGGCGCTGGCGGTGCTGGGTGAGAGTGCGCCGCTGCCGTTCCAGCTGGACGAGCCCGCGGGCGAGGAGTTGCGGCTCAAGTACCGTTACCTCGACCTGCGCCGCGAGGGTCCGGCCGCGGCAATTCGGTTGCGCTCCAAGGTGAATGCCGCCGCGCGGGCAGTGCTGGCCCGACGGGAGTTCGTCGAGATCGAGACGCCGACGATCACCCGCTCGACGCCGGAGGGGGCGCGCGACTTCCTGGTCCCGGCCCGGCTGCGGCCCGGCACGTTCTACGCCCTGCCGCAGAGCCCGCAGCTGTTCAAGCAGTTGTTGATGGTGGCGGGGATGGAACGCTACTACCAGATCGCACGCTGTTACCGCGACGAGGATTTCCGCGCCGACCGCCAACCCGAGTTCACCCAGCTCGACCTGGAGATGAGCTTCGTCGACGCCGAAGACATCATCGCCGTCTCCGAAGAGATCCTGACCGCGCTGTGGGCGCTGATCGGCTATGAGATTCCCACGCCCATCCAGCGGATCACCTACGCCGAGGCGATGCGGAGGTTCGGCTCGGACAAGCCCGACATGCGGTTCGGGCTGGAGCTCGTCGAGTGCACAGAGTTCTTCTCCGACACCACGTTTCGCGTCTTCCAGGCGCCGTATGTCGGTGCGGTCGTGATGCCCGGCGGGGCGTCGCAGCCGCGGCGCACGCTGGACGGCTGGCAAGACTGGGCCAAGCAGCGCGGGCACCGCGGGCTGGCCTACGTCCTGGTCGGAGAGGACGGCATCCTGGGCGGGCCGGTGGCCAAGAACCTCAGCGACGCCGAGCGCGACGGCCTGGCCGCGCACGTCGGCGCCCAGCCCGGTGATTGCATCTTCTTCTCGGCGGGCCCGCCCAAGCCGTCGCGAGCCTTGCTGGGGGCGGCCCGCAGCGAGATCGCGGGCCGGCTCGGGCTGATCGACCCGGACGCCTGGGCGTTCGTGTGGGTGGTCGACCCGCCACTGTTCGAGCCCGCCGACGACGCGACCGCGGCGGGGGACGTGGCGGTGGGCTCCGGGGCGTGGACCGCGGTGCACCACGCCTTCACCGCGCCGAAGCCGGAGCACGAGGATGCGGTGGACGGCGATCCCGGCAGCGTGCTGGCCGATGCCTACGACATCGTGTGCAACGGCCACGAGATCGGTGGCGGCTCGATCCGTATCCACCGCCGTGACATCCAGGAGCGGGTGTTCGCGGTGATGGGCCTGGACAAGGCCGAGGCGGAGGAGAAGTTCGGTTTCCTGTTGGAAGCGTTCACCTTTGGCGCTCCGCCGCACGGCGGGATCGCGTTCGGCTGGGACCGCATCACGGCGCTGCTGGCCGGGATGGACTCGATTCGTGAGGTGATCGCGTTTCCCAAGACCGGCGGCGGCGTCGACCCGCTCACTGACGCGCCGGCACCGATCACGCCCCAGCAGCGCAAAGAGTCTGGAATAGATGCCAAGCCCAAACAGGTTGAGCAGGCATGAGCCAACCTGACACCGGAACGCTGAACGCGTTCAACAACAACATCATCGAGGAGTTCCGGGCCAACAACGGCAAGGTCGGCGGCCAATTCGTCAACGCCAACCTGTTGCTGCTCACAACGACCGGCGCCAAGTCCGGCCAAAAGCGAATTTCGCCGCTGGCTTATTTCCGCATCGATGGCAAGCTGATCATCATCGGGTCCTTCGCGGGCGCCGACGTCAATCCAGCTTGGGTGCACAACTTGCGGGCCAACCCGAGCGCGCACATAGAAGTCGGCTCGGATGGGTTCGACGTGACCGCCCGCGAACTGCCGTCCGACGAGCGTGACGAGCTCTTCGAAAAGGTCGCCGCGGCCGCCCCGGGCTTCGCCGAATACCAGTCGAAGACCAGCCGGGTGATCCCGCTCTTCGAGCTGTCTTAGGCCGTCGAATGTGGGCTCGCGGCACGTCTGGGCCGGGCGAAGCGTGACACAAGTCCACAGTCGCGGAGGCGCCGCGCGCCACGGTGGGGTAAGCAAGCCTGATGAGCACCTCGCGGCTGACGCTGTTTTCCAGGGCGGCTGAGGGCGGCAAGGCCGGCCTGCAACGAGTCCGCGGCGTGTGGTGGACCATCCTGCAGACGGCGGTGGCCGCAGGCCTGGCCTGGTACATCACCCACGATCTGCTCGGGCATCCGCAACCGTTCTTCGCCCCGATCGCTGCCGCGGTTTGTCTGTCGGCCAGCAATGTCTTACGTGCGCAACGCGCGATTCAGATGATGGTGGGAGTGGCGCTCGGTATCGGCATAGGCACCGTCGTGCAGAAGGTCATCGGGACCGGGGCCGTCCCGATCGCGGTCACCGCGCTGGTGGCGCTGTGCTTCGCGGTGCTGATCGGACAGGGTTTCATCGGGCAGGGACTGATGTTCGTCAACCAGACCACCGTGTCGGCGGTTTTGCTGCTGGCGTTGTATCGCAGCGGTGTCGGCGCCGAACGCATCTACGACGCGCTGATCGGTGGTGGGCTGGCCGTCGTCTTCGCCGTCCTGTTCTTTCCGGCCAACCCGCTGGTGGTGTTGGGTGGCGCGCGCACCGGGGTGCTGAACGCCTTGTACGACGTGCTGTGCCGCACCGCGGATTTCGCCGCCGGTCGCAAGAAAGCACCTTCTGACTGGCCATTGTCGGCGGTCGACCGCGTCCACGAGCAGCTCGGCAACCTCATCCAGGCCCGCAATACGGCCCGACAGGTGGTGCGGGCGGCGCCGCGCCGGTGGGGGATGCGCCAAGTCGTGTACGCCGCCGATCACCAGGCGCTGTATGCGGCCTTGCTCGCGGGCTCGGTGATGCAGCTTGCCCGCGCGGTCGCGCCCGCGCTGCACACCCCCGACTGGCTTCCGCAGCCGATGCCCGCGGTACTCGTCGACCTCGCGCAGGCGACATCGCTGGCGGACTCGGATCCGGTGAGGGCGAGCGCACACGTCGAGGCTGCGCGCGGACATGCCGCGGCGCTGCAGTCGAGCGCCGCCGAGAAAACAGAAGTGCTGCTGGCCGGCGTCGTGCAGTCCTGCGTGGACGACCTGCAACGAGTGATCGAGCTCAGACCAACGTGAGCCAGATCCAAGGATCTACGACGATTCGGCGAGAAACTCCTGAACCAGCCGCTTGGGGGCCTGCGTCAGCCACGCCTCGGTGATCAGCTCCTCGAGCTCGATGACCCGGATGTTCGCCAGTTTCACCAGCACCGCCGGATAGCCGTCGAAATGCGGGGTGGTGAAATACACGTCCGGCTGGTCGGCGATCAACGCGAACTTCACGCCTTCGTCGGACACCCGGACACCGAGGATGTCGCCAACGGGTGGCTGCGTCCCGAGCGCGCGCAGCGCTTCATGGTCGGACTTGCGCAACGGCCGCTCCCAGGCCACCAGTTTCTTGCCCACCCGCCAGTCGTGCGGCGCCGGTTCCGCGGTCAGCGGCAGCTGACCGATGATCCGGGCGACGTCGTTCCAGGTGGCCACCCTTCGATTGTGCTCCCGCCACCACAGCTATGGCAGGTTTCTGCGTGTATCCGGCCCCAAGGGCCGAAGCGCCCGCTGCCGCTAACGCCGTCGAATTAGCTCGCGGATTCCGGCAGGGCCGGCGCCTCACTCAGCCAGTCCAGCAGCTTTTGGTAGATCGACGGGTGATTGAGCAGGTCGAAATGGTGCAGACCGGTCAACGTCAGTCCGTGTGCGGACTCGAACGGAATCTTGCGTGACCGGCCACGGCCGGCCGCGCTCGCCGGACGCACGAGGCTGTCGCCGACCAGGAGGCCGATCGCGCGCGGCGCAGCGGAGGTGGCGACGAAGTGGTAGACGGCGTGCGGCAGGAAGGGCACCTCGTGGCAGCGGTCCTGCAGAAATTCGTCGGGGTCGCAGTCGCGCCAGTCCTCGTCGAGCAGCGCGCCGAAGCGCAGGTCCTTGACGCCGGAGCTGCGCCTGTTCAGGAAGTAGGCAACTGCGCGGGTCTCCGGAAGCTTGGCCAGCGCCCAGGAGGCGACGTTGACCCCTTTTTCCAGGTCGGCGCCGAGGTGCGGCGAACCCAGGCAGACCACGTGTCTGACCTTGTCGGTCCAGCCCTGCTGGTGCTCTAGTCCGTAGTGGCAGGCGCTGCGTGCCACCAGGCCGCCCATCGAGTGCCCCACCAGCGCGATTTCGTCAACCGGCACCGGCCACAGGGTCTGCAGCTGGTGCAGCAGATCGGCCAGGCCCTGGCCGTTTTGCGAGATGTGGAACCCGGTGTTGTACCGCAGATAGATCGGGGTGATCCCCAGCTCGTTGCGCAACCCGGTGCCGTACGGCTGGTGGATTTCCCCGGTCCGCGGCCGGCGCCACCACGAGCGCTCGGTCAGACACCAGCCGTGCACGAAAACCGCGATCCGGCCGGTAGCCTCCGGAAACGCTGCCGCGATCGACTCGGTGGTCAGTGCGACGGGCTGTCCGTGCCGGCGGATCCCCATCGAGAGTGCGAAGGCGTTGCCCTGGTCGGCCAGCTGGTCGCCGTAGATTCCGTTGAGCGCCGCGACGGCTCCCGCGACCCGCGGAGCCGCCTGGACCGTCGGATCGTCGTCGTTGCTGCAAGCCTCGGCGGCGAGCGCCCCCGCACCGTGCAGCGAACCCCGGATGGCGCCGTCCACCAGCCGGTAGGTGACCGCTGCGGTGGCGTCGTGAACCAGCTGCACGGGTTTGGACACCGGCCCCACCGCGTCGAAGACGCGACTCGAGATCCCGCTGTGCATGTCGCGGACCAGCGCGGTGACCACCCGGGTGCCTTCGCCCGCAAGGTCGGCCAACGATCGGATTTCGTGTCGTTGCACGAGCCACTCCTCCCCAGTTGCTGTCGGCGCACACGACAGTCGTCAACAGACGTTAATGGTTCCCACTTTGTCGCAGAAGACCACAATTGGTCAGAATCTCGGTGTGCCTGACGCTTCGTTCGACTCCGCCGCCCACCGCTATCGCGTCACGCACCGCACCGAATATCGCTACTCCGACGTCGTGACCAGCTCCTACGGCCGGGCTTTTCTCACCCCGCGCGACTCGCTGCGGCAGCGCTGCATCGCACACCGCCTGGTCATCGAACCAACTCCGGCCGACAGCTCCACGAGCCGCGACACCTACGACAACATCAGCTCGTATTTCCACGTCACCGAGCCGCATCGCAGCCTGACCATCACCAGCGACTCGATCGTCGAGGTGGGTCCACAGGTCCCCAGCCGGTACGCGGGCGGGCCGGCGCTGCAACCGTGGGAGGCCGCCCGGCCGAGCGGGACCCGGGGAGCGCTGGCAACCGACTTCGCGCTGGACCTGAACCCCCCCGAGATCACCGACGAGATCCGCGAGTACGCGGCACCCAGCTTCCAGCCCGGCCGCCCCTTGGTCGAGGTGATGCGCGACCTGGGAAGGCGGATCTTCAACGATTTCACTTACCGGTCCGGCACGACGACGATCTCCACTCGGGTCGGTGAGGTTCTGGCGGCCCGCGAAGGGGTATGTCAAGACTTCGCGAGGCTGGCGATCGCCTGCTTGCGAGCCAACGGTCTGGCGGCGTGCTACGTCTCCGGGTACCTGGCCACTGACCCACCGCCCGGAAAGGATCGGATGATCGGCATTGACGCAACCCACGCCTGGGCGTCGGTGTGGACGCCCCAGCAGCCAGGACAATTCGAGTGGCTGGGCCTCGATCCCACCAACGATCAGCTGGTCGACCAGCGCTACATCGTGGTGGGTCGAGGCCGGGACTATGCAGACGTGCCGCCGCTGCGCGGCATCATCTACACCAACTCCGAGCACAGCGTGATCGACGTCGCCGTCGACGTGGTGCCGTTCGAAGGCGATGCCCTGGATGCGTGATTTTCATTGCCCGAACTGCGGTCAGCGCCTGGCATTTGAGAACTCGGCGTGCTTGGCGTGCGGCAGCGCGCTCGGATTTTCGCTGGAGCAGATGGCCTTGCTGGTGATCGCCCGGGACGGAGACACCGACCACGCCGGCGCCGTGCCTGCCGACGACTATCAGCTGTGCGCCAATCTCTATGTGGCCGAATGCAATTGGCTGGTTCCCAAAAGCCGTCCGGGCGGGCTGTGCACGTCGTGCGCGCTGACGCTGGAACGGCCCAACGACACCGACACCGACGGCCTGGCGGCATTCGCCCGGGCCGAGGCGGCCAAGCGGCGGCTGATCGTAGAGCTGTACGAGCTGAAGTTGCCGATCGTCGGACGCGACGAGGATCCGGAACAAGGTTTGGGATTTCGCCTGCTGTCCAGTGCATTCGAGCAGGTGATGACCGGCCATGACAACGGGGTCATCACGCTGGATCTGGCCGAGGGCGACGACGTCCATCGCGAGCAGTTGCGGGTTGAGATGGACGAGCCGTACCGGACCCTGCTCGGGCACTTCCGGCACGAGATCGGGCACTACTACTTCTACCGGCTGATCGCTCCGTCGAGTGACCACCTGAAGCGGTTCAACGAGCTGTTCGGCGACCCCGACGCCGACTACCAGGCGGCGCTGGACCAGCACTACGACGAAGGTCCGCCCGACGGCTGGCAGGAAAGCTTCGTGTCGTCCTATGCGACCATGCACCCGGCCGAGGACTGGGCCGAGACGTTCGCCCACTATCTGCACATCCGGGACACCCTGGACACCTCCGCCTGGTGCGGCTTCGCGCCGGCGACGGCGACCTTCGACCGTCCGGCCTTGGGGCCCAGCGCATTTCCGCACATCATCGAGATGTGGCTGCCGGTGTCGTGGTCACTGAACATGGTGAACCGATCGATGGGCCACGACGACTTGTACCCCTTTGTGCTGCCGGTCGCCGTGCTGGAAAAGATGAAGTTCATCCACACGGTCATCGTCGACTCGTAGCGCAAGTTCTCCCGCGAGCAGACACAAAATCGCCCAAATCCCCGGTGATTTGGGCGATTTTGCGTCTGCTCGGCCCCCTAACCGGCACGCCTAGGCAGGCATGACCCGTCGTTCGTCGGGTCCCCACAGCGGCTGCATGCCACCCGGCAACGCCAGCTGGGTGTCCGTGATGACGTCGGCGAGCTCGCGCAGCGCCGCGTGGATCGCATCCAGCAGATCCGCCAGCTCCGCGCGGCGGCCCTCGGTGACCTCGTCCAGCTCGGCCGGATCCGACCGGCGCAGGCGGGTGTTGATGTCGTCGGCCATGCGCTCCGGCCGCGACGAGCCCGACGAGCCCGGCAACTCCCTGAGGTTGGCCCGCAACCGCTCCAGCTGGTAGGCCAGCGACCGGGGGTTGTGGGGGTCGAACAGCATCAACTCCGTCACCGCGGCGACGCTGACGATGCCCACGTTGCGGCGCCGGTAGATGACCGACGATTCACATGCCACCAGGGTGGACTCGATGATGGTCTGCTCGGCGGGCGCGCTGCGCACCCTGGTCAACGTCGCCCGCAGCAACGCTGTCAGCCAGAGGCCGCGTTCGATACGTTTACCGACGTCCATCATGGTCCAGCCGACGTCGTGCACCATCGACTCGCTGGCCACCCCCGAGAGCGTCAGCATCCCGGCCAGCGTCTGCGTCTGAGCCGAGGCGAGCAAGGCGTCGGCCTCGCCCAGCGACTGCGGCGGGTCGTCCCGCTGCACTACCGCGCGTTCCACATTGGCCAGCACCATCCAGGTGTCGTTGGACAACTGGTCGCGCACCGCCCTGGCGGCCAGCGCCAGCCCGTCCACCGACTGGACCAGCGATCCCGGCCGGTCCGGGTCCATGGTCAGCGACCAAAGCATCGAGGGGGCGACGGCTACCAGCTCGGCGTGATCGTTGCGGGTGCCGATGTCGGTCCCGGTGATGCGGCCCAGCGCGGCCATCAGCACCGGCACGCACTCGCTTTCCTCGGTGACCTGCTGGTTGCGGTATACGTGGTAGCGCTCGCGGGCGACGATCAGCAAACGGGCCATGTTCTCCGCGCGCTCGCCGTAGCGGCCCATCCAGAACAGGTCGGACAGCACGCGCGGCGAGCTCACCCCCAGGGTGCCGGCGCCACTCTTCGCCGGGTGACGTGCCGGCGCCCCCAACGCAGGTAGAGCAACCGCCTCGGCGCGGGCACGTTCCGTCGGCCGAACCCAGACGTCCTTGGCCGCAACGGTTTTCAGCGTGTAGCCGGCGGGCCCGGGCGCCAGCACGTAGCCCAGCCCGCCGATCATCGGCGCGTAGCCGCTGCGCTGGGCAACGGTGAACAATCGCATCCCGACACCGGCCGACGTCAGCACACCGGCATGGTCGGTCGGCGCCGACGAGAACTCCGGTGGTTCCTGCCCGACCCACTGCCAGGGCATGTCCGCGATGCGCGCGGCCAGCTCGTCCAGCTCGGCCGATGAAAGTGCCAGTCCGACAAAGCTTTCCGCCCGCACCGTGGACTTGATCAACAACGAAGGCAGCTTCGCCAACAGATGCGAGAGTTCACCGGCGATGCCGCCCCAGTACACCGGCGCCGTGTCCAGCAGCGGAGCCTCGCCCAGCAAGCGCCCGGTGAGCTCGGGCAAAAACCGAAGCAGCCCTGGGCTTTCCAGGATGCCACTGCCCAGGGTGTTGACGACGGTGACGGTCCCGCGGTGTTGTGCCTCGACCAAGCCGACGACCCCCAGCCTGGAATCGGCGCGCAGATCCAGTGGGTCCACATAGTCGGCGTCGACGCGCCGCAGAACGACGTCGACCCGCTTGAGGGTGCCCAACGAGCGCATCCACAGCTTCCCGTCGCGCACCACCAGGTCCGCGCTCTCGACCAACGGGAAGCCCAGCAACGTCGCCAGATACGCCTGATCGAAAGCGGTTTCGGAGTAGATGCCCGGGCTGAGCACCACCACCACCGGGTCTTGGGCGACGTCGGGCGCCGCGTCGATCAGTGCCAGCCGCAGCGCCTGGGCGAACGGCGTCGTCGGCCGCGGCGCAATTCTTTCGTAGAGGTCGGGGATCGCGTGCGCCATCACGCGGCGGTCGGCCAGCGCATAGCCGGCTCCCGACGGTGCCTGCGTCCAGTCGGCGTTGACCTGAAAACCACCGTCGGGGCGCCGGGTCAGATCGCAGCCGTGCATGAACAGCTGGTGGCGCCCCGGCACCTCGACTCCGATCGCCGCCCGCACGTAACCGGGATGAGCGAACACCAGTTGTGCCGGAAGGATGCCTTCCGTGAGCAGCGTGCGCGGTCCGTACAAGTCCGCGAGCACGGCGTTGAGCAGACGCGACCGCTGCACCAGGCCGGATTCGAGCACATCCCAATCGGCCGCGGAGACCACCAGCGGCAGCGTGTCCAGCGTCCACGGTCCCGGCTCCGGCCCGTGCCCACCGGTGGCCCGGTCCCAGCTGGCCTCGGCCTCCGAGACTCCGGTGTAGGTGATTCCGTCGTTGTCGATCAGGCTGCGCACCACCGAGCGCAGCCGGTCCAGCCCGGCCCTGCCGCGCTCGGCGACGGTGTCGGCCAACTCGGCCCAAGCGGGCCGCACGCTTCCGCCGGCGTCGACGAATTCGTCGTAACCTCCGCCCGCTGAGCCGGCCGCCCGCAGATCGAAGAGGGCTTCCTGGGCGCGCGCGGTGCGGTACCCGGCCACCAGCCGGTCTACGTCGTAGCGTGCGGTAGCAGCCGGGTCGCTCGTCCCGAGCGTCATCGTCCGGCCCGTCCTGCGCATCTCATTACTGCTGCACGGTACGCAGGCATCGCGGACCGGGAATGCCAGGCGCGCCGAGGCCTGCAGGCATCCCGTTTCAGCGCAACGTCGCTGCTCATCACCGCTGATCTCATCACAATGGCGGGCACCCTGCAGCGCAGTGCAATTCCGTTGGTTGGCCCTGCTTCCCGCAAATGGGTTTCGGCTCCTGACTTGCCGTCAGGAGCCGAAACCTTTTTGCGGGGCTAGCTGTACTGCGGGCCGGGCGGGATCCCCGGCGGCGGGCCCTGCTGGAACCCGGGCTGGGCCACCTCGGCGACTTGGCCACCGGTGAGCTTGCGGTACGTGTAAGCCTGGATCAACGCTGCCACCGGGATAGCGACGACAACGCCGATGCCGCAAGCCAATTGGCCGACCAGGATCACCGCGTACTGGACGAGCCAGGACAACAAGGTGGGGCCGACGTTGGCCCTGGCCGTCTCGATGCTGGCCTTGATGGCGTCGACGGGCGACAGGGACCGGTCGATGGCGAACTGAATCGCGAATATCGAGAGGAAGGCAAAGATCAGGCCGGGGATGAAGCACAGTATCGATCCGATGCCAACGCCCAGGGCCACCAACAACGCGGTCAGGATGACCGGACCCAGGTTGCGCGGTTTGAAGAACGTCCCGATGCTCACCGGCTTTCCGTCGGCGATGTCCAGGGCACCCGACGCATATGAGGCTTGCATGTACATCGCCGCGGCGATGATCAGGACGTACATGACAAGCATCAGGATCAACGCGCCTGCGCCTCCCGACGACGATGTGTGTTGGTAGCCGTAGGAGTCGGTATAGGTCGAGGTCGTCGCGAGAGCGATGGTGCCGCCATACATCACACCGAAGACGATTCCCATGCCAACGATGTAGATGATTGCCGGCACGACCAGCGCCTGCGCGTTCTGCGTGAACTTGTCCTTGGCCCAGTTGAACGCATCACCGACGCTGAACGGCGGTGATACCGGACCGCCGGGTTGTCCGCCGTATCCCGGGGGCGGGTAGCCGGCCTGGGGCGCGCCGTAGCCTTGCGACGACCCGGGGGGAGGGGGAGGCGCCCCGTAGCCGCCGCCGGGTTGGCCTCCGGGTGGGCCATAGTTCGGCGGCGGGGGAGGCGGTGCGTTGTAACCGGGCGGAGGTGGCGTCCCGTAGTTGGGTGGCGGGTGGCCCGAAGAACCTGGGTTTCTGCCATACGGGTCGGGGGGCTGGCTCATTGCCGTCCTCATTCGCTGTTGTCGGTGCGCCGTAATCTGGCAAACCGGAACTTAGCAAATAAGAGGCAAAGACGCTCGGGTTGCGCGCAAGGAACTTTTGCCTTCGCGCGGGGTGTCGCGGCGACGTGGTATGCCTGAAACCGTGTCCGACGGTCTGTTCGACCTGCCCGGCGCGCCGCAGACTACCGGCCAGGAGTTGAGACTCCCGGGCGCGTCGGCGCCGCTGGCGGTGCGGATGCGTCCGGCGTCTCTCGAAGAAGTGGTTGGCCAGGACCATTTGCTGGCGTCCGGGTCGCCGCTGCGCCGGCTGGTTGAGGGTTCGGGTGTGGCGTCGGCCATCCTCTACGGCCCGCCGGGCAGCGGGAAGACGACGCTGGCGGCGCTGATTTCGCAGGCCACTGGCCGCCGGTTCGAGGCGCTGTCGGCACTGTCGGCTGGTGTCAAGGAAGTTCGGGCCGTTATTGAGAGTGCCCGGAGAGCGCTCCTTTCCGGTGAGCAGACGGTGCTGTTCATCGACGAGGTACACCGTTTCTCCAAGACTCAGCAGGACGCTCTGCTGTCCGCGGTGGAGAACCGGGTGGTGCTGCTGGTCGCCGCGACTACCGAGAACCCGTCGTTTTCCGTGGTGGCGCCGCTGCTGTCCAGGTCGCTGATCCTGCAGTTGCGGCCGTTGACCGCCGACGACATCCGTACGGTTGTGCAGCGCGCGATCGACGACCCACGCGGCCTGGGTGGTGGCGTCACGGTGTCGCCCGAGGCCGTAGACCTGTTGGTGCAACTAGCTGCCGGGGACGCCCGCCGGGCGTTGACCGCCCTGGAAGTGGCCGCCGAAGCCGCTGAGGCGGCCGGTGTTCCGGTCAGTGTCGAGACCATCGAGCAGTCCCTGGACAAGGCCGCAGTCCGCTACGACCGCGACGGCGACCAGCACTACGACGTCATCAGCGCCTTCATCAAGTCGGTGCGCGGCTCCGACGTCGACGCTGCGCTGCATTATCTGGCCCGGATGCTGATAGCCGGCGAGGACCCGCGGTTTGTCGCGCGCCGACTGATGATCCTCGCCAGTGAGGACATCGGAATGGCCGATCCGACTGCGCTACAGACGGCGGTCGCCGCCGCCCAGACGGTTGCGCTGATCGGGATGCCCGAAGCTCAGCTCACGCTGGCGCACGCCACCGTGCACCTGGCCACGGCGCCGAAGTCGAACGCGGTGACGACAGCGCTGGGTGCGGCTATGAACGACATCAAGGCGGGCAAGGCCGGCCTGGTTCCCGCGCATCTGCGCGACGGGCATTACTCCGGCGCGGCGGCGCTGGGCAACGCGCAGGGCTACACGTATTCCCACGACGACCCCGACGGCGTTGTCGCTCAACAATATCCGCCGGATGAGCTGGTTGGCGTGGACTACTACCGGCCCACCAATCACGGGGTTGAACGGGATATCGCCGGCCGGCTGGATCGGCTGCGGGCGATCATCCGCAAGAAGAAGGGACGCTCATGAGGACCTTTACCGACGACGAGATGCGCGAACTGCTGCCCGGCGCCAAGGTCTACAGCGTCGTCATCCTCAAGCAAGGACCGAGTTTCGGCGAAGACAGGGCGCCGGCGATCGTCTGGGAACACGGCCGCCGCAACTTCGGACTACGCGACGCCGGTGTGCTGGCAGTGGTGCTGCCCGTCACCGACGACTCCGACGTGTGCGGCATCGGGCTGTTCGACGCGACGTCCGAGGACACTGCCGCGCTCATGGACGAAGACCCCGGAGTGGTCGCGGGGGTTTTCACCTACGAGGTGCACCCCTGCCGCGGCTTCCCCGGGGACGCGCTGCGGTAGGCGTGCTCGCCGGGTCGGCAGGCCCGTCGAGCGTGCCGCCAGCCGCACAGTGGCGCGCGAGCGTGCGGCTGTCAGCACGCTCGTGAAGGGAACTCAGACCAGCTCGGGCACCCGCAGGTGCGCCAGCGCCAGCTCGAATTCCTCGACGTCGTACTGGTCCACCCCGAGGTTGCGCAGCTCAGCGGTCCGCAACGCGCGGGACTGCTCCCGGTTGCGGTCCATCGCCTCCATGCTGTCGAATGTCGTGGACACCACCGCGCGGGCCGAGATGGTGTCGATCAGCAGGCTGGTGCTGCAGAAACCCTCGAGCTCCTCGATCGCCGGCACAATGGCCATCCGGTAGTAGTCGATGGCCGGCTCGAACCGATCGGGCCGCGCCTTGACCCACGTGGCGCGGACGCAGGCGCCGGGGCCTGAGCGGTGGTCGCGGTGAAACACCGCGATCTGCCATTGGTCGACGGCGGTGTAGCCGCCGAACCGGTCGGCCGCTTCCTGGCGGACCGGCCACACGCGCTCGGCGCTGTCGCGCATCGCGTCGAAGGTTTCCCAGGAGCTGGTCGCTATGCACCTGCCGGTTTCCCGGTTGACCAACAGCGACAAGCCCAGGCAGCCGTCGATCCCCCTGAGCGCGGGCATGACGACATCGCGCACGTGGGCGATGCCGGCGTCGATGCACCCTGTCTTCGCTTGGATTGTGGTAGAGCGTGCGTACACGGTCGGCCCTCTCCCTCTCGGGCGGCGCCCCGGTGCGCCACCGGTAAACCACTACGTTCCTCCGACGAATTGGCCATGGCAATACTTTCGCGGGGCAGAACGCGTAGTACCGGCCGAATGCTTGATCCAGCCGGTAGTACTGCGGTTCTCGTTCAGACGAGCTCGGGCACCCGCAGGTGCGCCAGGGCCAGCTCGAACTCGTTTTCGTCGAGTTCCTCGGCGCCCGCCTCCTGCATCGACGAGTTCTTCAGTTCGGTTGCCCGGTCCCTGTTCCGCTCCATCGCGTCGAGGCTGTCGAACGTCGCCGATGACACCGCGCGACCGGATGCGCGGTCGACCAGCAGGCTTGCACTGCAGAACCCGTCCAGGCCCTCGAGTTGGGGCAGCACAGACGACTTGTAGTACTCGATGCCTTGGTCCATCTGGTCGGGCGCGACCCTGACCCAGGTCGCACGCACGCCCGCACCATCGGGCGCGCGGTGGTCGCGGTGTAGCGCCGCGATCTCCCACTGCTCGACGTTTGCCGTGCCCCCGAACATCTCGGCGGCCCGATCACGAATCGGCGTCACGGTTTCGCCGCTGGCGCGCATGGCCTCGTCGCTCTCCCAGGCGCTCGTGGCGATGCACCGGCCAGAGCGACGGTCGACCAAAAGGGATACACCGATGCACCCCGGCATACCTTGCAGCGCGGGCATAACATCCTCGCGAACGTGCGCAATTCCGCCGTCGATGGACGAGGGTTGCGCCTGGATTGTGGTAGAGCGTGCGTACACGATCCGCCCCCTCTTTGTTCGGGGCAGCGCCCCGGTGGCGCCACCGGTCCACGCACTACCTTCCTCCTGCCGGTTAGCGCCCGCAATGGTGTGGCGGCGCGCACAAACAATTGGTCGCTCTCAGCAGCCGCGCCGTAGGCTTTACCGAATGAAGACCGATGTGCTCGATGTGGACACCGCGCGTCGCCGCATCGTCGATCTCACCGACGCGGTGCGGTCGTTCTGCGCCGAGCACAGCGACGGCTTGTGCAACGTGTTCGTCCCACATGCCACGGCCGGGGTCGCGATCATCGAGACCGGTGCCGGTTCGGACGACGACCTGGTCGACACCCTGGAACGGCTGTTGCCACGCGACGACCGCTACCGGCACGCGCACGGCTCCTTCGGTCACGGCGCCGACCATGTGCTGCCGGCGATAGTCGCGCCCTCGGTGACGGTGCCCGTCTCCGCCGGCGAGCCGCTGCTGGGCACTTGGCAGAGCATCGTTCTCGTCGACCTCAACCGGGACAATCCGCGGCGATCGGTGCGCCTGAGCTTCCTGGAAGGCTAGGCACGGCCCACCGGTACTGTGAGCGATCGGAAAGCCTCGTTCGAGGGCCTTCCGACGTCCCGGCGAATAGGCTGGAAACCGGTTACGAGCAAAGCCGGGAACCAAGAGAGAAGGACATGCAGACACACGAGATCAGGAAGCGGTTCCTTGATCATTTCGTGAAGGCAGGCCACACGGAGGTGCCGAGCGCCTCGGTGATCCTCGACGACCCCAACCTGTTGTTCGTCAATGCCGGGATGGTCCAGTTCGTCCCGTACTTTCTTGGTCAGCGCACACCCCCGTATGCAACGGCCACCAGCATCCAGAAGTGCATCCGCACGCCCGATATCGACGAGGTGGGCATCACCACCCGCCACAACACCTTCTTCCAGATGGCCGGCAACTTCTCGTTCGGCGACTATTTCAAGCGCGAAGCCATCGAATTGGCCTGGACGCTGCTGACCAACCCCATCCCCGACGGGGGATACGGGCTGGACCCGCAAAAGCTTTGGGCGACCGTGTATCTCGACGACGACGAGGCCGCGGAACTGTGGCAGGAGGTCGCCGGTCTGCCCGCGGAGCGGATCCAGCGTCGGGGCATGGCCGACAACTACTGGTCCATGGGCATCCCCGGGCCGTGCGGGCCGTCGTCGGAGATCTACTACGACCGCGGGCCGGAATTCGGTCCCGAGGGCGGTCCCATTGTCAACGAGGACCGCTACCTCGAGGTGTGGAACCTGGTGTTCATGCAGAACGAACGCGGCGAGGGAACCACCAAGGAGGACTACGAAATCCTGGGGCCGTTGCCGCGCAAGAACATCGACACCGGCATGGGTGTCGAACGCATCGCGCTGGTTCTGCAGGACGTGCACAACGTTTACGAGACCGACCTGCTGCGGCCGGTGATCGATCTGGTCGCCAGCCGCGCGCCTCGCCCCTATGACGCCGGAAACCACGCCGACGACGTGCGCTACCGCATCATCGCCGACCACAGCCGCACCGCCGCGATCCTGATCGGCGACGGCGTCAGCCCCGGCAACGACGGCCGCGGCTATGTGCTGCGCCGGCTGCTGCGCCGGGTGATCCGCAGCGTCAAGCTACTTGGCGTGAACGACTCAGCCACCCCGATCGTCGGCGACCTGATGGCCACCGTGCGCGACGCGATGGGCCCGTCATACCCCGAACTCGTCAGCGACTTCGACCGGATCAACCGCATCGCCGTCGCCGAGGAAACCGCGTTCAACCGCACTCTGGCGTCGGGGTCCAAGCTGTTCGACGAGGTCGCCGGCAGCACCAAATCCACTGGCGCCACTGTGGTTTCCGGTTCGGACGCGTTCGCCCTGCACGACACCTATGGCTTCCCGATCGAGCTGACCCTGGAGATGGCGGCCGAGGCCGGACTGACCGTCGACGAGGCGGGATTCCGCGAGCTGATGGCCGAGCAACGGCAGCGCGCCAAGGCCGACGCGGCCGCGCGCAAGCACGCGCACGCCGACCTGACCGCATATCGCGAGCTGGTCGACGCCGGCCCCACCGAATTCACCGGGTTCGACGAATTGACCTCCCAGGCAACCATTCTGGGCATTTTCGTCGACGGCAGGCGGGTACCGGTGGTGGCACACGCCGACTCGGTCGAGGCCGATCGGGTGGAGCTGGTCCTCGACCGCACCCCGCTGTATGCGGAGTCCGGCGGTCAGCTCGCCGACATCGGCACCATCAGCGGAACGGGTTCGGGCGAGAGCGCCCGGGCCGCGGTCGCCGACGTGCAGAAGATCGCCAAAACCCTGCACGCGCACCGGGTCAACGTCGAGTCCGGGGAATTCGTCGAGGGTGACACCGTCGTCGCGACGGTGGATCCCGGTTGGCGCAAGGGTGCGACCCAGGGGCATTCGGGCACCCACATGGTGCATGCGGCGCTGCGACAAGTGCTGGGGCCCAACGCCGTTCAGGCCGGTTCGCTGAATCGGCCCGGTTACCTGCGCTTCGATTTCAACTGGCAGGGTCCGTTGAGCGACGTGCAGCGCACGCAGATCGAGGAAGTGACCAACGAAGCGGTGCAAGCCGATTTCGAGGTGCACACATTCACCGAACAGCTGGACAAGGCCAAGGCGATGGGCGCGATGGCGCTGTTCGGCGAGAGCTATCCCGACCAGGTGCGGGTGGTCGAGATCGGCGGCCCGTTCTCGCTGGAGCTGTGCGGGGGTACGCACGTGCACAACTCGGCGCAGATCGGTCCGGTGACGATCCTGGGCGAATCGTCGATCGGCTCAGGGGTGCGCCGCGTGGAGGCCTACGTCGGGCTGGAGTCGTTCCGGCACCTGGCCAAGGAGCGGGCGCTGATGGCTGGGTTGGCGTCGTCGCTGAAGGTGCCGTCCGAAGAGGTGCCGGCCCGGGTGGCCAACTTGGTGGAGCGGCTCAAGGCCGCCGAAAAAGAACTCGAGCGTGCCCGGCAAGCCGGCGCGCGGGCGGCTGCCACCAATGCGGCCGCCGGCGCGGAGCGCATCGGTAACGTGCGTGTGGTGGCGCAGCGGATGTCGGGCGGGATGACGGCGGCGGACCTGCGTTCCCTGGTCGGAGACATCCGCGGAAAGCTGGGCAGCGACCCGGCGGTGGTCGCCCTGATAGCCCAGGGCGAGAACGACAATGTGCCCTATGCGGTTGCGGCCAATCCGGCCGCCCAGGAGATTGGGATCCGCGCCAACGAGCTGGTCAAGCAGCTGGCCTTGGCCGTCGACGGCCGCGGCGGCGGCAAGGCCGACCTGGCGCAGGGCTCGGGCAAGGACCCGACCGGCATCGACGCGGCGCTGGACGCGGTGCGCTCCGAAATAGCGCGGGTCGGTTGAGTGGTCTCATCACAGCAGCGCCTGCCCGATCGGCCCGGCGAACAGGTTCCTGACCCCGGTCGGGGGCGGCGCCTCGGCATCGACGTCGGCAGTGTGCGTATCGGGGTGGCCGCCAGCGACCCCGACGGCATCCTGGCCACCCCGGTGGAAACGGTCCACCGCGATCGCTCCGGAAAGCATGTGCGCAGGCTGGCGGCGCTGGCCGCCGAGCTGGAGGCCGTCGAGGTGGTCGTCGGGCTTCCGCGCACCCTGGCCGACCGCACCGGGGCGTCGGCTCGGGACGCGATCGAGCTGGCCGAAGCTCTGGCGGCGCGGATCGCGCCGACGCCGGTGCGTCTCGCCGACGAGCGCCTCACCACGGTCAGCGCGCAGCGATCGTTGCGAGCCGCCGGGGTGTCGGCCAAGAACCAACGCGCGGTGGTCGACCAGGCGGCCGCGGTCGCGATTCTGCAGTCCTGGCTCGATCAGCGCCGCGGGATGGCAAGGGGCCTGACCGATGGCTGACGGCGTGCGAGACGGACGAGCCGAGCCGGAGGCCGTCGGGCCGCCGCGGGCGGCGAAGAGCCGCCTAGACCGGATTCAGGCCGAGCGGGGACAGCGACGACGGCGTTTCGCCCAAAGATTGGTGTTGGGACTGCTCGTCGTGGTGGTGGTGGCCGCCGGCGTGGTCGGCGTCAAGTTGTGGCACACGATGTTCGGCAACGGCGACGACTACACCGGCAGCGGCAAGCAGGACATCATGATTCAGATCCAGGCCGGCGATTCCACCACGGCGATCGGCGAAACGCTGCTCAACCACGGCGTGGTCGCCACCGTCAAGGCATTCGTCCGGGCCGCGCGCGGCAACGCCGCGATTTCGGCGATCCAGCCGGGCTACTACCGGATGCGCACCGAGATCCCGGCGGCCGCGGCGGTCGCCCGGCTGACCGATCCCAGCAATCGGGTGGGTCGGCTGGTCATTCCGGAAGGGCGCCAGCTCGACGACACCACCGACATGAAGACCAACGCGGTGACCCCGGGAATCCTCAGCTTGATCTCCCGGGCCACCTGCGTGGACCTCGACGGCGACCGGCACTGCGTCTCGGTGGACGACTTACGCAAGGCGGCGGCCCACAGCGCACCGGCGACGCTTGCCGTGCCGTCCTGGGCGGTCCAACCGGTGACCGAACTCGCCAACGACCATCGCCGGATCGAGGGCCTCATCGCACCGGGGACCTTCAACGTCGATCCGTCGGCCTCGGCCGAGACCATTCTGGCCGGCCTGATCACCGCGGGCGCCGCGGAGTTCACCAAATCCGGGTTGGTCGATACCGCCGCCTCCCTCGGCCTGTCGCCCTACGACATCCTCGTGGTGGCGTCGCTGGTGCAGCAGGAATCCAAGTCGCAGGATTTCGCGAAGGTGGCGCAGGTCATCTACAACCGCCTGCACGAGCACCGGACGCTGGAATTCGACTCGACGGTGAACTATCCGCTGGACCGCCGCGAGGTCGCCACCAGCGACGCGGACCGCGCCCAGCGAACACCGTGGAACACCTACGTGTCCCAGGGCCTGCCGGCCACCGCGATCTGCTCCCCGGGCATCGAGGCGCTGACCGCCGCCGAGCACCCCGAGGCGGGCGACTGGCTGTACTTCGTCACCATCGACGCCCAGGGGACAACCCTGTTCACCAGGGACTACCAACAACACCTGGCGAACATCGAGTTGGCCAAGCACAACGGTGTCCTCGACAGCACGCGCTGAAACAGCCCGAAAAGCGGCGGTCCTCGGTTCGCCGATCGCCCACTCGCGTTCCCCGCAGCTGCATCTGGCCGCCTACCGCGCGCTGGGCCTGCACGACTGGACGTATGACCGCATCGAGTGCACTGCCGACGAGCTGCCCGGTATCGTCGGCGGATTCGGGCCGGAATGGGTCGGGGTTTCGGTGACCATGCCCGGCAAGTTCGCCGCGCTGCGCTTCGCCGACGAGCACACCGCACGCGCCGAACAGGTCGGCTCGGCCAACACCCTGGTCCGCACCCCGCGCGGCTGGCGCGCCGACAACACCGACGTCGACGGCGTCACCGGAGCGCTTGGCCGGGTGTCCGGACGGGCGCTGGTATGTGGTTCGGGCGGCACCGCCCCGGCGGCCGTCGTCGGATTGGCGCACCTCGGCGTCACCGGTATCACCGTGGTGGCGCGCGATGCCGGCAAGGCTGCCCGGCTGGTGGACTTGGGCACAGGGATCGGGGCGGACACCCGGTTCTGCGGCCTGGACAGCGGCGCGCTGGCCGACGAGGTGGCGGCCGCGCAGGTGCTGGTCAGCACCATCCCGGCCGACGTGGCCGCGCGCTATGCCCGCACGTTCGCCAGGATCCCGGTGCTGCTGGACACCGTCTACGACCCGTGGCCCACCCCGCTGGCCGCAGCGGTGGCCGATGCGGGCGGGCGGGTGGTCAATGGCTTGCAGATGCTGCTGCATCAGGCCTTCGCCCAAGTCGAGCAGTTCACCGGGCTGCCGGCGCCTCGTGACGCGATGACTTGCGCGCTGGAGGAATTGCTCTAGCGTGCAGCGGCATGCTGATCGCGGCTGTGGTGGCGTGGCTGGTGGGGTTGAGCTGCTACGACATCGGGCAGCGGCGACTGCCCAACCTGTTGACCCTGCCCGGGGCGGGCGTGATCTTGCTGGCCGCTGGCATGGCCGGTCGTGGTTGGCCCGCGCTGGCCGGCGCAGCGGCATTGGCGGGGATATATCTGCTGGTGCACCTGTTAGCGCCGGCGGGCATGGGCGCCGGCGACGTCAAGCTGGCACTCGGGCTGGGCGGTCTGGCCGGCTGCTTCGGGATAGGGGTGTGGTTCCAGGCGGCGCTGGCCGCGCCGGTTCTGACCGCGCTGTGCGGGATGGTGTGTGGGGTACGCGCCGTGCCGCACGGCCCCTCGATGTGCCTTGCGACCGCTTGCGCCGTGGGCCTGAGCGTCGGGTGATCCCCCGTCGAAATCGACGGCAGCGCGGAAAAACGCGAGTGAGCCGCACGCTGGCGTCAATTTCGAATGACCGCCCGGATTCAAGTCTGCGCTGCACAACGGTGGTTGGTTGAGCCATGGGAAGATGGTTCACGTGTTGCGCTGGATCACCGCGGGGGAATCGCATGGCCGCGCGCTGGTGGCCGTGGTGGAAGGCATGGTCGCGGGCGTGGAGGTCACCTCGACCGACATCGCCGACCAGCTGGCCCGTCGCCGGCTGGGCTACGGCCGCGGCGCGCGGATGACGTTCGAGCGCGACGCGGTGACCCTGCTGTCCGGCATCAGGCATGGCATCACACTCGGTGGGCCCATCGCCATCGAGATCGGCAACACCGAATGGCCGAAGTGGGAAACCGTGATGGCCGCCGATCCGGTCGATCCGTCGGTGCTGGAAGAGCTGGCCCGCAACGCCCCGCTTACCCGGCCGCGGCCCGGCCACGCCGACTACGCGGGCATGCTCAAATACGGATTCGACGACGCTCGGCCGGTGCTGGAGCGCGCCAGCGCCCGCGAGACCGCCGCCCGGGTCGCGGCCGGAACGGTCGCACGCGCGTTCCTGCGTCAGGCACTGGGTGTCGAGGTGCTGTCTCACGTGATCTCGATCGGCGCGTCGGAGCCTTACGACGGCGCGCCACCGGGGCCGGAAGATCTCGCCGCCATCGACGGCAGTCCGGTGCGTGCGTTCGACAAGGCCGCCGAGCACGCCATGATCACCGAAATCGAAGCCGCCAAGAAAGACGGCGACACGCTCGGCGGGGTGGTGGAGGTGGTGGCGCTGGGCCTGCCCGTCGGGCTGGGATCGTTCACCAGCGGCGACAACCGGCTCGATAGCCAACTGGCCGGTGCCGTGATGGGAATCCAGGCGATCAAGGGGGTGGAGATCGGCGACGGCTTCCAGACCGCGCGCCGCCGCGGCAGCCGCGCCCACGACGAGATGTATCCCGGACCCGACGGCGTCGTCCGCTCCACCAACCGGGCCGGCGGACTGGAGGGCGGCATGACTAACGGCCAGCCGTTACGGGTACGCGCGGCGATGAAGCCGATCTCGACCGTGCCGCGCGCACTGGCCACCGTTGACATGGCCACCGGCGACGAGGCGGTCGCCATCCACCAGCGATCCGATGTGTGCGCGGTGCCCGCCGCGGGCGTTGTCGTCGAAACCATGGTGGCCCTGGTGCTGGCCCGCGCGGCGCTGGAAAAGTTCGGCGGCGATTCGCTGATCGAAACCCGCCGCAATGTCGAGGCATACCAGCGTGCGGTCGCCGACCGGGAAGCGCCGGCCGCCCGGGCTTCGGGAGGTTAGCGGCCGTGGCACCCAAGGCGGTACTGGTCGGGCTGCCCGGCTCGGGCAAGTCGACGATCGGACGGCGGCTGTCCAAGGCGCTCGGCGTGAGCCTGCTGGACACCGACGCGATGATCGAACAGCGGACCGGGCGCCGCATCGCCGACATCTTCGCCGCCGAAGGGGAGCGGGAATTCCGCCGCATCGAGGAGCAAGTGGTGCGCGCGGCGTTGGCCGAGCACGACGGTGTGGTCTCGCTCGGCGGCGGGGCCGTCACCAGCCCCGGGGTGTGCGAGGCGCTGGCCGGACACGCCGTCGTCTATCTGGAAATCGGTGCGGCCGAAGGCGTTCGGCGAACCGGCGGCAGCACCGTGCGGCCGCTGCTGGCCGGGCCGGACCGCGCGGAGAAATTTCGCGCCCTGATGTCCCAACGTATTCCGCTGTACCGGCGAGTCGCCACCATACGGGTTGACACCAATCGCCGCAATCCCGGGGCGGTGGTCCGCTACATCATGTCGCGACTGGAAGGCGAGAAGCCAACCGGCAACGCGGGCTCTACTCCGGCGCAGGCGACCAAATGACCGAAATCCCGACACCGGTCACGGTTGAGGTGGCCGTCGACCCGCCGTATCCCGTGGTGATCGGTACCGGTCTGCTGACCGAGTTGGAAGCGCTGCTCTCCGACCGGCACCGGGTGGCGATCCTGCATCAACCGGTGCTGGCGCACACCGCCGAGGCCATCCGAACCCTGTTGGCCGACAAGGGCGTCGACGCGCACCGCATCGAAATCCCGGATGCCGAGGCCGGCAAAGACCTGCCCGTGGTGGGCTTTATCTGGGAAGTGTTGGGCCGCATCGGAATCGGCCGCAAGGATGCGCTGGTCAGTCTCGGCGGCGGCGCCGCCACCGACGTCGCCGGGTTCGCGGCGGCCACCTGGCTGCGCGGCGTGGCGATCGTGCACGTGCCGACGACGCTGCTCGGCATGGTCGACGCCGCCGTCGGCGGCAAGACCGGCATCAACACCGAGGCCGGCAAGAACCTGGTCGGTGCGTTTCATCAGCCGATCGCCGTGCTGGTCGACATGGCGACGCTGGAAACGTTGCCGCGCAACGAGATCGTCGCCGGGATGGCCGAGGTGGTCAAGGCCGGCTTCATCGCCGACCCGGTGATCCTCGACCTCATCGAAGCGAACCCGCGGGCCGCCCTGGACCCCGCGGGTGACGTGCTGCCGGAGCTGATCCGGCGCGCGATCGTCGTGAAGGCAGAAGTGGTCGCCGCCGACGAGAAGGAGTCCGAGCTGCGCGAGATCCTGAACTACGGCCACACTCTGGGCCATGCGATCGAGCGTCGCGAGCACTATCGGTGGCGCCACGGCGCGGCCGTGTCGGTGGGCCTGGTGTTCGCCGCTGAGCTGGCCCGGCTGGCCGGCCGGCTCGACGACGCCACCGCCGAGCGGCATCGCAACATCCTGTCCTCGCTGGGCCTGCCGACCGGCTACGACGCCGGCGCGCTGCCAGAGTTGTTGGAATACATGGCCGGAGACAAGAAAACCCGGGGCGGTGTGCTTCGGTTCGTGGTCCTCGACGGGCTGGCCAAGCCGGGCCGGTTGGCCGGACCCGATCCGGCGTTGCTGGCCGCCGCCTACGCGGGACTCGAGCAGTCATGACGAGCACGGTGAACATCATCAACGGCCCGAACCTGGGTCGCCTGGGCCAGCGCGAGCCGGCAGTCTACGGCAGCACCACTCATGACCAGCTGGTGGCCGCCGTCGAAACCGAGGCTGCCGCGCTGGGGCTCAAAGCTATTGTGCGGCAAAGTGATAACGAAGCCCAGCTGCTGGAATGGATTCATCGGGCCGCTGATGCCGGCGAACCGGTGGTCCTCAACGCCGGCGGACTGACCCACACGTCGGTGGCGCTGCGCGACGCCTGCGCCGAGTTACGCGCACCATTGATCGAGGTGCACATCTCCAACGTGTATGCGCGCGAGGAGTTTCGGCGCCACTCCTACATCAGTCCGGTGGCGACCGGGGTGATCGTCGGGCTGGGCATCGAGGGGTATCTGCTCGCCCTGCGCTACCTCGCGGGGAATTCGCACTAGTCGGGCCTAGAGGGGCATTGGTCACACGCGTCTGGTCGGCGTTCGGATTTTAGTGTGAATCCACGGCTTTGGGTGTGCGTGTAGGGCGGGAAAATCGCCGGATCAACGCATTGGCTTCACGCCGAAAGCCGTCGCTTCACACTGAAAGTCGCGAATGCCCGTCGCCCTTAGCGGCGACGGTTGTCGCGCTGTTGGGTGGCGTCGGGGTCCAGGCGGATTTCCTGCGTGGGTGACTCGCCGCGGGTGTCGATGGCTTCGGTACGCGCCTCGTGAGTCGGCAGTGCCTCGGTGCGTCCCTCGTGCGTGGGGAGCTCCTCGGTACGTTCCCCACGCTCGGCCGTGGCCACCGCGGCGGTCCGCGCCTCGGTCTGGGCCTCGCCGCGCTGAACCGGAATCTCTCCGGTGGGCGACTCGTCGGCGCGGACCGCGGAGAACACATCGGTGTCGGCCGGCCGGTCGTGTGATCCGTCGTGATGCGGGGCCTCCGGAGCCTTGCGGTCGATCAGCCAGCGGCCGACCGCCACGCCGATGATGGCGGGCACGAAAATGATCAGCGCGGTGAAGGCCGCGAACGTGGTCAGCTCGTTGATCGGCCCACCGGTGTACAGGCCCTTGTAGAGCAGCGAAATGAGCCACGACACCGCGCCGCTGAGGATCCCGGCCGCGATGCCGGCCAGCAGCCAGGTCATCGCCAGGTCCTCGCGCCGGTCCGGGTCGGGGTTGGCGTTGGCGTCGGCGCGGCCGTCGCGAACACCCCAAGCGGACACAGCGGCAATGAACAAGAGGAGCAGTATCACGCTGATCAATCCGGACATCGTCGGCCAGGCGTTGATCACCGTCCCTTGGATCAGGCGGAGAACGACCATCAACCCGGCGAACACCAGTCCGCGCACCATCCAGTTCCTCATGGGCAAACAGCGTAGCGAGTACCGTCAAGGGTCGTGACACATTCTCAGCGTCGACACAACCTCAGAAGCCGAATCGTTGCCAAAGAATTGGACGCGATGCTGGTCACAGACTTGGTCAACGTCCGCTATCTGTCGGGATTCACCGGGTCCAACGGCGCGTTGCTGGTATTCGCCGACGATCGGCAGCCGGTATTAGCCACCGACGGCCGGTACCGCACGCAGGCCGCGGAGCAGGCGTCCGGGGTCGAGATCGTCATCGAACGGGCCTGCGCACGCCACCTGACCGGTCGCGCCGCCGAGGACGGAGTGCACCGGCTGGGCTTCGAGAGCCATGTGATGACTGTCGACGGTTTGGACGTGCTGACCAACGAAGTGGACGGCACGGCCACCGAGCTGGTGCGGGCGTCGGGAACCGTCGAGGCATTGCGCGAGATCAAAGACGCCGGTGAGCTGGCGCTGCTGCGGCTGGCGTGTGAGGCCGCCGACGCCGCCCTGACCGACCTGGTGGGTCGCGGTGGCCTGCGGCCCGGCCGGACCGAGCGCGAGGTGGGACGCGAGCTGGAGGCGCTGATGCTTGACCACGGCGCCGACGCGATGTCGTTCGAGACGATTGTGGCCACCGGTCCCAACTCGGCGATCCCGCATCACCGGCCCACCGACCGCAAGCTGGCCACCGGCGACTTCGTGAAGATCGACTTCGGCGCGCTGGTCGCCGGATATCACTCCGACATGACGCGCACCTTCGTGCTGGGTTCGGCTGCGGACTGGCAGCTGGAGATCTACCAACTGGTCGCCGATGCGCAGAAGGCGGGACGGGAGGCGCTGCGGCCGGGCGCCGACCTGCGCGACGTCGACGGCGCGGCACGCCGGCTGATCGTCGACGCCGGCTACGGCGAGCAGTTCGGCCATGGTCTGGGGCACGGCGTCGGCCTGCAGATCCACGAAGCGCCGGGGATCGGGGCCACGTCCGCCGGTACACTACTTGCGGGCTCCGTCGTGACCGTGGAGCCCGGCGTCTATCTACCCGGCCGCGGCGGTGTGCGCATCGAGGACACCCTGGTGGTGGCCGGCGGGACGCCTAAAGACCCAGAAACCACCGGGCAGACCCCGGAATTGTTGACCCGGTTCCCGAAGGAACTGGCCATCTTGTAGGAGATCTAGGAGATCGTGGCGACCACTGCTGACTTCAAGAACGGACTTGTCCTGGTAATCGACGGGCAGCTGTGGACCATCACCGAGTTCCAGCACGTCAAGCCCGGCAAGGGTCCGGCTTTTGTGCGTACCAAGCTGAAGAACGTGCTTTCCGGCAAGGTGGTCGACAAGACCTACAACGCCGGCGTCAAGGTCGACACGGCCACCGTCGACCGGCGCGACACCACCTACCTGTACCGCGACGGCTCCGACTTCGTCTTCATGGACAGCCAGGACTACGAGCAGCACGCATTGCCCGAGTCCCTGGTGGGCGACGCCGCGCGATTCCTGCTGGAGGGCTTGCCGGTGCAGGTGGCCTTCCACAACGGGTCGCCCCTGTACATCGAGCTGCCGGTCACCGTCGAACTCGAGGTCACCCACACCGAGCCCGGCCTACAGGGCGACCGCTCCAGCGCGGGCACCAAACCGGCCACGCTGGAAACCGGCGCCCAGATCCAGGTTCCGCTGTTCATCAACACCGGCGACAAGCTCAAGGTGGATTCCCGCGATGGCAGCTACCTGGGCCGGGTCAACGCCTGAGACATGCCGGATGCAAAGCCGGAGAAACCGGCGAGACCCGCCAGGGCGGTCAAGGGGCGTCATCAAGCCCGCAAGCGTGCGGTGGACCTGCTGTTCGAGGCCGAGGCTCGTGGTCTGAGCCCGGCCGAGGTGGTCGACGTCCGGACCGCGCTCGCCGAGGCAAAGCCGGAGGTGGCGCCGTTGCACCCCTATACCGTCGCGGCGGCGCGCGGAGTGGGTGAGCACATGGCCCACATCGACGACCTGATCACCTCGCATCTGCAGGGCTGGACGCTGGACCGGCTGCCGGCGGTGGATCGCGCCATCCTGCGGGTGGCGGTATGGGAGCTGCTGCATGCCGATGACGTGCCCGAGCCGGTCGCCGTCGACGAGGCGGTCGAGCTGGCCAAGGAGCTGTCCACCGACGATTCGCCGGGCTTTGTCAACGGCGTGCTGGGCCAGGTGATGCTGGTGACGCCGCAGATCCGGGCGGCCGCCAAGGCGGTCCGGGCGGGCGCCCTGGGGGGGTGTCGCTTATTCCCATCTGACGCTGCCGCCGAAT
>NZ_LZSG01000050.1 GCF_001665395.1 Mycobacterium sp. 1164966.3
CCGCTGCGCTAGCCGCTCGCCGGGTCAGTCAGGCGCACGCTGCGGCGACGACGTTCCCGCCGGGTTGTTGTTGCAAAGCAGCTTGCCTCGCTGCGTCGACCGAGCCGCCATAACCTATTGCGGATAAGTGAGGGCCGTTGGGGGCTTGCACATTTGCTGGGGCGGCCAACGCGCCACACGCGTGCTCGGTGCCGCGGTGCAGCGACGTGACCGCAGTGCATGTGGAGCTGGTCTTTGCTTGACAATTACTAGCGGCCGAATTCAAGGCGGTTGTCTCATCATTGGCACCACTTGCTGTCCCGCCGGTCTTGCCGTCCGCCGAAACCGCGAGCGCGCCCCAGTCCCCGGCGGCGTATGCCGTGGGCGCCCCGGTGACGGTCAGCGCGGTCACCGCCGCAGCGCCCGCCGCGAAAATTGCGGCGCGAGTGACAAAACTGTTCTCTTTCATGGTGGTTCCTTGCCTGTGCTGAAGATCCCGTAAAGGTGGACATAATGGTCGCTTAGGTTGTTTGGCCTTCTCTGGCCGGTATTTAGCCTTGTGAACCGCAGTCGGGTCGAGGTGGGGCGCGCGTAGTACAGCAAGGACGAACAATCACGAAGACGACCACAAGTCGACAAGAGATGAAATTTCGCTTCGCGCTGACACTCCGCTCTTGCATACTCATTGACACCTCCTTCGAGGTTCAAAGAATGCGCTCGACGAGAGGTCAATCGCCGACGTTAATAGAACTGTTGGGAGCCACTGGGTTTCCCTCATTCTCACACTGCCCACCGCCCCGAGGCGATGGACCCGTAATCCTTTTGTGTTGTGTCCGCAAATCGTATGTCATGATAGGCGGCGAATCAATGATCCATAAGCCGTCTTTGCCAGGTCGCCCGTAATGCCAGGCAGCTTGGGTAGATAGCTGACCTAATGTCTTAGCTCGCTAGCTTATTCCGTTCGTTGCTACGCGACGTCAATGCAATCCAGCAAACATTGAACAGCTATGCTCTGGTTCAAACACACGTCGATAGGATCGAAACCCAGGAAGTGTTGCCCGACTTGTGCACCATTCGCGTGGGTGGGCGTCAATTTGGTTCCCCCGCCGCTTGTTCGTGAATATTGACGTCAGCCCCAGACAAAACGCCGGCCCCCAGTCGGATCGTCGATAAGTCCGAACGGCCTTCCAGGCGCCCGAGGACGATCCGACTCCGAGACGGGCGGCTCCGCTGACCGCGTAACCGAAGCTCCGCGCCGGGGGCGCGCAGCGGGCAGGCCCGCCGGTCCACCGATCCACGCCGACCAGCAAATTCCGGCCCACCGTTTAAACCCCACCGGGGGAGTTGGCGTGCGACGATAAGCGGTGATTACATCGGTAACGGCAGCCTCAGGTAATTAGTTGGGGTCCGCACGTAAGGAGTGGTGGATGAGGGGGAAATGGCTTCGGGAGTGCGCGGCGCGTTGACCAAAACCGTTGTGGCCGCGGCATTCGGACTAGGAATAGCCGTGGTGGGCGCGACCGTTCACGCGAACGCGACGCCCGCAGCCGGCTTCGGCACGCGCGCCTTTTTCGACGATCCTGATCCTGGTTGGCCCACGGGCCCGGATGATCCCCGGTGCGTGACGATGTCCTGGGCAGCCCAGTGTCAGGGTGGCCCCTACGCCTCTCCTCCTCGTCCCGCTGGGCTCGACAATCCTGGTGGTCCCACCGGCCCGGCCGATACAAAATGCATTTCCATGCCCAACGACCCGGTGTGCGCCGGGGGCCCGTACGCCCCGCCGGCGGCAGCCGCCCCTTCGATCGATGCACCACCGGCCGAAACACCGCGAGACCCGTTTGCTGGCGGGCCGCCCGACGAGCACATCGGTGGCGGGCCGCCCGACGAGCACATCGGTGGCGGGATTCCCGACGAGCACATCGGTGGCGGGATGCCCGACGAGCACATCGGTGGCGGTATGCCGGGACATATCGGTGGTGGCGGAATGCCGGGACACATCTAGCTCGATGTTCTAGGTCACTCTCGGCAGTTTGACCCTGTAGCCGCTGGTCACGTACCCTTGGTCAGTTGTCGCCAGGCTGGGCGAATAGCGTTCGGCCGGCGAGCGGGAGATATGGCCCCGCGCCACAAGACCCACCACGCGCCCGGCCCGTTGGCCGCGCGCGAGAAGCTGAGCAGAGTTAAGGCAGGAGCAACGATGGCGACCTACGCAATCGTCAAGACCGGCGGCAAACAGTACAAGGTCGCCGTCGGAGACGTGGTCAAGGTCGAGAAGCTGGAATCCGAGCCCGGAGCCAAGGTGTCTCTGCCGGTCGCGCTCGTCGTCGACGGCGCGAAGGTGACCAGCGACGCCACGGCGCTGGCCAAGGTCGCGGTGACCGGCGAAGTGCTCGAGCACACCAAGGGCCCGAAAATCCGGATCCATAAGTTCAAGAACAAGACCGGCTACCACAAGCGGCAGGGACACCGTCAGCAGCTGACCGTCCTCAAGGTCACCGGCATCAAGTAGCGGGAGGCGACAGACATGGCACACAAAAAGGGCGCTTCCAGCTCGCGTAACGGGCGTGATTCGGCAGCTCAGCGGCTGGGCGTGAAGCGGTTCGGCGGCCAGCTCGTCAAGGCTGGCGAGATCCTGGTCCGGCAGCGCGGCACCAAGTTCCATCCGGGCGTCAACGTGGGTCGCGGCGGTGACGACACCTTGTTCGCCAAGGCGGCCGGTGCCGTCGAGTTCGGGGTCAAGCGCGGACGTAAGACCGTCAGCATTGTCGGGGAGACCGCCGACTAAGCGGCCAGGGGTGTGTGCCTAGCTACACACTTGGCGATTGAGGGGAAGCCCGATGCCTCGGTTCGTCGATCGGGTCGTCATCCACGCACGGGCAGGTTCCGGCGGTAACGGCTGCGCGTCGGTGCACCGCGAGAAGTTCAAGCCGCTGGGCGGTCCGGACGGCGGCAACGGCGGGCGCGGCGGCAGCGTGGTGTTCGTCGTCGACCCGCAAGTGCACACCCTGCTCGACTTTCACTTTCGTCCGCACATCGCCGCCCAGTCGGGCAAACAGGGGATGGGCAACAACCGGGACGGCGCAGCGGGTGCGGACCTGGAAGTGAAGGTGCCCGACGGCACCGTGGTGCTGGACGAAAACGGCAGGTTGCTGGCGGACCTGGTCGGCGCGGGCACCCGCTTCGAAGCTGCCGCCGGTGGCCGCGGCGGTCTTGGCAATGCCGCGCTGGCCTCCCGCGCCCGCAAAGCGCCGGGCTTCGCGCTGCTCGGCGAGCCAGGCCAGGCCCGCGACCTCACCCTGGAGCTGAAGACCGTCGCCGACGCCGGGCTGGTCGGCTTTCCGTCGGCCGGAAAGTCCTCGCTGGTGTCGGTGATCTCGGCGGCCAAGCCCAAGATCGCCGACTACCCATTCACCACGCTGGTTCCCAACCTCGGGGTGGTATCTGCCGGAGAGCACGCCTTCACCGTCGCCGATGTGCCCGGTTTGATTCCGGGTGCGTCGCAGGGGCGCGGCTTGGGTCTGGACTTCTTGCGGCACATCGAGCGCTGCGCGGTGCTGGTGCATGTCGTGGACTGCGCCACCGAAGAACCGGGCCGCGATCCGATCTCCGACATCGATGCCCTGGAGGCCGAACTTGCTTCCTACACACCCACATTGCAAGGGGACGCGGCGCTCGGCGACCTGGCCGAGCGGCCCCGGGCGGTGGTGCTGAACAAGATCGACGTGCCGGAGGCCCGCGAGCTCGCCGAGTTCGTCCAAGAGGACATCGCCGCGCGGGGCTGGCCGGTGTTCCTGGTATCAACGGCGACCCGGGAAGGCTTGCAGCCGTTAATCTTTGGTCTCTGGAAGATGATCTCGGACTACAACGCGCAACGCCCGCCAGTGGTGGCCCGACGGCCGGTGATCCGCCCAGTGCCGGTGGACGACAGCGGCTTCACCGTCGAGCCCGACGGGCACGGCGGTTTCGTGGTCAGCGGCGCGCGGCCCGAGCGCTGGATCGGCCAGACGAACTTCGACAACGACGAAGCCGTCGGCTATCTCGCCGACCGCCTGGCCCGGCTGGGAGTGGAGCAGGAGCTGCTGCGGCAGGGTGCGCATCCAGGATGCGCGGTGACCATCGGCGAGATGACGTTTGACTGGGAACCGCAGACACCCGCCGGCGTTGATGTCGCGTTGTCCGGCCGCGGCACGGACACGCGCCTGGAGAGCAGCGATCGTGTCGGGGCCGCCGAACGCAAGGAGGCCCGTCGCCAGCGCCGTGAGCGGCGCTCATGAACAGTCCTCACCGCGAAGCCATCCGGACCGCGCGCAGCGTCGTCGTCAAGGTCGGCACCACCGCGCTGACAACCCCGAACGGCATGTTCGACGCCCGCCGCCTGGCCGGGCTGGCCGACGCAATCGAAGGACGCATGAAGGCGGGCTCCGACGTCGTCATCGTGTCCTCGGGTGCGATCGCCGCGGGCATCGAGCCGCTCGGACTGTCCAAGCGGCCCAATGATCTGGCCACCAAGCAGGCGGCGGCCAGCGTCGGGCAGGTGGCGCTGGTGAACGCGTGGAGCACGGCGTTCGCCCGCTATGGCCGCACGGTGGGGCAGGTGTTGCTGACCGCGCACGATATCTCGATGCGCGTGCAGCACAACAACGCTCAGCGAACCCTGGACCGGTTGCGGGCACTGCATGCGGTGGCCATCGTCAACGAAAACGACACCGTGGCCACCAACGAAATCCGGTTCGGCGACAACGACCGGCTTTCCGCGCTGGTGGCCCACCTGGTCGGCGCGGACGCATTGGTGCTGCTGTCCGACATAGACGGCCTCTACGGCTCGGACCCCCGAAAGTACAAGGAGGCCAGGTTCATTGCCGAAGTGGGCGGGCCGGCTGATCTCGATGGTGTGGTGGCCGGACAAAGCAGCCACCTGGGCACGGGCGGGATGGCATCGAAGGTGTCGTCAGCGTTGCTGGCCGCCGATGCAGGTGTGCCGGTGTTGTTGGCGGCCGCCGCTGACGCCGCAACCGCGCTGGCTGACGCCTCGGTGGGCACGGTGTTCGCCGCGCGGTCCGACCGGATGTCGGCGCGGCGGTTCTGGGTCCGGTACGCCGCCGACGCCGCCGGTTGGTTGCGGCTCGACGCCGGCGCGGTCCGGGCAGTCGTGGGGCAGCGCCGCTCGTTGCTGCCCGCGGGTATCACCGGGGTATCGGGCGGGTTTTCGGCGGGCGATGTCGTCGAATTGCGCGGACCGGACGAGGCCATGATCGCCCGCGGCGTGGTCGCTTACGATGCAATGGAGCTCGCATCGATGATCGGCCGGTCCACCTCCGAGCTGCCCGGCGAGCTGCGCCGTCCCGCGGTACACGCCGACGACCTGGTGGCCGTCTAAAGCCCGCCGAAGTTCCGCTCCAAGAATTTGTGAAGGATCCTTGAAGCCCTGCCCCTGACCCTTTTCTCAAGCAAGCGAGAAAAGGGAGTCACCATGTGGGCACTCACAACATCCAACGGCCAGCGTGTCGACGGTATCCGCGTTGAGCAAGACGGCCGCGCCGCCGTTCAGATGCTGGGCTACTCCCAACTCATCGGCCCCTACGCCTGGCAGGTGACCGACAACCAGGGACGGCGCTTCGTCGCCGAGCTGCGCAGGGCGCGCTGACCTTTCGGCGTCACTGCGTGGCCGACCTTAGATACAATGCGCCCCAAGCGATTTCGGTCAGTGCGCTGACCAGCTCCGGGTCGTAGTCGGGCGGTTCGTTCGGCAGGTTCTGCTGGCAGGCCCGCTCGACCATCCAGACCAAAGCACTGGCGGTGGTGGCCGCCGGAAGTTCCGAGCGGATCGATCCGTCGGCTTGGCCGGCCTCGATGACCTGTGCCATGCGTCCGGAAATTCCGGTCAGCAGATCGCGATAGGTCTGCGCCGTCGCCGGGTCGTAACCGGCCATCTCGTTGAGCGCGACGAGCACCGGTTGATGACGGCGAAAGCTCGCGACGATCCCGGCCAGCGCGGCGCGCAGGTCGTCCGGATCGTGACGTCCGGCCACGCCCCACCAGCGTTCCCCGCCGCCGACCAGCTCCGCGAACACCTCGGTGGCCAGCCGGCGCAGCAGATGGCCTTTGTCTTCGAAATAGATGTAGAAGCTGGCGCGCGAAATACCTGCCTCGGTGGACAGCCGGTCCACGCTGAGTTCGGTGAAGCTGGTGCCATCGCCCATCAGGCGTTCGGTCGCTTCCAACAGCCGGCGTTCCATCTGCTCTCGCCGCTGTCGGCGGTTGGCCTGCGGCTTGCGGGTGACGGACGGCATTTGCTGAGCATAACTCGTAGATCTACATCTTGACTAGACATCATGTCTAGACATAAGGTCACCAGCATGACCGAGGCGACAGGACTGTCCGGCAAGAGCCGCAGCTACGACCCGATCGACCTTTCCTCGCGTGCGTTCTGGTCGACGACGGCTGACGACCGCGAACGCGCGTTCGCCATCTTGCGCGCCGAACGGCCGGTGAGCTGGCATCCCCCTGTCGAAGACGCGATGCTGCCCGATCCGAACGACCGCGGCTATTGGGCCGTCACCCGTCGCTCCGACATCGTCGCGGTGAGCCGCAACAACGAGGTGTTCGTCTCCGGCAAGGGAGTGATGTTCGAGAACTATCCCGAGGAGCTACTCGAGGCGTCGCAGTCGTTTCTGGCGATGGATCCGCCGCGGCACACCAAGCTGCGCAAGCTCGCCCACGCCGCCTTCACCCCCAGGCAGGTTCGGCGCATCGAAGAGTCGATCAACCAGAACGCCAAGGCCATCGTCGAGGAGCTGCGGGCCGTCGGCGCGGGCGCTGATTTCGTGGAACATTGCGCCAAGGAACTGCCCATCCGGACCTTGTCGGACATGATGGGGATCCCGGAATCCGAGCGCCAGCAAGTGGCGCACGCCGCCGACGCCCTGGTGTCCTTCGAGGACCCGGACTTCCTGAACGGCCGCAATCCCCTCGAAGTCGCTTTCGAGAACCAGGTTTACCTGCATCAAGTCGCCGGCTCGTTGGCCGCACAGCGTCGTGACGATCCCCGTGACGACCTCTTCAGCAGTCTGGTCAACGCAGAAGTCGACGGTGACCGGCTGACCGACGCCGACGTGTCCGCATTCTTCGTGCTACTTGCCGTGGCGGGAAACGACACCACGCGCCAGACCACCAGCCACGCCTTGAAAGCCCTCACCGACTTTCCGAAACAGCGAGACTGGCTGCGAGAGGATTTCGAGAACCGGATCGGAACCGCGGTCGAGGAATTCATCCGCTGGGCCACTCCGGTCATGACCTTCCGCCGCACGGCCACAACGGATTTCGAGCTGGGCGGGCAGACCATCTCGGCCGGTGAGAAGGTGGTGATGTTCTACGCGTCTGGGAACCGGGACGACGAGGCGTTCGACTATCCGGAGCGGTTCGACCTGGGCCGCAGCCCCAACCCGCATGTAGGTTTCGGCGGTGGCGGAGTGCACTTCTGCCTTGGAGCCCACGTGGCCCGAGCGCAACTGCGCGCCATTTTCGGCGAGCTCTTGCGACAGGTGCCAGATATCGAAGCGGGCGAACCCACATATGTCACAGGCAATTTCATCCACGCCATCCGCCGCTTGCCCTGCCGCTTCTAACCCATCTTGGCGGGCACTGGAAGCTCGGGATTTACGCCGAAAGCCTCCGCTCGACGACACCGCGGCCATCGTGATAGCACCCGCGCTATCACATTGAAGACCGCAACATATCCCTGCTTTTTGGTAGCGGAGCGACAGATGTGACGAGCCCGCGACACGTCTAAAACAAAGCGGCCCCGGCAAATTCGGAGGCAAGCAGCGTGAGTAGTTCCGAGCAGCCGCCGTCGACCTTGACCGTGGCCAGGTCGTCGCCGCGGGTGCGGCCGCGGTTGACGATGGCGACGGGAATGCCAATGGCGGCGGCGTGTCGGACGAACCGGTAGCCGGAGAACACCGTCAGCGACGAGCCCGCGACCAGCAGCGCCTCGGCCTGATCCACCAGCGAATAGGCTCCAGCGACAACGTCTTTGGGGACAGATTCGCCGAAGTAGACGATGTCGGGTTTGAGCATGCCGCCGCAGCGAGGGCAGTCGAGGTACCGAAACGAGCTGGTGTCGGCGACGAGGGCGTCGGCATCCGGGGCCACGGCCAGACCCCCAGTGGCTTCGGCGCGCTCGGTGAAGCCCGGGTTGAGTGCCTCCAGCCGTTCGGCGAGCGCGGCCCGGCTCATGGTGTAGCCGCAACCCAGGCAGGCCACCCGCGCGTAGCTGCCGTGCAGGTTGACGACGTTGCGGCTGCCCGCCTTGGTGTGCAGCAGATCGACGTTCTGGGTAATCACACCCGTCACCAGTCCGGCGTGTTCCAGCGTGGCCAGCGCCCGGTGGCCGGCGTTGGGCTGGGTGTCGTCCATGTGCCGCCAGCCGACGTGGTTGCGCGCCCAGTACCGCTGCCGAAACGCCTGATCCGAGGTGAACTGCTGGATCGTCATCGGATTGCTCGGCGGCGAATCGGGTCCGCGGTAGTCGGGAATTCCCGAGTCGGTGGAGATTCCCGCGCCTGTGAGCACGGCGAACCGGCGACCGGCCAGCAGGGCCACCAGTTCCGGCGATTCCGTCACCTGTTCGAGGCTAACGCAGGCAGTCTGCCGCCGTCGTGAGCTCTGCGGACATGTTCTGCTCCATCATCTTCAGGGCGGCCTTGCCCAGCTCGGCGTCGAGATGGGCCACCGTGTCGGCAGGGACCACGACCTGAAAGTGGCGCACGTAGGCATCCAGGGCGGTGTACAGGATGCACTGCTCGGTGACCTGCCCGGTGAGTATCACCCGCTTCGTTTCCAGGCGGCCGAGCAGATACGCCAGCGGCGTGGCGTAGAAGGCGCTGTGGCGAACCTTGGTCAGGAGGCGGCTGCCTTCCGCGGGCACGATCGGCTTGACCAGGTCAGGCCGTGCGCCGTTGACTGCCGCGCGGACGATATCGGAAAACTCGGCGGTGAAATCTCCGTAGTTGTCGTTGACGTACACCAGGTCGACGGACTCGGATTTCCGAGCGCGTCCGACCAAATCGGCCAGCGGATCGATGATCTTGGCGACATTGGGTATCAATTCTTCGGCGTCGTCATGCTCGTACGTGTTCAGCATGTCGATAACCAGGACAGCGGTGTCGCTCATGTTGTGTTGATACCCGACGACCCGGTGTTGACACCAGCCGGGTGAGAATGGAGGGCAATGAATTCCTACAAGGACTTTTACAACGCCTACAGCCAGGGTTTCGTCCGGGTCGCCGCATGCACGCACCACACCACGATCGGCGATCCGGCGGCCAACGCCGCGGCGGTCTTGCGGTTGGCCGGCGAATGCCATGACGACGGCGTCGGGTTGGCGGTCTTCCCGGAGCTGACCTTGTCGGGCTATTCGATCGAGGACATTCTGCTGCAGGATTCGTTGCTGGACGCCGTCGAGCTCGCACTGCTCGACATCGTCGCGGCGTCCAGCGCTCTGCTACCCGTGCTGGTGGTCGGCGCGCCGCTACGTCATCGCCATCGCATCTACAACACCGCGGTCGTCATTCACCGCGGGGCCGTGCTCGGTGTGGCGCCCAAGTCCTACCTGCCCAACTATCGGGAGTTCTACGAGCGACGCCAGATCGCGCCCGGCGACGAGGAGCGCGGCACCGTCCGAATCGGGGAGCTGCAGGCATCGTTCGGCCCCGATCTGCTGTTCGCGGCGTCCGACGTGCCCGGCTTCGTGCTGCACGTCGAGATCTGCGAGGACATGTTCGTGCCGGTGCCACCCAGTGCCGAAGCCGCGCTGGCGGGTGCGACGGTGCTGGCCAACCTGTCCGGCAGCCCGATCACGATCGGCCGCGCCGAGGACCGCTGCCTGCTCGCCCGCTCGGCGTCCTCGCGGTGCCTCGCCGCCTATGTCTACGCCGCAGCGGGAGGGGGCGAGTCGACGACCGACCTGGCATGGGACGGCCAGACCATGGTCTGGGAAAACGGGGTGCTGCTCACCGATTCCGAGCGCTTCCCCAAAGGAGAGCGCCGTTCGGTCGCCGACGTCGACATCGAGCTGCTCCGATCCGAGCGGCTGCGGATGGGAACCTTCGACGACAACCGGCGTCACCATCGCGTGTCGTCAGAGTCGTTCCGGCCCATCGAGTTCCGCCTGGATCCGCCGGCCGGCGACATCGGGCTGCGGCGAAAAGTCGAGCGGTTCCCGTTCGTCCCGGCCGATCCGCAACGGCTGGAACAGGATTGCTACGAGGCCTACAACATCCAGGTTGCCGGACTGGAGCAGCGGTTGCGCGCGCTGGACTATCCGAAGGTCGTCATCGGGATTTCCGGCGGTTTGGACTCGACGCACGCGCTGATCGTCGCCGCCCGTGCCATGGACCGGGAAGAGCGGCCGCGCAGCGACATTCTGGCGTTCACGCTGCCCGGGTTCGCGACGGGCGATCGCACCAAGAAGAATGCGATCGAGCTGTGCCGCGCACTTGGCGTCACGTTCTCCGAGATCGACATCACCGAGACCGCAAAGCTGATGCTCAAGGAGATCGATCATCCCTTCGGGCGCGGCGAAAAGGCCTACGACGTGACCTTCGAGAATGTCCAGGCCGGTTTGCGCACCGACTACCTGTTCCGGCTGGCCAACCAGCGCGGCGGGATAGTGCTGGGCACCGGTGACCTTTCCGAGCTGGGCCTGGGCTGGTCGACGTATGGTGTCGGCGACCAGATGTCGCACTACAACGTCAATGGCGGGGTACCCAAGACGCTGATTCAGCACCTGATCCGCTGGGTGATCTCGTCGGGGCAGTTCGAGTCAGATGTGACCGACGTGCTGCAGTCGGTGCTGGACACCGAGATCACTCCCGAACTCGTGCCCAGCGGCGAAGAGGAAGAATTGCAGAGCAGCGAAGCGAAGGTGGGACCGTTTGCCCTGCAAGACTTTTCGCTGTTCCACGTGCTGCGCTTCGGGTTCCGCCCGTCGAAGATCGCGTTCTTGGCGTGGCACGCCTGGAATGATCCCGATCACGGCATCTGGCCGCCCGGATTCCCAGAGGACAAGCGACCGTCGTACTCGCTCAAAGAGATTCGGCACTGGTTGCAAGTCTTCGTGCAGCGGTTCTACTCGTTCAGCCAGTTCAAGCGCTCGGCATTACCCAACGGTCCCAAGGTGTCTCATGGTGGTGCGTTGTCCCCGCGCGGCGATTGGCGCGCCCCGTCGGACATGTCCGCGCGGATCTGGCTCGACGAAATCGAG
Source organism: Mycobacterium sp. 1164966.3 (assembly GCF_001665395.1). Taxonomy (GTDB): domain Bacteria; phylum Actinomycetota; class Actinomycetes; order Mycobacteriales; family Mycobacteriaceae; genus Mycobacterium. The sequence goes on from NZ_LZSG01000050.1 coordinate 11,243, forward strand.
CGCGAGGTTCCCAAGGAGTAGGACGGCTCAGGCTCGGCCGGCAGCGATCGCGGCGTCGATCGCTTCGGCATCCGGTGCGCAATTCCCGGCACCTTGCACCAGCGTCGCCAGCGCGCCGGCGGCAGCCGCCCGCCGCAGGGCGTGCAACCGCTGCGCCGCGTCCGAGGTGTGCGGCCAATTGGCGGCCAGGACTCCGGCGAACACATCGCCGGCCCCGGTGGTGTCCACCGCCGTAACCGCGGGAGCGGATACCTCGAATTCGCCGTCGGCGCCGACGTACCGGACGCCGCGCGCACCGAGGGTGACGACCAAATGGGCTGGCCGCCATGGCCATTCGTCGGCCTCGGATTCGTTGACCACAACGACGTCCGCGACGGCCGCGAGCTCGGCCAGCGCGCCGGAATCTTGGCCGGCGGGCGAGGCGTTGACCATGACGACCGCACCGGCGGACCGGGCTTGGCGCGCCGCGGTAAGTGCCGCCGCGACTGGAATCTCGAGCTGGGTCAACAACACCTCGCAATCCCCGATCGCTGCGCGCACATTTTCGTCATCCAAAACGAGTCGCCCGTTGGCCTCCGGGGCCACCACGATCGTGTTCTCGGCGTCGGCGTCCACCACAATGATCGCCGTGCCGCTGGGTCCGGGCACGGTCACCGTCCCGTCGAGTCCAACGCCGTTGGCGAGCAGGTGAGTACGTAACTGCTCGGCGGCGGCATCGTCGCCGAAAGCGCCGACGAACTGGACCTGCGCGCCGGCCCTCGCCGCGGCCACGGCCTGATTGCCACCCTTGCCGCCGGGTGAGTGGGTCAGCGACGACGCCAGCACCGTCTCACCCGGGCGTGGCAGGGTTTCGACGTGCGCCGTCAGGTCCATGTTCACGCTTCCGACCACGCACACCCGTGCCGCCATACGGTCGACGTTAGTGCTAGCACGCGAGGCAACCCGATGTTGTGGCCAGCGATTAGTTTCGCCATGGCTTTCGGTCTGTATCCCCGACACGGGCATCGACCGCATACAGAGGAGAGCACCATGACCGCTACCTACACCTTCGACGTCTTTTCCAGCCTCGACGGCTTCGGCGGTGTCAGCGGCGGCGACTGGGGCGGCTACTGGGGGAAGCAAGGCCCCGAACTGCTCGGCCACCGCCTCGCCGTTTACGAGGAGAAGCAGCGAATGGTATTCGGCGCCAACACATATCGGCTGTTCACGCAAATGCTCGCCGAAAGTTCCGATGAGTCCGAGGTGCATGACCCGTGGGTCACCCGGATGAGGCACCTGCCGGCGACGGTGGTGTCGACCACCCTCGACGGACCTCTCGACTGGCCTGACGCGACCGTCGTGAGTGGCGACGCCGTCGACGTCGTCGCCCGGCTCAAGGAGGAGTCCGAAATGCCGTTGCGCTCGCACGGCAGCCTGTCGGTGAACCGGGCGCTGATGGCGGCCGGCTTGGTCGACCGTATCCAGGTGACGCTGTTTCCCGTGATCACCGGTCAGAACGGCGATGATCCGATCTTCCGCGGTGCGGCCGACTTCGACCTCGAGCTTATCGAGAGCCGCACACTCGACCGCAATATCCAGGAGCTTATCTATCGGCCCACTCTGCATGGGTGAGTCCACCCGAGGCCCGCGAATAACTAATTTGCTGTGGTGTGTGCTTTGACGAAGTTGTTCCGGCGCGCGAATCCGTTTTGCGCAGTAATTTGCGTAGCCATGTTTGAGATTTCCGTCGGTGGTTATGCCAATTCGAGCGCGGTTTTGCCCCGTTCGGGTAACCGCTCGACCCACATGGAGAAGACGAAGGAGCCATCGTGAAGTTCACAACGACTACGGTCAAGACGGCAATCGCTGCCGCGGGAATAGCGGCGGTGAGCGCTTTTACCGCGGCAAGCGCGTCTGCCGCACCGAACATCCAGGGATTTGGCACCCCTGAATCGCTGGTCGACGGGCCAATGGTTACCACTTACACGGTGACCAACCTTGTGCGCAGTAACGTCGCGATCCCCGGCTACACGCCCAAGGGAACGCTTTACCAGGCAGACATCACCGCCAGGTCGGACGGCGGCACTGTCACGCCCATGGTCAGAGACTTCATGGCCCGGGGGCCCAACGGTCAGAACTACAAGCTGATCGACAAAGTCGAGGTTCCTAATGGCCTCAACCCGGCGCCCATCCCACAAGGCAGCGAGTCGACAGGCACCCTGTATTTCGACGTGACGGGCGCACCGCCGAATGGTGTCGTCTACAACGACGGATTACAAGACATCCTGATCTGGACATCAAACGTGCCTGCGGAAGCTTCGCCCAGCCCATCCCCGGGCGCGAGTCCCGCACCCGGCGGGCTTCCTGCGCCGGCTCCAAATAGCTGATCCTCCGATAAATACCTCCCCGTGCCATTGCTTGGTGGCGCGGGGAGGTTTCGTATGCGGGCCGCACGCCTAATGGCGAACGTCAGTTTTCCGCAATCGTGATTATCTTGCGGTCGTCCCGTTAGTCTGCGCGTTATCCGCCTGACGTAGAACAAGCTCAGGCTCTTAAGGGCGCGTAACGGAGAGGAAACCGATTGACATCGGAAGAGCCGACGGACTCAGTTCCTGAAGGCGAGACCACCCCCGTCGGCAGAACGCGCGGCCGTCGGCCTTTGCTGCGGCGGCGTTTCCGGTTCGGCATCCAGTCCAAGATCATGGTGGCGTTGCTGTTATCCAGCATCCTGTCGGTGGCCGTTATTGGCCTTATCGGGGGCGTGTCCGGGCGCAGCGCATTACGGGAAGTCGAGTCCGAGCGGCTGATCGAATTGCGCGAGGCGCAGAAGCGGGGTGTGGAGGCGCTGTTTCGGGAGGTGACGAATTCGTTGATCGTGTACAGCGGCGGGTTCGGCATTGTCGAGGCAACGACGGCGCTCACCGCAGGGTTCGGGCAATTGGCCGGTGCCACGATCAATCCCGCCCAGCAGCACGCGCTCGTCACTTACTACGAGAACGAGATGATCAAGCCGATCAAACGGATAACCGGTGACGCTCTTGATCTGAACGCCGTCCTGCCCAGTTCCAATGCGCAGAAATACCTTCAGGCGTATTACACGGCCGCGCCGAGGACCAACTCGATGCCGGTCGAAGATGCCGGTGACGGTAGTCCCTGGTCGGCGGCCAACGCCCGGTTCGATTTCTACCTGCGCGAAATCACCAGCCGTTTCGACTATCGGGACGCGCTGCTGCTGGACATGCAGGGCAATGTCATCTACTCGGTGCAGAAGGGTCCCGACCTCGGTACCAACATCCTCACCGGCCCCTATCGCGAATCCAAATTGCGTGATGCGTACCAAAAAGCGTTGTCCTCCAACGACGTAGATTTCGTGTGGATCACCGATTTCCAGCCGTACCAACCGCTACTCGACACCCCTACGGCGTGGGTGGTGTCGCCGGTCGGCATGAACGGCAAGATCGACGGCGTCATGGCCTTGCCGGTGCCGATTGCGAAGATCAACAAGATCATGACCGCCAATAAGGACTGGCAGGCCGCTGGCGTTGGCGCCGCAACGGAAACCTATCTGGCGGGGCCCGACAACCTGATGCGTTCCGACTCAAGGCTTTTCCTGGAGGACCCGAAAGCCTACCGGCGCGACGCCATCGCCGCGGGCACCCCGCCCGACGTGGTGGACCGGGCAATCCGATTGGGCGGCACGACGCTGGTGCAACCGGTCGGAAGCGCGGGTCTCCGTGCGGCTCAGCGCGGCGAGAGCGGCGTCGTCGGCGCAATCGACTACACCGGCAACAAAGAGCTCGAGGCCTATGCTCCGTTGGACATACCCCAACTCGGACCTGCACTGGTCGATCCTGGCGACGCGGGACGACTCCAATGCCTTTGCGCGGCTAGGAAGATTCAGCAAGCGGCTCGCGATCGCAGTCAGTGGGATGATCTTTGTCATCTGTGTGGCGTCGATGCTCGTCGCTCAAAGAGCGGTACGGCCCATCCGGCGGCTCGACGAGGGCACCCGAAAGATCAGCTCTGGCGACTACGACATCAATATTCCGGTAACCAGGCGCGACGAAATCAGTGACCTCACAGCGGCTTTCAACGAGATGAGCCGAAATCTGGCGATCAAGCAAGAGCTGCTCGACGAGCAGCGGCGGGAAAACGATCGCCTACTGCTGTCGCTGATGCCGGAGGCGGTGGTCCAGCGGTATCGCGACGGAGAGACGCCGATCGCGCAGAAGCACCAGGACGTCGCCATCATCTACGCCGACGTCGTCGGCCTCGACGAGATGTCCAGCGTTCTGCCGGAGAAAGAATTGGTGGGGAACGTCGACGAGCTGTTCCGGCAATTCGACGCCGCGGCTGAAGCCCTTGGCGTGGAACGGATCCGGACGTTCCACACCGGGTATCTCGCCAGCTGCGGCGTGGTTACTCCGCGACTGGACAGTATCCACCGAAGCGTCGATTTCGCCCTCCAGATGGACCGCATCGTCGATCGCTTCAACACTCAAACCGGCCATCAGCTGGGGCTCCGCGTCGGCATCAACACCGGTGACGTCATCAGCGGACTGGTGGGCCGATCCAACCTGGTCTACGACATGTGGGGCGGGGCGGTGAGCCTGGCTCATCAAATGCGAAGCGGCGCACCACAACTGGGCATCTTTGTCACCTCGCAGGTGTATGAGACGTTGCGGGAGGCGCGGCACTTCACGCCTGCCGGCCAGCTTTCGGTCGACGGGACCGAAAGGCAGATCTACCGCTTGTCGGAGCGGTAATGAACGTATTCAGCTCCTCGTGGTTCTACTGGGCGATCGGGATCGCGATCGGCCTGCCGATAGTACTCATCGCGCTGACCGAATTGCATGATCTGCTGGCCCGTCGCAACCACCGGATGGCCAGGCAGGTAAGACTGCTGCGCAATTACGTGGTGCCACTGGGCGCGCTCTTGTTGCTGCTTGTCAAGGCCTCCGAGATCCCGGCCCGAGAGGGCGCGGTGCGGGCGCTCACGACGGTATTCGGTTTCCTGGTGCTGGTGCTGTTGCTGTCCGGGCTTAACGCAACCGTGTTCGAGGGCGCCCCGGAAGAGAGCTGGCGAAAGAAGCTGCCCGCCATCTTCGTCGACGTGGCGCGTTTCGCGTTGATCGGCATCGGCCTGGCGGTGATCCTGTCGTATGTCTGGGGGGTTCGGGTCGGCGGGCTGTTCACCGCGCTGGGCATCACGTCGGTCGTCATCGGTCTGATGCTGCAGAACTCCGTCGGCCAGATCGTGTCCGGCCTGTTCATGCTGCTCGAGCAGCCGTTCCGGATCAGCGATTGGCTGGACACCGGGACTGCGCGGGGCCGCGTCGTCGAGGTGAACTGGCGGGCGGTGCACATCGACACCGGCAGCGGCATTCGGGTCACCCCGAATTCGATGCTGGCCAGCACTTCGTTCACAAATCTCAGTCGCCCTACCGGCTTGCACAAATTGGCGATCACCACCACCTTCTCGGCTGTCGACCCGCCCGATCAGGTGTGTGCGACCTTATCGCGGGTTGCCCGCACGCTGCCGCAGCTCAAGCCGGGCAGCGTGCCCCAATCGGTCCCGCTCGGCGGGGCCGAGTACCGCACGACGATCGTGCTGGACTCGCCGGCCGACGAAGGCGCCGCGCGCTCAACCTTCCTGCGCTGGATCTGGTACGCCGCGCGGCGCGAGGGGTTCCGTCTCGACGACGCCGATGACGACTACTCGACGACCCAGCGCGTGGAGAGTGCGTTGCGGACCGTGGTAGCGCCCGCGTTGCGGCTCAGCCTCGACGAACAGCGGTCACTTCTGTCCTGCGCGAGGCTTATTCGATACGGCGCCGACGAAGTCGTGGAGGCGGTCGACCAAGTGCCAGAGGGCATGACCTTCCTGGTCGCCGGGCGCGTCCAGCTGACAGCGCGAGCCGACGACGGGTCCGTGGTGCCGTTCAGCACGCTGGAAACGGGCTCGTTCTTGGGCCTCACGGCGCTGACGCGGCAACCGAACCTGGCGACGGCCTACGCGCTGGAGGAGGTCACCGCGCTGGCGATCGATCGCGAACACCTCGAGCATCTCGTGACGCGTGAACCGCTGCTTCTGCAGAACTTCGGCCACATTCTCGACGAGCGGCGGAGCAAAGTGCGGCAGCTGTCCAGGCGTGAACGGGTGGGGTGAAACTCCAGCTCTCGCTTATCGCCGATACCCTGAGTAAATGAGTCTGCAAGCCCCATCCCAGAGCGGGACGGCCCAGCAGCCGAAGCCCGACTTGCGCCAGGAAGTCCACGACGCCGCACGGCGGGCCCGGGTCGCGTCACGCGCCCTCGCGTTGTTGCCGACGGTGGCCAAGGACCACGCGCTGAAGGCCGCCGCTGAGGCGATCGTGGCCCACGCCGAGCAGATACTCGCGGCCAACGCCGAAGATTTGGCTGTCGCCCGCACCGCCGGCACGCCGGCCGCGATGCTGGACCGGCTGGCGCTGAACCCGCAGCGTATCGACGGAATCGCCGACGGTCTGCGCCAGGTTGCGGGGCTGCCGGACCCGGTCGGTGAGGTGCTGCGCGGGTACACCTTGCCCAACGGACTGCAGCTGCGCCAGCAGCGGGTTCCGCTCGGTGTGGTGGGCATGATCTACGAGGGACGGCCCAACGTCACGGTGGATGCTTTCGGGTTGGCGCTCAAGTCCGGCAATGCGGTGCTGCTGCGCGGCAGCTCGTCGGCGGCGAAGTCGAACCAGGCGCTCGTCGAGGTGCTGCGTGCGTCGCTGGTCAGCGAGGATCTGCCGGCCGATGCGGTCCAGCTGCTTTCGGCGGCGGACCGCGCCACTGTCACTCACCTGATCCAGGCCCGGGGTCTGGTCGATGTGGTAATCCCGCGCGGGGGAGCCAGCCTGATCGACGCGGTGGTCCGCGAGGCCCAGGTGCCCACCATCGAGACCGGCGTCGGCAACTGTCACGTCTACGTCCACGAATGCGCCGATCTCGACGTGGCCGAGCAGATCTTGTTGAACTCCAAGACCCGGCGGCCCAGTGTGTGCAACGCCGCCGAGACGCTGCTGGTCGACGCCGCGATCGCCGATCAGGCGATGCCCCGGCTGCTGGCCGCCCTGCAGGACGCCGGGGTGACCGTCCACCTGGACCCCGATGAAGACGCGCTGCGCCGCGAATACCTGTCGATGGACATCGCGGTGGCGGTGGTCGAGGATGTCGACGCCGCGATCGCGCACGTCAACGAATACGGCACCGGACACACCGAGGCCATAATCACCACCAATATGGCTGCCGCCCAACGGTTTACCGACGGCGTCGACGCGGCCGCGGTGATGGTCAACGCGTCGACGGCCTTCACCGACGGCGAGCAGTTCGGCTTCGGCGCCGAGATCGGCATCTCCACGCAGAAGCTGCACGCGCGCGGCCCGATGGGACTGCCGGAATTGACCTCGACCAAATGGATCGCGTGGGGAGACGGCCAGACTCGTCCGGCCTGACGCCCGTATTTAGGAGAATTCGATTGTGAGTGTGCCCGCACGGCCCGCGCCGCTGTTCGCCGACATCGACGACGTCTCGCGACGGCTGGCCGAGACCGGCTACCTGCCGGACACCGCCACCGCGACCGCGGTGTTCTTGGCCGATCGGCTCGGCAAGCCGCTGCTGGTGGAAGGCCCCGCGGGCGTCGGCAAGACGGAGCTGGCCCGCGCCGTCGCCCAGGCCACCGGATCGGGTCTGGTCCGGCTGCAGTGCTACGAGGGCGTCGACGAGGCCCGCGCGTTGTACGAGTGGAACCACGCCAAACAGATCCTGCGCATCCAGGCCGGGTCCGGAGACTGGGAGGCGACGAAAACGGACGTGTTCAGCGAGGAGTTCTTGCTGTCCCGCCCACTGCTGACCGCGATCCGGCGCACCGAGCCGACGGTGTTGCTGATCGACGAGACCGACAAGGCCGACATCGAGATCGAGGGCCTGCTGTTGGAGGTGCTGTCCGACTTCGCCGTAACCGTCCCCGAATTGGGCACGCTCACCGCCGAACGCGCCCCGTTCGTGCTGTTGACGTCCAATGCCACGCGTGAGCTGTCCGAGGCGCTCAAGCGGCGCTGTTTGTTTCTGCACATCGACTTTCCCAGCCCGGATCTGGAACGCCGCATCCTGCTGTCCCGAGTTCCCGAGCTGCCCGAGCACCTCGCCGAGGAGCTGGTGCGCATCATCGGCGTGCTGCGCGGGATGCAGCTCAAGAAGTTGCCGTCCATCGCCGAGACGATCGACTGGGGCCGCACGGTGCTCGCGCTCGGACTGGACACGATTGACGATGCGGTGGTGGCCGCGACACTCGGCGTGGTCCTCAAGCACCAGTCCGATCAGCAGCGCGCAGCGGGGGAATTGAGACTGAACTAATGGCCACCCGCCGTATTCGTCCGACCCGGCCGCTCGCCCCGCACGGGCTGACCGGTCATCTGGTCGGGTTCGTGGAAGCGCTTCGGGGAGCAGGGATCTCAGTAGGTCCGTCGGAGACCGTTGACGCCGGGCGGGTGATGGCCGCTCTCGGCTTAGGCGATCGCGAGGTGCTGCGCGAGGGCATCGCCTGTGCGGTGCTGCGCCGGCGCGACCATCGGGAGACTTTTGACGCCATGTTCGATCTGTGGTTCCCCGCGGCGTTGGGTGCGCGCGCGGTGGTGTTGGACGAGGAGGGGGGCTCGGGTGAAGCGGACGGCGCCCTGCCCCCCGATGACGTCGAGGCGATGCGGCAGATGCTGCTGGATCTGCTCACCGACAACCCCGAGCTCGCCGACATGGACGAGCGGCTGGTCGCGATGATCGCGCGGATCGTGGAGGCTTACGGAAAGTACAACTCCAGTCGGGGACCGTCGTTCTCGTCGTATCAGGCGCTCAAGGCCATGGCGCTGGACGAGCTGGAAGGCAAGTTGCTGGCGGGACTGCTCGCGCCGTACGGCGACGAACCCACGCCGACGCAGGAGCAAATCGCCAAAGCCCTTGCCGCACAGCGAATCACGCAGTTGCGCAAGATGGTTGACGCGGAAACCAAGCGGCGCACCGCCGAGCAGCTCGGCCGTGACCACGTCCAGATGTACGGCATCCCACAGCTTTCCGAGAACGTCGAGTTCCTGCGGGCCTCGGGGGAGCAACTGCGGCAAATGCAACGGGTGGTGGCACCCCTGGCGCGCACCCTTGCCACCCGTTTGGCCGCTCGGCGGCGACGCAGCCGGGCCGGGGTGATCGATCTGCGCAAGACGCTGCGCAAGTCGATGTCCACCGGCGGGGTACCGATCGACGTGGTGCTGGCCAAGCCGCGCCCGGCGCGTCCGGAGCTGGTGGTGCTGTGCGATGTATCCGGTTCGGTGGCCGGGTTCAGCCACTTCACCCTGCTATTGGTACACGCTCTGCGGCAACAGTTTTCGAGGGTTCGCGTATTCGCCTTCATCGACACCACCGACGAGGTGACCCACATGTTCGGCCCTGAGGCCGACCTCGCGGTGGCGATTCAGCGGATCACCAGGGAGGCCGGCGTCTATAGCCGCGACGGACATTCCGACTACGGCAACGCGTTCGCTTCGTTCGTGCAGGCGTTTCCGAATGTGCTGTCGCCGCGCAGTTCGCTGCTGGTGCTCGGGGACGGGCGCACCAACTACCGCAATCCGGAGACCGACCTGCTGGCCCACATGGTTACCGCCAGCCGACATGCGCATTGGCTCAACCCCGAGCCCAAACATCTTTGGGGCAGCGGTGATTCGGCAGTGCCGCGCTACCAAGAGGTGATCACGATGCACGAGTGCCGGTCCGCCAGTCAGCTGGCCACCGTCATCGACCAGCTGCTGCCGGTGTGACGGGACGCAGTGGTCGCCGCCCTCGCCGAGCGTGGGTGCTATGGACGAAAAGTGATCAAAACGCGTACATATCCCCCACGTTCGACGCCATAATCGCGTCGCAGACCCATGCTGATGTCCAACGCATGACTCAGGACGCCAGCTAGTGTGACGCTCTCAAGGGCATCGGGTTTCAGGAGGCGGGGCATGGCGCGGCCATCGGCGTTCAAGTCCGAGGAAACGCGGGCTGCCTACTACAGCCTGTACGACGAGGCGATCAGGCTCTCGGAGGTGCCCGTCAAGGAATCGGACGTCGAAACCTCGTTCGGCACAACGCATGTCCTGACCGCGGGGGACTCGTCGAAGCCGCCTCTCGTGGCACTGCACGCCATGTCGACCAGCTCGACAATGTGGTTGCCGCTGCTTCCTGCCCTGACGGCCGTGCGCCACGTGTGGATGCTCGATACGGTTGGCGACGTTGGTAAGAGCACGGCGAAGAGCGTCCTGTCCTCGCCGGTTCGGGTAGTGGACTGGATTGACGAGGTTCTGGACCGGCTCGGTGTCGAGCGCGCAGCACTGGTGGCGGCCTCGCTGGGTACCTGGATGGCGACGCACTATGCGATGGCGCGACCGGATCGCGTAGAACGGCTCGCCCTCGTCGGCCCCGCAGGCATCGTTAGCCCACAGCACCTCAGCTGGACGTTGCGCGCGATCGTCGACGTCCGCGTTCGGGGGACGCCCCAGACGATCGAGGCCTTCCTCGACTCGCATGGGCCGGCGCGAACCCGCCAGCTCATGCGAACCGACCCTTGGCGTCCGATCATGCAGCAGCTGATCACCGGATTGGCGGCTTTCCGGCGGGGCCTGCGAGAGCCCCGTCCGGTGCATTGCAACCTCGGGCGGCTCGCCGACAGCGGCGTTCCCGTTCTCGTCATCATTGGCCGCGACGAGACGCTGCACGACGGCGCAAGGATGGCAGAACGGTTCCGTCAGGGGCTGCCGACCGCGCAAGTGATCTTGGTCAACGATGCCGGCCACTTCATCTTCATCGACCAGCAGGAACTAGTGGCCGACGAGGTGCGCGCGTTTCTCGCAAAGTAAGGCTTGATCCCGGGCTCCAGTAAGCTGGCACACCATGCAAAAGCAGCTTCGCAGGCTGGGCGTCATGGGCGGGACGTTCGATCCCATCCATTACGGCCACCTGGTTGCTGCCAGCGAGGTGGCTCACCTGTTCAAGCTCGACGAAGTGGTGTTCGTGCCCAGCGGTCAACCCTGGCAGAAGGGCCGCCGCCGGGTCTCGGCGGCCGAGGACAGGTACCTGATGACGGTGATCGCCACTGCGTCGAATCCGCGGTTCTCGGTGAGCCGGGTCGACATCGACCGCGACGGCCCCACCTACACCCGCGACACCCTGCGCGACCTGCACGCGCTGAACCCCGATTCCGAGCTGTATTTCATCACCGGCGCCGACGCGCTTGCCACCATCCTGTCTTGGCAGGGCTGGGAGGAGATGTTCGATTTGGCGCGGTTCATCGGGGTCAGCCGGCCCGGGTACGAACTGCGCCACGATCACATCACCGGCGTCCTCGGTGAGCTGGCCGAGGACGCGTTGACCCTGGTCGAGATACCCGCCCTGGCGATCTCGTCGACCGACTGCCGGCAGCGGGCCGAGCAGCGCCGCCCCCTGTGGTACCTGATGCCCGACGGCGTCGTGCAGTACGTCTCCAAACGCCGGCTGTACCGCAAACCGGAGGGGCAGATAAGTGCGGCGCCGCTGGCCGCGGGGAACAACACATGACAGCCACCCCTGAAGCCATCGACATGGCGACGGTTGCCGCCGCAGCAGCCGCGTCCAAGCTGGCCGACGACGTCGTCGTCATCGACGTCTCGGGCCAGCTGGTCATCACCGACTGCTTCGTCATCGCCTCCGCGTCCAACGAGCGGCAGGTGAACGCCATCGTCGATGAAGTCGAGGAGAAGATGCGCCGCGCGGGTTACAAGCCGGCGCGCCGTGAGGGCGCCCGGGAGGGCCGGTGGACGCTGTTGGATTACCGCGACATCGTCGTACACATCCAGCATCAGGACGAACGCAATTTCTATGCGCTGGACCGGCTGTGGCGTGACTGCCCGGTGGTCGAGGTGGACTTGAGCCCCGACGACGCGGCGAGCGCCCAATGAGAATTCGTCGACTGGTGATGCTGCGGCACGGGCAAACCGACTTCAACGCGGATAGCCGCATGCAGGGACAGCTGGACAGCGCGCTCACCGACTTGGGTCGCGCCCAGGCGGTCGCTGCTGCCGAGGTGTTGGGCAAGCTGCAACCGTTGCTGATCGTCTCCTCGGACTTGCATCGCGCCTCCGACACCGCGTTCATGTTGGGGGAGCGGACCGGGCTACAGGTCTGGGTTGACGAGCGGTTGCGAGAGACCCACCTCGGCGACTGGCAGGGCATGACTCACACTCAGATCGACGCCGAGGCACCCGGCGCCCGGCTAGCCTGGCGCGAAGACGCGACGTGGGCACCGCACGGTGGGGAGAGCAGGGTCGACGTCGCCGCGCGCAGTGTGCCGTTGGTTGCCGAAATCGTCTCACGAGAGTCCGAATGGGGCCTGAACAGCGGGGCGGCCGAACCCGCGCGGCCGGTGGTGCTGGTGGCCCACGGCGGACTGATCGCAGCGCTGTCGGCCGCGTTGCTGAAGCTGCCGGTCGCCAACTGGCCGGTGCTCGGTGGGATGGGCAATGCCAGCTGGGTGCAGCTGAGCGGGCATTCCGACGATGCAGCAGATTTCGAGGCTATCCGCTGGCGCCTCGACGTGTGGAACGCTTCGGCACAGGTGTCCAACGATGTCCTCTGAAAAGCGGGGGTCCTCTGACACCCGCCCCACCCTGCTGGTTTTCGCCGACTCGCTGGCCTACTACGGGCCCACCGGCGGCCTGCCCGCCGACGACCCTCGGATCTGGCCCAATATCGTTGCCTCACAATTGGATTGGGACTTGGAACTGATCGGCCGTATCGGCTGGACCTGCCGCGACGTCTGGTGGGCGGCGACACAGGACCCGCGGGCCTGGGCGGCCCTGCCCAGGGCGGGCGCGGTGGTCTTCGCCACCAGCGGGATGGATTCGCTGCCATCGGTGTTGCCAACGGCGCTCCGCGAACTGATCCGTTACGTGCGTCCGCCGGTGCTGCGGCGCTGGGTCCGCGACGGCTACGGCTGGGTGCAGCCGCGGTTGTCGCCGGTGGCGCGGTCCGCCTTGCCGCCGCACTTGACTGCCGAATATCTCGAACAGACTCGTGGCGCAATCGATTTCAACAGGCCGGGTATCCCGATCGTGGCGTCGCTGCCGTCGGTGCACATCGCGGAGACATACGGCAAGGCGCACCACGGCCGTGCGGGGACCGCGGCCGCGATCACCGACTGGGCGCAGCGCCACGACATCCCGTTGGTGGATCTCAAAGCCGCTGTGGGCGAACACATTATGAGCGGACATGGCAATCCCGACGGCATTCACTGGAATTTCGAAGCGCACCAGGCAGTGGCGGAGCTGATGCTCAAGGCGCTGGCCGAAGCCGGTGTGCCGGAACAGAAATCACGCGGCTGAATAATGACCGTCATTGTGGTCACCGACTCGTCGTCGCGACTGCCGGCCGAGGTGTGCGAAAAGCTGGGGATACGGGTGGTCCCGTTGCATATCCTGCTCGACGGTAGCGATCTGCGCGACGGTGTCGACGAGATTCCCGATGACGTGTACAAACGTCATGCCACCACCGCGGCGGCCACCCCAACTGAACTCTGCACCGCCTACCAGCAGGCGCTGGCCGACAGTGACGGCGATGGCGTTGTCGCGGTGCATATCTCGTCAGCGCTCTCAGGAACCTTCGGCGCTGCGGAGCGAACTGCCGGCGACCTCGGCCCGGCCGTGCGGGTAATCGATTCCAAATCGGCTGCGATGGGCACCGGTTTCATCGTGCTGGCTGCTGCGCGGGCGGCCGCCGCCGGCGGCGACCTGGACACTGTCGCGTCCGCCGCCGCTGCGGCAACTGAGCGCAGTCACGCGTTCATTGTTGTGCACCGGCTGGACAACTTGCGGCGTAGTGGGCGGATCGGCGGGGCCCAAGCGTGGCTAGGCACCGCACTGGCGCTCAGGCCACTGTTACGCGTCGACGACGGCAAACTCGTTCTGGCCCAACGGATACGCACCGTCAAACACGCGACGGCAGTGATGATCGACCGGGTCTGCGAACTGGTCGGCGACGGTCCGGCGGTTCTTGCCGTGCACCACGTCGCGAATCCGGACGGCGGTAACGAAGTTGCGGCGGAACTGGCCCGACGACTACCGGCGTGCGAGCCGGCGACCCTCACTCCGCTGGGTCCGGTGCTGGCGGTGCATGTCGGCGCTGGAGCCCTCGCGGTCTGCGTGGATGTCGGCGCCTCGGCTTGACAAAGATTCCGGTGCGTAGACCTCGCCCCATTCGATCAACGCGCGCAACACCGGAACCAGCTTTTCTCCGGCCGCACTGAGGCGGTATTCCTCACGCTGCCGCGAGTTGGGCTCTTGATAGGCGACGCGGTGCAAGATGCCGGCGTCGACTAGGCGCGCCAGCTTGGCTGACAGGATTCCCTTCGATGCGCCCAAGTGAGCCTGTAGGTCATTGAAGCGCGAAATGCCCACCGCTACGTCCCGCACGATGAGTAGGCTCCACCGGTCGCCCAATAATCGCATCGATCGCGTTATCGGACACCTCGCGGAATCCGTGCTCGCGAAGTCCACGCTCATCAAAACGGTTGCCTTTCTGCTTCCGCGCCAAGTGTTGGCTTCCTCACCATCTAGGTTCTATTCTAGAACTTAGATGCTAGTGTGTGCGACAGAACCTCCGGGAGGACACGTGACCGACCAATCGAGCGCCGAAACTGACGCCGCGCGCGCTTTACGAAAGTTCAAGCGGGAAAGGCTCATCGGCCGATATCTCGCCAACCCGGCCATCGCGATGCTTGGACGACTCGGGGTCCGGACCACCTTTGCCACCCAACTGGAGACCACCGGACGCAAAACCGGCACCACCCGAACGGTGCCCGTCGCGGCCACCTTCGACAACACCGGCGCTTGGGTGATTTCACAGCACGGAAGACGCTCAGGATGGGCGCACAACGTCGCCGCTCAACCGGCTGTCCGGATCCGGCAGGGCGACCGGTGGCGGTCCGGCGTCGCTCGATTCGTGCCGGAAGACGACGTCCCCCAGCGGGTGCGGACGTTTGCTACCTCACGGCTTTTTGCACCGTTGGTCGTCGCGACCTTTCGGGCACTGCAATCCGACCCGATCAGCGTCCGCATCGACTTCAGCGACTGACTTCGTCAGCAACTGATCGAGGTATCCGCCTGCGCGGCTTCGCTTTACACCTGAGCGTGAGCAGTCTGGCTTGTCGCGGTCACGTTCGGATGAGCGTTGTCGCCGCGCGGATGCACCACCTTCGGCCACCAGAACCAGCGGCCTAGCAGTGTGGCGATCGACGGCATCAGCAAGGTGCGCACGATCAATGTGTCCAGCAAAAGACCGATGCAGACGGTGGATCCGAACTGTCCGAGCACCCGCAACTCGCTGCCCAGCATCGCGGCCATGGTGAACGCGAACACCAAACCCGCGGCGGTCACCACGCCGCCGGTGCCGGCCATCGATCGAATGGTCCCGGTCTTCAGTCCGGCGTGGATCTCTTCCCTGAACCGAGAGACCAACAACAGGTTGTAGTCGGAGCCGACGGCCAACAGGATGATCACCGACAGCGCCATCACGATCCAGTGCACCTTGATGCCGAACAGGTCCTGCCAGATGAGCACGGACAGACCGAAGGACGCGGCGATCGAGCTCGCTGCCGTGCCGACGATAACCAGCGCCGCAACGACACTACGGGTGAGCAGCAGCATGATCATGAAGATCAGCGTGAGCGCCGATACCACCGCGATCATCAGGTCGTATTTGGCCCCGTCGTGCATGTCCTTGAACGTCGCGGCGGTACCGCCGAGAAAAACCTTGGCGTCCGACAGGGAGGACTGTTTCAGTCCCTCCTGAGCGGCCGTCCGCTCCGAGTCGACGCGCGAGATCCCTTCCGGCGTCATGGGATCGCCTTGGTGCGTGATGAAGAACCGCGCCGACTTGCCGTCCGGCGACAGGAACATTCGCAAACCCGTTTGGAAATCCGGGTTTTGGAAGGCTTCCGGCGGGAGGTAGAAGAAGTCGTCGTTCTGCGAGGTGTCGAAGCTTTGGCCCATGACAATCGCGGTATTGCTCATGGCCTCCATCTGGTCGATCATCGCCTTGAAAGTCTGATACAGCGTCAGCGTGATGCCTTTTGTCGACTTCAGCGTCGCAATCATCGTCGGGACCAAGTCCAGCATCTCGTGGGTGGCCACAGCTGTGCGCTTGATGTCAGCCGTGAGCTTGTGGAACTGCTCGGCAAGCTGGTCGAACCCGTCCAACGAGTCGAACAGTGAGCGCAACGACCAGCAGATCGGAATGTCGAAGCAGTGCTTCTCCCAGTAGAAGTACGACCTGATCGGCCGCCAGAAATCGTCGAAGTCGGCGATGTGGTCCCGTAGCTTGTCGGTGATTTCCGAAGTTTCCGCTGTCGTCGCCGCGCTGTCGTCAGCGGCATTGGAAAGATCTTGGGTCACTTCATACAAGCGTTGTGTGTAGTCGATCTGGTCCTGCAGCAAGTCGGCCATTCTGAGGATGTCGGCCATGCGGTCCTTCAAAAAGGCCATGTTCTGCATCGTCGTCTGGCTCTGCATGCTGTTCTGAAATGGTATGGAGCTGTGCTGAATTGGAATGCCCAGCGGCCGGGTGATGTCCTGGACCATGGCGATGCCGACGACGCGGATGACGTTTTTGGCCACCCGGTCCAGGACCAGCATGTCGGCGGTGTTGCGCATGTCGTGATCGGCCTCGATCATCAGCATGTCGGGGTTCATCCGGGCCTGGGAGAAATGCCGGTCCGCGGCCGCTTGCCCCAGGTTCGACGGGGCACTCGTGGGCAAGTAGTAGCGGTCGTTGTAGCTCGTCTTGAAGCTCGGCAGCGCGACCATGCCGACCAGCACGACGGCCGCGCTGACCGCCAGAATCGGTGCGGGCCAACGCACCACCGCCGTGCCTATCCGGCCCCAGAGGCGACCTCGCTTGGCGGCCAGCGTGGATTCGAAAAGGCTCAACTTGCTGCCCAAAAAGACTATGGCGGGTCCCAAGGTGACCCCGGCCAGCACCACCACCAGCATCCCGATGGCCACGGGCGCGCCCATGGTGTTGAACCACGGCAACCGGGCGAAGCTCAGGCAGTAGGTCGCACCCGCGATGGTCAGGCCCGACCCCAGCACGACGGGGGCCACACTGCGAAACGTCGTGTAATACGCGGTTTCTCGGTCCTCGCCGGAGCGCCGTGCCTCTTGATATCGCCCGACCAGGAAGATCCCGTAGTCCGTGGCGGCCGCGATCGCCAGCATGGTCAGGATGTTCGCGGCGAACGTGGTGAGCCCGAATGCGTTGTTATAGGCCAGAACCGCGACGACGCCGCGTGCACACAACAACGCGACGAACGTCATGAACAGCTGAATCAATGTGGTGACGATCGATCGGTAGACCAGCAGCAACATGATCGCGATCGCGCCAAGGGTGAACAACGTGATCTTGGCCAGGCTGGCGTTGCCGATGACGTGCATGTCGTCGCTGAGGGCGGCCGGGCCCGTCACGTAGACGTCCAAACCGGCCGGTGGCTTGTTCTTCTCGATAACCTTGCGGACAGCCTCGACCGAATTGTTGGCCTGGGTGGTGCCTTGATTGCCGGCCAGGTTCAGCATGACGTATGCGCCCTTGCCATCGGCGCTTTGGGCGCCCGCCGCCGTCAGCCGGTCTCCCCAGAAGTCCTGGATGTGCTGGATGTGCTTGTGATCCTGCTGCAGCTGACGAATCAGGTTGTCGTAGTAGCGATGTGCCTCGTCGCCCAGTGGCCCCTTACTCTCCAGCACGATCATCACGGTGCTATTGGAGTCGAACTCCTTGAAGTTGTGGCCCAGTCGCATCATCGCCTGCATCGACGGGGCGTCCAGTGGGGCCATCGGCGCGGAATGCGCCTCGCCGACGACCTCCAGGGTGGGGACGGCGATGTTGACGACGACCGTGACGAACACCCAGATCAGCAAGATCGGCAGGGCGAAGATGCGGATCATGTGCGGGATGAATGGCCGGTGCGGGCGTCCGGCGGGTTCGACGCGGCTCCCGGTTCGGATGGGCCCGGTGTCTTCGGTGTCCGTTTCCAGGTGACTTCTGCTATTCAGATCGCTCATGCCGACTTCACCAGGCAGAAGATTTGGGGGTTGACGCCGTCGGAGTTTCGCTCTTCCCGGACCACGCCGTCGACGGTGATGCGGCAGCCGATCCGGCTGCCGTCACCTTGCACCATGATGTTGGCGCTCACCGACGGCAGCGTCGTGGAGACGGTGGCGGACCACGGCAGCGGTGCGGCGTTGATCTGGTGGGTGTTGGCGTTCTCGTCCCAATAATTCAGGTTCGCGGTGGATCCGGCGGGGCCGAAGACGTCGTAGCGGACGACTTTGGGGTTGAACTGCACGATCTTGATCCCGGCGCCGGCGCCGGCGTTGAGGTCCTCTGAGCCGAAGATCCGGTGCAGCCGCGTCACGACCAGCCCTGAGACGGCAAGCACGGCCACCAACACCAGGGGTATCCAGGCTCGCTTGGCCAAGCGGCCAATTCGACCGGTAATCCGACCAGCCATCTCACCGCCTCCCGCTTGCGATCCTGGTTTGTAACGCGCCGCCTCAGAGCTTGCTTCCCGAGGCAGGCGTAGCGCTGCCCGGCAGAATCTTTGTTTGGCTAAGAATCGTAAACCTTAGTGCACGAAAGCGTTCCTCCGGGGTGTCGCCGTGTGGCCAACGCCACCCGGTTAGCTCGCGACCCGGCCGGTGACCGGCGGCAGGTCGGCGAGCGTCACGATCCCGGGGGCGGCGGCGACCACCGTCGGCACAGCGTTGGTGACCGGCATGGCGGTGTAGATCATGCCCAGGCCCATGAACCCGGGTTCGGTCCAGTCCTTGGGCGGTAGACAGTGCAGCACCGTGCGCATGTTGGGCAACCCGAACACCTGGATGACGTGGCCGTGCTCGAGCGGTTTGGGCGGGACCACGTGGTCGCCCATGGTCCAGTTGAACCCGACGCTGACGACGTTGCGATCGCCGGCCCAGCCGCGGTGGTAGCCGTACACGCTGCCCACGGTTCCCGCCGGAATCTTCATGAATCCCAGGTCGGAGTCCGCGGTGGCGGCGGTAAAGGTGACGTCGAAGGTCATCCTGTCCAGCTTCGCCCCGATCGCGTCGGCCATCATCGCGGCCGACTCGGCGAAGACCTCGCTCTCCCGCCGCACGCTCTCGGCCAGTCCAGGCGTGTCGGGGTCCTGCGAAAATCCCATCGCCGTCTGGGTTTCCGCCGATTCGTAGGTCGAGCAGTCCACCGATTCGGTGATCCGGATCTCGTCGACGCGCTCGCACGAGGCGCTGAGCACCATGCCGACCATGTTCGTCATGCCCGGGTGCGCGCCGCTGCCGAAGATCGTCGAGCCGCCGCGCCGGCAGGCTTCCGCAATTCGTTGCCGGTCCTGCGGCGTCTGCTTGCCGCCGGTAATCCAGGCTGCGCTGGTGCACACATTCACTCCGGATTCCAGCAGGCGTACCAACTCATCGATATTGGGCCACAACGGGTTATAGCAACATGCGTCGGGCCGCAGGGCGAGCAGCGCGTCGATGTCGCCGGTGGCCTTCACCCCGGTCGGCTCCGGCCAGCCCGCCAGTTCGGCGGCGTCGACGCCGACCTTGTCCGGCCCGTGCGCATAGACCCCGACGAGTTCCATGTCAGGCCTGCCGATGATGGCGTGCAGGGAGCGCCGGCCGATGTTGCCGGTGGTCCACTGGATCACCCGCAACGGACGGTCTGTGCCGACTGAGGTTGAAGGCGTCATCGAGTGCTCCTTACCGCAACAGTTTGGTCAGCTACGCACGCCCGATGACGGGAAACGCAATCTGTGTTCCACTTCGGCCCTTGATCTCGACCTGCTCGGGTGGACCCCAGACGTATTTCGTCTCGGCGGCGGCATGCACGGTGGCGGTGGTCATCACCGGTGCGCGCCCGCCACGTCCGGCGATACCGGCCAGCCGAAAGGCGACATTGGTGGCGTCCCCGATCACGGCCTCCACCGTCCTGGTCATTGCGGCGAGCGCGGCCCTGCCCTGTACCACCGCCCAGCCCATCCGGATCGGCGAGCCGTTCGGCTCACGAAGCGGCAGCCCGGGCGCGAGTTCCTCGACCTTCTGGTTCGCGGCTAGCGCGAAGTCGATCGCGAGCTCGTTGGCATTGGGTAACGCCCGTAGCCCCCAGACCGCGTACAGCGCGTCGCCGGCGTAGTGGTTGAGGGTGCCGCGGTGGGCGCGCAGGACGCGGCCCAACTCGGTCCAAAGGTAATTCAGGCTCTCCGCGATCACTTTGCTGTCGGTGACTTCGGAGATCGTCGAGTAGTTGGTGATGTCGCCGACCACCATCACCATGATCTCCTCGGTGATCCGGGTCATCGTGTACTCGCCGGTGTTCTCCTGGACGGTGTTGAACCGGTCCGACCGGAATCTCAGCGTGACGTCGCCGATCCGGATCTGGTCGTTCGGCCTGATGGGGACGGGTACGGCGCGTTCGAGCCGCGCGCCGTTGAGCAACGTTCCATTGGTGCTGGTGTCGATGATGAAAGCCTGGTCGGTGGCTAGATCCAAGCGGATTTCGAGGTGGTTGCGGGAGATACCGGGATCGTTGATCACCAGTCGGCGGTGTTCGGCGATACCCGGGCAGACGCGGCCGACGAAAAGTTGATCGAAAATCGGCACGATGCGCGCGCCGTCCTCTGCACGCATGATCAGGTCGGCCAGCGGCTCCCCGCGCGACCTATTGGCGTCCACGGCTAACAACCTAGCCCGCCGACGATGCGCGCCGTGAAGCGGCGGGAGGAGGAGGTGGGCAATCGAATCCTGCCCGCCGACGTTGCGCGCCGTGAAGCGGCGGGAGGAGCTTAACGAACCAGTGCCGGCTGTGCGTCCAGAGCCGCCCGGGTCGCGGCCCGGCCAGCTTCCAGGGCGGCGTCAAGTTTCTTGAAATCCATCGGGCCGATCGCAGTGACATCCGGCTCGATGACGGCGGCGATCTGCGGGTCGAGCAAGTTCACCGCCGAGCCGGCAAGGTCGACGGTCCGAAGCAACGTCTCCTGAAGCGGCGGCAGGGCGACTTCCGAACCGGTCAGCAACCGCCGAACCACCCCGGGCAGCGGAACGATCGCCGGCAACAGCCCAAAGCCCTTGGACGGCACGAACTTTTGACGCAGGTCGACACAGATGACTTGGCCGTCCGGATCGGCGCACATCACATCGGCGGGGAGTTGGTTCAACAGGCCTCCGTCGACGAGCATTTGTTCGCCTTGCAGTACCGGCGGCATCAGACCGGGGATCGAGATCGACGCGCGCACGGCGAGCGCCAGCGGACCGCGTCGGTGAACGATTTCATCGCCGGTGATCATGTCGGCGGACACGGAGAAGAAGTCGTGCGGTAGATGTTCGATCAAGGTGGTGCCGACGAAGTTCTCGAGGAGGCGATCGATGCGTTGACCTCGGGTGAAGGCCACCGCGGGAAGCGTGTAGTCGCCGAGGGGGTTGCCCTGTCCCAGGTACTTGCGCGCCGCCGCGATCGCCTCCTGGGCATCCATTCCTACCGCGAAGGCCGCGGCGGCGATCGCGCCGGCACTCGTTCCGCCGAACCGGTCGATGACGACACCGGCCCGGGTGAGCTCTTCGTAGACACCGAAATGCGACAGCCCTCGAGCGCCGCCGCCCGCCAGCACCAGACCCAAAGATCGGCCGGCGATCCTGCGGGCCAGAGCGCCGATGCCGTCGTCGTCGGCGCGGTGGTGCGAGATCGGATTCAGCACATCCCACCAACCCGGATCCGGTTCATGCCCGCACGCCAGCAGATGCACCGGCCGTCCGTGGGTGACAAGCGAATCGAGGCCGCCCGACGGGTGTTTTTGAGCCAGCAGGAACACCAGTCGGTCGCTTTGCGCCGCAACATATCGTCGCCAGAGGTGGCCTGAGCCTCGTTCGGCTACCAGCAGCACCCAATCGTTGCTTCGTTCCGCCCGATCAAGAGCTTCGCTGAACGCCTCTACGAGGTCGCCGTAGTCGTGGACTTCTGCGGTCGTCTCGACGGGCGGAGCCAGCACGGCCGTCTTGCCATGAGCGCCTAGCAGTTTCGCGATCTTGTCAACGATCGGGGCGGCCACGGCGTCACCCGTCGACAGCATGCCGATGACCCTGGGTCGCTGAGAGATCTCCGCCGCTCGCGACCTTTGCAGCATGCCCGCCATTGCCCGCAGCATCACCGATTGCAGTTGCGGAGTGGTTGCGAGCACCTCGGTGAAGGTGTCAGCGGCGATCCGCCAGACCTCGCCGTCGCGAACGGCCCGCACGCCGGCAGATCGCGGGGCGCCCGCGATCACGCCCAGGTCCCCGATGGAATCGCCCGATCCCATCTCGCGAAACACCTGGCCGTCGACGCCGACGACCGCGAACCGCCCCGAGGCGACGATGTAGATGGCGTCCGACGGGTCTCCCAGCCGAAAGAGCCACTCGTCGGCGAAGATGTGGTGGCGACTGACCGCGCCGGAGAGTTGATCGAGTTGGTCGTCGTCGAGGTCAGCGAGAAGCGGAACCTTGCGCAGCGCAGCTCGTTTGTCGGCGGCACGCAGGGGGGCCCGGCGGCGTTTGGCGCTCAATCTGCTGCTCCTTTGGGTCGCTGGTACTTAGTCGCTTTTGTCGCTTAGTCGCTTTGTCGCTTAGTCGCTTTGTCGCTTAGTCGCTGATGTCGAACCCGGCGATGACCTTGATGGGGCGGATCCGGACTGCCACCTCGCCAGGAACCGCGTTGCGGCGGCCGAACTCCTCAGCGCGGTCGGCGCCCATGTACCGCGCGCCGGTTCGGGTCGCGATGTTCAGCACGTCCCGGGGGTCGTCGGTTATCGTCGCCGTCCCCTGCACCTGGACGAACGAATACGGTGGATGCGGGTCGTCGACACAGATTGCGACTCGCGGATCACGCTGCAGTGCACGGCCTTTCGGCGTATGACGCTCGGTGGTGAACACCAGCTGGCCATCCTCCACCACGAACCACACCGGGGTGACCAGCGGCCGGCCGTCCGACGCGAGGAAACCCAGCATCCCGGTTCGGGTCCCGGCCGAGAGGAACTCGACGACTTTGTCGGTCAGCTCGGCCATGTATTAAAGCCGTGCCAGGTCGTAGTCACCGACGTGGTCGATCAACACCTGCAGGTGATCTTGTGACGAGCCCAGCGTGTGCTCGATCGCGGTGAGTCTGGCTGCGTAATGACCGACCGGATATTCCGCGGTCATGCCGATACCGCCGTGCAGCTGAATCGATTCCTGCGCGATATGCCGGCCCGAGCGGCCGATCTGCAGTTTGGCACGCGAGGCGATCAACGGGTCGAGGTTGCCGTCGGCGATCGACATCGCCGCGTACAGGTTCATGCTGCGGGCCATCTCCAGCGAGACATACATGTCGGCGGAGCGTTGCGTCAGCGTCTGGAACTTGTTGAGCGTGACGCCGAATTGCTTGCGGGTCTTGAGGTAATCGGTGGTCAAACGCAGCGCTTCCTCCATCGCCCCGACGGCTTCGGAGCACAACGCCGACTGGATGCGAATGATGGCGTGGCCGATGGCATTTGACGCGTCTTGTCCATCGCCAAGGGGTTCGGCGGGCGTGCGGTCCAGGTCGATCTGCGCGCCACGCTGTCCGTCGAATGTCGGGTACGGATGGCGGGTTACGGATTCCGCGTCGACGAGAAACAGCGCGGGGCCGCCGTTCGGCAATGCCGCGCTGACCACCAGCGTGTCGGCGCAATCGCCAGCCAGCACTGGGTTCTTTCGTCCAATCAACAGCCACGAATCACCTTGTTGCTCAGCGGTAGTGGTGAGCTTTGCTTCGGCCTTGCGGTGTCCGGGCTCCAGGTGGGCGAAGGCCAGCAGCCGTTGTCCGGCGGCGACTTCATCGAGCAGCTCCTTCTGCGCTTGACTGCCGTGGTCAGCGATCAGCGAACCGGGACCCAACGCGGCGTGCACGACGGGTTCGGGTGCCAGCCGTCGCCCGATTTCGGTGAGCACGACCATGATCTCGATCTGGCCCGACTCGTCCGGGTCGAATCCAAGGCCGAGAATCCCGATGTCGGCCAGCTGGCTCCAGACCTCGCGGCTCCAGCCGAGTTCGGTGTCGATGACCTTGTTGCGGCTCTCCGGATCATAGCTGCGCGCAAGGAGGTCACGGGTGGTATCGCGGAGCAGGGCCTGCTCGTCACTCAACTGAAAGTCCATGACTGCCTCACAATCCGAGAATGGTGGACGCGATGATGTTGCGCTGCACTTCGTTGCTGCCGCCGTAGATCGACGTCTTGCGGTAGTTGAGGTAGCGCGGCGCACTTGCTTGTGCCCAAGGGGGAGAACCGATCTCGTCGCCGTCCACCGGTAGCGCGTCGGGTCCGGCTACCTCGACGAGCAACTCCGTGGCCACCTGCGTGAGCTGACTGCCGCGCAGTTTCAGCACTGATGACGCCGGATTGGGTTTACCGTTGGCCGAGCTGGACACCACGCGAGCCTGGGTGAGTTCCAGTGCCAGCAGCTCGTTTTCGGCTTCTGCGAGGCGCGCCGCGAACAGTGGATCCTCGAGCACGCCTGTCTCCGCGGCGTGCCTTTTCACCTCCGCGAGGCGTACTTTCGTGTGGCCTACCCGGGCGATCCCGGTGCGCTCGTTGCCCAGCAGGAACTTCGCGTACGTCCAGCCCTGGTTCTCTTCTCCCACAAGCTGATCGGCCGGGACCCGCACGTCGGAGAAGAACACCTCGTTGACCTCTTGGCCACCGTCGATCGTCTTGATGGGTCGCAGCGTGATGCCGGGCGTGTTCATGTCCATGAGCAGGAACGAGATGCCGGCCTGGCGTTTGGGTGCCTGCGGGTCGGTGCGGACCAGACAGAAGATCCAGTCCGCGTACTGGCCGAGGGTTGTCCACGTCTTCTGCCCGTTGACGACGTAGGTGTCGCCGTCGCGGGTGGCGGTGGTGCGCAGCGAGGCGAGGTCGGAGCCGGCTTCGGGCTCGGAGAATCCTTGGCACCACCAGATGTCCATGTTGGCGGTCGACGGCAGGAAGCGTTGCTTGATCTCCTGGGACCCGAATTCGGCGATCACCGGGCCGACCATCTTGACGTTGAAGTTCAGTGGTTCGGGGACGCACGCCAGTTGCATTTCGTCGGTCCAGATCTGGTACTGGGTGGGTGTCCAGTCCTTGCCGCCCCATTCGACCGGCCAGTTCGGCACCGCGAGGCCGTGTTCGTGGAGGATCTTGTGGCTGGTGACCATCTGGTCGCGGCTCAACGATGAGCCCTGACGTACCAGCTCGCGGAGTTCTTCGGGAATCTTCGTGGTGTAAATGGTGCGAAGCTCGTCGCGGAAAGCGGCTTCCTCGGCTGTGAGCGCCAGTTTCATGGGTTCCATCTTGGCTCATCCCGCGTCGAGCCCTTCCACAGCCTCGGGTTAGTCCACAGGCAGCGTTTGCGGGGCCGTCGATCGGGGCTGATGTGGCGGCGGCCGCACCTACGGTCGGCCCATGCGAACAGAACTTCCCGCGCAGCGGCTGCAGCGCCGATTGAGTGCCGATCCGGAGGCCGACGACACGGACGAGCCGGAGGCCACCAACGAAGAGGACCAGAACTCGTTGCTGCCACGTTGGCTTCCCGACGCGTCCGGTAGCTGGGTCGACAAGGTGCGTGCGGATCCCGGCCGCGCGGGTGCCATTGCCTTGGCCGTAGTGGCCGCCATCGCCGTGCTGGTCACCGTGTTCACCGTGCTGCGCGACCGGCCTGCGCCGGTGATGTCGGCGAAGCTGCCTCCGGTGCAACCGGCGTCATCGGCGAGCCCCAGATCTTCTGCCAGCCCGAGCGCCGCCGCGGACGGGCCGGTGG
Source organism: Mycobacterium sp. 1164966.3 (assembly GCF_001665395.1). Classification (GTDB taxonomy): domain Bacteria; phylum Actinomycetota; class Actinomycetes; order Mycobacteriales; family Mycobacteriaceae; genus Mycobacterium. The sequence goes on from NZ_LZSG01000050.1 coordinate 37,135, forward strand.
TGATCAGCGTGGTCGGCCTAGTGCACAAGCCCGGACTGGTCACCCTGACACCGGGCGCGCGGGTCGCCGATGCGTTGCAGGCAGCGGGCGGGGCCGTCGACGGCGCCGACACTATCGGGTTGAACATGGCCCGCCCGCTGGGCGACGGCGAACAGATCGTGGTCGGGCTGGCTCCGCTGTCGGGACAGCCAAGGGCACTCGGCAGCTCGGTGAGCCCAGGCTCGGCGGCCCCGCCGGCATCCGCGCCGCCGACGAACACCACCAAGCCGAAGCGGGGTGAGGTGCTCGACCTCAACACCGCGACCATGGAGCAGCTGGATGCTCTGCCCGGGGTGGGGCCGGTCACCGCTGCGGCGATCGTGGCGTGGCGGCAGGCCAACGGCAAGTTCACCAGTGTCGATCAGCTCGCCGAAGTCGACGGCATCGGTCCGGCGCGGCTAGAGAAACTGCGTGCCCTGGTCCGTGTCTGACGCCGGTGGCTTACCACGGCGAGCCGGGATCGGCGCGACTCGATCTGCGCCTGGCGCCTGCCGCGCTCACGAGCTGGATAATGACCGCGGCCGGCGTCGTGTGGCCGGTGGGCCCGGTGCTCGCGTGGTGCTGCTTGCTGCTGGCCATCGCCTCGGTTTTGGCGTGGTGGCGCGCAGTGCGGGGGGCACGGATTGCGGCCATCGGCGCCGGCTTGGCGGCGGTTGGTGTCGTAGGCGCCGGGTTCGGGCTCGCGATCTCGTTGCGTGCCGATGCGGTCGCTCGCCACCCAATCACCGCCGCGTTCGGTGCCGCCATGCCGGTGACCGTGACTCCCAGCGAGAGCGCGGTCTCCCTGGGAAGCGGCCGACTGATGTTTCGTGCCACGTTGCAATACCTGCGCGATGACGAAATATCAGGTCGCGCAGTGGTTTTCGCCAGAACCTCGGATTTCGGGGACATCATGGTCGGCCAGCCGGTCCGGTTCACCGCGCGGATCAGCCCGCCAAAGCGCCATGACCTGACAGTCGCGGTGCTCATCGCCACGGGCCGGCCGGCGGTGGGCCAAGCCAGTGCGGTGCAGCGGGCCGCTCACGCCGTTCGTGGCAGGTTCGCCGCGGCCGTCCGAGACGTGTTGCCCGCCGAGCAGGCCGCGATGCTGCCCGCTCTGGTCCTTGGCGACACTTCGGCTGTCACCGCGACGACCAACCGCGACTTTCGCGCGGCGAGCATGACGCACCTGACAGCGGTATCGGGCGCCAACGTGACGATCGTGTGCGGGGCCGTGCTGTTCTCTGCCCGCCTGATCGGCCCGCGCTTTGCGGTGCTGCTGGCCGCCGCGGTGCTGGTGGGGTTCGTGATCGTCGTGCAGCCGACGGCCAGCGTGCTGCGCGCAGCCGTCATGGGCGCCATCGCGCTGACCGGGATGCTGTCGTCTCGCCGGCGTCAGGCCATTCCGGCGTTGTGCACCACGGTGCTGCTGTTGATGGCTGTCGCGCCGCAGTTGGCGGTCGACATCGGCTTCGCCTTGTCCGCGCTGGCGACGGCCGCTCTGGTGGTCATTGCGCCGATCTGGTCGCACCGCCTGGTCGCCCGCGGCTGCCCCAAACCGTTGGCGGACGCACTTGCGGTCGCGTTGGCCGCGCAGGTGGTGACCGCTCCCTTGGTCGCCGCGATCTCCGGCCGGTTCAGCCTGGTTGCCGTGGTGGCCAACCTTGCGGTCGCGGCCGTCATACCGCCGATTACCGTCCTCGGCACCGCGGCGGCCGTCTTGTGCGGGCTGTGGCCCGCCGCCGCGCAGCTGTTGATCCGGTTCACCGGTCCAGAGCTGTGGTGGGTGTTGAGAGTTGCTCATTGGGCGGCGGGCATGCCCGGCGCGACGGTACCCGTCCCGAAGGGCGTCCCTGGTGTGCTTCTTGTCGGCGGTGTCACCGCGCTGGCGATGGTGCTGTGGCGGTGGCGGTGGTTTCGCGTTGCGGCGGGTGCGGCAGCCGCGACGGCTGTCGTATGCCTGGCGGCCTGGTGGCTGTCGGGCTAGAAGGCGGCAGCAAGAGTGCAGCTCAAGAGCGCTAGCATGATATCGTTTGTGCATGGCGCAGATACTCATACGGCAACTCGACGACGACACTAAAGCAAAGCTGCAACGGCTGGCCCGCCAGCACGGCCGCAGCACTGAGGAGGAAGTCCGGGATATTCTGCGGAACGCTGTCCGGAATGTCGACGATCCACCTCAGCGGCTGGGGTCCCAAATCGCGTCGCGCTTCAGCCGGGTCGGACTGAGTGGCGAGATTCCAGAGGTGCGCGGACAGTCCGCGCAACCCGCGCAGTTCGAGTCATGATCCTGCTGGATACCAACGTGCTCTCCGCACTGATGCGGACCACACCGGATCCTGTCGTGCTTGACTGGCTCGACACCCAGCCAGCCGAATCGATCTGGACTACAGCCATAACGGTTTTCGAGATCCGTTTTGGCATAGAGCTTTTGGAGCGCGGACAGCGTCGCAAACAGCTCGATCAGGCGTTCAGCAAAATGTTGACCGACGATCTCAACGGACGCGTTCAATCCTTTGACCAAGTGGCCGCTGTCGCCGCGGGGACCATTGCGGCTACCCGACAACGCGCCGGCCGAGTCGTTGAGATGCGCGATGTCCAAATCGCCGGAATCGCGGCCTCACGTCATGCGACTTTGGCGACTCGCAATACTCGTCACTTCGAAGGAACGGGCGTCGAACTGATCGACCCATGGACTTGACCGGCCTGCCTGAGATCGGTTTGGCAATGCCTCAGGTCCGACGGCAACGGACACGTGCTCAAGCGACCGGAAGACTGGCGGCCTACACCGGGGGCGCTCGGGGTCTCCGCTGTGCCGGCCCGACAGCCTCTGGCAGTACCACGGCGCCTGGCACGTCTTGTCTGCCGCGGCCGCGGAATGGGCGGCGTTGGCGATGGGGCCAGTCCCCCGATCGGCGTGCACCAGCGTGAATAGCCCGCACTGCCGCAGATGAGTCTGGTTAACCTCGGCTGCGCCGCAAACGTCGAGCCAACTGCGAGGCAGAATCAAATCATGAAGCCAGCCGGTGTACACCATGTCGCCATCTGCGTCGCCGACGCACAAGAGGGACTCGCTTTTTATCGCGACGTGCTCGGTATGACCCAGCTGCCGCGCCCCGACCTCGGCCCGGGGCACTGGCTCGACGCCGGCGGCCAGCAGGTGCACCTGATGGAATCCGACACCCAGCCCCCGGGCGCGAATCACTTCGCGATCCGCGTCGACGACGTCGACGCAGCCGTCAGCGATCTGCAGCAGCAGGGCGTCGAGGTGCACCGCGTTCCGCTCACACCCGGCGCGGGGCACCAAGCCTTCCTGCACGATCCGTTCGGCAACTTGGTCGAGCTGAACCAGCCGGAATAGCTTGCAGCACACCGCGAAGCGGCTGCAAGGTCATTTCGCAGGCTGTTGCGACGGCGCGCGCATGGTGTCGAGCCCGTCTACGGCTGTCGCGGAAATCGTGCTCCGTACCATGTAGCGCGGCTCCCGCGCCGGCCACGGACGGCCGCGATGCATGGTCGCACGGTTGTCCCACATCACTACGTCGCCCTTACGCCACGAGTGCAGATACCTCATACCGGGGCCGGTCGCCGCCTCCGTCAGCTCGGCCAGCAACTCCCGTGCCGCTTTCCGCTCGATGCCCTCGATCGCACAGGTATGCGATGCCATGTACAGTGCCCGGCGGCCATTGACCGGGTTCTTCCACACAAGACGCCAGCATTGCGGTGGGAGCGCCTCCCTCTCCGCCGGTCCGGCGAGGTCGGGCGCGATCTTGCCGCGCGAATAGGCGTAGTCGTGCCAGGCGAAGGAATTTTCCAGCCGTCGTTGCAACGCCGGATCCAGGCGCTCGAAGGCGAGCCGGGTGGAGACATACTCGGTCTCGCCCCCGCGCTCCGGAATGATGCGCGACGACAGCACCGAGGCGAGCGCCGGCACCCGCTTGAACGAACTATCGGTATGCCACAGCTGGTTCGCCTTGTTCTCCAAGGCAAGCCGGTTGTCTGCCGGCACCACGTTGCCCCTCTCGTCGAGGGTCTTGAGGATCACCAGGTTGGTGCCGTAGCCATCCGAAGCCACCTTGGTGACCTCGAGCGGGCCGAAGCGGCGCGAGAAGGCGAGCTGAGCTTCATCGCTGACATCCTGGTCGCGAAAGACCAGAACCGAATAGTCCTCGAACGCTGCGCGCACTGCCACGTAGGCGTCCTCCCGTGCCGCGACATCGTGGATGGTCACTCCGCGCAGTTCTGCGGCAAAGCCCGGACCTAACGGCACGATTTCCATCGGCGCTCTCCGTCACATTCCGGTTTTGAGCACGACTCTCCACCGAAAACGACGCCCCCGCAAACAAGTCGAGCGCGGGCTCGAAGCCTCGTGAGTTAACGGTGGATCGCAGCCTCACGAAAATCTCCGTCAGACCCGCGTGACACGATCGTCGGGTGAGTGAGGTTTCGCCGTTGCACTTGGTCCTGGGAGACGAGGAACTGCTGGTCGAGCGAGCCGTGGCAGAGCTGCTCAAGTCCGCGCGCGAGCATGCCGGCGTCGACGACGTGCCCGTCAACCGCATGCGGGCCGGCGACGTCACCACCTACGAGCTGGCCGAGCTACTGAGTCCGTCGCTGTTTGCCGACGAGCGCATCGTCGTGCTGGAGGCCGCCGCAGAGGCCGGCAAGGACGCGGTCGGGGTCATCACGTCGGCTGCCGCCGACATCCCGCCCGGCACCGTGCTGGTGGTGGTGCACTCGGGGGCCGGGCGGGCAAAAGCCCTGGCCGGCGAGCTGCAGAAGCTCGGCGCAACCGTTCACCCGTGCGCGCGGATCACCAAGCCCAGCGAACGTGCCGACTTCGTTCGCAAGGAGTTTCGTTCACTGCGGGTCAAGGTCGACGACGAGACGGTGACCGCGCTGCTCGACGCGGTCGGCTCCGACGTGCGCGAACTCGCCTCGGCGTGTTCTCAGCTGGTCGCCGACACCGCCGGTGACGTCGACGCTGATGCGGTACGGCGCTATCACAGCGGCAAGGCCGACGTGAAGGGCTTCGACATCGCCGACAAGGCCGTCGCCGGCGACGTGGCAGGAGCCGCCGAGGCGCTGCGCTGGGCGATGATGCGCGGGGAACCGCTGGTGGTTTTGGCGGATGCGCTGGCCGAGGCCGTGCATACCATCGGCCGAGTGGGTCCGTTGTCCGGCGATCCTTACCGGCTGGCGGCGCAGGTCGGCATGCCGCCATGGCGGGTGCAGAAGGCCCAGAAGCAGGCCCGGCGCTGGTCGCGCGAGACGGTCGCAACCGCGATGAAAGTGGTGGCAGAACTCAACGCCAACGTCAAGGGAGCCGTGGCGGACGCCGACTACGCCCTGGAATCCGCGGTCAGAAAGGTCGCTGAGCTGGCCGCAAACCGCAGCTGACGGTCAGCCGAGCTTGTTGAGGGTGCGCGCCAGCGCCGACTTCTTGTTGGCCGCCTGGTTCTTGTGGATCACGCCCTTGCTGGCCGCCTTATCCAGCTTGCGATTGGTCGACACCAGTAGTTCGGTGGCCTTGTCTTTGTCGCCGGCGTGGGCGGCTTCACGGAACGCGCGCACAGCGGTGCGCAGCGAGGACTTGACCGACTTGTTGCGCAGTCGGGCCCGCTCGTTGGTGCGGTTGCGCTTCTGCTGCGACTTGATGTTGGCCACGCGTCTGTGTTCCCGTCTGTTCCTGCGTTGATTCGGCGACTTGACCGGGCTCTCCGTGATCTGAAATGCCCGTTTGCGACTGCCCAGGTTATCAGTCGGTTACGTTTTCTCCCAAAAGGGGAACTCGTGGCCTGCCCCATCGTCGATCTGAGGCAGCATCTGACAGGTGAGTCTTCCGAACCAGCTTGAGGAGACCAAGCAGGGGTCGCGCGGCGCTGCGCGTGCCCGTTCGGAACGCATCTTCGACGGATACAACACGTCGGACTCCTACTCGATGGCGTTCGACGAGATGTTCGATGCCCAGGGCGGCGTCCGGGGGCCCTATAAGGGCATCTACGCCGAACTCGCTCCGTCGGACGCCTCCGACCTGAAAGCCCGGGCTGACGCACTGGGCCGCGCGTTCATCGACCAGGGCATCACCTTCTCGCTGTCGGGGCAGGAACGGCCTTTCCCGCTGGACCTGGTGCCCCGGGTGATCTCGGCATCGGAGTGGACGCGGCTGGAACGCGGCATCACCCAGCGGGTCAAGGCCCTCGAGATGTACCTGGACGACATTTACGGCGACCAGGAGATTCTGCGCGACGGCGTGATACCGCGGCGGCTGGTCACCTCGTGTGAGCACTTTCACCGCGAGGCGATGGGCATCGTGCCACCCAACGGCGTGCGGATCCACGTCGCGGGCATCGACCTGATCCGCGACGAACGCGGCGACTTCCGAGTGCTCGAGGACAATCTGCGCTCGCCGTCGGGCGTCTCGTACGTCATGGAGAACCGGCGCACCATGGCGCGCGTCTTCCCGAACCTGTTCGCCACCCACCGGGTTCGTACCGTCGACGACTACTCGTCGCACCTGCTGCGGGCATTGCGCAACTCGGCGGCGACCAACGAGGCCGACCCCACAGTTGTGGTGCTCACCCCGGGTGTCTACAACTCGGCCTATTTCGAGCACTCACTGCTCGCCCGGCAGATGGGCGTCGAGCTGGTCGAAGGCCGCGACCTGTTCTGCCGTGACAACCAGGTGTACATGCGCACGACCGAGGGCGAGCGTCAGGTCGACGTGATCTACCGGCGCATCGACGACGCTTTCCTGGACCCGCTGCAGTTCCGGGCCGACTCGGTGCTCGGGGTGGCCGGTCTGGTCAACGCCGCGCGGGCCGGCAATGTGGTCATTTCGTCTGCGATCGGCAACGGCGTCGGCGACGACAAGCTCGTCTACACCTATGTGCCGACGATGATCGAGTACTACCTCGGTGAGAAGCCGGCGTTGGCCAACGTGGAAACCTTCCGCTGCTGGTTGGACGACGAACGCGAAGAGGTGCTGGACCGGATCCGCGAATTGGTGCTCAAGCCGGTCGAGGGCTCCGGCGGGTACGGGATCGTGTTCGGCCCGGAAGCCTCTGAGAAAGAGCTGGCGGCCGTCACCAAGAAGATCCGCGACGATCCGCGCAGCTGGATCGCCCAGCCCATGATGGAACTGTCCACGGTGCCGACTCGCATCGAAGGCTCGTTGGCGCCGCGCTACGTCGACCTGAGGCCGTTCGCGGTCAACGACGGCAACGAGGTATGGGTGCTGCCCGGCGGGCTGACGCGGGTGGCGCTGGTGGAGGGCTCGCGGGTGGTCAACTCCAGTCAGGGCGGCGGCTCGAAGGACACCTGGGTGCTGGCGCCGCGCACTTCGGTGGCCGAGCGTGAGCTGGGCGCCGCGGAGGTGGTGCGGTCGCTGCCGCGGCCCATGCCCGAATTGGCACCGGACGGTTCGCACGCCACGCAGCAGCCGACCCAGCACCAGCTGCAACAGCAGGAGATCGACTAATGCTGGCCCGCAACGCCGAAGCGCTGTATTGGATCGGCCGCTACGTCGAGCGCGCCGACGACACCGCCCGCATTCTGGACGTCGCCGTACACCAACTGCTCGAGGATTCCAGCGTCGACCCCGACCACGCCTCCCGGCTGCTACTGCAAGTACTGGGCATCGAGGCTCCGGACAAGCCGCTGAACGTGTGGTCCCTGACCGACCTGGTGGCTTTCAACCCGAACACCCAGGGCGGGTGCTCCATCGTCGACGCGATCTCGGCAGCGCGGGAAAACGCAAGGTCGGCAAGGGAAGTCACGTCCAGCGAGACCTGGGAGTGCATCAACACCACCTACCACGCGCTGCCCGAACGCGAACGTGCCGCCAAACGTCTTGGGCCGCACGAGTTTCTGTCGTTCATCGAAAGCCGGGCGGCGATGTTCGCGGGCCTGGCCGACTCCACCCTCTCCCGTGACGACGGCTACCGCTTCATGGTGCTGGGCCGCGCGATCGAGCGGGTGGACATGACCGTGCGCCTGCTGCTGTCCCGGGTAGGGGACAGCGCGTCCTCGCCGGCGTGGGTGACGCTGCTGCGCTCGGCGGGTGCCCATGACACGTACCTGCGCACCTACCGCGGGGTGCTCGACGCTGGCCGGGTGGTCGAGTTCATGATGCTCGACCGGCTGTTCCCGCGTTCGGTCTACTTCTCGTTGCGGCTGGCCGAACACAACGTCGAGGAGCTGCTGCACAATCCGCAGAGCCGGATCGGGGCCACCACCGATGCGCAGCGGCTGCTGGGTCAGGCCCGCAGCGAATTGGAATTCGTCCAGCCGGGTGTGCTGTTGGAATCGCTGGAGAACCGCTTGGGCGCGTTGCAGAGAACCTGCCGCGACGTCGGAGATGCCTTGGAGCTGCAGTACTTCCATGCCGCACCCTGGGTTGCGTGGTCGGATGCCGGTCAGCGCGTCCGATCGTTGACCACGCCGGGGGAGTCCTGATGTGGCGGATGCGGGTGGTGCACACCACCGGATATGCCTACAAGTCGCCGGTGACGGCCTCCTACAACGAAGCTCGGCTGACGCCGACGTCCAACAACCGGCAGAACGTCATCCTCAACCGCGTCGAAACCATCCCGGCCACCCGGTCCTACCGCTACACCGACTATTGGGGCACTGCCGTAACGGCTTTCGACCTGCACGCGCCGCATACTGAGCTGACCGTGACGTCTTCGTCGGTCGTGGAAACGGAACGCCCGGAACCGCCGACGGCCAAGACCAGTTGGGAAGAGCTGCAGTCCATGGCCGTGATCGACCGGTTCGACGAAGTGCTGCGACCCACCGACTACACCCCGACAAGCAAACGCGTTGCGGCGGTGGGGAAGCGGATCAGGAAGTATCACGACCCCACGGAAGCCGTTGTTGCCGCCGCTCGCTGGGCACGCGGCGAGCTCGACTACCTTCCGGGAACCACCGGCGTGCAATCGTCCGGGCTGGATGCGCTGCAACAGGGCAAGGGCGTCTGCCAGGACTTCGCGCACCTGACGCTGATTCTGTTGCGCGCCATGGGGATTCCCGGACGCTACGTGTCGGGGTACCTACACCCCAAACGCGACGCCGTCGTCGGGAAAACCGTTGACGGCCGCAGCCACGCCTGGATCCAGGCCTGGACCGGCAGCTGGTGGAATTACGATCCCACCCATGGCACCGAAATCACCGAGCAGTACGTGAATGTCGGCGTCGGCCGCGACTACGCGGACGTGTCGCCGTTGAAGGGCATCTACTCCGGGCAGGGAGCGACGGACCTGGAGGTAGTCGTGGAGACCACCCGGCTGGCCTGAATGGTGAACAGGGCTGGATCCCGGCCGACCGGACCCGCACTGGTGGTGCTGTCGGGCTCGTGCGTTGGATTGCTGTTCGGCGGAATTGGGGTCGGCGTCGCGCTCGGCGGTGTAATGCCGCTGCCGTATGGGCCGCTTCCGCCGATCCAGGAGTATGTGCGCGACCACCCGGTCGCGGTGCAGACCATCGCAGTGGCGATGTTCGCGTCGTCGGTGCCGCTGGCGGGCTACGCGGCCGCGGCGAGCGCCCGGCTTCGGCAGCTCGGCGTCACCGGCCTGCGACCGACGATCGCGTTGACCGGCGGCATTCTGGCGGCCGGGTCGCTGGCACTTGCCGGCTTGGTGGGCTGGACGCTGACGCGGCCAGAGGTCAGCGGCGACACCGCGTTGGTCCGGGCGCTCTACATCTTGGTGTTTCTGATCGGCGGCCCCGGGCATGTCGTTGCCCTGGGTGTGCTGGTCGCCGCGATGGCGGCGGCTGGGTTGACGCCGAAACCGGTGGCGCGCATCGGCCTGGCGATCGCCGCACTCGCCGAATCGGCGACGGCGGTGCTGATGTGGACGCGCTTGGGCGTGATCCTTCCGGTTGCCCGGGTTTTGGCGTTGGGGTGGCTGGTGGTGGCCGGCGCTTCATTGGCGCGCGACGACCTCGACGCGATGTAGGTCGTCGCCGAGCTCGATTCGGCCGCTGAACTCGGCCGCGGCCAGCGCCCGCCACTGCTCTTCCTGCCCGGGCACGATGGCGGGCACGTAGTGCGTCATGACCAGCGTGCCCACCCCCGCGCGGGCCGCCGTCGCTGCCGCTTCCTGCACCGACGAGTGGTAATCGCACACGTCCTTGACCCGCTGCTGGGGCACATGGATGAGGACGTCCTTGCGAATCACGGTGTGCACCAACGCGTCCGCACCAGCAGCCAGCTCGTCCAGGCCGGCGCAGGGCACGGTGTCACCGGCCAGCACCACCGAAGCGCCGTCGGCTTCGATCCGAAACCCGATGGTGGGCACCACCGGCCGATGATCGGTGGGAGTCACCCGGATGGTCACGCCGTCGCGGTCCCACACTGTGCCATCGGTGTACTCGTGGACCTCGACCGGCGGCGGCGCGTTCAGGTCGGCGTGGTGGGCGATCCGGTAGCCGATGTCATGGCCGAACGCCTTCAGCGTGGCGTCTACGGTCTCCGCGGTGCCGGGCGGCCCGATGATCTGCAGCGGTGCAGGATCAGGCGCGAAGTTGGTGACCCAACCTGTGATCAGCACGTCGCCGAGCTCGGCGATGTGGTCGCTGTGCAGGTGCGTGAGCAGCAGGGCCGACAAGCCGGCGGCGCCCACGCCGACCGCCGCCGCCCGCTGCAACACACCACGCCCACAATCCACCAGGAACACCTGGCCGCCTGCGCGTACCAGCGTCGACGGTCCGGCGCGGTTCGGGTCGGGGATGGGACTGCCGGTTCCGAGCAGGGTGATCTCGATCATGGGACTCATCCTCGCAACTCGTGCCGCCCCGGGCCTGCGCCTACGGTCACAATTGGCTATGTGTTCTTTCTTGGCGCGTGAGTTAGCCGTAGCCTGGTGTGAAGCAGATCACCACCGGCGGGAGGCCTGAATGCGGATCGCGGATGTCTTGCGGAACAAGGGCGCGGCGGTGACCACGATCAACCCCGACGCGACGGTCCGCGAACTGCTGGCCGGCCTTGCCGAGCAGAACATCGGCGCCATGGTGGTGATCGGCCCGGAAGGTGTCGTCGGCATCGTCTCGGAACGTGATGTAGTACGGCAGTTGCACACTCATGGGGCCAGCGTGCTGTCCCGTCCGGTGTCCAAGATCATGACCAGCGCGGTCGCCACCTGCACCAAAGCCGACACCGTCGACAGCATCAGCGTGTTGATGACCAAGAACCGGGTGCGCCATGTGCCGGTGCTGGACGGCAAGAAGCTCATCGGCATCGTCAGCATCGGCGACGTCGTCAAGACGCGAATGGAAGAACTCGAGGCCGAGCAGCAGCAGCTGCAGTCCTACATCACTCAGGGCTAGCCCGGCTCGGTCGACGGCTTGTGAAGTCTTGGCTTTGATTGTGAAGCGAGGGCTTCGGCTGTGAAGCCTGGGCGGAGATCTGGGCGAAACCCCGCCCTGTTTTCACCCGCAAAGCCCAGGATTCACGCTGAAAGCCCAGGATTCACACCGCAAGCCGAAGGCAAATGAACAAAGACAAGCCCGTCAGCGCCAGGCATAGTCGGCGCGTAGCCGCGCGGCGACCACATCGAAGACTTCGCGCTCCAGAATCGCGCCTTCCCGGCGGATGCTCTCCTCTGGCACGTCGAGCACCCGGTCCAGCCGGACCCAGCTTTCCCTGCCCTCGTAATCCCAGTTGCCACTACCGATCCCGACCCAGTTTCGGTCGCTGTCGTGGCGTTCCTGACTGGACACCATCAGCCCGAGCAGGACACTGCGGTCACGGCCGACGACCAGCACGGGCCGGTCTTTGCCGCGGGTCGGATCCTCCTCGTAGACCACCCATGTCCAGACGATCTCGCCCGGATCGGCCCTACCGTCCAGATTGGGTGCGTACACCAATTTTCGGGCCCGCTGTGCGGTGGGAAAGCTGGTCTTGCTCACCGGCCGCCCCGTGGTGATCTCGGTCTGTGGCTGCGGTGTGACGGCGGAGATGACGTTGACGGTGACCTTGACGACTTGCTGGAGTTCGCGCAGGACAGCCTGCGAGGTCTGCAATTGACGGGCAAGCTTGGGAACCCTGTTGGACACCAGGTTCTCGGCGAACTGCTGCAACGTCTTCCACTGAGACTTGCGAGCGGACGACATATTCGCAGCATAGACGTGAGCGGTTGGATGCCGTCGTGTCCCAGATAGGCTGGACAGGCCGAACGCACCGTCAGTCCAGGAGATTCCCATCAGCAGTTTCGCCGACAAGACCTTCACCGCGCCGGCGCAGATTCGGAACTTCTGCATCATCGCTCACATCGACCACGGCAAGTCCACGCTGGCCGACCGGATGCTGCAGCTGACCGGTGTGGTCGACGAGCGGTCGATGCGCGCCCAGTACCTGGACCGGATGGACATCGAGCGCGAACGCGGCATCACCATCAAGGCGCAGAATGTGCGGCTGCCCTGGCAAGTCGATGAAACCGACTACATTCTGCACCTGATCGACACCCCCGGCCACGTCGACTTCACCTACGAGGTGTCGCGGGCGCTGGAGGCCTGCGAGGGAGCGGTGCTGCTGGTCGACGCTGCTCAGGGGATCGAGGCGCAGACCCTGGCCAACCTTTACCTCGCGCTGGACCGTGACCTGCACATCATCCCGGTGCTCAACAAGATCGACCTGCCCGCCGCCGACCCGGACCGCTACGCCGGTGAGATCGCCCACATCATCGGCTGCGAGCCCCACGACGTGCTGCGCGTGTCCGGCAAAACCGGCGAGGGCGTGGCCGACCTGCTCGACCATGTGGTGCGCGAGGTGCCGCCACCGCAGGGCGACGCCGACGCACCCACGCGGGCGATGATCTTCGACTCCGTCTATGACATCTACCGCGGCGTGGTGACCTACGTCCGCGTGGTGGACGGCAAGATCAGCCCACGCGAGCGCATCGCCATGATGTCCACCGGAGCCACCCACGAACTGCTCGAGGTCGGCATCGTCTCGCCCGAGCCGAAGCCGAGCGAGGGTCTCGGCGTCGGGGAGGTGGGCTATCTGATCACCGGTGTCAAAGACGTTCGTCAGTCCAAGGTGGGTGACACGGTGACGACGGCCCGCAACGGCGCGAAGGCGGCGCTGACCGGCTACCGCGAACCCAAGCCGATGGTCTATTCGGGGCTGTATCCCGTGGACGGCTCCGACTACCCCAACCTGCGCGACGCCCTGGACAAGCTGCAGCTCAACGACGCTGCCCTGACCTACGAGCCGGAAACGTCGGTGGCGCTCGGCTTCGGGTTCCGCTGCGGCTTTCTCGGCCTGCTGCATATGGAGATCACCCGCGAGCGGCTGGAGCGCGAGTTCGACCTGGACCTGATCTCGACCTCGCCGAACGTGGTCTATCGCGTACTCAAAGAGGGCCGAGGCGACGAGGTCGCTGAAATCCGCGTGACCAACCCGTCGGACTGGCCCGAGGGCAAGATCCGCACGGTATACGAACCCGTCGTGAAGACCACTATCATCGCGCCCAGCGAATTCATCGGCACCATCATGGAACTCTGTCAGTCCCGGCGCGGCGAACTCGGCGGCATGGATTACCTCTCGACAGAGCGAGTGGAACTGCGCTACACCATGCCGCTCGGCGAGATCATCTTCGACTTCTTCGACTCGCTCAAATCGCGCACCCGCGGCTACGCCAGCCTCGATTACGAGGACGCCGGCGAGCAGGAGGCCCAACTCGTCAAGGTCGACATCCTGCTGCAGGGCGAGGCCGTCGACGCGTTCAGCGCGATCGTGCACAAGGACTCGGCCTTCGCTTACGGCAACAAGATGACCACCAAGCTCAAGGAACTGATCCCGCGTCAGCAGTTCGAGGTGCCGGTACAGGCGGCTATTGGATCGAAAATCATTGCGCGCGAAAACATTCGGGCGATCCGCAAAGATGTGCTGTCGAAATGCTACGGCGGTGACATCACCCGCAAACGCAAACTTCTGGAAAAGCAGAAGGAAGGCAAGAAGCGGATGAAGACCATCGGGCGGGTCGAGGTGCCGCAGGAAGCGTTCGTCGCCGCGCTGTCCACCGACGCCGCGGGTTCTCGGCGAACAGACGCAAAAGCGCCCAAAACATAGCGTTTTCCGGTGCTTTTGCGTCTGCTCGGCGTAATAGGTGACCTACACGGGCGCGTTGGCGGGCTGGAATGTCCCGGAGCTGTCGGCTTCCTCTTCCGCCCGGATCACGTGGACGACCGCGTTGATCAACGCCAGGTGGGTGAACGCCTGGGGGAAGTTGCCGAGATGACGGCCCGTACGTGGCTCGATCTCCTCGGCGTAGAGGTGCAGCGGGCTGGCGTAGGCCAGCAGCCGCTCGCACAGCCGCTTGGCACGCGTCACCTCACCGATCTCCACCAGCGCCGACACCAGCCAGAACGAGCAGATGGTGAACGTGCCTTCCTCGCCCGACAGCCCGTCGTCGGTCTCCTCGACGCGGTACCGCAGCACCAAGCCTTCCTCGGTGAGTTCGTCGGCGATGGCCAGCACGGTGTTGCGCACCCGCGGGTCGTCGGGCGGCAGGAACCTCGTCAGCACCACCAGCAGCAGCGAGGCGTCCAGCGCGTCGTCGCCGTAGCGCTGGGTCAACACGCCTCGGGAATCGACCCCGTGCTCGAGGATGTCGGCCTTGATCTCCTCGGCGATCTTTCGCCACTGCTGCGCATAGCTGACTTCGCCTTGACGTTCGGCAAGCTTCGCGCCGCGGTCCAGCGCCACCCAGCACATCACCTTCGACGACGTGAAGTGCTGCGGCTCCCCGCGCACCTCCCAAATTCCGCGGTCGGGCTCGCGCCAGTGCTTGATCGCCTCCTCGACCTGCTTCTTCAGCACCGGCCACAGCGTCTCCGGGACTTGCTCGCGCGATTTGGCGTGCAGGTAGAAGGAGTCCAGGACCGAGCCCCAGATGTCGTGCTGGTCCTGGTTGTAGGCGCCGTTGCCGATCCGCACCGGACGCGCGTGGTCGTAGCCGGACAGATGATGCAGTTCCTCTTCGACCAGGCTGCGCTCGCCACCGACGCCGTACATCACCTGCAGCGGATGTCGTTCGCCGTTGTTGGCGCCGGACACGTCGGCGATGAACGCGAAGAAGTCGTCGGCCTCGCGGTCCAGTCCCAGCGTGTAGAGCCCCCACAGCGCGAACGTCGAATCGCGAATCCACGCGTAGCGGTAATCCCAATTGCGCACTCCGCGCGGCGTTTCCGGGAGCGACGTGGTGCTGGCCGCCAGCAGCGCGCCGGTGGGCGAATACGTCAGCCCCTTGAGGGTGAGCGCGCTGCGCTGCAGGTACGCCCGCCACGGGTGATCGGGGAAGTTGCCGATGTTGATCCACTGCCGCCAGCACTCGGTGGTCTGCCACATCTTGTCGGCGGCCTCTTCGTAGGTCTGCGGCGGCGGATGCTTGGTCCAGCTCAGCGCGACGAAGATGTCGTCGCCCTCTTTCATCCGGGTGCGGGCGCGCGCTTCGCGCCCCTCCAGGCCGATGCGCAGGTTGGTGGTCAGCCGCAGCGCCGGGTGATCGTCGGGTTGCTTGCCGGCGCGGGCGACGGCCTCGCCGTAGGCGTTCGCCGAGTATTCCCAGGTGGCGCCGATGCGGTGGTAGTCGAACGCCGGCTCGCAGCTCATCATCAGCTCGACGGTGCCGCTGACGCAGCGCACTGTGCGGAGCAGGATGTGCTCGGCGTCCCAGTCCATCGGGGTGCGCCGGTGCGTTCGCGATCGCCGGTCGATGTCGTGCCACTTGCCCATCACCAGCGCGTCGCGCACGATCAGCCACCCGGTGTGGGTCTGCCAAGTGGTCTCCATGATCAGGCTGCCGGGCAGGTAGCGCCGCGCCGACGGCACCGAGACACCGTAGGGGCCCAGGCGGAAATGACCGGCGCTGCGGTCCAGAATCGCACCGAACACGCTCGGCGAGTCCGGACGCGGCACGCACAGCCACTCCACGGAACCGGCCGGCGATATCAGGCAGGTGGTCTCCCAGTCCGACAGGAACGCGTAATCGGCGATCGGCGGAAACGGGTTGCGCAGTGCCGAACTCGATGTGTAGGGCGTGGGCAAGCTGAAGTCGACGGCCGGAGAAGGGGCTGGCGTTACCGCTTCAATCTCGCTGACCTCTGAAGGGGCCGCCGGGTCGGCTGGCTGGTCGGCGGGTTGAGCTTGCAGGACCATCCCGACATCATCATCTGTCGACGTGCCCGGCGTCCATCCTTTGCGCGACTCGGTCTATCCTGCACGCCTCGCGTACTCGGGCGCGTGCTCGGACAGCGGGCCGATCGCCACCATGTAGCCGACGAATCGCCGTAACGCCGTCGATCTGCCCACCGCCCGTACTGCGCGGGGCGGCGGCCGGTCTCTACCGTCCACCGCGACGGCGACCACGTTCGCATGGATCGCGCGCTGCGCGGCCTGCAGGATCGCGGTCGGCACCCAGCGGCGCACCTGTACCCGGGCCAACTGCCGGGTGGATACGCGCCCGGCCCGCAGCGGGCCGGCCAACGTCCGCGCGGCGGCGACGGCGTCGGCGACCGCCAGGTTGATGCCGACGCCGCCGACCGGCGACATCGCATGAGCGGCATCGCCGATGCAGAGCAGCCCGTCGCAATACCAACGACGAAGCCGATTGAGTTGCACGTCAAGCAGTTTCACGTCGTCGAACGAACTCAACGTGTCGACTCGGTCGGCCAGCCAGGGCACCATGTCGACCAGCACGCGGCGCAATGCCTCGATGCCCGCCGACCGCAGCTCGGAGTCGGTCCCCTTCGGAATGATGTAGGCGATCTGGTAGTAGCTGCCCCGGTCGATCAGGATGGCGCCGTGCCCGGCGCGGAATGTGCCGGCAAGCCCGGGCGGATCATCGGGCCGGCGAAGTAACCGGAACCACCAGACGTCCATCGGCGCGCCGAACACTCGCGGTTTCAGACCGACGGCCGAGCGCACGGTCGACGAGCGGCCGTCGCAGGCCACCGTCAGCTCGGCGCGCATCTCCTTGACGGTGGCGTGGGGACGGCCCTCCGCGTTGTCGCGGTAGGTGACGCCGACGACCCGGTCGCCGTCGCGAATCACGCCGGTCACCTCGGTGCTGCGCAGCAACCGGAAGCTGGGCTCCGCGTCGGCGGCAGCGGCCAGCAACTCCAAGAAATCCCACTGCGGCACCAGGGCGATGTGTTGATGAGCTCCCGGCAATCGGGTCAAGTCCAGATCCACGGGTTGGCCCTGCAGCCGCATCCGGGCGGTGTCGATCAGACGGTGTGGAATCTGGGCGAACCGCGCACCCAAACCGAGTTCGTCGAGTAGGCGCAATGTGCTGGCGTGCACGGTGTCGCCGCGGAAATCGCGGAGAAAATCCGCGTGCTTTTCCATCACGGTGACTTTTACTCCGGCGCGGGCCAGCAGCAGGCCGAGCATCATGCCCGCGGGTCCGCCGCCGACGACGAGACACGTCGTGCGCTCGGCAGGCGGCATTGGCCGATCTTGACACATCGGAGTTCCGCCGACGGCTTTCTGGTGCCCGGGGTATGAGCAGGATTAGGGTGAGGCCGGTGAACGGGTTCCTGAGTTGGTGGGACGGGATCGAGCTGTGGCTTTCCGGGCTCGCCTTCGTGCTGCAGGCCATCCTGGTCATGCCCATCGTGCTGCTGCTGGCCTACATCCTGGCGGTGGTGCTGGACCGCCTGCTGGGCAGGGGCATTCAATTGATGCGCCGGGCCCGCCACGCCGACGAGGCGCTTGGATAGTCAGCATGCCTCGGTCGCACGTGACGTTGGTTCTCGTCACGCTGGTGGTGCTGGTGGTGGTCGCGTGGCTGCTGACGCACTGAGCCGACAAGAAGAAGGCGACCAGCGAATTCTGTTAGGCTTCCGGCCATGCACGTAGCACTGGGCGCTGTGCGCCGCCAGGCTTACGCGCTCGGCCACCGAAGCGGGACCGAGCGGGTTCGCGCTGTGTGCGACCTGCACTGTTGTCGCTGACCGAATCGCCCGTGCGCGGTACGGCGTGGACTTCGTGAATCCTTTCAGCAGTTCCAGACGCCTCCCGTAGCAACGGGGACAGCCGTTTGAAGGTCCCGCACTGGAAGGTCGTCAATGCCGCTGACGTTCAACATCGGAAGTTCACCGCGCCCGCGGCGCACTTCTGGGTTCGCGGTCGTGCTCGCGCTGGTCATCGGTGTCGTCTCGGCGTGCAGCGGCGGGGCCAGCGACGTGGTCGGCGGCGGCGGGCCGGCGGGTGCGAACACCAGCATCACCTTGGTCGCCTATTCGGCTCCGGAACCCGGATGGAGCAAGATCATTCCCGCGTTCAACGCCTCCGAAGAGGGCAAAGGCGTGCAGGTGATCACCTCGTATGGGGCCTCGGGCGACCAGTCCCGAGGCGTCGTAGACGGCAAACCGGCAGACCTGGTGAACTTCTCCGTCGAGCCCGACGTCACCAGGTTGATCAAGGCCGGAAAGGTTGCCAAGGACTGGAACACCGACGTCACCGGGGGCATCCCATTCGGCTCGGTGGTGACATTGGTGGTACGCGCGGGTAATCCGAAGAACATCAAAGGCTGGGATGATCTGCTGCGGCCCGGTGTGGAGGTCATCACGCCGAGCCCGCTGAGTTCGGGATCGGCGAAGTGGAATCTGCTTGCTCCGTATGCGGTTAAAAGCGAAGGCGGCCGAAACAGCCAGGCAGGGATTGACTTTGTGAACAAGTTGGTGCGCGAACACGTCAAACTGCGTCCCGGATCGGGACGAGAAGCCACCGACGTTTTCGTCCAGGGCAGCGGAGACGTGTTGATCAGCTACGAGAACGAGGCCATTGCCACTGAGCGACAAGGTAAACGGATCGAACATGTCAACCCGTCGCAGACCTTCAAGATCGAAAACCCGCTGGCGGTGGTGACCACCAGCCCGCACCTGAAGTCCGCGATCGCGTTCAAGAACTTCCAGTACACCGGTCCGGCGCAAAAGTTGTGGGCTCAAGCCGGTTTCCGGCCCGTCGACCCGGCGGTCGCCGCGGAATTCCGGGACCAATTTCCGGTACCGGTGAAACTGTGGACCATTGCCGACCTCGGTGGCTGGGACACCGTGGATTCGCAGCTGTTCGACAAAACCTCCGGCAGCATCACCAAGATCTATATGCAGGCCACCGGATGACGGCCGCGGTCATCCCGGACCCCGAAGCGGTCCGGCCAGAACTTGGCGCTGACCCTCCAACCGGGTCTTCGGATCACCGTTCACCGCGCACCACGTCACTTCGGGTCGGGGTGGCGACGTTGTGGCTTTCGGTGATCGTGCTGCTGCCGCTGGCCGCCATCGTCTGGCAGGCCGCGGGCGGCGGCTGGCAGGCCTTCTGGCTGGCGGTCACCTCGCACGCCGCGGTGGAGTCGTTCCGGGTGACGCTGACGATTTCGGCGGCGGTCACGCTGCTCAACACCTTCTTCGGCTTGCTGATTGCCTGGGTGCTGGTGCGCGACAACTTCTTTGGCAAACGCCTGGTCGACGTGATCATCGACCTGCCGTTCGCGCTGCCCACCATCGTCGCCAGCCTAGTGATGCTGGCCCTGTACGGAAGCAACAGCCCGGTGGGGCTTCACCTGCAACACACCGCATGGGGCGTGGGCGTGGCGCTGGCATTCGTCACACTGCCGTTCGTGGTGCGCGCCGTTCAGCCGGTGTTGCTGGAGATCGATCGGGAGACGGAGGAGGCGGCGGCCTCGTTGGGTGCCGACAACCTCAAGATTTTCACCTCCGTCGTGCTGCCGTCACTCACGCCCGCGTTGTTGTCGGGTGCGGGGCTGGCGTTTTCGCGCGCGATCGGCGAGTTCGGCTCGGTGGTCCTGATCGGTGGCGCCGTGCCGGGCAAGACCGAGGTCTCGTCGCAGTGGATCCGCACCTTGATCGAAAACGACGACCGCACCGGCGCCGCGGCGATATCCATTGTCCTGCTTTCGATCTCATTTATTGTCCTGTTCATCCTGCGCGTCATCGGAGCGCGCGCGGCCCGGCGCGAGGAGGTGGTCGCGTGAAGTTGTCGCCGCGAGTTCGCTACCTCATCCGAGCGATTGCGCTGGCGTACATCCTTGTGCTGCTGGCGGTTCCGGTGGCCGTGATCCTATGGCGTACGTTCCAGCCCGGGTTTGCTCAGTTCTACGACTGGGTCAGCACCCCGGCGGCCGTGTCCGCGCTGAACTTGTCACTCCTTGTCGTAGCGATCGTGGTGCCGCTGAATGTGATCTTCGGGATTCCGACGGCATTGGTGCTCGCGCGCAACCGCTTTCGGGGGAAGGGCGTCCTGCAGGCGATCATCGATCTGCCGTTCGCCGTCTCGCCTGTCGTCGTGGGCGTCGCGCTGATCGTGTTGTGGGGATCAGCCGGTGCGCTGGGCTTCGTGGAAAAAGACCTGGGGCTCAAGATCATCTTCGGCCTGCCCGGCATCGTACTGGCCAGCGTCTTCGTCACGCTGCCGTTCGTGGTACGCGAAGTCGAACCGGTCCTGCACGAACTGGGAACGGATCAGGAGGAGGCCGCGGCCACGCTGGGTTCCGGCTGGTGGCAAACCTTTTGGCGGATCACGCTGCCGTCCATCCGGTGGGGGCTGACCTACGGCATCGTGTTGACGGTCGCGCGAACCCTCGGCGAATACGGCGCGGTCATCATGGTGTCGTCCAACCTTCCCGGGACGTCACAGACGCTGACACTGCTGGTTTCGGACCGCTACAACCGCGGAGCGGAGTACGGGGCGTACGCGCTCTCGACGCTGCTCATGGCTGTTTCGGTGGTGGTTCTGATCGTCCAAGTCGTTCTCGACGCACGCCGGGCACGTGCGACCAGACAGGCCTGACAAGGAGATTCGCAGATGACCGAAATCGGGACCCGCCCCGACACGGAGGATGGGCACGCCATCATCGTGCGCGACGCCTACAAGCACTATGGCGATTTCGTCGCCCTGGACCATGTGGATTTTGTGGTGCCCGCCGGTTCGCTGACCGCGCTGCTGGGACCGAGTGGTTCGGGCAAGTCCACGTTGTTGCGTGCGATCGCGGGCCTGGATCAGCCGGACAGCGGCACCATCACGATCAACGGGCGCGATGTGACCGGGGTGCCCCCGCAGCGGCGCGGGATCGGGTTCGTTTTCCAGCACTATGCGGCGTTCAAACACCTGACCGTGCGTGACAACGTGGCGTATGGGTTGAAGATTCGCAAGCGGCCCAAGGCCGAGATCAAGCAGAAGGTCGACCATCTGCTGGAAGTGGTGGGGCTGAGCGGATTTCACACCCGCTATCCCAATCAGCTTTCCGGTGGTCAGCGCCAGCGCATGGCGTTGGCCCGGGCGCTGGCGGTCGACCCGCAAGTGCTGCTGCTCGACGAGCCGTTCGGGGCGCTGGACGCCAAAGTCCGTGAGGATCTGCGCAGTTGGCTACGCCGGCTGCATGACGAGGTGCACGTCACCACCGTGCTGGTCACTCACGATCAGGCCGAGGCGTTGGATGTCGCGGACCGGATCGCCGTCTTGAACAGGGGCCGTATCGAGCAGGTGGGCAGTCCGACCGAGGTCTATGACGCGCCGGCGAATGCGTTCGTGATGTCGTTTCTAGGTGCGGTGTCAGCCCTCAACGGCGTCCTGGTGCGCCCGCACGACATCCGGGTGGGCCGACGCCCCGACATGGCGATCGCCGGTGGCGACGGCACCGCCGATGCGATCGGCGTCGTACGCGCCACCGTCGAGCGAGTGGTGGCCCTGGGCTTCGAAGTGCGCGTGGAGTTGACGAACGCCGCCAGTGGGAGCCCGTTCACCGCGCAGATCACCCGCGGCGACGCCGAAGCGCTGGCATTGCGCGACGGCGACACTGTTTACGTGCGGGCCACCCGCGTTCCGCCGATCGCCGACGACAGCACGGTCGCTCGCGACGCGGACGAGGACGAGACGACGTTGACGTCTGCGTGACTGGCTGGGCCAGGTCGTACCGTCAACTTGATCGCGGTGTTCATGTTGGCCGTGCATCGCATGTCTGAGGCTTTACACGCGTAGTCACAGGTGTCACTTCAGCACCGGCGCGCTGCCACCAGTCGTTTCCGGAAAGTGCTAGCGCCGGCGATAGCACATCTATGAGCCGACACACCCGAGCCGTCCCGTGACTGGTGGGAACAATGTGACGAATTGGCGGACCGTGCGTTTCGGCCGCTCAGGCCGCGATGCGCCCCGCTCGCGCGCTGAGCGCCTGATCGAAGCGATCGAGCACCGTCTCGGCCACCAGCCGGTGTGCCCCCAGCGGTGCGGCCATGGCGATGCCGGCGTCTTCGGCAAAGCGCTGAACGCGATCTGGCACTCTCCCCGGCGCGAGAAACCACGGCGCGACGACCACCCGGCGCGCGCCCTGCCGGCGCAACCTGCCCAACCCCTCGGTCAGCGAGCGTTCCGCGCGGGTGGCGAATGCGGTCGTCGCACCGGCCCAACCGGTGCCTTTCAGCAGCTTCGGCGCTACCCGAGCAGTCCGCGCGTTTACCGCGAGATCGGATGTGCCGATCGCCACCAGGAGCACTCCCAGCTCCTCGTCGAAGCGAGAAACGCCCACGTCGGCCACTCGCTGCCGCAGGACCGCTACCAGCCGGTCGTCTTCGCCCAGCACTTGTGCCTGCCCGATTTCGAACCTCGGACCGCAGTCCGCGATCTGGCGTGGGATATCGAGGCGGGCGTGATAGGCGTTCGCCAGCAGCAGCGGTGTGATCACTGCCGGTCTGTCGACTGAAGTAAGCGCATCGACGAGGCTGGGCGAACTGTGTTCCAGAAATGCGAGCCGCACATCCAGACCCGGACGCATCGACGCCACCCGGTCTGCGACGGCATGCGCGTTGGCCGCCGAGCGCGGGTCCGCACTTCCGTGCGCGGTCAGAACCAGGGCCGTCACGACGCGTGCAACCCACATTCGGTTTTGGCCAGCCCCTGCCAGCGCCCGCTGCGCGGGTCGGCGCCCTCGGCCGGCTTCGCCGTGCAGGGAGCGCAGCCGATCGACGGATAGCCTTCGTAGACAAGCGGATTGACCAGTACGTCGTTCTCGTCGATGTAATCCTGCATGTCCTGATCGGTCCAGGCGGCCAGCGGGTTGATCTTCACCAACTTGAATGCCTCGTCGAAGCCGATCAGCGGTGCGTTGGCGCGCGTCGGCGCCTCGACGCGGCGCAGACCGGTCACCCAAGCCGAATAGCCGCGCAGCGCCTTGGTCAACGGCACCACCTTGCGCAGCCGGCAGCATTCGTTGGGTTCGCGGGCGAACAGGTTCTTGCCAAGCAGCTCGTCCTGCTCGACGACGGTGTGCTCGGGGGTGATGTTCAGAACCCGTATGTCGTAAACGGACTCGATCGCATCGCGGGTGCCGATCGTCTCGACGAAGTGATAACCGGTGTCCAGGAACAACACCGGCACGCCGGGCCGCACCCTGGCGGCCAGATCCACCAGCACGGCGTCCTGCATGTTCGACGCCACCACGTAGTTGCACGTGGCCCACCCGCGGGGCCCGTTGACGCCGCCGAAGTTCTCCTCGGTCCAGCGCAGCAAGTCGGTGGCGTCGGCACCATCTAGTTCCGCCGCACCGCGCGCCGCCAGTTCGCGCAGCTCCATCTCGGTGGGCCTGGTCGTTTCACCGCTCATCGCAGGTCGTCCTCGTCGGCGCGAACTGCCCACTGCGCGAAGCGCTCTCCTTCGTCGCGGTGCTTGAGGAAGTTGCGCACCACGCGATCGATGTAATCGCCCAGCTCGTCGCTTGTCACTTTGTGCTGGCGCAGCTTCCTGCCGAAACCGCTGTCCAGGCCCAGGCTTCCGCCCAGATGCACCTGAAAGCCCTCGACCGAACCGCCCTCACCGTCGTCGACCATCTGACCCTTGAATCCGATGTCGGCCACCTGGATCCGGGCACACGAGTTCGGGCACCCGTTGATGTTGACGGTGATCGGCACGTCGAGCGTGGCGTTGATGTCCTCCAGCCGCCGTTCCAGCTCGGGTGCCAAAACTTGTGCGCGGCCCCGGGTTTCGGCGAACGACAACTTGCAGAACTCAATTCCGGTGCACGCCATCAGATTCCGGCGCCAGTGCGACGGCCGCGACTGCAGCCCAAGCTTTTCCAGGCCCGCGATGGTCTCCTCGAGCTTGTCGTCGGGTATGTCGAGGACGACCAGCTTCTGGTACGGGGTGAACCGGATCCGGTTCGACCCGGCCCGCTCGGCCAGGTCGGCGACCGCCGACAGGATGGTGCCCGACACGCGGCCGGCGATCGGCGAAACCCCGACGGCGTTGAGCCCGTTCTTCAGCCGCTGCACGCCGACGTGATCGATCGGATGCTTGACCGGCTCGGGGGCCGGCCCGTCGATCAGGGAACGCTTCAGGTATTCGGTCTCGAGCACCTCACGAAACTTCTCGATACCCCAGTCCTTGATCAGGAACTTCAGGCGTGCCTTGGAGCGCAGTCGCCGGTAGCCGTAATCGCGGAATATCGAGGTCACCGCTGCCCACACCTCGGGCACCTCGTCCAGCGGGACCCAGGCGCCGAGCCGCTGGGCCAGCATCGGGTTGGTCGACAGGCCGCCGCCCACCCACAAGTCCAAGCCGGGTCCGTGTTCAGGGTGGTTGACGCCGATGAACGCGATGTCGTTGATCTCGTGCGCGACATCTTGCAGACCGGAGATGGCGGTCTTGTACTTGCGCGGCAGGTCGGCGAACTCAGGCTTACCGATGTAGCGGCGGACGATCTCCTCGATCGCCCAGGTCGGGTCCAGCACCTCGTCGAGCGATTCGCCGGCCAGCGGCGAGCCCAGCACCACACGCGGGCAGTCACCGCACGCCTCTGCGGTCTGCAGTCCCACCTCGTCCAGACGCCGCCAGATTTCGGGCACGTTTTCCACCTCGACCCAGTGCAGCTGCACGTTCTGCCGATCGGAGATGTCGGCCGTATCGCGCGCGAACTCCGTCGAGATCTGGCCGACCGTGCGCAACGCGGCGGTCGAGAGCGCGCCGCCGTCGCAGCGCACCCGCATCATGAAGTACCTGGCTTCAAGCAGGTCGGCGTTCTCGTCGCCGGTAAATGAGCCGTCGTAACCCTGCTCACGCTGCGTGTAGAGGCCCCACCAGCGAAAGCGCCCACGCAGATCGGATTTCTCGATGCTGTCGAACCCGTTCTTGGCGTAGATGTTCAAAATGCGGTCTCGCACCTCAAGCGGCGCGCCCGCCTGCTTCATCTCCTCGTTGGCGTTGAGCGGATCACGACTTCCCAGCGCCCACTGGCCCTCATCGCGGGCCTTATTTCGCGCCCCGGCGGGACGGGCTGTAGTCATACGGGAGTTCTCCTTCGCGAACATTCGCGGGCGTGACGGCGCACCTCACCGGTTCTGACTGGGAGGCGCAGATCCGGCGGCCAGCTGGTGGTACAGGTGGGCTGGGTCTACGACATCAAGGGAGACAGCAACAGCTGCAGACACGCTTGAGATCGATATGCCGCCGCGCCACCAAGGCGATACGCAAGCTGGGGTTCGCAACGGTCACGGGTGCCATTCTGCCATGAATGGCGACGAAGATCGTAACCAGGTCAAATTTGCGCTCACAGTGATTAAAATTAGCGGGTAAGTCTGGGTGGAAAGGTAAACAAACCGGGGAATCTGCTGTGGAATCCGGCTGCCCTGCCGCCATGGGATGATTTGGCATGACCCTTCGCGAGGCGCCGGTCGACCTGCCCGGCATGCAGCCGAGTCCCGGGGCCCCGTTCGGCATCTATGTGCATGTGCCGTTTTGCATAACTCGGTGCGGCTATTGCGATTTCAACACTTACACCCCCGCGGAGCTGGGCGGGGTCAACCCAGACACCTGGCTGGAGGCTCTGCGCACGGAGCTCGAACTGGCGGCCGCGCGGCTGGAAGCGCCGACGGTGGGGACGGTGTTCGTGGGCGGCGGGACGCCGTCGCTGCTGGGTGGAGAGCGCCTGAGCAGGCTGCTCGACATGGTGCGCGAGCACTTCACGCTGGCCGCCAACGCCGAGATCACCACTGAGGCCAACCCGGAGTCGACCTGGCCGGAGTTCTTCGCGGCGATCCGTGCGGCCGGCTACACGCGGGTCTCCCTCGGTATGCAATCCGTCGCGCCGCGGGTGCTGGCCACCCTCGACCGCGTGCACTCGCCCGGCCGCGCGACGGCCGCGGCCCGCGAAGCGATGGCCGCGGGCTTCGAACACGTCAGCCTCGACCTGATCTATGGCACCCCGGGGGAGTGCGAAGACGATCTACTGCGCTCTGTCGACGCCGCGGCCGAAACCGGTGTCGACCATGTGTCCGCGTATTCGCTGATCGTCGAGCCGGGCACCGCGCTGGCCCGCCGAGTCCGCAGCGGTGAGTTGGCCGCTCCCGACGACGACGTGCTGGCGCATCGCTACGAGTTGGTCGACGAGCGGCTGTCTGCCGCCGGCTTCGCCTGGTACGAGGTGTCGAACTGGTCGCGGCCGGGCGGCCAGTGCCTGCATAACCTCGGTTACTGGGACGGCGGACAGTGGTGGGGGGCAGGACCGGGCGCGCACGGTTTCATCGGCGCGACACGCTGGTGGAATGTCAAGCACCCCAACAGCTATGCAAGAGCACTCGCCGATGGTATGTTGCCGGTCGCCGGCTTCGAACAGCTCTCGACGGACGCCCTGCATACCGAGGACCTGATGCTGAAAACCCGGTTGGGCCAAGGGCTTCCGATGGAGATACTCGACGCGGATGAACGCCGGCGCGCCGCCACCCTATGCGCCGACGGGCTGTTGGCATCGGAGGGCGACCGGCTGGTCCTCACACCGCGCGGACGGCTACTGGCCGACGGGGTGGTCCGCACGCTGCTCGGATAACGGTGCGCGGCTTCAGCTCGTCGGGAACCAGTGCCCGACCATACGGGAAATCTCTATGTAGAGCGGGATTCCGATTGTGACGTTGTAGGAGAACGTCAAACCCAGCGACGCCGCCAGCGGCAGAGTGGGACTGGCCTCCGGGATGGCCAGGCGCTGGACGGCGGGCACGGCGATGTATGACGCAGCTCCGCACAGCACGGCGAACAGCACGTAGGTTCCCGGCTTGAACGGGGTGTTGGTGAGGTAGGCGTAGCTGTGGGCGACGATGATCCCAATCGTCGCAAACAGATTGGGTGCCAGCACACCGAAGAAGATGAAACCCAGACCCGCCGACCGCAAGTCCTTCAACTTGCGCGACGCCGTCATCCCCATCTCCAGCAGGAAAAGGCAAAGCACGCCCTGGAACGCCAGCACGAAGAAGTTGTCGTCGTCGTGAATGACCTTCTCGCCCTGCAGGCCACTGATCAGGCCGATGATGATGCCGCCGAGGAGCAGGACCAGCCCGGGATTGAGAAAGACTTCCTGAAACAGCTCACGGGAGAAAACGCGGGGCTTCTTGCCCGTTTTGACGGACTGGAACTCAGGATGCTCCATCTCTTCGAGCGACAACTCCAGTTCGAGGTCGATCGCGCTTTCGTTCTGGCTCTCGAGGCTTTCGCCATTTGCGGGCCGGGTGGCCGTCCCCGGCCCCACTTTGACCGGCCGGGTGTAGCCCGCCTCGTCCGGCATGTAGCCCGCCTCGTCCAATCCTCGATGCCGTAGCCGCGCGACCAGATACAGCGCCACCAGACAGCCAGGAATCTCCATGACTGCCAACATGACTGGCATGTAGGCGTTGAATGCGATGCCGACGCTGGTGAGCACGGCGACGCAGGTGGCGAAGGTACCGGCCGAGTCCGACCCGTAATAGCCTGCGACCGTTGCCTTATCGACTCGGCGCATGGTACTCAGCCGGCTCAGCAGAAAATAGGCCAAACCGCCGATCAGGAAGTTCAACAAGAAGCCGAGGACCACGAATCCGGCGATGTTGTCGATGTCGGCCGGCTTGACCCTGGCCAGCTCTTCGCCGCCATGCCAGCCGATGGCCAGCAGCAGGTACATGGTCAAGCCCTGATAAATCACATACGGAAACTCGAAGCGAACTTTCAGGACCGGGATCAGGAAGCCGAAGTAGAAGAAAAGCAAGAGGGGCTTGAACAAATTGTGGGTGAAGTTCTGCCAGAACTCTTGCAGCATATTGCCTCCCGTTCTCGGTGCGCCCGTCAAGGAAGCACCGAGCCTGCACGGAGCGTCCATGAATTCCAGACTGCTCTGGAACTTAGACCGGCTTACTCCGGCCCGCCACTCGAGAAACCTTCCGCCACCTGCCCCGACGGCCCTTGCGCCCCGCAGGCCGGCGAACGCGACGCCCACAAAGTTTGCGGACGGTGCGCCCCCTACTTGGCGGTCGAAACCAACGACGGCCTGACCCCGACTCCACGCCGGCGATGCGTCACCGACTGCCATGCCGACGGCGAATAGTGCACCGTGGTCTCTTCGAAGCCGTCGACCCGCGAAACCGTAAGCACGCCAGTCTCTTGATTGATCGTGAGTTCGTCCCCGTCGGCGGCCGCAATTTCTTCGCCGTTCGAGAGCCGGATTACGAACATGAGATTGTCCCCTCGATCGATATGTTGCTGCGTCGTGAATCGGGTGGTAGCTGGCGGATCCGGGCTCGGCCGTGTCCGCCGACGGTTAAGAGTGCGTTAACCATTCGCACAGCCACCCCTTCCCCGCGCCGGCGGAGCTGGACGGGCCGCCACGCACGCTCCGTGACTGGGTTGTTGCGGTCACGCGTGATGTTAGGAGAACTTCGGGGACGACGCCCGGGCGTCGACTGGCGGTCAGGTAAACGGTCAGGAAACATTTCGCTCTCCAGACGCCGGGATAAACCCGCCGGACCACCCCTCTGCCGCCGCTACCTGCGCGAACGGCGAGTTCTGGGACGGGGCGTCGGCCGGCCCGGAGGCGCGGATGACCCGCCGTCACTGGGTCAACCGTTAAATTCCAAGCGAGATTATCCGTATTTGCCCAGGTCGGCGGCTTTGTGACGAACGGGGTCGCGCAAGTTTGATAGGTTAGGCTACATTTACTAGCTGTGACGGATGTCGGTGTCGAGACGGGTTCTGTAGACATCTCGTCACTGTCCATTCCACTGCCCGCTCATATCGACCCCGCCGACTTCGCAGCCGAGCTGGCTGCGGTGCTGCCGGAGCGCGTCGGGGAGGAGTATCTGCTCTACGAGAGCGACGGCGAGTGGGCCTTGGCGATCGGTGTGCTGGCGATGGTCGAATTGGACAGCGACGAACTACGGGTGATCCGCGACGGCATCACCCAGCGCCAACAGTGGTCGGGCCGGCCGGGTCCGGTGTTGGCCGAAGCCGTGGATCGGCTGCTGCTGGAAACCGACCAGGTTTTCGGGTGGATCGCCTTTGAATTCGGCGTCTACCGCTATGGGCTGCAAGAGCGATTGTCAGCGAAAACCCCTCTGGCGCGGGTCTTTTGGCCCCGCCTTCGAATTGTGATCAGCCGGGCCGAGGTTCGTCTTTGCGGCGCGGACGACGACGTTCGCGAGATCGTTCACCGGGTTCTGGACGAGGGTGTGCGTGATTTGCCCCGCGCCCGCGCGGTGGACGTGACGACCGACCCGTCCGGTTACCGCGACCGCGTAGCTGCCGCCGTCCGCGAGGTCGCCGCAGGCGAGTACCACAAGGTGATCCTGTCCCGTTGCGTCGAAGTGCCTTTCGTGCTCGACTTTGCCTCCACCTACCGGCTGGGCCGGCGGAACAATACTCCGGTTCGGTCGTTCCTGTTGCGGCTGGGCGGTATTCGTGCCCTTGGGTACAGCCCGGAACTTGTTGCAGCCGTTCATGTCGACGGGCAGGTGATCACCGAGCCGTTGGCTGGGACGCGTGCGCTGGGCCGTGGTCGGCTGCTGGATCGTCTGGCACGCGACGAGCTGGAATCGAATCCCAAAGAGATTGTCGAGCATGCTATTTCGGTGCGGAGCTCATTGCAGGAGATCACCGAGATCGCCGAGCGGGGCAGTGCTGCCGTCACTGATTTCATGACGGTGCGCGAACGGGGCAGTGTGCAGCACCTCGGGTCCACCATCAGCGCACGGCTGGACCCGGCCAGCGACCGGATGGCTGCGCTGGAGGCGCTCTTTCCGGCGGTTACCGCGTCGGGCATTCCGAAAGCGGCCGGCGTGGAAGCGATCCTGCGTCTCGACGAAGCTCCGCGGGGGATGTATTCGGGCGCGATCGTGACCCTGTCCGCCGAGGGAGGCCTGGATGCCGCGCTGACGCTGCGGGCCGCCTACGAATGCGACGGGAAAACCTGGCTGCGGGCGGGAGCCGGCATCATCGAAGCCTCGGAACCCGAGCGGGAATTCGAAGAGACCTGCGAGAAGTTGTCCACCCTCGCGCCCTATCTCATTGCGCGCCAGTAGCCGCAGTTATTGGACCCGCCGCAGCCCCGGCGCGCTCTCCGATTCGGAGGATTGCACAAGGTAGTCGGCAAGCACCCGGCTGACCAGCGACTCGATGGTCGATTCGATTGACGACGCGAGAGTGGCGGTGACGGTGGCGACCGCCTGGGTGCGGAACCGGACCAGCATCGTGATCAACTCGGCGATCTCGGCATCGGCGGGCAGCCGCTCTCCCGGCTTGATCCGGTCCTGGACGTGTTCGGCGCCGGCGCGCACCAGCATGTCGCTGATCTCGTCGATCTTGGGCAGGATCTGCTCGTGCAGGTCGATGAGTTTGTCGATACTGATGCCGTAGCCGCGAATCTCGTTGAACGCCTCGATGAGTTTGGGTCTGGTGATGGTCGCCTGCCCTTCGTCGACGCGGATCACCTGCAGATCCAGCAGGCGCTGGAATGCACCCGGGTCGTCGATAAGTTGCTCGGCTTCGGCGAGTGGCATCGTCTGCGGTTTCTCGGTCGTCCAGGTGCCCACGATCGCCGATTCCAGGCCGAGAACATCACCGAGGTTTCGGCCCTCTTCCCAAGCGCTGAGCATTTCCCGGACGTGCGCGATGTTGTATCCGCGATCCAGCATCGAGGTGATCAGGCGCAGTCGGGTCAGATGCGTGTCGTTGAACAACGCGATACGGCCGACCCGCAAAGGGGGAGGCAGTAATCCGCGATCGCGGTAGACCCGGATATTGCGGGTGGTGGTGCCGGCCAGCCGGGCCAGGTCGTCGATCCGGTATTCGCCGGACGCCGCGATGTCCTGTGGATGGCGGACGGCCGCGTCGAACAGCTGTGATACCGCCGTCTCGACGAACTCGCGAAACTCGCGTGACTGGCGCCGGACGCGCTTGGGCGCGCGCCGGACGTTGTGCAGCACGCTGGCGACCGTGCCGGGTTCTGGCCGTGCTGGTCGATCGGGTGACATTTGAATGTGCCGCGTCACGCGGAGGAGGTGACCAGCGCGGGGGCGTCTTTGGCCACCGCCTCATAGTCCGAATAGCGGAAATCGTGCATCTGCCGAAGATACTGCGTGGCGGTTCCGGGGTACATGGCGGCGTTGAAGCCGTCTTTGGTGAGATACCAACTGCGGCAACCCGACATCCATGTCGTCTTGGTGAGCCGGCGCTGGATGCGTTCGTTGTGGCGGCGCTGGATCTCCGGGCGCACGTCGAGATAGCGCAAGTCGTTGTCCAGGATGGTGCTGATACCGCGCACCGCGTAGTCGAGCTGGCCTTCGATGTAGACCAGCAGCGAGTTATGGCCGGGCCCTGAGTTGGGTCCGGTCATGAAAAACAGATTCGGGTACCCGTGCGCGTTGATGCTCTTGTAGGCCTGCGCGCCGCTGGCCCATTCGGCTGCCAGGGATCGGCCACCGAGCCCGGTAACGGGGAACGGCGGCCCGGTCAGGTGGACGTCGTAACCGGTGGCGAACACGATGCAGTCGAGGTGGTGTTCGATGCCGTCGCTGGTGCGGATGCCGACCGGGCTCAGCGTCGCGATCGGCCAGTCGATGAGTTTGCAGTTCTCGCGCTGAAGCGCGGGGTAGTAGTCGCTGGATATCAGCATTCGTTTGCAGCCCGGTGCGAAGTCCGGGGTGAGCTGGCGGCGCAACCACGGGTCTTTGACCTGTGCGCGGATGTGAGCTTGACCCAGCCGGGCGACCAGCGACGTCAGCGGGGTTTTCCACACCATCGCCGTCGCGGTGGCTTCGTGCCCCCAGAACAGGACCTGACGGGCAAGTTGTTGGGTGGCAGGGACTTTGGCGAACAACGCCTGCACCGCGGGCGGGGTGGCGACGTCCAGGCGGGGCAGCACCCAGCCGGGCGTGCGCTGAAATACCTTGACGAAACCGGCCTGCTTGACAAGCTCGGGAATGATCTGGATCGCGCTGGCGCCGGTACCGATCACGGCGACCCGCTTACCGGTGAAATCGTAGTCGTGGTCCCAGCGGGCGCTATGAATCTTGTGACCCTGGTAGCTATCCAGGCCGCGGATGTCCGGGAAGCTGACATCGGACAGCGGGCCGGAGGCCAATACCACGGTGCGGGCGCTGAATCGTTTGCGGTTCTTCGTCGTTGCGGTCCAGATGCCGGCGTCCTCGTCGAACGCCAGCCCGGTGACCTCGTGACCGAAGCGGATATGACGACCGATGTCGAACCTGGCCGCCATGTCTTCGATGTGCCGACGGATCTCGTCGGCGGGGGAGTAGGTGCGCGACCAACTCGGGTTCTTGACGAACGAAAAGGAGTACAGCAGCGAAGGAACGTCGCAGCTCGCACCCGGATACGTGGTGTCGCGCCACGTTCCGCCGACCCGGTCGGAACGTTCCAGGATTACCATTCCTTCCGAATCGTTCAAGACACCGGCTTCGGCCAATCGGATCGCCGTGCCGAGCCCGGTGAAACCCGCTCCGATGACGAGCGTCGCGTAAATGTGCTGTCGCGCCATGATCACGCCGCGGGCTGGTGGGTGAGTTCTTTGAACCAGCTGGGCACCGGACGCAGCAGCGGCTCGGGATAGCGATCCGACAACCACACCATGGAATTGGCCACCAGGTGATAGGGATGGCGCGGGTTGACCACCATCGCGGCGTGCCGCTTGAGAAGTTGATAGGCGGGTACCCGCCGGGTGCGCTCACCGCGTTCGCCGAGTTGCTTGAAGCGTTTGACCGCGTTGTACAGTCGCTCGGGTTCCATTCCCATGCCGGCCATTTCGTTGCGCACGCGATTGAGCAGCGGGATGTACATCAGCGTGCCGATGATCACGCCCGGCGAAGCGACGGTGCCGACGAATTCGATGGCCAGCCGGCGCGCCTTCGCGTGACCGATCATGTCCAAAACCGCGAAATCGACTGCCAAATGCCGCGATTCGTCGTTGTTGATCTTTTCGAAGACCTGATGGCAGACCGGATCCTCTACCGAGTCCAGCAGGAACTTCAGCAACGCCCCGTCGAGGGCAACCTCCAGCATCGGGATCACGGTGCCCAGAACGGAAAGGGGCATGTTGTCGGCGTAGGTGTCCAGCCAATCCATGGCCAGCCGGATGTTGACGTTCGGTTCCGGCAACTCCCCGTCATCGAGCATGCCCCAGCGCTTCATCAGCGCCAGTTCGGCGTTGGCGTGTCGCTGTTCCTCGGCATGAAAGTATCGGTAGATCTCGGCCACCGTCGGGTTGGGCGCCTTCTTGGCCAGCGCCGCGAATCCGCGGGCACCGACATTCTCGATCCAGCACAGGTCGGCCATGAACGCCTTGAGCTTCGGACGGAATCCCGGCCGGATGGTGTCGGCACCCGGTGCGTCCCAGTCGATATCGGCGAGCGCCCATTGGCGATCCTTGATCTTGGCGAGCATGGCGTCCATTTCGATTGCCATCAGCTTCTCCTTCCGATCCCCGTTGATCAGTGCCTGTTCGTCCGCGACACCACGCCAACAGCGCGGGTAAATGTCTGTGGCGCCAGGCGTTTGACGTTCCAGCCGATCTTGGCGTCGAGTTGAGGCATGCAGTAGAGCTCACCCCGGTCGTGTGCGTCGAGGCACACGCGCGCCACTTTCTCCGCTGAAAAGCCGGTCCAGCGCATCAACTTGGCAGCCAGCTCGCTGGATTCTTCGCTGATCCGGCCGGACTCGACGATATTGGTCTTGACGAAGGTTGGGCACAGCACGGTGACTCTGACTGCGGTGCCGGATAATTCGGCCGCCAGGGTCTCAGACAGCGATAGCACTCCGGCCTTGCTGACGTTGTAGGCGGCCATTCCCGGAGCAGCCCCGAATGCCGCCGCCGAGGCCACGTTGATGATGCCGCGCGGCGCATGACACGGGTCCGCTTCGCGCAGGATCGGCGTGAATACATGGCAGCCGTGAATCGGTCCCCACAGATTGATGCCTAGGGTCCACACCCAATCGTCCAGCGGCGTATCGCCGATCGCATCGCCGCCGGCACCGACACCGGCGTTGTTGATCACCAGGGTGGGCGGTGCTCCGAACCAGGACTGCGACTGCTCGGCCAAGTCGCGCACCTCGTCGAACCGGGATACGTCGCAACGGATCGCCACCGCTTTTGCACCCTGCTCGACGACAGCGTCGGCCGTTTCTTGTGCTGCGGCCTCATTGATGTCGCTGCACACCACCATGCCACCGCGGCGGCCGAGTTCGACGGCGAACGCCGCGCCGATCCCGCTGCCGGCGCCGGTCACCACCGCGTAGGCGCCGTGGCTGGTCTTCGGTTTGCTCAGCAGTTTGTCCAGCGGTCCGAACATCATCAGCCCACCTGCTGGGCTGCGAGTACGCGCGCATCCTGCATTGCGTGCGCAATGAAGCGGGCGACATAGGCCATGGCTTTGGCCGCTTCGGGTGTCATTCGCGGCAGCGCTTGGAAAACGTGTACCTGGTGCGGCCAGATTTGCAGCTCGCATTTGCCGCCGGCGGCGCGGCGCTTCCCCCGACGCTGATCCAAGCGGGCGGCGCTGAAATGCTGCAAGAAGACGCGCGTCAGCTCGCAGCGGACATCCGCGCCGCCGGCGGCAAATGCGAGCTGCAAATCTGGCCGCACCAGGTACACGTTTTCCAAGCGCTGCCGCGAATGA
>NZ_LZSG01000051.1 GCF_001665395.1 Mycobacterium sp. 1164966.3
CGACCTGACCGATCCGCCGGTGTTTCGGGCGGTGTTAATCCGCACCGGGCGCGATCGGCATCGGTTCGTGCTGACCAGTCATCACATTGTGGTCGATGGGTGGTCGTTGCCGATTTTGTTGGGGGAGATCTTTGCTGCCTATTACGGGCAGCGGTTGCCGGCGGCGGCGTCGTATCGCCGGTTTGTGAGTTGGCTGGCCACCCGGGATCGCGCGGCGGGCCGCGCGGCCTGGACTGAGGTATTGGCCGGGTTGGAATCCCCAACGTTGGTGGCCAGCCCGGATCGGTTGGGGTTGGGGCGGCGTGAGTTGGCGTCGTTTGCGGTGTCGGCGGAGACCACCCGGGCGGTGGCGGAGTTGGCGCGTGCTCAGCACACCACGGTCAATGTGGTGTTGCAGGCCGGGTGGGCGCAGGTGTTGATGCAGGTGACTGGTCAGCAGGATGTGGTGTTCGGCGCCGCGGTGTCGGGACGCCCGCCGGAGGTGGCGGGGGCGGAGTCGATGGTGGGGTTGTTGGTCAATACGGTGCCGGTGCGGGCGCGGGCCACGGCGGTTTCCACGGTGGCCAGCCTGCTGGGTCAGCTGCGCGAGGACCAGAACAACACGGTGGAGCATCAGTATTTGGCGTTGGCCGAGATCCATCGCCTTAGTGGGCATGAGCAGTTGTTTGACACGTTGTTTGTCTATGAGAACTATCCGGTTGATACCGCGGCGTTGACCGGCGAGCACGAGTTGGCCATCACCGGTTTTTCTGCTCGTGAATCCACCCATTACCCGTTGGCGGTGGGGGTCATTCCCGGTGATCAGTTGGGTCTTCGGGTCGAATTCGACACCGAAGTATTCGGCATGGCCGACATCGAGGTGCTGGTCAACCGGTGGCAAGCGGTGTTGATGGCCATGACCGCTGATCCGGCTCGGCGGTTGTTGTCAATGGATTTCTTGGATCCGGCTGAGCTGTCTCGGGTGGATGCCTGGGGTAATCGGGCGGTGTTGGACGGTCTGGCTGCGGTGTCGAT
>NZ_LZSG01000052.1 GCF_001665395.1 Mycobacterium sp. 1164966.3
GAGTTCGGCCAGCACCGGACCGCCGCGCAGCCGCCCCCGCGCCGGGCCGAGTCCGTCCCGTTCGACATCCCGGTGCTGCACCGCGACGCCGACATCGTGGTCGTCGACAAACCGCACTTCCTGGCCACCATGCCGCGTGGACGCCACGTCGCGCAGACCGCGCTGGTGCGGCTGCGCCGGGAACTGGGGTTGCCGGAGCTGAGCCCGGCGCACCGGCTCGACCGGCTGACCGCCGGGGTGCTGCTCTTTACCGCGCGGCGCGAGGCGCGCGGCGCCTACCAGACGCTGTTCTCTCGCGGGTTGGTCGCCAAGACGTATCTGGCCCGGGCCGGCGTCGATCCGGAGCTGGAGTTGCCCCGCGTGGTGAAGACCCGAATCATCAAGCGCCGCGGTCACTTACAGGCGGTCTGCGAACCCGGCGTGCCCAACGCCGAGACCCGGATCGAGCTGGTGGCCCCCGACGGGCTGGACCGGCTCACACCCCGCACCGGGCGCACCCACCAGCTGCGCCTGCACATGGCCTCGCTGGGCATACCGATTGAGGGCGATCCGTTGTATCCCAACGTCATTGACGTCGCGCCCGACGACTTCAGCGCGCCGTTGCGGTTGTTGGCGCAGCGCATCGAGTTCACCGATCCGCTGAGCGGCGATCGGCGTGAGTTCGTCAGCCGCCAGGTCGGGCCCTGACCCACTGCGCTAGTCGGATTGGTCCGCGCGCGAAGAGGTGATCGGGGGCAGCCGCTCGAGTTCGCGAAGGTGATCGATGATCGCCGCCAGGCTCTTGAGGGCCTGGGGAGTCAGCCCAGATGCACGCGCCGCCAGGTCGCGGACGCCGTTGTCGCGCAACGCCTGCAGCAGGTTGAGTTGCGCCTCTATCGCCGGGTCCGCGTCGCGATCGATGAGGTAGGACGCCGGCACACCGAAAAACTCTGCGATCGCCCGTAAGTGCGCGACGGTGGGGTTTCTTTTGATGCCGCTTCTCAGCTGCCACAGATAGGCCGGACTGATCGATACGCCGGTTTGCTTGGTGATGGCCGCCGCGGCGGCGGCGTTGGACAGCGGGGCCGTGCCGGCCTTGCGCATCACCTCGAAAAGCTTGG
>NZ_LZSG01000053.1 GCF_001665395.1 Mycobacterium sp. 1164966.3
ACGAACAATGCTCCGCGTGGCATCGGCGAGCCGATCGGCACAATCCCGTTTTTCGCCGAATCCGCCCTCACCGGCGCACCAATCGGCGGAGCCCCCGACCCCGGCGTTAGCGGGGCGCTAATCGTGGCGTACACCGTGGCCTCCGTCGGGCCATAGGCGTTGACCACCACGCGTCGCGGCGCCCACCGATCCACCACCTCAGCCGGACAGGACTCCCCACCCAGCACCAACGCCGCCTCTTCCAACCCCTGCGGGGACAACGCCGCCACCGCCGACGGAGTCTGGGTCAACACACTGACGTGTTCGGTCACCAACAGATCGTGGAAATCGACCGGGGAGCCCGACACCTCCTCGGGCACCACCACCAGCCGCCCACCACGCAACAACGCGCCCCAGATCTCCCACACCGAAAAGTCGAACGCATACGAATGGCACTGCGTCCACACCTGATTCGCCGACAGTTGGGAAGGCAATGACTGCGCCAACAACGTCGCGTTGGCGTGGGTGATCGCCACCCCCTTCGGCACTCCCGTCGTGCCCGACGTGTAAATCACATACGCGATATCGTCCGGGGCCGGCGCCGGCAACGCCCTACTGGGCTGCTGATCCACCGCCGGGTCATCAATGTCGATGACCGGCAACCCAAATCCGTCCAGCCGATCAGCTAACTCCGCGGTGGTGACCACAGCCACCGGCGCGGCATCGGTAAGCATGAACTCAATACGCGACGTCGGCAACGTCGGATCCATCGGCAGGTAAGCCGCCCCGGTCTTGAGCACGGCCAACATCGCCACGATGGCGTCAGCAGACCGGTGAAACAGCAGCGCCACACACCCACCGGCACCCACACCCCGGCCGGCTAACGTGTGCGCCAATCGATTTGACGCCTCGTCCACCTGGCGGTAGGTCCATGAAACCTGCCCGCAACGGATCGCCACCGCCTCCGGCGCGCGGGCCACCTGCGCTCCGAACACAACCGGCACCGATACTTGCACGCCCACCGGCTGGGTCAATGCCGCTCGGTTACCGAACTCCTGCAGCCGGGCATGCTCACCGGCGTCCAACGCATCCACCGACGACACCAACCGGGTCGAGTCGGCGGTGATCTCCACTACCACCCGCTCAAGGCGCGCGATCAGCGCTTCGACGCTGGTCGCCTCGAACACATCGGTACGGAACTCCACCACGCCGGAAATCCCGGCGGGCTCACCCGTATCGGTGAAGTTTTCGGCCAGAGAAAACACCAAATCCATTCGGGCGCCGCGCGTGTCCACCGGGATCTGGGTGACGTCAAGGTCACCCAAGCTGAACGTGGCGGCGGCGCCATCGTCGTGGGCGGCGAAACTTTGCCAGGCCAGCATCACCTGAATCAGGGGATGATGGGACAGGCTTCGGCTCGGGTTGAGCCGCTCGACCAGCACCTCGAAGGGCACGTCTTGGTGTTCGTAGGCGGCCACGCTGCGAGAGCGCACCTGAGCCAACAACTCGGCCACCGTGGGATTACCGGCCAGATCGACCCGCAGCACCAAGGTGTTGACGAAAAACCCGACCAACTTTTCCAACGCGGGATCATTACGGCCCGCGATCGGGAAGCCCACCGCCACATCGGCACTGCCGCTGAGCTTGGCCAACAGCACCGCCAACGCGGCCTGAATCACCATGAAACTGGTCGCGTTGTGCTCCCGCGCCGCCCGTGTCACGTGCTGCTGCAACTGAGCTGACCAATGCACGTCTACTCTGGCGCCGCGCTGATCAGCCACCAACGGGTACGGCCGATCGGTGGGAAGCTGCAACCGCTCGGGCAACCCCGCCAGGGCCTGCTCCCAATAGGACAGCTGCGCAGCAATAGGGCTCTCGGCATCGGCCAGATCACCGAAGGTTTCGCGCTGCCACAATGTGTAATCGATGTACTGCACCGGCAACGGCGCCCAATCAGGCGCCCGCCCGGCGCTGCGGCTGGCATAGGCCACCCCTAGATCAGCCACCAACGGAGCGATGGACCAGCCGTCAGCAGCGATATGGTGCACGACCGCGACCAACACATGGTCTTGGTCACTGAGACGGAAAAGTGTTGCCCGCAACGGGATCTCACACGCCAAATCAAAACCGCGCCGCGCTACCGCGCCGACGGCCTCATCCAGCCGGGGTGCCGACCATCCGCCGGCCTCCACTACTTCCCACCCGAACTCGGCCCGCTCCACCGGCAGCACCACCTGTTGGGCAATGCCGTCGGGCGCCACAAACAGCGTGCGCAGGCTTTCATGGCGAGACACCACATCCCCGAGGGCCGCACCCAACGCCACGACGTCCAACTCGCCGACCAACCGCAACGCGGTGGCCATGTTGTACACAGGTGACGGCCCCTGCAACTGGTCGATGAACCACAACCGCTGCTGGGCAAACGACAACGGCACCACCGCCGGCCGCTCCACCGCTACCAACGGCTCACGCCGCCCCGAACCCACACCGACACGACACGCCAACTGAGCCACCGTGGGCGCCTCGAACACCGTGCGCACCGAAAGATCCGCATCCAGTACGGAGTTGATCGCCGCGACCAGACGCATCGCCGAGATGCTGTCGCCGCCCAAATCGAAGAACGAGTCATCCACCCCGACCCGCTCCAGGCCCAGCACCTCGGCGTAGATGCCGGCCAGTATCTCCTCGACCACACTGCCCGGAGCCCGATAGCCACCAGCGGTGTACTCCGGCGCCGGCAGCGCCCGGGCGTCGAGCTTGCCGGTGGGGGTCAACGGCAACGCCTCAAGTGACACCACCGCCGCAGGGACCATGTATGCCGGCAGGCGCTCGGCCAGCGCAGCGCGCAGCTCAACCGGATCCGCAGTCCCAGTCACATAACCGACCAGCCGTTTGTCGCCCGGGCGGTCCTCACGCGCGATCACCGCCGCGTGCGCCACCCCGGCCAAACTCGCTAGGGCAGTTTGGATTTCGCCGAGCTCGATGCGATACCCGCGGATCTTGACCTGCTGATCGGCGCGCCCCACAAATTGCAGTTGCCCATCAGCACCCCACCGCACCAAATCCCCGGTGCGATACATGCGCTGCCCCGGTGCCCCCGCGCCGTCGACCGGACACGCCACAAACCGCGAGGCCGTCAACGAACCCCGGCCCACATATCCGCAGGCCACCCCGTAACCGGCCACGTACAACTCGCCGACCGCTCCCACCGGCACCGCCCGCAGCCAGCCGTCCAGCACGAACAGCGCCGCCCCCGCCACCGGCGAGCCGATCGGAGGTGCCCCCGACCCCGGCGTCAGCGGCGCGCTGATTGACACATCCACCGTGGTCTCGGTGGGGCCATAGGCGTTGAACATCACCCGTCCCGGCGCCCACCGATCCACCAGCTCGGGTGGACAGGGCTCACCGCCCACGACGAAGGCGACCGATTTCAAATTCTGGGGTGACAACGCAGCCGCCGCCGAGGGGGTTTGACTCAAGACGCTGACGTGTTCAGCTACCAGCAACGCGTGGAAGTCCTCCGGCGAGTGCGCTACCTCCTCGGGCACCACCACGAGTTGACCGCCATGTAGCAGGGCCCCCCAGATCTCCCGGACCGAGGCGTCGAAGGCGTAGGAATGCCACTGCGTCGACACCTTTGCCGGACCGGGCGTTGTAAGGCCCGCGTCCAAGGCCTCCATCAGCTGAGTGACGTTGTGGTGGGTGACGGCAACGCCTTTGGGGACACCGGTGGTGCCCGAGGTGTAGATCAGGTAGGCGATGTCATCGGGAGCCGGCGCCGGCAGTGCCGTGCTGGGCTGAGCCTGCACCGCCGGATCATTCACGTCGACGACGAGCAGGTCATCGCCCACCAGCCGGGAGCGCAATTCCGCCGTGGTGATGGCCATGATCGGCGCGGCGTCGTCGAGCATGAACTCGATACGCGCCGCGGGCAGCGCCGGGTCGATCGGTAGGTAGGCAGCCCCGGTTTTGAGTACCGCCACAATCGCCACGATCGCCTCAGCCGAACGCTCGACCAGCAGCGCCACACACTGACCCGGTCCCACACCCTGGTCGGCGAGTAGGTGAGCTAGCTGGTTGGCGGCCTCCTCCAGCTCGCGATAGGTCCACGAACGCTGGCCGCAGCGGACGGCGACGGCCTCTGGTGTGCGCGTGACTTGCGCGGTGAACAAGTCGGGAATCGACACCGGCGTGGGTGCGGGCTGGGTGAGCACCGCCTGGTTGCCCCAGCCGCGTAGGCGGGCATGCTCGGGTTCATCGAGCAGATCGATCGAGGACAGCGGCCGGGCGGGTTCGGTCGCCATGGCCACTGACACCCGTTGCAACCGGGCGATGAGTGCGTCGATGGTGGCGGTGTCGAACACCTCGGTGTCGTATTCGACGCGAAGACCCAGCTCGGTGCCCGGCTGGGCTTGCACGGTCAGCCGGTAGTGGGTGGCTTCGCGGCCGGTGACCTCGGTGATGGTTAATTCGTCGGCGCCCGATAAGGCGGCCGTGTCGACCGGGTAGTTTTCGAACACCAACAAGGTGTCGAAGAGTTGGTCGTGGCCGGTGATCCGGTGGATCTCGCTGAGCGCCAGGTGCTGATGCTCCAGAGTCTGGGTGTAGGCGTGTTGCAGCTGCTCAAGAAGGTCGGCGGTGCTGGTTGTGGCGGTGAGGTGTGCGCGGACCGGAACCGTGTTGATGAACAGGCCCACCATCGACTCCGCGCCGGGCACCTCGGTGGGTCGTCCGGAGACCGTGGTGCCGAAGGCGACGTCGTGCTGGCCGGTCAGCCACATCAGCACTTGCGCGAAAGCGCCCTGCAGCACCGTGTTGACGGTCGTGTGGTGGGCGCGCGCCAGCTCGCCGAGGGCTTGGGTGGTGTGTGCTGGCAGCCGGTAGGAGGCGATGCTTCGCCGCGCTGTCCCTAACCGGGCGGACGGTCCGACCAGGGTCGGGGCGTCAAGGCCGGCCAGCACTTGGGCCCAGGCCGCGCGGGCGGCATCCAGGTCACGTTCGGCCAGCCAACTGACAAACCGGCGGTACGACGCCGGCGCGGGCAGGCGCTGGTGGTGGTAGCCCGCGAAGATTTCACCGAGCAGGATCGGCAGCGACCAGCCGTCGATCACGATGTGGTGGAAGGTCAATACGCACCGGTGGCAATGCTCGGCGGTGCGGATCAGCGCCACCCGAAACGCCGGCGGGTGGGCGATATCGCCGACTGCGGCGCGCTCGGCGGCACACAGCTGGCCGATCTGCTCATCGACATCGCTGTCAAGCTCGACGTACTGCCACCCTGCTACCGGGTCGGCCGGGATGATTTGCACGGGCGGGTCGAACTGGGCGCAGAACCGGGCCGCCAGGTGAGGGTGGCGGGTGACCACGGTTTGTATCGCCCGGTGTAGCCGGTCAGCGTCGAGGGCGCCGGTGAGGGTGATATCCAGCTGCATCGCGTACACGTCGGGGTCGTTGCCGTGTGCGGTGCTGGCGTGAAACAGCAGGCCCTGTTGCAGCGGGGTCAGCGGCAAGATGTCGGCGACCCGGTAGTGCTGGCACAGGTCATCGATTTGGGGTTGGCTCAGCCGGGCCGGTGCAACATCCGACGGGGTCAGCCCACCCCCACCGGCGCGCACATGCGCGCAGATCCCGGTCAGCGCCTGCACCCACAACCGGCTGAGGTCGCT
This sequence comes from Mycobacterium sp. 1164966.3, assembly GCF_001665395.1. Lineage (GTDB taxonomy): Bacteria > Actinomycetota > Actinomycetes > Mycobacteriales > Mycobacteriaceae > Mycobacterium. The sequence goes on from NZ_LZSG01000053.1 coordinate 5,646, forward strand.
GACCGCCACGTCGTCGAGCGCGGAGGGCGCCCACATCCAGTTGGCGTGCAGCCGGGGGCCCGCCTCGGTGTCGACGGCGGTGGCGTTGAGTTCCACGGTGTGCCCCAGCGGCATGGGCACCGCGGTGGCCGCACCGATCAGCGCCACCGCCTGCGGGTCGATGTGCCACAGATCAGCGTCACTGGCCGCGCCGCCCAGCCGGCCCAGATAGTTGAACCCGATCAGCGGCTCGGCGTCACCCAGGTCGACTTCGGGGTTCAAGTAGCGCAGCACCCCATAGCTCAGCGGGTGCGGCAGCGCGCGCAGCTGCTCTTTGGCGTGCTTGACCAACGCCCCCAGCCCCGGCTCACCGGCGACCACCTGGGCCCAGCGCAGCCCGCCAACATTCAAAGCCACCGGGTATTTGGTGGTGAACCAGCCCACGGTGTGCGATAGGTCCACCTGCGCGCCCAGCTCCTCGTGGCGGCCGTGGCCCTCGACGTCGATCCCCACCGGCGTAGAACCGTTGCCCACATACTGCGCCACCGCCAACCCCAGCGCGATCAGCAAAATGTCCTGGATGCCGGCATGAAACGCCGCGGCCACCTCGCCCAGCAGCAGCCCGGTGGTCTCGCTATCCAGCCACACCGACATCTGTCCGGCGGTGGCATAGGTATCCAGCGCCGGCTGGGGCGCCGAAAACACCGCCGGGGCCCCGGCTACCTGCTTCCACGCATCACCCAGCTCCACCACCTCGCGCCGGCGTGCATACTCACCCAGCAGCGCCGCCCACCGGGCAAACGACGTCCCGGTCACCGGCAACACCACCGGCTGGCCGGCACGGTGTTGGGCCCAGGCGGTGTTCAGGTCATCAAGCACAATGCGCCACGACACCGCATCAATGGCCAGATGATGGATGACCATCACCAATTGACCGGCCTCGGCGGCCCACGCCGCGCTCAGCATCACACCCGCGCCCGGATCCAACCGCGCCCTCGCGTCCACCAGCACCTCATCGGACACCACGTCGACGGTGTGCACGCGCTCGCGCGCATCGATGGCCCCGACCTCAGGCACCATCAACGTCCCCGCGGCCTCGTCCTCGACGTGGGCCCGCAACATGGCGTGGCGATCCAGCAGCGCCTGCACCAGCACCACCACGTCGGTGTGGGTCACTCCCGCCGGGGCCGACACCACCATCGTCTGGTTGAACTGCTCGGTCGGGCCAGCCACGCCGGCCAGCCAGCGCATGATCGGAGTCGCGGGCAGCGGTCCGATCCCCTCATCGCTCACCCGTTCTGCCGGGGCTGCCCCCACCACCCGGGCCAGCCGGGCCACCGTCTGCTCGACGAACACATCGCGCGGGCGACACACCAGACCGGCCGCCCGGGCCCGGGCCACCACCTGCATCGAGGAGATGCTGTCCCCACCCAAATCGAAGAACGAGTCATCCACCCCGACCCGCTCCAAACCGAGGACCTCGGCGTAGATGCCGGCCAGTATCTCCTCGACGGCGTTGCTCGGCGCCCGATGTCGCACCATGCCTTGGTATTCCGGTGCCGGCAGGGCGCGGGGGTCGAGTTTGCCGTTGGGAGTCAACGGCAAGGCCTCGATCACCACTACAGCCGCGGGCACCATATACGCGGGCAACCGCTCGGCCAACGCCGCGCGTATCTCGACGGGGTCGACGCTGCCGGTGACATAGCCGACGAGGCGCTTATCGCCGGGGCGGTCCTCGCGGGCGATCACCGCCGCCTGCCCTACCCCCGCCAAACCCGCCAGGGCCGTGTGGATTTCGCCGAGTTCGATGCGATATCCGCGGATCTTGACCTGCTCATCGGCGCGCCCCAAATACTGCAGCTGCCCATCAGCGCGCCAACACACCAGATCGCCGGTGCGATACATCCGGGTTCCCGGCTCGCCGAAGGAACAGGCCACAAACCGCGAAGCGGTCAATCCCGCCCGGCCCACATATCCACACGCCACGCCGCGACCGGCCACATACAACTCCCCGATCACACCCACCGGCACCGCGCGCAACCAGCCGTCGAGCACAAACAAGGCCGCCCCCGCCACCGGCGCACCAATCGGAACCACTCCCGACCCCGCCCTCAACGGGGCGCTCATCGATGCGTATACCGTGACCTCCGTCGGGCCATAGGCGTTGATCACGACGCGTCCCGGTGCCCACCGATCCACTACCTCCGGCGGGCACGCCTCCCCGCCAAGCAGCAACGCCGCCGACTCCAACCCCTCCGGGGACAGCGCCGCCGCCGCCGACGGGGTCTGGGTCAACACATTGACCGCTTCCGCAACCAGCAGGTCGTGGAAGTCATTCGGTGAGCCCGTCACCGACTCGGGCACCACCACCAGCCGCCCACCGCGCAGCAGCGCAGCCCAGATCTCCCACACCGAAAAGTCGAACGCATACGAATGGCACTGCGTCCACACCTGTGTCACCGGCAGCTGCGAAGGCGAGGACTCCGCCAAGTGGGCCAGGTTGTGATGGGTGACGGCCACCCCTTTGGGCACCCCGGTGGTACCCGAGGTGTAGATGAGGTAGGCAATGTCATCAGGAGCCGGCGCCGGCACCGCGGTGCTGGGCTGGCAATCCACCGCGGGCTCATTCACGTCGATGACCACCACGTCATAGCCATTCAGCTGAGCGGTCAGATCCGCGGTGGTGACGACGGCCAGTGGGGCGGCATCGGTGAGCATGAACTCCATCCGCGACCGCGGGTGCGCCGGATCGACCGGCAGGTAAGCGGCTCCGGTCTTGAGTACGGCCAACATCGCTATGACCGCCTCAGCCGACCGCGGCAACAGCAACGCCACACACCCACCCGGACCGACACCCCGGCCGGCTAGCAGGTGAGCCAACCGATTGGCGGCCTCCTCCACCTCGCGGTAGGTCCACGAACCCTGCCCGCAACGAATCGCCACTGCATGCGGGGCATGCTGCACCTGCGCGGCGAATAACACTGGCACCGACACCGCGCGCGGTGCGGGCTGGCTCAACACCGCTCGGTTACCGAGCCGATCCAGGCGGGCATGCTCGGGCTCGTCGAGCATCTCGATTGACGACAACCGCCGGGTGGGGTCGGCGGTGAGCGTCAGCACCACCCGCTTAAGGCGCGCGGTCAGCGCCTCGATGCTGGCCGCATCGAACACGTCGGTGCGAAATTCCACCGCCCCGAAGATCCCGGCAGGCTCACCGTCCTCGGTGAAACGTTCACCCAGGGAAAAGGTCAGATCCATACGGGCGGTCTGGGTGTCTACCGGCAACGGGGTGACTTCAAGGTCACCCACGGCCAGCCCGGCGGTCGCACCATTGTCGTGCCCGGCGAAGTTCTGCCAGGCCAGCATCACCTGCACCAGCGGGTGATGGGACATGCTTCGGCTCGGGTTAAGCCGCTCGACCAGCACCTCGAACGGGACATCTTGGTGTTCGTAGGCGGCCAGGCTGCGCGCGCGCACCCGAGCCACCAATTCGGCCACCGTGGGATTACCGGCCAAGTCGACGCGCATCACCAAGGTGTTGACGAAGAATCCGACCAACTTTTCCAGCGCGGGATCGCGGCGCCCGGCGATCGGGAAGCCCACTGCCACATCAGCGCTGCCGCTGAGCTTGGCCAGCAGCACCGCCAACGCGGCCTGAATCACCATGAAACCGGTGGCATTGTGCTCCCGGGCCGCCCGCGCCACCTGCTGCTGCAACCCCACCGGCCAGTCGACGACCACACTGGCGCCGCGCTGATCAGCCACCAACGGGTACGGCCGATCGGTGGGAAGCTGCAACCGCTCGGGCATCCCCGCCAGGGCCTGCTCCCAATAGGCCAGCTGCGCAACGATAGGGCTGTCGCTGTCTTCGAGCTCACCGAAGGTTTCGCGCTGCCACAATGTGTAATCGATGTACTGCACCGGCAACGGCGCCCAATCAGGAGCCCGCCCAGCGCGGCGGCTGGCATAGGCCACCCCCAGATCAGCCACCAACGGGGTGATCGACCAGCCATCGGCAGCGATATGGTGCACCACCGCGACCACCACATGGTCCTCGTCACCAAGACGGAAAAGTGTTGCCCGCAACAAGGTTTCAGTGGCCAGATCAAATGTGTAGCGCGCCGCCGCGGTGACCGCCTCATCTAGTTGGCTTGCCGACCACCCGCTGGCATCAACGACTTCCCATCCGAACTCGGCCCGCTCCACAGGCTGCACCACCTGTTGGGCAATGCCGTCGGGCGCCACGAACAGCGTGCGCAGGCTTTCATGGCGGCCCACGACATCCCCGAGGGCCGCACCCAACGCCTCGACGTCCAACTCGCCGACCAACCGCAACGCGGTGGCCATGTTGTACACCGGTGACGGCCCCTGCAACTGGTCGATGAACCACAACCGCTGCTGGGCAAACGACAACGGCACCACCGCCGGTCGCTCCACCGCCACCAACCGCGGCAGCCGCCCGGAGCCCACACCGATGCGAGGTGCCAATTGGGTGATCGTGGGCGCCTCGAACACCGTGCGCACCGAAAGATCTGTATCCAGTACGGAGTTGATCGCCGCGACCAGACGCATCGCCGAGATGCTGTCGCCGCCGAGCTCGAAGAACGAGTCATCTACCCCGACCCGCTTCAATCCCAGGACATCTGCGTAAATGCCGGCCAGGATTTCCTCGGTGGGGGTGATCGGGGCGCGGTAACGATCGGCATCCTGATATTCCGGAGCCGGAAGGGCCCGCTTGTCCAGTTTGCCGTTGGGCGTCAAAGGCAGCGCATCGATCACCACCACCGAGGCCGGAATCATGTATGCGGGCAGCCGCTCGCCCAGCTGTGCGCGTATCTCGGCCGGGTCAGCCGTGCCGGTGACGTAGCCGACCAGGAGCTTATCGCCGGGACGGTCCTCGCGTGCGATCACCACCGCCTGCTCTACGCCGTCGAGCGCGGCTAGGGCGGTCTGGATTTCGCCGAGCTCGATGCGATACCCGCGGATCTTGACCTGCTCATCGGCGCGCCCCAGATACTGCAGCTGCCCATCGCTACCCCACCGCACCAAATCCCCGGTGCGATACATCCGCTGTTGGGGTGCTCCCGCACCGACGAACGGGCACGCCACAAACCGCGACCCGGTCAACCCCGCCCGACGCCAATACCCCACACTGACCCCGGTGCCGGCCACATACAACTCGCCGATCACCCCTGCTGGCACCGGCCGCAACCATCCATCGAGGACGAACAACGCCGCCCCCGGCACCGGCGCACCGATCGGCACTACCCCGGCCCCCGGCTGCAACGGTGCGCTGATCGTGGCATACACCGTGGTCTCCGTCGGGCCGTAGACGTTGACCATCACCCGCCCGCTCGCCCACCGGTCCACCACCTCAGCCGGGCACGCCTCAGCGCCTATCACCAACGCCGCATCCACATCCTGCGGCGAAAGCACCCCGACCGCAGACGGCGTTTGGCTTAAGACACCGACATGCTTCGCGACCAGCAGCGCGTGGAACTTCTCTGGTGCGCCCACCACCTCTTCGGGCACCACCACCAGTTGACCGCCGTGTAGCAGCGCACCCCAGATCTCCCATACCGAGTAGTCGAAGGCATAGGAATGGCACTGCGTCCACACCTGCCCCGCGCCGAGCTCTAGGCCAACGTCCAATGAGTCGAACAGCCGGGTGATGTTGTGGTGGGTGACCGCCACACCCTTGGGCAGCCCCGTCGTACCCGAGGTGTAAATCAGATGGGCGAGGTCATCAGCAGCCGGCACCGGCAACGCTGTACTGGGCTGACGACCAACAGCGGGATCATCGACATCAATGACCACCACCTCGTGGCCGTCCAGTCGCGAGCGTAGATCCGCGGTGGTGATCGCGGCGACCGGCGCGGCATCCTCGAGCATGAACTCGATTCGCGCCGCCGGCACCGCCGGGTCAATGGGCAGATAAGCCGCTCCCGTTTTGAGTACCGCCACAATCGCTACGACCGCTTCGGCGGACCGGGATAACAGCAGCGCCACATACTTTCCCCGGCCCGCCCCCCGTTCAATGAGCAGGTGCGCTAGCTGGTTAGCGGCCTCATCCAGCTCGCGGTAAGTCCACGAACGCTGCCCGCAGCACAGCGCCACCGCCTTCGGTGAGCGGGCCACCTGTGCGGCGAACAATGCCGGAATCGACGGCGGCGCGCTGCTCGGCTCCCTCAACTCCGTTTGATTGCCCCACTCCTGCAGGCGTGCGTGTTCGGCAACGTCGAGCACGTCGATCGCCGACAACGGCCGGGTCGGGTCGGTGGTCATCGCCACCAAAACCCGAGCCAATCGCGCGATCAGTGCCTCGATGCTGGCGGTGTCGAACACATCGGTGTCGTATTCGACGCGAAGGGTCAGTTCGCGTCCGGGCTGGGCTTGCACCGTCAGGGGATAGTGCGTGTGCTCGCGGGTGCTCACCGCACTGACCGACAATCCCTCGATGCCCGACAACGCGGCCGTGTCGACCGGGTAGTTTTCGAACACCAACAACGTGTCGAACAGCTGGTGCTGGCGGGTGATCCGGTGGATCTCGCTGAGCGCCAGATGCTCGTGCTCCAGGGTGCGGGTGTGCGCGTCTTGCAGCTGGTGAAGCAGATCGACGGTGCTGGTTGTCGCGGTGAGCGTGGCCCGTACCGGCACCGTGTTGATGAACAGGCCCACCATCGACTGCGCGCCGGGGACCTCGGTGGGTCGCCCCGACACCGTGGTGCCGAAGACGACGTCGTGCTGGCCGGTCAGCACACACAACAGCCGCGCGAAGGCGCCCTGCAGAACCGTGTTCACGGTGGTGTGGCGTGAACGCGCCAACTCGCTCAGGGCCCGCCTGGTCTGCTCAGGCACCCGATACGAAACACTGCTGCGCTGCCCCAGCCGCAACCGGCCCGCCGCACCTACCAGAGTGGGGGTATCAAAACCGGCCAGCACTTGGGCCCAGGCCGCGCGGGCGGCCGCCAGGTCACGTTCGGCAAGCCAACTGACGAACCGGCGATACGACGCCGGCGCGGGCAAACGCTGCCCACGATAGGCGGCAAAGACCTCCCCCAACAGAATTGGCAACGACCAGCCATCCATGACGATGTGATGGTTCGTCAACACGAACCGGTGCGAGTCTGGCGCCGTGCGGATCAGGGCCGCCCGGAAAGCCGGCTGGTCAGCCAGATCGTAGACAGCGGCGCGCTCCTGGGCGCAAAGCTGCTGGATCTGCTCATCGACATCAACATCCCCTGCGCCGAATTCGACATAACTCCATCCCGGTTCAGGATCGGCCGGAATGAGCTGTACCGGTTCGTCGAGCTCTGCGTTGAAACGGGCCACCAGGTTCGGATGCCGGCTGACCACGGTGTAAACCGCATCACGCAGCCGGTGCGGGTCAAGCGGTCCAGTTAGGGTGATGGCCAGCTGCGCCGCATACACATCGGCGTCGCCGTGTGCGGTGCTCGCGTGAAAAAGCAACCCCTGCTGCAGGGGCGTCAACGGCCATAGGTCAGCGATCTGCATAACGCCGCTGAAGCTTCTCGATCTGCTGCTGGCTAACGGAGGCGACGACATCGGAAGGCGTTAACCCGCCTCCGCCGCACCGCACGTAGGTGCAGATGCCGGCCAGCGCCTCGAACCACAGCGTGCTCAGCCGACTTACCTGCGCATGATCTAGTGCCGAGGGCGCCCACGACCAGTTAGCGTGCAGCTCGGGGCCGACGTCGGTGTCCAGCACGCCGGCGTTGAGTTCGAGGGTGTGTGCCAACGGCGTAGGCACCGCGGCGGCGGTCGCAGCGAGTGAGAAGCCGTCTGCGCTGACCCGCCACAGCCCATCGGAAAGCTCTGTCGCAGCTGCACCCAGCCGGCCCAGGTAGTTAAAGCCGATCGCTGGGTCGGAGTCGCCCAGATCCACCTCGGGGTTCAGGTAGCGCAGCGCCCCATAGCTCAGCGGGTGCGGCAGCGCGCGCAGCTGCTCTTTTACATCGTTGATCACCCGTCCCAAGCTCGCCTCACCGGCGACTACCTGGGCCCAGCGCAGCGCCCCGACATTCAAAGCCACCGGGTATTTGGTGGTGAACCAGCCGACCGTACGCGACAGGTCCAGCTGCGCGTCCAATTCCTCATGGCGCCCGTGGCCCTCGACGTCGATACCCACCGGCGCCGAGCCGTTGCCCACAAACTGCGCCACTGCCAAGGCGTAGGCGACAAGCAAGATCTCTTGGATGCCGGCATGAAATGCTGCGGGCACCTGACCCAGCAACAACCCGGTGGTCTCATCATCCAGTGACACCGACAGATGCCCGGCGCTGGCATAGGTATCGCGCGCCGGCTGGGGTGCCGGCACCACCTCGGGGGCCCCCACCACCTGTTTCCATGCATCAGCCCACGCAATGACGTCAGCACGCTGCGCATACTCACCCAGCAGCGAGGCCCATCGGGCAAACGACGTGCCGGTCACCGGCAAGATGACAGGTTGTCCGCTGCGATGTTGAGCCCAGGCGGTGTTGAGGTCATCGAGCACAATGCGCCACGACACCGCATCAATGGCCAGATGATGAATGATCAACGCCAACTGAGCCGTATCACCGGCCCACACCGCGCTGAGCATCACCCCAGCCGCCGGGTTCAACCGCGCCCGTGCTTCCACCAGCGCCTCATCGGACAACACGTCGACGCTGTGAACGCAATTGCGCGCATCGATGGCACCGGCCTCAGGTACCTGCAGCGACCAGCCGCCAGCCGCGTCCTCCACCAAGCGCGCCCGCCACAAGGCATGGCGGTCCAGCAACGCCTGCACCATGACCACCACGTCGGCCTGGGTCGCCCCCGCCGGGGCCGACACCACCATCGTCTGGTTGAACTGCTCGATCGGCCCCTCCGCACTGGCCAGCCAGCACATGATCGGGGTCGCGGGCAGCGGCCCGATCCCCTCGTCGATCACCCCCCCTGCCGGGACCGCCCCCGCTACGCGGGCCAGCCGGGCCACCGTCTGCTCGACGAACACATCACGCGGGCGACACACCAGACCGGCTGCCCGGGCTCGCGCCACCACCTGCATCGAGGAAATGCTGTCCCCACCCAGCTCGAAGAACGAGTCGTCCACCCCAACCCGGTCAAGCCCGAGGACCTCGGCGTAGATACCGGCCAAAACCTCCTCGACCGCGCTACCCGGAGCGCGATACTCAACACCGCGGTATTCCGGTGCCGGCAGCGCGCGGGTGTCGAGCTTGCCGTTGGCTGTCAACGGCAACGCCTCGATCACCACCACCGCCGCGGGCACCATGTAGGCCGGCAACCGCTCACCCAGCGCGGCACGCAGCTCGACTGGATCCGCCGTGCCGGTCACATAGCCGACCAGGCGCTTGTCGCCGGGGCGGTCCTCGCGAGCGATCACCACCGCCTGCTCCACCCCAGCCAGCCCGGCCAGCGCGGTCTGCACCTCGCCCAGTTCGATGCGATATCCGCGGATCTTGACCTGCTCATCCGCACGCCCCAGATAGGCCAGCTGCCCATCACCGCGCCACCGCACCAAATCCCCGGTGCGATACATCCGCTGTCCGGGTTGTCCCGCATTGCCCGCGCCGACAAATGGACATGCCACAAACCGCGACGCCGTCAACCCCGACCGGCCCACGTAGCCACACGCCACACCGCGACCGGCCACATACAACTCACCGACCACCCCAGCCGGCACCGGACGCAACCACTCATCGAGCACAAACAACGCCGCCCCCGCCACCGGCGCACCGATCGGCGGCGCCCCCGACCCCGGCCTCAACGGCGCGCTGATCGCAACACACATCGTCGTCTCGGTGGGGCCATAGGCATTGACCATCACCCGCCCCGGCGCCCACCGATCCACCACCTCAGGCGGGCAAACCTCAGCAGCCATCACTAACGCCGTCGACCCCAGACCCTCTGGTGGCAGCACCGACACCGCCGACGGGGTCTCGGTGAGTACGCTGACCCGTTCCGCAATCAGCAGGTCGTGGAAGTCGTCCGGCGCGCCCGCCACCTCTTCGGGCACCACCACCAATCGCCCACCACGCAACAGTGGTCCCCAGATCTCCCATACCGAGACGTCGAACGCCAAGGAGTGACTATGCGTCCAGACCCCCGGCAAGGGCAGCCCGGCGTCCAACGACTCCAGCAACTGGGTGACGTTGCGGTGGCTGACCGCCACGCCTTTGGGCACCCCGGTGGTGCCCGAGGTGTAAATCAGGTAAGCGATGTCATCGGGGCCCGGCGCCGGCAGCGACGTGCTGGGCTGGGCAGCAACGCACGGATCATCGACATCGATGACCACTAGGTCAAACCCGTCCAACCGCTCAGCCAGCCCGGTGGTGGTGACCGCAGCGACCGGTGCCGCATCGGCGAGGGTGAACCGCATCCGGGCCGCGGGTATCGCTGGGTCCATGGGTAGATACGCCGCACCGGTCTTGAGCACCGCCAACATCGCCACGATTGCCTCGACGGAGCGGGGCAAAAGCATCGCCACACATTGCCCGGGGCGCGCATCGTGGCTCGCCAGTAGGTGCGCCAACCGGTTGGCCGCCTCATCTAGCTGTCGATACGTCACCGACCGACCCTGCGATACCAGCGCCACCGCCTCCGGGGCACGCGCCACCTGCGCGGCAAACAACACCGGCACCGATACCGACGCGCTGCCAGGCCCCGTCAAGACCGCGCGATTGCCCCACCGCTGCAACCGGGCATGCTCAGACTCATCGAGCAGATCAATCGACGACAACCGCCGAGTCGAGTTGACGGTTATGGCCACCAACACGCGCTTCAAGCGCTCGACGAGCGCCTCGATGCTGGCCGCGTCGAACACATCGGTGCGGAATTCGACCACCCCGCCGATGCCGGCGGGCTCACCGGCCCCGGTCCAGCGTTCGGCCATGGAGAAGGTCAGATCCATGCGGGCGGAATGGGTGTCCACCGGCAGCGCCTTGACCTGCAGATCACCCATGGCCAAATCGGCAGCGAGATCATTGTCTTGGCCGGCGAAGTTCTGCCAGGCCAGCACCACCTGAACCAGCGGGTGATGGGACAGGCTTCGGGTCGGGTTGAGCCGCTCCACCAGCACTTCGAACGGCACATCCTGGTGCTCGTAGGCGGCCAGGCTGCGGGCCCGCACCTGAGCCAACAACTCGGCCATGGTGGGATTGCCGGCCAAGTCGACCCGCAGCACCAAAGTATTGACGAAAAACCCGACCAACTCATCTAGGGCAGGGTCAGCGCGCCCGGCGATCGGGAATCCCACCGCCACGTCAGCACTGGCACTCAGCTTCGATAGCAGCACCGCCAAGGCGGCCTGGATCACCATGAAACTGGTCGCGTTATGCTCCCGAGCCACCTCGCGTACCCGCTGCTGCAACCCAGCCGGCCACTGCACGACCACACTGGCCCCGCGCTGATCAGCCACCAACGGGTAAGGCCGATCGGTGGGCAACTGCAACCGCTCCGGCATCCCGCCCAGCGCCTGCTCCCAGTAGGCCAGCTGCGCAGCAATCGGGCTGTCGCTGTCGTCTAGTTCACCAAAGCTATCGCGCTGCCACAGCGTGTAATCGACATACTGCACCGCCAGCGGCGCCCAGCCCGGGGCGTGGCCCGCGCACCGGCTGGCGTAGGCCACCCCCAGATCAGCCGCCAGCGGCGTGATCGACCAGCCATCTGCAGCGATATGGTGCACCACCGCCACCAACACATGTTCCTCATCACCGAGACGGAAAAGTGTTGCTCGCAATGGGATTTCAGTGGCCAGATCAAAGGCGTGGCGCGCTGCCGCGGCAACCGCGTCACTCAGCTGGCTCGCCGACCAGCCACTGGCATCAACCACCTGCCACCCGACATCGGCCCGCTCAACAGGCAGAACCACCTGCTGGGGTATGCCGTCGGGCGCCACAAACAGTGTGCGCAGGCTTTCATGCCGAGCCACGACATCGGCCAGCGCCGCACCCAACGCCTCAACATCGAGGCGACCACTTAGCCGCAACGCCGCCGGAATGTTGTACACCGGTGAAGGCCCCTGCAACTGGTCGATAAACCACAACCGCTGCTGAGCAAACGACAACGGCACCGTCGCCGGCCGCTCCACCGGCATCAACCGCGGCAGCCGCCCGGAACCCACACCGATGCCAGGCGCCAGCTGGGCCACCGATGGGGCGTCGAACAAGGTGCGCACCGAAAGGCCGGCGTCCAAAGTGGTGTTGATTGCCGCGATGAGGCGCATCGCCGAAATACTGTCGCCACCGAGCTCGAAGAACGAGTCGTCAACTCCGACCCGCTCTAAGCCGAGGACTTCGGCGTAGATGCCGGCCATGATTTCCTCGACCGCGTTGCCCGGGGCGCGGTAGCGCTCGGCATTGCTGTATTCGGGTGCCGGTAGGGCGCGTTTGTCGAGTTTGCCGTTGGGTGTCAACGGCAACGCGTCAACCGCCACCACCGCCGCGGGGATCATGTAGGCCGGTAGCCGAGCGGCCAATGCGGCGCGCAGTTCGCCGGGATCGGCGCTCCCGGTGACATAGCCGACCAGGCGTTTGTCCCCGGGGCGATCTTCGCGGGCAATCACCACCGCCTGCTGCACTCCAGCCAAACCAGCTAACGCGGCCTGGACCTCACCCAGCTCGATGCGATACCCGCGGATCTTGACCTGCTCATCCGCACGCCCCAAATAATCCAACTGCCCATCAGCGCGCCAACACACCAAATCCCCGGTGCGATACATCCGGGTCCCCGGACCGCCGAAGGGACAGGCCACAAACCGCGACCCGGTCAACCCCGCCCGCCGCCAATACCCAACACCGACCCCCCTGCCGGCCACATACAACTCACCGACCACCCCCACCGGCACCGGACGCAACCACCCATCGACCACAATGTGGTCA
>NZ_LZSG01000054.1 GCF_001665395.1 Mycobacterium sp. 1164966.3
AGATCAGCGCGGTTGTACCACTCCGCCTGGCGGGTGCTCGTCGACGTCGTCGAGGATCAGCTCGCGCACGGCGGGACGCGGTCCGTATGGTCGCAGCATGGTGCTGGCCGGCCGTGGACGCACGTGCTGCGGCCACCAGAACCAGCGCCCGAGCAAGGTGGCCAGCGACGGTGTCATGAACGACCGCACGATCAAGGTGTCGAACAACAGACCCAGCGCGATCGTCGTACCTACCTGGGCCATCACGATCAGTGGGCTGAACATGAACGTGGCCATGGTGGCGGCGAACACCAGACCGGCGGAGGTAACCACCGAGCCCGAACCGGCCATCGCGCGGATCGTCCCTGTCTTGAGCCCTGCGTGGATTTCCTCCTTGAACCGCGATATCAGCAGCAGGTTGTAGTCCGAGCCGACCGCCAGCAGCAGGATGACCGCCATTGCCAGCACCATCCAGTGCAACTTCACGCCCAGGATGTACTGCCATAGGAGCACGGAGAGTCCGAATGAGGCGCCCAGCGACAGCAACACCGTACCGACGATCACGACGGCCGCCACGACGCTTCGGGTGATCACCAGCATGATGATGAAAATCAAAGTGGCTGCGGCGATTCCGGCGATCAGCAGGTCGATGTTGGAGCCGTCGTGCATGTC
>NZ_LZSG01000055.1 GCF_001665395.1 Mycobacterium sp. 1164966.3
CTGCTTGGCGCGGCATTGCAGACGATCGGCGAGCGGCCCGACATTCAGGCGCAACTTCGTAAGGACCGCAGCCTGATCCCGAACTTCATCGAGGAGTCGTTGCGCATCGAGAGCCCGGTCAAGGGGGACTTCCGTTTGAACCGGGTGCCTGTCACCGTCGGTGGGGTGGACCTGCCCGCGGGCACCACGGTGATGGTTGTGCAGGCGGCGGCCAACCGCGACCCGCGCCGGTTCGACGACCCGACCACCTTCGACCTGGCTCGCAAGAACGCCCGGCAGCACATCTCGTTCGGGCGAGGCATCCACAGCTGCCCGGGTGCTCCGCTGGCGCGGGCCGAGACCCGGGTGGCGATCGAGCGGCTGCTGGACCGGACGTCTGACATCCGGATCGACGAGCGTGTCCACGGACCGGCGAATGACCGCCGCTACCAATATGTTCCGACCTACATCCTGCGTGGTCTGACCGAGCTGCATCTGGAGTTCACGGCGACATGAAAGTCTGGGTCGACGATCAGTCCTGTCGTGGTCACGGCATGTGCCTGACGCTGTGTCCCGAGGTGTTCAGCCTGACCGACGACGGCTACTCGGTGGCGATAACCTCTGAAGTTCCAACGGAATTGGAGTCGGCTACCCGGGAGGCTATTGAATGCTGTCCCGAGCAGGCGATCAGGGAACGTTAGCTTTGCCGAGCAGACGCAAAAGCAC
>NZ_LZSG01000056.1 GCF_001665395.1 Mycobacterium sp. 1164966.3
TGGTCAAGCCTGGTCCGTCGGCGGTCCAACGCGAAGAGGCGCAGTTCCGGGCAGCCAACCGGCCCGGTGCGCGGCCGACGCGGACGCTCAGGGGGTGCTTTCAAACTGTTATTAGTATCGCGCAAACTCGGCACACTAATCCGCGCCTCCGACGGCGGTGCTGGCGGAGTTTCCGGCCCGGTTCATCACAGCCACAGCAAACCTGCTCGAGCGAGCGAGCTGGTCCGGCCAACAAACGAGCCGGCATCGTCGCGGCAGGTGGCAAGCGGTGAGACAGGCCACGGCGCAGCGGTCGACCGCCGGCTTCTTTGCAGGTCACAGATGCCGGGTGGGCAGGTTAGTATTAGGGAAGTTGGCATGTCAGGCGGGTTTTGTCATATCGTTTTACGACTTGTCGAGACCGGTTATCGGGCTCCGTTCAGCGCTGCACGGACGAATCCCGTGACCGGATCACCGCCATTGACGGACAGCCTATCGACAAGACCGGAGGGGTCTAGCCCGCAATCCCATGGGTGCGGCCTCCTCGGAGCCGCATGAAGGCCGCGCAGAAAGTCTGGTGAAGGGGCAGGTGGGAATGGCGCCCAAGCGCTTGGGCTCTACGGGGCTATATAACCCCGCATTCGAACATGATTCGTGCGGGGTCGCCATGGTCGTGGACATGCACGGCCGGCGTAGCCGCGACATTGTGGACAAGGCGATCACCGCCCTGCTCAACCTGGAACATCGCGGTGCGCAGGGCGCCGAGCCGCGCAGTGGCGACGGCGCAGGCATTCTGATCCAGGTTCCGGACGCCTTCCTTCGCGAGGTCGTCGACTTCGAGCTGCCGGAACCGGGCAGCTACGCCACCGGTATCGCGTTCTTGCCACAGTCCTCCAAGGACGCCGCGGCCGCCTGCGCCGCGGTGGAGAAGATCGCCGAAGCCGAGGGCCTGCACGTGCTTGGCTGGCGCAATGTCCCCACCGACGACTCGTCACTGGGCGCTTTGTCCCGCGATGCGATGCCTACCTTCCGGCAGGTGTTCATCGAGGGCGCCTCGGGCATGACCCTGGAACGACGCTGCTACGTCGTCCGCAAGCGTGCCGAGCACGAACTCGGCACCAAGGGACCGGGCCAGGACGGTCCGGGCCGCGAAACCGTGTACTTCCCGAGCCTGTCCGGCCAGACGCTGGTCTACAAGGGCATGCTGACCACCCCGCAGCTGAAGGCGTTCTACCTCGATCTGCAGGACGACCGGCTGACCAGCGCGCTGGGCATTGTGCACTCCCGCTTCTCCACCAACACCTTCCCGTCCTGGCCGCTGGCGCATCCGTTCCGACGCATCGCCCACAACGGCGAGATCAACACCGTCACCGGCAACGAGAACTGGATGCGCGCCCGTGAGGCGTTGATCAAGACCGACATCTTCGGATCCGAAGACGACGTCGAGAAACTGTTCCCGATCTGCACGCCCGGGGCCTCCGACACCCAGCGCTTCGACGAGGTGCTCGAGCTGCTGCATTTGGGCGGACGCAGCCTGGCACACGCGGTGCTGATGATGATCCCCGAGGCCTGGGAGCGCCACGAGTCGATGGACCCCGCGCGTCGGGCGTTCTACCAGTACCACGCTTCGCTCATGGAGCCGTGGGACGGCCCGGCATCCATGACGTTCACCGACGGCACCATCGTGGGCGCCGTACTCGACCGCAACGGCCTTCGGCCGTCGCGGATTTGGGTCACCGAGGACGGCCTGGTGGTCATGGCGTCCGAGGCCGGCGTGCTGGACCTGGACCCGTCCACCGTGGTCAAGAGGATGCGCCTGCAGCCCGGCCGGATGTTCCTGGTGGACACCGCGCAGGGCCGCATCGTCTCCGACGAGGAGATCAAGGCGGAGCTGGCGGCCGAGCACCCCTATCAGGAGTGGCTCGACAGAAACCTGATTCCGATGGAGAAGTTGCCCGCGGGCAAGTACGTGCGGATGCCACACGACCGACTTGTCATGCGGCAGTTGGCTTTTGGCTACACCTACGAGGAACTCAACCTGTTGGTGGCGCCGATGGTGCGCACCGGCGCCGAGCCGATC
Source organism: Mycobacterium sp. 1164966.3 (assembly GCF_001665395.1). Lineage (GTDB taxonomy): Bacteria > Actinomycetota > Actinomycetes > Mycobacteriales > Mycobacteriaceae > Mycobacterium. The sequence goes on from NZ_LZSG01000056.1 coordinate 2,060, forward strand.
GGATCGATGGGCACCGACACCCCGGTCGCGGTGCTGTCGGAGCGCCCGCGGATGCTCTACGACTACTTCCACCAGTTGTTCGCCCAGGTGACCAACCCGCCGCTGGACGCCATCCGCGAGGAGGTGGTGACCAGCCTGCAGGGCACCACCGGCGGCGAGCGCGATCTGCTCACCCCGAACGAGAACTCCTGCCACCAGATCGTGTTGTCGCAGCCGATTCTGCGCAACTACGAGTTGGCCAAGCTGATCAACCTCAACCCCGACGACGAGGTCAACGGGCGACCGCATGGCATGCGGTCCAAGGTGATTCGGTGCCTGTACCCCGTGGACGACGGTGGCGCCGGTCTGGCCGCAGCGCTGGAGGACGTGCGCGCGCAGGCGTCGGCGGCGATCGCCGACGGTGCCCGGCTGATCATCCTGTCCGACCGCGACTCCAACGAGCAGATGGCTCCGATACCGTCGCTGCTCGCCGTCGCGGGGGTGCACCACCACCTGGTGCGCGACCGCACCCGCACCCACGTAGGTTTGGTGGTCGAATCCGGTGACGCCCGCGAGGTGCACCACATGGCGCTGCTGATCGGTTGCGGCGCGGCCGCCGTCAACCCGTATCTGGCGTTCGAGTCGATCGAGGACATGCTCGACCGCGGGGTGATCGACAGCATCGACCGCAAGACGGCGCTGAACCACTACATTAAGGCTGCCGGCAAGGGCGTGCTCAAAGTCATGTCCAAGATGGGCATTTCGACGCTGGCGTCCTACACCGGCGCGCAGCTGTTCCAGGCGGTCGGCATCTCCCAGGAACTGCTCGACGACTACTTCACCGGTCTGGTCTGTCCGACCGGCGGCATCACCCTCGACGACATCGCCGCCGACGTCGCGGGCCGGCACCGGCTGGCCTACCTGGACCGCCCCGACGAACGTGCGCACCGCGAACTCGAGGTGGGTGGGGAATATCAGTGGCGCCGTGAGGGCGAATACCACTTGTTCAACCCGGAGACGGTTTTCAAGCTGCAGCACGCCACCCGCACCGGTCAGTACAAGATCTTCAAGGAGTACACCCGGCTGGTCGACGACCAGAGCGAGCGGATGGCGTCACTGCGGGGTCTGCTGAAATTCCGTGCGGGAGTACGTCCTCCGATTCCGCTGGAGGAGGTCGAACCGGCCAGCGAAATCGTCAAGCGCTTCTCTACGGGCGCGATGAGCTATGGCTCCATCTCGGCGGAGGCGCACGAGACCCTGGCTATCGCGATGAACCGGCTGGGTGGCCGCTCGAACAGCGGCGAAGGCGGCGAGGACGTCAAACGCTTCGAGCAGGATCCCAACGGCGACTGGCGCCGCAGCGCGATCAAGCAGGTCGCCTCTGCCCGGTTCGGCGTCACCTCGCACTACCTGACCAACTGCACCGACATCCAGATCAAGATGGCGCAGGGCGCGAAACCCGGTGAGGGCGGCCAACTCCCGGGTCACAAGGTGTACCCGTGGGTCGCCAAGGTCCGGCACTCCACGCCCGGCGTGGGGCTGATCTCGCCGCCGCCGCACCACGACATCTATTCCATCGAGGATTTGGCGCAGCTGATCCACGACCTGAAGAACGCCAACCCGTCGGCTCGGGTGCACGTGAAGCTGGTGTCGGAGAACGGGGTAGGGACGGTCGCGGCCGGGGTTTCCAAGGCGCACGCCGACGTGGTGCTGATCTCTGGGCATGACGGCGGAACCGGCGCGACCCCGCTGACGTCGATGAAGCACGCCGGTGCCCCGTGGGAGTTGGGGCTGGCCGAGACGCAACAGACGCTGCTGCTCAACGGGTTACGCGACCGGATCGTGGTCCAGGTGGACGGGCAGCTGAAGACGGGTCGCGACGTGATGATCGCGACCCTGCTGGGAGCCGAGGAATTCGGTTTCGCCACCGCACCTTTGGTGGTGGCCGGCTGCATCATGATGCGGGTATGCCATCTGGACACCTGCCCGGTCGGCGTGGCCACGCAGAACCCCGTGCTGCGGGAGCGGTTCACCGGCAAGCCGGAGTTCGTCGAGAACTTCTTCATGTTCATCGCCGAGGAGGTTCGGGAGTACCTGGCGCAGTTGGGCTTCCGCACCATCAACGAGGCCGTCGGGCAAGCCGGAGCGCTGGACACCACGCTGGCGCGCGCGCACTGGAAGGCGCACCGGCTGGATCTGACGCCCGTGCTGCACGAGCCGGAGTCGGCCTTCATGAACCAGGACCTGTACTGCAGCTCGCGGCAGGACCACGGCCTGGACAAGGCGCTCGACCAGCAGTTGATCGTGATGAGCAGGGAGGCGCTGGATTCCGGGACACCCGTCCGTTTTTCGACGACGATCGGCAACGTCAACCGCACGGTGGGCACCATGCTCGGCCATGAGGTGACGAAAGCCTATGGCGGCCAAGGATTGCCCGACGGGACCATCGACATCACGTTTGACGGTTCCGCCGGCAACAGCTTCGGGGCCTTTGTGCCCAAGGGGATTACATTGCGAATTTACGGCGATGCCAACGACTACGTCGGCAAGGGCCTGTCCGGAGGACGGATTGTGGTGCGCCCGTCGGACAATGCGCCGCAGGACTACGTGGCCGAGGACAACATCATCGGCGGCAACGTGATTCTGTTCGGCGCCACCAGTGGTGAGGTCTTCCTGCGTGGCGTGGTGGGCGAGCGGTTCGCGGTCCGTAATTCCGGTGCGCACGCCGTGGTAGAGGGCGTCGGCGATCACGGCTGCGAATACATGACCGGCGGCAAGGTCGTCATCCTCGGCCGCACCGGCCGCAACTTCGCTGCCGGGATGTCCGGCGGCGTGGCCTACGTGTACGACCCCGACGGGCAACTGCCGTCCCACCTCAACGCCGAGATGGTCGAACTCGAGACTCTCGACGAGGATGACGTGGACTACCTGCACAGCACCATCCAGGCGCATGTCGATGCCACCGATTCCGCTGTGGGCCAACGGATCCTCGCCGACTGGCGTCGGCAGCAGCGTCGTTTCGTGAAGGTGATGCCGCGGGACTACAAGCGGGTGCTGCAGGCGATCGCCGAAGCCGAGCGCGATGGCGTGGATGTCGACAAGGCGATCATGGCGGCCTCGCATGGCTGATCCGAGCGGCTTCCTGAAATACACACATCGGGAATTGCCGAAGCGCCGGCCTGTCCCGCTGCGGCTGCGGGACTGGAACGAGGTCTACGAGGAATTCGATCTCGAGAAGCTGCGTTATCAGGCGACTCGGTGCATGGATTGCGGTATTCCGTTCTGCCACAACGGTTGTCCTTTGGGCAACTTGATCCCGGAATGGAACGACCTGGTGCGCAGGAACCGGTTTCGCGACGCGATCGAACGGTTGCACGCCACCAACAACTTCCCCGACTTCACCGGCCGGTTGTGTCCGGCACCGTGCGAGCCGGCCTGTGTGCTCGGTATCAACCAGGATCCGGTGACGATCAAGCAGATCGAGCTGGAGATCATCGACAAGGCTTTCGAGGAAGGCTGGGTAGAGCCGCTGCCGCCGACGACGCTGACCGGAAAGACTGTGGCCGTGGTCGGTTCGGGCCCGGCGGGCTTGGCCGCTGCCCAGCAACTCACCCGTGCCGGTCACAGCGTCACCGTCTTCGAGCGGGCCGACCGTATCGGTGGGCTGCTGCGTTACGGCATACCGGAATTCAAGATGGAAAAGCGTGTCCTGGACCGTCGGCTGAACCAAATGCGAGCCGAGGGAACCGAATTCCGATCCGGCGTCAACGTCGGGGTCGACATCACCGCCGAGCAGCTGCGCGCCGATTTCGACGCGGTAGTGCTGGCCGGCGGCGCCACCGACTGGCGCGAATTGCCCATCCCGGGCCGGGACCTGGACGGAATCCATCAGGCGATGGAGTACCTGCCGTGGGGTAATCACCAAGCGTTGGGTGAGTTGGACGAGGCCGACCGGGACGAGGACGGCCAGCCGCCGATCACGGCAAAAGGCAAGAAGGTTGTGATCATCGGCGGTGGCGACACCGGCGCCGACTGTCTGGGCACCGTACATCGCCAAGGCGCGGTCGCCGTGCACCAGTTCGAGATCATGCCGCGCCCGCCGGACTCCCGCGCCTCGTCGACCCCGTGGCCGACCTACCCGCTGATGTATCGCATTTCGGCGGCCCACGAGGAAGGCGGCGAACGGCTCTTCTCGGTGAACACCGAGGAGTTCGTCGGCAAGGACGGGCACGTGACCGCGCTCAAGGTGCACGAGGTGACCATGCAGGACGGCAAGTTCGTCAAGGTCGACGGCACCGACTTCGAGATCGAGGCTGACCTGGTTTTGCTGGCGATGGGCTTCGTTGGCCCGGAGAAGGCCGGCCTGCTGACCGACCTCGGGGTGGAGCTCACGGAGCGCGGTAACGTGGCGCGCGACGCCGATTTCGAGACCTCCGTGCCCGGCGTTTTCGTTGCCGGAGACATGGGGCGCGGCCAGTCACTGATCGTTTGGGCGATAGCTGAGGGCAGGGCCGCCGCGGCAGCTGTGGACCGGCATCTGATGGGCTCGAGCGCGCTGCCGGCGCCCATCAAGCCGACCGCCGCACCGCTGCAATAACCACACCAGTCACATCAGAAACAGGTTGATATTGCTCGGCGCGTCGTCGACAGTTTGCCAGGCGTTGGGTGTCTAATAACCCGATGTGGGCTGCGTCACATGAAAGTCGCATGCGAGCCCCGGTTGAGTTAACCGATCGCAGGAGTGATAACTGTGCATGTCAAACCAGTACCCCAGTCGCGGGCGGGGCGAATCGCCTGGTCATGGTTTCGTCACCCAGTGAAGAGTCGGGAGTTCCCAGCCAAACGCGAGCGCCTGATCACGGCTGAGGAGCTGCTGGTATTCGGCGTCTGACCGAGTCATCTCTGACGCCCACCGAGTTTGCTCGCCCGCGAGCGCGCGCAAATGTACGGAAAATGCGCCCGAATCGCGTACATTTGCGCACCCTCGCGAGCAAGGCTTACAGGCCGGAATCCCGGATCGCCTCCGCCAGGGGCTCCAGAACGGCAGGGTCGTGCGGCGGAGTGATGTACACGATCCCCAGTTGCAGACCTTCGGCGGCCAGGCCGGCGGCATCCTCGATGACCTGCCCGTAGTTGCGGCTCGGGTCCAGGCGCAGGTGCGCCGACAACGTGATCTCGTTTGGGTCGCGTCCGATGTCCGCGCAGTGCGCGGCCAGCACGTCGCGCTTGCGGGCGAACAAATCGGGTGGCCCGCCGACGAAGTTCCAGTGCTGGGCGTAGCGCGCGGTGATTCGTAGCGTGCGCTTCTCGCCGCTGCCGCCGATGCAGATTGGCGGGTGCGGACGCTGCGGACCCTTCGGCTCGTTGCGGGCGTCCTTGAGCTGGTAGAACTTGCCGTCGAAGTTGGTGGTCTCCTGGCTCAGCAGGCTGGTGAGCACCTCACACGCTTCCTCGAAGCGGTCGAAACGTTCCTTGATGGTGCCCAGCTCGATGCCGTAGGCGCCGGACTCTTCCTCGTTCCAGCCGGCGCCGATCCCGAGCTCGAGCCGTCCGTTGGAGATGATGTCCAGCGCGGCGGCCATGTTGGCCAGCACCGCCGGATGCCGATAGTGGATCCCGGTAACCAGCGTGCCCAACCGCAGCCGCTTGGTGGCCTGCGCCAGCGCGGTCAATGTCGTCCAGCCCTCCAGGCAGGGGCCGCTGCTGTTGCCGAAGATCGGGTAGAAGTGGTCGAAGGTCCAGCCCGACTCGTAGACGTCGATGTCGTCGGCGGCCTGCCAGACGGCCAGCATGTCGGCCCAGGTGGTTTCTTGCGGTGAGGTTTTGAACGCGAATCGCATGACCCCGACGCTAGTCGCGCTTTCTGGACCGCAACTAGTTCTGATGGTGGCGACCCGCTTCGCCCGGCTCCGCCGCGCTCGCGATCGCCACTAGGCTGGGCGGAAGGATGACACTCGGTATCGATACCAAGATCACGCTGTTGGCGGCCGGACTGATTTTTGTGCTGGCGCTCGCCCTCGGCGTGTGGAAGTACCGCCAGATCATGGTCAGCCCAGATCACCGGGCGCATGTCTACGTCGACATCGCGCACCGGGCGGCGCTGCTGTACGCGTTTGCGACGGGGCTTATCGCGGTCTTCGTCGAACTCAGCGCCTGGCCGACATGGGTGAACCTGACCGCGGCGATGGTCCTGGTGTTCTTCTTCGTGGCCGCCATTGGGGCCTACATCCTGCACGGCGCACGGCGCGATACCGAGAACCAGTTTGAACATCCGACGCGCGGCACCGCGGTGTCGATGGTGTTTCTCATCGTCGGCGAAATCGGCGGCTTCGCAGTGCTATTGGCCGGATTCATCGCGGGGCAGCTATGGACCCGGTGACCGCGCTGCGCCAGATCGCCTACTACAAAGACCGCAGCCGGCAAGATCCCCGGCGGGTGATGGCATATCGCAACGCCGCCGACATCGTCGAGCAACTCGACGACGCGACGCGCGAGCGGCACGGGCAGGCCAACAGCTGGCAGACGATCCCGGGCATCGGGCCCAAAACCGCGAAGGTCATCGCGCAGGCCTGGTCCGGACGCGAACCGGACCAGCTGGTCGAATTACGTTCTGCGGCAGAAGATCTCGGCGGTGGAGAGGTACGGGCCGCACTGCGCGGAGATCTGCACCTGCACTCGAACTGGTCGGACGGGTCGGCGCCGATCGACGAGATGATGGCCACGGCCGCGGCGCTCGGCCATGAGTACTGCGCGCTGACCGACCACTCGCCGCGCTTGACGATCGCCAACGGGCTGTCACCCGAGCGGCTGCGCAAGCAGCTCGACGTGATCGACGGCCTGCGCGAAAAGTTCGCGCCGCTGCGCATTCTCACCGGGATCGAGGTCGACATCCTCGACGACGGCACCCTGGACCAGGAGCCCGAATTGCTGGAGCGCCTCGACATCGTGGTGGCCAGCGTGCACTCGAAGCTGTCGATGGATTCTGACGCGATGACCCACCGGATGGTCACCGCGGTCTGCAACCCCCACGCCGATGTGCTCGGCCATTGCACGGGCCGGCTGGTCGCGGGCAACCGGGGCATCAGACCCGAGTCGAAGTTCGATGCCGAGGCGGTATTCACCGCCTGCCGCGATCACGGCACCGCGGTGGAGATCAACTCGCGCCCAGAGCGCCGCGACCCGCCCAGTCGACTGCTGAACCTCGCGCGCGACATCGGCTGCGTGTTCAGCATCGACACCGACGCGCACGCGCCCGGTCAGCTGGACTTCCTCGGCTACGGCGCGCAGCGGGCGTTGGACGCGGAAGTTCCCGTCGATCGCATTGTCAACACCTGGCCGGTTGAGCAGCTCCTTCAGTGGGCAGGCAGCTAAACAGGTTGCGCAACAACAATTCCCGCCGATGCTAGCACTTCGCCGCGGCACTTTAATCCGGTAGGTGCGGCATCTCGAAGCCAGGGTCGCGGCCAACCAGCACCCCGCGGGTAAGCGCAGACTTCCCGAAACGTCGGCGTATCTGGTCGACGGCGGCATCTACCGCGGGAGGCTCCCCGTCGAAGGGCAGCATCAACTGCTGCGCGCCGCTGCGGTCGATGCCGGATACCGCGAAGCCGACCAGGGTCAACCCGCGATCGGCCATCGCGTCTGCGCTCGCTGCGACCAGCTGCCTCGCCACGGCCAGCACCGTTTGCGTCGACGAAGTGGCCCACGGCAGGGTGCGCGACCGTGTCGCCCGGCTGAAATCGGCGAAGCGCAGCCGCAGCGTCACGGTTCGCCCGGTGCGGCCCGCGGCGCGCATCCGTCCGGTGATGCGATCTATCAGGTTGACGACGACCGCGTCGAGCTCGGTGGATGACATGCGGCTGCCAGCCCGCCCCAGCGCTCGCTGCGCCCCCACCGAGCGTCGCCGCACACCGGTGGTCACCCGGCGGCGGTCGATGTTGCGGGACAGCGCAAACAGTTGGCGTCCCATCGCGCCACCGACCAGCGAAGCCAGCGTCGACTCGGACAGTTCAGCGACCTGGGCGACGGTGGTGATGCCGTGTGCGTGCAGCTTGGCGGCGGTCACCGCCCCGACGCCCCACAACCGCCGGACCGGCAGCGGGTGCAGGAAAGCCAGCTCCCTGTCGGGCGGAACCAGCAGCAACCCGTCTGGCTTGGCCTCCTGACTGGCGACTTTCGCCAAGAACTTGGTCCGTGCGATGCCGACGGTGATCGGCAGCCCGACCTGATCGCGCACGTCGGCGCGCAGACGTGCGGCGATCTGGACCGGGGTACCGGATACCCGACGCAGGCCGCCGACGTCGAGGAAGGCCTCGTCCACCGACAACGCTTCCACCACCGGCGTGGTGTGGTGAAACACCTCGAATACGGCGTCGCTGGCCTGTGAGTAGGCGTTCATCCGCGGCGGGACCACGACCGCGTGCGGGCAGAGCCTTCGCGCCTGTTCGCCGCCCATCGCGGTGCGCACGCCGTAGGCCTTGGCTTCGTAGCTGGCCGCCAGCACCACCCCGCCGCCGACAATCACCGGACGCCCCCGCAGACCGGGGTCGTCGCGTTGTTCGACGGACGCGTAGAACGAATCCAGGTCCGCGTGCAGGATGGACGCGTCACACCGCACGAACATATGTTCGCACGCGTCGCCGACAAATGGCGTCAGAGCGGGGCGAGCACCGCTTCCACCGGCGGCGTTTTTGCCCGCATGATGCCCTTCTCGGCATTGGCCGTGGTCGCGTAGGCTGCAGGACCACGGAAAGGCAGGGTTTCGTGCTGGTCTGGTTCGTCATGTGCGCCGCTCTTGTGGCTTCGGTGACATCGCTGGCGCTGTTCATCTATTGGGGCCGCGACAAGCCGGCGCGGCGGACTTACCGTGACGCCGCGTTCGTCGCGCTCGGTGCGATGTGGGGGCTGCTTGCGCTGAGCCGCTACCTCGTCGACGCGTCACCACGCTGGATGATGTGGTTCTCCGCCCTGTTGGCCGCGGCGACTCCTATCTCGATCTGGGAAGCGCGCCGGAAGGATGCGCGGGACGATGCACGGGACAAGGAGTGGGACTAAAAACCCGCGAGCGTTTCCAGTGCTCAGCGCTCTCCGCCGTAGATGCTGCTGACCCAGACGTGCACCAACGTGTCCAGCACGCGCGCTTCCGGGACGGACGGCTGCTCGGCGGCGAAGGACGCGAACAACGTCCGCTCGTTCATCAGGTTGAGCGCGGTGGCCAGTTCCAGGGCGGGCAGGGTGGTCGGTGCGGCACCGCGGTTGCGTTCGGCCTCGATACCGGCGGCGGAGAACGCGATCCATTTCTGCATGAACGTCGACCAGAGTCCTCGCAGCTCGGCACTGGTATCCCGGGCCGCCATGCTGGCCCGGGTGACCGCCTTGTGGGATCCGAACGTCTGAAAGAACACGTTGATGCCGGTGCGCCACATGTCGTCGCGGTCCGCGTCGCCGTTCTCGGCCAGGGCCTGCAACGCGGAGTCGGCCTCGTTGACCACGCGGTCGAGCAGCGTCAGCAGCACCGCTTCCTTGGACGGGAAATAGAAATAGAACGTCGGTCGCGAGATGCCGGCACCTTTGGCCAGGTCATCGACGGAAATGTCGGCCAGTGGCCGGTCCTCGAGGAGCCGCTCGGCGGTGGTGAGGATGGCCAGTTCGCGATCGTCTCCGGAGGGTCGCGCGCTGCGCCGGCCCCGAGAGCTCTGGCCGGCCCTGGCGGCCGTAGGGGTGGTCACGACAGGGAGCTTACCCTTGTGTTGAATATTTCGACACTCTGTTGACGCATTCAACAGTCCGTTGATAACGTCCGACTCATGACTGAGCACCTTGACGTTGTCATCGTGGGCGCCGGCATCTCCGGTGTGAGCGCGGCCTGGCACCTGCAGGACCGCTGCCCGACCAAGAGCTACGCCATCCTGGAAAAGCGGGACGCCATGGGGGGCACCTGGGACCTGTTCCGCTACCCGGGCATCCGCTCCGACTCCGACATGTACACGCTGGGCTTCCGCTTCCGCCCGTGGACCGAGCGCCAGGCCATCGCCGACGGCAAGCCGATCCTCGAGTACGTCAAGAGCACCGCGGAGATGTACGGCATCGACAAGCACATCCGTCTCAACCAGAAGGTCGTCAGCGCGGACTGGTCCAACACGGAGAACCGCTGGACCCTGCACATCGAAAGCAACGGCAGTAGGACCACCCTCTCCTGTTCGTTCCTGTTCTTGTGCAGCGGCTACTACAACTACGAGCAGGGGTACGCCCCGAAGTTCGCCGGCGAGGAGGATTTCCCCGGCCCGATCATCCATCCTCAGCTGTGGCCGGAAGACCTCGACTACGCCGACAAGAACATCGTCGTGATCGGCAGCGGCGCCACGGCCGTGACTTTGGTTCCCGCGCTGGCGAATTCGGGCGCAAAGCGCGTCACAATGCTGCAGCGCTCGCCGACCTACATCATTTCGCAGCCAGAGCGGGACAAGATCGCCGAACGTCTCAACCGCTGGCTGCCGGACAGGGTGGCCTACACCGCGACCCGCTGGAAGAACGTGGTACTGCAGGTCGCGCTCTATCAGGCCTGCCGAAAGTGGCCGCAGCGGATGCGAAACGTGTTGCTGCGCTTCGCCCAGCGGCAGCTGCCCGAGGGATACGAGGTCGAGAAGCACTTCGGTCCGCACTACAATCCGTGGGACCAGCGGCTGTGCCTAGTGCCCAACGGCGACCTGTTCCGCGCCATCCGGCACGACCAGGTCGACGTGGTCACCGACACCATCGAGCGGTTCACCCCCACCGGCATCCGGCTCAACTCGGGCCGCGAACTCCCGGCCGATATCATCATCACCGCAACGGGATTGAACTTGCAGCTATTCGGTGGGGCGACGGTGACCGTCGACGGGCAACCGGTGGACCTCACCAAGACGATGGCATACAAGGGCATGATGCTCTCCGATCTGCCCAACATGGCCTACACGGTTGGCTACACCAATGCGTCCTGGACGCTGAAAGCCGACCTGGTGTCCGAGTTCGTCTGCCGTCTGCTGAACTACATGGACGACAACGGTTTTGACACCGTGGAGGTTGAGCACCCGGGTTCGGACGTCGATGAGCGGCCGTTTATGGAGTTCACACCTGGCTATGTGCTGCGCTCACTTGACGAGCTGCCCAAGCAGGGTTCGCGGACCCCGTGGCGGCTGAATCAGAACTACCTGCGCGACATCTGGCTGATCCGGCGAGGCAAGGTCGACGGTGAGGGGCTGCGATTCGCCAAGAAGCGGGCCCGGATAGCCGCCTGACAACCCCCGCCACCGACCGCGCTCGTCGTCGAAGTCATGCCCTCAGAACACGTTCGCCGGCGATGAAGGTCAAAGCTCAGCGACCACGACGATCCCGTCGTCGTCGCTGTAGGCGACCTCGCCGGGCACGAATGTCACTCCACCCAAACTGATTTCGACGTCACGCTGCCCGGCGCCGGTCTTGGCGCTCTTGCGGGGGTTGGTGCCCAGCGCCTTGATGCCGATGTCGATGCCGCGCAACGCGGCAGCGTCGCGGACCGCGCCGTGAACTATCAGGCCGGACCAGCCATTGGAGCGGGCCAACGCGGCGATGACGTCGCCGACCAGTGCGGTGTGCAAGGAGCCGGCTCCGTCGATCACCAGCACTCGGCCCGTACCAGGCTGCGAGAGCACCGATTTCAGCAACGCATTGTCCTGGAAGCAACGCACGGTGCTGATCGGGCCGGCGAATTCGGTGCGGCCGCCGAACTGGCGGAACTGCAGGTCACAGCTGCGCACCTCGGGCCCGATGTCGTCGACGAGGTCGGCGGTAGGCCGGAAGGACACGGTCACCGGGTCAGCGGCGCCGCAGCTGCCGGATCAGCAGGATGGCCAGCAGGCTCAATGCCAGCGCAACCACCAATGGAATTGGCGAGCTGCCCGACGGCGGCACGGCAGGTTCACTGCTGACTGGCTTGGCGTCTTCTATGGTTGACTTTGCTTGCGCCGCAGCATCTTTCGCGGCAGCCGCCAAGTCTCCGTTGGTTTCTATGCGCTGCTGCAGGTCGAGCGGCGGCTCGGGGGGCTTGGGTGGTGCCGGGGCAGGGCTCTCGGCTTTTTCTGGCGCTTTCTTGGCCGGCGCCTTTTTGGCGGGCGCTTTCTTCGCCGGTGCCTTTTTCGCGGGCGCCTTTTTGGCGGGCGGGCTGGCCGCCTTCTTCGCGTGTTTGGCGGGCGGCTTCTTGGCCGGAGGTGTCGATTCGCCTTCAGGTTCCGAATTGGGTTGATCCTGCGGGTCTGCCATGCGGCCGCTCCTTTACAGCTTTCTCACGTCTTTGTATTTCACACCTGATTCACCGGGTCCCATCATGCCAGGAGGTGCCCGGACCGTTCGGTGCCCAGGGCTGGTCAGCGCCTGCGACGCACCTCCCATAGCGCCGCCGCGCCGACGGCTGCCACGGTTATCGCCACAAACGGCCAGACCGGTGTGTTGTCGCCGGTGTCGGGCTGGGCCGCTGCCGGGCCCGGGGTGCCGGTCCCCGATACCGTCAGCCGAAATCCCCACGACCCGGACACCGGATGCCCATCCGCCGAGGTCACCCGGTAATTCACCGTGTAGCTGCCGGCCGGTCCCAGCGGCCGCACGTTGACGCTGACGACGGCACCCTGCACGTTGGGATCTCCCGACGACCACAAGTGGGCGTCGGGTCCGACGACCGTCATCGCGGCGAAGTCGGGTTGCAATTGCTCGTTGAAGGTGGCGCTCACGCGGTCCGGGCCGGCGGTGAGCACCGCGCCGTCGGCCGGTTCGCTGGACACGCGTGTGGCGTGGGCGGAGGCGACTTGCGCGGTCAGAAGCGCAGCCAAGGTCATGGCGGCCAGGAACAGGCCGAGCCGCGCGAGAACTCTGACCCGGCTCATGCTCGCCTGCGCAGGAACACGAGGCAGATACCCAGTCCGGCAACGACCAGGGCCGCCGCACCCAGCAGCCGCGCGGTGTTGTCGGGCGATGACGTCGGACCGGCCGCATTCGGGTGGTGACGGTCTGCGGGTGCCGCCGTCAGCGCCAGCATGGGCACCGGATGCTCCGGCTCAGCTCCGCCGGACGCGGGCGGCTGATCCCATTCCACGGTCGACCCGTCGGCGTAGGTCTGGGTGACCGGGAAACTGACGGTGTCGGTGTTGGGCAGCCGCAGCGATATCCGGAACAACCCGAACTGATCCGGTTCGATCCCGCCGTTGGGCACGGCGGTCCAGGTAACCGACCGGACGGTGCCGGCCGCGGCGTCGCGGTCCAGCGTTGCCGTCCACCCGGGGATGGACTCGGTACGGGCAGCCGCGACATTCGGGAGAAGCACCTTCAGCCCGGTGGTGGCGGCGCCCGTGTTGGACTCGTTGGGGACCTGAAAGGTGACGGTTGCCATGCCGCCCCGCACGGTGTTGTCGCCGCTGGCATGGACATGCGCCCAGGCCGACGGAGTACCCGCACCAAGCCAGAGCGCGGCTAGCACGGCTGCACCGCTGGCGATGCCCGCCATGCGCGAAATCCACCTGTTGCCAAGGGACATGTCAGCCCAGCCCGAGCCGGGCCATCAGATCGGCTTCGATGCCGTCGAGTTGTGATGAGATCGCTGAGTGGGCCGCCCGGCGGCGCGCGGCCGGCATGTGCTCCGCTGCGGTGATGGCGGCCGAGAGATCGCTCAGCCGTTCGCTGACCGCCGCCGCGAACTGCTTGGTTTCGGCGTCGTTGGGTTTCTTCTCCTGCACCAGCCGCAGCGACTGCTCCGACCCGGCAATGCGGGCCGACAGCCGGGCGCCGTGCCCGGAGAACTGGCCGATCTGGGCCAATGGAATGCCGAGCTGATTCGCTCGCCGTTGGTCGATCAGCGCACGGGCAGCGATGGCGGCACGGTAGATCACCGGGGTGAGGATCGGCGCGAGCAGCCGCGACACCGTCAGCACCCGGCGGATCCGCGTCGGTGAGAACAGCTTTCCCTCGCGGGCGGTCTTGAGTTGGGCCTCGGCGACTTTCAGCGCTGCCTTGTCGCTTTCCTGCAGGGCCCTGATCCGCGCCCGGAGAGCCTTGTCGTCGGCGCGCCGGGCCGCCTTCATGCGACGCCTCTCGTTCTTGGCGGCCAGCTTCGCCTCGAGCTTGGCGCGGGCCTTGATCGCGCGTGCTTCGGCGCGTCGCGTCGCACGGCTCTTTCGCTTGCGGAACAGGCCCATTCCCGGACGCCTCCCGGTATCTCGTGGACTATCGCGGTGCGGGTACGCGATCGTTGTGCCAACCCTAAACGGCGCAGGGTGTGGACGGTCCGCCAGGTCAGGATCGACCCGGTGAGGAGACTGACGAGACGCTCAGGCGCTCAGGCTCTCCGCACGGCGCAGTTCCTCGACGCGTTCGGCAAGGTCTTCCTGGGCCTTGGGAGAGAGCTCGGCGGCCTTCATCGCGATGCGACGCACGTTCTCGTCACGCATCGTCGCCAACCACGCCAGCTCCTTGTCGAGCTTTTCGTAGTACTCGTCATCGGTGAAGTAGGCGGGTTTGATCCGGAAGAAGTTGGCGAGGGCCGTCATCGTCGCTGCCGAAGGATTGGTGCGGTTGCCCGAACGTAGCTGCGAGAGGTACGGAGCCGACATCGTGACGCCCTCAGCCTTGAGCGCCGCGATGACCTCTGCGGAGGTGTGCGGCCCGCGTCCGGGTGGATAAACGGTGTCGAATAGGCGGTTCAGGCGGGCAGCGAACGTCGTGCTCATCGATATGACCTCCACCGGGGCTGAAGAGGGAACGGCTATCAACATGTATTTGCTGACCATGGTAGCGACTGTTGCGTCCACAAACCAAGTGCAAACCCGGCCGGATTTGGCTCCGGCGTTGACAGCGGTGTGCGACACCGCCCCTGCAGAGCATCCAACCAACCTGGCCCGGTGTCCATAATCCGAACAGAATTCACAGGTTATCCGAAGAATCCGGCTCGGCGACTCAAGCAGTCTTTCAGCTTTTTCGGCTTTGGGGAATGGTCAGAACGGGGTGTGGCGAGGCGATGCGCGCGTCGCTGGGCAACCAGTGGACGACGACGACGCATCCAGGAACTCATTTGCTGTCCGGGCACCCGTCGGCCGTGGATGACAACCTGCTGGCGCACGACGGCCGATACTCACATTTGAGATACCTCTGAAAAATATTTGGAAGCGGCCGAGCGGCCAACCGGGAGGTGAGGCGGCTACTGGCGCGGCAATGCCACGCCAGCCGGGGTGTTGCCGCGATGTTCTATGCCGGTTTCACGCACCGCTGCCGAGTTTGCGCCGGCGGGAGGCTGACCGCCCTGGGGAATCGCGCTAGGCGGCTAGCAGCATCGCCAGAATCGCGGTATCGGGATGGCTGATCGGATCGACTCCGACGCGGCTGACCATAGACGTGATGGTGCCGTCGGCTTCCGCCTCCACCCAGGCCGCGCGGTGCTCCAAGCCCAGATACGGCAATCCCGGCAGCAGGACGCAGCCCGATGCTGCGCCTGTGCATTCCGGCAACGACGGTGTGGTCTCCGACGGTGGGTGCAACATCAGCAGAGCGGGAGGCTGATGGTCAGCGAAATAACCCGGCGGAATCGCCGAATCACCGAAGACGGTGCCTTCGGCCAGGACCAGACCAACGGTGTCCGGCTGCGGCTCGTCGGGCAACTCCTCGCGGGCACCGAACACGGTTGTGGTGGACAGCAAGCCGGGTAGCGATGCGACCCGAACCGCAACCATCAATAGCTGGGCCCATTCTTTGGTCGAATCGGGCCAGCGTCCGGAGATCACGAACCCTTTCAGGGCACCACGAGAATGAAAAGGAGCAACCCCTATGGGCCGGCTTGATCCTGCATCCATCTCGCCCTCCGTGACGCCTTCATCCGAAGTAACCACGCCGGTAGCTCGAATAAACCTAATCCCGAATAATTAAGCATGCGCGGGGTTTTGGCGCCTCGCAAGCCGACACGGCCTCCGCGTGCCCGCGGTCACAAAGTCCAAATATTGAGCGGGAAAACAGTGAGGGCGCCGCGCGATCCGCGCGACGCCCTCACCGACCGGAAAAACTCAGCCGAATATCAATCCGTGGGTTTTCGAAGTGGCTGCTTCGTACCGCGATTGCACGTCCGCCCAGTTGACGACATTCCAGAATGCTTTGACGTAGTCCGCCTTGACATTCTTGTACTGCAGGTAGAAGGCGTGCTCCCACATGTCGACCTGCAGCAGGGGAATGATGCCGAGCGGGACATTGGCCTGCTGGTCATAGAGTTGGAAAGTCAGCAGCCTTTCCCCGAGAGTGTCGTATCCCAATACGGCCCAACCCGACCCCTGCAATCCGTTGGCCGCGGCGCTGAATTGCGCGCGGAATTTGTCGAATGACCCGAATTGGTCGTCGATGGCAGCCGCCAGATCGCCGGTCGGTTTGTCACCGCCGTCCGGCGACAGGTTCTTCCACCAGATGGAGTGGTTGACGTGACCGCCGAGATGGAAGGCCAAATTCTTTTCGTTCTGGAAGATCGCAGAGTGGTCTTCCTTCGCGCGCGCCTCTTCAAGCTTGGCGACGGCGTCGTTCACGCCCTTGACATAGGTGGCGTGATGCTTGGTGTGGTGGATCTCGTTGATCTGACCGGAGATGTGTGGTTCCAGTGCTGCGTAGTCCCAGTCCAAGTCGGGCAGGGTGTATTCAGCCACGGCATTCCTTCCTTCGATGATCGTTGGTGATCGCCTGAAGCGTCTTTCGCGCGGGTTCCGCCGTGGGGCGGCCTAGCGTAACCAACCCTGCTCCATGACCGCCCGCGCCGCAAGGATGACCGCTAGAGAGCGGTTTCTGAAACGCCGCGAACGGCATGAACCCACTACAGAACGATGAGCAGAAGGATGGCGAGCAACGCCAGAGCGATGAGGCCGGCGCGCAACGCGGCGATGCCGTAAGCGTGGCTCCACGCGGGCGAGCCCGAATACGGGTTCGACGAGGCCGTCGTTCCCCGACCGAACGGATGCATGGCCATCAAACGCCTTTCACCTGGACGTTCACTTCCTAGTAGTGAGGTGAGTCACAACCGACTCCAGTGACCGCGATCATAACCCGTTGTAATGGTGTAGCGAAATCTGTCCGAAAACAACGCTCTCAGCAGGGCTTTCATGCCTCTCGTGACCCGCGCGGGACCAATGCGGGCCGGGGAAGGGTGCCGGCCACGAGTCGATCGTGGGTGCGTTCGCTAGCGGAACTATCCATTCGCTCGGACACCTGTTTGGTTGTCAATGGGCACGCGTAAAACAGCCTCGGTTATCCACACGGCGAACCTGGCTACCGGGTAGAGGCTGTATCAATGAGGCCGAGTACCCAGAGGACCGTTGTGCATAAACCTGTGGAAACTGTGGATAGCCCTAGGTTGCTGTGTGGTACCGCGGGCCGTTGAGACGGCCCCGATCGTCGTCAGCGTTAGGCTGGTCCGGTGATCCAGGTGTGCTCCCAGTGCGGCACCCGGTGGAACGTCCGGGAAAAGCGTCGCGAGTGGTGCCCCCGTTGCCGCGGGGCGCTGATGGCGCCGCTGCCGAGCGCGCCGGGCGCCGACCCGCGGTGGAGCACCAGTGCTGGTCAGCCCACTGCGGCGGCGCCGGCAGTCACCCGGCCCGGCGCCACTGCCTCCAGGCCCGCGGGTTGGCAACGCACACCGCCCCGCTTGCTGCCGGGGTTCCGCTGGATCGCGGTGCGGCCCGGTGCCGCGCCGCCGCCACGGCGCGTGCGACGGCCCCTCGGTCCCACCCCGCACTATGCCGTGATTCCGCGCTGGGGCCTGGCGGACCGCCCACATGTGGGGGACCAGGCCGCCGCGCCGGCCGAAGGACCTGGCGCGCAGGGGCCCTCCCCGGCGACCGTGCGCACCACGCTGTTCCTGGGCGTGTTGGTGCTGGGCATCGTCGCGCTGGTGTACGTCGTGCGGTATGTGGTGCTGATCGTCAACCGCAGCATGTTGCTGAATTCGCTGGTGGCGCTGGCCGTGGACTGGCTTGGCATCCTGGCCAGTGTGGCAGCGGTCGCGACCGCGATCCTGTGCGCCGTGACACTGATTCGGTGGCTGATTGCGCGCCGCGCTGCCGCATTCAAACACCACGGTCTGCCGGATCAGCGCTCGGCCCGGGCGCTGTGGGCCGGATGTCTGATCCCGCTGGTCAACCTGTTCTGGGCGCCGGTGTACGTGATCGAGCTGGCCACTGTCGAGGACCACTATCACCGGCTGCAAAGACCGATCGTCCAGTGGTGGATCGTGTGGATTGTCAGCAACGTGGTCTCGTTCTTCGCCATCTTCACCAGCCTGGCCACCGACGCGCAGGGCATCGCTAACAACACCGCGTGGATGGTGTTCGCCTACCTGTTCGCGGCCGCCGCCGTGGCCGCGGTCGCCCGAGTCTTCGAAGGGTTCGAACTCAAGCCGATCGAACGCCCGGCGCATCGCTGGGTTGTGGTGGGTTCAGACGGTCCCGCCCGATCCAGCGGCGGATCTGCCGCCCCGGTTGAGATGGACGGGCAGGAACCGGCAGCATAGGCGTATGACGTGGGCCGACGAGGTGCTCACCGGGCACCCCTTCGTGGTCGCCCACCGCGGAGCTTCGGCGAGCCTGCCCGAACATACGTTGGCGGCCTACGACCTTGCCCTCAAAGAGGGCGCCGACGGTGTCGAATGCGACGTGCGGCTGACCCGCGACGGCCACCTAGTGTGCGTGCATGACCGGCGGCTCGACCGGACGTCGACCGGCGACGGGGTGGTCAGTACCAAGACCCTCGCCCAGATGCGCGAACTCGAATACGGCGAATGGCACGGCAGCTGGCGCCCGGACGGCACGCACGGCGACACCAGCCTGCTGACGCTCGACGCCCTGGTAGCGCTGGTGCTGGACTGGCGCCGGCCGGTGAAGATCTTCATCGAGACCAAGCATCCGGTCCGGTACGGCTCGCTGGTGGAAACCAAGCTGCTGGCGCTGCTGCATCGCTTCGGCATCGCCGCGCCCGCCTCGGCGGACAGGTCCCGGGCGGTGGTGATGTCGTTTTCCGCCGCTGCGGTCTGGCGGATTCGACGAGCCGCACCGCTGCTGCCGACCGTGCTGCTCGGCAAGACGGGTCGCTACCTGGCCAGCAGTGCGGCCACCGCCGTCGGCGCCACTGCCGTCGGGCCCTGGCTGCCCGCGCTTCGGGAGTACCCGCAGTTGGTGGATCGTGCACTGGCCCAGGGTCGCTCGGTGTATTGCTGGAACGTCGACGAGTACGACGACATCGACTTCTGCCGGGAAATCGGTGTGGCCTGGATTGCCACCAACTATCCAGGGCGTACCAAAGCCTGGTTGGAGGACGGTCGCGCGATCGACGATCGCCGCTAGCCCCATGGCGGCGACCCGCCGCGCCCGGCTTCGCCGCGCTTGCGATCGCCGCTAGACCGACAGGCGGCCTCCGGCGGCGCGTGGCGCGGCCACCGCGCTGGGTGCCGAGCCGACCTCGCGGGCGACGAAATTTTCCAGGTCGAACAGGTTGGCTCCGGCGCGGTCGGCTACCCGCAGCAGGGTGCTCATCAACGCCATCTCTTCGACCTGCTCCTGCAGGAACCACTGCATGAACTGCTCGCCGAGGTAGTCGCCCTCGTCGCGGGCCACCGCAGCCAGCCGGCTGACCTGTTCTGTGACCGTGCGCTCCTGGTCGAGGGCCAGCGCCAAAGCGTCGCGGGCCCGGTCGAACTGGTTGCGCACCGCGTCGGCTCCCGAGATCTCAACGCGGACGCCGCGGTCGATCAGATGCTGCACCAGCATCATCGCGTGATTACGTTCCTCGACCGCTTGGCTGTAAAAATGCTTCGCCAATCGCGGTAGATCGGAACTATCGAAATAAACGGCGATCGCCACATATTGCTGTGCGGCCGTGAATTCGTTGTGAATCTGTTCTTGCAGTAATGCGAAGAATTTCGACTTGGGACCGTCATATTCGCTCATGAAAGCGAGATTACTGCAGGTGAGAGGTGGTCGCAACGAAGGTATTACTTACTCAGGAAAGCTTTTCCTAAGTCGCGACGCTAAAATATGGGGAGTCTTGCCTAACTAAAGCAAGCCTTCGTTTAGCCGAATTAGATTGCCGATATCAGTGAACGGGCGCACAGGAATAGCCCGGACCGCGCCGCCGTCGCAGACTCGACACCCCCGCGCGCGCCGTCAGCCCGCTACCCTGCCGCTACTTGTCGGTGTTGGGCACCCGCGCATCTGCGGCCAGGGCGGCGAACAACTTGCGGGCCGCGTCGTGGTCCCACACCACCACCGAGCCGACATCGCTCTCGGTGAACTCCCCGATGGGAACCGTCACCGGGGTGGTGGTGCCGTGCAGAGCCCAGCCGAGCCGGGCGAGATCCCACACGTGGTCGCCCCGGTCGACGGTCAGAGCATCCGCAACCGCACGGGGCACCGAGTACCAGCGCCTTGGATCCAGCCACACCGCGGGACTTGCCGCGCGGTGCAACAGCGCCGACATGAACTGCCGCTGGTTGACCATGCGGTCCAGATCCGCCCGCGCAGTGGCTCGGCTCCGGACGTAACCCAACGCGTTGCGGCCGCTCAGTCTCTGGCAACCGGCGGGCAGGTTGATGCCGGCCAGCGGATCGTTGATCGGTTCGTTCGGGCATAAGGTCACCCCGCCGAGCGCGTCGACCAGGGCGGGGAACCCGCCGAATCCGATTTCGGCATAGTGCTCGATGCGCAGCCCGGTTGCCTGCTCCACCGTTTGGGTCAACAGGGTCGCGCCGCCCATGGCAAATGCGGCGTTGATTTTGTCTTTCCCGTGACCGGGGATCGGCACGTACGAGTCGCGGGGTATGGACACCATCGTCGGTGGGGTGTCGGAATCCAGGCCGGGGATATGCACCAACAGCATCGTGTCGGTACGGGTGTTGCCGACGTCGCCGCCGGTGGCCAGTTCGTTCTGCTGCTCGGCGGTGAGACCCTCCCTGCTGTCTGAACCGACGATCAGCCAATTCGTGCCGTGGCCGGCCGCGGGCCGATCGGCGTAGTCGGCCAGCACCGGCTGGCGGTGCAGCGACGTCTCGAGCCACGCTGCCACGGCGACGATGCCCAGACCCGCAAGCAGCGGAGTGATCAGCAGCGTCAGCACCAGCAGGCGGGCCCAGCGGCGGTAGTCGCGCTTGTGCCACCGCGGCGATACCGGTCGCGCCCCGCGACCCCGTCGCGCAACAGGGGCAGCGGAGGCCACGGGCGATGGGCGATGTATTGGCGCTGTGGGCTCGGACTGCGATGGCGGAGAGCCGCTGTGACGGCGAATGACCGGCGACGGCTCGACTTGCATGCGCGGCGGCGGGCGATGCTGCCGCGGCAAATGCGGTGATCGGTCACCGGTCACCCGGATAACCTACGTGGTCAGGCGCTATCGGCGCACGCAGCCAAATTGCGAACGCGGGCTATCGGCGGGCCCGCAGCCCGTTCAGAAACGGGCACCCCATCAGGACCCGGATTGCCTGGCTCAACCCGGTCATGTCGTCGACCGGCTTGTGAAACGGCAGCCGGACGTCGTGGTCGCCGTCACTGCCTTCGACGCGGAACCGCACGCCATAGCGGTCGAGACCCAAGGGTCGGACCTGTCCGCGGCGCAGCGGTGTCGGCAGCTTCGACACCAGTCGCGCGACCACGTCGTCGTGGGCGGTGGTCAGGTGCCAGAGCAACGTCGATTCGACCTCGCAGAACGGGTCGGGCCGGGCTGCCAGCAGGTCTGCCGCGCTGACGGGTTCGGCGCCGGTGGCGTCGGTGACGACCACGGAGGCGATTTCCAGCCGCACGAGTACGTAGGGCGTTTCCTCCGGACAGGACAACACCGATAGCGGCGTCTCGATCTGCAGCAGCGCCGGGTTGGGATCCTCGCTGGCAATCAGGTCCAAAAGCCCGGGCACCGCGTCCAACGGAATATTTTGGAGACCTCCACGCACCCATACCAGCGAACGAACCGGCTCTCGCATCGGCAGCGGCGCATAGTCGGTCAGCTCCAGCATCGCCTGCGATCCGGACAGCTCGCCGCGATCGGCTGGCACAGCTATGGCGAACGATCCATCGCAGAGCAGATGGTGCAGGGGAGTGGCCACCGGCTCCTGGCCGTCGATGGCCAGCAACGCGCTGCCGGCACGGGCACAGGCGCTGCGAATGCGTTCTGCGGTCGTCGGCGCGGGGGCTGTGTCCGGTAACACCATTACCTCCTTGAATTAGGTAAGCCTAAGTTAACTTGCGGCGCGATGAACCGCAAGGCTTGGCGGATGGTCGCTCGCCGTTAGGGTTGTCGTGTGCCCCGCATCGCGTACCTCGGTCCGGAAGGGACCTTTACCGAGGCGGCCCTGCTGCAGATGACCGCTGCGGGCATGATTCCCTCGGGCGGGCCGGATACGGTGCGGCCGATACCGATCGAGAGCACCCCGGCCGCGTTGGCCGCTGTCCGTGACGGCAGCGCCGACTACGCGTGCGTGCCGATCGAGAACTCGATCGACGGATCGGTGATGCCCACTTTGGACAGCTTGGCCATCGGATCGCCACTGCAAGTGTTCGCCGAAACAACGCTGGACGTGGCGTTCAGCATCGTCGTCAAACCTGGGTACACCGCCGCTGACGTGGCCACGTTGGCCGCCTTTCCGGTCGCAGCGGCTCAGGTGCGGCGGTGGCTGGCAACCCATCTGCCAGATGCCGAGCTGCGGCCGGCCTATTCCAACGCCGAGGCGGCGCGACAGGTCGTCGACGGTCAGGTCGACGCCGCGGTCACGTCGCCGCTGGCCGCAACGCACTACCGGCTGGAGACGCTGGCAAACGACGTCGTCGACGAAGCGAACGCCTGCACCCGATTCGTCCTGGTGGGGCTCCCCGGGCCGCCGCCGCCCCGCACCGGAGCCGATCGCACGTCGGCGGTGCTGCGCATCGACAACGTACCGGGAGCGCTGCTGGCGGCGCTCGCCGAATTCGGCATTCGCGGTATTGACCTGACCCGGATCGAATCACGGCCCACCCGAACAGAACTCGGCACTTACCTGTTCTTCGTCGACTGCGTCGGCCACATCGACGACGGCCTGGTCGCCGAGGCACTCATGGCGCTGTACCGCCGTTGTGCCGATGTGCGATACCTGGGGTCCTGGCCGATGGGACGCGCCGCAGGCGCCCACCCGCCACCGGCCGAGGACGCGTCGAACTGGCTGGAGCGGTTGCGGACCGGCAAATCCGAGTTGGGTGCCGACGAAGGATCAGGGCCATGAGCGGCCGGTTGGTGCTGCTGCGGCACGGCCAGTCCTACGGCAACGTCGATCGCAGGTTGGACACCCGCCCTCCGGGCAGTCCGCTGACACCGTTGGGCCGCGATCAGGCCTTGGCGTTCGCGCTGGGCTTTGGCAAACCGGCGATGCTCGCGCATTCGGTGGCCCTGCGGGCGTCGGAGACGGCAGCAGTGATCGGTGGGCAAATCGGCCTGACGGCCCAAGAGGTCGAGGACATTCACGAGGTGCAGGTCGGCAGCCTGGAGAACCGTAACGATGACGAAGCTGTCGCCGAGTTCAATGCCGTCTACGAGCGCTGGCATCACGGTGAGCTCGATGTGCCGCTGCCCGGCGGCGAGACCGGGGACGAGGTGCTGGACCGCTATCTGCCGGTGGTCACCGACCTGCGGATGCGCTACCTCGACGACCAGGACTGGAACGGCGACATCGTCGTCGTCAGCCACGGCGCGGTGATCCGGCTGGCCGCTGCGGTACTGGCCGGGGTGGACGCCAACTTCGCGCTGGACAACCATCTGGGCAACGCGGAGTCGGTGGTGCTGTCGCCGATCACAGACGGGCGATGGAGTTGTGTGCGGTGGGGATCGCTGACGCCGCCGTTCTACCCGAAGCCCGATTCCAGTGCGGTCGCCGACGCCGTGGCGTCCAGCAGTGACCCGATGGGCTGAGTCAGCCGGCCAGCGCGACCGATTCGGCGGCGCATCCGCAGCCGACCGCATCACAGTCGACGACGAACGCGTGCGGCAACAGCTCGGGACTCACACACCCCGGCTCGGTGCACTCCGAGCGGCCCAGTAAGCGGCCCACAGAATGACGAATGATGGTGCCGTGGCAATGGTCCAAGCCCGCCCGGCACTCGCGGCAGCCCATGCTCATACGAGCGTTCATAGCACCGGCGGCGGACAAATCCGTGCTGCCGCGCCGGATGATCCCGCACGTCTGCCGTACTCCGATAGTGCATCAACCACACACGCGGCGGCAGAATGCCTCCGCCGGTTAACCCCAGCCCAACTCGTCCAGCCGGTCGTCGTCGATGCCGAAGTGGTGGGCGATTTCATGGATCACCGTGACCGCGACCTGTTCGACGACCTCGTCTTCGCAGGAACAGACGTCTAGCAGCGCCTCGCGATAGATGGTGATGGCGTCCGGCAGCGCTCCGGCGTAGTCGGAGTTGCGCTCGGTCAACGCCACCCCTTCGTACAGCCCAAGCAGGTCGTGCTCTTCCGGATGGCGGTCGGCGACCAGGACCACGACGTTGTCCATCGAGTCGGTCAACTCGGGCGGAATCAGGTCGAGTGCGTCGGAAACCAGCTCGTCGAACCGTTGCGGGTCCATCCGCACGGCCATGCCGCTACCCCGGCGGAGGCTCGGCGGGCGCGGCCGGTGGCGGCGCTTCCGGCGCCGGCGCGGCTGGCGGTGGGCCGCCCTCGGGCGCGGGCGGGGCCGCCGGCGGCGGGTTGGCCTGAGATGGCGGCGGGTTGGCCTGAGATGGCGGCGGGTTGGCCTGAGATGGCGGCGACGCCGGCTGTCCGGGCAGGTGCTGATTGCCGGGCGGGGTCGTCGGCGCCGGAGCGCTGGGCTGCTGGGAAGTTGGCGCCTGGGCCGGTATGGGCGGCAGCGTGAGCCGCTCCTCGGGAATGTCCGGCGGCGGCACCGGCGCCTGGCCGTTGATCAGCAGCGGTCCCTTGGCGCTGTTGAGCAGGGTCGCCCAGCCGCCGTTGCCCAGGGTCGCACCAACGCTGCAGGCGACGGCGCGGCTGCCCGCCGACCAGCTGGCCATCGACACGGTCGGATAGATCAGCGTGAGCGTGGTGGTGCGCAATTTGATCGGCGCGAGGTAGGCGTCGGTCATCTTGGTGCAGGTGTCTTTGATGAACCCGTCCTGGTCGGCCTCGGCGGGCAGCCCATTCGGGAACTTCTCGGCCAGGTTGACCGTGCCCGTGACCTCCATGGCGTGCGGTGCGGCACAGTCGACGGGAACGTCGATCGGCTGGTTGGTTGCCGAGTCGATGCCCAGGCAGGTTCCGGCGGGCCACACCTTGGACTGGTCGATGTCGGCGACCTTGCCCTTATAGGCGACCTGCTGGTTGTTGGCGCCGGGCAACTGCAGGCCGCACAGGATGCGGCGATCACCGGACTGGCGCCAGGCGCGGTCGCCGGACCACAGCAGGCTCACGGTGAACTTGCTGTTGGGATCGAACTTGGGTCCGAGGTAATTGCGCACCGCCGACTCGCACTGCTCCTGGGTGATCTGCTGGATGCGAGCGGGCGAGGGAGGAGCGGCGGTGGGTCCGTACTCCGAGCCCGGAAAGGTCCGCATGTCGACGGACTCGGCGACCTCGAACCGGTGCTCGTCTGCGCAGTTCACTATCGTCGCGGAATCCGGCGCGCCTTCCGGCCACATCAGGCAGTTGCCGCTGGTCGCGCGACCGAAGGCGGGGTTGGTCTTACCGCCGGTGCTGGGGACGGGGTTGTTGTCCATGTAACTGGTCAGCCGGCCGGAGCCGGTGGCGACCGATGGAAGGGCGGTGACCAGCCCGGCGATCATCAGGCCGCCGAGCGCGGTGAGAAGCAGTGCCCGCCTGGTGGCTACCGGCGCCAACGTGCGCGGCCAGTGAAACCCGCCCAGCGGCTGCTCGGCCTCTTCGGCGGGCGGCTCTGGTGCGGGCGGGCTGGCTTCGGGAACTTCGTCCCCGGGGTCCTCGGGCTTCTCCGACATCGGCTCCATTCTGACAGGGGGCGTCAAAACGCGTTACCCCTGTTGCAGATGTGATGCATTAACGGGCGTCCGGAGCGCCAACAGTAATCTTGTCGCGGTGATCGACCTGAAGTTGCTCCGGGAAGACCCCGACGCGGTTCGTCGTTCCCAGCTCAGCCGTGGAGAAGACCCGGCGTTGGTGGATGCGCTGCTCGCGGCCGACTCCAACCGCCGGGCAGCGATATCGGCCGCCGACGCCCTGCGTGGCGAACAGAAAGCTGCCAGTAAGAGCGTCGGCGCGGCGTCGGCCGATGAGCGCCCCGCGCTGCTGCAACGCGCCAAGGAACTCGCCGGGCAGGTCAAGGCCGCAGAAGCCGCGCAGGCCGAAGCCGAGGAGGCGTTCACCGCGGCGCACATGGCCATCTCGAACGTCATCCTGGACGGGGTGCCTGCCGGCGGGGAGGACGACTTCGCGGTCCTCGACATCGTTGGCGAACCGCCGCAATTGCGCGACCCGAAGGATCATTTGGAGCTCGGCGAATCGCTGGGCCTCATCGACATGCAGCGTGGCGCGAAGGTGTCCGGCTCGCGGTTCTACTTTCTGACCGGCCGCGGCGCGCTGCTGCAGCTGGGCTTGTTGCAGCTGGCGCTGCAGCTGGCCGTCGAGAACGGCTTCGTCCCGATGATCCCGCCGGTGCTGGTGCGTCCTGAGGTGATGTCCGGCACCGGATTCCTGGGCGCACACGCCGAGGAGGTGTACCGGGTGGAAGCCGACGACCTCTATCTGGTGGGCACCTCCGAGGTGCCGCTGGCCGGCTATCACTCCGACGAAATCCTCGACCTCTCCGCCGGACCGCTGCGGTACGCCGGGTGGTCGTCCTGTTTCCGGCGCGAGGCCGGCAGCTACGGCAAGGACACTCGCGGGATCATCCGGGTGCACCAGTTCGACAAGGTGGAGGGGTTCGTCTACTGCGAGCCGGCCCACGCTGAATCCGAACACCAACACCTGCTGGGCTGGCAGCGCGAGATGCTGGCACGCATCGAGGTGCCGTATCGGGTAATCGACATCGCCGCAGGCGATCTCGGCTCGTCGGCCGCTCGCAAGTTCGACTGCGAGGCGTGGGTTCCGACTCAGGGAACCTATCGCGAACTGACGTCGACGTCGAACTGCACCACGTTTCAAGCGCGCCGCTTGGCGACCCGTTACCGCGATGCCAACGGCAAGCCGCAAACCGCGGCCACCCTCAACGGCACGCTGGGCACGACCCGGTGGTTGGTGTCGATCCTGGAGAACCACCAGCAGCCCGACGGCAGCGTCCGGGTGCCCGCGGCGCTGGTGCCGTTCGTCGGTACTGAGTTGCTGGAGCCGGCCTAGCCGGGACCGCACCAGTCGCATCAGTCCCTCTGCAATGTGATAGCACGGGCGCTATACGGCCTGCCTTCTGGTATCGGAGTGACACGTGTGACGAGGGCGGCAGAATCGTCAGTCGACTGACCTCCCGAGATACGCCATCAATCGGGTAGTCGGCGAGCAGTCCGTCGGCGCGCGTTGGGCCGGTCCGAAGCCGCCCGGGCGACGCAGCACAGCTTCCGGTACCGACTCCACAAGCCCTTGGGAGAGGGCAAGCAGATCCTCGGGCAGCTCGACCGACCGGCCTTGCGAGCGATGAATGTCCCAGCTGTGTAAGGCCAAATCCGCAACTGGGTACATCAGCGCTCGTCGCAGCGGCACCTCGCCCTCCGGAGAGGTCCGCATCGCGTCCAGGTCGGCTGTGGGCAGAGCATCCCGGAGCTTCGCCGCAAGCTCACGCAGGCGTCCCACCGGGTCAGCGCAAATCCAGTCGGCAGGCTGGGATGGGCCATCCCAGAGGTTTCCGTCTTCGACGAGCATGACGATCTTCGTTGCACTGCCGGTTGCATGGCCGACCAGGTCGCGCAGGCTCCACTCAGCTAGGTTCGACGGGTCGTCCCAGCTTCCCTGCGGAATCTGACTCGTCGCGTCGATCAGCAGGTCAATCGCGTCGACGGCCATCAAGTCGATCTGTGTAGTCATGCCGTTGTTCATGACCGAATCGTAGGGACCGGGTGTGACACCGCAGATAGGACTTTCAGCAGCCGGTGGCTGATCGAAGTGTTTGACAGGCCTGATGCATCCGCGCCGGAGACAAGCGAGTGATTTGGCGTCGGAGGGCGGCGCGCGGCAACGTATGAATGTTGTCGAAATTGACGACGCAATCGCTTGGCACGCGGTCGTCGGCAGCGGTCAGTTCCAGCTCGGATACCAATCCCCTGCGAGTGCGGGTCAATGCTGCTACGACGACCGCGCCGATCCGGTCAGCAACCGGGTCTCTCGTGAGGATGAGCACTGGCCGGTCACCGCCGGGGGTCGCGGCGAACCACAGTTCACCGCGCCGCATCGGCCCAGTCGGCCCAATCCTCGGCGGGCCCCCACTCGGCGATCTCGGCCAGGGCCTGCTCATCGTCCGTCATCGGTTGCTCGGCATACGCGCGCACATCTTGGTCTGCCGTCAGCTCCGCCAGGTGCCGGTGCAATGCCTCGCGGAGCAGCTCAGACCGGTCGATGTGAAGCCGACGCGCCCACTGCTCGACTGCGGCTGCATCCCTGTCGTCGACACGAAAGCTAAGCATTGTCATACACCAATTCTAGACCGTATGACACCGCGCTGATTGCGCTCTGCGGTTCTGTCGAAAGTACGCGCGGTGGCCTGCAGCCTAGGCGTTTACTGTCGGCGCCGGCACAGCTCCGGCTTTCTCGTGACGGCGCTGTCGTTCCATGGTGGCGAAGTAGAACGCAAACGGGAACGCGAAGCTGGTGAAGAAGCTGGACGCGAAGAACAGCCACGGTCGCCGGATGCCGCGCCGAAGTCCGTCGACGATCGTAAACGCAGGCATCAGAATGACATTCGCGATGATGTAGTCCTGGTTGCCCGAACCACACGCCGGGTTGGCGAACTGCTCGCGCAGGAAAGTGGGATAGCTGGCCGGCCCCGAGATCAGATTTCCCTGGCCGTGCGCGTCGAGCACGAAGTGGACGTTGAACCAGTACCCCAACGCGATCGAGGCGATGCCGGCGGCGTAGTACACGCATTCCAGCGGCGACAACCACGGCCCGCCTTGGGGTTTCGCGTAGATCTGCCGATTCGATGCGATGATCCCGCCGAGGCAGGCGAGCCCGAGCAAGAAGTGGATGACGATCGAAACCATGGGCGCAGTCTCGCCCCACAGCCAAAGTTTTGTCAATATTGACAGAACAATCTGGAGGTACCTTACTGCCATGGTCCGGCCGGCTCAGACGGCGCGCAGCGAGCGCACCCGGGAGGCGCTGCGTCAGGCAGCGGTGGTGCGATTCCTGGCACAGGGTGTCGAGAACACCTCCGCCGAGCAGATCTCGGCGGACGCCGGCGTCTCGCTGCGCACCTTTTATCGGCACTTCCGTTCCAAGCACGATCTGTTGTTTGCCGACTACACCGGGCTGAACTGGTTTCGCGCGGCGCTGGAGGCCCGGCCTGCCGACGAGCCGGTGATCGAGTCGGTGCAGTCAGCCATCTTCGCCTTTCCGTATGACGTTGAAGCCGTTACGAAAATCGCCGCTCTACGCGGCGCTGAGATCGACCAGGACCGGCTGACCCGGCATATTCGCGATGTGCAGGCCGACCTCGCCGATGCCATTCAGGCGCAGCTGCATCGGCGTAGCTGCACAGTTGACCGCAAGCCCGACGCCGAGCTCCGCATGGTGGTGATCGCGCGTTGCATCGCGGCCGCGATCTTCGGAGCCATGGAGGCCTGGATGGTCGGCAACGACCGGTCGCTCGGTGAGTTGGCCCGGATGAGCCACGTGGCGTTGGAATCGCTGCGGGCCGGCATCCCGGACACGTGGGCCACCTGGACGGGACCAGTTTCGTCATAATTGACAAAACTTTCGGTCCGTGCCAGCCTCCATCCGGGAGGTGAAGCATGCCTGAATACGACGCAATAGTCATCGGCGCGGGGCACAACGGGCTGACCGCGGCGGTGCTGCTGCAGCAGGCCGGGCTGCGGACGCTGTGCCTGGACTCCAAGCTCTACGCCGGGGGGATGGCCTCCACGGTTGAGCTGTTTGACGGGTACAAGTTCGAGATCGCCGGCTCGGTGCAGTTCCCGACATCGGCGGTCGTCATCGAGGCGCTGGGGCTGGACACGCTGCCGACGGTCGACTTGGAGGTGATGTCGGTAGCGCTGCGCGGCGTCGGTGACAATCCGCTGGTCCAATATACCGACCCGATGAGGATGTTCAGCCACCTCAACGAGGTGCACGGGGCGGACGCCGTCACCGGGATGGCGGGTCTGCTGGCCTGGAGCCAGGCGCCGACGCGGGCGCTGGGCCGGTTCGAGGCCGGTACTCTGCCCAAGACCCTCGACGAGATGTATGCCTGCGCCACAAACGAATTCGAGCGCTCGGCCATCGATGACATGCTGTTCGGCTCGGTCAGCGACGTATTGGACCGCTATTTCCCGGACCGCGAGAAGCACGCCGCCATACGGGGTTCGATGACCGTGCTGGCCGTCAACACCATCTACCGCGGCCCGGGCACCCCGGGCAGCGCGGCCGCGCTCGCGTTCGGCCTCGGCATTCCCGACGGCGACTTCGTGCAGATGAAGAAACTGCGCGGCGGCATCGGCGCGCTCACCGCGCATCTGTGCCGACGGCTGGAAAGCGACGGCGGGGAAGTCCGGTTGCGCACCAAGGCGACCGAAATTCTGGTCGCCGACGGCAAGGTCGACGGCGTGCGCACCGAGGCGGGCGAGACCCTGACCGCTCCGATCGTCGTGTCCGGCATTGCGCCGGACATCACGCTGAACGAGTTGATCGACCCGTCGGCGCTGCCGGCCGAGGTTCGCGAGCGCTATTCGCGCATCGACCACCGCGGCAGCTACCTGCAGATGCACTTCGCCCTCGACGAAGCGCCGGAGTTCATCGCACCGTACGAGGCGCTCAACGACCCGTCCATGCAGGCGTCGATAGGCATCTTCTGTACCCCGGAAGAAGTCCAGCAGCAGTGGGAGGATTGCCGACGCGGCATCGTGCCGGCCGATCCGACCCTTGTGCTGCAGATCCCCTCGGTGCACGACCCGGATCTGGCTCCCGCGGGCAAGCATGCCGCGTCGGCGTTCGGGATGTGGTTCCCGATCGAAGGCAATGCGGATTACGGGCAGGCGAAGGTGGAAATGGGCCAGCGGGTGATCGACAAAATCACCCGGCTGGCACCGAACTTCGAACGCAGCATCATCCGGCACACCACCTTTACCCCCAAACACATGGGGGTGATGTTCGGGGCGCCGGGTGGCGACTATTGCCACGGCCTGCTGCACCCCGACCAGATCGGGCAGAACCGACCCGGACCGAAAGGCTATATCGGACAGCCGATCCCGGTCGACGGGCTATACCTGGGCAGCGCCGGATGCCACGGCGGACCCGGAATCACCTTCATCCCCGGCTACAACGCCGCCCATCAGGCGCTCGCCGACCGCAGCCGCTAACCGCGCTGACTCAGGAGCTCGTCGAGCAGCGCGGTGAACTCGTCCGGGCGTTCCGGTGTAAAGGCCGGACGCCACCGGCTGCCCGGCACGTCCAGGGTGATCAAGGTCGAACGCAACGGACGGTGTATGTCCAGCGGCAGCCAGCGACGGAAATCCGAAGTGCCCCAGACGCGAAACCGTTGCATGAACAGGCCGAGCGATTCGGCTTTGTAGCCTCGGATCGCGTCCAGCGCGATAACCTTCGCCGTGCCGTCGGGAAAGTGGTAGCGGCGCAAGGTAACCGCTTCGCGATCCAGCTGGACCAGCCCGTCGTCGTAAATCTCAGTCATGCCCGCGAACTCCGCAACTCGTGACCTCGTGAGGTCAGGCACCGTCCGTCGTCCAACCGCCACTGCCAACCGTGCAGGTTACAGGTCAAGGTATTGCCCTCCACCACACCGAATTTCGACAAATCGGCTTTGAGGTGGGGGCAGCGGCGCTGAATTTCCCAGCCGTCCAGGACGATCGACGCGGAGTCGTCATGGGTCTCGGCGAACCAGCCGTCGGCGTAGGCGATCCGTTCGTCGGTCAGGCACTTGAAGAACGTGTACAGGTATTCGTTGTAGCCGCCCACCCGCCAGGCCCGGAACCGGGTGGACAAGAAGATGGTGTTGACCCAGTCCGGTTCCTGATCGCGCAGCACGGTACGCACCAGCTCCGGAGCTACCGCGAACCCGTAGCGCACCTTTTCGTCGGGAATCCGTTCGCGCACAGCGCGTTTCGGAAAGTCCAGCACTATAGTCTCAGGTCCGATCACTAGTTCGACGGGATAGCCGATGCCGTCGCAGATCTCGTCACTCTGCAACATGATCGGTTCGAACAACGCGCGCAGCGGCTCCAGCAGCGGCTCACCGGTGGCCGGCGCCCAACTCGCGCGTTCGGCCGCGAGCACCGGCGCCATCCGGTCGGCATAGTCGGCGATATACGCCGCCTTACCCGTGGTGAAGATGGCCTCTACCGCTTCGGTGGGCAGCGGATGGCGCAGCGAATTCAACGTCGTGCCAATGAAGTCGGCGGTCGACCCGGGCATCATCAGCAGGCCACGGTCGTGACCGTGCGCGCGCATCTGGTCCAGGAACACCATCTGGTCGGGAAAGATATTGGCCGGGTCATCGCTGTCGTCGTTCAGGTGGCGCAACTCGGGGTCCAAGAAGCATGGCGGTCCCGCCGACGGCACCACCCAGGTCGCGCCCACCTGCGCGATGTACTGGCGGGCCCGGTCCATCTGGCGCTGGCGTTTCTGGGTGGCGAAAGCCTCCTTGGCGCGGGCGGGCATGTCGTAGACCATCGGGTACCAGATCGCCCCGGAGTACTGCAGCAGATGTACGTCGACGTGACCGAACTGGGACGTCAACGGCTCCAGATCGACCGGGCGGGCATCGTTCATGTTGAAAACCGTTGTGGCGCCGTCGGATACCACCAAAGCCGAGTCGCCGATCGGGCCGTCGGCCGGGGCGCGCAGCGCGATGACCATGACGTCGAGGTCACCTCCGGGCCCGCCGATCCGGCGCTTGACCGAATTGGTGGTTTCGAAGAACCGGTGAAACCCTAACTTCTCCAACTCATTTCGCAGGTCGGGCACCGGAAAGTCGGGCAGCAGCACCATCGCGTCCTTGTTGACGTGCGCGGTGAGCAGTCTTGCGTCGAAGTGATCCTTGTGCAGGTGCGAGACGTACAGGTAGTCGCAGTCGCCCAGCTTGTCCCAATCCAGTGTGCTGTTGTCCGGGAACGGAAACCAGGACGCGAAGTAGGCCGGGTTGACCCACGGGTCGCACAGGATGCTGCCCGCCTGGGTCTGGATCAGAAAGCCTGCGTGGCCGACGCTCGTGACCTGCACAAATACCTTTCGAGAAAGCAGGTACCTTTTCGGAGAAAGAGGGTACCTTTCGGGACACTGATCGGTGTCGGCGCAGCGCGCCCCGTCGAGTTTAACCGGAGGTTTCGTCCGCGGCCTGCCACGGCCGGTGCAGCAGCATGGCGTCATCGACCAGCGTGTGAGCCCGCATGCGTCGCCCTGGCAGAACACCAGCGGCACCCTCTTTCCACCACTTCGGGCGCGGTGCGGACATGAGCATTAGGCTGAATTTCTGTGGAACCGGTATACGCGACCGTCATTCAGCTTGCCCGTTTGGCCTTTCGTATACAGGGCCTGAAGATCACCGTCATCGGCGTGGAGAACCTGCCTGCCAGCGGGGGCGCCGTCATCGCGATCAACCACACCGGCTACCTGGACTTCATGCTCGCCGGTTTGCCCGCCTACCAGCAGGGACTTGGCCGCAAGGTGCGATTCATGGCCAAGCAGGAGGTGTTCGACCAAAAGATCACCGGCCCGATCATGCGCAGCCTGCGACACATACCGGTGGACCGCGCATCCGGAGCCGCCTCCTATGAAGCCGCGGTCAAGAACCTGAAAGACGGTGAATGGGTCGGCGTGTATCCCGAAGCGACGATCAGCCGCAGCTTCGAGATCAAGGAGTTCAAGACAGGCGCTGCCCGGATGGCGGTCGAGGCCGGGGTGCCCATCATTCCGCACATCATCTGGGGTGCGCAGCGGATCTGGACCAAGGACCACCCCAAGAAGCTGTTCAGGCCGAAGGTGCCGATCACGGTGCTGGTGGGGGAGCCGATCGAGCCGACGCTGGGCATCGAGGAACTGAAAGGGCTGCTGCATTCACGGATGCAGCACCTGCTGGAGAGGGCGCAAGAGCAGTACGGGCCGCATCCGGCAGGGGAGTTCTGGGTGCCGCACCGGCTCGGCGGGGGTGCCCCGTCGATGGCTGAGGCGGCCCGCTTGGACCATGAGGAAGCATTGAGACGGGCGGCACGCCGCAATCAGCGGGCCGGAGCGCCGGAGTAGTGGCCGATGGCGGAACCGGTCTATCGCACGCTCGAGATAGTTGCCCGGCTGCTCGTCAGGGCCAACGGCACCCCGATCACCTACACCGGCGAAGAGAACATCCCTGACCACGGCGGGGCCGTGATCGCGATCAACCACACCAGCTACGTCGATTGGTTACCGGCGGCGCTGGCGGTGTATCACCGGGGCCGGCGGATGCGGTTCATGATCAAGGCCGAGATGCAAGAGGTGAAGGTGGTCAACTTCCTGATCAAGCACACCAAGACCATCCCGGTTGACCGGGGAGCCGGGGCGGGCGCGTACACCGCCGCGGTGCAGCGGCTACGCGAAGGAGAGCTGGTCGGCGTCTATCCGGAGGCCACCATCAGCCGCAGCTTCGAGCTCAAGGAATTCAAGTCCGGTGCGGCGCGAATGGCCGTCGAGGCGGATGTGCCGATCGTCCCCATGATTGTCTGGGGTGCACAGCGGATTTGGACCAAGGATCATCCAAGGCAATTGGGCCGCAAGAAGATACCCGTAGCGGTACAGGTGGGGGTGCCGTTGCGGCCCGCCTCGGACATCCCCACGACCAATGCAGCGCTGCGGGAGTCCATGACCGCGCTGCTGGACCAGGTGCAGCAGCGTTACCCTCATCCGGGCGGCGAGTACTGGGTGCCGCGCCGGCTGGGAGGCGGCGCCCCGACGCTGGAGGAAGCGGCTCAGACGGAGGCTGAAGAGCTGGCGGCCAAAGCGGCCGGCCGTGCCCAGCATCCGGTGCAGACGCAGCAGGAGAAGCCATGGCAGAACCGATCTTCCGGATGACGGAACTTCGCAGCGAAGGCGAACAGTCCTGACGACACCACCGCCGCCAGCGCTCATCGCCTGCGACGTCGACGGCACCTTATTCGACGACGACGAAACCATCAGTCCGCGGACCCGCGCGGCGGTGCACGCCGCAGTAGGTGGAGGTGCGCACTTCATCCTCGCGACCGGCCGTCCGCCACGGTGGGTGCGCCCGGTCGTCAACGCGCTCGGTTTCGCACCCATGGCGGTGTGCGCCAACGGTGCGGTCATCTACGATCCGTCGACGGACCGGGTGATCACGGCGCGCACGCTGTCCGTAGCCGCGCTGGCCGAGTTGGCTGAGATCGCAACCCAGGCCATTCCTGGCGCCGGGCTGGCCGTCGAGCGCATCGGTGAGCGCGCCCACGACACCGCGACGCCGCAGTTCGTCAGCTCGCCGGGCTACGAGCACGCCTGGCTCAATCCGGACAACACCGAGGTCTCTATCCCGGACCTGCTCAGCGCGCCGGCGATCAAGTTGCTGATCCGCAAGAGTGGTGCCCGCAGCTCGGACATGGCCGCCGAATTGGTCAAGCACATGGGAACCGAAGGCGAAATCACCTACTCGACCAACAACGGGCTGGTAGAGATCGTGCCGTCGGGAATCAGCAAGGCCAGCGGTGTAGCGGAGGTCGCCGCCCCGCTGGGGATAACCGATGGCGAGGTGCTGGCGTTCGGCGACATGCCCAACGACCTGCCGATGCTGGTGCGGGCAGGCTTGGGCGTGGCCATGGGCAATGCCCATCCCGATGTGCTGAGCGCCGCGGACGAGGTGACCGCACCCAACACCGACGACGGTGTCGCGCGGGTGCTCGAGCGATGGTGGCAATAGATCCTGCGATCAGGTCTGGTTTCGCTATCGCCCAACGATGCGGCAATGTGGGAGACTGCCGGTCGTGCCAGAAGACCCGCCGCCGGAAAGCCGGAATGAACGGGGCGGCTCGGACGAGGAATCGGCGTTTCCCAAGTCGCTGCCGCCGATCCCTGGCGCGAGTCAGGACCCCGCCATCTCGCTGCCGCCGATCCCTGCCTTTGGGGAGCAACCCCAGCCGGTGAACCCGGTGTGGCTGTCATCGGGGGCGGGGGAGACGGAGCCGGACGAACCCGGCACCTTCGCATCCGGCGGCAGCATGAAGTCTCAGGATGCCGCGACCACGCGGCCGCGCCCGGCGACGCCCGCCGAACTGCGTGCCCGGGAGAAGTACGAGAAGAAGCAGCGCGAGATCGAAGAGGCGCGCCTCGCCGCGGAGGAGAAGCGGAAGAAGCGGAACCGCCGACTGATCGGCGCCGGCGCCGGCGTCGGGGTGGTGGGCGTGGTGGCGGGCCTCGGATATTGGGCATTGTCGTCACCCACCGTCTACGCGCAATGCGTGCGCGACGACCCGAATGGCCAGCCGGTGATCGTGCCGGACAGCTACTGCACCGGACACACGTCTGGCCTCAACGGCTTCTTCTACTACGGAGGACATCAGTACCGGTACTACTACGGCAGCTCGGGCGGCATCGGTGCGCGACCGTTCGGCGGCACGACGACGCGACCGTCGGGGCCGACGATCAAGACGCGGTCGGGCACCACCATTCAGCGCGGCGGCCTGGGCGGCAAATTCGGCGGAAGCAGGGGCGGCGGTTCGTGAAGCGCTGCCGCACAGACCCGCGCCCCAAGTGGCGTTCGATCGTCGAATCGCAAGGGCTGGTGTACGGTACGCCGGCTCGTGACGCGCGGGGCAGGGACCGTCCCTATTGGGACGAGTCGGTCTACTACGAATTCGACATGGACGAGATCCTGGCGCTGGAAGCCGACGTCGAATTGCTGCACTCGATGTGCCTCAACGCCGTCGAGCAAGTGGTGTTGATGGAGCGGTACGCGGATTTCGGTCTGCCGGAATGGAGTTGGCAAGCCGTCGCCGAATCTTGGCGCCGCTCAGACCCACACGTGTACGGCCGATTCGACTTGCGCTATGACGGTCGCAGGCCGGCGGTGCTGCTGGAGTACAACGCCGATACGCCAACCACGCTGCTGGAAGCCGCGATCCTGCAGTGGTATTGGCTCAAGGACAAATTCCCGGACGACGACCAATGGAACTCGTTGCACGAGCAGCTGG
Organism: Mycobacterium sp. 1164966.3; assembly: GCF_001665395.1. Classification (GTDB taxonomy): domain Bacteria; phylum Actinomycetota; class Actinomycetes; order Mycobacteriales; family Mycobacteriaceae; genus Mycobacterium. The sequence goes on from NZ_LZSG01000056.1 coordinate 39,367, forward strand.
TTGATCGCTGGAAGGTGGTCGGTGATGCGCTGCCCAGCGCCGAGCTGCACTTCACCTGGTCGGGTGTGGAAGCGACCGGCGAGGACCAGATCACCACCACCTACATGCAGGAAACCGCCGCCGAAGCGGGTTTTCAGACGATCGGGTTGATGATCGAAGACCTCGGTTGGGATTCGGCGCTGGAACGGTTCGTCGACTTGGAAGAGGACCCGATCCACGCCGTCTTCAAGCTTTACCCCTGGGAGTGGGTGCTTGACGACGAGTTCGGCAGGCACGTCGCTGCCAGCCTGCCGCAGACCATGTGGGTCGAACCGCTGTGGAAGACGCTGTTGTCCAACAAGGCGATCCTGGCTGTGCTGTGGGAGATGTACCCCGGCCACCCCAACCTGCTGCCGGCTTACCTTGACGACCCGCACGAGCTGACCGAATACGTGCGCAAGCCCAAGCTCGGCCGCGAAGGCGCGAACATCACCATCGTCGGGGCCGGACTCGAGACCGCTACCGGCGGGGTCTACGGCGAAGAGGGGTTCGTCTACCAACTGCTGGATCCACTGCCCGAGTTCGACGACATGCGACCCGCGTTGGGCGCCTGGCTCGTCGGCGATTCGGCGGCCGGGCTCGGCATCCGCGAAACCGCCGGATTAGTGACCGACGACGGCGCAGCTTTTGTCCCGCACCGGATTCCACTGAATAACGGGCAATAACTGGCAATGAATGGAGTTGATCATCGATGACGACAACTAGCGTTGCGCTGTCGGGCTACTGGGACGCGGGTTACTGGAATGTGCTGGGCCGCGGGGTCTACGCGATCATTTTGTACTCGATCGTCGGCCTGGTGCTGATGATCGTCGGGTTCTACGCAATCGACCTCACCACTCCGGGGCCATTGCGCAAGATGGTCGACGCGGGAAAGCCGAACGCTATTGTCGTCGCCGCCGCGGGCATGGTCAGCATGGCGCTGATCGTGGTGCTGGCGATATACGCGTCTTCGGGCAAGCTGGTCGAAGGGCTGGTGGGGTCAGCCATTTTCGGGATCGTTGGGATCATCGCGCAGGTGGTGATGATGCGGATCGCCACGCTTGTGATCGGGATCGACATGAACTCATTGTTCGAGTCGGATGAGTTCAGCTATGACTCACTCATGGTCGCGGCCTCGCAGTTCGCACTTGGCATTGTGGTTGCGGTGGCGATTCTGTAATCGGTGCACGCGCGGCGTACCGGCGCTATCACATCTCTGAGCCGGCACGCGCCTCTTCTCCGGTGATGAAAGTGGCCGGCGGTGTAGCGGGATGCTATTGCCGGCCACAGCCCATGTCCCGCAATGTCTTTGGTGGGACCGTAGCAGCGACCAGCGAGTCGGCATCGATGGTCAGCGGTTGGTACGGCAGCGTCGCCAACCGCGCGGACATGACCGCAACGGGGTCCCCGGTGAATCCGGCCAGCCCGGACAGAAACGCCCATTCGTGCTCGTCGCTGCCGAAATAGACGACGGTGTCGAAGGTTTCGTGAAATCGCCGCCACGACGACTGCAGGGACGCGTTGCGCCACAGTGTCGGGCAGCCGGCCTGGAAGACAACGACGCTACCGATACCACGGCACGTTCGCAGGAAGTCGCCTGCATATAGCCGGTTATGCTGCGCGGGCTCGGTACGCTCGTCGGGAAGGTCGACAACGACGATGTCGTAGCGGGCAGTGCACCGCTCGGCAAAGCTCGATCCGTCGCAGTAAAGCATGGTGACAGGGCCGATTCCGCCTTCCGCCCTACGTAATTCGTCGCTCGTATAGCCGTAGGGCAGGTGCTCCGCGCACAGCCGCACCGCTTCGCGGTCGATGTCGACATGGTCGACATGTGTGGCGCCGGCTGCCACCGCCAGCTGACTCACCACCCCTTCTCCGGAGCCGATGACAAGCACCCGTTCGATCTTGTCCGCCAGCAGCAACGCCGGCACCAACAGGGCCTCGTGGTAGACGAGTTGACTGAAATCGGTGCTCTGCCGCTCGCCGTCGCTGAACAGCGCCACACCCTGAGTCGTGCGCCCGATCACCAGATGCTGGAACTCGGTGCGCGCGTCGCAAATGACCTCGGACAGATGCCAGCTTCGGGTTATGCCAGCTGCGATCGGTTCGACCACATCTGCGGCCGGGGCTTGTCCTTCGAAATACGTTAGCAACGGGGGGAATCCATTGAAGTCCGTCGACGCATAGCTGGCGGTGTAGGCGCCGGCGTCCTCGATTTCGACACGGTCACCGGCGGTTAGCGTGACCGGCAGCGGATACCGTTGGTAGAGCACATCATCGCCGTCGCAGGTCGGCCCGGCCAGCACGGCATCGCCGACGGGATCACCGTCGCGGTCGGTCCGTAGCCGGTATCGGATGTACTCGTTCTCGGTTTCTGCGAGGCCGCCGTAGCGGCCGATATCGAGGTACACCCAGCGCTTGCCATCGGTGCCGGCGCGAACCGACACCACCTCGGAGTGGATCAAGCCGGCCGAACCGACGATCACCCGTCCCGGTTCCACCACAAGCCTCGGTGGGCTGGAGCCGAAATAGCGTGTCAGCGCGGACAAGATCGACTCGGCCACCACTTCGAGTTCGGGCGCACCGGTCGCATACGGCAGCGGGAACCCACCGCCGATATTGATCGTCGAAAGCCCATCGAGCGTTTCGAAAATAGTTGCAGCACAGCGTATACCAAGGTCCCAAGCAGAAGGGTCCAATTGTTGTGAGCCGACATGGAAGCACACCCCCTCCGCTCGCAGTCCCAATCCGCGGGCGTGATCCAGTAAGGCGGCGGCATCGGCGGGAGAGCACCCGAACTTGTGTCCGAACGGCGTTACCGACGACGGAAACGTCGGCGCGATACGGCATTCCACCGCAGAGCCGGGGGCATGTGCGGCGATCGTGGCCACCCCGTCTTCGGTGTCGAACGCGAACCGGCGTACCCCGCGCGAATGCGCGCGAGCTACCTCAGAAGGCTTTTTGACGGTGTTGCCGAACGTCAGCAGACCGCCGTCGACACCCGCATTCGCACACGCGTCGACCTCGCCGACGGATGCGACGTCGAACTCCGCGCCCTCGCCCGCGAGCAGCCGCAGGACGGGTTCGGCCGGATTCGCCTTGACGGCGTAGCGGATCCGCGCGGCGGGCAGAGCCGATTGCAGCTTGCGGAGGTTCTCCCGTACCCGATCGAGATCGATGGTCAGATACGGCGTCTCGGGCACAGGTCGCAGCGTAATACGGGTCGTCGCACCGGGCGGTGCGGCCCTAGCCGGCCGGGTGCGTCGGAACCGAGAAGTGTTCGGACGGGACCGTCGGGCCGCTGGGGGGTTCCGTCGACAGCGACGTGGTGATGCCGTCTACCACCTCGGTGACGTTGCCGGTGAGGCGCTCGAAGTTCAACGTCCCGTGCTGGAAGTTCTGCGTGATCCGGAGCGGCTCTTGGATTTCGGCGCTGGTGGGCAACCCGAGCGGACCACGCTCGTAGCTCAGTGAGGCCCACGCGTCGTAGATCGCGCCGGTGACCGGCTCGGCGCCGATGCCGGGCGACCAGTACATCGCGCCCTTGGCGAACGTGACAAAACGGCTTGCGCCCAGCCCCGTCTCCTCTGTCGACGTCGGGGCGCCCAGCACGCTGTTCATGCCGCCGATCGCCTGCCAGTGTTCGTAGATCGCGCCACCCTGCAGTGCCTTGATCAGCTCCTCGGGCGGGTCATTGAAATGCGATGCGATATCCCGGATCTCGTCCATCAGTGCGTACGCCGCATTGCCCGGGCAGTCGGTGTTGCCGACGTCGCGGTGGGTGAAGATGGTGGGCAACTTCGCCACCGCCCCGACCGGAAATGTGGTGAAGTGACTGCCGGCCGACACGAGTTCCACCGTTGCCTTGGGGTCGACGTTGTCCATTCCCAGCCGCCAGCCCAGCAGCCGCCCCACGGCGCGGATCTGCAGCGACGTGGGCGGAACGTCGTCGAAGTTGCCGATCATGGCCACACCCCAGGTGCCGCGGTTGAATCCGCCGGTGTGGAAAGCCTCGACCGGTTTGGTGAGTCCGCCGGCACTGCCCTCGAACACCTGCCCGTATTTGTCGACGAGCGCGTTGTACGCGATGTCGCACCAGCCCAGTGTCTTGCTGTGGTAGGTGTAGATGGCCTTGACGATCCCCGCCGACTCTTGCGGCGAGTAGTCGTTGCTGCCCGCCGTGTGGTGGACTACCGCGGCGCGAATTCCGTTGTCGTACTGAGGCGTTCCGCACCGAAGTGACTCGTCGGCGCCCCACTCGGCGCGGCTGATGATGTTGGGGACCTGACCGGGCAGCACAGCCGTGGACGGTGCCGTCCAATGCGATCCGGCAGGCGCTTGCGGCGGGGAGATGAGGATGGCGGAGAGCGTCTGCCCAATGGGCTCTTCCTTGGTCGCCGGCCGATATCCCAGGCCGGGCTTGCCGGCATTCGGCGGTCCCGCCGGCGCTCGCGTCACCACCGCATCGATGGGTCGAGTGACCGCGATCTGCACCGCCTTGGTCGAGCCGACGAACACCGGATCGGTGCTGCCCGGTCCGCGCGGCTCGTCCGAGCCCGGTGAGTCGGGCGCTGAGGTTTGATACTCGGTCTGGTACCAGGGCCCCCAGGAACCGTCCGAGTGCTGCGCGCGCACCCGCGTCGAGGTGCCGGTCAAGTCGCCGGTCAACGCGACCAGAGAGAACGGTGTGTCTTGGGTGAGCTCGCGAATCGTCACACCGCCGCCGAGCCCGACCAGCGGCCGCTCGGAAAGGAGGGTGTCGTCGGCCGGAGGTGCCTCAGGAGGGCTTTGGCGGATCGCGCCCACCAGCCACGTGACGATCACGACGGTCGCCGCGATAGCGGTCAGCAACATCGTGGGTGCGCGGCTGCGAGACGGCACCAGGCGATGTTACGCGTGTGCCTATTGTTATTTCTGAGCCGACACGGTATATCGGCGCAGAAAATGCGAGGGCTGTTCGACGGCACCGCAGAGATTGTTGCTGGCCGGATTGTCAGATACCGGCTTCAGTGCGACTCTGCGGTGCCGTCAGGTGACAAGTCCCGTTATCTCTTAGCTCGTGGGCAGGGCCTCGACTGGCGCGGACGTCAGGGTGGGCACGGCCCCCGCCGCGGCGGGAAGGCCGGCAGCGGCTGGTAGGGCGCCGGCAGCGCCCGCCGCACCCGGTAGCGCGGCGCCCGGTAGTGCGCCCGCAGCACCCGGGAGCGCAGCGCCGGGCAGTCCGGCACCCTGCAAGCCCGCGGGCAACGACGGCGCCGGGATGCCACCGGCCGGCAGGCCGGCACCCGGCGCACCTGCGGCGCCGCCCTGCATGCCCTGCGTGATCGCCGGCAACACCATGCCCTTGAGCAGGTCGATGGCCTGACTGGCGCCCAGCTGGTTGGCGGCTTGCATCAGGTCGTTGACCAGCCCGCCGCCACCGCTTGGTGCGGCGGCCGCGGCGGGAGAAGTCCCCGGCAGTCCGCCCAGCGACGACGGGTCGCCCAGGATCGGGTAGGTGCCGTCGGCCCCCGGGTCCAATCCGGCTCCCGGCGAGGTGATCGGCACCTCACCAGGAGCGGCGATCGGCGAGCCTATCGCCGGATTCGCAGCCCCCGGAGTCGCCACGCCCGGTGCCACGCCGGCCGGACTGGTCAGCGCGGGGTTCGGTAGTGCGGGGTTCACCCCTGCGGCTGGCGTCGGCGCCGTCGGCGTCAGAGGGCCGCCAGGCGTGGCGAGCGAACCCGGCGTAGTACCGGTCAGACCCGGACTGGTCAAACCGGGCGTCCCGGTCAGGCCCGGACTGGTCAGGCCAGGCGTACCGGTCAGACCGGGGCTGGTCAGGCCAGGCGAGCTGGTCAGGCCGGGGGTCAGGGGGCTGGTCAGGGCGGGGCTGGCCAAGCTCGGACTGGCGCCGCCGCCCCCGGTGATGCTCGGCACGTTCGGCAAGTTGATGCCGAACTGCGACAGCCCCTGCGACAGGGCGCCGATCAGCTCATTGGGCAGGTCGCTGATCTGAGCGGCCTGCTTGAAGTCGTGGTGCTCGGTCGGCTTGCTGGTCGCGGTCGATTCGTAAACAAGAAAATATGCGCAAGGACTTGCGACTGCCAGGGCGGCGGCCGCGCTCAAGGCTGTAGAAAGCTTGCGTCGGCGTCGGTTCGGCACGGAAGTCTCCTCAATCTGGCCCTCAATCGGGACTATGTGTTGTGCGGTCCGTCTCTGCCCGTCATGCACGGCGTGAACCTCACACGATCGATGGTACGAGTGTGCTTGCTGTGACTAGAGTGGCGATATCGAATCGTGAGGCAATCGCGACCTTGCCTGTTGCATTGAGATGTGGCGGTCCGACGGCACTTCGCAGCGGCAGAAGTCGGCCTGCCGCGAGTTGTCAAATCGGGTTTTGGCAGCAAGGTCGGATACCCTAGGCAACCGATGACAGCTCGTTTCGACCTATTCGTCGTCGGTTCCGGATTCTTCGGCTTGACGGTGGCCGAGCGCGCGGCTACTCAACTCGGGAAGCGCGTGCTCGTCGTCGAGCGCCGCCCGCACATCGGTGGCAACGCGTACTCCGAGGCGGAGCCGCAGACCGGCATCGAGGTCCACAAGTACGGTGCCCACCTGTTCCACACCTCTAATAAGAGGGTGTGGGACTACGTGCGCCAGTTCACCGAATTCACCAACTACCAGCACCGGGTGTTTGCCATGCACAACGGCCAGGCCTACCAGTTCCCGATGGGACTGGGCCTGGTCTCGCAGTTCTTCGGCCGGTACTTCACCCCTGACGAGGCACGAGCGCTCATTTCCGAGCAGGCCGCCGAGATCGACACCGCCGACGCGCAGAACCTCGAGGAGAAGGCCATCTCTTTGATCGGGCGGCCGCTCTACGAGGCGTTCGTCAAGGGTTACACCGCCAAGCAGTGGCAGACCGACCCCAAGGAGCTGCCGGCGGCCAACATCACCCGGTTGCCGGTGCGCTACACCTTCGACAACCGGTACTTCAGCGACACCTACGAGGGCCTGCCGGCCGACGGCTACACGGCCTGGCTGACCAGGATGGCCGCCGACGACCGCATCGACGTGCGGCTGAACACCGACTGGTTCGACGTCCGCGAACAGCTGCGCGCCGACAGTCCCGATGCGCCGGTGATCTACACCGGCCCCCTCGATCGGTACTTCGACTACGCCGAAGGCCGACTGGGCTGGCGCACACTGGACTTCGAGGTGGAGGTGCTACCGATCGGGGATTTCCAGGGCACGCCGGTGATGAACTACAACGACCTCGACGTGCCCTACACCCGCATCCACGAGTTCCGGCACTTCCACGCCGAACGCGACTACCCGACCGACAAGACGGTGATCATGCGGGAGTACTCCCGGTTCGCCGATGACGACGACGAGCCCTACTATCCGATCAATACCGAGGCCGATCGCGCCCTGTTGGCCGCCTACCGGGCGAGGGCTAAGTCCGAGACCGCGTCATCGAAGGTACTGTTCGGCGGACGGCTGGGCACCTATCAATATCTGGACATGCACATGGCCATTGCCAGCGCTCTGAATATGTACGACAACGTCCTCGCGCCGCACCTGCGCGACGGCGCCCCCCTGGTCGGTGAGGGTGGGCGCGAATGAGCCGCGCCGGCGACGATGTAGTGGGGGCGCCCCCAGCCGCGCAGCTGCGAGGGGGACGCAGCGATGAGAAGGAGCGGCGCCAATGACTGCGGTGAGCCTGCTGTCCCGGATCATCCTGCCGAGACCCGGTGAACCCCTCGACGTGCGCAAGCTGTACCTGGAGGAGTCGGCCACCAACTCCCGGCGCGCGCACGCGACCAGCCGCACCTCGCTGGAGATCGGCAAAGAGTCCGAGGTCTCGTTCGCCACATACTTCAACGCGTTCCCGGCCAGCTACTGGCGACGCTGGACGATCTGCAAGTCGGTGGTGTTGCGCGTCGAACTGACCGGAACCGGCCGCGTCGATGTGTACCGGACCAAGGCGACCGGGGTGCGGATCTCTGTGGAGGGCCGCCAGTTCGTGGGCACCGACGATCAGCCGGCCATCGTCGAGATAGAGGTGCCGCTCAAGTCGTTCGAGGACGGCGGCTGGATCTGGTTCGACATCACTACCGACACCGCGGTCAATTTGGTGAGTGGAGGGTGGTACGCGACGGAACCTGCTCCTGGCACGGCCAACATTGCCGTCGGTATTCCGACCTTCAACCGCCCCGCCGACTGTGTCAATGCGCTAGCTGACCTCACCGCGGATCCATTGGTGGACAAGGTAATTGGTGCGGTGATCGTGCCGGATCAGGGCGTCCGCAAGGTGCGCGATCACCCCGATTTTCCGGCAGCGGCCGCGGGGTTGGGTGATCGGCTCTCCATGCACGACCAGCCCAATCTCGGCGGTTCCGGCGGCTACAGCCGGGTGATGTATGAGGCGTTGAAAAACACTGACTGCCAACAGATTCTGTTCATGGACGATGATATCCGCATCGAGCCAGACACGATCCTGCGCGTCCTGGCGATGAACCGCTTCGCCAAGACGCCGATGCTGATCGGCGGTCAGATGCTCAACCTGCAGGAGCCGTCACACCTGCACATCATGGGCGAGGTCGTCAACCAGTCGAACTTCATGTGGACCGCCGCCCCGCACGCCGAGTACGACCACAACTTCGCCGAACACCCGTTGAACGACAAGACCGAGCGCAGCGCGCTGCTACACCGGCGCATCGATGTCGACTTCAACGGCTGGTGGACGTGCATGATCCCGCGGCAGGTCGCCGAGGAGCTGGGACAGCCGCTACCGCTGTTCATCAAATGGGACGACGCCGAATACGGCCTGCGCGCTGGCGAGAACGGTTACCCGACGGTCACCCTGCCCGGTGCCGCGATCTGGCACATGGCCTGGAGCGACAAGGATGACGCCATCGACTGGCAGGCCTATTTCCACCTGCGCAATCGGCTGGTGGTGGCGGCCATGCATTGGGACGGTGACATCGGCGGCCTGATCCGCAGCCACCTCAAGGCGACCCTGAAACATCTTGCCTGCCTGGAATATTCGACCGTGGCCATCCAGAACAAAGCCATCGACGACTTCCTCGCCGGCCCCGAGCACATCTTTTCGATCCTGGAATCGGCGCTGCCGGAAGTGCATCGCATCCGCAAGGAATTTCCGGACGCCGTCGTGCTGCCGGCCGCCAGCGAGCTGCCCGCGCCGTTGCACAAGACCAAGGCGATGAAGCCGCCGGTGAATCCACTGGTGATCGGCTACCGGCTGGCCCGCGGAACGCTGCACAACATCAAGGCCGCCGACCCGGCCCACCATCGGCGCCCGGAGTACAACGTGCCGACTCAGGACGCCCGCTGGTTCCGGCTGTGCACCGTCGACGGTGTCACCGTCACGACGGCCGACGGCTGCGGCGTGGTGTACCGGCAACGCGATCGGTCCAAGATGTTCTCGCTGCTGTTCGCGTCGCTGCGCCGTCAGCGCCGGCTGGCGCGGCGGTTCGACGAGATGCGCCGCGTGTACCGGGACGCATTGCCCGTGCTATCCAGCAAACAGAAGTGGGAGACGGCTCTCTTGCCGGCAGGCTCGGCAGCAAATCACGAGCCGAGAAATGCCTGAACCGGGGCCGCCGAGCGGCGAAGTGGCCGCGATGGTGGCCATTCAGTCGGCGCTGGGCGACCGGCCCGGCGTGCTGACCGCCGCCCGTGGGCTGTCGCATTTCGGCGAGCACAGCATCGGCTGGGTAGCCATCTCGCTGCTGGGGGCGGCGCTGATACCGAGGCACCGCCGGGAGTGGCTGGTGGCCGGGGCCGGGGCGTTCGTCGCGCATGCCGCGGCGGTGCTGATCAAGCGGGTGGTGCGGCGCAAACGGCCGAACCATCCGGCCGTCGCGGTGAACGTCGGCACACCCAGTCAGCTGAGCTTTCCGTCGGCGCACGCGACCTCCACCACGGCCGCGGCAATCCTTTTGGGCCGCGCCACCGGACTGCCCCTGCCGATTGTGCTGGTGCCTCCGATGGCTCTCTCGCGGGTGTTGGCCGGGGTGCACTATCCCAGCGACGTCGCCGCCGGGATCGCCTTGGGCGCCGCGGTGGCGGGCACCGCCGTCCGGCTCGACAGGGGCAGGGCATGAGTGACACGAATGAACACGTGGTGACCAGACCTCCGGGGAACCTGGTCACCGGCGTGATCAAAGCGATCCGCCCGCGGCAATGGGTGAAGAACGTGCTGGTGCTGGCCGCGCCGGTGGCTGCGGCCGGCCGCGGTCACCGCTACGACTACGGCCAGCTGGGAATCCAGGTGGCCGTCGCCTTCGTAGTGTTCAGCCTGGCGGCGTCGTCCATCTACCTGATCAACGACGTCCGCGACGTCGAGGCCGACCGCGAACACCCCACCAAGCGGTATCGCCCGATCGCCGCCGGCGTGGTGCCCGAGTGGCTGGCCTACGCGCTCGCCGTGGGGCTCGCTGTGGCGTCACTCGGCCTGGCCTGGTGGTTGAGGCCGAGTCTGGCGGTGGTGATGGCGGTCTACATCGCCATGCAGCTGGCCTACTGTTTCGGCCTCAAACACCAAGCGGTGCTTGACATCTGCATCTTGTCGTCGGCCTATCTGCTGCGGGCCATCGCCGGCGGTGCAGCGACGGACATCTCGCTGTCCCAGTGGTTCCTGCTCTCCGCTGCGTTCGCGTCCTTGTTCATGGGTGCCGGCAAGCGCTACGCCGAGCTGCAACTCGCCGAACGTACCGGGGCCGCCATCCGCAAATCCCTGGAAAGCTATACGGGCACTTATCTGCGATTCGTGTGGACGTTGTCGGCCACCGCCGTGGTGATGTGCTACGGGTTGTGGGCCTTTGAACGTGACCACGGCTCGGGCTCCTGGTTCGCGGTGACGATGGTGCCGTTCACCATCGCGATCCTGCGATACGCGGTGGACGTCGACGGCGGCCTGGCCGGGGAGCCCGAGGACATTGCGCTGCGCGACCGGGTCCTGCAGTTCCTGTTCTTGGCGTGGATCGCAACGGTTGGAGCCGCCGTTGCCTTCGGCTAGCCCGATATCCGCCCGCCTGAAGGCCGTAACCGGGCCGCTGCGCCTCGATGGCCTGAAGAACCTGAACCCGGCCGTCCTGCGCCGCCGGCCGGTGGTCCGACGGCCCGTCCGGCCGGTGTTCCGCTACCACCGGGTGGTCCGAATCAGCCTGTGGAGCAGCGTGGCGGTGGTCGTCGTCTTGTTCGGCTGGGGGGCGTGGCAACGCCGCTGGATCGCCGACGACGGGCTGATCGTGCTGCGCACCGTGCGAAACCTGTTGGCCGGCAACGGTCCGGTGTTCAACAAGGGCGAGCGGGTAGAGGCCAACACCTCCACGCTGTGGACCTATCTGATGTACGTGGGCAGTTGGGTCGGCGGGCCGATGCGCATGGAATACGTGGCGCTGGCGCTGGCGCTGATGCTCTCTTTGCTGGGAGTTGCCCTGCTGATGCTGGGTGCGGGCCGCTTGTATGCGCCCAGCCTGCGGGGCCGCAGGGCGATCATGCTGCCCGCCGGTGCCTTGGTCTACATCGCGCTGCCACCCGCGCGTGACTTCGCCACCTCCGGTCTGGAAAGCGGCCTGGTGCTGGCCTATCTGGGTTTGCTGTGGTGGATGATGGTTTGTTGGTCGCAACCGCTGCGCAACCGCACGGGCAACCCGTGGTTCCTAGCCGCGCTGGCCTTTGTCGCGGGGCTGAGCGTGCTGGTGCGGCCCGAGCTGGCCCTGATGGGCGGCCTGGCGCTGATCATGATGCTGATCGCGGCGCGTACCTGGCAGCGCCGGGTGCTGATCGTGGTGGCGGGCGGTTTTCTGCCGGTCGTTTACCAGATCTTCCGGATGGGCTACTACGGCCTGCTGGTGCCCGGAACCGCTCTGGCCAAGGACGCTGCCGGCGACAAGTGGTCGCAGGGCATGACGTATCTGTCGAATTTCAATGCGCCATATGCGCTTTGGGCGCCCGTTGTGCTGCTGGTGCCGCTCGGGCTGCTGTTGATGGTGGCCCGACGGCGGCCGTCGTTCCTGCGGCCGCTGGAGGCGCCGAACTACGGCAGGCTGGCCCGGGCCGTGCAGAGCCCGCCGGCCGCGGTGGCCTTCGTCCTCGTCAGCGGACTCCTTCAGGCGCTCTACTGGATCCGGCAGGGCGGCGACTTCATGCACGCCAGGGTTTTGCTGGCGCCGCTATTTTGTTTGCTGGCACCGGTGGCGGTCATTCCGGTGACGCTTCCCGACCAGAAAGATTTCACCAGCGAGACAGGTAACTGGCTGGCCGCCGCCGCGGCCGGGGTCTTGTGGCTCGGTGTCGCGGGCTGGTCGTTGTGGGCGGCCAACTCGCCCGGAATGGGTGACGACGCCACCCGCGTCACCTATTCCGGGATCGTCGACGAACGCCGCTTCTATGCCCAGGCGACCGGGCACGCGCATCCGCTCACCGCCGCCGACTATCTCGACTACCCGAGGATGGCTGCCGTCCTGACCGCGATCAACAACACTCCCGAGGGGGCGTTGCTGCTGCCGTCGGGCAACTACACCCAGTGGGATCTGGTGCCGGTGATCCCGCCGGGCAGCGCGACGGGGATTCCCTCGGCCCAAAAGCCGCAGCACGCAGTGTTTTTCACCAACCTCGGCATGTTGGGCATGAACGTGGGGCTCGACGTCCGGGTGATCGACCAGATCGGGCTGGCGAATCCGCTTGCGCAGCACACCGATCGGCTCAAGCATGGCCGGATCGGCCACGACAAGAACCTTTTCCCGGACTGGGTGGTGGCCGACGGTCCGTGGGTGAAGGTGTATCCGGGGATTCCTGGCTACCTCGATCAGCAATGGGTCGCCGAAGCCGTCGCGGCGTTGCAATGCCCCGAGACCAAGGCGGTGCTGAACTCGGTGCGTGGGCCGATGACCCTGCACCGGTTCGTGTCGAATTTCGTTAACTCCTATGAATTCACCATGTATCGCATCGACCGTGTTCCGCTCTACGAACTCGTCAGGTGCGGGCTCGAAGTGCCCGACACGGGGCCGCCGCGGCCGCACGATTGACGGCGTGGCGTGCGGCGTGGCGGGCTTCGCCGGCAAAATTTTTTGGATGTTTTCCGACCCGCCGGGTGCGGCCCTGGATCCCGCGCGCGAGCAGAGATTGACAGCAAAATCACATCTGGGCGCTTACCAGGAGGCGGCAACGGCCGGGCACATGCGGAAATGCCGGTTCCGACCGCCCATTTTCGAGCCGGAAACGCCTGTGCACGAACGCTGGATGAGGGTTTGCGCGCCTCGCTCGATGCGAGCCGGCGCCCGAAGTTGTGATTGACTACACGGGCACTGCGGCGTCCGACGCTTGCAGTCCGACCTAGTTCAGGATGCGCCCAAACCCCCTTTGGATGCTCTTACGAGGATGAGGAAGCAACGAATGAAGCTTGTTGACAGGTTTCGCGGTGCCGTGACGGGCATGCCGCGCCGACTCGTGGTGGGAGCCGTCGGTGCGGCCCTGCTGTCGGGTCTGATCGGCGCCGTCGGAGGCACTGCGACTGCGGGGGCGTTCTCCCGCCCCGGCCTGCCAGTGGAGTACTTGCAGGTGCCGTCGGCCGCGATGGGCCGCGAGATCAAGGTCCAGTTCCAAAGCGGTGGCCCCAACTCGCCGGCGCTCTACCTGCTCGACGGTATGCGCGCGCAGGACGACTTCAACGGCTGGGACATCAACACCCCGGCGTTCGAGTGGTACTACCAGTCGGGTATCTCGGTTGCCATGCCGGTCGGCGGGCAGTCCAGCTTCTACTCCGACTGGTACAAGCCCGCCTGCGGTAAGGCCGGTTGCACCACGTACAAATGGGAGACCTTCCTGACCAGCGAACTGCCGCAGTACCTGCAGAGCCAGCGGCAGGTCAAGCCAACCGGCAGCGCGGCGGTCGGCCTGTCGATGGCCGGTTCTTCGGCGCTGATCCTGGCGGCCTACCACCCCGACCAGTTCATCTACGCCGGCTCGCTGTCGGCGCTGCTGGACCCGTCGCAGGCGATGGGCCCCTCGCTGATCGGCCTCGCCATGGGTGACGCCGGCGGCTACAAGGCCGCCGACATGTGGGGTCCCAAGGACGACCCCGCCTGGCAGCGCAACGACCCGTCGCTTCAGGTGGGCAAGCTGGTCGCCAACAACACCCGCATCTGGATCTACTGCGGTAACGGCAAGCCGTCCGAACTCGGTGGCGACAACCTGCCCGCGAAGTTCCTGGAGGGCTTCGTGCGGACCAGCAACATCAAGTTCCAGGACGCCTACAACGCGGCTGGTGGCCACAACGCGGTGTTCAACTTCGACGCCAACGGAACCCACAGCTGGGAGTACTGGGGCCAGCAGCTCAACGCGATGAAGCCTGACCTGCAGCGCGTGCTCGGTGCCACCCCGGGTGGGGGCGGTACTCCGCCTGCCGCCGCGGCTGGTGCCGGCGGTACCGGTGCCACCCACGGCGCGTAGGGGTCTGCTGAATCATCGGTTGCCGACTGTGGGGCTTACGTACGTGAAACCTTAGGTTTTCGTACCTAGGCCCCACAGTCGCGTATGAACCCTGAGCCGTTGAGCTGGCCCAGGACTCGCGCCTGTTCACTAGTCAAGAAACGGTTGCGCTGGATAGGGTTCACACAGCAATCGACCCATGGAGGTGGACATGAGGGGCATTAGGCGTCTGTCGGCGGTTCTGCGGCTGCTCTACGTTGCCGTGCTGTCGATCGGGATCGGCGGTGTCATGGTTACCGCTGGTTCCACCGGCACGGCCAGGGCAGCAGGGTATGAATCCCTGATGGTGCCGTCAGCAGCCATGGGTCGTGACATCCCGGTGGCCTTCCTGGCCGGCGGGCCGCACGCCGTGTACCTGCTGGATCCCTTCGACGCTGGTCCAGATGTCAGCAACTGGGTCACCGCGGGCAACGCGATGAACACGCTGGCCGGTAAGGGCATCTCGGTGGTGGCACCCGCCGGCGGCGCCTACAGCATGTACACCAACTGGGAGCAGGACGGCAGCAAGCAGTGGGAGACCTTCCTGTCCCAGGAGCTGCCTGACTGGCTGGCCGCCAACAAGGGCCTGGCGCCCGGTGGTCACGGCGCCGTCGGTGCCGCTCAGGGCGGGTACGGCGCGATGGCGCTGGCCACCTTCCACCCCGACCGGTTCGGCTTCGCCGGCTCGATGTCGGGCTTCCTGTACCCGTCGGAAACCACCCTGAACGGTGCCATCCTGGCCGGGCTGCAAAAGTACGGCGGCGTCGACGGCAACGGCATGTGGGGCGCGCCACAGCTGGGTCGGTGGAAGTGGCATGACCCGTGGGTCCACGCGTCGTTGCTGGCCGCCAACAACACCCGGGTCTGGGTCTTCGCGCCCAAGGTCCAGACGGCCAGTGACCAAGCGGCCATGATCGACGTTCCCGATCAAGCCCTGGGCAGCAGCCTGACCTTCTACCAGCAGTATCGGAACGTCGGCGGACACAACGGCCACTTCGACTTCCCGGCCGGCGGGGACCACGGCTGGGGATCGTGGAGCGCCGAGCTGGGCGCCATGTCGGGCGACATCGCCGGCGCCATCCGGTAACCACTCAGGGCCATACCGTCCGGCTCTGAAGAACGCTTACAACCGCTGCCCGAACGCCTACCATGGCGCAATGGTTGAGCCGGTCGTCGTAGAGCATTCGCGTTCCATGTCAGTCGGTGTCGAGGACGCGTTCCACGGCACCTTGATGATGGATGTCCCAGCTGTGTTCCACCGTTGGTACGGGCCGTTCCCGCCCATCCGCCAAGTGCTCAACGAGCCCAATAAGTGGGGAACTGTGGGTCAGACCCGAACTCTGAAAATGGCTGGTGGCGGTAGCACGCTAGAGGAATTGACCAAGGTCGATGCTCCACACTGCTTCGCCTACCACGTAGGAAATATCAAGGGCCCGTTGTCCTTGGCTGCCAGCGGCATCGACGGCGAATTCGAGTTCACGCCGGCCGACACGGGTACCAAGACAACGTGGCGCTGGACGGTTTATCCGCGATCGGCCCTGACGCGGCCGGCCGTCGCGATGCTCGGAAAGGCCTGGCACGGCTGGGCTCGCCAAGCGCTGGACGAACTCTCCGAGCGGCTCGTTCACTGATCCTCGCCGGTACCGCGCGCAACCGTGTGCTTGGCTGGCGCCTGAGCGGACCCGGGTCAGCGCGGCACCGGCTCCCGGTGCGGAGCCGGTACCGTGTAGGCAAGTGCAGCAGAGGTCGGGATGGCCGCGTCGCTGCCACCTACCGACACTGTCAGCAGGAGACCCCGTATGGCCAAGCGGGCCAAGAACGCACGACGCAAGCGGCACCGGATCCTGGCCTGGGTTGCTGCCTGCGGGATGGCGACGGTGGTCATCGTCGTGATCGTGGCCATCGTGCTCATGCTGCGCACCCCCAAGTCACCGCCCAGCGCGGTGCCGCCCGAGGGGCTGCCGCCGTCCGCAACCGCGACTCCCCACCCGCACAAGCCGCGACCCGCATACCAGGACGCGTCTTGCCCCGACGTCCAGCTGATCAACATCCCGGGCACGTGGGAGTCGTCGCTGCAGGACCCGCCGCTTGCCCCGATTCAATTCCCGAACGCGTTGTTGCACAACGTAATTGGGACGCTAGCCCAACAATTCGGCCCGTCCCGGGTGCAGACGTTCACCACGCCCTACACGGCGCAGTTCCATAATCCGCTGTCGGCGGACAACCAGATGTCCTACAACGAAAGCCGGGCGCAGGGCACGCAGGCAACGCTGCGAGCGATGACGGACATGACCACCAAGTGCCCGTTGACCAGCTATGTGATCATCGGTTTCTCGCAGGGCGCGGTTATCGGCGGCGACATCGCCAGCGACATCGGCAACGGCCGCGGGCCCGTCGACGACGACCTCGTGCTCGGTGTGACGTTGATCGCCGACGGCCGCCGCCAGGTGGATGTGGGCAAGCAGATCGGACCCAACCCGCCGGGCGAGGGCGCAGAGATCACCCTGCACGAGATACCAATCCTGTCCGGCCTGGGCCTGACCATGACCGGCGCGCGGCCCGATGGCTTCGGCTCGCTCAACGACAAGACCAATGAGATCTGCGCCCCGGGCGATCTCATCTGCGCCGCCCCGGCCGAGGCATTCAGCATCTCCAATCTGCCGAACACGCTGAACACGCTGGCCGGCAACGGCGCTCAGCCGATCCATGCGATGTATGCCACCACGCAGTTCTGGAACGTGGACGGCGCCCCGGCAACCGACTGGACGTTGAACTGGGCGCACGGACTCATCGAGAACGCGCCGCACCCCAAACATGGCTGAACCGCCCGAAGCGTTCGGGGCGGGAGAAGCCGCGTCGTTCGACACGCTTTAGAGCGCCGATGGTGGGCGCGAACAGAGGTACCTTGTGATTTGGTATGCCGCGCGCCTCCCCTTAACATTAAGAGAAAACTAAGAGCGATCAGAGCATTGTGGTTGACCCGATCGGGTCGCAGCTGGCACCGACTCGGCGCCGCGCACGCATGCGCGGTGCGAGGGTCGGCACGCGTGCAGAACGCCGGTAAAGCCGGCCTAGGAAAGACTTGGAAAGACACCGTCGGCGAAGCCGACCAGAACGGATACGTCGGCGAAGCCGACCAGAACGGATACGTCGGCGAAGCCGACCTAAATGAGTATGTGACAGGAGAGCCGCATGGTGTACCACAACCCATTCATCGTGAATGGGAAGATCAGGTTCCCGGACAACACCAACCTGGTCAAGCATGTCGAGCGGTGGGCCAAGCTTCGCGGCGGCAAGCTGGCGTACCGGTTCCTGGACTACTCCACCGAACGCGAGGGTGTCGAACGCGACATCTCGTGGTCGGACTTCAGCGCCCGCAACCGTGCCGTCGGCGCTCGGCTGCAGCAGGTGACCCAGCCCGGTGACCGCATTGCCATCCTGTGCCCGCAGAACTTGGACTACCTGGTCGCCTTCTTCGGCGCGCTGTATTCCGGCCGGATCGCGGTGCCCCTGTTCGACCCGGCGGAGCCGGGTCACGTAGGCCGTTTGCACGCGGTGCTCGACGATTGCACCCCATCGACGATCCTGACCACCACCGACTCCGCGGAGGGCGTCCGCAAGTTCATCCGCGCCCGTTCGGCCAAGGAACGGCCGCGTGTGATCGCCGTCGACGCGGTGCCCAACGAGGTAGCCGTCACCTGGCAGGAACCGGAAGCCACCGAGGGCACCACCGCGTACCTGCAGTACACCTCGGGTTCGACCCGCACCCCGACCGGCGTGCAGATCACCCACTTGAACTTGCCCACCAACGTGCTGCAGGTGCTGAACGCGCTGGAAGGCACCGAAGGTGACCGTGGTGTGAGCTGGCTGCCGTTCTTCCACGACATGGGTCTGATCACCGCGCTGCTTTCGCCGGTGTTCGGCTACAGCTTCACCTTCATGACCCCCGCCGCGTTCGTGCGCCGGCCCGGCCGCTGGATTCGCGAACTCGCCCGAAAGCCAGGCGAGACCGGCGGCACCTTCTCGGCCGCGCCGAACTTCGCGTTCGAACATGCCGCGAACCGCGGGGTGCCCCGCGACGACGAGCCGCCACTGGACCTGAGCAACGTCAAGGGGATCTTGAACGGCAGCGAGCCGGTGTCGCCCGCGTCGATGCGCAAGTTCTACGAAGCCTTCCGGCCCTACGGCTTGCCGGAGACGGCGGTCAAACCGTCCTACGGCCTGGCCGAGGCGACGCTGTTCGTCTCGACGACCCCGATGGACGAGCCGCCGACGGTCATCCACGTCGACCGCGAGGAGCTGAACAACCAGCGTTTCGTCGAGGTGGCCGCGGATGCGCCGAATGCCGTCGCGCAGGTTTCCGCCGGCGTGATCGGCGTCGACGAGTGGGCCGTCATCGTCGACCCCGACTCCGCCAGCGAGCTGCCGGACGGGCAGATCGGCGAGATCTGGCTGCACGGGAAGAACCTGGGCACCGGCTACTGGAACAAGGAAGAAGAGACCAACCACACCTTCCGCAACATCCTCAAGTCGCGGATCAGCGAGTCGCACGCCGAGGGCGCCGCTGACGACGGGCTGTGGGTCCGCACCGGCGACTACGGCACCTACTTCAGGGGACACCTCTATATAGCGGGCCGGATCAAGGACCTCGTCATCATCGACGGCCGCAACCACTACCCGCAGGACCTCGAGTTCACGGCGCAGGAATCGAACAAGGCGTTGCGTGTCGGCTACGTCGCTGCCTTCTCGGTGCCGGCCAACCAGCTGCCGCAGAGCGTGTTCGACGACCCGCACGCCGGCCTGAAGTTCGATCCCGAAGACACCTCCGAGCAGTTGGTGATCGTCGCGGAGCGGGCGGCAGGTACGCACAAGCTCGACTACCAGCCCATCGCCGACGACGTCCGGGCGGCCATCGCCGTCGGGCACGGGGTGACCGTGCGTGACGTGCTGCTGGTGCAGGCCGGGACCATCCCGCGTACGTCCAGCGGCAAGATCGGCCGTCGCGCATGCCGCACCGCCTACCTCGATGGCAGCCTGCGCAGCGGCATCGCGTCCCCGACGGTCTTCGCCACCGAATCCTGAGCAACCAAAAAGGTACCCATGTCTGAGATCGACGATTCTGCGGAGCACACCGACAGCACCGATACGGCGAACGCGCCCGGCAAAAAGGCCGAACTCACGGTCCCCGAGATGCGGCAGTGGCTGCGCAACTGGGTGGGCAAGGCCGTCGGCAAGTCACCGGACTCGATCGACGAGTCGGTGCCGATGGTGGAGCTGGGTCTGTCGTCGCGCGACGCCGTGGCGATGGCGGCCGACATCGAGGACCTGACCGGCGTCACGCTGTCTGTCGCGGTGGCTTTCCAGCATCCGACCATCGAGGCGCTGGCCACCCGGATCGTCGAGGGCGAGCCGGAATCGGAGACCTCGGCTGACGACGACAATGTGGATTGGTCGCGGGCCGGCGCGGCCGAACGCGTCGACATCGCCATCGTCGGGCTGTCCACGCGGTTCCCCGGCGACATGAACACCGCCGACGAAACCTGGCAGGCCCTGATGGAGGGCCGCGACGCGATCACCGATCTGCCCGAGGGCCGGTGGTCGGAATTCCTCGAAGAGCCGCGGCTGGCGGCGCGCGTCGCCACCGCACGCACCCGCGGCGGCTACCTGAAGGACATCAAGGGCTTCGACTCGGAGTTTTTCGCGGTGGCGAAGACCGAAGCCGACAACATCGACCCGCAGCAGCGGATGGCGCTGGAGCTGACCTGGGAGGCGCTCGAGCACGCCCGCATTCCGGCGTCCAGCCTGCGCGGCAAGCCCGTCGGTGTGTACGTCGGCAGCTCCACCAACGACTACAGCTTCCTGGCCGTCTCGGACCCCACCGTCGCGCACCCCTACGCGATCACCGGCACCAGCAGCTCGATCATCGCCAACCGGGTGTCCTACTTCTACGACTTCCGCGGCCCGTCGGTCACCATCGATACCGCGTGCTCGAGTTCGTTGGTGGCGATGCATCAGGGCGTGCAGGCACTGCGCAACGGCGAGGCCGACGTGGTGGTGGCGGGCGGTGTCAATGCCCTGATCACCCCGATGGTGACGCTCGGGTTCGACGAGATCGGCGCGGTCCTGGCGCCGGACGGCCGGATCAAGTCGTTCTCGTCGGACGCCGACGGCTACACCCGCTCCGAGGGCGGCGGCATGGTGGTCCTCAAGAGGGTCGACGACGCGCGGCGCGACGGTGACCAGATCCTGGCCGTCATCGCGGGCAGCGCAGTCAATCACGACGGCCGGTCCAACGGTCTGATCGCCCCCAACCAGGATGCGCAGGCCGAGGTGCTGCGCCGGGCCTATAAGGACGCCGGCATCGACCCGCGCACCGTCGACTATGTCGAAGCGCACGGCACCGGGACCATCCTCGGCGACCCGAGGGAGGCCGAGGCGCTGGGCCGCGTCGTCGGCAAGGGGCGCCCCGCCGACCGGCCGGTGCTGCTGGGCGCGGTCAAGACCAACGTCGGCCACCTGGAATCGGCCGCCGGCGCGGCCAGCATCGCCAAGGTGGTGCTGGCCCTGCAGCACGACAAGCTGCCGCCGTCCATCAACTTCGCCGGGCCCAGCCCGTACATCGACTTCGACGCGATGCACCTGAAGGTAATCGACCAGGCCACCGACTGGCCCCGCTACGGCGGCTACGCCCTGGCCGGGGTGTCCAGCTTCGGCTTCGGTGGGGCCAACGCGCACATGGTGGTGCGGGAGGTTTTGCCGCGTGACGTGATCGAGCGGGAACCCGAGGCCGAGCCTGCCCAGCCGGTTCAGACCGAAGCCGCCGCCCAGACGGCCAGTCTGGAAGGCCATGCGCTTCGGTTCGACGACTTCGGCAACATCCTCACCGACACGCCGGACGCGGAAGAACCCGAACCCGAACTTCCGGGCCTAACCGAAGAGGCGCTGCGGCTCAAGGAAGCCGCTCTGGAAGAGCTTGCCGCGCAAGAGGTTACGGCTCCTCTCGTTCCGCTGGCCGTGTCGGCGTTTCTCACGTCGCGCAAGAAGGCCGCCGCCGCCGAGTTGGCGGACTGGATGGAAAGCCCCGAAGGCCGCGCATCGTCGCTGGAGTCGATCGGCCGGTCGCTGTCGCGGCGCAACCACGGCCGCTCCCGCGCCGTCGTGCTGGCCCACGACCACGACGAGGCGATCAAGGGTCTGCGCGCGGTTGCCGCGGGCAAGCAGGCGCCGAACGTGTTCAGCACGGACGGGCCGGTGACCAACGGCCCGGTGTGGGTGCTTGCCGGCTTCGGTGCCCAGCACCGCAAGATGGGCAAGAGCCTGTACCTGCGCAACGCGGTCTTTGCAGAGTGGATTGACAAGATCGACGCCCTGATCCAGGACGAGCGCGGCATCTCGATTCTCGAGATGATCCTCGACGACGCGGTGGACTACACCGGCGACACCGTCGAATACCCCATCGAGGCCGTCCAATTGGTGATCTTCGCCATCCAGATCGCGCTCGGTGAGCTGCTCAAGGCGCACGGCGCCAACCCGGCCGCGGTGATCGGCCAGTCGCTGGGTGAGCCGGGCGCCGCCTACTTCGCCGGCGGGCTCTCGCTGCGCGACACCGTGCGGATCATCGTCCCGCGCGCCCGGCTGATGGGCGAGGGCGAGGCGATGCTGTTCGGCGAGTACATCCGGCTGATGGCCCTGGTGGAATACTCCGCCGACGAGATCAAGACCGTGTTCGCCGACTTCCCCGATCTGGAGGTCTGCGTCTATGCAGCTCCGACCCAGACCGTGATCGGCGGCCCGCCCGACCAGGTGGACGCGATCATCGCCCGCTGTGAAGCGGAAGGCCGCTTCGCCCGCAAGTTCCAGACCAAGGGCGCCAGCCACACCGCGCAAATGGATCCGCTGCTCGGCGAGTTCACGGCGGAGCTGCAGGGCATCCACCCCATGCCGCTGACGTGCGGCTACTTCTCGACGGTGCACGAGGGCCGCTATATCAAGCCGGGCAGCGAGCCGATCCACGACGTCGAGTACTGGAAGAAGGGCCTGCGGCATTCCGTCTACTTCACCCACGGCATCCGCAACGCCGTGGACAGCGGGCACACCACGTTCCTGGAACTCGCTCCCAACCCGGTGGCGTTGATGCAGGTGGGTTTGACGACGGCTGCCGCCGGTCTTCCTGACGCCCAGCTGATCCCGACGCTGGCCCGCAAGCAGGACGAAGTCGAGTCGATCACGTCGACAATGGCCCAGCTCTACGTGTACGGCCATGACCTGGACATCTGGACGCTATTCACGCGGGCTTCCGGTCCGCAGGATTACGCGAACATTCCGCCGACCCGGTTCAAGCGCAAGGAACACTGGCTGCCCGCGCACTTCTCCGGCGACGCCTCGGTGGTGATGCCGGGTAACCATGTCGCGTTGCCGGACGGCCGGCACGTCTGGGAGTACGCGCCCCGGGACGGCAAGACGGACCTGGCTGCGTTGGTGAGAGCCGCTGCCGCACAAGTGCTTCCGGACTCTCAGTTGACGGCGTCCGAGCAGCGGGCGGTGCCCGGCGAGGGTGCCCGCCTGGTCACCACGATGACCCGGCATCCCGGCGGCGCCTCGGTCCAGGTCCATGCGCGAATCGACGAATCGTTCACGCTGGTGTACGACGCATTAGTGGCCCGCGCCGGATCCGAGGCGGTGTTGCCGACGGCGGTGGGCGCCGGCACCGCAGTTGCGGCCGCGGCCGGTCCTGCGCCGGTCGCGCCGGAAGCGGCCGCAGAGGACGAAGACGCCGAGACCCTGTCGGACAGCCTGACCAGCCGCTACCTGCCCACCGACTTCGTCAAGTGGTCGCCGGATTCCGGCGAGACCATCGCCGACCGGCTGGGCAGCATCGTCGCGGCGGCGATGGGCTACGAGCCCGAGGACCTGCCGTGGGAGGTGCCCCTGATCGAGCTGGGCCTGGACTCGCTGATGGCCGTGCGCATCAAGAACCGCGTCGAGTACGACTTCGACCTGCCGCCCATCCAGTTGCAGGCGGTGCGCGACGCGAACCTCTACAACGTCGAGAAGCTGATCGAGTACGCGATCGAACACCGCGACGAGGTGGAGCAGCTGCACGAGTACCAGCGCAGTCAGACGGCGGAGGAGATCGCCCGGGCGCAGGCCGAATTGCTCAGCGGTGCAACGCCTTCGACGGTGCTGGCGCCCGCACCCGATCCGCAGGCCGAGCCTGCGACCCAGCCCGCGGAACCGGCTGAGCCGGCGGGGCAGTCACCGCCTGCCGTGGAAGGGGCCATCCCGCCCCCGCCGACCGACCCGTCTGGCCCGTCGGGCACATCCGGTGCCGGGGGGAACGGCGCGCAGCCGAACCTGGCGGCCGCCGCGGAGGCGCTGAACCAGCAGGCCGTCGCCGCCGCGCTCAACTCCGACGTGCCGCCACGCGACGCCGCTGAGCGCGTCACCTTCGCCACCTGGGCGATCGTCACCGGCAAGTCACCCGGCGGCATCTTCAACACGCTGCCGCAGCTGGATCAGGACAGCGCCGCCAAGATGGCACAGCGACTCTCGGAGCGCGCCGAAGGGCCAATCACGGTCGAGGACGTGCTGAGCTCGTCGAACATCGAGGAGCTGGCCGACAAGGTGCGCGGATACCTCGAGGCCGGCCAGATCGACGGTTTCGTCCGTACTTTGCGGGGCCGCCCGGAGGGCAGCTCGAAGGTGCCGGTGTTCGTGTTCCATCCGGCGGGCGGGTCGACCGTGGTCTACGAGCCGCTGCTCAACCGGCTGCCGGCGGATACGCCGATGTACGGCTTCGAGCGGGTGGAAGGCACGATCGAAGAGCGTGCAGCGGCCTACGTTCCGAAGCTGATCGAGATGCAGGGCGACGGGCCCTACATTCTGGCCGGCTGGTCGCTGGGCGGCGTGCTGGCCTACGCGTGCGCGATCGGGCTCAAGGGGCTCGGCAAGGACGTCCGCTGGGTTGGGCTGATCGACGCGGTGCGTGCGGGCGAGGAGATTCCGCAGACCAAGGAGGAGATCCGCAAGCGCTGGGACCGCTATGCCCGGTTCGCCGAGAAGACGTTCAACGTCACCATTCCGGAGATCCCGTACGAGCAGCTCGAGCAGCTCGACGACGAGGGCCAGGTCCGGTTCGTGCTGGACGCCGTCCGCGAGAGCGGCGTGCAGATCCCGGCCGGGATCATCGAGCATCAGCGCACGTCGTACCTGGACAACCGGGCGATCGACACCGCCCAGATCCAGCCGTACGACGGCCATGTCACCCTCTACATGGCCGATCGCTACCATGACGACGCGATCATGTTTGAGCCGCGGTACGCCGTTCGCCAGCCGGACGGCGGCTGGGGCGAGTACGTCGCCGACCTCGAGGTCGTGCCCATCGGTGGCGAGCACATTCAGGCCATCGACGAGCCGATCATCGCCAAGGTGGGCGCGCACATGAGTCGTGCGCTCGGCGACATCGAGCGGCAGGCGGTCAAGTCAGAACAGGTGAGGTAGGGCAAGTAGTGACGGATTTAGCGGCAGAACCAACTCCCGTCCTGCACACCACCGCCGAGAAGCTGGCCGAGCTGCGCGCCCGACTGGAGCTGGCCAAAGAGCCCGGCGGCGAGAAGGCCGCCGCCAAGCGCGACAAGAAGGGCATCCCGAGCGCCCGAGCTCGCATCCACGCGCTGGTCGATCCGGGCACCTTCCTCGAGGTGGGGGCACTGGCCAAAACCCCGAACGACCCGAACGCCCTCTACGGCGACGGGTGCGTGACCGGGCACGCCATGATCGACGGGCGCCCGGTCGGGGTGTTCTCACACGACCAGACGGTGTTTCAGGGCACGGTCGGTGAGATGTTCGGCCGCAAGGTCGCTCGCTTGATGGAGTGGTGCGCCATGGTGGGCTGCCCGATCATCGGCATCCAGGACTCAGGTGGCGCGCGGATTCAGGACGCGGTCACGTCGCTGGCCTGGTACGCAGAGCTGGGCCGGCGGCACGAGGCGCTGTCCGGGTTGGTGCCGCAGATCTCCCTCATCTTCGGCAAATGCGCCGGAGGAGCGGTGTATTCGCCAATCCAAGACGACCTGCTGGTATCCGTGCGCGACCAGGGTTATTTCTTCGTCACCGGACCGGACGTGATCCGGGAAGTCACCGGCGAAGACGTCACCCTCGACGAGCTCGGCGGCTCTGACGCGCAGGCCGGCTACGGCAACATTCATCAGGTGGTGAACACCGAGGCCGAGGCGTTCCAGTACGTGCGTGACTACCTGTCGTTCCTGCCGTCCAACTGCTTCGACAAGCCGCCGATCGTCAACCCCGGGCTGGAACCCGAGGTCACCCCAACCGATCTGGAGCTCGACGCGATCGTGCCGGACTCCGACAACGCGGCTTACGACATGCACGAGATCCTGCTGCGGATCTTCGACGACGGCGACTTCTTGGACGTCGCCGCGCAGCACGGGCCGGCCATCATCACCGGATACGCCCGGGTCGACGGGCATCCTGTGGGCGTAATCGCAAACCAGCCGATGGTGCTGTCCGGCGCGATCGACAACGAGGCATCGGACAAGGCGGCGCGGTTCATCCGGTTCTGCGACGCTTTCAACATCCCGCTGGTGTTCGTCGTCGACACGCCCGGCTTCCTGCCCGGCGCCGAGGAGGAGAAGAGGGGCATCATCAAGCGCGGCGGGCGGTTCCTGTACTCCGTCGTCGAGGCTGACGTGCCGAAGGTGACCATCACGGTCCGCAAGTCCTACGGCGGCGCCTACGCCGTGATGGGCTCCCGGCAGCTGACCGCGGACTTCAACTTCGCGTGGCCGACCGCGCGCATCGCCGTGATCGGCGCCGAGGGCGCCGCGCAGCTGCTGATGAAGCGGTTCCCGGACCCGACGACGCCGGAGGCGCAGGCGATCAAGAAGGACTTCATCGAGGGCTACAACCTCAACATGGCAATCCCGTGGACGGCTGCCGAACGCGGGTTCATCGACGCGGTCATCGATCCGCACGAGACCCGGCTGCTGCTGCGAAAGTCGATGCGCCTGTTGCGGGATAAGCAATTGTGGTTCCGTGTCGCCCGTAAGCACGGCCTGATCCCGGTCTAATTCGCTTGGCGAGCGACACGCCGATTGAGCGTCGCCGGACTCACACTCAGGGCGTGAACGCGCCGTCGACCAGCTCGCCGAAACGCTCCAGCGCCTCGTCGGTCTCGGCGTCGATGCCGCGCAAAGGCCCGCGATCGGCCAGATACCGCTGCGCGTACAGCCGTGCGACGAGCCCCTTGCGGTCGGCGCCGCGGGTGTCCCGCTCCCACGCGGCCTGTTCGGTGAGCAAGGCGGCGGCGTACACGTCGCCCATGAACACCGCCAGCGGGAACAGCCGCGCCTCGGCCACCGGCCGGTCGAGCTTGGACCAGGCCGTCGTCGCCGCCTCGAGATCGTCGATCCGCGACGCGACCAATTGTGTGGTCTGGTCGTCGTCGGAAACCGAAGCCGCGTCGCGCATGCGAGCTAATAGCGTCTCGTGCGCCTGCGTCTGCTCGATGCCGCGCCGCACGTCCAGGCACAGGATGTTGTCCGGACCCTCCCAGATGGTGTTCACCTGCGCGTCGCGCAAAAGCCTTGCCACCGGCCAGGTTTCGATGTAGCCGTTGCCGCCGTGGATCTCGATCGCGTCCGAGGCCGCGGTGATCCCGAGCCGGCAGACCTTGAGCTTGGTGACCGGCACCGCGATGCGCTGCCGCAGGCTTCGGGGCTGGCGGTGGTTGGTTGCCCCGATGCCGTCGAACACCAGCGCCTGCGCGGCCTCGATGTCGACGATCAGCTCGGCGAGCTTGCGGCGCATCAGCGGCTTGTCGATCAGCGGGCCGCCGAACGCCTGCCGCTGCCGGGCGTAGCACAGCGATTCGACCAGCGCCCGACGCGCATTGGCCAGCCCGAACAGGGCGATGCCGAGCCGCGCGGCGTTGGTCAGCTCCATCATGCGGCCAAGTCCCTTGCCGTCCGACGGGCCGGAATCTCCGGAAGGCTGCTCCGACAGCAGAAACGCCTCGGCGTCGACGAACTCGACCTCGCCCGAGGCGACCGAGCGGGTGCCGAGCTTGTCCTTCAGTCGCCGCACCCGCACCCCGTTGCGGGAGCCGTCGCGGCGCGTGCGCAGCACCAGGAAGTTGGCGACCCCGCGGGTCGAATCCGGCGCGCCCTCGGGTTTGGCCAGCACGACGAACGCCTCGCCGGCGCAATTCGACGCGAACCACTTGAAGCCGTTCAGCAGCCACGCGTCTCCGGACCGTCGAGCCGTCGTCTCCAGCGCTCCCAGGTCGGAGCCCCCGGTGCGCTCGGTGAGCAACTGCGCGGTCTCGCCGGCCCATTCGCCGGAGTCGAACCTGGCCAGCACGTGTTCGCGTACGTCGGCGGGCGCATAGGCGGCCACCAGCGACTGCACCATGCCGCCGCCGGTGCCCAGCGCGCAGCCCATCCCGATATCGGCCTGGTTGAGCAGGTAGTTGGACGCGAACATCGGCAGCGACGAACTCAGCCCCGCGCTGCGCGCTTCAGCACGCAACGTCCGCTGCGCGTCCAGGACGGCGCGTTTCGATGCCGTGAACGATGCGGGCATGACCACCCGGCTGACGTCGTGGCCCCACCGGTCGTAACGCTCCAGCCGCGGCGGGTTGCGGTCGGTTTCCTCTGCCCACCGCGCCACCGGACCACCCATCAACTCGCCGATACGCGTCAAATGCGGCTCCGCAAAGGCGAATTCGTCGGGCCGCAGGTAATACGACATCAGGAATTGCAGGCTGGGATCGGTGAGGTACCAATTGAGGCCGACGGCTCCGCGATAGTTGTCCGTTTGGTACCGCTGCGCTTTTTCCGGGGTCGAGAAGGGCAGCCGGTCCACGGCCTCCAAGTCGTAGTCGCTCACACCGCGACGGTATTACAAAAGCGTGGTGTTACAAGCCTTTAGGTGGGCACCAAGAACTCGGACGTGTAGTACTCACCCGGATCTTGAGAATGCGGACTGGGTCGTTCGACGATCACCCACACGCCCGTCGTGCCCGACCGGAGGGTGTCTTGAACAGTCGTCCTTCCGACGCCGGCCGCGTCGGTATCCAGGCCCGCGAAAGCGGTACCCGGAGCCCCGGGGCCACAGCCTGCCGATGAGGGCCGGGGTTCCTGAATCAGCCCGACGTCGAAATGGGTGCCCGGCATCGGCGAATCCGACAGATAAACCTCGGCGACAGCTGTGGACCCACTCTTGTGAATACGGACCGAGCCGGTGGCCAAAGCGGGCTCTTGGCCAAGGGGCGGGGTGCTCACGGCGCTGAAGTCACAATTTCGCAGAGTCGAATCCAGAGCAACAATTGTGCCGCCCTGATCAGCCGAGGCGACGGCGATGCCGGTCGCAAAAGCCGAGGAAGTGACCAGTGTGATTGCCGCGGCGGATTTCGCCATTGTTGTACATGTGCGCATTTACCCACCATTGTTTTGATTGATTTGCGGATCCGGAGTATTGACCGTATACGCAAAACTAAAACCCGGTCCAGCACAAATTCTTTGAATTCAATTTCGTTAGTTAGCTGAAGAAATTCAATTCTTACGGTTTGATCCGGATCTTGCCCGGCGACCACAACCCGCTACGGGTCGCGGTGCCCAACTGAAGCTGGGCCGGTCCCGCATCCACCAGGGTGTCGAATTTGCGCAACGAGCCCCAGTCGCGGCCCCAGTCCCGCGACAGGTAGGTCGACATGACGTGGGCCCGCAGCAGCAGATCGGTGATACCGAGCAGGCCGCCGTTGACGCCGTCCTGCCAGGTGTCGGTGTCCTGTTTCTTGGCGTTGTAGTCCGGCGTGATGCGGAATTTGGGGATGTCGGTGACGCCGTTGGCATGCAGCATCGGCTGCTGGCATGGGAAGGCCAGCCCGACCGCCCAGTCCATCAGCACCGGCTGCGACGACCCGACATACTCCTGCAGGGAACGCAGCTCCGGCACCCGCGGCGGGGTCACCGCGATCCAGTCCTCCGGCGTCAGGGACAGGTCCTCGGCCACCACCCGGACCGCGACCGCGTCGGCGGGCATCTGGGAACGGGCGAAGCGCAGGTTACGCCACGCCTTCGGCTGTTCGCCGTACAAGTCGTAGGGCACCAGTCGCCCAGCCGGCAGCAGGTCACCGCCGGGACCGGGCCTGCCGTATTCGAGTACGACGGTCTGCCCGGAGGTGTGGTGGTGCAGGATGCTGTTGCCGGCGATCGTGCCCGCGGCGGTCACCACTACCAGCGGGTGTCCGGCGTCGGGCTTCGGCAGCTGGTACCAGGCCGAGGTCAGGCGGCTCTGCTGCTGCGGGCCGGTGGTGTAGCTACCGGCCACCGGAACCTGGTCGGGGTTGAGACCGTAGGGCAACGGGAGTAGGGATCCGTTGATTCCCGGGGCCGTCAGCTTGGTTGGCCCGTACCAGTCGTAGTCGGTCCCGGGCTGCGGTACCGCCGTCTCCCGGACCGCTTCGGCCAGAGTGCGTTCCGGTGCGCCGTTGGGGCTGAATCCTGTTGGGCTGGTCCCCCCTAATGGGCCCAATGGGCCCCAAGGGCCGTAATTGTCTGGTAGCGGCGCCATAAAGCCGGCGTTGCTGTCCGGCTCGACGAGCACGTCGTCGGCCAGCCCGCAACCGCCGCTGAACTCGCGCAGGTTGTCCCAGGCATTGGAGTAGGTGGGATACTGCCGAACGATGCCGGCCACCATCGATGCGACGAACACCAGCGCCATGAAACCTGCCGCGAGGGGGACAGGCGCCGCCGTCATCGCCCGGGCTAGCCGGCCCTCGCCATGGCTGGTATCGGCGAAGTGTAGCCAGGCCGCGTACACCGCGGTAATCGCGAATAGCGCGAAAAAGATTGCGCTGATTGAGATTCCGCCGATTTTCGGCATGGAGCTGTTGAACGGCACGCCGTAGCTCGAGACGTACCACCAACCGTTGGTGGTGGCGAAGCAGAGCGCTAGCACGAACAAAACCGCCGCCAGGAACGCCATGCGGTTGCGCGACCAGCGCAGCACCTTGGGTGAGACCAGCACGGTAGTCAGTGCGGCCATCGCCGCGCCCACCGCGGCGAACAGCCCGAAGTGGTGCACCCACTTGGTGGGGGTGAACATCAAGAAGAACATGGTGCCGAAGATGACACCCATCAGCCGCCACGCCGGCCCGCGGGCCACGCCGGGAACCCGCTTGCGCCGCAACATGATGAACACCGCTGTGAACAGGCAGAGCGCGGTGATCAAGAACCCAAACCGGCGCGACAACGAACCGTCGACCGTGGGCAGGATCAGGTAGTAGTAGCGCAGATTCTCGGTGTACCAGGCCTGGCTGGGCCCAATCGCGGTGCGAATCCTGGTTGCTTCCAACACCGTTGACAGGGTCTGGTCAGCGAACACGACGGTGAAGATGACGAACCCTGCAGCCAGCATCGGGGCCACCAGCGGCCAGGTACCGACAACGCGATGGCGGCGGACCAAAATTCGCAGGATCGGACGGCCACCGGCAACCAACGCGGCCACCGCGATCAAGCCCGTGGGCTGCACCCCCAGGGTGAACGCGGCGGTCACCACCGCCAGTGCCGCCGGCGTCAACCGAGAGGCGCACATTGAGCGCTCGATGAGCACATAGGTGATCAGCGAACCGACCGCAATGATCGGCTCGGGACGAAGGCCGTTGTTGAACGGCATCCACGCGGTGAGCAGTACCAGGCCGGCCGCCCAGTTGGCTGCCGTGCTGGCGGTTACCGCTGGCCCCAGCCGGGGCAACACCTCACGCGAGAGCAGCAGCCAGCACACCAGCCCGGCGACGAGGTCCGGCAACCGCATCCACAAGCTGCCGTCGCTGACGTGGGTCATCAACGCCAGCAGGTTGTAATACCAGCCGAAGGGATCTTCCGGGCTGCCGAACCAGCGGAAGTAATTGGACATGTAGCCGGCGTGGTCGGCGACTCGGGCCATGCCCAGGATGTAGCCGTCGTCGGAGGAGTTCGCCCCGATCACGTGCCACAGCACGAACCCGAAGATCACCGTGGTGTCGACGAGGGTGAATTTCTTCCAGCGAGTCGGGATCAGCCGGTGCATCCGGCGACCGTCCAGCTGGTCCAGCCGCCAGAGCGCGACCAGCGCAATGATGGTGGACAGAATGGCGCCCACCATCGCCAGAAGTTTCAGTGTCGTCGGGGTGGTGGAGAATCGAGCGTCAATGGTCGCCGAGAACTTCAGCCCCGGCGGCGCGGGACCGGTGAGGTCGGTGAACAGCCCGACGATCTGCGGGCGCAGGTTGGGGTCGGCGAAACCGCCGCCGAGCGGCTTACCCGCCGGGTCGGTCAACCCGACGAATGTGGCGAAAGTGCCGGCACGAGTGGACGTGATCTCGATGCTGGAACAGCCGGGGACACCTGCGGCGCCCGCGGCCTGATCCCGCGACGCGCTGGCAATCACTACGTTGCGGTCGGTGACATCGACGCGCTTGCTGCTAACGACGACGAACAGCGCGTTGAGTGCGGCGTCCTTGCCCTTCTTGGGCGCAGTGCTCAGCACCACGCCGCCCTCGGGTGGCAGGTCTCGGACCACGGCGCATGGCACGGTGGCCGTCACGTCGACCGGGCTCAGGGAAATGAGTGGCGCTGTCACGTTATTGAGTTGGCCATTCTGTGGCCAGTTCAGCGTCGCGGTGGTCTGCACGACCGGCAGCAGCGGTGTCGCGATCGACAACACGAAGCCGATCAGTCCGGCGATCGTGGCAACCCACCGGGTGACGCGGACGTCGTCGCGCGTACGGCCGACAGCTTGTTCTTCCTGCTCGATGACGCTCACGGTAGTGCCCGAATCGGTCCTTGCCGGCTCCAGCCGTTCACGGTCATCACACCCTGTTCGACGACGGCAGCCGGCGCCTGGTCACTGGGCACCAGAGGGTAATACTGCTCGACCGATCCCCAGTCGCGATACCAGTCGCCGCGCAGATACGTCGAGATTGTCGAGGTCCGCAACATTGCCTGGGTCAAAAGAAAGGGACCGCCGGTCTCACTGGCCTCCCACCCGTTGGACGACGACGCGGTTTGTTTGTGATCGGGCAGAATCCGATATCCCGGAAGTTCGGCAACGCCAAGGTGTTCGGAGAACGGCCGCTGGCACGGGAAGTTCGCGGCGGTCGCGATGTCCATCAGCACAGGTGTGCGCGATCCGATCAACTCCTGCAGGGTCTGCAGCACCGGGACCCGCGGCGGTGTGAACGCGAACCACTGCTCGGAACTCAGGTTTGGGTCGTAAGCGACGATGCGTGCCGCGTTGGCCTCCGGGGGCGCCCAGGTCAGCGGGAACCGCAGATTGCGCCACGCCGGCTCCGGCCCGATGTCGATCGGATACACCTCCGCAAGCGGCTGGGTGGTGCCGTCGGGGCGAGCGACGCCCCACTGCAATTTCAGCTGCTGCCCGTAGGTGAAGGTGCCGTCCTCTTTGTACGACCAGATAGCACCGGCGGCGGAAACCACCACCAGCGGCCTTTCGCCGGTTCGGGGCGGCAACTGATACCACGCCGAGGTCGCGGAGGCGGCCAGCGAGTTCTCGCCGTAACTGCCCATCACCGGTGTGCGGGCCGGGTCGAGTCCGAACGGTAGCGCTACGTGCGACCCGTTGACTCCAATCGGGCCCTTCCCGCCGGCCGTGCCCGCGGAGTCACTCATCGTGGCGTTGGGCTTGTTGGGCGACCCGGTGGAATTCACCACCCCAGGTTTGGTCACCACCGGGTACGACCTCAGGTCGTCGCCCACCCCTTCGGGTTTGAAGCCGATCGGGTTGACACCGCCGAGCGGGCCGTCCGGTCCGAACGGCTGACCCGGAACCGGCTGCAGCAGGCCAACATTGGGGTCGGGTTCAGTCAGCACGTCGTCGGCCATCGCGCAACTGGTGAGCCCTGAAGTCAGGGCAGCCAGGTTGGCTTTGGCGGTGGTGTAGACCGGGTAGCGGAAAGCCGCCCCCTTGGCCAGCGAGCCCACTTCGCCCAGCACCATGATCACTGCCACCACCAGCAGGGGCGTGGAGGCCAGCACCCGGTTGCGCCGGTTGTCCTGGACCTCGGTGTGCCCGGCGTAGTCCATCCGGAAGTGGTACCAGGCGGCGAGCAACCCAGTGATGATCGACAACGTCAGGAACATCGATGTCACCGGGTGGCTGGCGACGACGGGCTGGATGTCGTACCACGGCACTCCGTAGTTGCCGACGTAGAACCACCCGTTGACTCCCGACGTGGCCCATGCCAACACGAACAGCAGCGCGGTGACGTACAACGCCAGGTTGCGTCGGCTGTGCAGGCCGATGCGCGCCACGGTGAATGCGGTGACCGCGCCCAGCGCCCCGGCCAGCCCGGCGAAGGCACCGAATTGAACTGCCCACTTGGTCGGCGTGAACGTCAGCAACAGCAACCCGACCGCGGTGGTTCCGATCAGCCGCCAAGCCGGGCCGCTGGCCAGCCCCGGCACCCGGCCACGCCTCAGCAGCACGAATAACATGCCGAACAGGCACAGCAGCAGCACCAGCACAGCGAAGCGCCGCGCCATCGACCCGTCGGGGTTGGATTCGACCGTGAGGAAGTAGTAGCGCAGCCAGTCCTGGTACCAGGCGATGGTCGGCCCGACCTTGTATTTGATGCGAGCCGACTCGGCGACGGTGGCCAGCGTCTGCGCCCGGAAGACCACGACGGTGATCAGCGACAACGACGCGGCCAGTACTGCCAGCGGTGCCAGCAACCCGTCGGTGGCCTGGCGGCGGCGGATCGTCGCGGCGATGGCCCGGGCCCCGGTCAGCAGCGCGGCCAGCGCGATCAGCCCCTGCGGTGCCAGCGTCACCGTAAGCATCGCGACGATGATGGCGACCGCCGCCGGAACCAGCCGTCGCGCCGCGACCGAGCGTTCCACCAGCATCCAGGTGACCAGCACGCCCAGGGCGATCAGCGGCTCCGGTCGAAGGCCGTTGTTGAACGGCAGCCAAGCGGCCACGAACACCGCGCCCGCGGTATAGACGGCTGCCCGGTTGGCGGCCATGCCGCCCTTGCCCGGTCCCAGCCGCCGCAGTACGCAGCGGCTGATGAGCAGCCAGCACGCGATCCCGGCCAGCGTGGCGGGCAGTCGCATCCACACGCCGGCGGTGCTCACCGACGCCAGCTGGGCCAATACCGAGTGGTACCAGTCGAACGGCGCCTCGGTGGTGCCGAAATACCGGTAGTAGTTGGCGACGTATCCGGCCTGCGGCGCCACGCGGGCGATGGTCAGGTTGTAGCCATCGTCGGACGAAGTTGCGCCGATGACGTGCCAGAGCAGCAGCGTCGCAATCACAACCGCGTCGGCGATCCAGATCGTGGGGCCGATCCGCCACCACGACGGCCCGTGCGCGCGGGGGCGATACCGGGACAGCCAGGCGATCGGGGAGCGCCAGTCGCGCAGCGTGTCGTCGCCGCGGCTATGGCGGTCCAGCGCGGCCATCGCCACGATGGCGACGACGACGCTCAGCGCGCCGAGGATCATCAGGATCGCCTTCAGCGCCGTCGGCGCGACGATGAATCTGGTGTCCACGTCGATGCGCGCCGACAACCCAGGCTGGGCCGCGACCTTCATCTCGGTGAAGATCCCGCCGACTTGCGGCTTCTTCTCGGGGGCCAGGATCCCTCTGGCTCCGGGGATCCCGACGAAATCCGCACCCGCTGCGCCGGCGTCGGCCCAGATGTGCAGCACAGTGCACGCGCCGGCGGCCACAGCCGAGCGTTGTGCCACCGCGGCTACCGAGTCCCGGAAAGCGACGACGATCACATCTTTACTGGCGCGGACGAACAGCCCGTGCTTGCCGGCGTCCACGCCGCCGGACGGCAGGGTGGACAGCACCAGGCCCCCGTCGGCGGGCAAGGTGGCCATCGCCGCACAAGGGATGGAGATGTCCAGGGCCCGCGGTGCCCCGGAGACCAGCGGAGAGGTGATCTGCGTGACCCGATCGATACCGCCGTCCGCGGTGCTGCCCTGCGGCCACCGGATGGTCGAGGTCGTCTGCTTCACCGGAAGCAACGGAACCAGGGCGCACAACAACAAGCCCACGATGCCGGCGACGGTGGCGACCAGCCGTGGGATGCGCTGCGATCGCTCATTACCGTCGGGGGGCACGAGGGTCGATGGTAAGCGACGCCGCTTTCGCCGGTGAGGATGCAGGGCGCGACGTGCCGAGTTTCGCACTGAGCGCACGATCACACCTGTCACTCAGGCACCACACCGCGAAGCATGTTGCGAGGTGGGAAACGATGTCGCCGGTGATATCGCTTCGCGAGAGCGGTCGGCCCGGTACGTGTGTGGCACTCGCAAAGCTCACTGCCTCCGCGTGGATTCACCCGCTTGCAGCCGTGCATGCCGTCACAATGAGACCTACGGCTGAGGCCCTCGACAACCCAGGAGGCTGGCGGCGCAATGAAGAGCTCGGGACTCGGGTTCGGCGTGCTGGGGCCGCTACTGATGACCACCCACGGCGTCCGGTTGTCGCTGGGCGCGCCCAAGCAGCGAGCCGTGTTGGCGATGCTGGTGATCAACCGCAACCGTCCGGTGTCGGTCGATGCGTTGATCGACGCGGTGTGGGACGACGACCCGGTACCGGCTGCGCGGACCAGCATTCAATCCCACGTGTCCAACCTGCGGCGGCTGCTGCGCGACGCCGGCGTCGACCCGTACCAGGCGCTGGCTAGCGCACCGCCGGGCTACCAGCTCAGCATTGCCGACACCGAGTGCGACGTCGGGCGTTTCACCACCGAAAAGGCCGCCGGTATCCAGGCCGCCGCCGCTGGACGATTCGAGGACGCCAGCAGCCATCTGTCGGCGGCGCTGCGCGAGTGGCGCGGACCGGTCCTTGACGACTTACGCGACTTCGCCTTCGTGCAGGCATTCGGCACCGCACTGCTGGAAGAAAAGGTGGCGGCGCACACCGCGCGCGCCGACGCCGAGATCGCTTGCGGGCGCGCCGGCGCGGTGATTGCCGAGCTCGAGGCGCTTACCGCCGAGCATCCCTATCGCGAACCGCTGTGGGCGCAGCTCATCACCGCCTACTACATCACCGAGCGCCAGTCGGACGCGCTCGGTGCTTATCGCCGTCTCAAAACCGCTTTGGCCGACGGGCTCGGCATCGATCCGGGGCCCACCGTCACCGCCTTGCACGAGCGCATACTGCGCCAGCAGCCGTTGGCCGCAAAGCGGTTGATCTCGACCACCCGCCGGCTAGGTGCTTACCAGGACTCCGATGCCGGGGCCGAGTCCGCCGAAGCCTGGCTGCGCGACCGGGCCGGTCGGCGGTACCGGCTGAGCGGCGCGACCACCCGGATAGGGCGTCTCGACGATAACGACATCGTCATCGCCGACGACGAAGACGTCAGCCGCCATCACGCGGTAGTCATCGACACGGGAGCCGGCTTCGTGATTTACGATTCGCGCTCGACCAACGGCGTCGAGGTGGGGGGCCAGCGCATCCGGGGCAGCGCCAACCTCGCCGACGGCGACCGCATCCGCGTCGGTGGTAGCGAGTTCGTCGTCGAAATCAGTGAGGGCTCAGCCACTTAGCCGGCTGGCCAGCGTGGGCAGGCCGGGGCCGGTGAGGTCGTCGAGCGCCGCGGGGCGACCGGTCATCGCCATCAGCAGCGCCTCGCCGGGGCCGGATACCTCGGCGCCGCTGCCGTGTTCCCAGTCGACATCGGTGGCCCGCAGGTACAGTCCTCTGATCCGACGCCCGGCGCCCAGCCTGGGGTTGCCGGGCACCAGGCCGAGCACTCGGACCAGCCGCTCGGCGGGGATGGTCCGCGGCTCACCGAGCGCGCGGCGGATGTCTTGGTGGTGGACTGTGCCGTCGACGAGCGCGATCATCCCGCCGAAGCCCGCGGTGAGCCCGCGAGGGGTGAGATGGCTCCGGAGGAAGTCCAGCAACTCCTGCGGGCTGAGGGCGGAGAACTCGTCGACGCCAACCTCATTGGCGCGCAGTATTTTTCCCTTCGCGAATCGCTTGATCAGCCCAAGCTTGCCGAGTTCCTCGTAGCTGATCACATGCGCGACAACGTCTTTCACGCTCCACTTGGTACACAGGCTGGGCGCGTCCCACTGTGGTGGCGTCAGGGTGGCCAGGAACTCCGCGAGATCGGTTCGCTCGGCGTGGGCCATGTCCATCAGGGTGGTTGCGCCGTTTGTCGTCATGACCGCGCCGCCACGCTGAACAGCCGACCGTAGCGGTCCAGATACAGCGGCCAGCCCGCGTCCCCGTCGACGCCGTCGGCGACCGATTGCCAGCCCTTGCCGTGGCGGTCGAGATGGCGGTGTTCGAGTTCGACGCGGGTGCGTTGGCCGGACTCGGCGATGAAGCGCACCTCGACTTCGCTGGCTTTGGACGGATCGTCTTGCAGCTGCCAGGTCGGACCAATGTCCCAAGTGAACACCACGCGAGTGGGTGGCTCGTAGACCAGCACGCGCGCCCATCGGCACTCGCTCCCGTCGACGCCGCGGTCGTAGATGTGTCCGCCCACCCGTGGCTCGAAAATCGTTTCGGCGATGGGGACGGCGAGCAGGTTGTGCTCACGCGGTTTGAAGTCGCCGAACCGCTCGGTGAAGACGGCGAACGCGCGCTCGACCGGTGCGTTGACGACGATGCGGTGACGCAAGTCGGGCGTTCTTGGCTGTGTCATGCAGGATCTCCTCCGATCTCGTTGAGGCTTTGTGCGTATGTGGCCAGCGCTTGGGTCCAGAACCGGTCCAGGTCGGCGCGCAAGGCTTGCAGACCGGTCGGGTCGAGCTGGTAGACGCGACGCGTTCCGGCGGCGCGGTCGCGCACCAGGCCGGCGGACTTGAGCACCTTGAGGTGCTGCGAAACAGCCGGCCGGCTGACCGGCAGATCACGAGCCAGTTCGCCGACGGCAAGCGGGCCGTGGGCAAGCCGCTCCACAATCGACCGTCGCGTGCCGTCGGCTAAGGCCAGCCACGCAGCGCCCGTTTGGTAAGTGGCCACGAACCGTAAGTCTAGGCTTACGGATGCTCGTGCTCAAGTTTTAGTGCCCGCGGGGCCACTAGCCGTTGCATAGCCCGCAGTCATAGCGGCGAAGAAGACCCACCCCAACCGGAGGACACTGATGCCGAGGCGTTCCGCGCGGTTCCACGCGATGGTGGACGGCAAAATCACCGACCGGCTAACGAGCACCCCGAAGCATGGCAAGCACATCCAGTCAGCGCTAAGACCCGGCTTTGCACAAATTGGTGTGCGCCGGCAGCGTGGATCGTGAGCTGGTCGGCCTCATGGTCGGGCCCGGTGGTGCGGGCGAATTGCGCGCTGCCGCAACCGGTTTGAGCTGCCCACATCGTGCCAGTAGTGACGCGGCCTAGTTGGTTGCCGGTGGGGGTGGCTGGAATGGGTCGTACCACCACCAGTCGGCGCGCTCCCCGGTGGGTCCGGGGCACGGTGGGACCGCCGGCGGTGGGCCAGTGGGTGGGCGGGCCAGCGAGGCGGCGCTGAGCGTTCGTCCGTCGCTGTCGGTGACGATGAGATCGTCGGCGGGTCCGCTGATGGTGATCAGGCCGCGATGGTGCAGCCGATGATGATACGGGCACACCAAGATTAGGTTTTCCAGCTCGGTGGGCCCACCGTCTTCCCAATGCCGGATGTGGTGGGCGTGCAATCCCCGGGTGGCCCCACAGCCGGGAACCGCGCAGGTGGGATGACGGTGCTGCAGCGCGCGGCGCAGCCGCCGGTTGATCAGACGGGTAGTGCGCCCGGCGCGATGACTTGCCCGTCGCGCTCGAACCACGCCGACCGCGACGCACATGATGCGCTGGAGATCGCCGTGCAGACCGGCGGGTATTGGCGCCTGCCCGACGTCGTCGAGTGTCTGGGCCGCCTGGCAGCCGCCGCCGGCAACCACCAGCATGCAGCCCGCCTATTCGGGGCAGCTGAAGCGAACCGGCAGCGCACCGGAGAGGTCCGCTTCAAGATCTACCAAGCGGGCTACGACGCCGCCCTGACAACGATCCGAAATGCCCTGGAGGAGCAGGATTTTGACGCGGCGTGGGCCGAGGGAACTGCCCTGTCCACCGAAGAGGCGATCGCCTACGCGCAACGCGGCCGTGGTCAACGCAAGAGGCCTACTAGCGGATGGGAATCGCTCACCCCGACAGAGCGCGACGTCGTCCGGCTCGTCAGCGACGGACTGACCAACGCGGATGTCGCCACGCGCCTGTTCATCTCGCCGCGCACCGTGCAGACCCATCTCACGCACGTCTACGCAAAACTCGGGCTGGCGTCCCGTGTGCAGCTGGTGCAGGAAGCTGCCCGCCACGGTTAGTGGCGACCGCAAGCGCGGCGCAGCCGAGCCCCGCGAAAGTGCAGCTACCGACGGCCCAACTCGGGCGTTACGTTGCCAATCGCACTTTCGCGGACCACTCGGCGACGACCGCGCCACCGCTAGGTCTTTCGCAGCGGCGCGGGATTCCACAGTCCGCCGCGGGTCACCGTTCCCAGCTCGAGCTGCGCCGGCTGGGCGTTGGGATAGTACGGCGTCAGCTGCTGCAAGCTGCCCCAGTCCCGGACCCAGTCGTCTCTGAGGTAGGTGGCCACCGTCGTCGCCTTCACCAGCAGCTCGGTGATACCCAGCGGGCCGCCGCCGTTGTTGTCCATTACCGGCGAGTTGGCCTCGGCGCCGAACCGGTCCGGCAGGATGCGCCATTTCGGAGTCTCGGTGACGCCGTTTCGATGGCCGAACGGCCGCTGGCACGGGAATGCCAAACCCACCAGCCAGTCCAGGAATACCGGGTCATGCGAGCCCACGACGTCCTGCAGTGTGCGCAGCTGGGGAATCCGCGGCGGTGTCAGCGCGATCCAGTGCTGCGGCGCCAGGTCCGAGTCGTCGACGACCAGGCGGACCTGGGTGGCGTTGCCCGGAATCACCGATAGCGGCAGTCGCAGATTACGCCAGGCCGGTACGGCGCCGACGTCGCCGAATTGGAATGACCCGCCCGCGTGCCCGTTGGCGGCGCCGTCGTCGGTGGCCCATTGCAGCTGGATTTCGCGCGGGTCGAAGCGGCCGGCCGCCGAAATCACCAGTAACGGGCCGGCTTTGGTGCGCTGATCGTTGGTGGGCAATCGGTACCAGCCCGACCGCAGCATCGCGGGCACCTGGATACCCGCGCGCCAGCTGCCCAGCACCGGCGTGCGGGCTGGATCGAGGTGATACGGCAGCTGGGCGCGCGAGCCGTTGATGCCCGGCGCGGGGTTGGTGCCACCCTCTGTACCGGCCTCGCTGTTGGTGGTCTTGCTGTCTTCGTTGAAGAAACTGCGGTCGCCCGGGCGTTCCATCACCGGGTCGGCGGAGACGTCGGCGGGAATGCCGTTGGGCGTGAAGGCTTCCGACAGGCCGGCTCCGAGGGCGTCGGCAACCGGGCTGGAAACAGGCTGCAGCATACCGGCATTGGGATCCTGCTCCACCATCACGTCCTCGGCCAGGCCACAGGATTTCCCGGTGAGCGCCTGCAAATTGGAGCGGCCCACCGACCACGCCGGGTACTGGGTCGCCATCGCCGCGGTCAACGACACCACTTCGAAGATCACCAGGATCCACGTCGCAATTGCCAACGGAGACTGGACGATTACGGCCACGCGCGCCCCGTATCGGGTCTGCGGTGGCCCGTTATAGGTTGCGACGAAGTGGAACCACGCCGACAGCAACAGCACCACAACCGTTAGCCCCAATAGCACGGTGGCAAAGGCATAGTGCCAATCCGGGAACGAATTCGACCACGGCACACCGAAATTGGACACATACCACCAGCCGTTGACGCTGGCGAACGACAGCGCGACCAAGAACAGCACGGCGGCGGCGAACACGGTGCGATTGCGTCGGGAATGCATAGACTCGGCCGTCACCGCCACCGCGGCCAGCGCTCCCAGGCATCCGGCCAGCCCGGCGAACACCCCGAAGTGATGTGTCCATTTGGTCGGGGTGAACATCATCGCCAGGAACGAGATGATCGTGATGCCGACTATGCGGCGGCTCGGCCCGGTGGCGGTGCCCGGAATTCGGCCCTTGCGCAACGACATCGCGACCGAGATCGCCAGCGCCAACACCAACGCCAGCACCGCGAAACGTCGCGCGACCGAGCCGTCGGGACTGGCCATGAAAAGCCGTTCGTAGCGGATGTGTTCGTCGAACCAGCTGAGGCTGGGGCCGACGGCACGCTTGAGCATGCTGGCCTGCATCTCTCCCGCCAGGGTCTGGTCGCGGAAGATCAGGATGGCGGTGACGGTGACCGCGGCCAGGATGGGCGACACCAGCGGCAGCAGTCCGAATCGTTTGGACCTGCGGTGCAGGATGGTCCGCAACGGTCCGATGGCGACCAGCAGCGCACCGATCGACGCGATGCCCGTCGGCCCGGAGAACAGCGTCAGCGCGCCGATGATGCAGGCGACCGCCACCGGCAACAGCCGGCTCGTCGCCACCGCACGTTCGACCGAGCACCAGGTCAGCAGGATGCCCAGGGCGATGATCGGCTCAGGCCGCAGGCCGTTGTCGAGCGGCAGCCAGACCGCCAGGAACATGCCGGCCGCGGTCCACGCCGCCGCCCGGCTTCGCTTGACGGACTGACCCAGTCGGGGCATGACTTCGCGGCTGATCACCCACCAACAGGTCAGCGCCATCGCGAGGACCGGCAGCCGCATCCAGACGCTGGCGGTGCTGACGTGCGCCCACAGGGCGAGCAGGTCGTAGTACCAGCCGAACGGCGCCTCGGGGGTGCCGAACCAGCGGTAGTAGTTGGACATGTATCCGGCGTGCTCCGACACCCGCGCCATGGTCAGGATGTAGCCGTCGTCGGACGTGTTGGCGCCGACGAAATGCCACCACACCAGCACGCCGATCACCAGGGCGTCCAGGCCGCCGATCGACCACCAGCGGGCGGGCAGGAAGCGCCGGTGCCGGGTGCCATCGGCGGTGTCGAGGACGTGCAGCGCGACCAGCGCCGCGACGGTCATCAGCACGCCGAGGGCCATGGCGATCAGCTTCAGCATCGTGGGGCTGCTGCTGTAGCGGGTGTCGACGGTCGCCGAGAAGCTCAGACCGGGCGGCGTCGGGCCGGACAGGTCGGTGAATATGCCGACGATCTGGGGCCGGAAGTCGTAGCCGCTGCGTTCGCCGCGCAGCGGCGAGCCGGGCTTCTCGGCGTTGGGTCCCTGGGTCAGGCCGACGAACTCGGCGGTGACCCGGTCGGCGTGGGCGGTGAAGGTCAGACGCTGGCATGCCGGACTGAGCACCTGGCTCAGTGGCGCGGTGACCACCGCGACATTGCGTACCACCAGCACCAGCTCTTCGTTGGCGCGCTGGATGAGCAGACCGCGGTCGACGGCCTTCGGGGCTTGTTTGGGGACGGTCGACAACAGCACCGTCTTACCCGTGTTCTGCGGTCCGGCCAGTCCGGCGGCGGCCTGGCAGGGGACGCTGACGTTCAGTTCCGTGGCGACATAGCCGATCAGCGGCGCCTCGACGCTGTTGAAAGTGGCGTTCTGCGGCCAGTTCAGTTGAGCGGTGGTCTGGTTGACCGGCAGCACCGGGATGACGATCGCCAGCAGGGTGCCGAGCAGCCCGGCGACCACGGCAATGGAGCGAGCGATCCGGTGATTCACTCCCGTGTCGCTCACGGAGGTAGATCGTAGTTCTTCGACCGTTTCAGGTGAGGTCTCGGTGGCCATCAGCCGCCACCCGCGGGCTTGCGAATCGCCAGCACGAATGGGCCGATGCTTTCCACCGCGAACCGCGGGTCGGCGAACAGCGCGGCCGGCACCTCGACGATGTAGCGACGGACGTTGGGCTGGTTGGGATATACGTCCTCGGCCAGCCGCAGCGTATAGGTGTGGCCCGCGCCGCGGCGCATCAGGAATACGGTGGGCGGCGGCCACGGCAGCGTGTCCAGCGCGTGGATGAACTCGTCGGCGGTGTTGAGCTTGGCCCAGTGTTTGATCTGGACGGCGCGCTCGTCGAACTGCGCCAGCGGGTTGGCGTAGTGCGACGTCAGCCCCTGGAAGCCCCAGTACGGGTAGTAGGACAGGAAGCTGTAGTCGGCGGTCAGCACCACGGTCTGGTCGGGCGGTTTGCCGGTGACGCGCCGGATGGCGGCGTCAATCGCCGGGTAGTACTTCTCCGAGCTCGGCGGGCGCCGGTCGCCGCGCTGGCCGTAGCCGTCGGTGTCGGTATAGGCGATGGTGAGGTCGGGGCGCAG
This sequence comes from Mycobacterium sp. 1164966.3, assembly GCF_001665395.1. Taxonomy (GTDB): domain Bacteria; phylum Actinomycetota; class Actinomycetes; order Mycobacteriales; family Mycobacteriaceae; genus Mycobacterium. The sequence continues at coordinate 83,133 of NZ_LZSG01000056.1, forward strand.
CACGTCGGGAATGTCCTGGCTGAAGGCGATTGCGCCGGCCAGCCCAATCGCGCCGGCCACCGGGAGGACCGCGCGGCTCCGGCGGCTTAGGGCTTGGACCGCTTCGACAAAGCCGAATACTCCGGCGGTGACCAGCAGCACCGTCAACGACGGCTGCAGCCGGAACGAGAGCAGCGTGGTGCGGGCCAGCGTGGTGAGCATCGACAACAACGACCACAGGTAGACGGCCAGCACCGCGATCGCCAGCGCACCCGCCCGCACCGACGAACGGGCGCACACCACCAACCACAGCGTGCCCAGCATGCAAATCGCGCCCAGCAGCGAGAACTGCAGCATCGGGAAGGTCAGCTCGGCGCCGTCGGCCGGCAGGTAGTGCTGTGCGCTTCCGGTGTCGCTGACTGGGCTGTGGGTTGCGCGCAACAAGAACGGCAGCCAGGTTGTGGACCCGATGGCCGCGGCGACGACGGCGGCGACGGCCACCCGCCGCAGCGGGTCCAGGGCGGCTTTCAGCCCGCCGCTTCGCCAGCGCGATACTGCCAGCACCAGCGCCATCAGCGCGATGGTGAACGCGGTGTAGCCGAACAGCAGCGTGTACCACGTGGCGGTAAAGCCCAGGAATAACCCTGCACCGATCACCGCCGCCCAGCCTTGCACGCGTTCGGCGGGTTGACGGGCGCCGGCGCGCAGGCCAGACCAGGTCAGCACCAGCACCGGCGGCAGCAGCACCGCGATCATCGCGGCATACGGCTCCGGCGAGCTGTAGGCCAGCGTCACCGCCGCGGTGGCGGTGGTCACGATCAGCGCGTATTCGAAGCGGATCATTCGCCACCACAGCACCAGCGCCACCGCGACCGCGATGGTGATCGAGGTGATCGCCCACGGCTTGAACATCTCCCAGGCCGGTGTTCCGGTGAGTGCCGCGACGCGTCCGCCGATCCAGAACCAGCCCGGCGGATAGAACGGCGGCAGCCCGCGATACGTCATGTCCTGCAGGGCGGCGCTGTCCGTGAGCCGGGTCAGGTATTCGGTGCGGAATTGCTGGTCGACGGAGATGCCGAACAGATACAACTTGGTGGCCCCCAAAGGCATGCCCAGGGTCACGACGGTGAACGCGGAGACGAACAGCAGCCCGCTCAGCTGCGCCGGCAACCGAAACCGGCCGCGCCGCCATACCCAGCCGGTCGCGATCAATCCGGCCAGGCAGCCGACCTGGCCGACGGTCGTCAGCGCGTGCAACTGGTTCGACGACGGGAACGCCGGCCATTGGACGCCGGAGATGGCGAACAGCGAGACCGTTGCGACCACGACGCCAACCAGGACCGCCAGGACCATCTGGCCGAGCACGGCCAGCACGTTGCGCATGGTCAGATTGGCAGCTTGCGGAAGATGCTCCGCGGGATGTGTCGCAACACCATCATCACGTACCGGAATGCTGCTGGCGCCCAAACCAGTTCCTTACCTTTTGCCGACGCGGTCACCGCGAGGTTGGCGACGTATTCCTTGTCGACGGTCAGCGGAGCTTCCTTGATGTGCGCGCTCATCCGGGTCCGCACCTGGCCCGGCCGGATCACCAGCACGCGGACCCCATACTCGCGCAACGCTTCTGACAAGCCCAGGTAGAACCCGTCCAAACCAGCCTTGGTGGAGCCGTAGACGAAGTTGGACCGTCGCACCCGCTCACCGGCCACCGTACTCATCGCGATGATCTGGCCGAAACCCTGGGCGCGCATCTTCTCGCCCAGCAGCACGCCGACCGAAACTGCTGCGGTGTAGTTGATTTCGGCGATCTGTACCGCCTTGCGCTGGTTCTGCCAGAGCTCTTCGGCATCTCCGAGCAACCCGAACGCGACGATGGCCACGTCGACATCGCCATTTGCCCAGGCTTGTTCGATCGTCTTGGGATGGCTGTCGGTGTCGGTGGCTTCGAAGTCGATCAGCTCGACCGACCGCGCGCCGGCGGCCTTCATCTGCGCGACGGCGGCGTCTCGGCCGGGGTCGTCGGGCATGGCGGCCAACACGATTCGCGCGGGAGCGTTTTGCAGGTAGCGCTCACAGATGGCCAGGCCGATCTCCGAGGTGCCGCCAAGCAGCAGCACGGTTTGCGGGTTTCCCACTGCGTCGAGGACCATCTACAGCAGCTCCAAGCGTCGGGCCATGTCGGAGGCGAACACCCGCAGCGGATCGACCTTGCGGCGCACCGCAATCCATTCGTCGATCCGCGGATACATGGCGTGAAAGGTTTCGGCGGTGGTGCGTGAGTCCTTCGCGGTGTAGAGCCGTCCGCCGAATTCCAGTACGCGGCGGTCGAGTTCGCTGACGAACTCGCCCAGCCCGGCCTTGATCGGGAAGTCGACGCAAATGTTCCAGCCCGGGATCGGGAAGCTCAGCGGCGCCTGGTTGCCCGGACCGAACAACTTGAACACGTTCAAAAATGAGTAGTGGCCGCTGGCCTGGATGTCGCGGATGATCCTCTTGAACTCGTCGACGGCCTCGGTGGGAATCACGAACTGGTACTGCAGGAAACCCGCCCGCCCGTAGGCGCGGTTCCATTCGCCGAACATGTCCAGCGGATGGTAGAACTGCGTCAGGTTCTGGATCTTGCCGCGATAGGTGCCGGATTTGCGGTACCACAGCTCACCGATCGGCCCGAACGTGTATTTGTTGGCCAGTCCGTTGGGGAACACGTCCGGCAACGTAAGTAGTTGCGGCGCATCGAATTTCAACGGATTGCGGCGCAGCTTCTCCGGCAGCTGGTCGAGCGTGGCCATCGACCCGCGCGACACCGCTGCGCGGCCCAGTTTCGGCGGAGCGCTGATCGCGTCGAACCAGGCGCTGGAATACGTGTAGTTGGCTTCGCTGCCGTCGCTGTGCAGTCCGATGGTCTCGTCGAGGTCGGCGGTGACATCTCCGTCGGCGATGAAATACGCCGTCTCCGTCGGCGTCATCTCGATGGTCGCGCGCAGGATGATGCCGGTCAGGCCGTTGCCGCCGACAGTGGCCCAGAACAGTTCGGATTCTGGGCCATCGGGAGTGAGGCGACGGATCTCGCCGTCGGCGGTCAGCAGGTCCATGCTGCGGACGTGGTTGCCGAAGCTGCCCGCACTGTGATGGTTCTTGCCGTGGATGTCACAGGCGATCGCGCCGCCGATGGTGACCTGACGGGTTCCCGGCAACACCGGTACCCACAGACCCAACGGCAGTGCCACTTTCATGAGCTGATCGAGGTTGACCCCGGCGTCGACGTCGGCCAGCTTGGTGTCGGCGCTGATCGAATGGATCGCGTTCAGCGCGGTCATGTCGATCACCAGCCCGCCGCCGTTTTGCGCATTGTCACCGTAGGACCGGCCCAGCCCGCGGGCTATGACCCCGCGGGCCCCCCGGGCGCCGGCCAGCTGAGCCACAGCTTTGGCGATGACCTCCGGGTCGGGGGTGCGGAGCACGTCTGCCACCGATGGTGCCGTGCGGCCCCACCCGGTCAGGCGGGCCGGCCTGGTGGCAGTCGTGATTACCTCGGGCTTGCTGAACATCGTCAAAGAGGGTACCGCTTGCCGGGCCGGGTCAGCGGATCCGGAAGATTACGGCTCGCTGCACGATGAAGTTGATCACCGTGGCGGTGCCCTGGGCGATCACGAACGCGACGGGTATCGCCCAGCCCCGATAGTGCAGCAGCGCCAGGCACAGATGGTTGAGCCCGACCTGCACCGCGAAGGTGATGCCGTAGAGCACCATGACCGCGACAAAGCGTGCGGTGCTCGGAGACGCCTGGAACGTCCATCGGCGGTTGATCAGGTACGCCGTGATGGTCCCGGCGAACCAGCTGAGCGCCTTCGACGGGTCGTACGGCAGACCCGCCACTTTGAGAAGTGTGACGTAGAGACCGAAGTCGACCACCGCCGACATGGCACCGGTGACGACGAAACGCCACACCTGCGTGGTCAGGCTCAGCTGTTGGCGCGACGGTGCAGCCTCGGGTATCGGGGCAACCATTGGGGGGAGTCTAACGGGCACCGCAGGCTCAACCCGGCGGCGCTCAGGTGGGCAGTTTGAGCGCGATCAATTCGACCTGGTTTGGGCCCTGCGGAGTCGAGTAGGTCACCGTGTCTCCCGGTTTACATCCGGCCAGCGCCTGCCCCAACGGACTGCCCGCCGTCAGAGTCTCACCTTCGCGGCCGGCCGGCGTCTCCTCGACAATCGAGATCACGTGCATGGTGACGACTTCGCCGTCGGCGAACCGCAACGTCACCTCGGTCCCCCCGGGTAGCGCTTCGGATGCGTCCGAGTGTTCTGGCGGTCCGGCTCGCAAGCGCCGGTCGAGCTCGTTGATCCGGTCAGCCAGCACCACCAGCTCGTCGGCGCGCTGGATCGCCTCGGCCGCGTCACCGTGGTCGCCGATCATGCCACGGTCGTTCTTGACCTCGGTTTCCAGGCGATCGTGGCGCTGTCGCAGCCGAGCCAACTCCGCGGCGAGGTGATCGCGCGCCGAGCCGGCCAGCCCCGATGATTGGACCTTCTTACTCACGTCGGCCGACCTTTCGCGCCAGATTGACGTATTGCCTGTGGATACCCGTTTGCCCCCGCTCAGCTGTCGGAAATCCAACTCGTGGCGCTTCAGTGTGACACCACTGGGCGTGGCCGTCGTCGATTTCCGGCAAGCGTCGCACTTTTGCTTTACGCACTCTCAGACCGAGAGTTTTGTTACCTCGCTGGGCGGTGTGTCGTCCTCGTCGTCGTACTCGACCACGTCGCCGCGGAGCGCGTCGAAGATGGCCTTTCCTTGCGAGACGAGGCCGGTGGCCAGCTGGCTGAGCCCCTCGGCGCCGTTGAGCACGGTCAGATTTGCGCCGGCGAGCCCGTCAGCGGCCTTGCCTACGATGTCGGGCAACTGGTCGATGAGCATCCTGTCCAGCGCCACCCGGTTGTGCGACGCCGCCGCTTCAGCCTGGATCTTCATCTTCTCCGCGTCGGCGACAGCCAGGATCCGGACCCGCTCAGCCTCGGCCTCGGCGGGCTTGACGACTTCGGCGACCAGCTCCTGCTGGCGCAGTTCGGCGGCACGTTCGGCCAACTCAGTGCGCATCTGCAGCACTTCACGCTGGGCCTGAGCTTCCGCCAGCGGACCGGCCTGGGCGGCCTGCGCCTGAGCCTTGTCGACCTCGGCCTTGTACTGCGCCTTGACGATAGCGGTCTCACGGGCGAATTCGGCCTGCTTTCGCTGCGACTCCTGTTCGGCTTCGGCGGCCTTCTGGTTCGCTTGCGCCTGAGCGATCTGCGCCTGCTGCTGGATGGCGGCGTTGTGCGGCGCCGCCATCGCGTTGATGTACCCGATACCGCCATCGTCGATGGACTGGATCTGCAGTGCATCGACACTCAGGCCGATCCTGGCCATTTCCTCCTTTGAGCCGTCGAGCACCTCGGTGGCCAGCTTCTGGCGTTCCCGGATGATTTGTTCGACGGTCATCGAACCGATGATGGAGCGCAGGTGCCCGGCGAAGATCCGGCCGGTGAGGACCGACATCTGGTCTTGTTCGGACAGGAATCGTTGTGCCGCGGCGACGATGCTTTCGTTGTCGCTGCCGACCTTGAAGGCGATTACCGCCCGGACGTTCAGCGTGATGCCCTGCTGTGTGACGCACTTGTCGGCAACCTCGGCTTCACACATTGACAACGTGAGGAACCGTACCTTGCGGAAGAACGGGATAACAAAGGCGCCGTGGCCGGTTACCACGCGGAAGGGCGCGTTGCCTTTGGCCCGGCCGCCGGAAATCAGCATCGCCTCGTCCGGAGCGGGCACTTTATAACCGAGCATGAGGGAACTCCTTGGGTGTTGTTGTGTTTCAGGGGATTTGCTTGGTCAGTGGCTCCATCAATGGCTCCAAGGTTCGACAACCACCGTCCTCGCGCCCCGAGCCTCAACTACCAGCACCCGCGTGCCTTTCGGTAGTGGTTCGTCGGACCACGCAAGGTATGTTTCCCGGGACCCCTGCACAGTGAGCATGACCTCGCCGGCGCCGCTTTCGCCGCGAGTGGCTACGACCAGGGGTCCGACACAGCCGATTACCTCGCTCACGAATCGCATGATCCTCCAAAGGGGCGGTCCGGTGTCGCGGTTCGGTGTCTTTGTTAGGCGGAATCTGCCCGGCTTGTTCAATTCGGGATCGTTGCCGCCCGTGCGGTCAGGGTTACGCCGTGACTGTGGCTCTCGCGCGCCTTTATCTGTGAAACCCAGACGCGGCCTTGCGTTGCCCGCACGACGATGCTCTCGGCGGTGTCGAACACCCAGGCCGCAGAGCGCTCCATGCCGGTGTTGTCCATGATCCGCAGATCGATCACACCCCGGTCGGCCAGCAGTTCGAAAAGATCGCGTTCGGGATCGTCCGCGGCGATCAGGGTGGTGTGGTCGAACTGCTTTCGCAGCGCCACGCGGACCTCCTCGAGGGCATCGGGGCCCAGCACCAAGCCGGTGCCGGGTTCGGTTTGCGCGCAAGCGAACTCGATTTCGAAGGTCCGCTCATAGCCGTGCAGAAAGAAACGCTTTCCTTGGTTGGTCCAGGAGCGATGGCAGCAGGGCAGGCTGTCGAACTGCTTGCGCAGATGGAATCGCGCCGTGCGGCCCAGCGGCGCATCGTCTCGGTGCATCGTCGCAATTTGCACGACGTCGGCGAGGGCGGTCTTACTCATCGGTTTTCTTCCTGTGTCGATGTCTGCTCTCGACTTGTCAGCGTGAGGAATTCGCGTCGAGCACGCGCGTTCTCGAAGAACGATCCGTAGTAGGCGGTGGTCAGCGTCTGGGTGCCGACGGCCGACACGCGGCTGGGGGGCATGCAGATGTGGACTGCCTCCACCAGGACGCCTACCCCTCTAGGCGCCAACTGGTGGTGCAGCCACAGGCCGATCCGGCTCGTCATCCGCTGCTGGATCTGAATACCGCGGGCACATGCCTCGACGATGCGGGCCAACTCGGACGTCCCTAACTGCGTTTCGTCCGGAACATAGCCGACGTGCACGACGCCGTAGAACGGAAGCAGATGCTGCTCGCATAACGAGTGGAACGGAATCGGACGGGTGAGCACGATTTCTGAATCGGTGTCTGCGGCAGGCAGTGAGCCACCGGCGAGCATCGACAGGTCAGCATGACGAAGCATGTAGATCCTCTCGGAATCGTTTGTGGAGACGCATGTGATCGAGCGTGTTCATGCGTCGGCTCAGCATCCGCGCGAGGCCTTGAAGGATTCTTGGCGGATTCTCAAAGGATTCTTGGAGCCGAACAAGCACCGGCGGCGTTCGCTGTGAATCTAGGGCGGGCATCGGTGGGCGGATTTTCGCCCAGGATTCACAGGCAAAGCCCGGCCGGCCCTGCAAGTGCTATCGCCGGTGCTACTACTTTGCAGGCCACACCATGCCTCGCTTTTCTGGTACTCAAGGGGGCAGATGTGACGATCCCGCCGACGGTTCGCGGCGTTATCGCGCAGCTCGCTACACCCAGTACGGCACCCGCGCACGGTATTGCCGCATCGCTACGGCCGCCAATACCCACCCGACGACGGTCAGCACCACGACCACCGCCCAGTGCCGCAACTCTTGGTGGGCGCCCAGCAGCGGCGCCCGAACGATATCGAGGTAGTGCAGCAGCGGGTTGAGCTCGACGATGCTCGACCAGCGTCCGGCCCCCTGCTGGCGCAGCGTGTCGTCGTTCCAGATGATCGGCGTCATGAAAAACAGCAACTGCACGACGGAGAACAGCAACGGGCCGATGTCGCGGTAACGGGTCGCCAGAATGCCGAAGCACAGTGACACCCAGACGGCGTTGAGGAAGATCAACGCCAGCGCCGGAACCACCGACAAGTCGGCCCATGACCACGGTTTGGGGAACACAATCGCGATGACCAGATAGATGACGATGTTGTGCGCGAACAGGATCATCTGCCGCCACACCAGCCGGTACACGTGCACGGACAGCGGTGTGGGCAATTGCTTGATCAATCCCTCGTTGGCGACGAAGACTTCGGCGCCCTCGAGAATCGCGGCGTTGATCAGGTTCCAGATGATCAACCCAAGGGTGACGTAAGGCAGGTGTACAGCCAGTTCCAGGTGAAACAGCTTGGAATACAAACCGCCCATCGCCACCGCTGTGGTACCTGTGGCAATGGTGATCCAGAACGGCCCCAGCACCGAGCGGCGGTAGCGCTGCTTGATGTCCTGCCAGCCGAGGTGCAGCCAAAGTTCGTGGCGGCGGAAACCCTCGACCAAGTCGGTTCGGGCCCGCGCGAACGTCTTGGACTGGGCAGCCGCGTCAATGAACGTCATGCCGAACCTCCAGGCCGTGCAAACTTCTCGCGACGTCCCAAGCGGTGCAACCGAATCCATTCCAGCAGGCCCTTGGCGTCACGGCGGGTCACTACGAAGAACCAGCCAAACCGCACCCATTCCTGAAACAGCAGCTTACGCAGACCCGGCTGCGACATCAGGTAGCCGCGATTGCGGTAGGTGAAGAAGCGCTTGGTCGGGTTGTCGGGGTATTGGGTATGCATCCGGCCGCCCAGGATCGGCTTGAACTCGTCGGATCCGCAGGGGTGCAGGTAAACCGCGTCCAGGCAGGTGCCGAACGGGAGGCCGGACCGCACCAGCCGGCGATGCATCTCCACCTCGTCGCCGCGGATGAACAGCCGGATGTCTGGGACGCCGATCGATTCCAGGGTGGACGCGCGGAACAGGGCGCCGTTGAACAGCGACGCGATCCCGCGCAGCAGATCCTGGCCGGGCTCGGTGCGCAATTCGCTTGCGCGCCTGCGCCATACCAGGCCGCGACGCAACGGAAACGCCAGCCGCTCCGGATCGTCCATGTTGCACACCATCGGCGACACCTCGGCCAACCCGTACTTCTCGGCGGAGGCCAGCAGGGTCGCCAGCACTCGGGCGTCCTGGGGGCGCCCGTCGTCGTCTGCCAGCCACACCCAGTCGGCGCCCTGGGCCAGCGCGTGCAGCATCCCGAGCGCGAAACCGCCTGCTCCGCCCAGGTTTCGGTGCGATCCCAGATAAGTGGTGGAAATTGGTTGGCGCGCAACCAGATCACGCACCTCGTCAGACGCGTCATTGTCGACCACGATCAAATGGTCGGGCAGCCGGGTCTGGCTGGTCACCACATCGAGTGACTTCGCCAGCTCGTCGGGGCGCCGATGGGTGACCACCACGGCGAAGACGGCGTCACTCATCCCCGGAAGCTTTTTGTACCAGCGGCTTTTCAGCGTCGGACTGGGTCTCCGCCAGTACTTCGCGCACGTGCCGGGCTGCGTCCTCGCCCTCGTAGGCGCGCACCACGTCCTCGATGCCGCCGGTGAGCTTGATGACGCCGTGGTCGATCCACATCGCCGTCTTGCACAGCCGCGCCAGGAACTCGTTGGAATGGCTGGCGAATACCAGGATTCCGGACCGTTCCACCAGTCGCTGCAGCCGGGACTGGGCTTTCTTCAAGAAGTCGGCGTCCACGGCGCCGATGCCTTCGTCGAGCAACAGGATCTCCGGATCGATGCTGGTGACCACCCCCATCGCCAGGCGCACCCGCATCCCGGTGGAGTAGGTGCGCAGCGGCATCGACAGGTATTCGCCGAGCTCGGTGAACTCCGCGATCTCGTCGACCTTGGCCAGCATCTGCTTTCGGGTCTGGCCCAAGAACAAACCCCGGATGATGATGTTTTCGAAGCCGGAGATTTCCGGGTCCATGCCGACGCCCAGGTCGAACACCGGAGCCACCCGGCCGAGGACCGTTGCGGAGCCGCGGGTCGGTTCGTAGATGCCCGAAAGTAGCCGCAGCAGAGTCGATTTGCCGGCCCCATTGTGTCCCACCAGGCCAACCCGGTCGCCCAGATTCAGCGACATGGTGATGTCCCGCAATGCCTCGATGACGACGACGTTGGAGTTGTTGCGCCCGATCGTGCCGCCCGCCTTGCCGAGCACGGCCTTCTTCAAGGAACGCGACTTGGCATCGAAGATGGGAAACTCCACCCACGCACTGCGGGTTTCGATGTACGGGCCAGGAGACACGGGGTTGATGCTCTTGAAATGTCAGAGGTATTGGCCGGTGCCGTGACCGCCGGGATGGCCCGGCTTACCGATACCCGGTGGCAGCGCGCCCTGGCGCATCTGCTCGAGTTGCGCGCGGGCTGCCATCTGCTGGGCGAACAACGCGGTCTGGATGCCGTGGAACAGCCCCTCCAGCCAGCCGACCAGCTGGGCCTGGGCGATGCGCAATTCGGCATCCGAGGGGGCGCTGTTTTCGTTGAACGGCAAGGTGAGGCGGTCGAGCTCCTCGCGCAGTTCCGGCGCCAGCCCGTCCTCGAGTTCCCGGATGCTGGTGGCGTGGATTTCCCGCAGCCGGTTGCGGCTGGCCTCGTCGAGCGGCGCGGCGCGAACTTCCTCGAGCAATTGCTTGATCATCGTGCCGATACGCATCACCTTGGCCGGCTGCTCGACCAGGTCGGTCAGCGAGCGTTCGTCGTTGTCGTCGTCGGCTGAACCGCGGGCCGCCATGATCCGCGGGTCGACACCGCCGATGATCTCGATGCCGTTGTCATCTGGGCCGTCGTCACCAGTTCTCAATCCACTCACCGTCCTCTTGCAAGCCGTTCAGGGGTGTTTCGCTGCGGTATACCCGCGCCATTCCCAGATCTGGGCCCCACCGTTGTCGTAGAGCTTCGCCCACGACTCCGATTTCTCCAGAGACCTTATCCCTTCGGGCTCGGCGAACCCGCGAACCGTCGGCTCGCTGGTCAGGATGTAGCGGATATTGAGCGCGTGCACCGCCTCGACCACTTTCGGATTGCTGGTGCCCTCGCGGGCGTGGACCCAGAAGATGTAGCGGTAGTAGCCCGGGCCCGTCTGCTGCGGGAAGTCGTAGTGGGTCCATAGCGGGTGCAGGTCGGCGACCGCATACATCCAGGCCGTGCCGTCGACGTTGGAGTTGCCGATGATGGTGTCGCGGGCCCCGGGCAGCGTCGCAAGGTAAGCCATGGCGTCGAGGTCTTGGTGGTTGATCATCACCGAGTCGTACTTGTCGCCGAACAAGAAGCGGTGCCGCGGGAAGTAGTGCCACGCACTTACCAGGATGGCCACAATCAGCAGCACGGCTGTGGAGGCGGCCCAGGCCGGTGCGGGCACCGGTCTGAAACGGTCGGTCAGTCGTCTCCCCAACGCCGCGAACACCTTGACGGCTGCGAATAAGCCTAGACCCGCTCCGGCCGTCAACAGCAGGGTCGTCGCCGCCGCGATGCGCCGCGGGTCTTTGTAGAAGAACTCGCCGATGCCGCCGGCCATAACGCCGATCGGCCCACCCAGGGGTGTGCCCGCATCGACGTTCACGACGATCAGCAACAGGTAGACCGCCAGCGGCCACCACACCTTCTTGAGCAGCAGCACCAGCGCACCGACGATGGCCAGCGCGATCATCGCGTATTGCACCGGAAAGTCGTTCAGATGGCGCGAGTGCTGGAAGACGGCGTCGAAGAGTCCGCGCCGCTTGCTCAAATACGTCGGGAACGAATGTCCGGCGATGACGTCTTCTTGCTGGGTGACGCTGATGAACTGGGGCAACAGGATCAACCCGGCTACCACCCCGACGCCGGCAAGCGTCAGAACGTCGGCGATGCGGCCCCGGACGGGATGCCATAGCTCTTCGAAGAGCCAGCGCGCACCCAGCAACAGCATGACGACCGCCCCGCCGGTGATGTGGACCGAAAAGATCCCCACCAAGGCCAGCACGGCCAGCGGGATGCGGTCGCGGTGCCGCAACGTCGAGGTGATCAGCACCATCGTCGGAACCGCGATCCCGTAGGCGGCCAGATTCGGCATCGCGGCGACGCCGAACTCGACATAGGGCACCGCGGTGAACGATGCCGACAGCCCGGCCGCGGTAGCCGCGGCCGCGGCAGCGCGGAGTTCGCTGGTGCGCGGCCGCAGCACATGCCAAGTCAGGATGGCGGCGCTGACCGGGAACAGCCAGACCGCTGCGGCTACCGAATTGAGGGTGTAACCGGTCGTGGGTGCGGCCCCGGTCAGCTGACAGAACACCGCGGTCAATGCGTGGAAGACCGCCGGGTAGTAGAGCGCGCGGTGCGTTTCGACGTTGCGGAGCTCGCCCATGTGGGTCGAGGACGCCTGACCGGTGTCGAGAATCCAGCGCACGGTGTTGGCATGCCAGACCGCGTCCCAGGTGCTCGGAATGGACTGCCAGTGCACCAGACCGCGACAGGCCGCAAAGGCGATCAGCAGAACGCCCAGCAGCACACCCGCGGCCACGATGAGCGCCGGCCGGCCGCCCACCGCACGGGCCTCGGCGTCCCGGTCGCGGTAGCGGGCAAGCCACACCTGCAAACCCGTCACCAGTACGCACACCGCGACCAGTGCGGCCAGCGCAGTCCACCCGTTCCAGGGGATTCCCACCGCACCGTAGGGAATGATGGCCAGCGCGACCACCCCGTAGGTGAGGGCCGGAGCAACTGCGATGGCGGTCGGCCAAGTTAGCTGTGCGATGCGGGCGACGATGGCTCCGGGGGCGATTAGCAAGAACAGCGCGATCAGCGTTCCGAAGGCAAGCCCCACTCGACTAGTATGGCTGGCCGGGTGACCTGGCTCGCGAGGCCTCTTCGTACAGCCGACCGGCTGGACCGGATTGCGCCGTCTAGGACGCCCGCTACCGTCACAATTTCGCGGGATTGCGGAAGCTCTAAGGTGGCTGTCATGGCATACGACGTCGCCCGGGTGCGTGGGTTGCATCCGTCGCTGGGTGACGGATGGGTGCACCTGGACGCGCCGGCCGGGATGCTGATTCCCGACTCGGTTGCGACCACCGTCTCGACGGCGTTTCGCCGGTCCGGCGCCAGCATGGTTGGTGCGCACCCGTCGGCGCAGCGCAGTGCGGCGGTGCTGGATGCGGCACGCACGGCCGTCGCCGACCTCTTCAACGCCGACCCGGCGGGTGTCGTATTGGGTGCCGATCGCGCGATCCTGCTCGCGTCGCTGGCCGAAGCGTCATCGTCGCGGGCCGGCCTCGGATACGAGTTGATTGTCAGCCGCCTGGACCATGAGGCAAACATCGCGCCGTGGCTGCGCGCGGCCCATCGCTACGGGGCCAAGGTGCAATGGGCCGAGATCGACATCGAGACCGGTGATCTGCCGACGTGGCAGTGGGAGAGCCTGATCGGCAAGTCGACCCGGCTGGTGGCCGTCACGTCCGCGTCGGGAACATTGGGCACGGTCACCGACCTGCGCGTCATGACCAAGCTGATCCACGACGTCGGCGGGCTGGCGGTGGTCGACCATTCCGCCGCCGCGCCTTATCGGTTGCTGGACGTCAGGGAGAGCGACGTCGACGTGGTGGCGGTGAACGCCAACGCGTGGGGCGGTCCACCGATCGGGGCGTTGGTCTTTCGCGATCCGGCTCTGGTGGACTCGTTCAGCTCGCTCGCGACCGATCCGCATGCCACCGGCCCGGCGCGCCTGGAAGTCGGCGGGCACCAGTTCGGTCTGTTAGCCGGCGTTGTCGCCAGCATCGAATATCTGGCCGCGCTCGACGAGACCGCTCGCGGCAGCAGACGCGAACGCCTTGCGGTGTCAATGCAATCTGCGGCTTCTTACCTGAACCGGATCTTCGACTATCTGATGGTGTCGTTGCGGTCGTTGCCGTTGGTGATGCTGATCGGCCGGCCCGAGACCCGCATACCGGTGATCAGCTTCGCTCTGCACGGAGTGCCGGCCGAGCGGGTGGTCCAGCGTCTGGCGGACAACGGAATCCTCGCGATCACCGACGAGCATTCCCGCGCGCTGGATGTGCTGGGGGTCAACGACGTCGGCGGCGCGGTGACCGTCGGACTGGCGCACTACTCGACGATGGCCGAGGTCGACCAGCTGGTCCGCGCGCTGGCCTCGCTCGGTTAGCACGGCGAGCAGACGCAAAAGCACCCAATTTCGTGCCGAAATAGGTGCTTTTGCGTCTGTTCGTCGGGAGTGCCGCGCTGGAACGCTTTGATCTCGCCGCGACTGGTGTCGCCGGTGGTCACCGCGGTGATGGTCATGCCGTGGCCCGTCGCGTCGTTCTTGAAGGTGACGTGGCCACCGCCATCAGACTCCGCTGTCCAGCCGTAGCCGTGGTAGGGCTGTCCAGCGTTGAGGACAAACCAACCAGGACCGCCGGGGCTGTTGGGACTGCCGATGTTCGCGTCGCGCCAGGTGAGGGTGCCGTTGGTGTCCACCAGAGCTTGGTCCATATGCATCGGTTCTCGGCATTGCGCGCACGGCGTCACTGGGGCCTGCGGCCAATTACCTTGACAGACAACGTTTTCCGTAGCGACCATGCATCCGGCAATGCCTGGCAGCTTCACATACGGTGTCGAGGCTTGGACCGGTGGGGTGGTAAGAGTCGACGAAGGTGTGGGCTGCACGGGCGCGGACTGTGCGGCCGGCTCCGAAGACGGTGCAGCAGTTGAGGTTTGGGATCCGCTGGGTCGGCGCAGCAGAAGCGTCGTCAGGACTGCGACGCTGACGACGGCCAGGATGACGACGACCACCGCCGCGATCCACCATCCCGGACGTCCCGTCGCAGCCGTGCGCCCGGCAGGCTCAGGCGCGGACGTCGCCACGCGACGAGTGGACGTCAACGTCGACGCGACGGGCGGTGGCGCAGCCGGTGCGGGCCGTGTGGCGGCAATCCGCGAAAGCGGGATCGGCGAGGAGCCGCCGGACAACGCGTGGCGGGCCGCGTCGGCCAGCTCATGCCCGCTCTGATAGCGCTGCTCTGGACTTTTGGCCATACCCTGCGCGATGACCTCATCCAATCCTGCGGGCAGGTCGGGCCGGCGCTCAGTAGGTCGAGGCGGATCCAACGTCAGATGGGCGGCGATCTGCTGCTCAAGGCTGTCACCGGGAAACGGCTGCTGCGCCGTCAGGCATTCGTGCAACACACACGCCAACGCATACACATCCGAACGGGCATCGGCCACACCGGCGCTGAAACGCTCCGGCGCCATGTAGGCCAGCGTGCCGACCATCATCCCGGTGCTGGTCAGCTTGGTGGCCGCGCCGTCGTGGGCGATGCCGAAGTCGATCAGGTACACGAAATCGCGAGCGGCCACCAGTGCGTTGGACGGCTTGACATCACGATGCACCAACCCCACCGCGTGCGCGGCATCCAGCGCCGCACCCAGCTGTTCGATCACATGCACAGTCCGCTGCGGGCTCATCGCGCCCTCGCGCTGCAACAGCTCGTGCACATCGATGCCGTTGACAATCGGCATCACCAGATACAGCTGCCCGTCAATCTCGCCGGTGTCATAGATCGGAATGATGTGCGGCTCGTTGAGCCGGGCCGCCGTGTGCGCCTCACGCTTGAAGCGCGCCCGATAACCCGGTTCGGCACCCAACTCGGGGGGCAGCACCTTGACCGCGACGTCACGGCCGATCATCGTGTCGTGGGCCCGATACACCCGGCCCATGCCGCCCGCACCGATCAGTGACAACAACCGGTAACGGCCAAACGCCACCTCGTCCATCGGCAGGCCTTCCTCACCTAACCTCGCGAGCGTAGGCCAGAAATGGGCAGCGAGCAGACAGTTTCTGCGTCGTCAGATGGTGAGCACAATCTTTCCGGACACCTTCCCGGAGACCAGCAATTGATGTGCCTCGGCGGCCTGCTGGATGGGCATGCGCTCGCCGATAATCGGCCGGACTTTGCCCTCGGCAATCATCGGCCACACCGACGATGTCACCGCCGCGACGACCTCACTCTTGCTGTTCGGCCCGGACACCGGCCGGGCGCGCAGCGTCGTGCCGATCACCCGGGCCCGTTTGACGAGCAGCTTGCCGAGGTTGAGCTCGCCCTTTACCCCGCCCTGCATACCGATGACGATCAGCTGCCCGTCGGTGGCCAGTGCGTCGATATTGCGGTCCAGATACGCCGCGCCCATGATGTCGAGGATCACGTCGGCCCCGTCGGTCTCTTCTCTGAGCCGAGCTACGAAATCCTCGTAGCGATAGTTGATGGTGATCTGGGCGCCGAGGTCGCGGCAGAATTCCAGCTTCTCCGACGATCCGGCCGTGACGGCAACGCGAGCGCCCAACGCTCGAGCCACCTGGATTCCGTGGCTTCCGACGCCGCTGGCTCCACCGTGCAGCAGGACGACCTGCCCGTCGCTGAGGTGAGCGGTGAGGACCAGGTTCGACCACACCGTGCAGGCCACTTCGGGCAACCCGGCGGCGTCGGCCACATCGACACCGGAGGGAATCGGCATCAGCTGGCTGGCCGGAACGGCCGCGTACTCCGCGTACCCGCCACCAGCCAGCAAGGCGCAAACCTCTTGTCCGACAGTCCATCCGGGCACATCGGACGCCACGTCGGCGACGACGCCGGAGACCTCCATGCCGATGGTCTCGCTGGCTCCTGGCGGTGGCGGGTATTTTCCGGACGCCTGCAGCACGTCGGCGCGGTTGACGCCGGCCGCTGCGACCTTGACCAGTACTTCGCCGGGGCCGGCGGATACGTCGGGTACTTCTTGCCACGTCAGTTGCTCGGGGGATTCAGCCACGATGGCGCGCATGGTGGCCACGCTACCGGCGTGCCGGCGGAGAAAGTCATTGCCAAGCAGTCGAGACTGCGCCCAGGGCTACTCCACGGCGGCTGAACAAGCGCTCACCGCAGTCTCGGCGCCATGGCCGCAGACTCGATGCAATGGCGCTTGTGGCAGCTGTGATAGGTGCGACGCAGTTCGTGTAGAGCTTCAACCAGCGGCCGCTACCCTTATCGACGGTGGCGTGGCAGAGCGGCCTAATGCACTCGCCTTGAAAGCGAGAGACGGCTAAAACCGTCCGGGGGTTCAAATCCCTCCGCCACCGCCGCTGTGATGAGTCGCGTCATGGGTTACATATGAGTCGCGTCATGGGTTACAGGTTGCCCCGGCCAGCGGCCGGGGTTT
>NZ_LZSG01000057.1 GCF_001665395.1 Mycobacterium sp. 1164966.3
TCCCGGCACCCCGCCGGCGCCGGAGGGACAACCCGCCCCGACCGAGCCCAACCCGGTCGACCCGAATGCCGGCCGCATCGACAACCCCGTCGGCGGCTTCAGCTTTGCTCTGCCGCCGGGCTGGGTCGAGTCCGACGCCTCCCACCTCGACTACGGTTCGGCACTGCTGAGCAAGACGACCGGACAGCCGCCCGCGGCCGGGCAGCCGCCACCTGTCGCCAACGACACCCGCATCGTGCTCGGCCGGCTGGATCAAAAGCTGTACGCCAGCGCCGAAGCCACCAATCCCAAGGCCGCGGTCCGGCTGGGCTCCGACATGGGCGAGTTCTTCATGCCGTACCCCGGCACCCGGATCAATCAGGAAACCGTTCCGCTCAATGCAAATGGGGTGCCCGGCAGTGCGTCGTACTACGAGGTCAAGTTCTCCGACCCGGCGAAACCGAATGGCCAGATCTGGACCGGTGTGATCGGTTCGCCGGCAGCCAACACGGCTAATGCCGGCCCGCCGCAGCGATGGTTCGTGGTGTGGCTCGGGACCGCGAACGACCCGGTCGACAAGAACGCGGCCAAGACGCTGACCGAGTCGATCCGGCCGATTGGCGCGCCGCCGGCCCCTGCGGCGGCTCCCGGTGCGCCCGCGCCGGCGTCACCGGCTCCGGCAGCACCCCCTCCGGGAGCGCCGCCTGCGGCTCCCGCCCCGGCAGCACCGGCTCCAGCAGCACCGGCTCCCGCAGCACCCGCACCAGCTGCGCCTGCCCCCGCAGCGCCGGCTCCCGCAGCTCCTGCTCCGGCAGCTCCCGCGGCGCCTGCTCCGGCGGCTCCGCCCGGTGAATCGCCGACGCCGCCCGCAGGTGCACCGGCGTCGCCGCAGCCACCCGCCGGCGCTCCCGCCGGCGAAATCAGCCCTGCTCCCGCACCCGCTCAGCGGACACTTCCGGCCTGACCGGGGCCGGCCGACCGCTGGCGCGCGGCCGTGCCGCAGCGTCAGGGCGCCGATCGTTCGCGCGATTGACTTGACCTGCAACGGGTATACCTTCGGAGTCTTTCCCGTCAGTCAACCCGAAGGAGCTCGTCGTGGTCTGGCACGTCATTTGGATGATCGTCCTGGGGCTTATCGTCGGCCTGATTGCGCGAGCCATCGTGCCCGGCAGGCAGTCGATGGGCTGGATCGCAACGGCGTTGCTCGGCATCGTGGGGGGGTATGTCGGCGGCACCCTGGGAAGCGTGGTCTTCCCACCGCACAAGTTCACCATCACCCCACCGATCCACCATTCGTTCTGGGGCGCGCTGGTCGGCGCGGTGATCCTATTGCTCATCTACAAGGCCGTCACTTCCCGCACCAGAACCTTGTAGGCCTCAGCGCAGGCGGTCGCGAGGGTGCGCAAATGCGCACCCAATTCGGCGAGTCGCGGTACAAATGCGCACCTTCGCGCGGGCGGACTTGCTAAGTTAGCCGGCGATTAAAAGGAGACCTCGTATGGATGTCACGGCAACGACCCAATACTTGGCCTTCTCCCCGCCGACGGCTGTCAGTTGGGTCGCCTACATCATCATCGGCGGAATCGCTGGGTGGATCGCGGGCAAGATAGTCAAAGGCGGTGGCGCGGGCATCCTGTTGAACATCGTCATCGGCGTAGTCGGCGGATTCATCGGAGGGATGCTGCTCAACTGGCTGCACGTCGACGTCGAACACGGACACAAGTGGTTCACCTTCTTCACCGCGCTCCTGGGCTCGGTCATCCTGCTCTCGATCGTCGCCATGGTTCGCAGGCGTTAAGTCGCCTAATACGTTGCGGCCGTGGTAGATCGACTAAACGACCACCGGGCTGCATGATGATTTAGGTGACCACGACGACGATGAGCGCGTGGCAGGTGCGTCGGCCCGGTCCGATGGAGACCCGCCCTCTCGAGCGAGTGACCACTCCACTACCGCGTCCGGCACCGTCCGAGCTGCTGGTGGCGATTCGCGCATGCGGGGTGTGCCGTACCGACCTGCACGTCACCGAGGGCGATCTACCGGTGCATCGTGAGCGGGTGACGCCCGGCCATGAAGTGGTGGGAGAGGTCGTCGAGGTGGGCGCTGAGGCCGGCGACGAGTTCAGCGTGGGGGACCGGGTCGGCATCGCCTGGCTGCGACACACCTGCGGGGTGTGCAAATACTGCAGCCGGGGCGACGAAAACCTGTGCCCCGAGTCCCGCTACACCGGGTGGGACGCTAACGGCGGATACGCCGAATTCGCGACGGTCCCAGCATCTTTCGCGCACCACCTACCGAGCGGCTACACCGACAGCGAGCTGGCGCCGCTGTTGTGCGCCGGCATCATCGGATACCGCTCGTTGCTGCGCGCCGAACTGCCGCCCGGCGGCCGGCTGGGCCTCTACGGCTTCGGCGGCAGCGCTCACATCACCGCACAGGTCGCATTGGCACAAGGCGCCGAGGTCCACGTGATGACCCGGGGAGCCGCCGCGCGCGAGCTCGCGTTGAACCTTGGCGCCACCTCGGCTCAAGGCGCCGCCGACGCGCCGCCGGTGCCGCTGGATGCCGCGATCCTGTTTGCTCCGGTCGGCGATCTGGTGCTGCCCGCAATGCAGGCTCTCGACCGAGGCGGCACGTTGGCGATCGCGGGGATCTACCTGTCCGACATTCCGGCGCTGAACTATCAGCGTCACCTGTTCCAGGAACGTCAGATCCGGTCGGTCACGTCCAACACCCGGGCCGATGCGCGAGCGTTCCTCGACTTCGCCGGACAGCATCACATCGAGGTGACCACGCCGGAATACCCGCTCGGACAAGCGGATCAGGCGCTGACCGACCTCAGCTCCGGGCGCGTCGCCGGCGCCGCGGTTTTGCTCGTGTAACGGCCGGCTCAGGTGGAGAGGTGCCAGACCAGCGCAGCGGCCAGGGCGCCCATTCCGTTGAGCGACCAGTGCAGCGCGATCGGCGCGAGCAGGCTGCCGCTGCGCCGACGCAACCAGCTGAAGACGAACCCGGCCGCCCCGGTGGCCAGCACCGCCAGCGTCACCCCGGCCAGCATCCCCATGCTGCCCCCGCCGAACAGCCGGCTGAAGCCGACGTTGCCGCTCGTCAGACCCAGGGACGTCGCGACATGCCACAGACCGAACAGCAGCGACCCCATCAATGCCACACCGCGGAATCCCCAGGCCCGGTTCAGTGCGCCGTGCAGCACACCACGAAATGCCAGCTCCTCGGGGATCACCGTTTGCAGCGGAATCATGACCATCGACGCGATCAGTGCGCCGGAGATGGTCGCGTAGTGATGGTTCATGAACATCGGCCGGGTCATCGGCAACAGCACTCCGACCACGATCACCGAGAGCACGACGGTCACCGCGGCCAGCGCGTAGCCCAGCCCTGATCTCCAATGCTCGCGTCCCAGGCCGAGTTCGGCCCACCCCAGACCGCGCCAACGGACCAGCGCCACCAAGGCGACGGCGGCGGCCGGGACGGTAGCGATGCTGGCCCACGGTGTGGTGAAGTGCGCGATCAAGTTTGTCAGCACCAGCACCACCACGACGATGCCGATGTCCACGTGCAGCCGGAACCGGTTCAACGCCGCAGCGGGCGGCGCAGAAGGTTGCAGAACGTGGTCGGGCATTGTCGTGAAGTTTACCTGCGGACGACGCGGGGTCAGCCTTGGTTCGGTGCAAGCCGGCGGCGCGCATAGGCCGTGAGCTCGGCGGACAGTGCGTCGGCCCGCAGCAGCCGCGGAAGCAGCTCGGGTTCCGTCATTCGGGCGCGGAACACCAGCCCGATGGTCACGTCGTGGTCGGGCCGGGAAACGACGGTGATCTCGTCGCCGGCGCGCACCGTTCCGGGCTCGATCACCCTCAGGTAGGCGCCGGGCTTGCCGGCCTGGGTGAAGGTTTTGATCCAGTGGTCCAGCTTCAGGAATGCCACAAATGTCCGGCACGGCGTCCTGGGTGCGGAGACTTCGAGCAGCAAGCCGTCAGTGCCGACGCGCCATCGTTCGCCGATCCGCGCGCCGGTCACGTCGACGCCCACGGTGGTCAAGTTCTCGCCGAAGTTTCCGTGGGCGAGCGTGCGCTGGAGCTCGGTCTCCCAGACATCCAGATCTTCGCGCGCGTATGCGTAGACGGCCTGGTCGTCGCCGCCGTGGTATTTCGGGTTGCCGATGGTGTCGCCGACGAGGCCGCTGCCCAGACCGCCGTGCATCGGACCCGGATCGCGGACCATGACCGGTTCGGTTACGGGCAGCTTGTATATGCCGGTGACCTTCGACATCCCGCGCGGGTCTGGGTTCTCCCGAGCATGGGCCACGTTGACCGACAACACTTTTGCCACCGTCACCCGCTTAGAGTCCAGCCCGCGATTTGCGGGTCGTCTTCACCATGCTCACGCGTGTAACGACGCGCCGCGAGCCGGGCGTCGGCCATCCGCTGGCGCAGCACGGCGGCCCGGCTGCCCAGGCCCTCCACTCGGTCGATGACGTCCATCACCAGATGGAACCGGTCGAGGTCGTTCAGCATCACCATGTCGAACGGCGTCGTCGTGGTACCGCGCTCCTTGAATCCGCGCACATGAATGTGCGCATGGTTGCTGCGGCGATACGTGAGCCGGTGAATCAGCCAAGGGTAGCCGTGGTAGGCGAATATCACCGGCTTGCCGGTACTGAACAGCGCATCGAATTCCTTGTCCGGCAACCCATGTGGGTGCTCGGAGTTAGGTTGCAGACGCATCAGGTCGACGACGTTGATCACCCGCACCTGAAGTTCGGGCAGTTCGTGTCGCAGGATGTCGGCGGCCGCGAGGGTCTCCAGCGTCGGGATGTCACCGGCGCAGGCCAGCACCACGTCGGGCTCGCCGGCAGCGGTGCTCGCCCACTGCCAGATGCCCAGCCCGCGGGTGCAGTGCGCGATCGCCTCGTCCATCGACAGGTAGGCCAACGCGGGTTGCTTGCCGGCAACGATCACGTTCACGTAGTCGCGGCTGCGCAGGCAGTGGTCCGCGACCGACAGCAAGGTGTTGCCGTCCGGCGGCAGGTAGACCCGTACCACCTCGGCCCGCTTGTTGGCGACCAGGTCGATGAAGCCGGGATCCTGATGAGACGCGCCGTTGTGGTCCTGACGCCACACGTGCGAGCTCAGCAGGTAGTTCAGCGACGCGATCGGTCGCCGCCAAGGCAGCTCGAGGCAGGTGGACAGCCATTTCGCGTGCTGATTGAACATCGAGTCGACGATGTGCACGAACGCCTCGTAGCAGTTGAACAGGCCGTGGCGGCCGGTCAGCAGATATCCCTCCAGCCAGCCCTGGCACAGGTGCTCGGACAACACCTCCATCACCCGGCCGTCGGCGGACAGATGATCGTCTTCGGGACCGGTCTCGGACAGCCAGACCTTGCCGGTCGCCTCGAACACCGCCGACAGCCGGTTAGAAGCGGTCTCGTCGGGACCCATCAGCCGGAAGTTGTCCAGGTTGCGGCTGATCACGTCCCGCAGGAAAGCCCCCAGCACGCGGGTGGCCTCATGGGTCGTGACGGCAGGTTCGGTGACCTTCACCGCGTAGTCGCGGAAGTCCGGGAGGTCCAGGTCGCGCAGCAACAGGCCGCCGTTGGCGTGCGGGTTGGCGCTCATCCGCCGACCACCGCTCGGCGCGGCCGCCTTCAGCTCGGGACGCAGCGCGCCGCTCTCGTCGAACAGCTCCTCGGGGCGGTAATCGCGCAGCCATTCTTCCAGTTGCGCACGGTGCGTTGGGTTTTGGTGCGTCTCGGCCAGCGGCACCTGGTGGGAGCGCCAGGTGCCCTCCACCTGATGGCCGTCCACCACTTTCGGCCCCGTCCAGCCCTTCGGTGTGCGCAGCACGATCATCGGCCACACCGGCCGCTCGGTCTGGCCAGAGTCGCGCGCCGCCCGCTGAATCGCCGCGATCTCGTCGAACGCATCGTCCAACGCGGCGGCCAGCTGCTGATGCACCGAGGCCGGCTCGTCGCCGGCGACCACGATCGGCCGATAGCCGTAGCCGCGCAGCAGCGCTTCGAGCTCGGCGTGCGGGATGCGTGCCAGCACAGTCGGATTGGCGATCTTGTATCCGTTGAGGTGCAGGATCGGCAGCACCGCGCCGTCGACGGCCGGGTTGAGGAACTTGTTCGAATGCCAGCCCGCTGCCAGCGGGCCGGTCTCGGCCTCGCCGTCACCGACCACGCAGGCGACGACCAGATCGGGGTTGTCGAAAGCCGCGCCGTAGGCATGCACCAGCGCGTAACCGAGCTCGCCGCCCTCGTGGATCGACCCCGGCGTCTGGGCGGCCACGTGGCTCGGAATGCCGCCGGGGAAGGAGAACTGACGGAACAGCCGCCGCATGCCGTCGGTGTTTTCGCCGATGCCGGTGTACACCTCGCTGTAGGTGCCTTCGAGATAGGCGTTGGCGACCAGCCCCGGGCCGCCGTGACCGGGCCCGGTGACATAGATGACGTTGGCGTCGCGGTTGCGAATGATCCGGTTCAGGTGCGCATAGATGAGATTGAGCCCCGGCGTGGTGCCCCAGTGCCCGAGCAGCCGCGGTTTGACGTGCTCAGCGGCTAGCGGCTCGGCGAGCAGCGGGTTGTCCAGCAGATAGATCTGGCCGACGGAGAGATAGTTCGCCGCACGCCAATACGCGTCGATCAGGGCCAGCTCGTCGTCGGGAAGGACAGTCGGGGTGGTCGCGCTTTCCGGGCTCATCTGCCCGATTGTCCCGGTCGTCGGTGAACGGCTCGGTCAGCGGTGCTCACGCTTCGCCGCGAGCCCGGGCTTCGTAGGCCTTGCGCTGCTCGACGTCGACGTCGTCGGTGAACACATGCTCGCCGCCGAGGATGCGGTTCAATCCCTCGCGGAACACCCGCGGCATGAAGTACTGCGACGCGACCATGGCGCCGGCCGCACGGGTGACCCGCACCCGCGGCTTGGGCCGGGCGATGAGCCCGATGATCGCGTCGGCGATTTCTGCGGGCTCGGCGTTCCTGAACCCCCTGGCGCCGTGGGTGCCCGAGATGAGCTCGGTGTTGACGAACGACGGCGACACCATCGAGAACTTGATTCCGGCCTTGCGGTACTCCAGCCGCGCCGAGTCGGTGAACGCGACGACGGCGTGCTTGCTGGCGCAATACGTGGCCAGCCCGGCAGCGTAGATCTCCCCGGCCAGCGAAGCGACGTTGATGACGTGCCCTCGTCCACGCGGGATCATGCGCTGCACCGCCAGCTTGCTGCCCAGGATCACGCCGTAGACGTTGATGTCGAGGATGCGGCGGGTCACGGCGTCCGGCTCGTCGATGATCCGGCCGACGGGCATGATGCCCGCGTTGTTGACCAGCACGTCGATCGGGCCGAGTTGACGCTCTACCTGGTCCAGGAAGTCGGAGAACGAATCCCTGTCGCTGACATCGAGTTTGCCGTACACATCGAGGCCGAGCTCGGCGCCGGACTCCTTCACCGTCGCCTCGTCGATGTCGCCGATCGCAACCTTGGCGCCCAGCTTGTGCAGTGCGGTCGCGGTGGCCAATCCGATGCCCCGGGCTCCGCCTGTGATGACGACCACCTTGTCGCGGACCTTGAGACCGACGGATGCGGTATCAGCCATTTTCGTCCCTTCGAAGTCTTGACGGGTGTCAACTAGCACAGCACGCGAGCCCGGGCTGCGCAATATCCGGAGCCGTCCACGGTCGTCCGTCGCGCTGCTGAATCGCCGACCGTCACACCACAGTGGCAATGGACGGCGACCGCCACTCCGGCGTGACGCTCGGGGGGTCGATCAGACCCTGCGATAGGTTCGACCCATGCCAGTTGACCCCAGGACGCCGGTACTGATCGGCTACGGCCAGGTCAACCACCGAGACCCGATCGACCCCGAGACACGGTCTGTGGAGCCGGTCGACCTGATGGCAACGGCGGCCCGGCAAGCTGGCGACCCTCACGTTCTGCGTGCTGTGGACGCCATCCGCGTGGTCAACATCCTGTCGGCGCAGTACCGGGACGCCGGGCTGTTGCTCGGCGAACGGATCGGCGCCCGCGACTTCACCACCCTGTACAGCCCCGTCGGCGGCAACGTACCGCAGTCGCTTGTCAACCAGGCGTGCCTGGACATCCAGCAGGGACGCGCCGGCGTGGTGCTGCTGGCCGGCGCCGAAACCTGGCGTACCCGCCGGGGGCTGCGGGCCAGAGGCGGCAAGCTGGTGTGGACAGCTCAGGACCAATCGGTGCCGATGGCCGAAGTGGCCGGGGACGACGTGCCGATGGCCGGTGACGCCGAGATCCGCATCAAGCTGGACCGCCCGGCCTACGTGTACCCGCTGTTCGAACAGGCGCTGCGAATCGCCAACGGCGAGTCGGTCGACGGTCATCTGCGCCGCATCAGCGAGCTCTGGGCACGTTTCAACGGAGTTGCCGTAGACAATCCGAACGCCTGGATCCAAAAGCCGGTTACTGCCGAGGAGATCGCGCAACCCGGCCCACAGAACCGGATGATCAGCTGGCCCTACACCAAGTTGATGAACTCCAACAACATGGTCGACCAGGGCGCCGCGCTCATCCTGACGTCGGCTGAACAGGCACAACGGCTGCAGATCCCGACTGATCGCTGGATTTTCCCGCAGGCGGGCACCGACGCGCACGACACCTCGGCCGTCGCCGAGCGCGCCGAGCTGCACCGCTCGCCGGCCATCCGGATAGCCGGCGAGCGAGCCCTCGAGCTGGCCGGCCTGGGGATCGACGATATCGACTACGTCGACCTGTACTCCTGCTTTCCGTCTGCCGTTCAAGTCGCAGCCAACGAACTTGGCCTCAGCATCGTCGATCCCGCGCGGCCGCTGACCGTCACCGGCGGCCTGACCTTCGCAGGCGGCCCGTGGAGCAACTACGTGATGCATTCCATCGCCACCATGGCCGAGCTGCTGGTTGCCAATCCCGGACGGCGTGGCCTGATCACGGCCAACGGTGGCTACCTGACCAAGCACAGCTTCGGCGTCTACAGCACCGAACCGCCGGACGAATTCCGTTGGGAGGACGCGCAATCCGCAGTGGACCAGGAACCAGTCCGGAAGAGGCTCACCGAATGGGAAGGCGTGGGCACCGTCGAGGCCTGGACCACACCGTTCGACCGAGACGGACATCCCGAGAAGGTCTTCTTGGCGGTCCGCACACCTGACGACGCACGCGCGCTCGCGGTGATCCCCGATCCCGCGACGGCCGAAAAGTCCGTTCGCGAGGATATCGCCGGCACCGAGGTCACCGTCCACGCCGACGGCACCGCGACGCTGTGAGCATCCATGGCTACCGTCGATCTACCGGCTCAGGCTGGTCAGATCCGACCCGGCCAGCGTGAGCGAATTTTGACGCGACAGCAAAAGCGACCCGAATTCACGCAGGGTGCCTATTGTCGAGGATGTTGGGAGGTGAGTCGGGGTGCGGATCCTGCTAACCGGTGCCACCGGGGCAGTCGGCCGACTCGTGGCGCGACACCTGGTGGCGGCGGGGCACACCGTCAGCGGCATCTCGCAGCGCCCGCACGCATATTTGCCCCCACAGGTCGACCTTGTCTGCGCCCGGCTGAGTAGCCCCGTCCTGCACGACCTGGCCTCGGACGCCGACGCGGTGATCCATCTGGCGCCGGTGGACAGCACCGCACCGGGTGGCGAAGGCATCAACGGCGTCGCCCACGTCACGCACGCGGCCGCCCGTGCCGGTGCCCGCATGCTTTTCGTCTCCCAGGCCGCCGGACAACCCGACCTGTACCGGCCGGCCGAGGCACTGGTGTCCACGAGTTGGACGCCGAGCCTGGTCGTCCGCATCGCGCCGCCGGTCGGCCGCCAGCTCGACTGGATGGTGTGCAGAACGGTGGCCACCATGCTGCGCGCCCGGGTGTCCGAACAGCCGATGCGGGTTCTGCACCTCGACGATCTGGCCCGGTTCCTGGTTGCGGCGCTGAGCACCGACCGCTCCGGCGTCGTCGACCTGGCCACCCCGGACACAGTCAACATGGTCACCGCGTGGCGGCTGCTGCGATCCGTCGATCCCCGGTCTCGGGTGCCGCGGGTTCGCAACTGGGCGGAGCTCTTTCCCACGATGGATCTTGCTGCCGTGCAAGAGGATTGGCGATTCGAGTTCGGCTGGCACGCGAGTGAGGCCGTCGCCGACACCGCGCGCGGACTGGTGGGCCGTCACCTCGATGCCGCCGGCGCAACCCACCAAGCCGGCCATCTGGCGCTTCCGGTGGAACCGCTACCGCGGCTTGCGCCGCCCGACGGGCTGAAACCCGCGGTGCCCGAGGCGCTGGAAGGTGAGTTCGACGACCGCATCGATCCGCGATTCCCGGTGTTCAGCGCCACCAGCCTGGCCGAGGCGCTGCCGGGACCGCTGACCCCGATCACGCTGGATGTGCAGATGAGCGGACTGCGCGCGGCGAGCCGGGTGATGGGACAGGTACTGGCGCTGGGCGGCGTTGTCGGCGACGAATGGGCAAGCAGAGCCATCGCGGTGTTCGGCCATCGCCCGTATGTCGGTGTCTCGGCCAACGTCGTCGCGGCCACCCAGCTGCCTGGCTGGGACCAGCAAACCGTCATCCAGCGCACCCTGGGCGAGCAGCAGCAAAACACCCAATTGTTGCCGTTCGGCCGCCCGCGCCTCGCGGGTGGGCCGCTCGGCTCGGTGGCCAAAGCGATCGTCGCGGGGCGGTCGCTGGCCCTGTTGCGCCACGTATGGGCCGATACGGTGGCCTATAACGCTGCGGCGACGGCCGAGCACCTGGATGCGCGAAGGCTGTCTTCGCTGCCCGACGCCGGCCTGCAAGTGCGGCTTCCGCTGTTGCGGGATCGGATTCACCAGGGCTGGATCCTCACCGCACTGTGGGTCATCGACAGCGGTATGACCGCGGCGGCGCTACAGCACACCAGCGCCCGCGGCCATCTGTCCGGCGTGAGCACGATCATGGAGAGCGGCCGTATCGCTACCGAAACCGCGGCGTTTGCCGCGACGTTGAGGGCCAATCCGCAGCTGATGGCGCTCGCTTGCAGCGGCGACGTAGACGGCGTGCGGGTGTTGTTCCCGCATGCGGCGCGCGCCCTCGATGCGGCGCTCACCCGGATCGGGCACCGAGGGCCCGGAGAAGCCGAACTTGCGCAACCCGCGTTCGAGGACGACCCGGCGATGCTGCTGATGGCCGCCGCCGAAGCCGCTGAACGACCCGCCGAGCCGACACCGCCGGCAACTTTGGCCCGGCGGCGGGCCGACAGCGCCCGCGACGCACGGGAACTCGCCCACGACACCACTCTCCGCTATACGCATGCTTTTCGAATGGCCCTGCGCGAGCTGGGATCTCGGCGCGTGGCGGCCGACGTGATCGACGTCGTCGACGACGTGTATTACTTGACCTGCGACGAGGTGGTCACTATGCCGGCCGATGCCCGGCTGCGGATCAAACGCCGGCGCGCCGAGCGGGAGCGTCTGCAGGTACAGCCCCCGCCCGATGTCATCCACGGGGGTTGGACGCCGGTCGACGAAGAGCCGGACTAGATCAACCGAGCAGGTCAGCCAGCGGCGACTGCGGGTCGGCCAGCTTGCCGGCGTCAACCGGAGCCTTGGACCGGATCAGGGCTTTGACGTCGTCGAGCACGTCCCAGACATTGACGTTCATTCCCGCCAGCACACGGCTGTTGCCGTCGAGCCAAAAGGCGACGAATTCCCGGCCGACGACATCGCCGCGAAACACCACCCGATCGAAGCTGGGGGCGTGACCGGCATATTCCATGCCGAGGTCGTACTGGTCGGTGAAGAAGTAGGGCAGCTCGTCGTATTCGCCTGGCTTGCCCAGCATTCCGGCCACCGCTACCGCGGGCTGCTTGAGCGCGTTGGCCCAGTGCTCGGTGCGAATCCGGACACCGAACAGCGGGTGCTCGGCGGCGGCGATGTCGCCGACCGCATAGATGTCGGCATCGCTGGTGCGCAGCGACGGGTCCACCGCCACGCCGCCGTCACTCATGGAAAGCCCGGCCTGCTCAGCGAGTTCGATGTTCGGCTTTGCGCCGACGGCCACCAACACGGTGTCGGCCTTTACCGTCGACCCGTCGGCCAACTTGAGCCCGGTTGCTTTGCCCTGCTCCGTCGGGATCTCCTCGACCTGTGCCTCCAGCCGCAGGTCCACCCCGTGGTCGCGGTGGAGGTTGGCAAACACTTCGCCGACGGTTTCACCGAGCGCTGCCATCAGCGGTTGCTTGGCGGTTTCGACGACGGTCACGTTGGCACCGCGCTGACGGGCGGCCGCGGCCACCTCCAGCCCGATCCACCCGGCACCCACCACCGCCAGCGAACTCCCATCGGCCAGAACAGAATTCAGTGCGGCAGCGTCGCCGAACGTCCGCAGATAGTGGACTCCGGCGGCATCGGATCCTGGTATCGGCGCATGCCGCGACGCCGATCCGGTCGCCAGTAGCAGTTTGTCGTAGCCGAGCGTTGTGCCGTCGGGCAGGCCGACGGTGTGCGCGGCGGGATCCAGTGACGAGACCCGCACACCCAGCCTCAAGTCGACGTCGTGTTCGCGGTACCAATCGGAGTTGTGCACGGTGAAGTCGTTCAGCGACTTCTTACCGGCCAGGTACTCCTTGGACAGCGGGGGGCGTTCGTAGGGCAAAAGATCCTCTTCGCACAGGAGAACGGCGGTGCCATCAAAGTCGTTGTCGCGCAATGCTTCTACTGCCTTAGCGCCGGCAAGCCCACCGCCGACGATGACGAATGTGCTCGAGCTGGCCATGGTTGCTGCTCCATTCTGTTGTCGACGCCGCCAGCCTACCCGCGGCCGATCAGCTCAAAAGTTCGCGCAGCTTCAGCGCATTGCGGACGGCGTGACCACCGAGGTCATTGTTGAAGTACATCCATACGTCGCGGCCGTCGTCGCCCCATTGCGCGATCCGGTCGGCCCAGCGGTGCAATTCGTCGTCGGTGTAGTTGCCGGCATAGATCGAGTCCTGAGGCGGGCCGTGCATCCGGATGTATACGAAATCGGTGGTGGCCCGCGGGACGCACGCCAGTCCGGCGCCGCTCATCACTACGTACGCAGCGGCATGGCGTTCCAGCAGCTCGTAGACGGCCTCGTCATTCCACGACGGGTGACGCAACTCGATGGCGACCCGGATTGACGGAGGCACCGCAGCCAGAAACGAATCCAGGCGAGCGTCGTCGCGCTTCTGCTCCGGATGCAATTGCACCAGCAGCACTCCACGGCGATCACCCAAAATCTGCCAACACCGTTCGAACCGCTCGATCCACGGTTCGGGCGAGGCCAGCCGACGGTAGTGTGTCAATCCGCGATGCGCTTTGACAGACATGGTGCAGCCGCGCGGCATCTGATCGCGCCACGCCGCGAACGTCGACTCCTTCGGCCATCGGTAGAAACTCGCATTGAGCTCGACCGTGTCGAACGTCTCGAGAAACCGCGCAAACCGCTTGGCGGAAGGCAATTTTGGCGGGTAGAGCACGTCGGTCCAATGGTCGTAGGACCAGCCCGACGTGCCGATCCGCACCGTCACAGGTTTCTCAATCGGTCACCTGCCGTCGCACGCCCTCGTCCAGCGACACCCGCACCAGAGCGGCCGCCAGACGGGCGTTGGCACGCGGAGCCAGCGATGCCAACTTCGTTAGGTTAGTAGGCAGGCCAAGCTGTTTGGCGGCGCCGACGGCCCGGTCGTCGAAGTATGGGCGCACCCACGTCCAGACGTCTTGCACTTCCCGCAGGTAGATGTCGGCGCCGGTGTCGCCGATTCCCTTGAACTGCTTGAGCATACGTTTCGCCGCACCCACGTCCCGCTCACTACCGAGTGCGCGCAGGTCGCCGCCGTACTCGTCGCGAACTCGCTCGGCCATGTCCGTAAGTCGGGTGGCCGAGCTCTCGTCGTAGCGCACGTAGTGAGCGCGGCCGAACGCGCTGATCATGGTGCGCCTGTCGGACGCCAGTACGGCTTTCGGCGTGCGCAGACCGGTGCGGAACAACTCCCGGGCCGCGCTCGTGGCGATCGCGGCGTCGATCGGCTTGCTCGCGAGCATGCACAGCACCAGCAACTGAAAAAGCGGCATCGGCTTGTCGTTGAGCCGGATTCCGGCCTCAGCCGCATACGTGGTACCGGCGATTTTGAGCAGCCGTCGCACTCGTTCGGCCTGGTCCATACCCCGCGGCTTACCCGCACCGCGCGGCTGCAAACTGCCTTTTCTGGGACGCCGGTTGGAGTTGTCGCACGCTTGCTTGCCATTTCGCGTACAACAAGTCCACGTTCGGCGTCGGCTAAACGCTTACTTGGACGGCAGCGTTCGCGCGTAGTCCACGCCCCGGCTGACCCAACCCTGAAGCTGCCGTTTGGTTTTGACGCCCTCGATGTCGACGCGTAGCCAGCCCCGCATCTCGCGGCCGCCCATCACCATAAGACTGACGTGTGCGCGTGTCAGCAGTTTGTCGGTGTCCTCCGGCGGCACCCGCACCAACAGCCCGCCCTGTCCGCTGGCCGCCACGGACATGTTGCCGTTGATCAGGAAGGCCAACCCGCCGAACATCCGCTTCTCTTCGACCCCGCGCTGCGGAGCCACCAGTTCGCGGATCCGGTTGGCCAGGTCCTCGTCGTAGGCCATCAGTCCAGGTCGACACGGATGGTGAGCAGGTCGCTGCCCATCAAGCGGACAACGGCACTGTTCAGCCGAGGCAGGTTTCCCAGCCGCCGCACTGGATCGTCGTCGGGCATTAGGTGCGCGGTTCCGTTGCGCCACTTTCCGCCGACGCGCACCCGCACCGCCGGGTTGGCCTCCATATTGCGCACGTAGTCGGAATGCTCGCCGTGCTCGGAGACCATCCAGAATTGGTTGTCGATCACTCTGCCGCCGACCGCGGTGAGCCGCGGCTTTCCGGACTTGCGGCCGATCGTTTCGATCATCGTCACCGGCAATTGCCGACCGATCGGATTGACCACGAGCCGTTGTACGCGATGAACCACTTGCCGTTTGAGACTCACGGGGTCCATTAAACGCCGCAGGGGTCAGGCCGCTACCGACGCGGGTTCACCCGCCGGCTCCAATGCCAATGCGACGATCTCGGCGACGTCGGTCATCGGCTTGACCGTCAGGGCCTCGAGCACTTCAGCCGGAACGTCGTCCAGATCCGGCTCGTTGCGCTGAGGAATGAAAACCGTTGACAATCCGGCACGCTGGGCGGCCAGCAGCTTCTGCTTCACACCGCCGATCGGCAACACGCGGCCGTTCAGCGTGACCTCGCCGGTCATCCCGACATCGGAGCGCACCTGACGTCCGGTGGCCATCGACACCAATGCGGTCACCATCGTGACCCCGGCCGACGGCCCGTCCTTGGGCACCGCCCCCGCCGGCACGTGCACGTGTATGCGCCGGTCGAGCGTCGTCGGGTCGACACCCAACTCCGCAGCGTGCGAACGCACGTAGGACAAGGCGATCTGCGCCGACTCCTTCATCACGTCGCCCAGTTGCCCGGTCAGCTGCAAACCCGGTTCGCCGTCGGTGCCGCCGGCCTCGATGTAGAGCACGTCGCCGCCGAGTCCGGTGACGGCCAGGCCGGTGGCCACGCCGGGCACCGCCGTGCGTTCGGCCGACTCGGGCGTGAACCGCGGGCGGCCCAGGTAGCCGACCAGGTCGGGCTCGTCGACCGTGACCGGCCCGCTGTCCTCGGCGAGCTTGGTGGCCACCTTGCGCAGCGCCTTGGCCAGCAGCCGCTCGAACTGCCGCACACCCGGCTCACGGGTGTAGTCGGCGGCGATCTTGCGCAGGGCGGCCTCCGTCACCGTGACCTCGTCGTCGCTCAGCGCCGCGCGCTCGCGCTGCCGGGGCAGCAGGTAGTCGCGGGCGATCGCCACCTTGTCGTCCTCGGTGTAGCCGTCGATCTGCACCAGCTCCATGCGGTCCAGCAACGCCGACGGGATGTTCTCGATCACGTTGGCAGTGGCCAGGAACACCACGTCAGACAGGTCCAGGTCCAGATCCAGGTAGTGGTCGCGGAAGGTGTGATTCTGCGCCGGGTCGAGCACCTCCAGCAACGCCGCACCGGGGTCACCCCGGTAGTCGGAGCCGACCTTGTCGACCTCGTCAAGCAGCACGACGGGATTCATCGAACCCGCCTCGCCGATCGCGCGCACGATGCGGCCCGGCAGCGCGCCGACGTAGGTGCGACGGTGCCCGCGGATCTCGGCCTCGTCGCGCACGCCGCCCAGGGCGACACGCACGAACTTACGGCCCAGCGCCCGTGCCACGCTCTCACCCAGCGACGTCTTTCCGACGCCGGGCGGGCCGGCCAGCACCATCACCGCGCCGGAGCCGCGGCCGCCGACGACCTGCAGCCCCCGCTGCGCCCGGCGGGTACGCACGGCCAGGTATTCGACAATGCGGTCCTTGACGTCTTCCAGCCCGTGGTGGTCGGCGTCCAGGATCGCCCGCGCCGCCTTGAGATCCGTCGAGTCTTCGGTGCGCACATTCCAGGGCAGGTCCAGCACGGTGTCCAGCCAGGTCCGGATCCAGCCGCTTTCCGGGCTCTGGTCGCTGGCGCGTTCCAGCTTGCCGACCTCCCGCAGTGCGGCCTCGCGGACCTTGGCGGGTAGGTCGGCCGCTTCGACGCGGGCACGGTAATCGTCTGATCCGTCGGGCTCGCCCTCGCCCAGTTCCTTGCGGATGGCGGCGAGCTGCTGGCGCAGCAGGAACTCCTTTTGCGTCTTCTCCATGCCCTCGCGCACGTCTTCGGCGATCTTGTCATTGACCTCGACTTCCGCGAGGTGCGAGCTGGTCCAGTCGATCAGCACCCGCAGCCGCTCGGCGACATCGGCTGTCTCCAGCAGCTGGCGCTTCTGCACATCGGTCAGGTAGGAGGCGTAGCCCGAGGTGTCCGCCAGCGCCGACGGGTCCGTCAGGCTGTTCACGTAGTCGACGATCTGCCAGGCTTCGCGGCGTTGCAGCATCGCCAGCAACAGCTTCTTGTACTCGGCCGCCAGGGCCCTGATTTCGTCGGTCACCTCCTGGTCGGCAACCTCGGTCACCTCGACCCACAACGCCGCGCCGGGCCCGGATGCGCCCGCGCCGATGTGCGCGCGGCGCTCACCGCGCACGACGGCCGCGGTGCCACCGCCCGCGATACGCCCGACCTGCAGGATCTTCGCGATCACGCCGTGCGAGGGGTAACGGTCGTCCAGTCGCGGCGCTATCAGTAATTGCCGTGCTTCGGTCGCCTGAGCGGCGTCGATAGCGGCGCGCGCGGCGTCGTCCAGCGCGATCGGGACCACCATTCCGGGCAGCACGATGGTGTCGGTCACGAACAGCACCGGCACCGATTTGGCTTCAGCCATCAATCCTCCAAAGTTTGAGTCTGATGCGCTCAACCTTGTCGGCGGCTGGATTGTTCCCGACGGGCTTTCACTGGTGGCGAGCAGACGCAGAATCGCCTAAAACGTGCCCTTACTGCGCGAGGTTGCGTCTGCTCGGCCTACTTCTGGTCAGCCGCGCGCTGACGGGCCCTGAAGGCCTGGACCTTGGCGCGGTTGCCGCAGGTGCTCATTCCGCACCAATGCCTGTTCTTGGCTCGCGAAGAGTCCAGGTAGAGCCGTGTGCATCCCGCATGGGCGCACCGTTTGACGTTATCCATCTCGGCGTCGCCCAGCAGATCGAGCAGATCCGCGACCAGGCTCGCGAGCAGCTGCGCAGCGCTGCCCTCGCGACTGACCGATCCGCTCCGGTGCAGCCGCGGCGTGAGGCGGGGCTGCGCCCCCCACTCGTTGATCAGTGCGACGTCGGCGGGTCTCAAACCGCGCCCGTCGAGGCGGGAGATGACGGTCCGGTAGGTAGCTTCACGCAGCGCGATCGCGGCGGTCAGGTCGTTGTCGGTCACATCGATCGGTGTGTCCAGCAGCCCCGCCTGAACCCCCCAGTCCGACAGACATTCCGGCTGCGTCAGCAGTTCCTCGCGGCCGGAGTCGCGCTGTTTCAGCGTGCCGGCGAAGTCCAGACACCGGCGGCCGCTCACGTAGACGAACATCACAAGTAACCACCTTGACAGGTTTCACCAGCTACTGCAACCTTGTAACCGTATGAGACGGTTACATAGGATGGCTACGGCATTGGCTCTGACGCAAGGCGCTCCAAGAATCCGCCAAGGATCCTTTGAGAATCCGTCAAGCGCTCGCGTGGATGCTGGGCCGACGCTTGAAACAGCTGGGGCACCAGCGATCTCGCAAACTCGTCGCACTGGGCATCTGGAAGCAGTGTGAACGACACGGGCTTCGCGGACGTCTTACCGAGTAACCAACCCTCGTACTTCAGTAGCGAGAGGCGAGAGGAGCCAATCGAAATGGATCTCAGCCGCATCACCCACCCGCTGAGGTTGGCCAAAGGATCTCACCAGCCAGGGTCGGGCAAAGGCTGCGCGATGAATGTGATCTCCTACATCAACGGCGATGCCCATGTCACGGACTTTCCGGCGTGTTCGGCCCACCCGTTGAGCGTTCTCGTCCAGGCCTGCAACGACCTGCTGGCCGGGCCCGATGGTTATCTGTCGCCAGAAAACGCCGTGCTGGCTCTCGAACTCGCGTGGCAGACGGTGGGAACCGCCGATGTCGCCGACGCCGTCGCGCACGCCTGGTTGGCCGAAATGCTGACCAACCCGGCCTGGGGAGTAGTCAAGTTCGCCAGAATCACCGCAGTGAAAGCGATCTTCGACGTCGCCGAGTTGCACCGCGCCGCAGCGTCGGGGGATATTCCTTCAATCGCCGCCTGGGACGCCGCCGATCGCGCCTCCCGCGCGGTCAACACGGATCCGATCACCGCCGGCGGGTATGCCCTGCGGGCCGCATCTGAGTCGACCACTGCCGCGGGAGCCGTTTGGTTGACGGCGGATCAGGTGGCGCTCTACGCCATGAACGCCTACGCGCTAGCAGCCGAAGGCACTACTGCCAGCCGGATAGTGGAGTTCACCCGCCACGCCATCCGCTCGTGGCGCGAGCTGGCCGGCCTGGACAGCGCCGGCGCGGACACCCCGTCACGGCCGGAGCGCGAACTGCAACTCGTGGCGTGAGGTGTGCTCGCCTAAGTCAGCGGGGTACCAGCCGGCGCAGCTGCGTCACGTGTTTGGGCGAAAGCTCCTCGAGGCCGGTGGCCCCGAGCAACGCCATCGTCCGGGTGACGCCGCTTTGCAGGATCTCGATCGCACGCCGCACGCCGGCCTCCCCGCCGGCCATCAGTCCGTAGAGGTAGGCCCGTCCCACCAGCGTGCACCGCGCTCCAAGCGCGACCGCAGCAACGATGTCCGCACCCGACATGATGCCGGTATCCAGCAAAACCTCGGTGTCCTTGCCCAATTCGCGCGCAACCGTCGGCAACAGATGGAAGGGCACCGGCGCCCGGTCGAGTTGACGGCCGCCATGATTGGACAACACGATGCCGTCGACGCCGCGCTCGACGACGGCACGGGCGTCGTCGAGCGTCTGAATCCCTTTCACCACGAGCTTTCCGGGCCACTGGTCTTTGATCCAGGCCAGGTCGTCGAAGGTGACGCTGGCGTCGAACATGGTGTTGAGGTATTCGCCGACGGTTCCTGACCAGCGGTCCAGCGAGGCGAAGGCCAGCGGCTCGGTGGTGAACAGGTCGAACCACCACTGCGGGTGCGGCAGCGTGTCGAGAACGGTGCGCAGTGTCAACGCCGGCGGGATCGACATCCCGTTGCGGACGTCGCGCCAGCGTGCACCGGCAACCGGAACGTCGACGGTGACCAGCATGGTGTCGAAGCCCGCGTCGGCGGCGCGCTTGACCAACGCCATCGAGCGGTCGCGGTCACGCCACATGTAGAGCTGAAACCATTTGCGGCCCCGCGGAACCGCGGTCACCACATCTTCGATCGCGCAGGTGGCCAGGGTGGACATCGCGAATGGGATCCCGGCCGCCGCTGCCGCGCTGGCGCCGGCGATCTCACCTTCGGTGTGCATCAACCGGGTGAAGCCGGTTGGCGCGATGCCGAACGGCCACCCGACCGGCTGTCCCAGGACGTGCCACCCGGTGCACACGTTGGTGACGTCCCGCAGGATGGTCGGGTGAAACTCGATGTCCCGGAAGGCTTGTCGGGCACGTTGCAGCGACAGCTCGTCTTCGGCGGCGCCGTCGGTGTAGTCGAATGCCGCTCTGGGGGTGCGCCGTTTGGCGATGCGGCGCAGATCCTCGATGGTCAGTGCGGCGTCGAGGCGGCGCTTGGTGCCGTTGAACTCGGGTCGTTTGAACTGGATGAGCGGCGCCAGATCATTGATCCGGGGCACTCGTCGTTTGACCGCCATGTGTGCAACCGTAATCACTATGGGAACGGCAACCGACCGCTTCGATTTGAAGCGCTTCGTCGAGGCGCAGGATCGCGTCTACCCCAGCGTCCTCGACGAGCTTCGTAGCGGACGAAAACGCAGCCACTGGATGTGGTTCATCTTTCCGCAGCTGCGCGGGCTCGGCAGCAGCCCGATGGCGGCGCGCTTCGGCATCTCCTCAGTGGAGGAAGCCCGGGAATACCTGCGCCATGAACTGCTCGGGCCGCGCCTGCTCGAGTGCACGCAGCTGGTCAACCGGGTACAAGGCCGCTCTGTCAGCGAAATCTTCGGCACGCCCGACGACCTCAAGCTGTGCTCGTCGATGACCCTGTTCGTTCACGCGACCGACGACAACCAGGCCTTCGCCGAACTGCTCGACAAGTACTACGGCGGCGAGCAGGACCCGCTGACCCTGAAACGGCTGGGCATCAGCTAGGCCGCAGGATCCGCCAACCGTGCGGCTCAACGGCCACCGCGTCGACAACCTCTTGCGGCGGGGCGGCTGATCCGGCGAGGACCTCTGCGTGCGCGACACCCAGCTCGTTCAGCACCAGGCGCATCGGCTCGTCATCGATGTTCAGCGCAACCAGCAGCGCGTCCTGGCCGCCGCTTGCCCGGTAAACGTAATGCCGGTTGTCCAGCCGCAAAGCGGTGGTCGAAGCATTATGCAGCCACGGATGCCGGCGGCGCAGCCCGACGAGATACTGGTGCAATGCCCAAACTTTGGCGCCGTCTTCGTCCAATGGCATTGGGGGAGAACCGAATTCCGGGCGAACCGCGTCGTCTCCGCCATACCGCTCTTCCTTGACGCCCAGCAGACCGAGCTCATCGCCGGCGTACACGCTGGGCACACCGCCGACGGTCAGCAGGATGACCAGCGCATGGGCCAGATGCTCGGGACGCTCCAGGCGGCTGGCGATCCGCGTGACATCGTGATTGCCGATGAATGTCAGCGGTGCGAACGTGGCCAGAAACTCATTGTGCCGCTGCAGCGCCCAGTCCAGCTCGAAAAAGTTCCCGTCGTTGAGGCCGCTCCAAATCGCCTTCCACAGCTCGTATTGGGTGGCCGAGTCGAACCCGGCGCCTTCGACCGCCGCGGCGTAGTCGCCGTGGATGAGCTCGCCGACGAACCAGGCATCGGGATGCCGTTCGCGTACCCGCGGCAGGACGGCTGCCCAAAACGATTGCGGCACAGCGTAAGCCGCATCCAATCGCCAGCCGTCGGCGCCACGGTCGAGCCAGTGCGACATCGCGTCCACGGTGTAGTCGACAACCTCGGCGTTGTCGTGGTTGAGGGTGACGAGCTCGGAGTGGCCTTCGAAGGTATGAAAACGACCCGGACGCCCGCGAAACCAGCGTGCCGCTGCGGCACTGTGCGACGCCTCACGGTAGCGCGGGAAGTCCTGGCCGACGTGGTTGAACACGCCGTCGAGCAGGACCCGCAGACCGCGACGGCGAGCCTCCTCGATGAGGTGGTCGAAGTCGGCGTCGTCGCCGAGCCGGGGATCGATGCGGTAGTGGTCGGTGGTGTCGTAGCCGTGGGTACGGGAAGCGAAGATCGGCCCCAACGCAATCCCCGACGCGCCCAATTCGATCGCGTGGTCGAACCAGCCCGCCAGCCGCCGCAGCCGATGTTCCTCCGGGACGGGCGGCTCAACCGCGGGAAACGCGCCGACGAAACCCAGGGGATAGACCTGCCACCAGATCACGTGCTCGGTCCACGTTGTGCTCAACCGTCGTCCCCTCCACGCCGCGAATGTAGGTTCGGCCCTATGGAGAAGGTAATCGCCGTGCTCAGGCGAGCCGACCCGGACGACGACTGGTGCGCCCGCCAACGGGGTCCGGTCGCCGACGAGCTGTTGAGCCTGGGCGTTCGCGGGCTGTCCGTGAATGTCCGCGACGGCGCGGTGCGCCACTCGCTGATGACGCTGACGACGTTGGACCCCCCGGTGGCCGCGCTGGTCAGCCTGTGGACCCAGCAGTGCTACGGCGACCAGGTGCGGGCGGCGCTGGCCCTGTTGGCCGCCGAATGCGAAACCCTCAGCGCCTACCTGGTGACCGAGTCCGTCCCGATGCCTGTCCCTCAAGCTGAAACCGGCTCGCGCACACCGGGTTTAGCCAACGTCGCGCTGCTGCGCCGGCCCGCCGGAATGGCCCCGGATACCTGGCTGGCCCGCTGGCAGGGCGACCACACGTCCGTGGCGATCGAGACGCAGTCGATCTTCGGCTACACCCAGAACTGGGTGGTGCGAGCACTTACGCCAGAGGCACCGGGAATCGCCGGCATCGTCGAAGAGTTGTTTCCCGAAGAAGCGATCACCGACCTGAAGGCGTTCTTCGGCGCAGCCGATGACGACGACCTGCAGCACCGGCTGGGCCGGATGATCGCCAGCACAACTGCATTCGGCGCCAACGAGAACATCGACACGGTGCCCACCAGCCGCTACGTGTTCAAGACACCATTCGAAAGCTGAGGTCAGCACATGACAACACTCGACGACGCGGTTTCGTTGGCGGCCGGAGAGAGCGGTTTGGCGGTGGTGTCCACGGTTCGGGCCGACGGGACGGTGCAGGCGTCGCTGGTCAACGTCGGCCTGCTGGCGCACCCGCGCAGCGGTCAGCCGGCGCTGGGCTTCACCACGTACGGCAAGGTCAAGCTCGCCAATCTACGCGCGCGGCCTCGGCTCGCCGTCACCTTCCGCAACGGTTGGCAGTGGGCGACCGTCGAGGGCCGCGCGGAGCTGGTCGGCCCGGACGATCCGCAACCGTGGCTGGCCGAGCCCGATCAGTTGCGGCTGCTGCTTCGCGAGGTGTTCACCGCCGCCGGCGGCACCCACGATGACTGGCCGGAGTACGACCGGGTGATGGCCCAGGAGCGGCGTGCCGTTGTGCTGATCGAGCCGACCCGCGTGTACAGCAACGGCTGAGCCCGCCGGGCAGACGGTAGGTTGGCAACTCGTGATGCTGCAGATCGACGACCAAAACCGGGTACGCACCCTCACACTGAACCGGCCCGAGGCCCTCAACGCCTTCAACGAAGCCCTTTACGACGCCACCACGCAGGCGTTGCTGGATGCGGCCGAAGACGCGGAGGTCGCGGTGGTGCTGCTGACCGGTACCGGCCGCGGCTTCTCCGCCGGGACCGACCTCGCCGAGATGCAGGCCCGCATCACCGATCCCGACTTCACCCCCGGCAGATACGGCTTCCCCGGTCTGATCGAAGCGCTCAGCAACTTCCCCAAGCCGTTGATCTGCGGGGTCAACGGCGTGGGAGTGGGGATCGGCGCCACTATCCTCGGCTACGCCGACCTGGCGTTCATGTCGTCGACGGCGCGGCTGAAATGCCCGTTCACCAGCCTCGGTGTAGCCCCGGAGGCGGCGTCGTCGTATCTACTGCCGCAGCTGGTGGGCCGGCAGAACGCCGCATGGTTGTTGATGTCCTCGGAATGGGTCGACGCGCACGAGGCGTTGCGGATGGGCCTGGTATGGCGGGTCTGCGAGCCCGACGAGCTGCTGCCCGAAGCCCGTCGGCATGCCGAAGTGCTTGCCGCCCGGCCGATTTCGAGCCTGATGGCGGTCAAGCACACGATCGTGGAACCCGTTCGCCCGGAGATCCTGGCAGCGACCGCGCGGGAAAACGCTCACTTCGCCGAGCTGATGGGCGCCCAGGCCAACGCCGCCGCTCTGGCGGATTTCAACAAGGGCCGCTACGCGTCGAACGTGGGGGATACGCACGCGTTTTGAGTGTTTTTCGTCCCTAGGGCCCACGTTCGGCAAGTGAAGTTAGAGACGAACTAGCCCGCCCGCTCCAGCTGGGCCGCGGCGGCGATGATCGCCCGCAGCGTGCGACGGCAGCGCCCGCAGTCCGCGCCCGCACCGCAGGCGGCGGCAACCTCTTTCGATGTCGACGCACCCCGCGCCACGCAGTCGGACACCGTCTGATTGGTGGCCCCGACACACAGGCACACGTACATCGAATCCCCTAGGCGAAACTGCCGATTGGAACAGGCCGCATATTAGTGAAGTCTATCCTAAGTAGGTTAGCGGAGTCTAACCTAAGTAACGACACGTGACCGAATCGTCGCCTTCGCATGACGCGCCGAAGGCGGGTGATTGCGTGCGCCGACGCAGTCCCGCTGGACTAGATTGAGATCGGCACGCCGGTTAGCCACAGGCCGGCGAGATGGCGCTCCAGCCCAGCCCATCTGCCGCGGTTCGACATCGACAGCCCTCACAGCCTAGGAGTGGTCATGCAAGGTGATCCGGATGTTTTGCGCCTGCTGAACGAACAACTGACCAGCGAGCTCACCGCTATCAACCAATATTTCCTGCACTCGAAGATGCAGGACAACTGGGGTTTCACCGAGTTGGCGGAGCACACCCGCGCCGAATCCTTCGACGAGATGCGGCACGCGGAGGCGATCACCGACCGCATCCTGTTGCTGGACGGCCTGCCGAACTACCAGCGGATCGGGTCGCTGCGGGTCGGCCAGACATTGCGCGAGCAGTTCGAGGCAGACCTGGCCATCGAATACGACGTGTTGAACCGGCTCAAGCCCGGGATCATCATGTGCCGCGAGAAGCAGGACAGCACCAGTGCCACATTGCTGGAGAAGATCGTCGCCGACGAAGAGGTCCACGTCGACTATCTGGAGACACAGCTGGAGTTGATGGACAAGCTGGGCGAGGAGCTCTACTCGGCCCAGTGCGTCTCCCGGCCGCCGAGCTGAGCCGCG
Source organism: Mycobacterium sp. 1164966.3 (assembly GCF_001665395.1). Classification (GTDB taxonomy): domain Bacteria; phylum Actinomycetota; class Actinomycetes; order Mycobacteriales; family Mycobacteriaceae; genus Mycobacterium. Next base: position 25,070 of record NZ_LZSG01000057.1, read on the forward strand.
CCCGTCCAGATGGGCGGTTGCTGGGTACCCGTTAGCATCGAACGCCGACGGGAAGGCAGGGATGACGGCCCCGAGAGCAGCAGCGGTCGCCGAGACGCAGGCCGCGGATTCCGCCCCCAGCAGCGCGCTGATCACCCCCCGGCGGCGCAACTTCATCTTCTTGGCGATCGTGCTGGGCATGCTGCTGGCGGCGCTGGATCAGACCATCGTCGCCACCGCGCTGCCCACCATCGTCGCCGATCTGGGCGACGCCGGACATCAATCCTGGGTGGTGACCAGCTACCTGCTGGCCTCGACGGTTGTCACCGCGCTGGTCGGAAAACTCGGCGACCTGTTCGGCCGTAAGCGGGTATTCCAGGCCGCCGTGGTGTGCTTCATGGCCGGGTCGGTGCTGTGCGGGCTGGCGCAGTCGATGACCATGCTGGTCGGGTCTAGGGCGTTGCAGGGCATCGGCGGCGGCGCGATCACCGTGACCGCCAGCGCGTTGATCGGTGAGGTGGTCCCGCTTCGGGAGCGCGGCCGCTACCAGGGCATATTGGGCGCGGTTTTCGGTGTGACAACGGTGATCGGGCCGCTGCTGGGCGGTTACTTCACCGACTATCTGACCTGGCGGTGGGCGTTCTGGATCAATGTGCCGCTCTCGGTGGTGGTCATCATGGTGGCGGCCGCCGCTATTCCCGAGCTGGCAGCGGCCTCCAAACCGTTGATCGACTACGCGGGCATCGTGTTCATCGGGCTGGGCGCCACGGGCCTGACGCTGGCGACCAGCTGGGGCGGCACCCGCTACCCGTGGGGGTCGACGACGATCATCGGCCTCTTCGCCGGGGCCGTGGCGGCCCTGTGCGTCTTCGGGTGGCTGGAAAACCGGGTCCCCGAGCCGATCCTGCCGATCCGGCTGTTCGGCAGCCCGGTGTTCACGGTCTGCTGTGTGCTGGCCTTCGTGGTCGGCTTCGCGATGCTTGGGGCACTGACCTTTCTGCCGACCTATATGCAGTACGTGAACGGGGTTTCGGCCACCACCTCGGGGCTGCGCACACTGCCGATGGTGGTCGGCATGCTGATCACCTCGACCGGCAGCGGCACCCTGGTCGGCCGGACCGGGCGCTACAAGATCTTCCCGGTGGCCGGCACCGCGCTGATGGCCGTCGCGTTCCTGCTGATGTCGCGGATGGAGGCCTCGACGCCGGCTTTGGTGCAATCGCTTTACCTGCTCGTCCTCGGCGCCGGTATCGGGCTGTCCATGCAGGTGCTGGTCCTCATCGTGCAGAACACGTCGAATTTCGAGGACCTCGGCGTGGCCACGTCGGGTGTGACGTTCTTCCGTACCATCGGGAGCTCGTTCGGCGCAGCGATATTCGGCACCCTGTTCGTGAACTTTCTCAATCACCGGATGTCCGGGGCGCTCGCGGCCAGCGGCGCACCCGCCGCTGCGGTCAGTTCCCCGGCGGCCCTGCACCGGCAGCCGCACAGCGTGGCCGCGCCGATCGTGGCGGCCTACTCCGAATCGCTCACCCAGGTATTCCTGTGCGCGGCCCCAGTCGCCGCCGTCGGCTTTGTGCTGGCGCTGTTCCTGCGCGAGGTGCCGCTGCGCGACATTCACAACAGCGCAGTCGATCTGGGTGACGGCTTCGGCATGCCCAACCCCGAGACGCCCGAACGGATGCTGGAGAACGCGATCGCCCGGATGTTGCGCGGCGAGCCCGGGGTGCGGCTGCGCAGTATCGCCCTGCGCCCGGACTGCCGGCTCGACGTAGCCGGATTGTGGGGCGTTTTGCGCTGCTACCGCTTCGGGGAGATCTATGGGACCGCGCGGCTCACCGACATCGCCGAACATCAGCGGCTTCCCTTCGAGGTGCTGGAACCCACCTTCGCGCGCCTGGCCGCCGGCGGATACCTGCGACGCGACGGCGACGAGATGTGGCTGACCGGCGCCGGACGCCAGCAGGTCGACTACGTGTACTCGCTGCTGCTGGCGTGGATCGTCGACAAGCTGTCCCGGTCGCCCGGCTTCCAAGGCCGCCCCGATCGGCGCAAGGTCGAAGCCGCGCTGCAGCGCATCGCGCATCGTGTTCTGGCCCAACGTGATTGGCACGACGACGCGCCGACGGTGGCACTGCCCGGCAGCAGGCGCCGGCGCTCAGACGCCTCGGGCGTACCATCACGCCATGAGCCGAATCGGACAATTCGCTGACGACGACGTCTACAGCTGGGCCACCAAATCACCCGACCTCGGCGGCGCCATCGCCAACTTCAGTCAGGCCGTCTACACCAAGAACCGGCTGCCGTTGCGTACCCGCGAGCTCGCCCGGGCGGTGATAGCCCACGACAACGAATGTGTCGTCTGCCTCAATACCCGCGACGCCGACGGGCCGGCCGCCGGGGTGGACGAGGAGCTCTACGAGCACGCCACCGAGTGGCGCACCTGGCCGGGCTATAGCGAACAGGAGCGGCTGGCCGCCGAATTCGCCCACCGCTTCGCCACCGAACACACCAAACTGCGCGACGACGAAGACTTCTGGGACCGGGCCGGCCAGCATTTCTCCGAAGAACTGCTCGCCGACCTCGCCATGTCCTGCGCGCTGTGGGTGGGCATGGGGCGGATGCTGCGGACCCTGGACATCGGCCAGGCCTGCAAGCTGACCTTGCCCAGCCGCGCCTAGCGAGCGCGGCTGTCTTGGCCCGCCCCGGCCACGCTGCAGAATGGCTGCCATGACGGCCGCCACCCCCCTTGCCGCCGCGGCGATCGCCCAATTGGAGGCCGAGGACGTCGACACCGTGATCGGCACAGTGGTGAACCCGGCCGGGCTCACGCAAGCCAAGACGGTGCCGATTCGCCGCACCAACACGTTCGCCGATCCCGGCCTGGGTGCCAGCCCCTCCTGGCATGCCTTCGCGATCGACCAGACCGGCATCGCCTTCACCGAGCACGTCGGCGTCGTCGGGGATCAGCGCATCCGCATCGACCTGTCGGCACTGCGAATGATCGGCGACGGGCTGGCGTGGGCGCCCGGCGCGTTCTTCGAGCAGGACGGCACCCCGGTAATGTCCTGCAGCCGCGGGACACTGCAGCGCGTCGAGACCTCGCTCGCCGAAGCGGGAATCGAGGCGGTGGTCGGTCACGAAATCGAATTCCTGCTGGTGGATCCGGACGGCGGGCAGCTGCCGTCGACGTTGTGGGCGCAGTACGGTCTGGCGGGGATACTCGAGCACGAGGACTTCGTCCGCGATGTCACGGCCGCGACCGCGGCGGCCGGTGTGGGTATCGAACAGTTCCACCCGGAATACGGGGCCAACCAGTTCGAGATCTCGTTGTCGCCGTTACCTCCGGTGGCTGCCGCGGACCAATTGGTGTTGACTCGCCTGATCATCGGTCGGGCTGCCCGCCGGCATGGGCTACGCATCAGCCTGTCGCCGGCGCCGTTTGCCGGCAGCGTCGGATCCGGTGCGCACCAGCACTTTTCACTGCGAAACTCGAACGGCCCACTGTTCTCCGACGGAAGCGGGGTTGGCGGCATGACCCCGGCGGGGGAGAGCGCGGTGATGGGTGTGCTGCGGGGGTTGCGGGAGGCGCAGGGCATCCTATGCGGATCGATCGTCTCGGGTTTGCGTTTGTGCCCGGGTAACTGGGCGGGCGTGTATGTGTGCTGGGGAATCGAGAACCGGGAAGCCGCAGTGCGATTCGTCAAGGGTGGCCCCGGCAGTCCGCACGGCGGGAACGTCGAGGTGAAGGTCGTCGATCCGTCGGCCAACCCATACCTGGCGTCGGCGGTGATACTCGGCCTGGCACTGGAGGGAATCAACAACGGATCGAAGCTGCCGCCGGAAACGACGATGGATCCGGCTGAGCTCTCCGACGCCGAACGCGATCGGGCCGGTATTGTGCGCCTACCCGAGGCTCAAGGTGAAGCCATTGCCGCACTTGATAGTTCGCGGCTGATTCGCGGGATACTCGGCGATCCCACCATCGACCTGGTGGTCGCGGTGCGACGGCTGGAGCAGGAGCGTTACGGGAAGCTGCGCCCTGAGCCACTGGCGGACAAGTTCCGGATGGCCTGGAGCCTGTGACCGAGCTGGCCGAACACATCGCCGCGGTCGGGCTGATCGATCAGCACGTGCACGGGTGCTGGCTGGCGGCGGGGGACCGGACGCGTTTCGAGAACGCCCTCAACGAGGCGAACACGGAGCCGATCGCCGACTCGGGTTTCGACTCGCAACTCGGCTTCGCCGTGCGCAACCACTGCAGCCCGCTGCTGGGGCTGCCCAGACATGTTGACCCACAAGTATATTGGGACCACCGCAGCAGGCTTGGCGAAGCCGAGCTGGCCCGCCTGTTTCTGCCGGCCGCAGGTGTGACCGACTGGCTGGTCGACACCGGAATCAACACCGACGTAGCCGGTGTCACCGATCTGGCGCAGTTGTCCGGGGGCCGTGCCCACGAGCTGGTTCGTCTCGAGCAGGTGGCCGAAGAGGCGGCGCGGGCAGCGGGCGACTACGCGTCGGCCTTCGGCGAGATACTGCACCAACGCGCGGCCAGGGCGGTCGGCACCAAATCAATCCTGGCCTATCGCGGGGGATTCGACGGCGACCTGACCGAGCCGTCGGCCGCGCAGGTCGCCGAGGCCGCCGCGCGGTGGCGCGATCGCGGTGGCAGGCTATCCGATCGGATTCTGCTGCGGTTCGGCTTGCACCAGGCACTGCGACTGGACAAGCCGCTGCAATTCCACGTCGGCTTCGGCGACCGCGACTGCGATCTGCACAAGGCCAATCCGCTGTACCTGCTGGACTTTCTGCGACAGTCCGGTGACACGCCCATCGTTTTGCTGCACTGCTATCCCTACGAGCGCGAAGCCGGCTACCTGGCGCAGGCCTTCAACAACGTTTATCTCGACGGCGGACTGAGCGTGAACTATCTGGGCGCGCGGGCCCCTGCATTCATCGCCCGCCTGCTGGAGCTGGCGCCGTTCCGCAAAATCGTGTACTCGTCCGACGGTTTCGGCCCCGCGGAGTTGCACTACCTCGGTGCACTGTTGTGGCGCAACGGTATTCACCGTGTCCTGAGCGGATTCGTCGCAGACGGCGATTGGAGTGCGGCCGACGCGATCCGGGTGGTGGACCTGATCGCCCACGAGAACGCCGCGCGCACCTACCGCGTTTGACACCGAGCGCCTCGGGGTATGAAGGCCGTTATGGCAACCGTGGGGGATGTCTTGGACTGGGCCCGCAAGCAAGTTGTGTCCCGGGTGCCCAAGGCCGACCTCGACCAGCGCGACCCCGACTACATCCGAGACCAGTTGCCGGGTACCTGGCTGCTGGCGTCGCTGTACTTCCGCGCTGATGTCGACGGCCTGGACCGGATCCCCGCCGAAGGGCCGGTGCTCTTGGTCGGCAACCACAGCGGCGGCAACGTGCCGCCTGACACGTTCGTCTTCACGCTCGCGTTCTGCTCCTACTTCGGGGTGGAACGGCCGTTCTACCAGCTGGCCCACAACCTCGTCGTCTCGGCGCCGCCGCTGGGCTGGCTGCGCAAGTTCGGCACCGTCGCGGCCAACCATGAAAACGCGCGCCTCGCATTGGAGTCTGGGGCCGCGCTGCTGGTCTATCCCGGCGGCGACTACGAGGTCTTCCGACCGTCGTGGGAGCGGCACAAGGTCGACTTCGGCGGGCGCACGGGTTATGTGCGACTGGCCCGAGAGGCCGGGGTGCCCATCGTGCCGGTCGCCAGCGTCGGCGGCCAGGAGAGCGCCCTTTTCCTCGACCGCGGGCAGTGGCTGGCCAAACTGCTGATGGCGGACCGGTTGCTGCGGCTCAAGAGCATCCCGATATCGCTGGCGCTGCCATGGGGCCTGAACATCAGCGACCTTGCGGGGCACATTCCATTGCCCTCCAAGATCGTGATCGAGGTGCAGGAACCGATCGACGTCGACGGTGACGACCAGGCGGTGCACGACAAGGTGATGTCCAGCCTGCAGGGCGCCGTAGACCGGCTGGCCGCCAAGCGCAGATTCCCGGTGATCGGCTGATGCGCGTCGAACGCCGCTGCGTGATCAACGCCGACCGCGACGCGGTCTGGAAGGTAGTCAGCGACCCGGACCGCTACCCGTCGTTCATGACGAGCCTGGAACGGTGGGAAGCCGCGAACGACCACCCACCCGGCGTCGGCGCGCGCTACACCGTGCATTGGAAAGTCGGCTCGGTACCGGTGGGCGGGCTGGTCGAGGTGGTCGAATTCGACGAGAACCGGGACGTGGCCTGGGTCGGGATCACCGGCGTCAGCCTGCGGGGACGGATCCGGTTGCGCGACGGCGGCGAGGGCCAGACGAAGGTGACGTTCCGGCTGTCGTATCAGGCGCCCGGGGGCCTTCTCGGCTATATCGCCGACCGGATCGCGGTGCGTCAAGTGGGCCGCAATGTGGCCGAGACGCTGAAATCCCTCAAGCGGCTTGTCGAGTCCTAAGACGTGGGTAGCGGGATGAACCGCCGCAGCTTCCCACTGGCCTGCTGACGCTGCAGGCTGTCGACGATCGCGATCTGGATCCTCGGGTCGGGCAATCCGTATGCGCGTAGTGCGGTGATCAGAGCCGTGGTCAATGTTTCGGGATCGGGCCTACCCACGACCACAATGTCGGCGCCCGTCGGGGTTTGGCTGACCTGGTACTCCGTCACGCGCGGGTCGGTGCCCAATACGTGGCGAAATGCGATGGGCGGCACCAGGATTGGACCGTACCGAAAGTCGTCGTCGCGGCGGCCGCCGACAGCGGCGACACGCGTAAACGCGCTACCGCATGCGCACTCGCCGGCCAGCGCTACCACCTGATCGCCCAGGTCGTAGCGGATGAACGGAAAAGTCCGGTTGGCCAGGCCGGTCGCCAGCGTCCGTGCCGCCGGTTGGTCGGGCCCGACCGGCGTCCCGCCGTCGTCGACACGTTCCAGGATGACCTCGTCCTCGCACACGTGCAGTCCTGGACCATGCCCGCAGCCCACCGCCTGCACACCGATCTCGGTGGAGCCCCACACGTTGTGAATCGCGGGACCCCAGGCTTCGACGATGGCGTCGCGGTCCTCGTCGAGCAGCGGCTCTGAGTTGGTGCTCACCCGCACCGGTCTGATGTCCAGGTCACCGGCCAGCGTGGCACGGGCCAGGCGCCCGATCACTGACGGATAGCCGACCAGGTGGGTGGGACGCGCGGCGGCGACCGCGGCCAGCACGTCGCCGAACGGGGCGCCCGCGGCGATCACCACCGTCTGCATGCCTGCGGCGGTGGGGATGTCGAACAGCGGCGTGCTGGCGTGCGGCGGGATGCCGGCTTCCAGCACGGCAAGCCGAGCCGGGCCGGAAAGCGCAGGCGCGCGTAGCTCTTCTCGCGCCTGCATACGCCAGGCCAGGCAGGCCGCCGAGACAAAGAACTGCCAATCCCACACATAGACACCGCGCACCCCGCTGGAGCCACCGGAGCTGAAGATCTGCTGATCGTCAGCGGTGTACGAAAACCATTGCTGCTCAACAAGAATCCTTTCCGCGCCGGCACGGTCCAGCCCGGGCGCGGTGACGATGTCATCCCACTGCAGCTGGGCGTCCTGCTTCGTCATCATCGGGAGCGACGCCAGGTCGGCGACCGTGGCACGTGACGGATCAATCCCGCGCAGGCGCTCCGCGTGAAACGGCGACCGCTCCTGCGCGTAGGTCAGCAGCGCCTGCAGCCGGTGATCGCGGTAGGCCTCGATCTGCCGGCGCGACCAATTCAGGCGCGCGACGTGATCTATCAGACTGGCCTGCACCGCGCCGAGATGCGCTGCGCGGATGCGCCGGTAGGCCGGCGTCAGACCAGGCTCGTCGCGTCGAACACCCAGCTGGTGTCTCCGGTCGCGAGGTTCTCGAAGTGGCTGGGCGGCGCGAAGCTGACCAGGCTGTTCATGTCCCAATAGTCTTTCCAGACCGTGATTTTGCCGTCTATCACCTGGTGGACGGTGACGAACCTGAGCACGCCGCGCTCGCCGGTCTCGAATGTCCATGTCTCAGAATGCTCGTACATCACGTCGCGGCCGTTGGACAGCAGCAGGCCACTGTGGTTCTCATAGCCGGCCAGCGGCGCGAGTCCTATCTTGAGCCGCTTCAGGATGTCCTCGGGACCGCGCGCCGACACGGCCGGGACGGGCATGTCGACATACAGACAATCCGGCGACAGGAACGTCTTGACCGCCGCCCAGTCCCGCTGCGAAAGCGCCTGCCACAACCCGGTTACCGCCGCCGTCTCGACCGAATTCGTAGAAACCTCTGTCATAGTCGCCAATAACACCCGGCCCCAGCACGAGTGTCAACGGCTCCGGCGCATACCCCGCACAGTGACTGCCTGCGCGAGCAATCGCAAAAGCACCTAATTCCCGGCCGAAACGCGTGCTTTTGCGTCTGCTCGCGCAGGCCCGAGGGTGACCGGCAGCGACGACCAACCGCGCAGCACCCGGGTATCCCGCCGGCTTCCCATGCCCGCTGACCGCACGTCGGGAAAGCGCTCGAAGAACGTGCGCAGCCCGACTTCACCTTCGGCGCGCGCCAGCGCAGCTCCAAGGCAGAAATGCCGGCCGCCGGAGAAAGCGAGATGCCGCCCCGCATTGGGTCGTTCGATGTCGAAGCGGTGCGGATCGGGAAATACCTCGGGATCGCGGTTGGCGGCGGCTAGGTATACCAGCACCAAATCGCCGCCGCCAACGGTGATCCCGTCCAGCTCCGCGTCGTTGCACGCCAGCCGCGCGGTGAGCTGAACCGGTGAGTCCAGCCGCAGGATCTCTTCTACGGCGTTCGGCCACAACTCCGGGCGCCGGCGCAGCGTGTCCAGGTGCTCCGGCGTGTCCAGCAACATCCGGATACCGTTGCCCAACAGGTTCACCGTCGTTTCGAAACCGGCGGCCAACACCAGTCCGGCGACCGCCTGAAGTTCGGTCTCCGAGAGGTGCGCATCGGCGGGGCCGTTTTCGGATTGCTGAATCAACTGGCTCATCAAGTCGTCGCCGGGATTGCGGCGCAGCTGCCGCAGGTGCTCGGCGAGCCACAGATCGAATCCGGCGATTCCCTCCTGGACGCGCCGGTATTGCCGCCACGGCAGTCCGAAATCCAGGCTCGGCGCAGCCATCTCACCGAACTCCAGGACGCGAGGCCGGTCCGTGTCGGGCACGCCCAGGATGTCGCTGATGATCGCGACCGGAAGTTGCGAGCAATACCGGGCGACGATGTCGACAACCCCGGAGCCGGCGGACTCAGCGGCCAGCTGGTCCAGGAGCCCGGCCGCCGTGTGCTCGACGCGGTCACGTAAGGCCGCGACAGCCCTGGTCGTGAACACCGCCGACACTGTCTTGCGGTAGCGCGTGTGGTCGGGCGGTTCGACGGCCAGCAGCGACGGTGGTCGCAGCGGGTGCAGCAGATCGTCGCGAAAGCGAGCTTCCAGCCACCGCATCGGCGCCGGCAGATTCGATCCGACCATCAGCACCCGAAAGTCGTCGGAGCGCAGCACGTCATGAGCGAGGCTATGGCCGACAGCCAGGCAAGTGGCGGGGCCCTTCAGCAGCGGGCCCTGCGGCTGCAGCTCGTCGTAGAACGACACCGGGTCGACGACCACGTTCGGATCGGCGACGAGCCTGGCCGGCAAATCCCCTCGTCGGACTCCAATCTTTGCGACGCCGCGGATGAACCCGTGCAGCACCAGCCAGTGCAGTCTCTGCTTCACGGATCCTCCAATGATTGGCCGGTCGCAGGTTCTTTCAACAGCCTAGGACCCAGGGACCCCGGGAGACGTGCCTCAGCAGTCGGCGACGATCTTGAAATCTGTCGTCACGACCTTGTTGGGATTGCGGCTGTCGATGCCGTATGCGCTGCCGGTGAACGTGTAGGTGCTTTTGACCAGGTCGACGTGGGCTTGGCCCACTCCGCCTTCCCACGCGCTGCCATTGAACCCGTCGACGTTGCGGATCTTCACCCACTGGGGGATCGCCCTGTCACCGCTGATCAGCACCACCGCTTCGACTTGGCCGCCGCGGTCGCGGATGTCTATGGTCCGGTACTGCTGGGTTTGACTGCACGCGGGCGGGCTCGCGACGTGCGTGGTGCCGTCGAGGGTCACGCGCGCAGCCTTGCGGGGCACCGTCTGGGCGTGCGCGCACCCGGCGACGCCGGCGGTGAGAACCAAAGCAACGCCCGCCACCTTGACCAAACGGTTCAGCACCAGGCACCTCCATCCGTCGCGGCAATTCGCCAGCACGAAACTTTACTGCCGTTTCGGCATCTGTCTGGGCAGTTCTTTGGCAATCCGACTGCGAACCAACTCCGGGCTGAGGCCCTTGATCCGGTCAATCCAGCGAATGCCGTTGGGCACGTACCAGTGCAGCCGCGTCGGGTGCTGGTAGGCCTGCCAGGCCACCTCCGCCACGCTGCTCGCGGGGATCAGCCGAAACATGCCCTTCTTTGGTGCGCTCGCCCGAATGTCTTGGGCGGACATCGTGGCGCCGTGGTCAGAGTGATTGGGCGTCGAGGTGAGGATGGCGGTGTCGATCAGACCCGGCAGCACGTCGGCAACTCGCACGTCGTGCCGGCGCCACTCCAGGCTCAGCGCCTCGGTCAACCCTTTGACCGCGTGCTTGGTCGCCGCATAGACGGCCAGGCGCGGTATGCCGTACGTGCCCGCGGATGACGACGTCGAGAACATCATGCTGCCCGGCGTCTTCTTGAGGTAGGGGAGCGCGCCATACGCGCCGGTCAGCACCGCCTTGAAGTTGACGTCGACCACGCGCATGGCCTCGTCATACGGCACGTCCTCGAACCAGCCGCTGGCACCGATGCCGGCGTTGTTCCACATCATGTCGAGCCCGCCGTCCGCGTTGCCGGCGCAGAAGTCGGCCAATGCGGACTCGAATGCGGCCCTGTCGGTCACGTCGACCGCACGCGTCCACAGCCCGGCTCCCAGTTCCGCGGTCAGCGCTTCGAGGCCGTCCCGGCTGCGGTCCACCGCGCCGACGCGCCAGCCCTTGGCATGGAAGAGCTTGGCTCCCTCACGGCCCATGCCGCTGGCGGCTCCGGTGATGAAGATCGATTTGACCCGGTCCGGCATGAGAACCCTCCGTTGATTGGCCGAGCGGGCCTTCAGGCGGCCTCGACCACTTCTTTGATGCGCTGGAGCGTTTTCGTCATATCCCGGATATTGCGCCGTCTGCGCAGAAAGCCCCCGAATACCCAATACACGGCATTAAGCGGTGACGGAGAAAGCCGAAATGACTCCGTCACATCGGTTCCCTCGCCGGCCGGCGCCAACCGATAATGCCAATTGTTCACGGGTCGGTCGCCCAGTAATACCGCAAAGCCGAATTCACGACCGGGTTCGCAGGCGGTCACCTCGCATGTCGTCCAATAGACGGGTCCTATCTCGTTTCGCCGAACATGCCCGCGAAATCGGGCTCCGAGCGACGGGCCCGTCGCATCGCCCAACCACTCCGCTTCTATTACTTCGGGGGAGAACCGCCCGGTGTTACGGACGTCTGCAATCAACTCCCAGATCTTGTCCGCAGGTGCCGCCATGTGAACTGTCGCCGAACCTTCCATGGCCTGATCCAAACACAGCTTCGCTCGTGGTCATAGACCTCGTCCGGACCCGGTGCCGGCTGGTCACGGACGCGGCACCGCTGCCTGAATGATCTGGTTGATGATCGATGTCACGCCGCGTCCCGGCGTCGACCACACCGCTGTGGGGAGGCCAGATGCGGTGCCGCACTTCGGCCATGCGTCCAGCCCCTGGTCGGCCAGCACCCGGTTGGCCACCGCGATCTGCTGTTCCCTGGAAGCCGCCGCCGGATTGCCGACACCGCCGTACCTGGCCCAGGTCGCCGGCTTGAACTGCAGGCCCCCGTACATGCCGTTGCCGGTATTGGCCTGCCAGTTGCCGCCCGACTCGCACTGCGCGACAGCGTCCCAGTTGGGGGTGGGGGCGGCGTTGGCAACACCGCAGGACAAGATCATCGACGCCGCAGCCAACGCGCCGAATGCGGCGGACGTCGTGAGAGGAATGCCGATTTTTGTCATGTCAGGCATTTCGCCCGATGTGTCTAAAGCGTTACCGATCCGAATAACACACGAGATAGAGATCTATCGCATCGAGATTGGCAGGTCAGAGGAAGAAATAAACCCGGCGGGTCGGGTAAAACGGGCTCTAAGGATTCAGGAGAAATCGCTGAGAATCCATTAAGAGAATTCTTCGACAAAGGCCATCGAGTCGTGTGGGCGAGACATTGCGGCGGCCCCGCTGAGTTTCGCGTTAGCCTGGCTGCTGTAGGTACCTCTATGAACAAGCGTGACGGCACATCCGGAGAATGGCTGCGCTCGGGGCGGGCGCGGGCGCTGCTCTGGGCCGCGCTCGTGGTCTCCCTCACGCTGGGTGGGGCGTTTGTGGTGGTGAGCCAGTTGCGGCCGTCGCCCGCCGAGGTTCTCGAGCATCCGGCCAATCCGGTCACCGATGATCAGAGCAGGGCCCAGGTGCTCGACGCGGCCCACCAAATCGTCACCCTCGCCGGGCTGCGGACGACGTCGGCGGGTTACCTGCCGATGTCATGCAAGGACCGCAAGGACCCGCCCTATCAGGGCGCGATCTATCTGACCTTCGCGGTACCCGCCGACGTCGCACCCGAGAAGTACTTTCCGGCTATCGCCACGACGCTGGTGAGCCACGGCTGGCTCGAAGGCCCGCAGCCCAACGGCCGCACCGACGGCAGGATGGTGTCGAAGGACGCCGTCACCGCGATCGTCTATCGCGACAGCGACGACCCGCGCCTGGGAGTCCTGCGTCTGTATGGCGAGTGCCGGAACATGAATGACCATCGCCACGACGGGTGGACCGATGTCGCCGCCCAACTCACCGCGCAGCGATAGGCCTAGACGGGGATGGTGGCGACCCGCCGCGCCCGGCTACGCCGCGCTTGCGATCGCCACGAAACCAGACGGTGGCGACCCGCCGCGCCCGGCTACGCCGCGCTTGCGATCGCCACGAAACGCGTACTGCGCCTGACGCATTTCTCGTCAGGCGCAGTAGGCGTTGTCGTGATGCCGGTTCGGTTATCCGTGAGCGCCCAGCGCGCCCTGCAGGTCACCCTTCATGGCGTTGAGCTGCGCTCCCCAGTACTCCCAGCTGTGCGTGCCGTCGGCCTGGAAGTTGAAGACCGCGTTGTGTCCGCCGGCCGCGTTGTAGGCGTCCTGGAACTTGATGTTGCTGCTGCGCACGAAGTTCTCCAGGAATTCGGCGGGCATGTTGGCGCCACCGAGTTCCGTGGGCTTGCCGTTACCGCAGTAGATCCACAGCCGGGTGTTGTTGGAGACCAGCCGCGGGATTTGAATAGTCGGATCGTTGCGCTGCCAGGCGGGGTCGCTGGAGGGGCCCCACATGTCCGAGGCCTTGTAGCCACCGGCGTCACCCATCGCCAGGCCGATCAGTGACGGGCCCATGCCCTGCGACGGGTCCATCAGGGCCGACAACGAACCGGCATAGATGAACTGGTCCGGATGGTAGGCGGCCAGAATCAGCGCCGACGATCCGGCCATCGAGATGCCGACCGCCGCGCTACCCGTGGGCTTGACGCTCTTTTGAGACGACAGGTATTGCGGCAGCTCACTGGTCAGGAACGTCTCCCACTTGTACGTGCTGCAGCCGGCCTTACCGCAGGCCGGGTTGTACCAGTCGCTGTAGAAGCTGGACTGCCCACCGACGGGCATGACGACCGACAAGCCCGACTGGTAGTACCACTCGAAGGCAGGGGTGTTGATGTCCCAACCGTTGTAGTCGTCCTGCGCGCGCAGGCCGTCCAGCAGGTACAAAGCCGGAGAGCCGTTACCGCCGCTCTGGAACTGGACCTTGATATTGCGGCCCATGGCCGCCGACGGCACCTGCAGGTACTCGACGGGCAGACCCGGCCGCGAGAACGCCCCCGCGGTCGCCGCTCCGCCGGCAAGACCGATCAGACCCGGCAGCGTCACCGCCGCCGCCGCACCGACCAAAAGCCGGCGCCCCCAGGCCCGGATCTTCTCGCTCACATCTGTCATACCTGCGCCCCTTATCCTTCTGTCGCCGCGCGTTCCCGGCAGAATTTACCGTGCGTATAGCCCGAATGTCGATCTGGATGCGAAGCAATCTCAGTTTTGTATCGATTACCGCCACCAATACAGCAACTGTGATATACGTGCGGCAAAGGCCACCGCTGCTTCCGCATGACGGTTATAGAACCACACCACCAGCCGAAATAGCGGTAGCACACGCCGACGACGGACGAGCCGAACGCGGCTGGGCGCACTGTACAAAGCTGATCTAATCAAAATGGCGGGGCCGTTTTCGACAAGTCGCCGCGTGTGACGCAATGTGTCTGTCGGTGGCGCGAGACGGACGCAGGCGGTCAGGCCGCACAAGTCCGACAAATAATGACGCGCCGGACCATTGGCGAGAGCGGGGACGCCGCTAGTGGTTCGGCACCCAGGCGATCCGACTTGCGTCGAGCGCGTAGGCTCTCTCGGAGCAAGCCGATGGAGACCACTGTCCCGGTCCATTCCGGCTCTCAAGGACCCACGTATCGATGGTGCGCGACGATAGGGCGGCTTGGGGGCGTCGGAGGCCCAGGGATGATTGAGGATGCAGACTTTGGACGCGGTACTTGGGCTGTCAGTGACACCGACGACCGTTGGGTGGGTCCTCGCCGAGGGGCATGGCGCCGACGGCACCATCTTGGACCATCGAGAGCTGACACTTCGGGGCGGTCCGGGCGTGCGCGCGGTCGGTACCGCAGAGCAGGTGACTGAAGAGGTCTTGCGGGTGAATGCGGCCGCGGCCGCCAGCGATCACCGGCTGCGTGTCATCGGCGTGACGTGGAACGACGACGCTTCGGCTCAGGCTGCGCTGCTGTTGGAATCATTGACGGACGCGGGTTTCGACAACGTTGTGCCGATCCGCATGCTCGAGGCCGTCGAGACACTCGCGCAGGCAATCGCTCCGGTCATCGGCTATGAACAGACCGCCGTGTGCATCCTGGAACAGGAATGGGCCACCGTCGTCATGGTCGACACCCACGACGGCCAGACCCAGACCGCCGTGAAGAATGTGCGCGGCGGCTTGGACGGGCTGACTTCGTGGCTGACCGGAATGTTCGACCGCAACGCATGGCGCCCCGCCGGAGTAGTGGTCGTCGGGTCCGGCGGTGGCATCGATGCGTTCTCGTGCCAGCTCGAAAAGGCTTTGCCGGTACCGGTTTTCGGGCAAAGCATGGCCCAGGTGACGATCGCGCGGGGCGCGGCGCTGGCGGCGGCGCAAAGCACCGAGTTCACCGACGACCAGCTGGTGGACAGCGTCAGCGTCGCCACTGACCCGGTTGCAGCCGACCCATCTCGTTCGCGGCGGCTGTCCTACGCCGGAGCCGCCACCGCCCTGGCCGCGGGCGCGGTGACCTTCGTCGCGTCGCTGTCGCTCGCGGTGGGCCTGCAGCTGGCGCCCGACCAGCACGCCGGAACCTCGGGACCGGTCATGCGCACGTCGACGCCGCAGGTCGCCGAGGCCGTCACGCCGACATTGCCGCCGCCGCCCGAGGTTGAACCGCAGGCCTCCCGTCCCCAGCGCATCACGGCGGGCCAACCGGGCGCCAGTGACCCGGATGGGCGGCCCCCCTCTCGGAGAGTGCTCGAGCACATACCCGGTGCTTACGACGCGCCGATACAGCACCCACCTCAGCCTTAACAGCTCAAGTCCTCTTTTAGGTGCACGGCGCTGAAGGTCACCGTCACCTCGTCGCTCACCTGCATCGAGCCCAGCAGCATCGAGTACGGCTTGACGCCGTAATCGGATTGGCGCACCACGGATTCGGTAGACATTCGCCACGAGTCACCGAGATCCTCCGTGCGCAGCTCGATTACGTGCGGGCGCGACCTTCCCCGGATCCGCAGAGTCCCGTTGAGGCGGTACCCGTCTTCGGTCCGCTCGATCCTGTCGGCTTCGAAACGGATCTGCGGATAGCGGTTGGCGCCCAACGACTTCAACGCGTTCGACTTGACCAGGGCCCGCTCCGGCCCGGAAAGTGCCTTCACCCCGCCCTCGCCGCGCACCACCTCGAAGGAATCGACCTCGATGCCCAGCTCGACGGCGACGGGCTCGGCATCGTCCCAGTGCACCGCGGCTTGCCAGCGCTTCATCGCGATGGTGAGGCGATGACCCATTCGCGCGGCCCGGCCGCAAACGCCTGTGTGTATTGACAATTCACCCTCGGATGCGTCGAGGGCCCATACCGTGTCGGTCACATGGTCAAGACGGTGCGGTAGTGCGACCGTCCCTGTTCCATCGCTGCGTACCCGTCGGCAGCCTGCGCCAGCGGAAGCTCCTCGATCCATGCTCGCACGCCCGACAGTATGGCGAAATGCATTGTCTCTTCAACGTCTTTCGCCGTGCCGGATGGATGGCCGACAATGCTGAGCCCGGGGTTTATCAACTGCACGGGGCTGATCGGCAGCGGGTCCGGAGTCACCCCTATGGTGATCAGTTCACCCTGGGGTAATAAGCCTCCGACGGTGTCAGCCATGGCTGCGGAGTTGCCCGCTGTGGCCAGCACGACCGCCGCGCCACCGAGTACTCGCAGCGCTTCGGCGACGTCACCGCTGGTGGAGTCGACGTAGTGATGGGCGCCCAACTTCCGGGCGTCATCGGCTTTTGCAGTGCCGCGGGCGATCGCAATGGTCTCGAAACCCATCGCCCGGGCGAACTGCACCCCGAGGTGGCCGAGGCCGCCAACACCGAGGACCGCCACCCGGTCACCGGGTAAGGCCTTGGTGTGGCGCAGCGCGTTGTAGGTCGTGACGCCCGCGCAACCCATCGGGGCGGCTTCGACGTCGGACAGCCCGGACGGGATCCGGGCCAGCGCACTGGCCGGCACCGTGACCGATTGCGCATACCCGCCGGGGTAGTGCCAACTCGGGATCTTCCCGTTCGCGCAGTGGATGAAGATGCCTTTGCGGCAGGGGTCGCAGTGATAACAGCATCCGCCGAACCAGCCGACTGCGACGCGATCGCCGACGGCGAATTCGTCGACGCCGGAGCCGAGTTCGGCTATGCTGCCGGCAATTTCGTGTCCCGGGGTCAGCGGCCACGACATGCCCGGGAAGCCGCCGTTGACGAAGTGGCGGTCAGTGCCGCACACGCCGCAGGCGGTGACCGTGAGGCGTACCTCGCCCGGACCCGGCGGCGTCGTCTCGACTTCGACTAGCTCCAGGGGCGCGCCCGCGGACTGTACGTGGACAGCTTTATGCGTTGACATGCGCTTCCCCCCAGGTGTGTCAGTGCGCGACAGGGCATTTAGCAGCGCCGTTGGCGGCGTGATAGTCGACCTGCCAGTGCTTGATGCCGTTGAGCCAGCCCGATCGTAGCCGCTCGGGCTTGCCGATCGGCTCCAGGTCGGGCACGGCGTCGGCGATCGCGTTGAACATCAGGTCGATGGTCATCCGCGCCAGGTTCGCTCCGATGCAGTAGTGCGCCCCGGTGCCACCAAAACCCACGTGCGGGTTGGGATTACGCAGGATGTTGAAGGTGAACGGATCGTCGAAAACGTCCTCGTCGAAATTGGCCGAGCGGTAGACCATCACCACCCGCTGTCCTTTCTTGATCTGCACACCGGACAGCTCGTAATCCTCCAGCGCGGTGCGCTGGAACGAAGTGACGGGGGTGGCCCAGCGGACGATCTCGTCGGCGGTGGTGGGGGGGCGCTCGCGCTTGTACAACTCCCACTGGTCGGGGAAGTCGGTGAAAGCCATCATGCCCTGCGTGATGGAGTTGCGGGTGGTCTCGTTGCCCGCGACCGCCAGCAGGATGACGAAGAAGCCGAACTCGTCCTCGGAGAGCTTGTGGCCGTCGACGTCGGCCTCGATCAGCTTGGTGACGATGTCGTCGCCGGGGTTCTTGGCCCGGTCGGCCGCCATCTGCATGGCATACATGATGAGTTCGACCGAGGCGGCGATGGCGTCATTGGCGGCGAATTCGGGATCCTGATCCCCGACCATCTGGTTGGACCAGTGGAATAACTTCATGCGGTCTTCCTGAGGCACACCGAGCAGACCGGCGATGGCCTGCAGCGGCAGCTCGCAGGACACCTGTTCGACGAAGTCGCCGGAACCTTGCCCCGCAGCGGTTTCGACGATCCGGCGGGCCCGCTCGTTGAGGTCGTCGCGCAGGCGCTCGACGGCCCGCGGGGTGAAGCCACGGGAGATGATCTTGCGCAGACGAGTGTGGTGTGGGGCGTCCTGGTTGAGTAGGACGAATTTGCCCCTTTCGATCTGTTCGCCGACAGTGCCGTCTTTGTAGCGGGGCAGGGCGGTCTTTTGCAGGCTGGAGAACACGTCGCTGCGCAGCGATATCTCCTTGACGTCCTTATGCTTCGACACCACCCAGAAACCGCCGTCGTCGAACCCGCCAACCCCGATCGGCTGTTCGTTCCACCAGATCGGTGCGGTTCGGCGCAATTCGGCCAGCTCTTCTACCGGCAGCCGCTCGGCGTGGATGTCTGGGTCGGTGAAGTCGAACCCGGGAGGCAGATTGGGTGTTGGCTGGGATGGCATGGGGACCCGCTCCTCCAAGACGAAACGACACGAAGTCTTCTAGTTTTCTAGAGCCAAATAAACCACTGCCACACCACGGTTGTGAAGGACTAACGCCCGATCCGGGAGGAGAACTGCAACGTGTTCAGTGCCGATGAGTTTCGGAGATGCCCTCGACACGCACTCCCGAACAGGCTCAACGGGGCAACCGAGTAATCGAAAAAACTCTCTACGGGTGGTGCGGTCTCTCAGGCCGACCCTGGCCAAGTCGGGAAAACGATCTTGTGACGCTGGGCACAATCGTTATGCTTTGGTGCAGGTCACCGGCGGTACTTTGGGGGCCCGGGAACGAGAGACACCGAGGGTGGAACATGATTCGCGAACTACTTGCCGCCGCGGCGATCACGGGTGCCACTATCGGCTTGGCGCCGTGCGCCGTCGCCGACAATGGGCGCTGGCCCGGCGACGTGCCCGGCATGAACTACGACGCATCGTTGGGTGCGCCGTGCGACAACTACGAGCGGTTCATCTTCGGGCGCGGACCCAGTGGGCAGGCCGAAGCCTGCCACTTCCCGCCGCCGAACCAGTTCCCGGCGGCCACCACCGGGTACTGGGTGATCTCCTACCCGCTGTACGGGGTACAGCAGGCCGGCGCGAAGTGCCCGGGCCCGCAGGCCGCGGCACAGTCGGCGGCGGGGCTGCCGATGCTTTGCCTGGGTGCTCAGGGATGGCAAGAGGGATGGTTCACCGGGGCAGGGTTCTTCCCGCCGGAGCCATGACCGGCCCCCAAGCCACCTCACCGGTCCCGCGCTGGCTGCGTTGCGTGATGGCATCCGATCGGGCCGGCTCGGCGTGGTACGTCGGTGTCGGCTTCTTCTTCGCACCCGTGCTGGCCGTGTTGTCACCGTGGCCGCTGGTCACCACCGTGCTCTGGTGGGTGATCGCGCTGGCGGGCTTGTGGCTTGGACTGCTGGGAATCGCGATGGCCGCCGGCCTGGCGCGGGTTTTGCGCTCTGGCACCGAGATACCCGAGGATTACTGGCGCACGCTGGTCAACTACTGACGGTCTAGATTCATACCCAGGTTTCGGGCAACGATAGGAGACTTCCATGGCCATCACTCCCAGAGATGCAGTCGACGCGGTCCGGGACGTGGCTACCCACGCCGTCGAAAAAGCGTCGGACATAGTCGATAACGCCAGCCACGTGATCCGCGGTGACGTCGCCGGCGGCGTCAGCGGTATCGTCCGCGACTCGATCGATATCGCCACTTACGCGGCGGAAACGGCGATCGACGTCATCAAGGGCCGTCGGGGCGAAGACGACCTGGACCTCGATTAATTCGGCTAGTTCGGCGTCTTCGGAAGGCTGGAGCCGTCAGACGCTGGCGGCGGCGTTCAGTTCGTCCAGCCGGGTCGTCGCCTCCAGGTACTCCTGCACCCAGCGCTCGATGACCGCAGACGTCTTCTCCACCTTGGTGAATTGGCCGACGACCTGCCCGACCGGGTTGAACGCGACGTCGACGGTCTCGTTCGGGTACTTGTTGGTGGCGCGCACCGCCATGCCGGAGACCATGTACTGCAGCGGCATTCCGAGCGGCTTCGGGTTGTCGGGCTGCTCCCACGCCTCGGTCCAGTCGTTGCGCAGCATCCGGGCCGGCTTGCCGGTGAACGAGCGGCTGCGGACCGTGTCGCGGCTGCTCGCCTTGGCGTATGCGGCTTGCTGAACGGGGGTGTTCGAGGCCTCTTCGACCATCAGCCACTGCGAACCGGTCCAGGCACCCTGCGCTCCCAGCGCCAGCGCCGCCGCGATCTGCTGGCCGCTGCCGATACCGCCGGCGGCAAGGACCGGCACCGGCGCCACCTCCCTGACGACCTGGGGCCACAACACAATTGAGCCCACCTCGCCGCAGTGCCCGCCGGCCTCGCCGCCCTGGGCGATGATGATGTCGACGCCCGCGTCGGCGTGCTTGCGGGCCTGCGAGGGCGAACCGCACAACGCTGCTACCTTGCGTCCGGCGTCGTGAATGTGCTTGATCATGTCGGCCGGCGGGGTGCCGAGCGCGTTGGCGATCATGGTCACCTTCGGGTGCTGCAGCGCCAGTTCGACCTGCGGCGTAGCGGTCGCCTCGGTCCACCCGAGCAGCTGCAAAGTGTCCTCGTCGGCGTTCTCGACCGGGACTCCGTGGTCGGCCAGGATCTTCTTGGCGAAGTCCAGGTGCTCCTGGGGCACCATCTTGCGCAGCGTCTCGGCGAGCTCCTCCGCCGACAGATGCGAGTCCATGCCTTCGTACTTGTTCGGGATGACGATGTCGACGCCGTACGGGTGGTCACCGATGTGCTCGTCGATCCAGTTGAGTTCGACCTCGAGCTGCTCAGGCGTGAAGCCGACCGCGCCCAGTACCCCGAAGCCGCCCGCCTTGCTGACGGCGACCACGACATCGCGGCAGTGGGTGAAGGCGAAGATGGGAAACTCGATGCCGAGTTGGTCGCATAACGCGGTGTGCATGCCTACTCCTGGGACCGTCCGCCGAATTGAAACGTGTTCTAGTTTAGTACGGAGGCCGCGGCTGTGGCCAGCCAGGTATCGCAAGCCGAAACTACGACCCGTCGCATGCGCCGCTCAGATCACCAGGCTTTGGGTAAGCCACACGACCAGAAGCGCAAGCATGCAGGCGGCGCAGATCAGGTGATCCCGCAAGATCGACCGCGCCAGCCGGCTCTGGTGCGATGTATTGTCGCCCCGCTTTCCCAGCCGTACCGCATAGGGGACGGTGTGTGTCAGGGCCAGCAGCACCGGGACACCGGCGAGAACCGCCGAGGCAAACAGCAGCCAGCCGGCGCAATTGCCTCGGGCGGCCTGAAAAGCCAAGGTGCCCAACAGGATAACCATCACCAGAGCAATCAGGCGGCCCATGGGGCGCGACGTGGTGGTGGCGCGGTGGTAGTAGTTCGCGACCGATGCCAGCACCGGCTCGGGCAATTCGGCGGCTTCTCGGTGCTTCCAGACCTGGACATCGAAGATGAGGTCCAACCACAGGACGGCCAGTAGGAATCCGCTGCAGGCGGTGAGTAGCGGAGCCAACCTTTCACCTCCGGTTCCGAAGTCACTTGCGACACCCTGATTGCACACCAAACGTGCACCAATCTTCAGCGACTGGGCTACGGTCGCTGAAGCAGGGTGATGTTTGCTGGATCGGGGACAGCGATGTCGAAGACTGTGCTGGTGACTGGCGCTTTCGGTTTGGTCGGACCGGAGACGGTTCGGCGATTCGCCGCCGACGGTTGGCATGTGGTTGCCACGGCTCACCGCAATGCCGACGAAGAATTTCCCGCTGGTGTCGAAACCCGGTGGGCTGACCTGACAGACCCCGCTCAGGTCGACCGCTTGGTGTCCGAGGTGTCACCCGTGGCGATCGTCCACCTGGCCGCCGTCATCCCGCCCTTGGTCTACCGTGACGCCAAACTCGCGCGCAGGGTAAACGTCGACGCGACGGCCGCGTTGGTCCGTGCCGCCGAGGCCCAACCGAATCCACCACGCTTCGTCCATGCGTCGAGCGCGGCCGTGTACGGCGGGCGCAATCCACATCGCTACCCCGAGCGGCTCTCGGTGGACACGCCACCCCGGCCAACCGAACTCTACGGTGCCCTCAAACTCGAAGCGGAGGAACTTGTACGGGCTTCGAGTCTGGACTGGGTGGTCTTGCGCCTCGGCGGCGTGCTCAGCGTCGACCCATCGGCCGCGTCGTTCAACTCCGACATGTTGTACTTCAGCAGTGCGCAGCCGAGAGACATCCGAGTGCACTGCATCGATACCCGGGACGTCGCAACGGCTTTCGCGGCGGCGGCCAAGGCGGACGTCGTCGGAGAGATCCTGTTGGTCGCCGGCGACGACTCGCTCCTGCTCCGCTTGGGGGAGATTGGACCCGCCATGGCCGCCGCTCAGGGCCTGCCCGGCCTGATTCCGGAGGGTCGCCCCGGCAACCCGGACGCCGACGACGAGGATTGGTATCTCAACGACTGGATGAACGTCAGCCGCGCGCAGCAGCTACTGAAATTCC
This sequence comes from Mycobacterium sp. 1164966.3, assembly GCF_001665395.1. Classification (GTDB taxonomy): domain Bacteria; phylum Actinomycetota; class Actinomycetes; order Mycobacteriales; family Mycobacteriaceae; genus Mycobacterium. Next base: position 47,709 of record NZ_LZSG01000057.1, read on the forward strand.
AGCATCACTCGTGGCCCGACATGCTGGCAGAGGTGCGCGCTCAGAGCGGCTGGAAGCGCCACCCGCTGCGGCTCGTCGCACCATTGGCGCGTCAGTTCATCAAACGCCAAGCAGCGTATCGCAACGCTCCCGGCCAGTACGCCGACGTGCGGACAGCCCTTCGGGTCAGATTCGGCGAGACAACGCTTGATATCGCCTAGCCGACATGGGAGTGGCCGCACAGGAACCCTTGATCGAGGGCGGTCCCGCGAGTAGCGTTGTGTCGGCAATTACGAAACGATGGGTAGCGTAATTGCCTTCCCCGACGGATAAGGATTCGGTTCGATGCGCAGCCTGTACGCCGGCCTGCCCTTCACCACGTCCACACCAAAGATCGCCGCCGCGCTGGAAGACGTCAGCATCCCGACCCTGCTGCTGTCCCTGGTGCACATCACCGGCGATCCCCGCTTCATCCGTGACTTCAAGCAAATGGGTCTGTTCCTCAACGAAGTCCAGGGATTCATGTCCGAGGAGGACAAGGCCCGTGCGCGCGCCGAGGCCCTCCCGGTACTCGCGGATTACCGCGACCGTGGCTGCCCCGAACCAGCACCGCTGAGCACCGAACTCATCAGGGAAATGCTGGACTGGGCCGCGTGTGAGCACGTCGCCGACGACTACCTACCAATGGTCATCGAGGAGATGGACCTCGCCGGGGCCGACCCCCGCCGACCGGTCGCCCTGCCCGTCGACCTAGCGGCGGATATCCCGGTGGTCGTGATCGGGTGCGGCGAATCCGGCATCTTGGCCGGAATCCGGCTCAAACAAGCCAACATCCCGTTCACCATCGTGGAGAAGAACGCCGGCCCCGGCGGAACGTGGTGGGAGAACAGCTATCCCGGTGCCCGGGTCGACGTGGCAAACCATTTCTATTGCTACAGCTTCGAACCCAACAACGACTGGACGCATTTCTTCGCCGAGCAGCGTGAGCTACAGGACTACTTCACCGCGGTGATGAACAAGCACGACCTGCTCGAGCGGGTGCAGTGGAACACCGAGGTGCTTGCGGCCGAGTGGGACGACCGCGAAGGCATCTGGAGTGTGTCCGTGCGCCGCGCCGACGGTAAGACGAGCACGCTGCGCGCGCGGGCGGTCATCACCGCGGTCGGTCAGCTGAACCGCCCGCACATACCCGAATTCGAGGGCGCGGACACGTTCCAGGGTCCGTCGTTTCACTCCGCCGCGTGGGATCACTCCGTGGACTTGGCCGGCAAGCGGGTAGCCCTCGTCGGAGCCGGAGCCAGCGGCTTCCAGATCGCGCCCGCGATTGCCGAGGACGTCGCGCAACTGACGGTGTTCCAGCGCACCGCCCAGTGGATGTTCCCGAATCCGATGTATCACGACGAAGTCGGCGACGGCGTGCGCTGGGCGATGCGCCATCTGCCGTACTACGGCAGGTGGTACCGATTCTTGTTGCTCTGGCCCGGAGCCGACAAAGGGCTGGACGCCGCGCGCGCCGACCCGGACTACACCGACCAGCAATACGCGGTCAGCGACATCAACGCCGCCGCGCGAATGATGTTCACCCAGTGGATCAGCAGCCAGGTGACCGACGGCCCGGACTCAGATGAGCTGTTGGCCAAGGTGATGCCCGACTATCCCGCCACCGGCAAACGCACACTGCAGGACAACGGCAGCTGGCTGCGAACCCTGCAGCGGGACAACGTCGAACTGGTGCGCACACCGATCCAGCGGATAACGCCCGGCAGCATCGTGACCGAAGACGGCATGACACACGACGTCGATGTCATCGTGTACGCCACCGGATTCCGACACACCGATGTGCTGTGGCCGCTGAGAGTCGTCGGCCGCAACGGAATCGACCTGCGGAGCAGTTGGGGATCGCGTCCGTACGCTTATCTGGGCATCACCGTCCCTGGATTCCCCAACCTCTTCCTCATCTACGGGCCCGGAACGCATCTCGCGCATGGCGGCAGCCTGATCTTCCAGTCCGAACTCCAGATGCGCTACATCGACCAGTGTCTCAAGCGTCTCGCGAACGAAAATCTGCATTCGCTGGACCCCACCGCAGAGGCCGCAACCGCGTGGCATCAACGGACCCAGACCGAAATCAAGAAGATGGTGTGGTCACATCCCGCCGTCAAACACTCCTACTTCAAGAACGCCGACGGGGAGATCCACACCGTCAGCCCATGGCGCCTCAACGAGTACTGGGCCGCCGTCCGCGAGCCTGACTGGTCACAATTCATTGCGCGACAAAGGAAGTGAGCACGCCGTATGCGCACGGTTGTCATCGATGGGCCCGGCGCGGTTCGGGTCGAAACGCGGCCCGACCCCCAACTTCCCGGTCCCGACGGGGTGATCGTCGCGGTCACCGCATCCGCGATCTGCGGCTCCGATCTGCACTTCTACGAAGGCGAGTATCCCTTCGGCGAGCCGGTGGCGCTCGGACATGAAGCGATCGGGACCGTCGTCGACGCCGGCCCGCGGGTGCGCAGCGTCCGGGTCGGCGACCTGGTCATGGTGTCGGCCGTGGCTGGCTGCGGCGCTTGTCCAGGCTGCGCCACCCGTGACCCGGTCATGTGCTCTTCGGGCGTGCAGATCTTCGGCGGCGGGGTGCTGGGCGGCGCGCAGGCCGACCTGCTCGCCGTGCCCGCCGCGGACTTCCTGGTGCTCAAGATCCCCGAGGGGATCAGTACCGAACAAGCGCTGCTTTTGACCGACAACCTCGCCACGGGCTGGAGCGCGGCCAAGCGCGCCGACCTGCCGTTTGGCGGCACGGCCGCGGTGATCGGCCTGGGAGCGGTGGGCCTGTGCGCGCTGCGCAGCGCATTTGCGCAAGGCGCCGCACAGGTTTTCGCCGTCGACCGGGTCACCGGACGCTTGGAGCGGGCCGCTCAGTGGGGTGCCACGCCGGTCAAAACGCCTGCCGCGGAGGCCATTCTGGCCGCAACGGGCGGCCGGGGCGCCGACTCGGTGATTGACGCCGTCGGTACCGATGCCTCGATGACCGATGCGCTCAACGCGGTGCGGCCCGGCGGAACCGTCTCGGTTGTCGGTGTGCACGATCTGCACCCATTCCCATTCCCGGCGCTGGCAAGCCTGCTGCGCAGTATCACCCTGCGCATGACACTGGCGCCCGTGCCGCGTACCTGGCCTGAGTTGATACCGCTACTGCAGTCCGGGCGACTGGACGTCGATGGCGTCTTCACCACCACGCTGCCGTTGGACGAGGCGGCTAAGGGATACGCGACGGCGGGGTCACGATCGGGCGACAGCGTGAAGGTACTTTTGAAACCCTAAAGCCGGGTTGCGGTGATGTACTGCGACCGCATGAAACTGTCGATCTTCACGTCGACGTCCGGCGGCGTCATTCCATAGCCGGCCTGCAAATCCAGCGTGTTTCTTACGGGTTCAACCGTCCATCCGTGCGCGGCCAGCCATTCCGCCGGGTCGATCTTCGGCTCGTAGGTCAGCGCAGAGAAATCCACGTCGCCCGACATGTTGACCCCGGGATGGTCGGTCTCCAGCGCGGCAAGCTGATCGCGGTCCAACCGTGATCCCAACGCCCCCAAAGCGATTCGGCTGCCCGGCGCGCACAGTTCGCCTATCCGAGTGAACAGCGATGTCTGCGCCTCGTCGGTCAGGTACGGCAGCACTCCCTCCACCGACCAGGCGCTCGGTTGGTGCGGGTCGAACCCTGCGGCTTTCAACGTCGTTGGCCAGTCGGCGCGCAAATCGGCCGCGACCTCTCGCCTGCGAGCTTTGGGAGTGGCGCCCTGCTCGTCCAGCACCCGGGCTTTGAATTCCAGGACTTTCGGCAGGTCGATTTCGAAAACCGTTGTCGCCTCCGGCCATTCAAGCCGGTAAGCGCGAGAGTCAAGTCCGGCGGCGACGATCACCGCCTGTCGAATACCCGCCGTGCCCGCGGCGGAGAAGAAGTCGTCGAAGAACCTGGTTTGCACACCGTACAGACGGGGGAAGGCGGTCTCGTCTTCAGAGGATCCGGGATTGGCAAGAACGCCCAACAAGAATGGGTCGTGCGAAGCCTCGATGAAATACCTCGCGTACTCGTCGCGCACCAGCGGTTGATTACTCACCGCGTGCAATGCGCGCCACCCCGCCACCAGTAACGCGGTGTAGCCCACGCCACTGACAATGTCCCAGTTGTCGTCGTCGGATCGAAGCGATCCGAATTCAGGCGTCATCGGGCAGGGCACCTTCTTCCGTCACGGCCATGGCGCCAAACTACCCGCAGCAGCATCCTCAAAGCTCGAGCAGCACCGTTACCGGCCCGTCATTGACCAGTTCGACCTGCATGTTCGCGCCGAACACACCGGTTTCCACCTGCGCGCCCAACGCACGCAACGCCTCGGCGAACGCCGTCACCAGCGGCTCGGCGACGGCCGCCGGAGCCGCGGCATTCCACGACGGCCGGCGACCCTTCGCGGTGTCGGCGTAGAGCGTGAACTGGCTGATCACCAGAATCGGGGCGCTGACCGTGGCCGCAGACTGTTCTTCGGCGAGAATCCTTAACTGCCAGAGCTTTTCGGCAAGACGACGGGCCTTATCGGTGTCGTCGCTGTGCGTGACACCGACGAATGCCAGCAAGCCCTGACGGTCGGGCCGGATGGCGCCGACCACCTCGCCGTCCACCGACACCGACGCGGAGCAGACCCGTTGCACCAGAACCCGCATGGGGCTCGATGCTGCCAGGCCGGCCTTGAACTGTCTCGTTCTGGGTAAGCTGCGTGGATGTCTGTGCTGGTCGCGTTTTCCGTCACGCCGATGGGCGTGGGCGAAGGCGTAGGGGAGATAGTCGCCGAAGCGGTTCGGGTGGTTCGCAATTCGGGGCTGCCCAACAAGACGGATTCGATGTTCACGGTCATCGAAGGTGATACCTGGTCAGAGGTGATGGCGGTCGTGCAGCGCGCGGTGGAGGCGGTCGCCGCTCGTGCACCCCGGGTCAGCACGGTGATCAAGGCGGACTGGCGAGCCGGGGCCGTCGACGCGATGACGCACAAGGTGGAATCCGTCGAGCGTCACCTTCAATAGCGCGAGCAGACGCAAAATCGCCTGGATTCTCGGCGTGTCGGGTAATTTTGCGTCTGCTCGCCACAACTACTGCACGGCCGCCCGGAACGCTTGCTCGGCCTCATCGCCGTGCACGGCGAAGACGACCCGCTCCAGCGAACTTGCCTGATGCCGCCGTACGGCGTCGACCATCAGCGACGCCGCCTCCTCGAGCGGGAAGCCGCCGACGCCGGTGCCGAAAGCAACCAGCGCGAGGGACCGGCAACCGAGATCGTCGGCCTTGCGCAGGGTGGCCGCGGTGGCGCTGCTGATGATCTCCGCCGAAGTCGGGCCGCCGAGTTCCATCGTCGCCGCGTGGATCACGTAACGCGCCGGCATGTCGCCGGCGGTGGTCTCGACCGCCTTACCCAACCCGATAGGCGCCTTCTCGTTCGATTCACGCTGCAGGTCGGGACCACCGGCCCGAGCGATCGCCGCAGCCACACCACCGCCGTGCCGTAACTGGGTATTGGCCGCGTTGGCGATCGCGTCGACCTCGAGTTTGGTCACGTCAGCCTGCAATACCTCTAACTCGATCATCTACACATTGTGGCGCAGGGCTCGCCTGACTGGCCGAACGTGGGAGATGGTCGATGCGTAGGCTCATGCCGGTGAGTGCACGCGCGGGCATCGTGGTCACCGGAACCGAAGTCCTCACCGGACGGGTCCAAGACAGAAATGGTCCCTGGATCGCCGATCGACTGCTGGAGCTCGGCGTCGAACTGGCGCACATCACCATCTGCGGCGACCGCCCTACCGACATCGAGGCGCAGCTGCGGTTCATGGCCGACCAGGGCGTGGACCTGATCGTCACCAGCGGCGGTCTGGGCCCGACGGCCGACGACATGACTGTCGAGGTGGTGACCCGCTTTTGTGGGCGCGAGCTGGTGCTCGACGAAGAGGTTGAGAACAAGATCGCCGATATTCTGAAGAGACTGATGGCGCGTAACCCCGCCTTCCAATCCGCTTTGGACCCCGGCACTTTCGAGTCGGTCCGCGCCGCCAACCGCAAGCAGGCCATGATCCCCGCCGGGGCGGTGGTCATTGACCCGGTGGGCACCGCGCCCGGTGTGGTGGTGCCCGGAAAGCCCGCCGTGATAGTGCTGCCGGGGCCGCCGCGCGAGCTACAGCCCATGTGGCACCAGGCCATCGAAACACCGGCCGCACAGGAGGCCATCGAAGGCCGGACCGTCTACCGGCAGGAAACCCTGCGCATGTTCGGGCTGCCCGAGTCGGGCCTGGCTGAGACACTGCGCGCTGCCGAACATGCCGTCCCCGGGTTCGGACGGCTGGAGATCACCACTTGTCTGCGGCGCGGGGAGATCGAGATGGTGACCCGCTACGAACCCGACGCCGCCGACACGTACGCCCAGCTGACGCAGCTGCTGCGGGACAAGCACGGACACCAGCTCTACTCCGAAGATGGTTCGCACGTCGACGATCTGGTGGCGCGATTGCTGGTCGGCCGGCGGATCGCCACCGCGGAATCCTGCACGGCGGGGCTGCTGGCGGCGCGGCTCACCGACCGGGCCGGCTCGTCGGAGTACGTGATGGGCGGCGTGGTCAGTTACTCCAACGAGGCGAAAGCCGAGCTGCTCGGGGTGGACCCGACGCTGATCGCCGAGCATGGTGCGGTGTCCGAGCCAGTGGCCGAGGCGATGGCCACCGGCGCGCTGCACCACTTCGGCGCCGACACCGCCGTCGCGATCACCGGAATCGCCGGACCCGGCGGGGGTACGCCGGAAAAGCCGGTCGGAACGGTCTGTTTCACCGTGGCGCTGGCCGAGGGCACGACGGACACGCGAACGTTAAGGCTGCCTGGGAACCGCTCCGACGTCCGTGAGCGCTCGACGACGGTGGCGATGCACCTGCTGCGGCGGGCCCTCATAGGCACCGAATCCGGCTAGATCACCCGAGTTACGTTGTGGCATAAGCCCTTCAATGCGCGCGGTCGACGATGACCGTTTGTCTGGCATCTTGATGCCTCACACAGATGCTAAGATGTCAGAAATGCGGACAACGATCAGAATCGACGACGAGCTCTACCGCAAGGTGAAGACGCAGGCGGCTCGTTCGGGGCGCACGGTGGCAGCTGTTCTCGAAGACGCGGTGCGGCGTGGTCTCAACCCGCCAGGGGAGCGCAGTGGTGCCCGTTACGTGGTGCCATCGACGGGCAAGGGAGGACTTCGCCCGGGGGTGGATCTCACGTCCAACGCCGCTGTCGCCGAGACGATGGACGAGGGCATGTCAGTCGATGTTATGCGTTGACGTCAACGTTCTTGTCTATGCGCACCGGCAGGACCTCCCAGAACATTCGGACTATCGGCGACTGCTCGAGCGATTGGCCAACGACGACCAACCTCTGGGTTTACCGGATCTCACACTCCTCGGGTTCCTACGGGTCATGACCAACCGGCGGATCTTCACCGAGCCGACGAGTCTGGAAGAAGCGTGGAGCGCAGTCGACGCATTGCTCGCCGCACCCGCGGCCATGCAACTTGTTGCAGGAGAGCGTCACTGGGGATTGTTTCGACAGCTTGCAGGCGAGATCAATGCCCGTGGAAATGACATCGCCGACGCATATTTGGCCGCATTCGCGGTGGAAAATAACGCGACCTGGCTCAGCGCCGATCGCGGCTTTGCACGTTTCCACCGCCTGCGGTGGAGTCATCCGCTGGAGCTGGAAAGCTGAGACCCGCACACTGAGCGGTCAGCTAGCTCTTCACTTCCGTTGGGAGAAAAGCACTTTCCGTCGTACCGAAGCGGATTCCGGTGGCGTCCTTGCCGATCAGCGTCAGCACTGCGACGGCGAGCAGCACCGGCACGATCGTCGCGGCCAGGGCGAAGGGGTAGCCGTGCGACTCGGCCAGGTGTTCCTGGATGGGCAGGTTGAACGCCGCCAGTAGGTTTCCGAGCTGGTAGGTCACGCCGGGGTAGAGGCCGCGGATCGCGTCGGGCGACATCTCGGTCAGGTGAGCGGGGATCACGCCCCAGGCTCCCTGCACGCAGAGTTGCATCAGGAACGAACCGAGGCACAGCATCGCCGCGCTCCGCGAGAACGCGAACAGGGGCACGATCGGCAGACCCAGCAGCGCACAGAAGACGACGGTGTAGCGGCGGCTGAACCGCTCAGAGAGGGTGCCGAACACCAGCCCGCCGATGATGGCTCCGATGTTGTAGACGACCACGATGCACTTGACCGTCGAGCTGGCCAGACCGGCACCATGGTTGGCCGTCGCCCCCAGGAACGTCGGGTAGACGTCCTGCGTGCCGTGGCTCATCCAGTTGAAAGCGGTCATCAGCAACACCAGGTAGAAAAAGCGGCGGACGACGGCGCCGCTGCCCAGCACGTCGCGAATCTTGGTCCTGGTCAGCCGCAGCCGGTCCTGGGCGGCCTCCCACACCTCGGACTCCTGCACCCGATACCGGATGATCAGGCTGATCAGGGCCGGAACGATGGACAAGCCGAACAGCCAGCGCCACGACAAATGCAGCCAGTCCATCACGACCAGCGCTGCCACGCTCGCGAGCAGATAGCCGAACGCATAGCCCTCCTGCAGCAGGCCGGAGAAAAACCCGCGCCGCTCCACCGGCACCTTCTCCATTGCGAGCGCGGCGCCCAGCCCCCATTCGCCGCCCATCCCGATGCCGTACAGCAGCCGCAGAATCACCAGCACCGTGAAATTCGGCGCGAACGCGCACAGGAACCCGACCAGCGAGTAGAAGATCACGTCGACCATCAGCGGCAGACGCCGGCCGACCCGGTCGGCCCACAGCCCGAACAGCAGTGCGCCCACCGGACGCATCATCAGCGTGGCGGTGGTCAGGAACGCGACTTCGGCCTTGCTGTGGTGGAACGTCTTTGCGATATCGGCGTAGACGAAAACCACGATGAAGTAGTCGAAGGCGTCCATCGTCCAACCCAGCATCGCCGCGACGAATGAGTTCCGCTGATCGCCGGTGAGCTTCTGAGAACTTGTCACGTCAGCATCGTGGCGTAGCGGGCGCGCTGGCGCGAGTTGATTGACCACGCGGTCCGCGGGAGTAAGTTCCCGGTCTATGCGGATCATCGATGCCGATGGACATGTCGCCGAGAACTCTTCCCTGGCGACCGAAGCGATCAGACGCTGGCCAGATCACGTCAAACCCAGCACCGACAAGCGCATGCGGTTGATGTTCGAAGGCCGCAACTACCCCGAAGACGAAGGCCCCGGAGCCGGCTGTCCGCCCGAACACGGGATCACCAAGGCACCCGAAGTCAACTGCAGGACGGCACAGGGTGTGGTGGGCGACGCCGACCGCGACCACATCGACACCATGGTGCTGTATCCCAGCCTCGGCCTGTGCGTGCCCAGCCTCCAAGATCCTGATTTTGCAGCGGGATTCGCCCGTCTGTACAACCAGTGGATCGCCGACTACTGTGCGCCGACCAATGGGCGCCTGCGCGGTGTCGCCGTGACGCCGGTGGAACACGGGCAGGTGGCCATCGACATCATGCGCGAGGCCAAAGACCTGGGGCTGGTCGCGACCCTGGTCCCGCCGGCACTCAAGACCCGCAACCTCGACCACCCCGACCTCGACCCGTTCTACGCCGCCGCCGTAGAACTGCAGATGCCGCTCGGCATTCACGGCGCACCCGGGATTCACCTGCCGAAGATCGGCGTGGACCGGTTCACCAATTACATCCAGGTGCACTGCATCAGCTTTCCGTTCGACCAGATGACCGCAATGACCGCGCTGGTCTCCGGCGGCGTATTCGAACGGCATCCGCAGTTGCGGGTCGCGTTCCTCGAGGCCGGTGCCGGCTGGGTCCCGTTCTTCATCGATCGGCTGCACGAGCACTACGAGAAGCGCGGCGATTGGGTCGAACGGGGCTGGCGCAGGGACCCCCACGAATATCTGGCGGCCGGCAACATCTGGGTCACCTGCGAACCGGAGGAGCCGATCCTGCCCGGCGTAATCGATGTGCTTGGCGCCGATTTCATCATGTTCGCCAGCGACTACCCGCATTGGGACGGCGAGTGGCCGGAAAGCACCAAGCACCTGCGCACCCGCACCGATATCAGCGAAGAAGCTCGCGAAAAGATCGGCGGCAGCAACGCGCAGCGCTTCTATAACCTCAATTGACCGGGCGCGTGCGAAGATCGGCCGATGGGGCCCTTCCTACTGCGCGCCGCATTGACCGGATTCGCCCTATGGGTGGTCACTCTGTTCGTCAAAGGGGTGCACTTTGTCGGCGGCGACACCAAATTGGAGAAGCTCGGCATCATCTTCGTGGTAGCGGTGATCTTCGGTTTGGTCAACGCATTCGTCAAACCCGTAGTGCAGATCATGTCGATTCCGATGTACATCGTGACGCTCGGCCTTTTCCATGTCGTCATCAACGGGTTCATGCTGTGGCTCACCGCCTGGATCACTCGCCACACCACCGGGTGGGGATTGCAGGTCGACCACTTCTGGTGGGATGCGATCTGGGCTGCCATCCTGTTGTCGATCGTGAGCTGGATCCTTTCGCTGATCGGTCGCCGGGTAAGCCGCAGCAGGCAATAACCCTCAAGAAACCCTCAAGAGCTATTGCCCCCGCCACTGCGGCGGTCGCTTCTCCGCGAAGGCGCGCGGCCCCTCTTTGGCGTCCTCGGTAGCAAAGATCCGATCGCTGTGCCGGGTCTCGTTGTCGTACGCGGCGCTGAGCTCAAGGGACAGCGCCTCGATGGCGGACTGCTTGGTCGCTGAAACCGCCAGTGGCGCATTGGCCGCGATGCGCCCGGCATAGTTATAAGCGGCATCCATCAGCCGGTCCGACGGGACCACCCGATTCAGCAAGCCCATCTCCAGCGCCCGCTGCGCATCGACCATGTCGGCGGTCAGCAGCAACTCCATAGCCAGGGCGTACGGGATCTGACGCGGCAACCGAACCGTGGTGCCTCCCCCGGCGAACAAGCCACGCTTGGGCTCCATCACCGCGAATCGCGCCTCGGGCACAGCCACCCGGATATCAGTGGAACCGAGCATCTCGAAACCGCCGGCGACGCAGGTCCCGTTCACCGCGGCCACGATCGGCTTGTACACCGGGCATCGGTGCAGCACCGCATGGATCGCGTCCTCCTTGTTCCAACCCTCGGGCTGAGGCAGGTCACCGGTCAGTTCCGGAATGAATTTCTTGAGATCGGCACCGGTGCAGAAATCCCGCCCGACGCCGGTGATCACCGCGACCCAAGCCTCCGAATCGTCGCGGAAGGCGGCCCACGCACGGGCCAAATCGCGGAAATGTTCCATGTCCAGCGAATTGCGGGTCTCGGGGCGGTTGATTGTGATGGTGACGATGTGGGCGTCCAGCACATAGTCGATGCTCACAGCGTTTTCCTTTCCGAATTCGGTCACCGACATCACTGGTTGTCAGTTCTTGTTACACATATGCTTAGCAACACCCGTAAAACGGGAATACCTTTCCAATGAAGACACGCCGCTGGCGGCCCTTCCGGCACTCCGGAAGACGTCAGCTACCCGCACAGTCACCAGAACGCGACGACGGGAATTTGCTCAGGATGGACGCTGGTGCGATCGAAACGTTCTCCGGGTCCTCGAACGCCCGTCCAGGTCCCCATTTCGGAGACACCCATAGCGGATTGCGCTCCTTCACCGAATGCAGCGGCTCGGCGGTGGTCGTGCACGTCGGCGGCGACATCGACGCCAGCAACGAGGGCTGCTGGCAGCGCCTGGTCAGCCGGAGTGCTTCGATCGCCATCGCGCCGGGCCCGATCGTGATCGACGTGCGTGACCTGGAATTCATGGGCTCGTGTGGCTATGCCGTCTTGGCCCGGGAGGCCGAGCAGTGCCAGCGGCGCGGCGTCAGTCTGCGGCTTGTCAGCAGCCAGCCGGTGGTGGCCCGGACCATCGCCGCATGCGGACTGCATCGCTTGCTGCCGATGTACTCCTCGGTTGACACCGCCCTTTCGCCCAGCGACTAGCCGCCCACCAGATCCACTACCTCGCGCGCGCATCCCCACGACAATGTCACGCCATTGCTGCTGTGACCGTAATTGTGAATGCATCGCGACCGGCCGAGCGGCTCAGCCTCCACGCGTACCGCCGGACGGTCGGGGCGTAGCCCGGTGATGGTCTCGATCACCTCCGCTTCGCCGAGCCGCGGCTGAATTCGACGGCAGCGTTCGACGATGCGCTCGGTCACCGCCGGGTCGGGGGTGAGGTCCCACCGGTCGGCGATACTGATGCCGCCGCACACCACCCGCTGCGGATGGGGGAAATAGCAGGTCCACTCCGAGCCGCTGTCGATTTGCAGAAATAGTTGCTGCAGGCCGGGATTGGTCAGTACGACGTGCTGGCCGAATAGCGGCCGAACTGTATCGTCGCCGGTCAGCGCCCCGGCGGCCAGGCCGGTGCAGTTGACCACGATCGGCGCCGCGTCGGCGGCCTCGGCCAGCGAGCGCACTGGGTGGATCTCGATCTCGCAGCCGGCCGCGGTCAGCCTCTTAATCAGGTAATCCAGGTATCGAGGCATGTCGATCATCGGCATGGTGGCGTGAAACCCGGCGGGGAAGCCCCCGGGTATCTCGGCCGGATCGGCCGGTCGCAGGTCTGGGACCAACTCGGCCGACGACGACATCGCGTCGGACCGGGTTAAGTCGCCGACGATCAGCGCCGGTGCCATCTGCACTCCGGTGGCAGGGTCTTGGGCCAGCTCGCGAAACACCTGCAAGGAGTGCGCGGTCCAGGCCAGCGTCTGGCTAGCACGTTCACCCGGGCGCGGGGGAGCCCATACCGCGCCCGCCACCACGGACGTCGTCTGCCTGGGCATCTCGGTGGCCCATATTCGCACCGGCCAGCCCGCTTCGGCCAGGCACACCGCCGACGTCAATCCGCTGACTCCGGCGCCGACCACGACCACCTGCTGGCTGGTCGTCATGAGTTCGTCAGGACCCGCGGACTACGGTACGTGCTGGCCGTTGGGGGCGAGCAGCCCGTTAAGGATGCCCAGGTTGTTTTGCAGCTGGGCCCCTGCGACCGGTCCGGGCACCTCTCCGGGAGGGGCGCCACCGGTGTTCTGCCAGGGCTGGCACCCGCTGGTCTTGAACGCTTTGTCGCTCGCCTCGATCTGCACCACCTGTGGCTTTTTGCTCATGGCGTTGTCGATGAGGTTGCCGTCCGGGTTTCCGGTCCGCTTCCAATAACACACACCGTTGCCGACCGGCCCCGCCGAACTGTAAGTGCCAGGCATGATGTCTTTGCCAACCACATAGATGCCGTCGTGGTCGATGCTCGTCTTCGGTCCACCAGGTGGGGGTGCGGCTACCGTCGCGGGCCCGGGTGCGGTTGGCGTCCCCGGTGCCGGCACGACTGACGGGCCCGGCCCGGGTGCAGCCGACGGCGGCGGCCCCGGCGGGGCACCTCGGGAAGGCCCGGGCGTTGGCGTCGGCCCCGGATCCGCGGCGGCAATATACCCAGTGCCGGCGCAGGCAGCCCAACCCGCGATCATCAGACCGGCGGCGACGAACCTCGTCGCTACGGCTGCGGACTTGAACCCCATGGGAAGAAGATTACCGGGCTGAAAAGCCAATTTCGAATCTTTCGATCACCAGCCAGTCACAACCAGGCCAAACATTGCACGCGCCCAAAGCGGGTGACTCCCGCGTCGTCGTCGAACCGGCCGGGTTCGACGGAAACGACCGTCACGACGGCGCGGCGGCACGGGGAGCGATGGTCGTTTTCGTCGGCAGCGGGATGGGTATCCAAGCCAAAACGAAAAGGCGGATCGGTCCAGTGACTTACGCGCTCAATCACGTTGCACCGCAGTGGGATTGCAGTTCGGCCGTCGCCGTCAGCAGAAATGGAGGGGCACGATGCTGTGGCTCGCATGTGTGTTGGCAGTAATCGGCGTGGTGCTGTTCGTGGCGGGTCTTGTGCTCTTCGCCAACGGCTCCGGAGTGGCGCCGCATCGCCGTACGTCGTCCGACCCCACCGGAGTCAGACGGGCCGCCACCCGGGTGGCCTGGCCGGATCTGTTTCGGGGGATGCGGAGATGCGTCACGGTCATGCGCGACGAGTCCGCGAATCGCAGCGACCGACTGGCAGCGGGCGGGTCACTCCTGGTGCTGGCGGCCATTGTGGCGGGATTCGTCGCCCTGCTGGCGCTGGTAGCCGCGCTCGTGTGAGACAGCGCGAAAGCTACGCCAACCGCTGCACCTGCCCGGCATAGCCGAGGGCGTGCTCGTAAGTCTTGAGGTTGTCGCGCGAGATCTTGGCGTGCACCGGGCGTTCCAACAAGAAGCGCAGCACCGGGTTGTAGGCGTGGTACGTCTCGTGGAAGGTCAGCACCGTGCTGCCGTCCGGCTGTTCTTCGAGTTCGTGATAGCCCTCGGCACGCGACCACAGTGGCGCACCGACCGCCACATATCGCGACAGCTTGTGCAGCTTCGCCTCGGTCACGGTCTCCCAGGACCGGCCCTTGCCTCCGGACAGCAGATACTTGGGCACTTCGAAGATGCAGGTGCGGACCAGGCCCTCGCCGGCCTCGTCGCCCTCGTTGAGGATTTCCATGCTTCCCGTCGGCCACTTGAGGACCCGCGGCCGCGGCGAGTTGGGCGGCGCCGGCGGATGCAGCACCCGCCATACCTTTTCCGGGGGTGCATCGACGTGGAAGCGCACTGTGTAGGACTGCATCGGCCTTCTCCTCAGCTGTCTCCCCAGGTATTCCAGGAAGTGACGGTCTCCGCCGGCGGACGCGTGGCCGGGCGAAACTCAGTGCCGATCGTGTAGGCCACGGGGAAAAGGGCAGCCTGGGTGACGGTTGGCGGAATGCCGAGCAGTTCGCCCACCTCCTGCTCCCTGAATAGATGCATCGTCGTCCACACTGAGCCCAGTCCGCGCGACCGCAGCGCGAGCAGAAAGCTCCAGCCCGCCGGGATGATCGATGCCCACGCCGCCGCGGCGACGCCCAGATCAGCCTTGTCGAAACGCCGATTCAGGCACGGAATCACGTGAACCGGGACCTGAGCCAACGTTTCGGTGAGGCTCAGCGCGCCGGCGTACACGCGCCGGGTCTGCGGATCCGGCGCAGTCTCGACGGCGTGCGCCAGATACTGCTCGCCGATGCCGCGGTAGATGTCGGCGATCGCCGCACGTTTGGCGGGATCGGTGACGACCATCCAGCGCCAATCCTGCGCGTTGCTGGCCGTCGGCGCTTGCATGGCGAGCCGTATGCATTCGAGGATCACCTCTCTGCCGACCGGCCGGGTCAAATCGAGCCGTTTGCGCACCGCCCGCGTCGTGGTGAGCAGTTCGTCGACCGAAGCGATGTCCACCCGTCTGCAACCGCCGCCGTCGTTCAGAGATCCAGCGCGCAGGACTGGTCCACGCCCAGCACGGTCAGCGACCGTCCCAAACCCAGAAAGACCGCGACGCACAGGGTGAGATCGAGAACCTCGGCGTCGGAAAACGACTCCCGCAATCGGGTGAAGAATCCGTCGTCCAGCGAGGTGTGGTCGGTGGCGAACCGCTCGGCGTACTCGATGGCAAGACGCTGGCGGGGCGTATAGCCGGGGTATTCGGCGTAGGCCGCAACGTTGTCGTAGAGCTCCGGTGCGATATGGGCATCCAGTACCGACTGGGCACGGAAGCCCGAGCATGCGGTGCAGTCATTGATCTGCGCGATGCGCATCCTGGCCAGCTCTCGCTCCTCGGGAGGCAAGATACTTTGCTGGTACGCGCCGCGGATCATCCGCTCGACCATGCCACCGAGCTGAGGGCGTAGCGACCAGATCATCGCAGCCTCGCCTCCGGGACCGTCCGGCACGTCGAGCCTGGCCATAACTGATCTCCTGCCCGCTAGAGACGGTGCCGTTTGAGCAAACCAGATTCTCGGCTCGGCTGTCCAGGTCGCCGCATACGCACAATTTGACATACGTAGACCCGGCGTCAAGCCGCAAACCGGCGCGGGTTACCGTCCGTGGAACGAGGGCGTTGGACGTGGGACGCCCGTATGGGAGGTTCCGGCGTGCTGTTTATGCACGAGGTGCACAAAGTGCGCGGACGCGCCGAAGACGATTTCGAAGCCGCCTTCCGGGACGGCTGGATGCCGATGCTCGCCGCGGACGACGACGCGCGGCTGCTCTGGTATGCCGACCACGCGCAGGGCAGCGGCCCCGCATACACCGTCGTCACGGTCACCGCCATCCAGAACGGAGCCGCCTGGGAGCGTCTTGCCCTGCGGGTGCAAAAAGGTGACCTGCAGAAGTGGATTCGCGGTGTCGACGAACTCCGCCACGACGTCGAGGCCAAGCTGCTGGTGCCGCTCGCGTGGTCGCCGCTGCAGGAGGTGCCGTTCCACGAGGTGCCGGTCGACGGTCGTCAGCACGATCTGAGTCTCTACATGGAAGACACCATGTGGCCCTACCAGGACAAATTCGAGGAATACATCGACCGCTGCGGCTTGGTCTACGCCAAGAGCCTGGAACGACCGTCGTCGATGCTGTCGATCCGGGCCGCTTTCCAGCCGGCGCTCGGCAGCCACCAGCGCCGCGAGGTCACCTTGATGCAACGCATTCGACGGCCAGAGGCGCTGATCGAGCTGCTACGAAGCCATATCCCCCCGGAACACCGCGCCCCGGGAACCTGGATGCACGACGCGCTGGACTTGCGTGACCAGTGGACCAGCCGCCTGCTGCGCACCAGCTCCTGGTCACCGCTCTATTGACCGACATGAACACGGGCACGATCATTGACGCCCCCGCGGCCGGCGATCCCAACCGGACCGCACTGATCATCGACGAGCACATCGTCAGCTATGCCGAACTGGCAGCGGCGGTCGACCGGTGCGCCGCCGGCCTGGCCGGCGCCGGCGTGAAGGCCGGTCAGCGCGTCGCCGTCGTCGACGGCGGTAGCCTGCTGTCGATCGCGACGCTGCTCGGGGCGGCGCGGATCGGCGCAGCGGCCGCACTGATCAACCCCGCGCTGGCACCGCCGGAACTGCGCGGGCTGATGACGAACGCCGGCTGCGCCGCGGTGGCGGTTGCCGGGCGGCCGTACCTCAGCCGGGTACGCAGTGCGGGGTCGAGGACGGTACTGGCAGACGACGACTTGTTGCGCGGTGGCCACGCCACTGTCCAGTCCGCCACCGGTGTCGATGACGGCGAGGCGTTGGTTCTATTCACCAGCGGCACCACCGGACTGCCGAAGGCGATCGGCGTCACCAACCGCCGGCTCGCAATGCGGATCCGCGGAATGGCCGCGCCATTTCGGGTCGGCACGAAACCGTCGGTAGGCATGATGTGCGTGCCGTTCTTCCATGTCGGCGGGGCGCTCGGAACGCTCGGCAGTCTGTACTCGGGCAACACCTCGGTGATACAGGAGCGCTTCGATGCCGGCGAGTGGTTACGACTGGTGTCCGCACACCGGGTGAGCGCCACCTTCCTGGTGCCGACGATGCTGCAACGCATCCTCGACCATCCTGACTTCGCCGCGACCGACCTGACCTCGTTGGTCGCGATCGCCTACGGCGCCGCGGCCGCACCCGTCGCGCTGGTGCGCCGCGCGATGGCCGCGCTCCCGCACGTGGCCTTTGCCGACGTGTTCGGCCAGACCGAGACCCTGGGCGCCTACACCACACTGATGCCCGACGATCACCGCGATCCGGCGCGGGCCGGGTCGGTAGGCCGGCCACTCCCGGGAGTCGACGTGCGGGTGGTGGATCCGGCCGCCGGCAACGATGTCGAGCCGGGCGCCGTCGGAGAGCTGTGGGTCAGGTCCACCCAGAACGTCGACGAGGGCTGGCTGCGCACCGGTGACCTGGCCCGGCAGGACTCTGAGGGCTACATCTTCCCGAGTGGCCGACTGAGCGACACGATCAACCGCGGCGGAGAAAAGTTCGGCCCGATCGAGGTCGAGGAGGCTTGCGCTCCCATCCGTTGGTCAGCGATGTCGCGGTAGCCGGCATCGCAGACGACGAGATCGGCCAGCGGGTGGGCGCCGCGGTGGTGACCCGCGGACCGGTGACCCTCGACGAGCTGCGGTCACATTGCCGGGACTTGATCGCCTACTTCAAGCTGCCGGAACGGCTGGCAATCGTCGATCACCTCCCGTACAACGCGACCGGCAAGGTCAACCGCGGTCAGATTGCCACGCTGATCGCGAATCATGGCTGACACCAGGGAGTTTCAGTGCTGTTTCTTCACGAGACCCACAAGGTGATCGGGGCGCGCCAGGACCAGTTCGAGGCCGCCTACCGCGAGGGCTGGATGCCAACCCTGGCCAGAGAGGACACTGCCCGACTGCTCTGGTACACCAACCACGCCCACGGTTCGGGGGCGTCGTACACCGTGGTCACCATCACCGCGGTCACCGACGGCGCGGCGTGGGAGAACCTGGCACGACGTGCCCAGGCCGGCGACCTCAAGTCCTGGATGCGCGAGCTGGACGAACTGCGCCACGAGGTGACCGGCAAGCTGCTGCTGCCGGTCGCCTGGTCGCCGCTGCAGACGGTGGACCTGACGGCGGTGCCCACGGACGGCACGACCCACCCGCTGTCGCTGTTCATGGAGGACACCGGCTGGCCCTACGCCGCACTGGACGACTACATCCGCTCCTGGGACGAGATCTACTACCGGCCGCTGTCTCATGCGCCGGCCAGCATGCGCATCCTCGACATCCAGGCATGTTTTCAGGTCGCGCACGGCAGCTCCCGACGACGAGAAGCGATGCTGTGGCAGAAAATCGACGACGCCGACAACTACGCGGCGCTGGTTCACCTGCTGACCAATGAAATCCCGCCGGAGCACCGGGCGCCGGGCAGCTACATGTTCGAGGCGCTGAAGTATCGCGACCAATGGCAGCGCCGACTCCTGCGCACGTCGGCCTGGTCACCCCTGTACTGAGCGGTGCAAAGTCAACTAAGCCAGCGGCGCCAAACCTGACCGCACCAGATCCAGACTGGCGGCCACCAGCTGGCCGAGGTCGCCGGTGCACCCGTCGCGGCCCCAATGCTCAACGGCCGCGACCAGGGCCGCCGCGAGGGTCGCGCCGGCGATCTCGGCAGCGAGCTCGGGATTCGGGACTTTCGGGCGCCGGCTCTTGACAAATTCGGTCAGCACCTGGGCAAACGACGACTGCACCACCCGCAGGTGACCCGCAATGCGCTCGGCGCTGATCAGCTCCGCGCGCGCGGACGCGGCCTGGCGGACCACTTCGATGTCGTGCGGGAATGCGGCGACGCTGGCCAGCACCGCGTCGAACAGCGATTCGGAGGTCGGGCGCCGGCCAAGCGCCTCGGTCAGCCATTCCAGGTGCGTCTCGTAGTCCTGGAACAGGACCGCCTCCTTGGTGGGGAAGTGGCGGAAGAAAGTGCGCTCGGTGACGCCGGCCTCGTTAGCCAATTCCGTCACGGTCACGTTCGCAAACCCCTTGCGGGCGAAGCTTTTCAGCGCGGCCCGGCGAAGCGCCTCATGTGTGGATCGCCGGCGTAGCTCGTGACGGTTGGCCGGCTTGGAAACGTGCGCTGTCATTTCCAAGCGATCGTATCCCGAAAATCGCGTCAGAACTGACATCTTCAAATTGTGTCAGAACTGACATATTCTTGGCGCGGGCCCGTCGAGGCCTACGGGGTGCCACCCATCGGGAGAACAGGTTTAGGACTATGGACCAGACAGACTTCGACGCGATCGTCGTGGGCGCCGGGCATAACGGGCTGACCGCCGCTGCAATTCTGCAACGTGCGGGGTTGCGCACTGTGTGTCTGGAAGCCAACACCTACGCGGGGGGCATGGCGGCGACGGTCGAATTGATCGACGGCTTCCGCTACGAGATCGCCGGTTCGGTGCAGTTTCCCACCGCGAGCCAAATCACCAAAGATCTCGGGATCGACACGCTGCCGACAGTGGAGCCCGACGTGATGTCGACCAACATCGGTGAACACGGCGAAGAGCCGATGGTCTTCTATCGCGACCCAATACAGCTGATGACGCACCTGAGCGACAAGCACGGCCTCGAGGCCGTCACCGGTATGGCCGAGCTGATCGGGTGGAGTCAGGGTCCCGCAAAAGCGCTCGGCCGCTTCGATGTTCGCCAGCCGCCCAAGACGCTCGACCAGATGTATGCGTGCGCGGCCAACGATGCCGAGCGCCGGGCCATTCACGAGATGCTGTTCGGCTCGGCGATGGATGTGATCGACCGCTACCTGCCCGACAAGGAAAAGCACGCCGTCATGCGCGGGATGCTCGCATTTCTGGCCGTCAACTCCACCTACCGGGGGCCCTATACGCCCGGCAGCGCCACCTGCCTGGCGTTCGCCCTCGCGGTTCCCGACAACAGCACCGCGATGATGACCAAGCTCAAGGGCGGCATCGGCGCCCTCACCGAACACCTGCGCGAGCTGTTCGTCTCCCACGGCGGCGAGATCCGGTTCCGCACCAAAGTTGAGGAGATCCTCGTCGAAAACGGCGCGGTCACCGGTGTGCGGCTGCGCGACGGATCCAGGCTCAGCGCGCCGATCGTCGTCTCCAACCTCTCGCCGGACCTCACCCTCACCGAGCTGGTCGGATCAGAACATGTTCCGGCAGAACTGGTTTCGCGGGTGTCGGGCCGCGATCACCGAGCGTCCTTCGTGCAGATCCACTTCGCCCTGGACGGCCTGCCCGAGTTCGCCCCGCCGTACGAGCTGCTGAACGAGGCCGGGATGCAGCAGTCGGTCGGCATCTTCGGGTCTCCGGAAGAACAACAACTGCAGTGGGAAACCTGCCGTCGGGGCATCGTGCCGGACAACCCGTCGATGGGGATGCAGATCCCCTCCGTGCACGATCCGAGCATGGCCCCGCCCGGCAAGCACGCGGCCAGCGCGTTCGCGTACGCCTTCCCGGTGCAAGTCGGCCGCGACCAGCACGGCCATCTCAAAAATGAGATGGCACAACGTGTTATCGACAAGATCAGCCGGTTTGCGCCCAACTTCAAGGACATCGTGATACGGCACATCACGTTTGCGCCGTATCACATGAACACGATGTTCGGCGCACCCGCCGGCGACTTCTGTCACGGCCTGCTGCACCCGGATCTGATGGGTCCGAATCGCCCTGGGCCCAAGGGTTTTCTCGACTTTCCGATTCCGATCGGGGGCCTCTATCTCGGCGGCGCGGGATGCCACGGCGGACCCGGCATCACCTTCACGCCCGGCTACAACGCCGCTTATCAGGCACTCGACGACATCGCATGAGTTCGTGCTGGGTCACCCGTGCAGCGCAAGTTCGAATGTTCCGGTGAGCTGGGCCTGCGCGGTAGCGGCGCCGGCGATGGTCTGTGCCGCTTGGGCGCCGGCCAGGTGGCCGGGCAGCTGGTAGTTGTCCGGTAGCTGGTACAACGTGAACCGGTAGTGGTGCTTACCGCTGCCCGCCGGAGGGCAAGGCCCGCTGTACGAAGTCTGGCCCGCGGAATTCGGCAGCACCCTGCCGCCGCCGGGAGTTTGACCGTCCGGGGTGCTGCCCGGTCCGGGTGGGATGCCGGTCACCACCCAGTGGACATATGTGCCGCCGGGGGCATCCGGGTCGTCTAGCACCAGAGCCGCGCCCGAGGGCGTCGACCAGGTCAACGGTGGCGCGAGGTTGGCACCCTTGCAGCTGTACTGCACCGGGATCGATGCTCCATCGGCGAACGCTGGACTCGTGATCGTCAACGGTCCAGCCGGTGGCGCTGCGGTGGCCGTGCCGGCGGAAATCCCGCCCCCGAGGCCGGCCAGTGCCACCGCGAGTGCCAGCCCGGACCCGGCTGGTGCGATTCGACGAAGGGTACTCACTACGGCGCTACTTCTTGCCTCTGTTGACCTCGAGCACTCGCTTGCGCAATCCCTTGGTGGCCTGATCCATGATTCCCTTGGTCCCTTGCTTGACCAGGAACCCGGGGACCGGAATGGTCAGGTCGATCATGAGGGCGAAGTGGACCTTGGTGGAATCTCCTTGGGGTGTCAGCGTGTACCGGCCTTCCTGCGCGCGTTGCCCTTTGGCGCTCACCAGCGTCCAGCTCACCCCGTCGTCTTCATCCGAGTAGGCCAATACCTGTTCGTCGGCAACGCCCACGACCTTGACGACCTGCCTGGCCAGGCGCGGACGGCCCTCGTCGTCGCGCTCCAAGACCTCGACCGATTTGGTCGTCGGGAACCACTCGGGCAACTTCTCGAGGTCGTACAACACCTCAAGGATTTCGTCGGGTGTCGCCTCGATCACGATTTCGCGGGTATCGCTGACTGCCATTGCGCAATATTGCCAGATTGCCAGCGCCGGCAAGTGCAAATCAGGTCGTTGGCTTCAGGGCACCAGCACGACCTTGCCCACGTTCTCCCGTGCCGCCAGGATCCGGTGCGCCTCCGGAGCTTCGGCGAACGGCACGGCGGCATGCACTATCGGGGCGGCCGTGCCGTCGTCGAGGGCCTTGGCCAACGGGGCGATCCAGGGTTCGAGCGTGCCGCGATCGTCCCACAGTCGCAGCATGTTCAGCCCGATGACCGTCTTGGACTCCGAGAGCTGATCTATCAGGTTGAAGCCGCGCAGCATCGCCAGCGCGTGGGGCGCCGCCTTGCGCAGCGAGCGCTTCTCGCCCTCCTGCATGTTCGAAATTCCGTACCCGACAAGACGTCCACCGGGGCGCAACAGATCGTAGGATCGCCGCAGCGACGTGCCGCCCAGCGCGTCCAGCACGAGGTCGTAGGGCTGCAATCCCTTCCACCAGCCGTCGCGGCGATAGTCGATCGCGCGGTCCACCCCCAATTCGGCCAGCTTCTGGTGCTTGCCCGGCGATGCGGTGCCGTGCACTTCGGCGCCGGCGGCCTTCGCGAATTGAACGGCCGCGATGCCGACGCCGCCGGCTGCCGCATGGATCAGCACCCGCTCGCCGGCTTGCAGCGACCCGTAGCCGTGCAGGCCTGCCCAGGCGGTCGCGTAATTGACCGGGACGGCGGCGCCTTGCTCGAAGCTCACCCCGTCCGGCAGCACCACAGAGTCACTCGCCGCGACGTTGACGATTTCGGAGTAACCACCGAACCGGGTGCCGGCCAAAACACGTTGGCCGACGCGGCTCTGATCGACCCCGCTGCCCACCGCCTCGACCGTCCCGGCGACTTCGTAGCCGACCACCGCGGGAAGCTTCGGAGCGTCCGGATACAGCCCGACCCGTGCGAGGTGGTCGGCGAAGTTCACTCCCGCGGCGCGAACCGCGATCCGCAGTTGGCCCGGTCCCGGGGGAGGCGGGTCGGGGCGCTGCTGCACCTGCAATACCGACGGGTCGCCATGCTTGGTGATGACCACTGCACGCATTCATTCCTCCTCGGTGAACCCAGCGCGGCCCTCACGAGCCGGCAAACCACGCCGTTTTCACCGAGTGCGTCTGCGGCGGCGGCAGATGCGCATTTGCAGCGCCCAGCGAACCGATCCTGACCGTCCACGTCGGCTGCGACCGGTCGATAGGCGACGCGTCACGCTGCGGCGGGACGAGCACGGTGAGGTTTGCGCTGGGACAACCGTAAGCTGCGACCAGGCCGTCGTCGCGCCCGCCCCACGCACCGCCGTTACGCAGGCGACATTGCGTGCCGTCGTCCAGCAGCAACGCAAACGGCTCGGGCGCGGCCGGCGGCTTCACATGCGGAAGCGGAGCGGTGTAGGACACCCGGTGCAGTTCTTTGGCCCAGGGATCGCCGAGACACAACAGCGATCCCGGCGTCGACGGCCAGCACACGTCGGCCCCGGCCGCGTTGGGCGCGCAGTAGTAGACGTCGTCCGCGACCGCCGCGGGCGAGGCGGCGCAGCTGGAGACCTCGGCGACACTGCCGGCTTCCGGGGTAGCGGGCACCTGCCGGAAATCACTGGCCGGTTGCCCGGTGGCGTCGACGGCGATCACCACTACGACTTGCGTGCCGTTTGCCGCGGTGGCGTGCATCGACCCGGCGTTCGTGTCGGGCATCAAGTCGAAGCGGATCAGCAGCCACGTCGCCACCCCCACAACGAGGACCACCAGGGCGATGACCACAACGATGATCCGTCCGGGAGATCTCCACCCCATGCGCGAATCCTACTGTCCCACAGTGGCTGCACAGCTACGTTTGTTTCTATGCTGTTTCTATGTATTTCGGTTGGGAGCCGGTGGCCGACGGAGTGCACCGCTGCCGAATGGCGTTCTGCGACGTAACCATCGGCGTGGTCCAGGGCAGCGCTGGAACACTGCTCGTCGACACCGGCACCACCCTCACCGATGCAGCCGCGGTCGGCGCCGATGCCCGAGAGCTGACCGGAAGACCCATAACACATATTGTCTTGACGCACAAGCACTTCGACCATGTGCTGGGTTCTGGAGGCTTCCCGGAAGCGGAAGTTTACTGCGCCCCCGAAGTCGGGCAATACCTGTCGTCGGCCACTGATCAACTTCGCAGTGAGGCACTGAGTTACGGCGCCGACGCCGCCGAGGTCGACCGTGCCATTGCGGCCTTGCGCTCACCGCGACACGAAAGCTACGACGCCACTGTCGATCTCGGTGACCGCGTCGTCACCATCGCCCACCTGGGTCGCGGCCACACCAATGCGGATCTGGTGGTGATCACACGTGGCAGAGATGGCCGGCTCGTGGTGTTCACCGGTGATCTTGTCGAGGAATCCGCCGAGCCGTCGATCGACCACGACTCCGACGTGGCCGCTTGGCCGGCAACCCTGGATCGGCTACTCGCGGCCGGCGGATCGGAGGCTGTCTACGTCCCGGGCCACGGCAAGCTGGTCGACGCGGGATTCGTACGCCGCCAGCGGGATTGGCTGAGCCGACGCGTGCGATGAGCTCCTTGGCCCGCCTCGTTGCGCGATAGCACCCGAGAAGCCGGCCCGATAAGAGCGAAACTGCTTGACGAACAACGGGTTTGGATCCAGGCCGCGGCAGCCTGGTGGCTGCGCTGAAGGCGCTTCAGTCTGCTGGCGCCTCCGACCGCCGCGGGCGCCTCCGCCGTGGCGATGGCCCCTTTTCTGACCGATGATTCAACCGCCCAGCGCGGGGCTACACTCTCTGCGACAGCGGTACCGTGCTGCAGAGGGAGTGTAGAGCCATGGCCATCATCGAATCGGACACTGAGGTCCATTCACCGTTTGAACAAGAAGTCGCCGCCACCCAGCGGTACTTCGACGGCCCGCGCTTTGCCGGGATCACCCGCCTGTACACCGCACGCCAAGTAGTAGAGCAGCGCGGCACCATCCCTACCGACTACACCGTGGCGCGGGAGGCGGCGGCAGCGTTCTATGACCGGCTGCGCGAACTGTTCGCCGAGAAGAAGAGCATCACGACATTCGGTCCCTATTCACCCGGTCAAGCCGTGAGCATGAAGCGGATGGGCATCGAGGGCATCTACCTGGGCGGCTGGGCAACGTCCGCCAAGGGCTCCACCACCGAGGACCCCGGGCCGGACCTGGCCAGCTACCCGCTGAGCCAGGTGCCCGACGACGCCGCAGTGCTGGTGCGCGCGCTGCTCACCGCCGACCGCAACCAGCAATACCTGCGGCTGAACATGAGCGAACAGCAGCGCGCCACCAGCCGCGAATACGACTTTCGGCCGTTCATCATTGCCGACGCTGACACTGGCCACGGCGGTGACCCGCACGTGCGCAACCTGATCCGCCGTTTCGTCGAGGTCGGGGTGCCGGGCTACCACATCGAGGACCAACGGCCCGGTACCAAGAAGTGTGGTCACCAGGGGGGCAAGGTTCTGGTGCCCTCTGACGAGCAGATCAAACGTCTCAACGCCGCCCGCTTCCAGCTCGACGTGATGCGGGTGCCCGGCATCATCGTCGCGCGTACTGACGCCGAGGCGGCCAACCTGATCGACAGCCGCGCAGACGAGCGAGACCAGCCGTTCCTGCTGGGCGCCACCAATCTCAAGATCCCTTCGTACAAGGCCTGCTTCCTGGCAATGATGCGGCACTTCTATGAATTGGGCGCCGAAGAACTCAACGGCCACTTGCTCTACGCGCTGAGTGACGGCGAGTACGCGGCGGCCCGCGCATGGCTTGAGCGCCACGGCATCACGGAGCTGGTCGCGGAGGCGGTCAACACGTGGCGGAAGAACGACGAGATGTCCATCGACGACGTCTACGACGACGTCGAATCGAAGTTCGTCGCCGCCTGGGAGGACGATGCCGGGGTGATGACCTACGGTGAGGCGGTCGCCGAGGTCCTGGAATTCGGCGAGAGCGACGACGAGCCACTCGGAATGAGCTCCGAGGAGTGGCGAACCTTCGCCGCGCGTGCGTCGCTCTACGACGCCCGGGCTAAGGCGACGCAGTTGGGCGTCAACCCGCCCTGGGACTGCGAACTGGCCAAGACCCCTGAGGGCTACTACCAGATCCGTGGCGGCATACCGTATGCGATCGCAAAGTCGTTGGCAGCCGCACCTTTTGCCGACATCCTCTGGATGGAGACCAAGACCGCCGACCTCGCCGATGCGCGACAGTTCGCCGACGCGATCCACGCGGTGTTCCCCGACCAGATGCTGGCCTACAACCTCTCGCCGTCGTTCAACTGGGACACCACCGGGATGACCGACGAGGAGATGAAGCGCTTCCCCGAAGAGCTCGGCAAGATGGGCTTTGTCTTCAACTTCATCACCTATGGGGGTCACCAAATCGACGGCGTCGCCGCCGAGGAGTTCGCCACCAACCTCAAGCAGGACGGCATGCTGGCGCTGGCTCGGCTGCAGCGCAAGATGCGGCTGGTCGAGTCGCCGTACCGAACCCCGCAAACCCTGGTCGGCGGCCCGCGCAGCGATGCCGCGCTGGCCGCCTCCTCGGGGCGGACGGCGACCACCAAGGCGATGGGCAAGGGCTCCACGCAGCACCAGCATCTGGTGCAGACCGAGGTGCCGAAGAAGCTGCTGGAGGAATGGCTGGCGCTGTGGAGCGACCACTACCAGCTGGGCGAGAAGCTCCGGGTACAACTGCGGCCCCGCCGCGCCGGCTCGGATGTGCTCGAGCTGGGGATCTACGGCAGCGGTGACGAGCAGCTGGCCAATGTCGTCGTCGACCCCATCAAGGATCGCCACGGCCGCAGCATCCTTCAGGTGCGCGACCAGAACACCTTCGCCGAGAAACTGCGGCAGAAGAGGCTGATGACGTTGATCCACCTCTGGCTGGTACACCGCTTCAAGGCCGACGCGGTGATATACGTGACGCCGACCGAGGACAACCTCTATCAGACCTCAAAGATGAAGTCCCACGGCATCTTTAGCGAGGTCTACCAGGAGGTCGGCGAGATCATCGTCGCCGAGGTGAATCATCCACGCATCGCCGAGCTGCTCAAACCAGATCAGGCGGCGCTGCGCCGGTTGATCCTCAAAGAGGGGTAGACGCAACTCGATTCCCGCTGTCCCGACCTGGTCCCGTTTGCACCTGCCCTCGGCGGGGTAGGCACGAGCGAGGACTCAACCAGATTGGGGAGCGTGATGAAATCACAAGCCAGGACGGCGGTCGCGGTGTTCGGGGGTGCTGCCATGCTTGTTGCGGCAGTCGGCTGCGGCGGTGGCGGCAACAAAGGCCCGAGCAGTTCCACGACGCCGACGACAACAGCTCCGTCGTCGTCCAGCGTCGCACCGTCTTCCGCGCCAGGCACCGGCGGTCCCTCCGGCGGTGGCGGACCTGGAGGCGGTGGCGGCGGCGTCCCGGGTGGCCCGTCCGGCGGGGGCGGACCCGGCGGCGGAGGCGGCGGCGTTCCCGGTGGACCCAGTGGAGGCGGGGGACCCGGCGGCGGAGGCGGCGGCGCTGCAGAA
>NZ_LZSG01000058.1 GCF_001665395.1 Mycobacterium sp. 1164966.3
CGCCACCGCCGACCCGATCGGCACCACCCCCGACCCCACCCGCAGCGGCGCGCTGCTGGTGGCATACACCGTGGTCTCCGTCGGGCCGTAGGCGTTGACCATCACCCGCCCCGGCGCCCACCGCTCCACCACCTCAGCCGGGCACGCTTCCGCGGCGATCACCAGCGCCGCATCCACCCCCTGCGGCGACAGCAGCCCCACCGCCGAAGGAGTCTGACTTAGCACGCTGACCCGTTCAGCGACCAACAAGGCGTGAAACTCCTGCGGTGAACGGGTCACCTCGTCGGGCACCACCACCAACCGGCCACCATGCAACAACGCACCCCAGATCTCCCACACCGAAAAGTCGAAGGCATAGGAGTGACACTGCGTCCACACCTGATCCGCCGTGAGCTCCACCCCGATATCGAGGGCGCGGAAGAGTTGGGTCACGTTGTGATGAGTGACGGCCACCCCTTTGGGCACCCCGGTGGTGCCCGAGGTGTAAATAATGTGCGCCACGTCCTCCGGGGCCGGCGCCGGCAGCGCCGTGCTGGGCTGGGCCTGCACAGCCGGGTCATCAACCTCAATGACCGCCAGGTCAAACCCGTCCAACCGGGCCCGCAGATCCGCGGTGCTCACCGCGGCGACCGGCGCAGCGTCGGTGAGCATGAACTCGATTCGCGCCCTTGGCACCGCCGGATCGATCGGCAAATACGCCGCCCCCGCCTTGAGCACCGCCACAATCGCCACAATTGCCTCGACCGACCGCGAAAACAGCAGCGCCACACACCGTCCCGGGCCCACCCCCTGCTCGGCCAACAAGTGCGCCAACCGATTCGACGCCTCATCCAGCTCGCGGTAGGTCCACGAACTACCGACGCACGTCAGCGCCGCCGCATCCGGTGCCCGGTCGACCTGCTGGGCGAACAACACCGGAATCGACACCGGCGCGTTGCTCGGCTCCGTCAACACCACCCGGTTACCAAGCGCATCCAACCGGGCATGCTCAGACTCATCGAGCACATCCATCGACGACAACGCCCGGGTCGGGTCGGCGGTCATCGCCAGCAACATCCGCTCCATCCGTCCGATGAGCGCCTCGATGGTGGCCGCGTCGAATACCTCGGCGTCGTATTCGAGGCGAAGGCCCAGTTCGGGCCCGGGCACGGCCTGCACCGTCAGGGGGTAGTGATTGCATTCGCGGCCTTTGAACTCGGTGACCGCCAGCTCGTCGGCGCCGGATAGTGCGGCGGTGTCGACCGGGTAATTTTCGAGCACCAGCAAGGTGTCGAACAGTTGGTCGTGGCCGGTGATCCGGTGGATTTCGCTGAGCGCCAGGTGCTGGTGCTCCAGGGTGTGGTTGTAGGTGTGTTGGAGTTGGTCGAGCAGTTGTTCGGTGGTGGTCGCCGCGGTGAGGCGCGCGCGCACCGGAACCGTGTTGATCAACAGGCCCACCATCGACTCCGCCCCCGCCATCTCGGTGGGCCTGCCCGACACGGCGGTGCCAAATACGATGTCGCGCTGGCCGGTCAACCACATCAGCAGCTGCGCAAACGCGCCCTGCAACACGGTGTTGATGGTGGTTTGCTGTGAGCGGGCCAGCTCATGGAGCGCCCCGGTGGTGTGCTCGGTCAGCCGATAGGAGGCGATGCTTCGCTGCCCGAGCCCGGCCCTTTGCGCCGGACCGACCAGGGTGGGGGTGTCAAAACCGGCCAGCACCTGCGCCCAGGCCGCGCGGGCGGCATCTAGATCGCGGTCGGCCAGCCAGCACACGAACCGGCGATAGGACCCCGGGGCCGCCAGCCGCTGGCCGTGATAGCCGGCGAAGATTTCGCCGAGCAGGATCGGCAACGACCAGCCATCGATGACGATGTGGTGGAAAGTCAACACACAGCGGTGCCGATGTTCGGCGGTGCGGATCAACGCCACACGAAACGCCGGCGGGTGAGCGAGATCGCCGACCGCGGCCCGCTCAGCAGCACACAGCCGCTGAATCTGCTCCTCAACATCAGCGCCGTCGGGGCCGTGGAGCTTGACATAGCTCCATCCCACTGCAGGGTCGGCCGGGATGATCTGCACCGGCTGGTCAAACCGGTCGCAGAATCGGGCCGCCAAGTGGGGATACCGGATGACCACGGTGTGCACCGCATCGCGCAGCCGATCGGGGTCAAGGCGACCACTTAACGTGATATCCAGCTGCAGCGCATACAAATCGGGCTCAGCACCGTGGGCGGTGCTGGCGTGAAACAACAGGCCCTGCTGCAGCGGGGTCAACGGCAAAATATCGGCAACCCGGTGATGCCGGCACAACTCGTCGATCTGGGGCTGGCTCAACCGAGCCGGCACAATATCCGACGGGGTCAACCCACCCCCACCGGCGCGCACATGCGCGCACAGACCCTCCAGCGCCTGCACCCACAACCGGCTCAGCTCACTGACCGCCGCCTCGTCCAGCGCCGAGGGCGCCCACATCCAGTTGGCGTGAAGCCGCGGGCCGGCCTCGGTGTCGATGGTGGCGGCGTTGAGCTCCACGGTGTGCCCGAGTGCCACGGGCAACGCCGCGGCCGCACCGAGAACCAACACACCGTCCTGAGTGAGCCGCCACCCATCAGTGGTCACGGCACCCAGCCGGCCCAGGTAGTTAAACCCGATCAGCGGGTCCGACTCGCCCAGGTCCACCTCGGGATTCAGATAGCGCAGTGCGCCAAAGCTCAGCGGATGCGGCAGCGCACGCAGTTGCTCCTTGACATCCTTGACCAGCGCCCCCAACCCCGCCTCACCAGCAACCACCTGTTCCCAGCGCAGCCCACCCACACTCAACGACACCGGATACTTGGCGGTAAACCAGCCCACCGTGCGCGACAGATCCACCGCGAGACCTAGCTCCTCGTGGCGCCCATGACTCTCGACGTCGATGCCGACCGGCTCGGACCCGTTGCCGACAAACTGGGCCACCGCCAACCCCAACGCGATCAGCAAGATGTCTTGGATGCCGGCGTGAAACGCCGCGGGCACATCACCCAACAACAGCCCGCTGGTGTGGGCATCCAGTGATACCGACAGATGCCCCGCGCTTTGATAGGTATCCACCGCCGGGCGCACCGCCGGCAACACCGCCGGCGCCCCCACCACCTGCTTCCACGCATCAGCGCACCCGACCAGCTCGGGCCGGCGCGCATAATCCACCAGCAGTCCCGCCCACCGGACAAACGACGTCCCAACGCTGGGCAGGGCGATGGGCTGCCCGCTGCGATGCTGAGCCCAGCCGGTGTTGAGGTCATCAAGCACAATGCGCCACGACACCGCATCAATAGCCAGATGGTGAACGATCAACACCAACTGAGCGGCCTCGGCCACCCACAACGCGCTCAGCATCACCCCCGCGGCGGGATCCAACCGTGCCCGTGCCCCGATCAGCTCTTCATCGGACAACACGTCGACAACGTGAACACAGTGGCGCGCCTCGATAACCCCGGCCTCGGGTACCTGGAACGACCACCCCCCGACCCCGTCATCCGCTACGCGCAGCCGCAACATGGCATGCCGATCCAGCAATGCCTGTACCAGCACCACTACATCGGCCTGGGTCACCCCCGCAGGGGCCGACACCACGACTGTCTGGTTGAACTGCTCGGTGGGGCCTTCCACGCTGGCCAGCCAGTGCATGATCGGGGTCGCGGCCAATGGCCCGATACCCTCGTCAACCACACCGCCGCCGGCCTGGGCCGCCCCCACTAGCCGGGCTAGCCGGGCCACACTTTGCTCGACGAACACATCACGCGGCCGACACACCAGCCCAGCCGCCCGTGCCCGCGCGACCACCTGCATCGAGGAAATACTGTCGCCACCGAGCTCGAAGAACGAGTCGTCAACTCCGACCCGCTCTAAGCCGAGGACTTCGGCGTAGAT
>NZ_LZSG01000059.1 GCF_001665395.1 Mycobacterium sp. 1164966.3
GGTTCCCAGGATGGCCGAGACGACCTGCCCGGCCGCGGTCACCGGGGTTTCGTCGACGACCGCGAAATTGTCTTCATCGACCGTGGCGCCGTCGCCGTTTTCACCTTCGACCAGCACCATCCGGACTGCCGTCGGTGCCATCGACACACCCAGTACGGTGTCCACAGCTCCTCCAATAGTCTTCTGCTCTGGTTGTCGATTGACACGACTTCAAGTGAACTTCTTGCCCACTTGAATTCCCCGTGTGTGCCGATTTTACCCGCTACGGGATTAAGATGGCGCGCCTCAGGTGACGGTCGCCACACGACGTTGATCGAGGGCGGCTCTGCACAACTCGCGAATATGCCGACTACCTGCGCCCGAAGCCGCCGAAGCCGTGCCCGCCGCCCAAGAGCCCGCGGCCAAAGATCCCACCACCAAACGGACCGCGGCCCCGCCGCCGGTAGTGGTGCCTGCGGCCCCGCCGCCGGTGGTCCTGCCGCTGGCACCGGTGCGCGTACCGGCTCCCGCGCCCCCGGTGCGCGTCGTGCCACGGGAGCCGGCGCCGGTACTGCAGCCGCGCGCGCCGCTACCTCTGGAGCCACAGGTGCCGCGGGAACGAGGACTGTTGCCCAGGCTCGGCGGACCCGCGCCGCGAGGGCCCTTGCCTGGGCTGGGCGGGGGCCGCGGTCCGTTTGGTGGTGGGATCTTTGGCCGCGGGCTCTTGGGCGGCGGGCACGGCTTCGGCGGTTTGACCTCGGGCTTCGGAGCGATCACGGGGGCAGGCGACTGCTGGGTCGGGACGATGACGTTTTCGTTCGGACTGGGCCGCAACGCGACTGTGGGACGAATGCTTATTGCCAGTGCGATTTCCAGCGCTACCACCGCGCTGATGACGACGACCGACAGTGAGCTTCCTACCAGCAGTAGCGACCGGCGGCGGGCG
This sequence comes from Mycobacterium sp. 1164966.3, assembly GCF_001665395.1. Lineage (GTDB taxonomy): Bacteria > Actinomycetota > Actinomycetes > Mycobacteriales > Mycobacteriaceae > Mycobacterium. Next base: position 926 of record NZ_LZSG01000059.1, read on the forward strand.
TCGTCGGGATCGGCATCTTCAGGTTCGTCCTGGACGGCGCTGTAGGCGACGTTGTCAATGCCGGCTTTGTTGTCGGCAGCGACGCGGGGAATCGGGTATTGGGGCCGATCGACGCCGGTGTCCAGAGCGTAGGCCCGCGCCACGGTGGAGGACGCGAACAACGGCGAGTTCGCCGACGCCAGCGCCGCGCCCTGGGCCAGGGCCATCTCCGGTTCCTCGGGGACGGACAGCGTCAGCGACGTCGCGGCTTGCAAGGCCGGCTTTATCAACGGGATATCGACTCCGGAGCCGACGACGAAGACACCGTCGGGGCGGGTGTCCAGCGCTTCGGCACCCGAAACCAGGTCGATCAGCTCGGCTATTGCCCGGTCGTCGTCGTCGGGTAACAGCTTCCGGTGCACGTCCGAGACCGACCCGTCGTCGCTGTTGATCACCGCCAGGGTCGCGCTGCGGGGCTCGACGAACAGCAACGCGGTCCGCGCGTAGTTCGTTGCGTTGCCGACCGCCTGAGCCAGTGCTGCCGCGGACATGAATGCCGAGACCAGCATCACGTTTTCGACTTTGTGAGCCGCCAACGCGTCGCGGAGCGCGGCGGCTTCGACGGGGTCTGTCCAGGTCACGCCGCTAGATTGCAGTTGATAGCCGCCCTCTGCGGCGCTTTCCCGGGTTCCCAGGATTGCCGAGATCACCTGCGCGGGCGCGGTGCCGGATGACTGGGCGTCGACGTCGAAGTTCTCCTGGTCGACCGTGACACCGTCGGCGTTTTCGCCTTCGACCAGCACCATGCGGACCTTCGTTGGTGCCATCGAGACACCAAGCACAATGTCCACCACCGCTCAAGCTCCTCCAAAATAGGTTGCTGAGCCGCCCGAATTTTTGAGGGCAGCCAAGGATTAGCTGGGCGCTATCAAGTTCTTCAGACAACGTAGGGCGCGAATTGTCGAGCGACCGTGCCGGTCAAGTTTACT
>NZ_LZSG01000060.1 GCF_001665395.1 Mycobacterium sp. 1164966.3
AGCATGATGATGAAAATCAGTGTGGCCGCGGCGATTCCGGCGATCAGCAGGTCGATGTTGGAGCCGTCGTGCATGTCCTTGTACGTCGCGGCGGTGCCGCCGAGGTAGACCTTGGCGCCCTCCCAGGGTGTGCCCTTGAACGCTTCGGGCGGAAGGTAGAACGTGTCGTCGTTCTTCGCTCTGTCGAAGGCATCGCCGTGGGCGGTGGCGTTGTCGGACTGCGCTTTCGTCTGGTCGTTGAGGCCCTTGGTGATCGCGTAGTTCGACATGATGGTGTCGAGATTGCGCTGCTGGCTCTCGATCTGCGGCGGTATCAGCGCCACCAGCTCGGACTGGATCTGATCCAGCCTATCCAGGTTCGCGCTGAGGTTCACAATGTTCTCGGCCACTTGGTCGATGCCGTCGAGCGCGTTGAAGATCGACCGAAGTGCCCAGCACACCGGAATGTCGAAACAGTGCCTCTCCCAATAGAAGTAGCTGCGGATCGGCCGAAAGAAATCGTCGAAGGTCGCGATATCGTCGCGCAATGCCTCGGTGATCTGCACGGTTTCTTTTGTCTTGCTAACACCGCCCTGCCGCATCTCACTCCGGCGTCACCCCGAGGTCCGAGGGCGATTCGTATGCGTACCGAGGCCGTACCGTAATCGCGCGCCGGGAACGGTCAATTTCACTGTCTTACGGGCGATTAGATCCGTCTCAGCGAACTGTTTCTCCTGGTCGCGGTGACGCTGGCTAGGGGCTCAAAATCCGTTGGTCGCGGGTTCGAGCGCCGCCCGCCCCACCGCTTATGTGTATTGCCTCGGCTGATGCTTGACATTTCGGCTTCGGCTGATGCTTGACAGTTACTTCGCCTGATCCTTGACACTCCCTGACATTGGCCTGTAGGCCAGCACCACCACAGCGGCACAAATTTAGCAAACGTTGTCCAGTGGATCGACGGCCATCGAAATTAGGTTGAATTGGCTGCGCTCAAGTCAGCCGAAGACGTGGTCGGGCGGGTTCGCAGGGGCGGGAAGGCGTTGGGCAGATCGGGATGGCATAGCTGAACCACGCGCTCCGGGCGGGAAAGATCGCGAAGCGCATGGCGGCCAAAGTCGATCAACCACGCGTGCTCAGGAAGCGACTCATAAACGAGGTAACTTGTCGTGCCGGATAGTAGGGTTTGGCCTCCGTGCCCGAGCTCGCGCAATCGGGCGGCGCGGTTAATCGTCGGCCCCATGTACTTGCCCTTGTCGCGCAACTTAATCTCGCCGGTATGCAGGCCGATCCGCAGGCGGATGGGGGACAGGTCAGCCTGTTGTAGGGCCAACGCGCACGCCACCGCATCGCTAGCGCGGGCGAACGCCACCACAAAGCTGTCGCCCTCACCTTGCTCAATAGGGCACACGCCGTTATTTATATGCACAAGCTCGGCGAGCGTGCGATCCATGGTGGCCAGCGCGGCCGTCATTTCATCAGGCTGCGTTTCCCAGATCAGAGTTGAGCCCTCGATGTCAGCCATTAGCAGAGTCACGGTGCCGGTCGGCAATAACCGGTTTGCAGAGTGACCGGTGAAGTCGTTCAGTGCCACGTTGAATCGCGGCGGAAAGCTTCGCCTTTTCAACTCCGATGCCCACGACATTGGCCTGACGGTTATCGACATGCGTGCCCCCATTTTCTCGAAAGACCTCGCCAATCGAGGGGTTTGCGATGGCGACATTCATCCTGCTGCGCCGAATCCTGCTTGACTACCGTGTGCGCAACACGGTTGGCGTTGGTGCGTACACCCCAAAGCGCCCTAGAAGGCCTGCTAGAGGCGCGATGTGCACCTCGCCGGCTCGAAATCTATCGGTTGACGTACGCGGCGTGTACGCGAGGGGGCTGCGTAGTCCCCAATGCCCGCGGCCGGGTGATCGCCGAGGATGGGCGGCCGATCACAGGCGACTACGTCGCCAAATGGATCAAGCGTGGCGCTAATGGCACGATCGGTACCAACAAGCACTGCGCCCACGAGACGGTCGCAAATATCATGGAGGACTTCATCTCCGGCAGGCTCCGCCGCCCCGACGGCGACCGGCGCTCGCTGCAGCAACTGCTCGCCGTGCGTTAGCCGAAGCTGATTTCGGGCGACGGCTGGCACGGCATCGACCAAGCCGAACGTCGCCGCGGTCAAGCCTCCGGACGTCCGCGTTTCAAGTTCACCGACCCAGCCGAAATGGTCGAGATCGCCAGGAAGCTCTACCAGGTCGTCGTGCGGCCTGCGCCAGGCGTACACAGCGAATCGTAAATCTCACGGATTGGCCAATGGCCACTTCCGCGCGTCCAGGTAACTAGCTACGAATGGAAATCACTCGAAGGCAATGACGCCTCGGATATTCCTTCCGGCGCGAAGGTCTTTCATCGCTTCATTGATGTCATCGAGCTTGTACTTCTGCGTGATCAGCTCGTCAAGCTTGATCAGGCCCGCCTCGTACATGGACAGCAGTTTCGGCATGGCTTCGCGTGGGTTCATCTCGCCGTAGAGCACGCCTTTGAAGGTCTTGCATGAGCTAACCATGTCACCGAGACTCATCGGCACCATCAGGTCGCTCACCTTTGCCATGCCCGTCAGCACGCAAGTTCCGCCTTTGCGTAAGAGCATCATTGCCAACAGTATGAGATCAACCGGAACTACCCCGGCGGTCAGAATGACCCGGTCCGCCATCACCCCCCAGGTGATGTCTTTGACCAATTCGATTGCGGCTGCTGCATCTACGGCGGTATGCGTGGCACCGAACGACGGTGCGACCTCTCGCTTGAACTCGTTGGGATCGACCGCGACAATATGCTTTGCCCCAGCAACTTTGGCTCCCTGAACAGCGTTCATGCCGATTCCGCCGACACCGATCACCACGACGGTGTCACCAAGCTCGGTGCCCGCCGCGACGGAGCCGGAACCGAATCCGGTCGTTACCCCGCAGGAGACCAACGACGCTGCATCCAGCGGAATCCAATCGTGGATCTTGACCAACGAGCGTTCCGACGCGACAACGTATTCCGAGAAGGTCCCAACCTGCATCATCGCCATCAGGTCTTCATCACCCAGATGGCGTCGTCGGCTTCCATCGGTTGTCATGGCCTTGCTGTAGATATCGGCTCCTACGTCGCACAGGTATGTGCGGCCGGTGACGCACCAGCGGCAGTTGCCGCAGGCAGGCAGGAACGAAATCGCCACGTGGTCACCGGGTTTGAGTGTCTTGACTTCTGGACCGACAGATTCCACGACGCCTGATCCCTCGTGACCACCGAGCATGGGAAACCACTCAGGCACCGGAAGGCCGGATGCCCGCATCAGCTCTTCCATTTCCTTGCTGGGAACGCTGTCGCCGGTGTAGAAGTGCTCGTCGGAGTGACAGACGCCGGCGTACGCCATCTTGACCAGGACCTCGCCCGCATGTGGTGGATCCAGTTCGACCTCGGTGACTTCCCAGTCCACACCCACACCGCGCAACACGGCCGCTTTTGATTTCATCGCGGATTCCTTCAGATGTTCTTCACCACTGTCGAAGTTCCTTGACCGCGTCGGCCGGCCGGGGAGCAAGGGTCAGATAAGGAATGAAACTGCTACTGCCGCAATCGAGTACGGAGTGCACGACGCCGACGAGGTGGTCGGCGTTCACCAAGCCGCCCTGCATAAAGCCGTGGTCCATCCAGTACCTGATCGCGGCCTCCAGAGCTTGTGGATCCCAGTTCTTGTTGAACTCGGTCTGTGAGTCGCCGGAACCGCCGAAGCTGTCACCCACCGCAAGTCGGGTGAAGCCGATGTTCGGGTGCTCGATGCGCCATGCCTCGACGAGTTTGTCGAGCGCGGCCTTTGTGACGGCATAGGCGCCGAGCATTGGCCAGGGCGTCGAATACGACGCGCTCAAGGACGAGAGGTATACCGCGGATCCGGCCGACGCGGCGAGGTGCGGCGCCGCGGCGGCGGTGACGAGCGATGCGCCGGTCACGTTGGTGGCGAACAGTTGCGCCCATTGCTCGCCGCTGACGTCGGCCAGCGGTGCGAGAATGCCCATGCCGGTGGCGTAGACCAGTGCGTCCAAGCCGCCGAAATTGTCGACCACTTCCGCGACGGCACGTTGACAGCTCGGCGCGTCGGTGACGTCGCAGGCGACGGCCGCAGCACCGTTCTGGGCTTCTTTGGCCGCGTTGACCAACCGGTCGTGGCGGCGCGCGAGGAATGCCACCCTGGCACCGCGCTGGGCGAGGCCGATGCCGATGCAACGCCCCAGTCCCGCCGAGGCTCCGACAACGGCGACTCGCAGGGCGGGCTCGTCAGTCATGGTTTCCCTTACCCGAGGTCGAGAGCGAGGTTAACAGATAATAAGAGTGACTATATGCGATAGCCGATAACGATCATTTCCGCACTGCCTTTCGCGACTCTGCGGCGAAGCTCACCAGCAGACGATCAAGCACCTTGGCCGCTCGCTGGCGGGCCCGAGACGGTTGCCGGGCGTGCGCGACCAGAAGCGCGCCCTCCTCCAGCGCGGCGACGACCATGTGCGTCAACTCCCCGACGGGCTGGTCGTCGATGACGCCCTCGGCAATTGCTTCCCGAACCATTTCATTGATCAGTGCGATGCTGTTGTCCTCCTGGATGGCGCGCAATGTCTGCCAGCCCAGCACCACAGGGCCGTCAAGCAGCATCACGCGCTGAACCTCGGGTTCGAGTGCCGATTCGAGAAAGCCGTGCAGACCTGCCGAAAGCCGCGCCCACGAATCGCCGCCGCGCGGTGGCGAGGCCAGCGATCGCAGTGTCAGGTCGCGCTCGACTTCTTCGAAGACCGCGCGAAATAGTTCGGCCTTGTCCTTGAAATGGTGGTAGAAGGCGCCGCGGGTGCCGACGCCGGAAGTAGCGACAAGTTCGCCGATGCTGGTGTTGAAGTAACCCTTCTCCACGAACAGGATCCGGCCGGCGTCGACCAGATTCCGTCGGGTCTGGTCGCCTCGTGCCCGGCGCTCCGTGTCGGTGCCACCCCGTTTGGCCATGTTCGCATCCTAGCAACATGCATCCTGTATGTTGCCGGTATGTCTGACGAGAAGGTTCGCGCGTACGGATCGGTAGCGCCGTTGAAAGTGGGCTTGCTCAACGATTATCCGACCAAAGCCGGTACCGATAATGACACTCTCGACACCCTTCGGTTGGTCTTCGACGATGCCGTCGCCGCCGGACTAGTCGATCGGCCCATCGAGCTGGTGGAGCGCCATGTGATCGGCCTACCCAACGGCACCTACCATGCTGTGGAGACCGCCTACGACGAGCTGGTCGCCGAGGGGTGTCTCGCGATCTACGGTCCGTATGTCTCCGACAACGCGGTGCCATTGGCCGCGCACGCCGATCGAGTGGCCAAACTTCCCAACATCATCCTGTCGGGCTCCGAGGGGGCGCTCGGTGAATGGACATTTGCGCTCAACAACGGATCGATGCCCGAAGAGCCAGTGATGCTGGCTGCCGTGCTGCTCGGCGACGGCCGGACGCGGATAGCGATCGCCTACGAAGCATCGCTGATCGGCAAGGAATACCTGGCATTCGCCGAAAAGGCTTATTCGGCTGCCGGATTGAAGGTCGTTACCACGGTCGCGATACCGCAGGTGGAAGCCGACAAAACTAAGGTGGTCAACGAGCTGCGGGCTGCTGAGCCGGACGCGCTGGTGCACGTCGGGTTCGGCCACGGGCTGTGGGGCTTCACCGACGCGCTGGTGGCCGAGGGCTGGGATCCGCCGCGCTACACCACCACAGCCTTCGAGATGGCACACATCAACGCCGAGTGGATGCGGCAGCTGTCGGGGTGGATCGGGTTGGACAGCTATGACGAGCGCAACCTGGTCGGGCAGGCGTTTTTGGATCGGTTCGAGGCCCGGTTCGGCCGACGGCCGGCACATTCGATGCCCGGGCTCACTCACGATGTGGCAACGGTGATCGCGCGGGGCCTCGCGGCCGCGCGCCCGTTGACCGGCGAGGGCGTCAAGCGCGGCATCGAGCAGGTCAAGCTCGTGCCGTCGGCCAGTGGCGCGCCGGGGACGTTCTTGCGGTTCGGACGCTACATCCGGCAGGGCTGGATGGGGACGGACTACCTGATCGCCCGCCGTGTGCTGCCCGACGGCTCGGCGCATGTATTTCATGCGACACCCAGCGACCACATCTCACGCGCGGTGGGTGTCGGCTCCTGCTAACTGGATCGCCCCGAACACCGGCGCGGTGACAATGCCCGGTGGCTGCGCCAGCACATAGGGAATCGCCCGGACCGCGCCCATCGCGATCATCAGGTGTCCAGGCTGGGCGTGCTGCCCTGTCGGCGCATGGCCGTCCCACCCGACGTCGAGCTGCAATTCGAAGCTGGGGACGCCCTTGATGACGGCGCGGATCAGCGGCGCCTTCTCGTCGGGGGCCAGCGGTTTCAAACCCCACTGCGGGAGATCGCGAGTGAGCACCCATTCCTCGTGAATGGCGAGCAGTGGCCGGCCCGCCCAGTGGCCGACCCACGAAAAACGCTGTCCCACTATTGTTCCCGCCTCGATCGTGCCTGCGAGCACATCGAGGTCGTGGGCGAGCGTGGTTGCGTCCACTGACACCTCGATATGCGAGAGCGTGATGCCAAGGACGTCGGCCGTCGCGTTGAGGGCCTGCCGGTAGGCCATGTCGAGCTTCTTGATGATCGGCGAGTCGACGCTGACATCTTCGGGTGGCCGTCCCATGCCCATCAGGTCGACGAGCATGGGCCGACTGTCGACGGCGGACACGTCGGTCGCCTCGTACAGATCGATACGGTCGACCGTCTTGCTCAATCCCGTCACCGTGGCGACCAGGCGCTCGAACATGAAGCCCGGGTTCTCCCCGGCGGCGTGGAAACGCGACGCGCCCGCGCGGCAGGCTGTCACGAACGCCAACTCGGTCTCCGGCCCGTAGGTTGGCAAATGGTTGTACGACGTCGTGGAGATGACGTTGGTGCCCGCGGCAAGTAGCCGGCAGATGTCCTCGGCATTGGTCTCGACGGCGTGAGCCTTGCTGGCGGCATGCACGACGACATCAGCTCCCAACGCGACGATCTCCTCCTTGCTTGCGGTGGCCACCACTCCGGTGGTAGGCGGTAACCCGCACAGCGCGCCGGCGTCCCGGCCGGCCTTGGCAGGGTCGTAGACCAGCACCCCGACCAGCTGGTAATCAGGATTCTCAATCAGTTCCTGCAGGGCAGCGCGGCCAACGGCGCCGGTCGCCCATTGCACCACTCGAATCGTCAATCGAACGCTCCTGGTTGCTCTTTCGCGATTGACCCATTACGGCGTCCATTCAACCTACATCATGTAGGTTTTCAACCAGCAAGGTGTATGTTGAGCGAGCCGATGCACGAGTGAGGAGCCGTCACATGTCAGAGCCGGCGACTGTCGAGGAGCTCGAACAGAGCATTCGTGACGCGCAAGACAGATTCAACCAAGGCATGGGTGCCGACGGCGACGCATCGCCCTATCCGTTGCTCAAGAAGCTTCGTGCGCAGAGCCCGGTGCACGCGGGCTGGCCGGAGATGGGGATGGTCGGCAATTCGGGTGACGGCCCGCGAACCTTCACCGCCTACACGTTCGACACCGTCAAGGCAATCTTCACCGACAACATCACCTTCAGCACCCGCTGCTACGAAGATGTTGTCCGGCCGCTCCAAGGTCCGACGATCCTGGAGATGCAGGAACCTGAACACGCGGTCTACCGCAAACTGCATGAGTTCGCCTTCGCCCGCTCTTCGATGAAGCGCTGGGACGCCGAACTCGTCGGTCCCTTGGTGGACAAAACCATCGCGAAATTCAAGGACGCCAAGCGCGCCGACCTCGTCGATGCGGTGTTCATGCCGATCCCGGTGCGGGTGATCGCGGCGCTGCTGGGGCTTCCGGATGCCGATGTGTTGCAGTTCCACCGACTCGCCATCGACCTGCTGGGCTTCCGCGGGGACATGGAACGTGCGTTGCGCGCATCGGCCGAGATGAAGGAGTACTTCGTCGGGATACTTGCCGACAAACGCAAAGCCCCCAAGGACGACATGGTTTCGATCCTGGCCGGTGCCGAAGTCAACGGCGTGAAGATGTCCGACGAGCAGATCTTCGGTTTCATGCGCAACCTGCTGCCGGCCGGCGCGGAGACGACCTCGCGGTCGACCGCAAATCTTGCCCTGGCGCTCTTGACGCATCCCGACCAACTCGACGCCGTCCGCGACGATCGCACCTTGCTACCTCAGGCCATCGAGGAAGGAATCCGCTGGGAAACCCCGCTGCTCAACTTCATGCGCGAGGTCACCTCCGATACCGAGATGGGCGACGTACACCTTCCAAAGGGAGCGACCATGATGCTCAGCCTGGGCAGCGCGAATCACGACGAGACACGATGGGAAGAACCGGAGAGGTTCGACATCTTCCGGGAACGCAAGCCGCACATCGGCTTTGCTCACGGAGCGCATGTGTGTCTCGGTATGCACCTGGCCAGGCTTGAGACCACCAAAATTTTCAATGCGCTGTTCGATGAACTCCCCGGTCTGCGGCTCGACCCGGACGCACCGCCGCCGTACATCACCGGCACGATGTTCCGTTCGCCGCCCCGCCTCGACGTGGTTTGGGACTGAAAGCGGTATGCGATGACACGTGTGATTCAGTGGGCCACTGGCGTTACCGGGACGATCTCGCTTCGTCACGTCATCGAACGAGCGGATCTGGAACTGGTCGGGGTGCGCGTATACGACCGCGCGAAGGCAGGGGTGGACGCAGGCACGCTATGCGGTGGCGGCGAGATCGGACTTCGCACCACCGCCGATCGCGACGAGATCATCAGCATCGACGCGGACGTGGTGCTCTACATGGGCAAAGTCGAAACCGATACGCCCGGGTGTTTTGTTGACGTCTGCGAGCTGCTCGCGTCGGGCAAGAACGTCGTGGCCACCGGAAGCCGATTCATCCATCCCCGCTCGCTGCATGATTCTTTGGCTGATGGCATCGAGAACGCTTGTCGCACAGGGCGATCCTCGTTCCTCGGACTCGGTTTATACCCGGGATTCGTCGGCGAATCACTGGCGCCCATCTTGTCGCGGCTCACCGCACGTGTCGGGCGGATCAGCATCCGTGAAGTGCTCAATTACTCCACCTACGCCAGCCATGATCTGATCTTCAATGCCATGGGTTTCGGGCATGCGCCCGACGACACGACGCCGCTACTGAGTAACATCGATTATGCGGCGAGCGCCTGGATCGGCAGTGCCACGGTGCTCGCGCAGTCGTTGGGACTCAAGATCAGGTCGGTGCAGGGGTTCCGTGAAGTCGAGACCACGCCGCGCGCGCTGACGGTGGCTGCCGGGGAGATCCCCGCCGGCACGGTCGGTGCGATGCGGTTCGGTGTGGAGGTCGATTGCGGCGCAACCACATTAGCGGTCGAGCACCTCACCCGCATGGCCGATGATCTCGCACCGGACTGGCCGACGGAAATCGGCTACGAGGTGACCTTCGACGGCGAGCCCAACCTGAGGTGCCACCTGGTGATCGGTTCACACGACGAGGATCACTCCGAACAGGCCTGCTTGGCCACCGCCATGCATGCGATCAACGCGATACCGATGGTGATGGCGGCCGAACCGGGCCTGTACGACCTTTCCACGATCGCACCATTCGTCGCCCATTGGACACACGGCTAGAGCGCTTCTGGGGGCCGGTTGCCGAAACCCGTGTAACTGCGAATCAGTGGGAGGTCGGCCATTGTCGCGAACCCTGCCGGCGCGGCGCACACGGCCGGAATGGCGTTGACGACCTGCATGGCGACGGTGATCAGTCCAGCTCTCACGTGCTCCTCGATCGAGGCGGCCCGGCAAAAACTGGCCAACGGCAAAAAGTGCGTGCGCATGGATGGATCGCCCTCGATGGTCAGCGTCCAGCCGTCGAGAGGTTTGGGCCAGTGCTCCGGGTATTCACCGCCGACGGTCCACAGCGTCTCGAACTCGACCAGCGTCTCACCGTTGCGATGGCCGACGAAGTTCCATCGCTGCCCGGCGGTAGTGCCCTCCGCGACAACATAGTCGAAGATCTGCAAGTCCTTTGTCGCGGCGACGGTTTCGAGCGTGACCGAGACATCGTCGATGTCCGCATTCAGGGTGTCGGAGATGAACCAGGTCTGCTCGACGAACAGTCGTGTCAAGAAGCTGAGGTAGTCGTTGGCGGACGGCGTGATTTCGTCGGGTGGTCGACCGAACCACATCCCGTCGAAGGTGATCTCGATGCTCTCCCACAGCGTCCAGTCGGCCCGCTCCTGCAACGTGATCCGATCAATGGTGCGGCTCATCCCAGACAGCGCCAGCGGCAGCACCCCGGACAGGTTGCCGGGGTTCAAGCCGCTGCCATGGATGGTGCTGTTGCCTTTGTCGCATGCGGCCTGCAGGCGCACGCGGTCGGCTTCGGGGCTGCGTCGCGGGTGGAAGAGGAATGCCGGCGTTGCCACATTCTTTCCGCTCTCCAGCACCGCACAGACGTCGTCGATGCTGGTGAATGACGGCGCGTACAACACTAGGTCGGCGTCGAGCGCGAGGATCTGCGCGACGTCGGTGGTCGCGGTCACGCCGATCGGGTCTCTGCCGACAAGGGTCCCTACATCGACGCCGTTCTTGGCATCGGAATAGACCCGCGCGCCCACCAGTTGGAGGTCTGACCGGTGATCGAGGATTGTCCTGACCATCTCGGTGCCCACGGCGCCGGTGGCCCACTGAATGACTCGTAGCGGACGGGTGCTGGCGGTCAACCCTCGCTCCCTTCACGTCCCATAGCGGATCTCCAATGTCTCGGCAGTGCTGATGTATGTGAGGCAAAAAGCAGTTCCGGCAGTCGATAACGTCTATTCTCATCCTGTGACATACAGGGTGAAGGTTGACCCATACTACGACCCTTTCGACTTCAAGATCGATGACGACCCGTATCCCGCGTGGAAACAGCTGCGTGATGTCGCGCCGCTCTACCACAACGACAGGTACGGCGACAAGGCGAAACGCGCTTACCCCACGAGTGTCAGAGGCTGGGCCAGCCTGCCCGCGGGGGTGACATGACGAATACCGTGGACTTCGAGCCGGATTCCGGCGCCGGCGAGGTGGCCGAATGTTCGTCGTCAGCATGGCCCGCGCGGGTGGGGTGGGGGCTGTTCATCGTCGGCTACCTGGCCTTTGCGATCGTCACCGTCGCGACAATCCAATCCGGCCTGCATGGTGACCCGACGAGGACCAGCCCGGATCCGGGCCTGGCGCCCTATCCACCCTTCCTTGGCTTCGACAACTGGCCGCTCGCCGTGTCCATCAGCTCGATTCCGATGGCGATCGGCCTGATCGCCACGCTGGTATGGCTGTCTTTTAGACAACGGAAAGTGCACTGGGCGGTGGTGATCGCCTTCGCTGGATTGATCACTGGCGCGCTCGATCCTCTGGCCAACTGGGCAACGTTCGCGAGCTTCGATCCGCGCATGCTGCACTTCCCGCTGACCTGGCCGTATGTCAACATATCGCCGAATCTTGAACCGGCGCTGGCATTCCTGGGCGGCTATGCGGCCTACTATCTGCTCACCGGGCTCGTGATCCTGAAACTGCACAACCGGTTCGTCGCACCGCAGATCCCGCGCACGAGTTGGCTTGCGCGCCATCGGCTTGTCGCGGTGTTCCTCGGCGCGGCCGTCATCGCGATTCCCATCAACGGGCTGGTTCAGTTCACCTGGATGAGGTGCGGCATCTTCTTCTACACGGAAGCTGTCGGCCCCGTGCTGCACGTCGGGCACGTCTTTTTTCCGCTGATCATGGCGGTGTACGACTCGTTCATCTTCGCGATGGTCGCGGTGATGTGCGTGCGCGACGACGATGGCGAACTGGTGCTGATCAACCGGATTGCTCGCTGGTTGCCCGCGCGGCGAGGACGTCCGACGTTGACCCGACAGTTGCTGATCTCGGTGACGGTGGGTCTGGTGTCGTTCGCAGTGCCGCTGGCTGTGCTCGCGGGTTTGCGGGCGGCGGGCCTGAGCGAGCCTGCCTACGACCAGAATCCCTATCCGAGTATGAAGGTCTACGATCCGTACGGCCATCTGCAGGATGCGGGCAAGCCGGGGCCGTTCTACAGGTAATGCTTCGTGCCGAAAATACAAGGAGCAATGAGACATTGGAGACTCAAGGTAAGCGGCGCTACCGCGTGGTCCACGTCGGTACCGGGCTGACCGGCCGCGAGGCGCTGAGGGCAATCATCGACGATCCTGTGCTGGAACTCGTGGGCGTCAAGGTGTCGACACCGGAGAAGGTCGGGGTGGATGCCGGCCAACTCTGTGGGACGGCGGATGTCGGCATAGCGGCGACCGACGACATATCAGCGGTCTTGGCTTTGGCTCCGGACTGTGTCGCCTACTGCGCGACAGCAGTCCGACGCGAAGACGAAGCCATCGCCGACATTGCCTGCTACCTCGAGGCGGGCATCAACGTGGTGACGTTCTCCATCATCCCGATGGTCTATCCAGCCGCGGCCCCCGCCGAATGGCGCGACGTCCTCGAAAGTGCCGCAGCCAAAGGTAACTCGACGTTCTACGCGACCGGCAGTGAGCCTGGTTTTATCAGCCTGAACATCCCAACCGCTCTTTTCGCGGGGGCAGGTCAGGTCGACTCGTATCGAATGGACGAGTACGCGCTCGATCTGGACGAGGCCTATCCGATCTGGGACGTCTTGCACGAGTCGATGGGCTTCGGGAAGCCCGACGGTCATGTGCCGCTTCGCATCGCCTCGGGGAAGGTGAGCAAGGACTGGGACACGGTGGTGCGCTACATCGCTGACATCCTCGGTGTCGAGCTGGACCGGATAGAACTGGATTGGGAGACGCTGCTTGCACCGTCGGATCTGGCGACCGCGTTAGGTGTCATTCCGGAGGGGACGATTTGTGCCCACCGCTGGCAACTTGCCGGCATAGTCGGTGCGAGACCGGTTGTCGCCGTGCAATACTTCGCGACAGTCAGCAGCACGCCATGGCCCGATCGCTGGCCCAAGCCGGCCCGTGAGGGTGAAGGCGGCATGGTGTTCCGCGTTGAGGGCAGTCCGAGTATGAGCCTGGAGTTGCATTTCGAGCAGTCGGCAACCGACCGGGTAAACCCGGGTGTGGCCGTCACGGCGATGGCCGCTGTCAATGCGATTCCCGACGTCATCGACGCCCCGCCCGGCGTGATCGCCAATCCGCTGTCGGGACGTTCGATCGTGAGCCGTCAGTCGCGCGTCTAGCGGAGGTCAAATGCGTTGAGCGGTGCGGTGATCGGCAGATCCAGCGACGTCGCGATTCCCGGTGCGGCATCGATGACGTAGGGAATGGCGTTGACGACGCGCATGGCGGTCGCTTCCATTGCGTTGTCGTTGGCCGACTCCGGCGTGTCCTCGGTGCCGAGCCTCAGGTCGCACTGGATATGAGGTTGGCCCTCGATGATGAGGCGGTATGTGCCGTTGGGTGCCGTCGCCCACTCCGGCGCCAGGTCGGGAGCCATCCGGTTGATGTGTTCAATGGTGATCACCGGCTGGCCGTTGACCACGCCGGTGGCTTCGGCGCGAACGGCGCCAACCGTGCCGGCAGGAATGGTCCCGCATGCCACATGGAGATCACGTGGGGTGATCAGGCGTTCGTACTTCTCGGCGACCTCGTCGAGTTCGACGCCGAGCGCTTTGGCGACCAGGCCGATGGGCGGGCCCCAGGCGAATTGCTGGGCGCCTTCGAGTTCGAGCAGCGGAGTGAAGTCGAGCGGCTTGCCGAATCCCATCGCGGTGACCATCAGGTCCTGGTTCGGATAGGCCGAGTAGTCGAAGATCTCCTGCGCGCGAATCGACCGGATGGTGTTTGACAGTGTGGTCAGCAATACCGCGAACTGGTCGCCGGCGAAGCCGGGCTCGATACCTGAGGTGTAGATGGTCACCCCGGCGGCCAGGGCGGCTGCGCGTACCTGGTCGGCGAGTTCGGGAATCCATTTGTCGGGGAACATCATTCCGGGTGTGTTGGTGGTGACCACGTTGAGTCCGCCGCCGAGCAGACGCAGGTAGTCGCGCACCGCGGCGGCATCCATCTCAGCGCTGGCCGCGCCGTAGACGACGCAATCGGGCTTCAGCGTGATGATGTCGTCGAGATCGTTGGTGGTGGTGATGCCGAGCTGGCCTAGCCCGACGATTTCGCCGGCGTCACGACCGGTCTTGTCCGCGCTGTGCACCCACACCCCAACCAGCTTGAGGTGCGGCCGCCGCATTATCGCGCGTATCGCCAGACTGCTGATCCAACCGGTGGAAATGACGGCTACCCGTAACGGCTTGGCGTTCATCGTCTTTGCTTCTTCGCCGATCAGCTGCCGGTCGCAGCCGGCTGGTTCTTGATGATTCGGGGCGCGAGGTGCACGATTTCGCTGACCACCGTGGGGTTGGCGCGCGAAATGGCGATCAGAGAAAGCATGGCATTGGCCACGTCTTCGACTGTGGACATCTCGTCTGGAATCTGGCCGTGTGCCACCCAGCTACGGTACAAATCGGCCAGTAAGTCGCGGTCGGCTCCGCGCAGAATTTCGGTGTCTGCGGTAGGCCCGACGCTGACCCGGATCACGGCGAGATCGGGATGCTCGGCCCGCCAGGACCGCAGGATCTCGTCGAGTGCCGCCTTGCTGGCGTGATAGGCGGCCACACCTGCGCGAGGCCGGCCAACGTCGTGGCTCGACGCGACGATGATCACCGCGTCGTCGGCCAGATGGGGGAGGGTCGCACGCAGAACATGGGAGGCGCCAACGGCATTGACGGCGTACGCATGCAGCCAGGTCTCCACTTCAGTCTCTTCAATCAGCGCGAATGGCACTACGGCACTGGTGAACACCACCACATCGAGCTTGCCGAACATGGCCACGACGTCGCCGACGACGGATTCGATATTACGCGGGTCGGACACGTCGAGCTCGTGCGCCGATCCGTGAAGCTGATTGGCCAGTTCCGAGAGGAGGTCCATCCGCCGCGCGGCAAGCGCCACGGTAGCGCCCCGGGAGTGGGCGCTAACGGCCAATGCCTGTCCGATGCCGGAGGACGCGCCGATAATCAGCATTCGTGTCCCTGCAATGCTGGGCTGGCGGTCCCTCATAGTCGCTCCCTCTGCGGCGTAGTTGAGGTAATTCTGACATGTGAGAATCAGGATTCTCCGCGAGGGTATCGCGACCGCTCGTGGGCCTGGAGGCGACGTGCTAAACCTCGCCGCGCACCATCAGTCCGCTGAGCTGCTGCGCCAGCTCCACCTTCTTGACCTTCCCGGTCGCGGTGAATGGAAGATCCTGCTTCGAGGTAACCCAGATGAACTTCGGCACCTTGTATGCCGAAAGTCGGCCCCGCAGTTGCCGCTGCAATATCTCGTTGTCGAGCGTCGATTCGCCGCGCGGCACCACCGCGGCCGCAACCACCGTTCCCTCCTCGGGGCTCTCGGCACCGACCACATAGGCTTCGAGTACGCCGTCGCACTCGACAAGTGCCAGCTCGACTTCGCTCGGTGTGACGTTAGTTCCGCCGCTTGTCTTGATCAGATCGCCCAATCGGCCGGTGAATCTGATCCAGCCGTCGTCGTACTCGACGCCGCAATCACCGGTCCGGTAGTACCCCTCCGCGGTGAACACATCCTCGCGCTCACGCTTATAGAGGCGCTGCATCAATGAGTAGCCGCGAACCCAGATCTCACCTTCCGTCCCGAGCGGGACCGGTACACCGGTCCGAGGATCGACCAGGACGTGGCTGAGACCCTCGACCGAAAACCCTCCGGTCTCAGCTCGATCCGGCGGCTGCGGCGGATAAGGGTCCACGCCGATGTGATTGCCGCACAGTTCGGTCATGCCTAAGGCATTCGGTCCTTTGGGGCGCCTGTCGGGCGGCACCATCGCAGGCATGCTGGTGCGCTGCACCGAACTCAGGTCGCGTTTGATGAAATCGGGGTGCTCGGACACAGACTTACCCTGTTGTGGCCAACCCAGCGCGATGGTCGCGCGATACCGCTCCATCAACTCCAAGGCGTCCGCCGCATCGAACGCAGGCTGGGTGACAAGCGTGGCGCCGTGGTGAATCACGCCGTGCAATCCGGTGATCAGTCCGCCCACCCAAAAGAACGGCATGGCGGTGAACAGGACACTGTCGGGCCTTAAACCGTATTGGAAGGTGAGGTTGTAGGTGTGGCGAACCAACGTGCCTTGTGTATGCACCGGTGCCTTCGGGTCACCCGTGCTGCCCGAGGTGTAAATGATCATCGCCTCATCGGCCGGGGTTACGCAGGACTCGACATCGAGAAGGAAATCAGCATAGACGCCGGCCGGTACTTCCATGTCCTCGAATGCCGTCGCCCAAGACCGATCACACGGTCCCCACACCCTGATCGTGCGCAGAAAAGGCGTCTGGCGCAGGACGATGCGGCCCGGTTCACGCTGATCGGCGAGACCGGGTAGCGCCTCTTCGAGCCGCTCGACGAAATCGTGGTTGCGGAAGGCCGACCAGGCCAGGATCGCTTTCAGGTCTGCGTGACGGGCAGTCCATGCCAGTTCGGATGCCTTGTAGAACGTGTTGAGCGGAACGGCAACCGCCCCGATGCGGGTGGCCGCGAACCAGGTGAGCGCCCACTCCACGCTGTTGGGCATCAGAATCCCGACGTGGTCGCCCTTTACGATGCCCTCAGCGAGCAGCGCCATCGCCAACCGCGACGAACGCACGTCGAGATCGTGGTACGTCAGCGCCTGTCCGTCGGCGATGAGGAACGGCTTGTCGCCGAAACTCGCCGCGCACGATCTCACCAGTCGCGGGATCGTGGGGACGATGGTCGGGAAGGGCATGTGGTCGGGATCCTCGTGGGACGTTCATTGGGCCTCAACAGGATAGTTCCCTTTTCGTCAGACGAGAACACCGGTTCTCGTTCGACCTGCCTGCGAACTACACTGCAGCCATGGCATCGCCGGACCGTCTGGATCGGATCGAGTCCAGTTTGGCGATCAGTCAGCTGCCCAGCCGCTATGCCATGGCCTTGGATGCCCGCGACCTGAACACACTGGTGGCGCTTTTCGTCGATGATGTCGACGCCGGCGCGCAGGGCCGTGGCCGGGACGCATTGCGGCGCTGGTATGACGGGGTCTTGCGGCGGTTCTACCGCAGCATTCACCTGATCTGCGGACACCAGTTCGACTTCATCGACGCCGATCACGCGACGGGATCGGTGTACTGCCGAGCGGAGCACGAGGACGGTGACGGGTGGTACGTCATCGCGATGCGCTACGACGATGTCTACGAACGACGCGACGGCCGATGGTACTTCGTCAAGAGGCGTGAGCATCCGTGGTATTCCGTCGATGTGACCGAACGGCCCGGGCCGGAGTTCATCCGGTGGCCGAAGGAAGTACCGCTTCGCGCGGCCATGCCGCAGCGGATGCCGACTTGGCGGGCGTTCTGGGAGCACGGAGATCCCGAGCAACCCGGGCGGCTCTCACGGCGGCCGTAGCCCGTTTACAATGCAAAGCGAAAGTGACATTCTCATTTACGTAAATGCCAGTTATCGCAAGTTGGGGAGGGCGTCATTTCCGACGACAAGGTGCTCAGCGGGGTTCGTGTGCTTGAGGTCGCCGCGTGGACGTTCGTGCCCTCGGCCGGCGCGGTCCTTGCAGAGTGGGGCGCAGAAGTCATCAAGGTCGAGCCGCGTGACGGCGGTGATCCGCAGCGCGGCCTGGTCACGATGGGGATCGTCGACGCGGGCGGCGAGTCGGTCAACTACATGATCGAAATCCCAAATCGAGGAAAGAAATCCATCGGGGTGGATCTGAGCACGCCGGGCGGTCAGGAAGTAGTGCGCGAGCTGGCCAAGACGTGCGATGTGTTCTTGACCAGTTACCTGCCCGAGCGCCGCAAGAAGCTCGGCATCGACGTCGAGGACATCAGAGAGGCCAACCCGAGCATCGTTTATGTAAGGGGATCAGGGCATGGGCCGAAGGGGCCCGATGCCGACAAGCCCGGCTACGACGGCGTGTCCTACTGGGCGCGTGGCGGAATCGCCAACGTTCTGACCGAGGAAGCCGACGAGTTGGTGCGCTCGCGGCCCGCGTTCGGCGACCTGCTCGGCGGGATGACAATCGCGGGAGGGATCGCCGCCGCGCTCTACAAAAAGGCGACGACTGGGAAAGGCTCGGTGGTCGATGTTTCCCTCCTCGGGTTGGCCGCATGGAACCTCAGCCCCGACGTCGCGGTGAGCCAAATACACGGTGGCAGCGCCATTCCCAAGTACGGACACGCCGACTCTCCCAATCCGCTGGTGGCTACGTACCGCACGAAAGACCATCGCTACGTGCAGTTGATGATGCTGCAACTCGACAAGTTCTACGCCGAGGCGATGCGGGTGATCGGTCTTCCCGAATTGGTGGACGATCCGCGATTCGCGGATCCCGCATCGCGCTTCGAGAATCGAGTCAGTCTGGTAGCGCTGCTGGACGAGGGGTTTGCCAAACGCACCTTGGCCGAGTGGCGCGATACTCTGGCGGTGCTCTCAGGAGCGTGGGGAATCGTGCAGACGCCGGCCGAGCTTTGTCAGGACCCCGCCGTCGTCGCGAACGGGTACGTCGCGCATACCGAAACCATGAACGGGGTGCCATTTGTATTGCCCACCAATCCCGTTCAATTCGACGAACAGGCGGTCATCCCACCCGGAGCGCCCGAGCACGGCCAGCACACTGAGGAAATCTTGATGGACGCGGGCATCGACTGGGAGATGATTACGAAGTACAAGGAATCCGGGGCGATCCTGTGAACTCGGCGATATCCACCGAATTCGACCCGTTCTCGACCGAATTCTTCAACGGGGCCTATGACACCTATCGACGGCTTCGCGACGAGTCACCCATCTATTACAACGCGAAGTGGGATTTCTGGGCGCTCACGCGCTACGACGACGTAACACCCGCGACAAAAGACCACGAAACGTTCTCATCGGCCAAGGGTGCCACGCTGGACATGGTCAAGGCCCATGACGACGCCATCCCGGTGCCGAAGGTGATCATCTCGATGGATCCGCCTGAACATCAGAAGATGCGCAGGCTCGTCAGCAATGTGTTCACCCCCCGGGCGATCGCCGCATTGGAAGACATGGTGCGCGAGAAGGTTTTTGAGCGTATCGAGGCGTTGAATCCAGTGTCCTTCGACGTCGTGGCTGACTTTTCGGCCTTTTTCCCCAACGAGGTCATCACGACGATGCTCGGCGTGCCGAAACAGGACCGCGATCAGATCCGCGTCTGGCTGGATTTGCTCCTAGAGCGTCATCCCGGCGAGATCGCCACCACCAAGCGGGGTTACCAGGCGTCGGTTAACACCGGTCTCTATTACTACAACCTGGTGCAGCAGCGGAGGGCCCACCCCGAAGACGACATGATCAGCCGTCTGATCGAGACGGAGATCGAACGTGACGGCGTGGTGGAGAAGCTGACCGACGTTGACATCACCGGTTTCGCAACAATGCTCGGCGGGGCGGGCGCCGAAACGGTGACCAAACTGGTGGGCAACGCGATGGTCGCGTTCGCCGACTTTCCCGACCAGTGGCGCAAGCTTCGCAACGACCGCAGCAAAATCCCGGCCGCGGTAGAGGAGCTGCTGCGGTACGAGGCGCCCTCGCAGTATCAGGTCCGGACCGCCACACGCGATGTGACGTATTACGGGACAACGATTCCGGCGGGCAGTGCAGTGCTACTGGTTACCGGCTCGGCGACCCGGGACGAGCGAATGTTCGACGATCCCGACCGGTTGGACATCGATCGAGACCGCAGGATGGGTTTCAACCTCGCGTTCGGGTACGGGATACACAGTTGTCTCGGTGCGGCTCTGGCGCGCATGGAAAGTCGGATTGCGCTCGACGCGTTGCTGGACCTACTCCCCGAATATGAGGTCGACCGCGACGGGCTGCAGCGGGTGGCGATGACGAATGTCTGCGGCTGGTCCAATGTTCCCGTGCGTAAGGTCGGCTGAGGCCTGACGTCTAGCGGCGTCGCGAACGGCCGTCGAGGAATCCATTCACGACATAGGCCCGCACGAATTCGGCGACCGCGTCGTCGTCACGCATATCGATCGTCGGCGACGGAGTCGTGAACAGCGAGAACAGAATTCGAGCGAACCATTCGGTCGCAGTGGGTATGTCGAGGTCACTTCGGACCTCGCCGGTCAGCCTGGCGGCGGATACGTACGGCGCCAGGAACTCGGTGCATTCCTTGAGAAGCATGGCGGCGTTCTTCGTCATCATCAGGTTGACTTCCGCCTCGTCGAAGTACGCCTCGGGCTCGACGACCCGGCGTGCCTGGGTGACGAAGACGGCGGCTTCCACGAGCCGGCCCTCCAGCGTGCTACCGCCGCGCCGGTCGATCGCCTTGGCCATGTTGCGGTAGAACCGCTGCGATGCCGCCTCGGCACAGGCCTCGACGATTGTCTCCTTGTCCCGGAAGTATTCGTAGAACGTGCTGCGGGACACATCGGCGGCCCGCGCGATGTCGACGATGGTCGTCTTGGCCAGGCTCTGGGTCCGGAAGCAGGCGAAGGCCGCCGCGATGATGGCAGCGCGGGTGTCGGTCGCCGTTGCCTGCGTCATTGAGGACCCCTTTCTAGTTCCCGATCAGAGTAGCCGGGGCTACGGCTCACCTGTCGGGCGCGAGGATCAGTCCGCTGGTCGGGACGCCGGTGCCCGACGTGACCAGTACGTGTTCGACGTGATCGACCTGGTTGTGGGACGTGCCGCGTACCTGTCGCACTCCTTCCGTGATGCCGTTCATCCCGTGGATGTAGGCCTCGCCGAGCAGTCCGCCGTTGGTGTTGATCGGCATCCGCCCGCCCAACGACAGCTCGTCGATCGACACGAAATCCTTGGCCTCGCCGCGTCCGCAGAACCCGAGTTCCTCGAGTTGAGTGAACACGAACGGCGTGAAGTGGTCGTAGAGGAACGCCGTCGAGATGTCATTCGGTTTCAGTCCGGAGTCGCGCCACAACTTGTCGCCCACCACGCCCATTTCGGGTAGTCCGGTGATCTCTTCCCGGTAGTAACTCGTCATCACTTCGCCGTCGTAGGCCGCGCCTTGGGCGGCCGCGGTAATCACAGCAGGAGGGTTGGGCAGATCTCGCGCCCGCTCGACGGTGGTCACCACCATCGCGACGCCGCCGTCGCTTTCCTGGCAGCAATCCAGCAGGCGCAGCACCGGCTCGATGATCCAGCGCGACTGCTGGTGGTGCTCAAGGGATATCGGCTTGCCGTAAAACCAGGCGTCCGGATTATTGGCGGCATGTTTGCGGTCGATGACCGAGATTTTGCCGAAGGCGGCGTTGGTGACCCCGTACGTCGACATGTACCGCTGGGCGTGCAAGGCGACCCACGCGGCCGGCGTCATGAACCCGAACGGGGCATACGGAGCCATCCACAACGGCGTCACACCGGGTTGGCGTCCAGCCCCGCCGAAACGGAAGCCGGAGCGCTCGTTGAACGCGCGGTAGCACACCACTGCCTCGGCGGCACCGGTCGCGACCGCCATCGCGGCCTGCATCACGGTGCCCGCTGCTGCCCCGCCGCCGTGCGGCACCCTGGTGAAAAACGTGAGGTTCTCGATGCCCACGTTGCGCGCGACCTCGATCTCCTCGTTCTCATCGACGGTGAACGTCACCATGCCGTCGATATCGTGCGGCCGCAGGCCCGCATCGTCGATGGCAGCCTTGACCGCCTCGCAGGCAAGCTGCATTTCGGTGCGGCCAGACTCCTTTGAGAATTCCGTCTGGCCGATACCGACGAGAGCGGTTTTCCCGCCGATGCCTGCGCTCATGCATCGACCCCGTCGAGAAGACTGAGCACAGCGGTGCCGGAGACGTGGTCACCCAAACTGTTGCTGCCCTTGAAGGTAACCTCCACCAAGCCTTCGCCGTCGGCCGACGATTTGTCGGTAACGCTGCCTTCGAAGTGCAAGGGATCGTTTGGGTATGCGGGAACACCGAGGCGAACAGAAAGCTTCTTGATCATTGCTTCGGGTCCGGCCCAGTCGTGCAGAAATTTCACACATAGCCCGTTGGTGGTCAGGATGTTGAGGAAAATGTCCTTGGAGCCTTGGGAATTGGCGAAGTCGCGGTCGTGGTGCACTGGCATGTAGTCGCGCGAGGCGATGGCGCCTGCGACGATCAGTGTGGTGGTCACGGGCACGTCCATCGGTGTGACCTCGTCACCCACATTGATGGCGTTCCACGCCAGGGTCGTGGTGCGCTTGATGGTGGAGGTCATTTGCCACTTCCTTCCGCATATGCGTTGCCGAGCCGGGCCAGCTGCTGCGACGCCGAGCCCAGTGCAAGTTCATTCTGCTTGGCCCACAAGAAATAACGGGACAGCGGGTAGGTGATGTCGATCCCCATGCCGCCATGCACCTGCTGGGCCGAGGCCGCGACGCGGGCGCCTGCCTCGGCGGCCCAGAACTTGGCGATGGCGGCCTCGCGATCAGCCGGTCGTCCCTGGGCGATCAGCCATGCCGCGTGCCACGTGGTCCACCTGATGGCTTCGACGTCGATGAATGCGTCTGCGAGGCGCTGCTGCACGGCCTGGAAGGACCCAATGGGGCGGCCGAACTGTTCACGCTCGCCGGTGTAGGAGGCTGCCAGTTTCAAAGCCCTTTCCACGACGCCGATTTGGATTGCGGACAAGCCGACGAGCGCCCGGATATAGAGCGAGCCGACTATATTCCCGGCGTCGTGTTCGGCGAGCCGGCGGCCGGACGCTCCCGTCAACTCCACATCGGCGTGGGGTTCACCGTTGGTAGTGGACACCGGTGTGATGGCCACGCCATCGCTTCCGCTGTCGACGATGAAGAGTCCCGCACCGTCCTCGGTACGCGCCGACACCACGATGGCCGATGCGAGTTGTGCCGCGGGCACAAGCTCCTTGCGGCCGTCGAGCCGCCAGGCGTCGCCGTCGGATCGTGCGGTGGTGCGCGGTATTGTCGGGTCGGAGTTGCCCGGTTCGACGAGCGCAGCGGTGAGGATCGTGCTGCCGTCGACCACGCCCGGCAGATACCGTTGCTGCAACACGGAATCACCGTGCCGTGCAATCGTATCCGCGCCCAGAACAAGCGTGGCGTAGACCGGTACCGGTGCGACGCTGAACCCGACCTCGCTGAGCAGGACACCCAACTCCAGGAATCCACCGCCGCTGCCGCCCACGGATTCGGGCAGTGCAATGCCGAGCAGGTCGGCGGATGCGAGTTCGTTCCACAGCGCGGCGTCGTAACGCACGTCGCCGGACTCATGTTCGGTCAGATGTTCGGGCGTGGCGCGGTGCTCGAACAGCTGACGCGCCACTTTGCCGACTGTCTCTTGTTCTTCGGTGAAGGTGAAATCCATTGCTTTCCCTCGCCTTTGCTCAGCCAGCCGGCCGGAATTGGTGCAGCACCAACTCGTCGCCACTCGGGAGAGCTTCAAAAGTCTCGTAAAAGACTTCGACGGGCATGCCGACCTCGATGGCGGAGGGCTCGATGTCGCGGAGGTTCGAGACGATGCGGACACCCTCTTCGAGTTCGATGAGCGCAACGACATATGGGTACTGGAGGAACGGCAGCGGCGGGTACTGCGGCATCACGAAGCTATACACCGTGCCGCGACCCGATGCGACGACATGGTCCCACTTTAGCGACTGGCAGTTACCGCACATCGGTCGTGGTGGGACGCGCAACCTCTGGCAGTCTGCGCAGCGCTGGATGCGAAGTTCGTTGTCTTTCAAGCCCGACCAGAAGAACTCGGTGTCGGGACTGATTGAAGGGGCGAGTCTGCTGGCCATCAGTCCCCGGCCGTTCCGGCGGGGGCCCCACTCGTCTTGAATCGCAGGGTGCGGAACCACTGGCGGCCGATGATCTCGTCATTCTGGTCGCGGTAGGTGGTCACCCAGGTGACGAAGAAGCCGTCGCCCATCGCCGTCTTCTTTTCGTCGGAGATCGAATCGAACACCGTTTCGGCGGTGATCTGGTCTCCGACTCGGGGATAGCGTTCGATCTCGAACTCGGAGTTCGTTGCGATGATGCCGGTGTAGCCCGCGTCGGACAGGAACTGCAGTGGGTTGCTCTTGATTTCGATCGGCACACCGCCGCGCTCGCGAATGCCGGCCAGCTTCGGTGGGGGCATCGTCCAGCTCTGCAGCATCACCGGCGGCGAGACCAAGCCGCCGTGGCGAGAGTTGCGGGCGAACTCCTCGTCGAGGTAGGCCGGGTTCATGTCGTCCAACGCATGCGCCCAGTGCCGGATCATCGCGGGGTTCACCGGATCGGGTGCGCGGGCAGGTTTGCCGACTCCGTCGGTGGGCGTGCCGATCAGCGCGTCGAGTCGCTGGCGCAGTTCGCCTTTGGCCATTTCGGTCATAGGTGCCGACATTCCTTTCAGGAGGCTCGCATGTCGCGGGGCGCGCGCGGCATTCCGAGACCAGCCATGGCGATGATGTCGCGTTGCAGTTCGTTGGCGCCGCCGCCGAATGTGTTAATGACGGCGAGTCGGTAGGCGCTCTCGAGTTCGCCCTTGAGCGGGGCCGACGCATCCTTGCGCAGGCCGGCCTGGCCCACCACGTCGAGCAGCTCGCGGGCCACCTGCTGGGTGAGCTCGGTACCGAAAACCTTTGCGGCCGAGGCCTCGCCCATACCCAGACCGCCGGAGCTGATGTTGGTGTTCACCCGCAGGTTGAGCAGTCGGTAGGCCGCGACCTGTGCCTCTACCCGTGCCAATGCCTGTTGCACCCACGGCTGGTCGATGACGAACCCGTCGTCGAGTTCCGTGGTCTTGGCCCACTCCAACGTCTTGTCGAACAATGGCTCCAGCGCACCCAGGTTGCCGAGCGCCGCACGTTCGAGGTTCAGCTGGTTGGTAATGAGCTTCCAGCCCTGGTTCTCGCCGAGCACGATAGCGCTCTCCGGCACCCGCACGTCGTCGTAGAAGGTGTAGTACGTCGAAACACCGGGCATCGTAGGCAGGGGCTTCCAGGAAAAGCCGGGCGAGTCGGTGGGCACGATGAATACCGTGATGCCCTTGTGCTTCTTGGCGTCTGGATCGGTGCGGGCGGCCAGCCAGATGTAGTCGGCGAATTCCGCGCCGCTGGTGAACATCTTGGAGCCGTTGATCACGAATTCGTCGCCGTCGCGCACTGCGCTGGTCCGCAATGAGGCCAGGTCGCTTCCCGCGCCGGGCTCGGAGTAGCCGATTGCGAAATCGACGGTGCCCTTGAGGATCGCGGGGAGGAACTTCTGCTTCTGCTCCTCGGTTCCGTACTGAATCAGCGTGGGCCCGACAGTGTTCAGCGTGATCATTGGCAGCGGTGCGTGCACGCGTCGTGCTTCCTCGCCGAAGATGTACTGCTCAAGCGCCGTGAGGCCGCTACCGCCGTATTCGACCGGCCATGCGACACCGAGCAATCCTGCCTCGCCGAGCGCACGCCGGCACTCGGCGACCGCCGCGCCGCCCTCCAGCATCCCCGCGACGGCCTTGCGCCGTTCGGGAGTCATGACAGCCTCAAGGCGTTCGCGGTAGTTCTGTCGCAGCTGCTTCTGTTCAGGGGTGTAGTCGAAATCCATCAGACACCAGCTCCCATCCGTACCGGCATGCGCTTGACGCCCGGCACCATCGTGGCGCGCAGCCGCGTCACATCGCCGGTCAGTTCGATGCTCGGATAGGCGCCTAGGAGCACCTCGAACATCACCCTTGCCTCCAGCCGTGCCAGTTGCGCCCCCAGACACGCGTGTTCGCCGGCGCCAAAGGCTATGTGGGGGTTCGGGTTTCGGGTGATGTCGAACTCCTCGCTGGTGGGGCCGAAGATCTCCTCGTCGCGGTTGGCCGCACCGTAGAGCATGACCACCGTTTCGCCGGCCATGATCTGCTGGCCACGAATTTCGACGTCCTGGGTGGCTTCGCGCGCCATGTGGGTCACCGGGCTGGTGAACCGCAGCATCTCTTCGACGGCCAGCGGCAGAAGCTCGGGCTTCGAGCGAAGTAGGGCGAACTGATCGGGATGGTCCAGCAGCGCCAGCGTGCCCAGCGCGATCAGGTTGCGTGTGGTCTCGTTGCCGGCAACCAGCAGCAGGAACGAAAAGTTGAGCAGGTCGGCATCGGTGAGGTGCTCGCCGTCGACCTCGGCGGCCGCCAAGATGGACAGCAGGTCGTCTTGGCCGGTGACCTTGCCGGAGCGCCGCGCGTCGATCAGCTTGGTGAAGTACTCGTACAGCTCACCGAGTGCCACCATGTTGTCCAGCTCGATGTCGGGGTCGGCGGTACCCACCGCCGCGTCCGACCATGCCCGGAACTGCTCCCAGTCCTCGGCCGGCGCGCCGAGCATCTCCGCGATCATCCGGGTCGGCAGCGGCGCGGCAATCTCCTCGGCAAACTCGTAGTCCCGTGACGGGTCGACGCCGTCGAGAATGCCCTTGACGATCTGCCGCACCTTGGGTTCCAGCAACGTGACTTGCCGCCGGGTGAAGCCCGAGTTGATCAGCTTGCGTAACTGCCGGTGCCGCGGTGGATCGGTGAAGATCAGATTTCCCTCCTGCACCGGGCTCGGCATCGCGGGATCTGGAATCGAGATGCCCTTCGTCGACGTGAACGTCATGGGGTGACCGGAGACCTGTCGGATGTCCTCGTACTTGGTCAGGGCCCAGAAGTTCGTCACGTCATTCCAGACGACCGGCGTGCTGTTGCGCAGCTCCCGATAGCCCGGGTACGGATCGCCGGCGTAGAAGTCCGGAGAGTGCAAAGGCAACGTGGACGTTGGCCTGGGGGTGGAGTTAGCGGGCACTACGGGCCTTCCTCGACACCGACGACTTGGACAGATATTTCAAAAATGTCCGGTAGTGCTGTGTCTACAGCACAGGCAGCATTCATGTCAATCACTATTCACCCAGTTGAAATCGATATCGTTGACGGTGATGTATTAGTGGGTGTACACAATTGGAAGAACTGTCGGGCATCCTCGTATCCACATCCGAGGAGTGCGCAGTTCGGCGACCGACCAGGAAGGTCCAGTGATGTGATGGCCGAGTCGAGTCTCATCGACAGCTATGGCGTCTACATCGACGGTCAATGGGTCGAACCGGACAGCGGGCGATACGACGTCCTCAACCCGGCAACAGAGCATGTGATCGCCTCGGCGCCGAACGCCGGCGCTGCACAGGTCGAGCGGGCGATTGGCGCAGCGCGCACCGTCTTTGATTGCGGGCCGTGGCCGGCGGCAGATCCCGCCGAGCGGTCTCGCTGCCTCCAACAGCTCAGCGACGCGCTGCTCGCCCGGGGCGACGAGATCTACGCGCTGGCCCAAGCCGAGTGGGGCTGCACAGCAAACGAGCGGCTGATCCACGTCGAGGGGCCCGCGTTCATGGTCGGCCGCGTGATGGGGCTGCGGACATACATGGAACCCAAGGCGATCGGAGTGCCTGCGTGACCGGATCCCTGTCGGGGCTTCGAGTCGTCGAGGTCGGAACCGACATTGCGGCGCCGTATTGCACGAAATTGCTCGTCGATCTGGGCGCCGACGTGTACAAGGTTGAGTCGCCGGCGGGGGATCCGCTGCGAAGCTGGGGCCCGTCGAGTGGGCTGTTTGAGTATTTGAACGCCGGAAAGCGCGGTCTGACAATCGATCTCGAGACGCATCCCGATGCGCTCGGTGGGTACACTGCTCAAGCAGACGTGGTCGTCGAGGATCTGCCAGCCGGATCCGCCGACAGGTTCAACTGGGGGCTCGATCGTGAGGCTCTCCAACGCCTCAATCCGAATCTCGTGGTCGTCCGGATCTCCGACTACGGCCAGGAGGGCCCGCGCCGGAATCGCCAGTCGACGTCGCTGACCCTGCAGGCCGCGTCAGGGTGGGTCAACGCTCGCGAATTCGGCCGGCCGCCGGTGCAGGCCGGCGCCCGTATTCCCGAGTACATCGCGGGCAGCTACGCCGCACTCGGGGCGCTGACGGCCCTGCGGGTCGCGGATGCCGGCCTTGAGCGCGTGATCGAGGTTGATGTCTCGGCGTTCGAGTCGCTCTTGTCGACTTTGGCGTATCCGATGCTGATGGCTGAACGCTTGAAAAGCCTTGGTCTTCCGCCGAATTCAAAGGCGGGTCCGATGCTCGGCATAGTGCGCGCCGCCGACGGTTGGGTCGGGATCAACTGCTTGACCGGGCAGCACTGGCTGGACGTCTGCGCGATGGTCGGACTGCCGGAATTCGGAGATCACCAGATAGCCATCATGCTGGGACGCCCTGAACGCGAGGAGTTTTTCGCAAAGGCGCAGCCCTGGCTCGATTCGATGACTGTGGCCGATCTGGTCGAGTTGAGCCAGGCGATGCGCATCCCCGCGGCGCCGGTCAACGACGGAGCATCCATCCTCGACTGTCCCCAGTACCGCGAACGGGGATTCTTTATCGCAAGCGAAGTGGGGGGCCAACGCTTCCTGCGACCGGGCGCACCGTTCCGGTTGGCCCGCACGCCGGTTGAGCCACCGAAACCAGCGCCGCAGCTCGGCGACAGAGCGGCAGCTTCTTCGCACGATCGCCGGACGATGCCCGCCGCATCCGCAGTCGACGATGTGACAATGCCGTTCGCAGATCTGAAGGTCTTCGACCTGAGCACATTCTGGTCCGGCGCCTACCTCACCTGCTATCTGGGTGCATTCGGCGCTGACGTCGTTAAGGTCGAATCGATCCAACGTCCGGACGCACACCGGTATTCGGGCTCGCTGCTGCGCAGCAGCGATGACTGGTACGAGATAGGACCGATGTGGCAGGGCACTAACCTGAACAAGCGCGATATCACGTTGAATCTCAGCACCGAAGCCGGCCGTGAATTGGCACTGAAGCTGGCCGCCGAGGCGGACGTCGTGGTGGAGAACTTCTCACCGCGCGTGGTCGAGCAGTTCGGTTTGGATTACGCGTCGCTGTTGACGGTGAATCCGGACGTCATCATGGTCCGTATGCCGGGCTTCGGGCTCGAAGGTCCATGGCGCGACTACGTCGGATGGGCACTGAACTTCGAGCAGTTATCGGGGATGTCGGCAGCCACGGGCTACCCCGATGGTCCACCGTGCAACCTGCAGGGGCCTGCCGATCCGATCGTGGGTGTACACGCCACCGTCGCACTGCTGGCCGCACTCGAGCACAAGCGCAGAACCGGTGAAGGCCAACTGATCGAGGTCGCACAGATCGAGGTCGGCGCGGCCGTCACCGCCGAGCCCGTCATCGAATACTCACTGGCCCATCAGGTGCGCGAACGAGAGGGCAATCGACACCGCAGCTACGCACAAGGTGTCTACCCGGCCAGTGGCGATGATGAGTGGGTGGCCATTTCGGTGCGTGATGATCCCGACTGGGCCGCCGTCGTCGAGGTGATTGGTCGACCCGAGCTACGCGACGACTCCCGGTTCGCCTCACCGGAGGCACGGCTGCACAACCACGACGCACTCGACGAGGTGCTCGCAGAATGGACTGTGGCCCGAACCTCGGACGAAGCCGCCGACTGTCTGCGGCGGGCCGGAACACCCGCGGAGCGGATCCTCACTGCGGACCGGATGTACGACGTCGACCAGCTTGACGCGCGCGGCTTTTACGAGGAGCTCGACCATCCGCTCTCTGGGCGACATCGGTTCCCGGGCTGGCCATTTCGGATCGCGCCGGGACCCCTGCGGCATCACCGCGCACCATCGCCGACGCTCGGTCAACACAATGACGAGGTGCTAGGCGCCCTCGGACTATCGGCCGACGAGTTGGCGAAGCTGCGTGACGATCAGGTTATCGGCGAACGGCTGCTGAACGCATAGGTTCAGGCATCGACCATGGCCGCGATGGTGTCCACCACGCATGCCGGTCGGTCGGACCCCTCAACCTCGACGGTGACCCGCACGGTGGCCCGGCCGCCCTTGTCGTTGCGCTCCACCTTGATCAGTTCGGCTCCGGCGCGGATCCGGGAGTCCACGGGCACTGGGGCCGGAAAGCGAAGCTTGTCCGAGCCGTAGTTCACCTGCATCGACAGTCCCGTCACCCGGTAAATCTGTTGCACCAGAATGGGAACCAGCGACAGCGTGAGATATCCGTGCGCGATCGTCTTGCCGTACGGTCCTTTGGCCGCCCGCTCCGCGTCGACGTGAATCCACTGGTTGTCACCGGTCGCCTCGGCGAACAGGTCGATCTCTTTCTGCGTGACCTCGTGCCACCCGCTGTAGCCGAGGTGCTGGCTGACGTGCTTCTCGAACCCGGAGATGCCCTCGTAGACGGTGGGGGAGGCCTGCGTCATACCGGGACCTTGAGCCCCAACTGCTCAATAGCGTTGCCGCCCATGATCTTCGCCTTCGCCGTATCGGAGATGCCGTCGAGCCGGTCGACGAAGCTCAACGGATCGCCGATGCCCTCGGGGTGGGGAAAGTCGGAGCCGAACATCACGTGATCCTCGCCCATGATGTCGACGATCCCCTTGACGTCGTCCTCGAGGAACGGGTGGATGTAGATGTTGCGTTTGAACACCTCGACAGGGTGCTCGTCGAACTCCTTGGGCATGATCTTGTACGCCGTGTTGAGCTGTTCGAGAAGGTTACGCACCCAACCGCTGCCATTCTCGACGCAGAAAATCTTCAGGTCGGGGAAGCGGGACAACGCACCATGACAGATCATCGCGGCCAGGGTGTCCTCGATGGCGCGGTGGCCCATCACCACCTCGCGCAGCGCGCTCGGCTTGAACGAGAGGTATTCGTCGCCACCCTCCCATTCCATGAGGTGCTTCTGGTATCCGCTGTCTGACGCGTGCATGGTCACCGGAATGCCCGCGTTGACCACTTCTCTCCAGAACGGGTCGAACTCGGGCAGACCCATCGACCGGGAGCCGCCGAAGCGGCTGGGCACCGGAGCGGGCCGCACCAAGAACGTCTTCATTCCCCTTTCGAGGCACCAGTGCAGCTCCTTGATGGCCTCGTCGACCAGGGGCAGACAGATGACCGGCGTCGCGAAGATGCGGTCGTGGTAGTTGAACGTCCAGTGTTCGTGCATCCACTCGTTGAGGGCGTGGATGATTGCGTGGGTCAAGATGACGTCGTCGGTGGTGCGCTCCTCGATGAGACTGGCGAGGGTGGGGTACATGACGCACTGATCGATGCCAAGCTCATCCATCAGCTCCAGCCGAGGACCCGGATACTGGTATGCGGGAATGACATCCATTGCTTCACCGATGAACTCGCGAAAATTGAGCCCCTCCGGATTGTTGCCCAAGAAGTAGTCCTCGGCGCTGCCCGGCCTCGCGACGCGCGCGAACGTCGGGTTGGGAATCATGTGGCTGATGTGGTCCTTGACGACAAGCTTCGGCCGTCCGTGGACCTCGACGTAGCCGACCTTGCCACGGTGCTCTTTGGGCAGGTACTTGGTGAGCGCGTCCGTCGTCTCGTACATGTGGTTGTCGATGTCGAAGACCGGATAGGGCAAGGACCGGGTAGACATGTGACTGATCCCTCCAGAGCAGCGAATATGGCCGTTTACGCTATATGGAAATGACGTTATCACCAACGCTCCGGCACATCTATCGGGGGCCGGGTCCCGAGAGTTCGTTCCACGCTTTCACGACCGCTTCGGTGGTGGTCACCGTAGCCAGCAGGGCCAGCGTGTTGTCGATGATTGATTCCGCATATTCGCGTGGGTAGCCACTCACCGCATCACGGGGAAGCACGAACTGGTAACTGCGATTGACCGCGTCCATCACAAAGTTCTGAATCGCGATGTTCACCGAGACACCCACGCCCACGATGGTTTGAACTCCGAGGTTACGCAGTACCGAGTCGAGGTCGGTGCCTGTCATCGGTCCGACACCGTGCGTGCGGGTCAAGACGAGATCGCTTGGATCCGGGCCGAACTCAGGCAGTAGCGAGCCGCCCGGGCTGCCCGGCGTCAAATCGGCGGTAAATGACTTTCCCGCCATGAACAGCCTGGCGTTGGTGTTGGACCCACGGTTGTCTGGGCGCTTTTGCATCAGGCAATGGACGACCGATACGCCAGCATTGCGAGCGGCCTTGAGGAGCGTGGCGATGTTCGGGATCGCTTCTCGTCTGGCTTCTTCGGCGAGCATGGGCAGACCGGCCTGGGGACCGATCACGCCTCCCTGGCATTCCTGGGTAACCAGGGCGGTGGTGGCGGGGGTCAACAGATCAAGCAGGCTGGGTTGCGGCATGAGAATAGACGTTATCGTGTGCGAGAACGCAATTTCCAGCCAAGTCTTGAGGGAGAGCAGATGGATACCTGGGAGCTTGCGATCCGTGAGTCGGTACGCCAGACGCTCGCCGATTACACAGCGGCCACCGACCGGTTTGATCTGCACGGTCTGGCGGCCTGCTTCGGGCCCGATGGTGTGCTCGAATTCACCGGAGGAGCGCAACCGCTCACCGGGCCCGCAGAGATCGAGACCGGGCTCGGCGCTGCCATGGCCAAAAGTCCCGATCTGGCGAGACCGGTGCCAACACATGTGCGCCATCACGTTTCGAGCATCCGGTTCGGGTCTGTTGCCAAGCACCGGGTTGAGGTCAGTAGCTATTTCGCCGTCCATACTGACATCGGTCTCGACCACTGGGGACGCTATCGCGACGTTCTCGTTCCGCTGGACGGGCGCTGGCTGTTCGCGCATCGGCGCATCAGCGTGGATGCCTTCGCAGCCGACAGCCTTATGCGATGAACTCCGCTGCGAAGGCCTGCGCGTGATCGATGACCTCGGACCGGGTAGCCCCCTGAGGTGCGATGGTCAGCCAGGTCACGCCCATCGCTTCGAGCTTGGCGATCGTGGCGTGCCGTTCGTCGGTCGACTTGCTTTCGTCCAGCAGGTTGCCTGCCGAGAAACAGATGTCCAGAGGTTCCGTACGGCCGATCTCGGCCGCGTACTTCCTCGCCCACGTGATTGCTGCCGCTAATTCGTCGAGCGTCGAGATCTCTGCGGTCCGTGACGCGGTGGCGTAGCCGAACGTGTTAAAGGGCGCCCACCCTTGCCCACGGCCAACCGCGCGGCGGACGGCGGGCTTGCTGTTGCCGCCAACCCAGATCGGAGGGGGAGTCGCCGGTACGGGATACAGGCGTACACCGCGGGCGGCGAACGAGGTGCCCTCATAGGCGACATCCTCACCGGTGAGCACCTTGACCAGTACATCCAGCGCCTCGTCGAGCAACGCGCCGCGGTTGTGGAAATCTATTCCCAGCGCTCTGAATTCGGGCTTGAGGTACCCCGCGGCGGTGCCGAGTATCAGCCTGCCACCAGAGAGGACATCAAGGCTCTGGATCGACTTCGCGCCCAGGAAGGGATTGCGGTAAGCGGCAATGTAGACGTTGGTGAGCAGCTTCACGTTCGTCGTGGCGGCTGCTGCGAATGACAGCGCGACGAACGGGTCCAAGGCATGGTGTCCGCCGTAATCGAGCCATTTCGCATCGGGGGCGGGGTGGTCGGTGACATGCACGGCGGCGAATCCGCTGGCCTCGCCGACGCGGGCGATTTCGGAGATCGCTTCGGCGGTGACGAATTCAGATACGGCGTCGACACGGTGGGTCGGCAGTTCCAGGGAGTACGAGATGGTCACGATTGTCCTTTCAGGTGCTGACGAGTGATGCCAAGCGCTGGGCATGGTGGTCGGGGCTGCCGAAGATCATTTCGGTGACCTTGGCCCGCCGAACGTAGAGATGTGCGTCGTGCTCCCAGGTGAATCCGATGCCGCCGTGGATTCGCATGTTGTCCAACGCGACTTGCAGAAAGGCTTCCGAGCAGGCCATCTTCGCCACTGACGCAGCGATCGGCAGGTCGTTGCCGTCGGCGGTTTCCGCAGCATGGACGGCGGCTGAGCGGGCGCCCTCGACGAGCACCAGCATGTCGGCACACCGGTGTTTGATGGCCTGAAAGCTGCCGATGGGTCGCCCGAACTGGATTCGCTCCTGGGCGTAGCCCACGGCCATGTCGAGGCAGCGTTGGGCGGCACCGACCTGCTCAGAGGCCAGTGCAGCGATCGCGAGGTCGCAGGTGCGGGCCAAGCCCGCGGCTGCGTCACCCTCGGTTCCGATCAACCGGGCGGGGACGTCGTGGAACTGTAAACGTGCGATTTTTCGCGTGCGGTCCAGAGTCGTGAGCGGTGCACGGGTGAGCCCGTCGGCGTCCCCCGACATCGCGAACAGCGACGTGCCTGCGCTCGTATTCGCCGCGGCCAGAACAACATCGGCGCTGTGGCCGTCGAGGACGAGAGCCGTTTCGCCCTGAATCCGATGACCGGGACCGTCGGTGTGTGCCGTCAGCGTGACGGCTTCCGCATCCCAGGCATCGAGCTGGCCGTTAAGGACGAGCGTCGCGGTCGTGGATCCGTCGACGAAACCCGGTAGGTAGTCGCCCATTGCGCTGGTGTCGCCACTGCACAGGATCGCTTGCGTGGCCAGTGCGACGGTGGAGAAGAACGGTGCACATAACAGCGCGGCGCCCATCTCCTCGAACACGACTGCGAGTTCGGACAACGTGGCACCGGCGCCGCCGAACTCCTCGGGAACGGCGATGCCGTGCAGTCCGAGCTCGCCGGCCATTTGACGCCACTCGGCCTGGTCGTATCCCGGCTCGGTGGCCATCAGTTCGCGAACCCGCCCGGTCGGCGACGTGACCTCCAGAAACCCCCGCACCGCCTGCCGGAGTTCGTCGGTCTCATCGATCGCCATGCGCTGCCTTCCGGTGCGCCCAGCCCGACCCGGGATAGGCATTCCCGGACGAGGATAGTATCTTTTCTGAAATAGGAGAATCATCATTCTCGCATGAAGGAGCCGCGCGGTGACGACCAAACTCGACTACGGGATCATCGACTGCGATACGCATTGCTACGAGACTCGGGATGCGTTTACCCGCCACCTGCCCAAAGAGTTCCAGGATCGCGCCATCACTACCGTGCGCGGAGCGGACGGGGTCGAGGTGATCCTCGCCGGCCATCGTGTCGCAACCTTCAACAGTGAAGGGGGGCTGGGTCTGGACGTCGCATACCGCCCCGGATCGCTGAAAGAGATGCTGAGGCAGATGGGAACCGGCAACCCGGAGGAGTCCTACGAGCCGCAGCCGATGCAACCCGAATACATCGAGCGTTCAGCACGGCTCGCGGTGATGGAGAAGCAGAACGTCGAGCGGATGGTGATCTATCCGAGCGGCATGGCCCTGTCTGCCGAGCACTACGTTGATGACACCGCGGCGCTGTATGCCAATCTCCGGTCGTTCAACCGATGGTTCGACGAGGAGTGGGGGTTCAACTACCAGGACCGCATCTACGCGACCGGGCTGCTTTCACTTCGCGACCTCGACTCGGCCGTCGCCGAAACGGACGCATTGATCGCGCAGGGCGCAAAGTTTGTCCTGCTGCCAACGGGCCCGGCATACGGTAGGTCTCCAGGCGACCCCTACTTTGACCCGATTTACGCCAGGCTTCAGGAAGCCAACTGTGTCCTGGTGTTCCACATCATGCCTTTCTGGTACTTCGATGCGATCTCACCTGCTTGGGGCCACTGCGCAGATCCTGCCTCGTGGCACATGTCGGCCTGGCAGTGGATGAACATCTACGGCCAGCGCCCAATCGAGGACACCCTGTCAGCCCTGATCTTCGACAACCTGTTCGGCCGATTCCCACGGTTGAACGTGCTTGTCGCCGAACACGGTGCAGAGTGGGTGCCGTTCTTCACCAAGCACATGGACAAAAGCCGCGGCATGGGCCGAAATGGTCCATGGATCGGCGGGAAACTGACGGAAAAGCCGTCCGCCATCTTCCGGCAGCACGTTCGGGTGGTGCCGTATCCCGAGGACGACACTCCCGCGATCGTCAACAGCCTGGGCTACGACGACTGCCTCGTCATGGGCTCCGACTACCCGCATGCGGAAGGGCTGGCCGAGCCCGCCGACTTCGTCAAATTGCTCGACCCGCTCGACGATGCCACCAAGAAACGGATCATGCGTGACAACGCTGACCAGTTGATAGGGCGGAGCTAAAACTCCATGGCTGACGCAGACGGGGTGGACGTCGACCTCGTTCTGCTGCGCGCATCGGCACGCGATTTCCTGACTGGCCGGGTCGCCCAGGACTCCGTCAAAGAGCTCGCGGCGACGGACTGGACGGGGCTGCTCGTCGAGGAGAATCTTGGTGGCAGCGGATGGCGCCCGGTTGAGACGACAGTTATCGCCGAGGAACTCGGCCGCGCGCGGAACTCCTCGACGTGGTTCGGCTGCGTGCTGGCAGCTGCGGCATTGACTTCGGCCCCCCGCGACGTGCGGGACCGATGGCTGCGTGCGATGCTCGACGGAACCGCGACCGCAGGCTGTGCGCTGTCCGGCGACACCGTTCGGGTTGCGCGCGGCGACGCGATCGATATCTTGATCACGCTGGGGCACAACGGGATCCATGTATTCGAGGCGTCTCAAGCAATGCCGAGGAGCGCCGACGACGAACTGCTGGATGTCGACCGCGCCGCATGGCGTGTCAATGTCGCTGGGACACAGGGTGTTCTGATCGCCGGTCCGCAACGAGCCGCTCAGCTGCTAGCGGTGGCCAGGGTTCTGCTCAGCGCGGATTCGCTAGGAGCGCTATCGGGCACATTCGAGCGGCTGGTCGGCTACCTGAAGGGGCGCACCGCCTTCGGTGTGCCGATCGCGAGTTTCCAAGCGGTGCAACACCGGCTGGTGGATCTATTGATCTTCGAGGTGAAGGCCCGCGCGGTCGTCATGAAGGCTGCCCGCGCCCTGGCGGCCGGTGACCTTGCGGATGACGCCGTCGCTTTGTCCGCGGCGGCGCACGCGTTCGTCACTGCAAAGGCGACCGCTGCCGTCGACGAATGCATGCAACTGTCCGGGGGCATCGGTTTCACCTGGGAGTACCCGCTGCACCATGAGCTGCGCCGGGTCTTCACCAACGCCTATCTGCTCGGCACGGCTCGTTCCAGTCGGGCGCTTTTTGCGGAAAGGACGGGCTGGTGAGCGCCGCAGTTGTCCGACCAAGCGACGCGCAGTTGACGGAGTTCAGACAGCGCGTCAGAGCGCATATCGCTGAATACGCGCCGACATTCGAAGCGAGGGAAGGGCGCCGGGCACCGGAAAACGCCGAGGAGGAAGCGCAGTTGCGTAGATGGTTCGCCACGTTGTTCGCCGCGGGCTTCGTGGGCGCAGACTGGCCCGTCGAGCATGGCGGCCGCGCCGATCATCACCCGCTGCATGACCGCATCGTCAGCGAGGAAATCCTGCGTGCCCGTGCTCCGCGGCCCGTCGACCAGGTGAACCTTGCGGCCCACGTGCTGCTGCATTTTGGGTCGGTCGACCAGAAGGCCGCATGGCTCTCACCCATTCGCCGCAGCGAGCATATCTGGTGCCAGTTGCTCAGCGAGCCTGACGCCGGCAGCGATATCGCCGCCATCCGCAGCAAGGCTGTCCAGCAGCCCGACGGAACGTGGGTGATCGACGGTCAAAAGATCTGGATCACCGACGGACATTGGGCCGACATGGGGCTAGCGCTCATCCGCACCGACCCGAATTCATCGCGACACCACGGCCTTTCGGTGTTTGCGGTGCCGATGTCGACGCCTGGCGTCGAGGTTCGTCCGATCCGGACGATCAACGAGGCGATCGAGGTGAACGAAGTGTTCCTCGACGGCGCGACGGTGCCCGCAGCAAGCCTGATCGGCGAGGTCGGCCAGGGTTGGTCGATCATCATGGCGGGCTTGGACTTCGAACGCTTCGGGATCGGCGCCAACGTCATCTTGCTCGAGCTGCTGATCGATGATCTGGTGATGGTGGCGCGCAACGCCATTCTTGACGGCACCCCAGCGCTCCAACACGATGACATCCGCCATGCAGTTGCCGAGCTCGCGGTCGAAGTCGAAGTGGCCAAGTCTTTCATCGATGACCATGTCGAACGTCTCGTCACCGGTGCCGAGCAACCGGGTGACGGTTCAATCGCCAAGCTGAGTTTCGCCGAGACCTACCACCGGGTTTCGGCATACGGCGCCGAACTCGCGGCGACGGTGTGCACGGTAACTGCCGATCCGAGTGTCGAACAGGCCAAACAACGTCTGCGAGAATGCTGGCTGTGGTCACGCGCCTATACGATTTCCGGCGGAAGTTCCGAGATGATGCGTAACATCCTCGCCAAACGTCGGCTTTTGTTGCCGAGCCGGTGAGTACGGAAGTGCCCGACGGAACGTACTGGGGTCTCGTCGACGCGGTGGCGCAAGAACATCCGGACCGAGTTGTTCTCGCGGACGACTTCGGTCGCAGCCTGACCTGCGGCCAACTTCGCGACGAGGCATTGCGGACGGCAGCGGCGCTGGCCGCTTTCGGGGTGGGAGAGGGCACTGTGGTGTCGTGGCAATTGCCGACCACATTGGAAACGATGGTGGTGATGGTCGCACTTACCCGATTAGGTGCCGTGCAGAATCCCATCCTGCCGATTTGGCGTCAACGTGAAGTTCGCTTCGCGACCGGACAACTCGGGACTGAGGTTTTGGTCGTGCCCGGTCAGTGGCGCGGTTTCGACCACACCGCGCTTGCCCGGGAACTAGCGGCGCAACAGCCGATGGCCGTCGTGCTTATCGACCATGACGCGCCGATCACCGCGGCGCTGCGGTTGCCGACCGGCGATCCGGCCACGCTGCCTGCGCCGCCGGCATCCGCTGAGGCCCCACGCTGGGTCTACTACTCCTCGGGTACCACGGCGGCGCCGAAAGGTGCTCGGCATTGCGACCGTTCGGTGATCGCGGGTTCTGCGGGGGTGGTCGGCATCGTGGGGGCATCGAGTAGTGACGTCAACCCAATCGCATTTCCGATCTCGCACATCGGTGGCGCGGCGATGCTCGCGGGCAGCTTGCGGACCGGCATGCGGTTGGTGCTGTTCGACACGTTCGATCCCGCGACCACACCGCAGGCGATCGCCGCACACCGGCCAACTCTGTTAGGCACTGCGACGCCGTTTTTTGTCGCGTTCATGGCCGCGCAGCGCGCCCACGGAGCCCAACCGCTCTACCCGGATCTACGTGGGTGCGTCGCCGGTGGCGCGCCGATCACGGCAGAGTTGGGACGGCAAGTGCGGGAAACGTTTTCGGTGAACGGCGTCGCCAATTCCTGGGGTTTGACTGAGTTCCCGGTCGCGACGTCGCAGCAACCGGAAGCCGCCCCGGATCTCCTCGACCGGACGGTGGGACGTCCGGTTGCGGGAGTGTCTGTGCGCGTCGTCGACGACAGCGAGCGCGAGGTTAGCGTCGGTCAGGAAGGTGAACTTCGGCTCAAGGGACCGCAGTGCTTCCTGGGATATGTCGACGGTTCGTTGGACGCCGGCGCATTTGACAACGACGGGTGGTTCCGCAGTGGCGATCTCGGACGCATCGACGGCGACGGTAACGTCACCATCACTGGCCGCGTCAAGGATGCGATCATCCGCAACGCCGAGAACATTTCGGCGCTGGAAATCGAGGACCTACTGGCCGCCCATCCCGCAGTGGCCGACGTCGCGGTCATCGGGGTCCCGGATCCTCGCACGGGTGAACGGGTTTGCGCGGTCGTTGTCGCTGAGCCCGGACGCGAACTGACACTCGACGTGTTGGCCGGACACTGCCAGGCGCACGGCTTGAGCCGGCACAAATTTCCGGAGCGACTCGAAGTGGTGGGAGCGCTGCCGCGAAACCTTACTGGGAAGGTGCTGAAGAACGAACTGCGTGCGCGGTTCGGTTCCTGACTCGCTACAGGCCGATGAGCTGCTTCAAATTTCCGCCCATGACGCGTGCCGTGGTGTCGGCGGGAAGGTTCGCGAGTTCCTTGACGAATTCGGCGGGCTGGGCAAGTCCCTCTGGATGCGGGAAGTCCGAACCGAACATCACCCGGTCGGCGCCGAGCACGTCGATGAGGTGTGACATGTCCTCTTCATGGAACGGGTTGACCCAAACGTGCCTGCGGAAGACGTCACATGGGTGTTCGCTGAAGTCCTTGGGCTTCTTGCGATATACCCGGTCGAACACCTCCATCAACCGCTGAGCCCACGACCCGCCGTTCTCGACCACGCCGATGCGCAGGCCGGGGAAGCGCTCGAACACGCCATGGGCGATGAATGCCGCAAGCGTGTCGAAGATGTGGCGGCTCTCTTCGTAGATGAACCCGCGAAGCTTGGTGAGCTGAAACCCCTGGAACTCGTCGCCGCCTTCCCAATCGTCGACGTAACGGTCGTACCCGGAATCCGAATTGTGCATCTGCACCGAGATACCCGATGACTCGATGAGCCGCCAGAAGTCGTCGAACTCGGGTAGCGCCGGCGAGCGAGAAGTTCCGTCTGCACGCGGTACCGGGGCCGGCCGGATCAGCACCGTTCGGGCGCCGTTCTCCAGGCACCACTCGAGTTCCTTGACCCCTCCGGCTGGATCGTTGAGCGAGATCGCGGGCACGGGGAAGATGCGGTTCTGGTAGTTGAACGTCCAGTCGTCGAGCAGCCAGCGGTTAAAGGCATGCGTCACGCCGTGGGTCAGTTCGGTGTCGGACTTGGTGCGTTCCTCGAGCATGCCCGCCGTGGTCGGGAACATCACCGCGCCGTCGACACCTTGCTTGTCCATTAGCTCCAGCCGCAGGTCCGGGCGCCGGAACGCGTCGGGGCAGCGGATGGGCTCGGCCAGTTCACGCAGAGACTTGCCCTCGGGATTGATGCCGCGGTAGTAGTCGGCCCACGCACCAGGGGTCGGGATCACCTCGTAGGTCGGGTTCGGGATGCACTCGGTGACTACGCCGAGGATCTGCAGCTTCTTGCGTCCGTTCACGTCGACGAATTTCAGCGCCTCGGAGTACTTCTCGGGTAGATACCGTGTGTAGGCATCGATGGTCTCGTACATGTGGTTGTCGGCGTCCCAGACCTCGAATGCTTTTCCGTCGGTCACCAGCGCCTCCACCATGTGTGAGAATGTTTATTCTCAAGATAGCAAACGGCTGTATACGGCCGCTACCGGCCCTAGAGGTTCCTGAAGTGGCCGATGCCATGCGCAGCGGCCGACTCAGATATCAGGCGCTAGCCATCCCGGCCAGCTCGCGTCTGACGACCTTGCCGACATCGTTGCGCGGCAGCTCTTCAACGAATACCACCCGCACGGGTACGCGGTAGGGCGTCAGGCGTTCACGGCACCAGGCGATTAGGTCGTCTTCGGACAGCGCGCGGTCGTGACAAGCGACGAACGCCCAGGGCACCTCGCCGAGGCGCTCATCGGGAATCCCGACCACCGCCGCTTCGCGTACTCCCTCGGCGGCCAGCAGTACATCTTCCACCGTGCCCGGGAAGACCTTCAGGCCACCGCGGTTGATCATGTCCGACACTCGGCCGTCCAGCCACAGGAATCCGTCGTCGTCGAACCACCCGAGGTCGCCGGTGCGAAACCAGCCATCATCGGTGAGCCTGTCGAGGAACGCCGGGTCGATCTGGCGAGACGCCGTGGTGGGCGTGCGGACCATCACCTCGTCGTCGGCGATCGTGACATCAATGCCGGGCAGCGGACGTCCCACCGAACCGAGCTTGGTCTCGCCCCATTCCCGCGCGTCGGCGGCCGACCATCCGACGACTTCGCCACCCAGTTCGGTTTGGCCATAGGAGTTGAGCACGATCACACCGAACTTGTCGCGAAACCGACCGGCTTGCACGGGGGACAGGGGAGCGGTGATCGATCGCACGATTTTCAGCGGTGACAGGTCGGTGACTGACTCGTCGTGCAGGACCATCGTCAACGCCGCGGGAGGTAGCACCGTGGAGCGCAACTGATGCCGCTTGACCAGTGCGGCGAACTCGGAAGGCGAGAACTTGTCCATCAACACGACACCCGAACCCGCCCGAAAGGCGAACAGCACTTGGTAGATCCCGGCCCACAAGGACAATGAGAGCGGCACGAGGTTCGGCATCGGCGTCCGGTTTGCCTTGGCCGCCACCGGTTTTGCGCCGCGGAGCTTTGCCAACAGGCGGTCGATCAGGTCGAGCACGGTGGCATGACGCAGCGGCACCGGCTTCGGCGGCCCAGTGGTTCCCGACGTGAACTGCAGAAGCGCCACGTCCGCGTCGTATTGCCGCGGTTCGGGCGACGGCTCTGCCGATGGCGACAGTGACCACATCAACTTCGACCCGGCCACGACGGGCAACGTAGATTCCGAGAACCGATGGGCCAGTTCGGGTGTCGTGATCACAGCGACCGGCCGCAAGGTGGCGAGTTGGGACGTCAGCTCCGCATCGGCGGCGCGCGGGTTGAGCGGCGTGTAGACCCCACCCCCTTTCCATGTCCCGAACAGAGCGGCCACCGTGGTCGCGTCATTGGGCAGCATGGCGGCGACGACTTGTCCGGTTACCAAACCAGCTTCGGCGAGTACGGCGGCCAGGCGGTCCGCACTCGCGACCAGGTCGTCGCGCGAGACATCGACGGTCAAAGTGTGCACGGCCGTACCGGGCAGGTCGGCCAGCAATTCGGCGAGACTCACGAGTCAGGCTCCAGCGGTTGCCAATTGGGTGTGCGTTTGTCGGCGAATGCCTGCGGCCCTTCGTTCTGGTCGGGATGACCCCACATCGACGTCAAGTGCTTGGCGCCCGCTCGGCACGCATCTGTCAAGCCGTGTTCGAGCGCCCCCCACAACGCGCGCTTGGTCGCCCGCATCGCTGCGGGTGAGTTCATCGCGATTTTCTCGGCCAGTTCCTGTGCGAC
The DNA here is from genome assembly GCF_001665395.1 of Mycobacterium sp. 1164966.3. Lineage (GTDB taxonomy): Bacteria > Actinomycetota > Actinomycetes > Mycobacteriales > Mycobacteriaceae > Mycobacterium. The sequence goes on from NZ_LZSG01000060.1 coordinate 42,725, forward strand.
GTCGCGCAGCTTGTCGGGCGGGTCGACGATCTGACTGATCATCCCGAGCTCGTACGCGCGTTGGGCGGTCAGACGTTCGTGGCTGCCGACGAGCGCCATCCTCAACACCGCCTCGGCGGGCATTTTTCGCATCAGCGCAATGGTCTCCAGCGCGCTGACCTGACCGATGGAGACGTGCGGGTCGACGAAGGTTGCGTCCGACGACGCGATGACGACATCGGCGTCGGCAACCCAGTGCAATCCACCGCCTGCGCACACCCCGTTGACGGCCGTGATGACGGGCTTTCCTACATTGCAATGCCAACCGGTCAACTTCAGGTCCAGGGTGCGCATCGACTCCTGGAACTGCTGCACCGCCTCACCGTCTAGATCCTCAACGTCGGCGCCGACCTGAAAGGCCCTGCCATTGCCGGTGTGCACGATGACCCGCACGCTGGGGTCCGCATCCAATTCCGCCCACGCCCTGGGGAATTCCGCACGCATCGTCGCGTCGTATGCATTGAGTCGATCGGGTCGGTTGTTGATGATCCAGCCGACTGGGCCGCGCCGCTCAACGATGAGCCTCTGGTAGGTCATAAAATCTCCACGGGGTCAAGCGGCTGCCAGCGAGCGGGCCGCTTATCGCGCCACGCGCGTGCGCCCTCGGCATGGTCGGCGTGATTGCGCAACCGCCAGATCTCTTCGCTGGCCGAGTGTTTGGCTGCGGACAGGCCGACTTCGAGGGCATGCCACAATGCCTTCTTGGTGGTGCGCATTGCGGTGGGGGAGTTGGTTGCGACCGCGGCGGCCAGCCGGCCGGCGGTTGCCCGAAGCTGATCGCCCGGCACCACATCCGAGACGATGCCGAGCTCGTATGCGCGTTGCGCCGAGATACGCTCGCCCTTACCGCTCAACGTCATTCGGGTGATCGCCTCCATCGGCGACTTACGCAGCAGTGTGATTGCCTCGTACGCGACGGCCTGACCCACCGAGACATGTGGGTCGACGAACGAAGCCTCCTCGGCGGCGACGACGATGTCGGCGTCGGCGACCAAGTGCAGACCCCCGCCCGCACACACCCCATTGACCGCCGCGATCACCGGCTTCCACACCTCGCAGTGCCACGACGAAATCTTCAGCTCGGCGTCCCTTGTGCGGCGTGAGTGCCGCCGCATGGCGGCCTTGTCGTGAGCCACCTGCACGACGTCCATTCCTGTGCAGAACGCCTTGCCGTTGGCGGCATTGACGATCACATGCACGTCGCGGTCGGCATCCAGCTCGGCCCAGGCAGCCTCGAGTTCGTCGAGCATCAGTGCATCGAACGCGTTGTCGGCATCTGGCCGGTTCAGGATGAGCCAGCCGACACCGTCGGTCTTATCGACGATCAGTCGCTCGTAGCCGGTCACGAGCGTGGAATTTCCTTCCAGGGCTTGCCCTTCCAGGGATCCGGCTCTTTGGGCAGACCGAGTACCCGCTCCCCGAGGATGTTCTTGTTGATGTCGGTCGTGCCGCCCTCGGTAGCGTTGGCCAGACTGCGCATCATGCCCTGCACCTCGCGGGGCAACGCGTCAGGATCGCCGCTCGCCGGCCACGCCACTGCGGCAGTGCCCAGCAAGTCGACCATCAGATTCTGGATCTGCTGATTGAGCGTGGCTTGGTGGACCTTGCCGATCGAGGACGCCGCACCGGGCGACTGGCCGGCCGAAAGTGCCGCGCGGACACGCGCATTGGTCCAGCCGCGGATCTGCTCCTGCGCCCACAATCGCATGATCTTGCTTCGCACCACGGGGTCGTCCCAGCGCCCGGTTTCTCGGGCCAGGGAGATCAAGCGCTCAGCGCTGGAACCACCCAGGCGGCCCATGCCGCCCGATCCGGATCCGGAAACCATCTGCCGCTCGCTGGACAGGGTCGACGCGCTGACTCGCCAGCCGTCATTGATTTCTCCGACCCGTTGCTCGTCGGGCACCTGCGCGCCATCGAGGAAGACTTCATTGAACTCCGCTTCACCGGTGATCTGGCGCAGCGGTCGCACGTCGACGCCCGGTTGGTGCATGTCGAGCAGGAAGTACGTAATGCCCTTGTGCTTGGGCTGGTCCGGATCGGTGCGCGCCAGCAGGATCGCGAAGTCTGCCTCATCGGCCCACGTGGTCCACACCTTCTGTCCGGAGATCACCCAGTGATCGCCGTCGCGTACGGCCCGGGTTGCCAACGACGCGAGATCGGAACCTGCCCCGGGTTCGCTGAAGAGCTGACACCATTTCTCTTCGTTGCGGACGATGGGCGGCAGGAAGCGCCGTCGCTGTTGTTCGGTGCCGTGACTTAATAATGCCGCCGCGGCGTTGTTGAGCCCCAGGGGATTCAGCCGCGCGAGCCGCAACGGGGCGAGAACGGCCTCGATGGCGCGTGCAACGTCGTTGTCGACGCCGAGGCCACCGTGCTCCGGAAGCCAGGTCGGTGCAACCAGTCCCGAGTCGGCGAATGTCGGATACCAATCCCGGTAGTCGGCAGCGGTGCGGACGGCCCGCAACGCAGCGTGCCCCTCGGCGGCGGCCGAGCGCCACGCCGCGGGCACCTCCGCGGCGATCCATTGCCGCACCGCCTCGACGGCGTCGGCGGCGGAGGTGTCGGCGGTGATCGGCAAGCGCGTCATGATCCGTCCACTTTGTTTAGCGGCCCTGGAACTTCGCGTCGCGCTTGTCGCGGAAGGCCGCCAGACCCTCCTTGAAATCATCGCTGCGGCTCGATAATTCCAGCGCCAGGGCCTCGTTCTGGAGATGGCGGTCGAGATCGAGTCCGTTGCCGCTGTGTAGCAGCCACTTGGTGAGACCGAGGGCAACGGTGGGTGCCTCACCAAGTTGCGTAACGAGTTCCTCTGCAGCAGAGGCCAATTGCTCGGGTGCGTAGGCGCGGTGGATGATGCCCCAGTCCGCAGCGGTGGCGCCGGAGATCTCCTCGCCGAGCATCAGCAACTGTCGGGTGCGCACCATCCCGATTAAACGTGGCAGCAGCCAGGCGGCGCCGCTATCGGGTGTGAAGCCGCGGGCCATGAACGGTTCCCAGAACCGAGCGTCCTTGGCGGCCACGCAGAAGTCGGACGCCAACGCGATGTGGAACCCCAGGCCGGCCGCCCAGCCGCGGACCACCGCGACGATCGGCACCTGCGTCTCCAGCATCAACGGAATGAGCCGGTTGGCCTTGTTCGGTAGCCGGCGCTGTGTACTGCCCACTCGCGGTTTGCGCTCGGATTTGGCGTTGTTCGCGATGAGATCCGAACCCGCGCAGAAGTCAGGACCGTCGGCGTCGATGCGGATGACGCGCACCGCCTCATCGATGCCTGCGGCGGCGAGGTGTTCGATCAATGCGTCGAGCATCGTGTCATTGACGGCGTTGCGCCGCTCGTCGCGGTCCAGCGTGAGGCACAGAACCGGGCCTTGGTGCTCGGCCCGAAGTCCGGGAACGCTCGCATATCTCACGGCAGCGGTCACCGTTCTGCGAATTCAGCTGATACGGCGGTGAGCAGGTCCGTCAGGTTCGTCGCTCCGCCGGGTGGATCGGGCAGCCGGACCGGGCCGCGGTCCCGGCTGGGTAACAAGATGGTCGCGTGTCCCGGCGCGGTGATCTCGTTGCGGTGGTTGGTCGCCGCGAGTTCGACATCGACCGCGGTGCGCTGGCCTTCGGCGAGGTACTTTCGAGTCACGGTTCCGGTGATGGTGTGCAGATCGCCCACGTAGTTGAACAACCGGAACTCACAATCCAGCTTCCACAACCAGGCGTCATCGCCCATCCAGTCCGTACACAGATGGATCAACCACGTCTCCCGCATCCGGCCGTAATCGAAAGTGGTGGGGTTGCCGGCATTTCGGGCCGCGTCCGGTTCCCAGTGCACGCGTTGCTGGACATCGGGTACGCCATGGTCGTTCGGGGTGTAGAAGCGGGGAATGCGTTGCCGGTTGCGCCACGCCAACCGCAGGGGACGCACCCCGTACATACCGGTGCCCATGCCGACATGCCAGCAGACCATGTCGGTCACGGTGAGAGGTCCCTTGGTCAATGTGCCGAGTGCGTCGCCCTCGTTGACGTCTTCCCACCACCGCGGTTCGGCGCCACGCGGAGATTCCCGCGCGTAGCGTTCGTCGATCTCGGCGATCTCCTGGGCTGTCCAGGTCTTGAGTTCGATCGACTCGTATTTCTTGCGGCCGCGGGCCTTGCTGCGCTCGGTGCGGATCATGTTGCGGTACTGCCCGCCGAGAGTGGTGCCTTCGTCGTCCCGGAAGACTTGTGCCGACCACTCGTGAATCGCCCGACCGGCGAACTCACTGCTTTTGTCGAGCGCAGCGATCAGCGCGTTGCGCCTGAATACCCGGTGGTTGGCCCGCAGCGGAGCCCACCACTCTCGTGCGGACGACGCGTAGAACGCGTGCACCCCGCGCAGTGGGTCGCCCTTGGTGAGGGAGCGGTCGTTCTCGGAGAGCTCGGTGATTTCGTCTTCGCCGATCAACGTGTCACCTCCCACCAGAGCGGGCGGCGCGATCGATTCACCCCATACCGACTTTGCGGCATAGTCCGGATCGGCCCACAGGGGATTGGCGTCACCGTAGGCTTCGGCGACGTGGCGGAAGGTGTCCTCGTTGGGTCGGAGGTAGTGGGGTGGCTGCGTATGCGGAACGGCGATGCCGATGGTGGCACGCAACCTGGCCAGCCCCTCATCAGTGATGAGCCCCGATTGAGAGGAGCGGGTCATGGCGCGCCTCCTCAGTTCTGGCGAATATCGTGGCTCCGGCAAGTGTGGAAATTAAGATACCCGAAAAGCGGAAACGCCGTTAACGGCAGGGGTGAGTGAGTTGAGCGAGGAGCAGGCAGGAATCCTGGCGGATGTTGGTGCCGACGGTGTTTGCCGCATCACCATTGACCGGCCCGAAGCGGGAAACTCCTTGTCCCCGTTGGCTCGTGATGCGTTGACTGAGGCTTTCCAACGCGCCGGCGACGACCCAACGGTGCGTGCGGTGTTACTGGGCGCGACTGGACAGCGGCACTTCTGCGCAGGAGCTGGGTTGCCCGCTGGAACAGCGCCCCAGCCGCCCGTGGCCGACAAGCGGTCAGGGGACGTCGCTCGGATGCTGCAGAAGGGCTGGCAACGGTTGGTCTCATCAATCCTCGACTGCGACAAGCCGGTGGTCGCTGCGGTGAAGGGCACCGCGGCCGGGGCAGGAATCAGCCTGGTTCTCGCCTGCGATCTGGTCGTCATGTCCACGGAGGCAAAGCTTGTCGCGGCCTTCGTGCACCGCGGCGTGCTTCCTGATTCCGGCGCCATTCATTTGCTGACGAGGATCGTGGGACTGCGCAAGGCCACGGAGCTGTTGATGCTCGGCGAACCCGTCGACGCTGCCACCAGTGAGCGGCTGGGACTGGTCAATCGCGTGGTCGCACCGGAGGTTGTCGATGAGGTCGCCGGTGAGCTGGCCGGCCGGCTTGCGGCTGGGCCGACGGTGATGCTCGGACACACCAAGCGACTGCTGTTGGTGTCCTCGGAGTCCGGCCGTGACCGCGCTTTCGAGCAGGAGGCATGGGCGCAGGAGGCGGTGTCGCGAACCACTGACCTTCAGGAGGGTCTGCGGTCGTTCGCGGAGCGGCGCGAACCGCGATTCTTGGGCCACTGACCCTCACTCCTTCGCCGTCCCACCGCGGATCGTGAACGTTCCGGCGTCGTCGATCTCGTCGATCGCCTCAGCGACTAATTCCGCAGTGAGCGAGGTGTTCTCGATCCCTTTGGTCACACCGATGAACACCCGCGACACCTTGCCCGCACCCACTGAATAAATGTGGGCAGTGCGGTCACAGTCGCGATGCGACAGATAAATCACGACCGGAGTCACCAACTCAGGGTCCATCGCCTTGCCTGCTTCGCCCATGATGGTCTCGGTCATCCGCGTCCGTGCGATCGGTGCGACCGCGTTGATCGCGATGCCGTTTCGTGCTCCCTCGATGGCGAGCACGTGCATCATTCCGACCAGCCCCATCTTGGCCGCGCCGTAATTGGCCTGCCCGAAGTTTCCGAACAAGCCGGTACCCGAGGTCGTTTGGACTATTCGTCCGTAGTTCTGCTCGCGCATGACCGGCCATACCGCGCGGGTGACGTGGAACGCCCCGGACAGGTGAACTGAAATGACCGCCTCCACCTGTTCGGCGGTCATGTTCTTGAATGCCGCGTCACGCAGGATTCCCGCGTTGTTGATGAGAATGTCGACCCGCCCGAATGTGTCCATGGCCGCGGCCACGATGGCCGCGCCGGCCTCCTCGGTAGCGACCGAGTCGCCGTTGGCGATCGCCGTGCCGCGCGCCGACGTGATCTCGTCGACTACTGCCTGCGCAGCCGATATGGACGCACCGGTGCCGTCCACCGCACTTCCCAGGTCGTTGACTACGACGCGCGCACCCCGGCGGGCGAGTTCGATGGCGTGACAGCGGCCAAGGCCGCCGCCTGCACCGGTGACGATTGCAACCTGATTGTCGAAATTCATTGACGGCATTCTGAGAGGTTACATTTACTCTGAGTGAGAACCATCATTTGCATCGGAGGACATCGATGAACGGGCCGCCGGAGCTGTTGCAGTGTGCGCATCGGCGCGCCGCGGCCTTGCGGGACCGATACCGCGAGGCGGGCTTCTGGTCGGATCAGCCGGCCGACGTCGTTCGAGCCGCTGCGGCACGACATCCGGAGAAGCTGGCTCTGTGTGCCCGGGGGGCGGAGCTTAGCTACGCCGAACTCGACTCGCGCATCGATGCGGCCTCTGGCACTTTGGCGGCTTCGGGCGTCGGAGCGTCGACGCCGGCCGTTGTGGTCGTGGGTAACGACGTGGATTCAGTCATTGCCGTCCATGCAACGTTGCGCCTCGACGCCGTGGTCCTGCTTGTGCCCCACAACGTCGGTGCGGCACAGCTAACGGACATCGTCACGCGCACGGGAGCTGAGTTTGGCGTCGCGCCGAATTGGCCTGCAGCCCTGCGGAAAGCGATGTCCACGCAGTTGGCATGGATCGCTTTGGACGGCGATTTTGCACCGCAAACTGCGTACCGGCCCCAGCGTGCGGCCGACGAGCCCTGCCTTGTGTTGTACACGTCGGGAACCACCTCGGTGCCCAAGGGAGTCATCCACTCGCAGAGCACGCTGATCAAGGCGTCGTCGAATTACATCGCGGCAGCCGGACTGGGCCCGGCGGACCGGATTTTTCTCATCAGTCCACTGGCGTCGGTGACTGGAGTGCTGCAGGCGTTGTTCATCGCGCCGATGCTGTGCGCGCCCGTCGTCCTCGAGGACAACTGGGATGCCGCCGAAACCTGTGAGCTGCTGGTCTCGTCGGGTGCGACTTGGTACGGCGGACCCGATCGCTTGCTGGACAGGCTGCTCGACGAGGCGGTGGCGCGCGGGCTGCATGTGCCGCTAAAAGCGGTCTATTTGGGCGGGACCATGCTGGACCGGCGCATCGTCACCCGCATCGAAGACGATTTCGGGATTATTGTGATGCGCGCCTACGGTTCGTCCGAAGTACCGGTGAGCACCTCTGGTCTTCGGTCTGAGTCCGCGGCGGTGCGTCACGCCGATGACGGTGTCGCGCTGGACGACGTCGAGGTGAAAGGCGGATCCGCAGCGGATCGGACAGAGTGCTGCATAAGGGGGCCGCACACATTCCTCGGCTATACCGACGCCGATGCCGACGCGCAGGCATTCGATGGCGAGTGGTTTCACACCGGCGACGTGGCCGAAATCTCCGATGGCCGGGTGCGCATCGTCGGGCGCCTGAAGGACATCATCATCCGCAACGGTCTGAAGATCGCGGCTGTCGAGGTGGAGGAGGCCGTCGCCAGGATCGCCGGGGTGCGCGACTGCGCGGCATACTCGGTGGCCGACGCCACGACCGGCGAACGACTTGCCGTCGCAATGGTTCTCGACGCCGACGCCGACATGACGCTCGCGAAGGTCACCGACGCGCTCATCTCGGCGGGACTGCCCAAGTACAAGTTGCCCGAGGAACTGGTGTTCTGGAACGAGCCGCTGCCGGTCAATGCCAACGGCAAGGTCGAGCGCAACAAGCTTGGTGCGTGCTCGGCGGGGAGGCCGCGGGTGCTTGCCGACCGGCTCGCTGCCACTGGCTGAGTGTCAGTCCTCTGTTTTGCCAGCCGTGTTCATGGTCAGCTTGCTCAGCTGATCCTGCCAGCCGGACCCTTTGCCGTGGTCGTGCTTCGACAGCGCCTGGATCGAGACGTCGTGCCCTTCGGCGGCCTTGCGCAGGGCGCCCACGGTGGCCTGTTCCTTGGCGATGTGAGAGGTGAACGGATCCCAGTGATACCAGCGCATCGCGTTCTGGTAGGTCATTTTGTTGACCTCGTCATCGGGCACGTTGTTCCGCTGCAGCACCTCGTGCAGTTGCTCGGGGGCACCGGGCCACATGCTGTCACTGTGCGGGTAATCGGCTTCCCAGCAGATGTTGTCGATGCCGATCTCGTTGCGCAGCGCCACCCCGGTGTGGTCGGAGATGAAACAGGTCAAAAAGTGATCGCGGAAGACCTCGGACGGCTTCTGCTTGCCGAAGTCCTGACCGGTCCAGGTGGAGTGCATCTCGTAGGTGCGGTCGGCACGCTCGAGGAAATAGGGAATCCAGCCTGTCCCGCCCTCCGACAACGCGATCTTGAGGTCCTTGTACTTCTTGATCGGCTTGGACCACAACAGATCCGCCGCGGCCTGCACGATGTTCATCGGCTGCAACGTGATCATCACATCCATCGGCGCATCCGGCGCAGTGATCGCCAACTTGCCGGATGACCCGATGTGGACGTTCATCACGGTGTCGGTGACGACCAGTGCTTCCCACATCGGTGTCCAGTAGTCGTCGTGGAAGCTGGGATATCCCATGGCCGCCGGGTTTTCCGTGAACGTCAGTGCGTGCACACCACGTTCGGCGTTACGCCGGATTTCCTTAGCGCACAGTTCGGCGTCCCAAATCACCGGCAGCGTCATAGGAATGAAGCGAGCCGGGTAGGCCGCGCACCACTCCTCGACGTGCCAGTCGTTGTACGCCTGAAGGAGCGCCAAACTGAATTCGGGATCCTCGGTGACGAACAGTCGGCCGGCGAATCCGGGAAACGACGGGAAGCAGATCGAGCCGAGGATGCCGCCGGCGTTCATATCTTTGATCCGCTCGTCGACTTGCCAGCAGCCGGGCCGAATCTCATCGAGACCCTGCGGTTCGATGCCGTATTCCTCTTTCGGCCTGCCCGCCACGGCGTTGAGCGCCACGTTGGGGATCACCACGTCGCGGAATCGCCAGGTGTCAGAGCCATCGGGATTGTGCACCAACCGCGGGGCCTCGTCCAGATACTTCTGGGACAGATGGTTTTTGAACATGTCGGGCGGCTCCACGATGTGGTCGTCGACACTGATCAGGATCATGTCTTTTTTGTTCATCTTTGTTCCTTTCCCACATCTCTTGCGATGGGCCGGAAGACCGGGACAATAAAGCCGTCATCGTCTTCGCGAAATGCGACGGTGAGTTCCATTTCCGCACAGAGGGTTTCGACCGGGCAGTCTTCCAGAACGGTCATCAGCCGGGGGCCCTCAGTGAGATCGACCATGGCGACCACATACGGTGTACGGGTATCGAAGGGCGCCGCATTCTGGTGCACCACGGTCCACGTATAGAGCCTGGCTCGCCCGGACGCCGGTGCCTGCGCGACGTTTTCGCTCCAGCAGTGCGGGCAGAACGGACGCACGTAGAGCGAGTTCTGGCCGCACCCGGCACACGTGTTGATCAGCAGCCGTCGATCCTGGATGGCCTGCCACCACGATTCACTGTCGCAGTCGATCGTGGGCCGGTTCGCGGCCACCGGCACATCCATCACTGCCTCCCGAGAATCATCGTGGCGCTGTGGGTGAAAAAGCCACCCATGGCATGCACGCATGCCAGACGCGCGTCGTCAACCTGTCTGGGCCCGCATTCGCGACGCAGCTGCCTCGTCGCTTCGACCATCAGAAAGATTCCCCGCATGCCGGGATGGCACGAGGCTAGACCGCCGCCGTCGGTGTTGGTCGGTAGCGCCCCACCCGGACGTAGCGCACCTGATGCGATGAACGGCCCGCCCTCGCCTTTAGCGCAGAAACCCAGATCCTCCACCGTGAGCAGCACCGTGGAGGTAAATGAGTCATAGAGCTGACACACATCGATGTCGGCCGGTCCGACGCCGGCTTGCGCGAACGCGCGAGGGCCTGACAGCGCGGCCGCCGAGGTGGTGAAGTCGGCCCACTCGCTCATGCTGACGTGCGATGTCGAGTCGGCGGCACCGAGAATCCAGATGGGCTCCTTGGCGCAATCCTTCGCCACCCGCTCGCTTGCCAGCACCACGGCGCCGCCACCGTCGGTGCGCAGGCACACGTGCTTGGAGGTAAAGGGATCGGCCAGCATCGGTGCTGCGGCAACATCGGCGGCGGTTATCCGGTCGCGCTCAAATGCGTTGTCGTTCATCGCCGCCCACTCGTGGGCCGCAACCGCGATTTCGGCCAGTTGCTCTGGGGTGGTGCCGTACTCGATCATGTGGCGCCTGGCGACCATCGCATACTTTGCGATCAGAGTCGCGCCGTACGGCGCCTCGTACTGCATGGCGCCGCCGGTGCTCATCGCCGCCGCTGATGCACGTACGCGACGCTTGACGTCCGAGCGCGCCGTCGACCCGTACGTCAGCAACGCCACGTCGATGGCGCCGGCGGCAATAGCGTCGGCGGCGTGTCCCGCCATCACCTCCCAAGACGACCCGCCGACGTTGGTCGCGTCGACCCAGGATGGTCGCAGACCCAGGTACTCGCTCACTTCAACCGGCGGCAGCAGGGTCCCATGGCCGCCGAAACCGTCGATGTCGTCCTTCGTCAGACCGGCGTCGGCGATGGCGCGGCGCGCGGCTTGGGCCATCAGGGTCATCGCGGTCTTGTCGGGTACCCGTCCACAATCCGACAGGGCGGCGCCCACGATAGCGACCCGGTTGGCTGGCATATGTCATGGTTACCACATTGATAATGCCATTCACGACTTGATGGAATGAACGTTCTCAGTGGACTACCGTGAGCGTGTGCGGAAACCACTACGGGAGGCATTGCGGGGTGACGACCTGGTGCTGTGTCTGGCATTGATGAGCGCGCGCACTCCCGATGTCCCCGCGATCGTAGCAGCATGCGGATACGACGCGGTCTACGTCGACCTCGAACACACCTCCACGTCGCTGGAGACGGCCGCGATGCTCTGCGCAAGCGCCTTGGGAGCAGGCATCTCGGCGCTGGTTCGCGTGCCGTCCCACGACCCGAGTCTCATCGCTCGCGTGATCGACAACGGCGCAATTGGAGTCATTGTGCCGCACGTGAATTCGCGAGATGAGGCGGCAGCTGTGGTCGAAGCGGCACGGTTTCCTCCGATCGGCCATCGCTCGATCTCCGGACCGAATGCGGTGAGCGGGTACGACCCCAGATCGGCGGCCGAACTCACCGACGTCCTCGAGCGCCGCACGGTGGTTGCGGTGATGATCGAAACGCCGCAAGCGGTCGACGACGTCGACGCTATCGCGGGTGTCGATGGTGTCGACATGCTGCTCGTTGGTCCGAGCGATCTGACAGCCGAAATGGGCATCCACGGCGACTATGAGAATGCCCATTTCCACCATGCAGTAGAATCGGTCGCGGCGGCTTGTCGTGCACACGGCGTGGCGCTGGGAATAGCCGGCATTAAGTCCGTTGACCTGCTGAAACGCTTCACAGATCTGGATCTGCGTTTCATTTCGGCCGGTACGGACATCGGGATGATGACCGAGGCGGCGACCGCCCGCGCACGCGCGTTGCGAGAGCTCGACGGCCGCCGCACACGTAGCACCGACGGATAACCCGATAGCCGAAAGCCTCGCCACCACAACAGGAGGACGGATGCCCACCGCGATCTACCAACAGCAAGTCACCGACTCGATGTCCTGGACCGGCGCGGACTTTACGGGCAAGGACGATTTCGCCTTCGACCTATCGGCGCGCAACGTGGCTGCCCTGGAATCGATCTTGGCTAAGACTTCAAAAAAGGGTCGCGACGACATCACCCCCGAGGATGCCCGCCACTCCGATCTTGATGATGACCTGGCGCGGCTGTATCGCGACCTGATGTTCGGTAAGGGCCTGGCGTGCGTGCGTGGGTTTCCGGTCGAACAGCACTCGATCGACGATCTCGAGCGAATCTACTGGGCATTCTGCACGCACCTCGGCTACCTCGTGTCGAACAACTCGTTCGGACACCGGATGGTGCGCGTTCAGGAGGAGGTGCTGCCCAACGGCGTGCAGCCCGCGCGTGGCACTAAGTCTCGTGCCGAGCTGGCCATGCACAACGACGCGGCTGACATCCTGTCGCTTTTGTGCGTCTACCCGGCGGCCACAGGCGGCGAAAGCCAGTTCGCGAGCGGACCGGCGGCGCACAACCGGATTCTCAACGAGCGGCCGGACCTGCTTCCAGTGCTGTATCAAGGATTTCCGCACCACCGGCGCAGCGAGCAGCCCGACGACCAGCCAGACGTGACACCGTACGACGTCCCAGTGTTCTCCCAGATCGACGGCAGGATCTGCATTAACTTCACCTACAGCAGCATCCTGCCGGCAATGCACGCACTCGGCCGGGAGTTCACACCCGAACAAACCGAGGCGATCGAATTGCTGCGCACCATTCTGGTCGAGCAGCAAGTTGAGTTCCGGCTCGAATCGGGCGAGGCAGCGGTGGCGAACAACTTCGCTATGTGCCATTCGCGTTCCGATTTCGTCAGCAGCAACGATCCGAAGAAGGCCCGCTGCTTCTTGCGCGCATGGATGGAGGTGCCGCGGAAAGACCGACGACTGCCGATCGGGCGCGAGTACTTCCACATGGAGAACAAGGACCTGCGGCTGGGGTATGACGTAGTCCCCGGCCGGGACGGCTCGATTGCGCGCAACGATTACAAGAATGTCAACGCCGAACTCGCCGACATGTTCAAGGCCGCACAGGCGAAACCCAAGCTGAAGCAATGAGCCAAAGCCCAACGCCGAGGCTTGTCTACGAGCGATGGACCGACCCCATCGCCGGGGAAGTTCTCGAGTCGGCCGACATCGACGTCGTCAAACTCGACCTGAATGCGCCGACTGAGGACGGTTGGGCGGTAATGGAATCCGCTCACGGATACCAAGTCGCCACGCGCACTGATGTGGCGTCCCACCCCGAGGGCGAACAGTGGTTGGTGGGTCCTGCCCTGGTCCAACGCTGCGCTGAGCTGATCGCTGTCTGTTCGGCGGGCGCCGGTTACGACGTGATCGACGTCGAGGCGTGCACCAGGGCCGGAATCGCGGTGTGCAACAACTCCGGTCCCGGTGCGGAGGCCGTCGCCGAACATGCGCTGGGCTTCATGCTCGATCTTGCCAAGAAGATCACCGTCTCCGACCGCGCACTACGTAGCGGACCGCTCGGCGACCGCTTGGCCCTGCGGGGCAGTCAGTTGCTCGGAAAAACACTCGGGGTGGTCGGTCTCGGTGCCATCGGTGGCCGCCTGGTCGAGCTGTGCGCGCCCTTCGGGATGGACATTCTGGCCTACGATCCGTATGTCGACCAAGCGGCCGCCGCCGCGCGCGGCGTGACGTTGGTGGAACTCGCCGAGCTGGTCGGGCGCTCCGATTTTGTTCAGGTCACCTGTCCGCTCACGGCTGAGACACGTGGCTTGTTCGGGCCCGAACAGTTCGCCGCGATGAAGCCCTCCGCGTTCTTCATCACTACCGCGCGCGGTCCCGTGCACGACGAAGACGCGCTGTACGACGCCTTGGTCACCGGAGGCATCGCAGGGGCGGCCCTCGACGTGTTCCACGACGAGCCGCCGCGGCCAGACAATCCGTTGCTGGGCCTCGACAATGTCATTGCGACACCGCATGTCGCAGGCATCACCGTGGAAGCCGCCCGCGACATCGCCGTGGCCACCGCGACCCAATGGCAAATGATCTTCGAGGGCCGCATGCCGCCCCGGCTGCTGAATCCCGATGTCTGGCCGCGCTACTGTGAGAGATTCAACGATATCTTCGGTTTTCGTCCCAGCGCCGCAACGGCTTTGGAGAAAGAGAGCCACAGCAGGTGACGGATTACGACACTCTCGAATTCGAGGTGCGGGGTCACACGGCGTGCGTAACGTTGAACCGGCCCGAGGTACTCAATGCCATCAACGACGAGATGATCGCAGAGCTCGCCGAGGTGTACGCCGAAATCGAACGCTCCCAAGATATCTGGACGGTCATCATCACTGGCGCCGGGCGCGCGCTGTGCGTCGGAGCTGACGTCAACAAGGCTGCCGACCATGACATGGAGAACGCAGCGGGAATTGACAACCAGGGCGAGCCCATCCTGAGCTCGATGCGGCAATGGGATGCGCCGCAGGAGGCGACGCCGCCCTGGCTTCAGATGACCAAGCCGATCATCTGTGCGGTAAACGGCATCGCCTGCGGCGCCGGCATGGACTTGGTCACCACTGCCGACATCACCGTTGCCTCCGAGCGCGCGACGTTGATGGATCCGCACGTCAGCATCGGTGTGAGCTCCGGGCGCGAAGGGGTCAGGCTGGCCCGGATCCTGCCGCTGCCGGTCGCGATGCGGTTGATTTTGATGGGCAAACACGAACAACTCGACGCGCAGCGCGCATACGACTTGGGCGTTTTCACCGAAGTGGTCGCTCACGATAAACTCATGGATCGGGCGTGGGAGATAGCCGAGATCGTGAATTCCAATGCGCCGCTGGCGGTGCGGGGTTCACGGATGGCCGTGCGTAAGGGTTTGACATTGCCCATCTACGAAGCCGAGCTGCTCGCCGAGAATTACCGCATGAAGGTCGCCCTGACGAAGGATGCCATCGAAGGCCCACGCGCCTTCCTCGAGAAGCGTCAGCCGAACTGGAAGGCACGCTAGCGCAGCAACTCCGGAGCGTTATGCCATGCCGAAGAACGCTTTGGCGTTGGTGGACAGCACCTTTCGCTTGGTCTCCTCGTCCAAACCCTCCGTCGCCTTGTTGGCGACCTCCATGCTGTGCGGCCAGTTGGTGTCGTTGTGCGGGTAGTCGGTCTCGAACATGAGCTGGTCCTCACCGACTAGGTCGAGGATGCGGAAGGCGACAGGGTCGCCGAACGTGGAGAACCATACGCGACCGGGCACTTGAGTACTGGGTGGTTCGGTCAGCAGCGGGTGGATTCCGCCCCACGCCCGACGATCCTCCCAGACTTCGTCGACTCGTTGCAGGTAGTAGGGGATCCAGCCCGCTTGCGCTTCGGCGAACGCCAGCTTGAGGTTTGGGAATTGCTTGAGCTTGCCGGAGAACAGCCAGTCGACCAGCGCGATGGTGCAATTGACCGCCATCAGCGCACTGGTCACGACATGCGGCGAGTCGGGAGAGGACTTGGTGAGCGACGAACTCGATCCGATGTGCAGCATGATGCCCACTTGATTTCGCTCGCACGCGGCGAAGAATGGGTCCCAATAACCGCTGTGAATCGACGGCAGGTCGAGACGAGAAGGCAGTTCGGAGAAGCACACTGCGTGCATGCCACGCGCGGCCACCCTGTCCACCTCCTTTGCGGCGAGCTCGACGTCCCAAAGCGGGATGATGCCAAGGGGAATCAGCCGACCGTTCGAGCTGCCGCCCCACTCATCGATCTGGAAGTCGTTGTAGGCCTCAACGCAGAGCTTGGCGAGCTCCTTGTCCTTGCCGTACAGGAAGCGCTGGCCGCAGAAGCGGACGAGCGTGTTGGGGAAGCATGCCGACGCCTCGATGCCTGCAATGTCCATGTCGGCGAGCCGGTCGGCCGGGCGAAAGCAACCCGGGCGCATCTCGTCGTAGGTGATCGGGTCGGTGGTGAGCTCGTCGAGTTCGTAGCCGGCCGCCGCGCTGATGAGCGGGATCGGGATGACGGCATCCTCGTAGTGCCAGATGTCTGCGTCGCGACCCGCGTCGTCTTCGACGAACGCGACATCGGAAGTCACAGAAGGATCCATCCGCCCGCGGGTCCGAACGATCCGCGGTCCGATGTCGCGATAGCGCTCAGGCAGCCGGCTGGTCCACAGATCGGCAGGCTCTACCAAATGGTCGTCCGGCGAGACAATTCGGATGTCTGTGCTCAACACTGCGCTCCTTCGGCGTACAGGTTTCACCTACGAAACCCTGATTCCCGCAGACGAGAATAACCGTTTCCAGAGTAACGCATGGCCGCACGACCGCCATGCCCGCACCGGCACGATTCGAAGCCAATCAACATACCGGTGTAGGTTGATTCGGCGAATCCACCTGGGAACGCGTATTCTCAAGCAATCATGACTGCAAAGAAGCGCCCCGCACAGGACACCGAAGCCAGCCTTGAGATCGTCGACGCCGACCTCGGCGAGATGCCGACGAGTTGGCAGGAAAGAACGATAGAGCGGCGTCTTTCCGCCGCCCGAGCCCGTGCGCTGGCACGCAGCTCGAGATTTCTTGCCACTGCGCTGGAGTTGGTCGAGGAGTCTGGGCGCGCCGATTTCACCATCCAAACTCTGATCGATCGGTCGAACTTGAGCCTGCGCGCGTTCTATCAACACTTTGCGGGCAAGGAAGAGCTCCTGCTTGCGCTCTACGAGAACGCCACGAGTCAGTTCATCGAAGCCATCCGCCATGAGGTTGCCATGGCAGACGGTCCGATGGAACAACTCGAGGCGTTCTGCCGTGGATTTCTCTCCCGGGCCGAGTCATCCGAGGCGATCGGCGGCCGGGTGATGACGATCTACAACTTGAGCTTGGAGATTGAGCGGCCTGCCGACTTCGCGAAGATCTGGGAGCCGCACCAGAAGCTGCTCACGAAGATCCTCACCGCATGCTCGCGTGCCGGGTTGATCCGAAAAGACTTGACACCAGCGCAGTTGACGACGCTGCTGAACTCGACACTCATTGCACTCGCCCAGATCGGAGTCTTCCACCTGGGGGTCAAGGGCGCAGAGCTGGCCGAGGATCAGTTATGGGCCTGGTGCAAGCAAGCCCTCACGCCGCCGGCTGATTCCGCTAAGCCCAAGGCCGTGGCCGCCAAGACTGCCGGGAAGCGAAGCACGGCCGCTAAGACTGTGGCAAAGCGAAGCACGGCTCGTAAGCCTCGAAAGCTAACGGGGTAGGCCCAGTCCGCGCTGGGCGATGATGGAGCGCTGAACTTCGCTTGTGCCCGCATAGATTGTGGTGCCCAATGCGAATCGCATGAGGTATTCGAAACGGCCTTGCTCCGGGGCCGTCGGCTCGAAGTAGCTTCGCGCCGCGTCCGGCCCTACCAGTTCCATCACGTCCTGGCTGGCGCGCACAAGTGCTTCGGTGCTGAACACCTTGGACATCGGTCCCTCCGCTACCGGGTTCTGCCCGGTCACGGTCATCCAGACGCAGCGACGAAGGAGAAGTCTCGAAACCTCGTCTTCCATTGCCACCCTGGCGATTCGCCGCCGTACGTCGGTCTGGCAGAGCTGTGGCGACCCGTCGCCGGATTGAGTGTTCGCCGCCCACCGTTCGACGTGCTGCAGCAGCCGAGAAATATGCGGCCCCCACCCGGATGCGTGCTCGTCCTGCAGCGACAGCCCCATCACCTGCCAGCCCGCGTCGACATCGCCGACGCGCCACTCGTCTGAAACACGGACGTCGCTGTAGAACGTGACGTTGGTGCGTTCGCCGGAAAGGGTCCATACCGCTTGGGCTTCGAATCCCTCGGAGTCGCGCGGTACGAGAAACATGGTGAGTCCCTTGTGTTTGGGTTTGTCGGGACTTGTGCGTGCCAGCAGAAACACGTAGTCGGCGATGTGACCGTTTGTGGTGAACATCTTGGAGCCGTTGATGACCCATTGGTCGCCATCGCGCACGGCCTTTGTGGTCGCCGCTGCGACATCCGAGCCGCATTCGGGTTCGGTGAAGCCCAGTGCAATGGTGATATCGCCCTTCATCGCACCGCCGAGAATGCGGCCCTTCATCTCCGGTGTACCGACGGCTCGGATGATCGACGCCACCATTCGGGTGGTCTCCGAGAGGTACATGGGTGCTTCCGCTTGCATGAGTTCCTCTCGGAGAACCTGCTCGTCCCATGCATCGCCGTTCTGGCCGCCGAATTCGGTCGGCCAGCTTGGGGCGAAATAACCTTCGTCCACCAGCCCCTTGGCGAAATCGTCGTCGTGCGAAACGCCGCTGCGGTAGATCCGCTCTTCGGACTCGGGCGTCATGACTTTTGCGAGGTAGCTGCGTACTCCGTCGCCGTATGCCTGGGTGTCGGCGTCGAGCTGAAAGTGCATGAATCAGAACCAATCTGTATCACAACAGGCCCCATGGCCGGCCGCGCGATAATGTTACTCTCATTTGTGAGAGTAACCATATCCGCATGTGATGGGACCTAAGCGTGGACCTGAGCCTCTCCAGCGAACAGCGCCAGCTCGTCGACTCGTTCGCCGCGATGTATGCGCGCGAGTCGACGTCGCAGCGTGTCCGGGCTGCGGAGCCCTTAGGGTTCGATTCCCGGCTGTGGAAGGCATTGCTAGACACCGGTGCCGTGCAGATGGCCGTCGGTGACGCCGCCGATGGCTGGGGTGCATCCGAGCTCGAATTGGCCTTGATCGCCGAGCAGTACGGTCGGGCGCTCGCATCCGCCCCGGTTATCGAGGCCCAAGTCGCAGCCAGGCTGCTCGCCAGGTCTGGGGATACCGGCGCCGCTCTGCTGGCGGAAACCATGGCCGGTGACAACCTCGTCAGCTTTGCCCCGCGCGTCGCACGAGACGGTGCACTCGGCCTGGTACCCGCCGGCGCCGTCGCGGATACGGTGGTGGCACTTTCGGGCGAGCGCCTGATCGCGGTGCCACTCGGCGAGAACCGTCGAGTCGTGCAGAATCTCGGCTCGCTTCCACTGGCCGATATCACGGTCGAGGACGCGGTCTTGGTGCTTGCTGAGGGAGACGCGGCACAGCGGATCTTCTCCGATGCACTGGATCTGTGGCTGGCCCTGACCGCGTCAGCGCTCGCGGGTGCGGCGAAGAAGGCCGTCGAACTGGGTGTCGAGTACGCCAAGCAGCGACGGGCATTCGGGACCCCGATTGGATCTTTTCAAGCGGTGTCTCATCCGTTGGCGGACAGCGCCACTGCGGCCGACGGCGCGCTGCTGCTGGCGCTCGAGGCCGCGTGCGCATTCGTCGACGAGCCGGAGCGCGTGACCGAGCTGGCAGCCATGGCATTCGCCTTCGCATACGAGACTGCGCGCGACGCGACCCAGCGCAGCCTGCATATCCATGGTGGCTACGGGTTCAGCATGGAAGGCGACATCCAGCTGTACTACCGCCGGGTCCGGGGTTGGGCGATGGTGTACGGCGAATCGGCCGTCGCCCTCGATCGCGTCGCGGACGCCCGCTACGGGGCCGTGGCGAACTGAACTGTCACGCCTCGGCTCGCACTCGGTCTTTGACCGACAGAACTATCGGGGGAGCGGTTCGCCAATTCGGCACGCCCTGCTCCTCGCCGGCAGTGGCACGCTTGTCATCCCGTACGCCGACCCAGTGTGAGTGGTTCAGCTGGTGCAGAGTGAAGCAGGACTGCAGGGCGTTGTAGAAGCCCATGTTGTCCACGGACTGATTGACCGACTCCTTGATAAGCAGAGCCGCCATCGTCGGCACCTTGGCGATGCGACGAGCCATTTCGAGTGTGCGGTCGGATAGCTCCTCTCGTTTGAAGATTTTGCTGACCATGCCAAGTCGGTGGGCCTCCTCGATGTCGATCGCATCGCCGGTCAGCATCAGTTCCTTGGTGCGGCGGGGGCCGAACTCCCACGGGTGCCCGAAGTACTCCATGCCGCACATACCGAGCCGGGTACCGACGACATCGGCGAAGCGCACCTCTTGGCTTCCCACGATCAAGTCGCATGCCCAGATCAGCATCAGGCCCGCAGAGAACACGTCTCCGTGGACCTGCGCGATCGTGATCTTGCGCAGGTTTCGCCAGCGCAGGTTGTTCTGGAAGAAGTAGTGCCACTCCTGCAGCATGATCTTCTCCGCGCCCTCTCGAGTCCCGCCGTTGATAGCCGCCGTCGGGTGCTGACCCGGTCCAGGAGTGAACTCGGCGCGGGCCTGCTTCGAGCCGATGTCATGGCCGGAGGAGAACATTGGCCCCTCACCGGCGAGGATGACGACGCGGACATTGTCGTCGGCCTCGGCATGGGCGAAAGCGTCGTCGAGTTCGACCAACATTCCGCGGTTTTGCGCGTTGCGTTGCTCCGGACGGTTCAACGAGATTCGGACGATCTGGCCGCCGTCGAACGTCTCCCACTTCAAGAACTCGTAATCAGTCATTGTCTCCTCCATGGTTCTTCTGCGGCAATGGTGTTATCAGTATCCGAGAAGGTATGTTCTCACAGGTTGGACGGGGTCAACCGGGAAGAGAGCAGATGACGGACTGCCAACGTAAGCCGCGGGTGATTCTTTGGGGTCCCGGTCAAGTCGGGGTCGGCGCTTTGCGCGCGCTGATCGCCCATCCGGGGTTGGACCTCGTCGGCGTGGTAGTGCACGCCGAGGCCAAAGAGGGTAAGGATGCCGGCGATCTGTGCGGGATGCCCGTGACCGGCGTCATCGCCACCCGTGACGTCGATACCGCATTGGCTCTCGATGCCGACGTCGTCGCTTACTTCGCGTCGGGCGACTATCGGTACCACGAGGCAGCCCAGGACATCGCGCGCTGCCTACGCGCAGGGAAGAACGTCGTGTGTACCTCGCTGGTGCCGATGTGTTATCCACCCGCCGCCGACAAGCAGACCGTCGATCTCATTTCGGCTGCATGCGAAGAGGGCGGCACAAGTTTCTTCAACAGTGGGGTCGACCCCGGCTGGGCCAACGATGTCATCGCGTTGACGATGACGGGATTCAGCAGCCGTGTCGACACCATCACCATGCTCGAGATACTCGATTACGGTCCCATCAACCAACCCGACATCATGTTCGACTTCATGGGATTCGGCCACCCGCCGGACCACCCGGCGCCGTTGTTCGACACCGCGCGCCTGGCCGCGTTGTGGGCGCCGATCGTACATTTAGTTGCGGACGGCGTTGGCTTGCCGCTCGATCGCGTCGACACAACCATCGAGAAATGGTTGGCCACAGAGCGATACGAGGTTGCGTCGGGCTGGATCGAGCCGGGCACGATGGGCGGAATGCGATTCAAGCTCGCTGGAATTGTCGACGGTGAGGAGCGGGTGGTGCTAGAGCACATCACTCGCATGGGTGAAGGGTCGGCTCCAGAGTGGCCGCGGCACCCGTCGCCGCGCGGTGGGTATCGCGTCATTGTCGACGGTCTACCCACGTACACGGTTGACATTGAAATGCACGGACGGGGAAACAATATGCGGGGCTTGACATATGCGACGGTGATGCGGGAACTCAATGCGATCCCGGCAGTCATCGCAGCGCCACCGGGTGTCCTGTCGACGCTCGATCTACCACTAATCACGGGCCCGGTCCGCGGCGGGACGTGGCACGGAGTGCTTCCCGCGGCGGTGAAGTCGTGACCGAACAAGCTGTCTCGCAAACATCGACGGACCTGTGGGAGGTCATGCGTACGGCATCGGCTGTGCGGCGCTACCGTGACGAGCCCGTCTCGGACGAGGTGATCGAAACCTGCCTGCGCGCGGCGAGTTGGGCTCCGTCCGGAGGCAATCAGCAGCCGTGGAAGTTCGTCGTACTGAACGCGCAAAGCTTGCGCGACGTGATAACGGTTGCGGCCCAGAAGACTTGGGACGTGATGACCGAGTTTTATTCGATTTCGATGCCCGGGGACGAGGCCGACGACCCAAAATCGCGCGTTCTGCGAGCGATGGCCGAGCACATGAGTGTCGGTGGCGCGGCACCTGTGCTTGTGCTGTTCTGCGTTCAGCCGCAGCGTGGAACCACTGAACTTCAGCAGGCGGGTTCGATCTTTCCTGCAGTGCAGAACTTTCTGCTGGCAGCGCGCGCGCAAGGCCTTGGCGCGGCTATCACCCTTTGGCACGATTCCTGCCAGGACCAACTGCGGTCGATGGTCGGAATTCCTGACGATTGGAAGATCGCAACTTTGCTTACGGTGGGCTGGCCCAAGGGTGGCCACCATCCTGTGCGGCGCAAACCTCTTGATGAAGTGGCGGCGATCGATCGTTGGGATAAGCCCTGGAACAGGGCAACACCATGACGGTCCGAGGGGTCCGGGATGCAGCTGCGTGATCACGCAGATTCCGCCAAACCGGCAGTGATCCTTCATCCCTCCGGCGCCATAGTGAGCTTCGCATGCCTCGAAGCCAACGCGAACAGACTCGCTCACTCCCTGCGAAGATCGGGCCTGGTAGCCGGGGACACGGTCGCAGTGCTCATGGAAAATAACCAACACATCCACGCGGTGATGTGGGCGGCCAAGCGGAGCGGCCTGTACTACACGCTGGTCAACACCCATCTGAGCCACTCCGAGATCGCCTACATCGTAAAAGACAGCGGGGCGAAAGCCATTATCTCCTCACGAGCGATGCGAAATGTGTGTCAACAACTGTCCCAACAACTTCCGACCGCATTGCCGGACATTGCGCTGGTCGCCGATGACGACCTCATCGGCTGGCAGCGCTATCCTCAATGCGCGGCCTCAGAGCCTTGGACGCCGATTGCCGATGAGTGCGATGGGCAGCTTCTGCAGTACTCGGCGGGCAGCACTGGTCGCCCGAAGGGAATCCGCCGACCTTTGAACCCGCTGGGTACGGGTTTTTCGAATTTGTCGACGCCCGTCTTCGAGGCGCTTGGAGTGCGGGCTGACTCGGTCTACTTGAGCCCTGCTCCGACGTACCACACCGCGCCGGCGATGTGGACCATGGCAGCGCAAGCCGCCGGCGCGACAACGGTTCTCATGGAAAGCTTTGATGCCGAAAATGCTCTCGCATGCATAGAGCGCTACGGTGTCACGCACGCACAGTTCGTGCCGACGATGTTTGTGCGGATGCTGCGACTGCCCGAAAAAACCCGGATGCGCTACGACCTATCGACTTTGCAACGTGTCGTCCACGCTGCCGCTCCGTGTCCACCTGAGATCAAACGCCAAATGATTGACTGGTGGGGTCCGATAGTCGACGAGTACTACGGCTCCTCTGAAGGTGCCGGTACCTCGTTCATCCGTGCCGATGAGTGGCTTGCCCACCCAGGATCGGTGGGCAAGCCCATGCGTGGTACGGCGCACATCCTCGATGACGCCGGAAACGAGCTCGGACCGAGGCAAATTGGTGAAATCTACTTCGAGGGCGGCTATCCGTTCGAGTACCTCAACGACAAGGCGAATACCGCCGCGGCGCGAAGTCCCGAAGGCTGGGTCACCGTCGGGGACGTCGGCTACCTCGACGACGAGGGCTACCTCTACCTCACTGATCGCCGCAACTACATGATCATCTCCGGTGGGGTGAACATCTACCCGCAGGAGATTGAGAACCAGCTCATCAGCCACCCGCTGGTCGTCGACGCCGCCGTATTCGGCGTGCCGGATCCGGTCATGGGGGAGTCGGTGACCGCCGTTGTGCAGTTGGCTGATCCGACTCTGGCATCAAGCGGACTCGGCGATGAGTTGATCGCGTGGCTTCGCAATCGCATAGCGCATTACAAGTGTCCGCGGGCGATGCATTTCGAGAGTCAGCTGCCCCGGACCGACGCAGGCAAGCTTTACAAGAGGGAACTGATCGACAAGTACACCGGAGTCAGCGGGGACTAGCCAATCTGAGCGGCGCCGGCAAACGCCCAGAGGCCGGTCGCAGTTCTTCACGCTAGCGCGAATCTCGACACTCACGCGCTACGTAAGATCAGCGCGGTTGTACCACTCCGCCTGGCGGGTGCTCGTCGACGTCGTCGAGGATCAGCTCGCGCACGGCGGGAC